>NZ_BLAE01000033.1 GCF_009687865.1 Acrocarpospora macrocephala
GATTGGCTGCCGGAGTCGGCGGCGATGATGTGGGTTCGGGAGGGATGCAACAGCAGGACCGCGCCACGGGAATCGCCGGGAATCCGGTCGGTTCCCTGTGCCCTGGGTGTTCCGGTACGTCGCCGGGGTGGCGGTGTTCGCGGGCGCGGCGCACCGCCGGGGCCGGCAATGAGGGAAAGCCCGGCGGCGGGGTCGTGGCCGTCATCGTGACCATCGTCGTGGCCGTGGCCTTCGTCGTGGCCGTCACGGTCGGCGGGAGCGCACAAGTGCGGAGACGAGGAGGAGAGGGCCCGGTGGTCGGGCAGTAGCACTGCACCTGAGGTCATCATCGCGGGCCACCTCCTGTCGTGGATCGATCGGCCGACCTACTGCCCAGGATATCGCTCACACGTTCGATTGGCAACTCTGTGTAGTTGGCTATGTGCGAATTGTCGTGAATGGGAGGGGGTGAGGGTGGCAGCGATGAAGTCAGCGGTCTTCCATGGGCGTTCGCTTGGTGTTCCGCAACGCCTTCAACCCAGCGTGAATCCATCGTGAATCCATCGTGAGCTGCGCGTTCACACGCTCGGCGAAAGGCACCCATCACGCGAGTCCTCTACTACTCCTTAGGCTCCCCCGCCGCCGCCAACGCCATGACACCCGCACAACACGACAGTCACAGCACGCCGGAACCAGCCCTGTGATCAGCGCTTGCGCCGGAGGCGGGCCGGGAGGCCGGTGATGCCCCACAGGGAGATTCGCCACAGAGCCTCGGTGGCCACGCGGCCGCTCATCTTGCTGGCGCCGATGGTGCGGTCTACGAAGGTGATCGGGACCTCGACGACGCGTAGGTCGTTGCGGACTGTGCGGAGGGTCAGGTCGACCTGGAAGCAGTAGCCCTGGGAGTGGACGCCCTCGATGCCGATCTTGCGGAGGGTGGTGGCGCGGTAGGCGCGGAAGCCCGCGGTGGCGTCGCGGACCGGGAGGCCGAGCATGATGCGGGTGTAGATGTTGGCGCCGCGGGACAGGAATTCGCGGGAGGACGGCCAGTTGACGACCTTGCCGCCGGGGACCCAGCGGGAGCCGATCGCCAGATCGGCGCCGCCGGCCACCGCGTCGAGGAGTTTGGCCAGTTCCTCGGGCTGGTGGGAGCCGTCGGCGTCCATCTCCACGAGCACGTCGTAGCCTTCGGCCAGGCCCCACTGGAAGCCGGCGATGTAGGCGGTGCCGAGGCCCTGCTTGCCGGGGCGGTGCAGCACGCGCACCTGCGCGTCGTCGGCGGCCAGTTCGTCGGCGACCTTTCCGGTGCCGTCGGGGCTGTTGTCGTCGGCGACGAGCACGTCCACGTCGGGCAGCGCGGTGCGGAGCCTTTTCACGATCAGCGGGAGGTTCTCGCGCTCGTTGTAGGTGGGGACGATGACGAGGACGCGTCCCGGCATCCGATCCATGCGACTCCCTAGTCCAATCCCTGACTGTGACCCTGGCTCTGGCCCTGACTGCGAAGCCGGCCGTCGCCCTCGCTCTGGCCGTGACCCTGGCTGTGCTCACCCGGCACGTCGTCCTGTGCCGCCCTGCCGTCCCGCCTGCTTTCCCGCTGCCGCCATGCCGCACCGGCAGCCACCATCGTCGCCGCCGCCCCCATCAATATCAACAGCAGCTCTGGCCACCCGCCCACCCGGGTGGCCAGGGTGTTCGCGGTGCGCACCGGCACGGTCACCACGGTGCGGTCGGGCACCAGCTCGGCGGTCTGCCATTGCACGGTCCCGTCCGGGCTGACGTAGGCGGAGATGCCGGTGGTGGCCACGGCGATCACCGCCCGGTTGTGCTCGACGGCGCGCAGCTGGGACATGGCCAGCTGCTGCGGCGGCAGGTTGGTCAGCTCGTAGGTGGCGTTGTTGGTCTGCACGACCAGCGGCGAGCCCCCGGCCCGGACGGTGCCGCGCACGATCTGGTCGAAGGCCACCTCGTAGCAGCTCACCGCCCCGACGGTGACCGGGCCGACCCGCAGATCCCCGTCCTCGGACCCCGGCACCGACTGCCTGCCGACCAGGTTGGCCCGCTCGAACAGCGCCAGCACGATCTCCTTGTACGGCGTGAACTCCCCGAACGGCACCAGCTTCTGCTTGTCGTAGTAGGCCCCGGGCCCGGTCACCGGATCCCACACGACGGCCCGGGTGGCCCGGCTCTCGGCTCCGATCGACACCACGGCCCCGACCAGGACGGGCACCCCGACGTCCTTCACGGCCGCGTCGATGGTCTGGTAGGCGGCCGCGTTCCGGTACGGATCGATGTCGGTGGAGTTCTCTGGCCACACCACGATGTCCGGTTTCGGCAGCTCGCCCGCCCGCACGGCGGCGGCCAGCCGGTGGGTCTCGTCGGCGTGGTTCTTCAGCACGACGGCGGGTTCGTTCCCCGCCCAGCCGAGACCGCGGCCGGGCACGCTGCCCTGGACGACCCCGACGCGCAGGGCCTTGCCCTCGTCGCCCGGCCGGGGAACGAGGAGTCCGAGCACCGGCAGGGCCACCGCCCCGGCGAGGATCAACGCGACCTGACGGTTCCAGGCGGGGCGCGGCAGGCCGCGCACGAGCAGGAAAGAGATCAGCGAGCCGGACAAGACCACCGTGAAAGTTACAAGCGGGGCCCCGCCCAGCGCGGCATGCCCGGTATACGGGGAATCGCCTTGGCTGAAGGCGAGCCGGGCCCAGGGGAAACCCCCGACGGGGAACTGGCCGCGGGCCCACTCCTGGGCGACCCACAGGCAGGCGACCCAGAGCGGCCACAGCCGCAGCCGCATGACGAGGACGGCCGCGACTGCCATGACGGCCCAGAAAGCGCTCTCAATGGCGACCAGGGCCAGCCAGGCGTCGTCTCCGATGGGCCGCACCCAGGCCATCGCCGGGAACAGGAAGGCCGCGCCGCCCAGATAACCGAGCCAGGCCGCGCGGCGGAGGCCGGCGCCGTACAGACCGAAGAACAGGAGCGCCACCCCGAAGGGCGCGGTGAACCACCAGCCGAGCGGAGGAAACGCGAGGAATGTCAGGATTCCGCCGCCGATGACGATGAGCGCGCGAGCCCAGGCGGGCGGTCCGGCCAGGTGGCCTGAACCGGGCGTCTCCGCCGTCTCGGCCACGTCGGGGACGGTCGCGTCACTCAGCACGATAGGACCGTACCCGCGATGACCAGCGGACCCCAAACCACGGGGGGCGTTATGAGTCAATGGTCCTTGAGTTCTCCTGTGGCCACAGGAGAACTCAAGGACCATCCCGGCGTTTCGCTCCGGGCACGGGTGCCTTCGTGCCCTTCGTCCTTCGCAGTCGCTCACACGAGACGGAACAGGACGCGGACGAACCCTTCGGACCGGTTCCGTCCCGTCGGCGGCGGGCGCGGAGTTCCGTTGTCTACTGGGTGTCCGGATCCTTCCCGGGTCCAACCCCCCACCCGGTTGGGGTGCCCCGCCTCGACGGAACGTCGGCGCTGCGCCTGGCTGAGCTAACGGACGGACCTTGTGGTCACGCTCCGTCACGGACGCAGAATCCGACGATGTCTGAAGACGGCCAACCGGTCAGTCCCGTGCTGGACTGCGCAGCAAACTACCGACCTCAGCGCAGATGTCAACCGTGTCCCGAACAGCGGGAATACCAAGTTTTCGCAGGTAGGACAGGCCCGGGCGAGAGCCACCGTAGGGGTGCGCACCGGGGATGTCCCCCACCGACCGCTATTGCCGCACTACTGGGTGCGCCGATCCAGGGCCGTCAAAACAGACGGCAGCCCCGCGGTGTGCACCACGCCAAGCCGTCGCGTGGCCCGGGTCAGCGCGACATAAAGATCGCTTGGGCCGCGCGGCGACTCGGTTAGGATCCGGCCCGGCTCGACGACGATCACCGCGTCGAACTCCAGGCCCTTGGCCTCGGCCACGGTGAGCACCGAGACGGCCGCCTCCAGCGCGGCCGGTCCCGCGCCGGTCACCGCGCCGGGGAGCTCGACCCGGAGCCCTTCGGGGACGAGCACGACCAGCTTGCCGCCCGGCACCTGGTGCTCGGCCACGATGGCGGGGAGTTCGCCCAGGTCGGCGACGTGCCGGGCCCAGGGCCGCTCGCCGCTCTCCCGTACCGATTCGGGGGCCTTCAGGGCGGGGTCGACCAGGGTGAGGACGTCGGCGGCGACGGCCATCAGCTCGACCGGGGTGCGGTAGTTGACCGACAGCCCGGCCTCACGCCACCGTCCGGCGGCGTAGGGGTCCAGCACGTTGGCCCAGCTGAGCGCGCCCGCCGTGGAGCCGGTCTGGGCGATGTCGCCGACCACGGTCATCGAGCGGGTGGGGCAGCGTCGCATCACCAGGCGCCAGGCCATCGCCGAGAGCTCCTGCGCCTCGTCCACGATCACGTGCCCGAACGCCCAGGTCCTGTCCTTGGCGGCGCGTTCCGCGGTGGTGAGGTAGGTTTCCTCGGCCTGCTGCCGATCGGCGAAACGCTCGGCGTCCATGATGTCGGCCATGCCGGTGAGTTCCAGCACCTCGCGGGCGTAGGCGAGCTGCTGCTCGCGCTCCTCCTCGGCCCGGCGGGCGGCCCGCAGCACGCTCTCGTCGATGTCGCCGAGCAGCTCGGCCGCCTCGTCGAGCAGCGGCACGTCGGCCTCGCTCCACCAGCCCTCCCCGGCCCGGGGCGGCTCGCGCAGCAGCAGGTCGGCCTCGGCCGGGGTCAGCCCGGCGTAGGCCATCCGCTCCCGGGAGGTGAACAGCCCGATCAGCAGCTGCTGCGGGGTCAGGTAGGGCCACAGCCGGTTCAGCGCGGCCCGCACCGGCTCCTCGGTGCGCAGGTCCTCGCGCAGGTCGGCGAAGTCCTCGTCGTTCAGCATGCCCCGGCCGAGATGCCGGGCGGCCTGCTTGGTCAGCGCGTTGAGCAGCTGCCGCACGAACACGCTCCTGGCCGCGTTGTGCGGCCGCCGCGACTTGACCGCCCGGGAGCGGGCCACGTCGCAGGTCTGCCGGTCCAGCTTGAGGGTGAACTTGTCCAGCCTGATCTCGACCGTCTGCCGCGGCATGCGCTGCCGATCCTGTACGGCTCGCGCCACCACCTCCGCCATCCGCGCCGCCCCCTTGAACGCGGCGGCCTCCGGCCGTTCGGCCCGGCGCGCGGTCACCCCGGGATAAAGCTCGGCCACGGTGGACAGCAGCACGTCGGTCTCGCCCAGCGACGGCAGCACCTGCTCGATGTAGCGCAGGAATGTCAGGTTGGGCCCGAGAATGAGCACACCCCGGCGTTCCAGCCGTTCCCGGTAGGTGTAAAGCAGGTACGCCGCCCGGTGCAGCGCCACCACGGTCTTGCCGGTGCCCGGCCCGCCCTGCACGACCAGCACGCCGTTCAGGTCGCTTCGGATGATCTTGTCCTGCTCGCCCTGGATGGTGGCGACGATGTCGCGCATCCTGCCGGTGCGGGTCTCGCCGAGCGCGGCCAGCAGGGCGGCCTCGCCGTTCAGGGTGGCCTTGTCGGCGTCGGAGAGGCCGTCCAGGTCGAGCAGGTCGTCGTCGATGGTGAGGACGGTCCTGCCCTTGGTGTGCAGGTGGCGGCGGCGGGTGACGCCCATCGGCGCGGCCGGGGTGGCCCGGTAGAACGGCTGCGCCACCGGGGCCCGCCAGTCGATCAGCAGCCGGTGCTGGTCGTCGTCGGACAGGCCCAGCCTGCCGATGTAGAGCCTGGTCTCATCCAGTTCCGCGCCGACGCCGTCGACCAGGTCGAGGCGGCCGAAGCAGAGGCCGTGCTCCACCGCCCACAGCCGGGCCAGGCGGGTCGCGTACATATCCGCGAACGAGTCGCGCTCCGAGCGGTTCTGGTGGGTTCCGCCCGCGGCGCCCTGGGCCAGGACGCCGTCCAGCTGCCCGCGGGTCCGCACCCGCAGGACGTCCAGCCGCTCGTAGAGCGTGGCGACGTATTGCTGCTCGCGGGCCAGCTCGCCCGCCGTTGAATGAGACATAGGCCGCCAGATTCTACCTGGGTGCCCACGACTCTCACGACGGGCGAGTCGGCGATCATTCCATCGGTTTCAGCGTTTCACCATATTTACGGAGTGGTGCAGGTGTAGCCGGTCGGCACGGCGGTGTTGCCGTTGGGGCGGCTGCCCTGGAAGCCGAAGTTGCCGCTGCCGCCCGCCGGGAGGTTGCCGTTGTGACCGACGTTCTTGGCGGTCACGGTCTGGCCGCTGACGGTCAGCGTGGTGTTCCACGAACCGGAGATGGTGTGACCGGCGGGCAGGGTGAAGGTGACCGTCCACGAGGTGATCGGCGCGCCACCGGCCGTCACCGTGACCGGCTGGATCACGTACCCGTTGTTCCAGGTGTTCTGGGTGGTGGCCACGACGGTGCAGGCACCGCCAGTACCGCCGCCGGTGGTGGTGAAGGTGACCAGTGCGGAGTTGCCGGACAGGTTCCCGGCGCCGTCGCGTGCCTGGACGTACACCTGGTACTGGGTGTTGGCGGTAAGGCCGGTCAGGGTGATCGAGTTGGTCGTCGGCGAACCCAGCAGCGGGTCCGTCGCACCCTGCTCGCGATACACGTTGTAACCCGCCAGACCAGAACCACCCGTGTCCGTGGACGCCGTCCACGTCAGAGTCGCACCCGAAGAGGTGACATTGGAGGCGGTAGGCGTACCAGGAGTGGACGGCGGAGTCGTGTCGGTGCCGCCGCCGGTGGTCGTGGTGAACGTCACCAGCTGGGAGTTGCCCGACAGGTTGCCCGCGCCGTCACGGGCCCGGACATAGACCTGGTACTGGGTGTTGGCCGTCAGCCCGGTCAGGGTGATCGAGTTGGCCGTCGGCGAACCCAGCAGCGGGTCCGTCGCACCCTGCTCGCGATACACGTTGTAACCCGCCAGACCGGAACCACCCGTGTCCGTGGATGCCGCCCACGTCAGGGTCGCGCCCGACGAGGTCACGTTGGACGCGGTCGGGGCGCCCGGCGTGCTCGGCGGGGTCGTGTCGTTGCCCGGCGTGGAGTTGTTGAGGCCGAAGAACTGGATGGCGAGCGCCGCCTGGCCGCTCAGCGGCAGGCTGTGCCCGGTGTTCGCGATGCTGTACGCCTCGACCTTGAGGTTGCCCCCGCCGTCCCGGTACTGGGTCCTGGTCCAGTTCGGCTGCGGGGTCGTGGTGGAGGAGGGCGTCTGGCTGATGCCGTGGACGTTGGTCCACTGCTTGATCTGCTCGTTGAAGTTCGGGTACGCGAGGGTGGTGTCGGTGGTGCCGTGCCAGATCTGCATCGGCGGCCGGGCCCCGGTGTAGCCGGGGAAGGCGTTGCGCACCAGGTCGCCCCACTGCTGCGGCGTCATGATCCGCTGGCCGGAGGAGCACTGGCTGTTCCACATCGAGCCGTCGGTGGTGGCGAAGCAGCCGAACGGCACGCCCATGAACGCCGCCCCGCCCTTGAACACGTCCGGGTACGCGCCGATCAGCACGTTGGTCATCATGCCGCCGGAGGAGGCCCCGGTGACGTAGACCCGGTTGGCGTCGCCGTTGCGGTTCTGCACCGCCCAGCGGACCATCGACACGATCCCCAGCGAGTCGCTGCCGCCGTTGTGGGTCAGGGTCTGCGGCGAGGACACGTCGAAGCAGCTGCCGCTGCGGGTGGCCGTGGGGTAGATCACGATGAAGCCGTACTGGTCGGCCAGGGACGCGAACTGGGTGCCCGAGAAGAAGGCCTGGCCGGAACCGGTGCAGTAGTGCACGGCCACCAGGATGGCGGGGTTCGGCGCGACGTTGTCGGGCACGTAGATGTGCATGCGCAGGTTGGTCGGGTTGGTCCCGAAGCCGGTGACCTCGACCAGCGACGCCGCCGAGGCCGGCCGGGCGAGCACCAGGCCGGCGACGACCATCAGCATCGCCACGGCCGTGCTCACGACGCCTTTCACCTTCGTCATTCGCTCTCCTTAGAAACGTTTCGCAGCTAGCAGCGATCGCATTCGGCGGAAACGTAGGCCGCGCCGGGAGGCCGGTCAAGCGCTTGGCCAGGGCGGGGGCACGCGGCCCTGGCCAGAGAGCGGAGCGAGAGAAACTTTCAGGTGCGAAGCGAGAGAAACCTTTAGGCGCGGAGCGGGAAAAGCTTTCAGGCGTGAGCGGGAAGGCGCGAAGCGGGAGAACCTTCAGGCGCGAAGCGGGGAAAACTTTCAGGCGTGAGCGGCAGAACCTTCAGGCGGGGGCGGCCGTGCTCTGGCGGACCACCAAGGTCGTGGCGAGCTCCACCCTGGTCTGCGCGGGAGGCCGCCCCGAGGCCAGCCCGACGGCCAGTTCGGCGGCGGCGGCGCCCATGTCGGTCAGCGGCTGGCGCACGGTGGTCAGCGGCGGCCCGCACCACCGGGTGAACTCCAGGTCGTCGAAGCCGACCACGCTCAGATCCTGCGGCACCCGCAACCCGGCCCGCCTGGCCGCCTCGAACACGCCGAGCGCCTGCAGGTCGTTCCCGGCGAAGACGGCGGTGGGCCGGTCGGGCAGGGCGAGCAGCTCGGCTCCCCTGGCCAGGCCGTCCTCGAAGGCGAACGCACCGTCCCGGACCAGCGCGGGGTCGACCGGGATCCCGGCGGCGTCCATGGCGGCGCGGTAGCCGTCCAGCCTGGCCCGCGCGCACAGGAAGCCGAGCGGGCCGCTGATCTTGGCGATCCTGCGGTGGCCCAGGTCGAGCAGGTGCCGGGTGGCGGCCACCCCGCCGCTCCAGTTGGTCGCGCCCACCGACGGGATGGCGTGCCCCGGCTCGCCGGTCGGGTCCAGCGCGACCAGCGGGATCGCGCTGGTGGACAGCAGGCCCTGCTGCTGCGGGGTGAACCCGGCGTAGACGGCGATCACGGCGGTGGGGCGGCGGGCCAGCACCTGCTCGATCCAGCCGCGCCCGGGGGCGAGCCGCCCGCGCATCTCGCTGAAGCCGACGGCCAGCTCGTGCGCGCGGGCCACCGACTCCACGCCGCGCATGATCTCGATGGCCAGGTGGCTCTCCAGGACCGAGAACACCACTTCGAGGATGGCGGCGGGCTCGACCGCCTCGGGGCGGCGGTAGCCGTGCTCGCGCAGCAGCTCCTCGACCCGCCGCCGGGTGTCGAGGGCCACCCCGGCCCTGCCGTTGATCACTTTGGAGACCGTCGGCGCGGAGACGCCCGCCAGCCTGGCGATGGTGGCGACCGTCATCTCGCCCCGACGACGCCCGCGCCGCCGCGCCTCGGGATCCGTCGCCGTCACGCGGCGAAGTGTACATGGGTCACAACTCGGTCGCGGCGCTTGACTAGTTCGGAAAGACTCTTTACTTTCATTGGGTGGTTAGGAAACTTTCCTAACCGTTCTGGGAGGGACTCACCGTGAGCCAGCTCGTGCCCGGCACGCCGAGCCTGCTGCGGGCGATCAACGACAGGGCCGCGCTGCAGGTGCTGCTCGACCGGGGGCCGCTGACCCGGCCCGAACTGGGCGCGCTCACCGGGCTGTCCAAACCGACCGCCTCCCAGCTGCTGTCCCGGCTGCAGGAGGCCGGCCTGGTGGTGCTGGACGGCATCCGCGAAGGCCTGCCGGGCCGCACAGCCGAGTTGTACCGCATCAACGCGGCGGCCGCGCACGTGGCCGCGCTGGACGTGACGCCGGCCAGGATCGCCGTCGCCGTCGCCGATCTTACCGGCACGGTCGTCGCCGAGCACCGGCTGGCCACCCCCGGACGGGCGGCCGGGGACCCGAAGGGTGTGGTGGCGAAGGTCCGGGCCGCGCTCGCGGGGGCCGGTCCCGGCCTGCCCCGGCCGAACCGCGTCGTGATCGGCATCCAGGGCGCGCTGGACCCGGGCACCGGGCGGCTCGGCTACGCGGCGCACATCCCCGGCTGGCACATGCCCGACCTGCTCGGCAGGCTCCGGGACGGGGTCGGGGTGCCCGTGGACGTGGAGAACGACGTCAACCTGGTCGCGCTGGCCGAGCAGGCGCACGGCACCGCGCGCGGGCACCGCGACTTCGTGCTGCTGTGGGCGGACGCGGGCATCGGGTCCGCGCTGGTGCTGGGCGGCCGCCTGCACCGGGGCGCCACCGGCGGCGCGGGCGAGGTCGGCTACATGCCGGCCGTGGGCGCGCCGACCGCCCGCGAGGTGGGCGAGGGCGCCGACCACGGCTACCAGGCGCTGTCCGGCGGCCCGGCCGTGCTGCGGGTGCTGCGCGAGCACGGCCTGCGCGGCGCCACCCCGGCCGTGGCGGTACGGCACGCGGTCCGGGCGGCGGACGGCGGCGGCAGGCTCGCGCCCGCCGCGCGCGAGGCGCTGGGCGAGGTGGCGGGACGGCTGGCCATGGGCCTGGCCGCGGTCACCGCGGTGGTGGACCCGGAGCTGGTCGTGCTCTCCGGCGGCATGCTGCTGGCCGGAGGCGAGACGCTGCGGGCGCTGATCGAGCGCGAGCTGCACGCGCTCTGCCTGCCCAACCCGCCCGTGCGGCTGTCCACCGTGGCGGGCAATCCCGTTCTCGCCGGGGGACTGGATCTCGCCTTGGACGCCGTACGCGACGAGGTGTTCAGTTCGACGAAGGTTCTCATGACAGGAGCACACGGGTGAAACTCGCCGTGGTCGGGGGCGGCTCGACGTACACGCCGGAGCTGATCGACGGGTTCGCGCGGCTGCGCGGCGAGCTGCCGGTCAGTGAGGTGGCGCTGGTCGATCCGGACGAGGGCAGGCTGGCGCTGATCGCCGGGATGTCCCGGCGCATGCTGGCCAGGGCCGGGCATCCGGCCCGGGTCACCACGTGGACGGATGTCGCGGCGGGCGTGGCCGGGGCCGGGGCGGTGCTGCTGCAGCTGCGGATCGGCGGGCAGGCCGCCAGGAACGTGGACGAGACGCTGCCGCTGGAGTGCGGCTGCGTCGGGCAGGAGACGACCGGCGCGGGCGGCCTCGCCAAGGCCTTGCGCACGGTTCCCGTCGTGCTGGACATCGCCGCCACGGTGCGGGAGCACGCGCCGGACGCGTGGATCGTCGACTTCACCAACCCGGTCGGGATCGTCACCAGGGCGCTGCTGGACGAGGGGCACCGGGCGATCGGGCTGTGCAACGTGGCCATCGGGTTCCAGCGCCGGTTCGCGCAGCGGCTCGGGGTGGATCCGGCCCGGATCTCGCTCGGGCATGTCGGGCTGAACCATCTGACCTGGGAGCGGAGCGTCCTGCTGGACGGCGTGGAGGTGCTGCCCCGGCTGATCGAGGAGCACGGCGAACCGATCGCGGCCGAGATCGGGCTGCCCGCCTGGGTGGTGCGCCATCTCGGCGTGGTGCCCTCCTACTACCTGCGTTTCTTCTACGAGCACGACGCCGTGGTGGCCGAGCAGAGGGCCAAGCCGTCCAGGGCCGCCGAGGTCAAGGCCATGGAGGACGCGCTGCTGGAGATCTACGCAGATCCGGCCGCCGACACCAAGCCGGAGCTGCTGAACCGGCGCGGCGGCGCGTACTACTCCGAGGCGGCGGTCGCGCTGATCGCCTCCCTGGTGAGCGATCGGGGCGACGTTCAGGTGGTGAACACCCGCAACGACGGCACGCTGCCGTTCCTGGACGACGACGCCGTCATCGAGGTCCCGGCCGTCGTGAACGCCTCCGGCGCCAGGCCGCTGCCCGTGCCCGCCGTCGAGCCGTTGTTCCGCGGGCTGATCGGCAACGTGTCGGCGTACGAGACGCTGGCCCTGGAGGCGGCGCGGCACGGCGGCGCGGACCGGGTCAAGGACGCGCTGCTGGCGCACCCGCTGATCGGGCAGGCCACGCTCGCCGCCGAGCTGGCCGACCGGCTGATCGCGGCCAACCGGGCCTACCTGCCGTGGGCGGCCCGGTGAGGACCGTGCTCGCGGTCGACGGCGGCAACAGCAAGACCGACGTCTGCCTGGTCGCCGAGGACGGCGCCGTCCTGGCCGCCGGGAGAGGCGCGGGCTTCGCCCCGCAGAGCGCCGGGGTGGCCGCCGCCATCGACGTGATCGGCGAGACCGCCGCCCGCATGCTGCCCGGCGCTCGGCCGCCGTACGCCGACCACATCGCCGCCTACGTCGCGGGCGCCGACCTGCCCGTCGAGGAGGACCGGCTCCAGGCCGAACTCCGCTCCCGCGGCTACAGCTCCAGCGTCGTGGTCGCCAACGACACCTTCGCCCTGCTCCGCTCGGGTTCGTCCGCCCCGTGGGGGGCGGCCGTGGTCTGCGGCGCGGGCATCAACGCCGTCGCCGTCGCCCCCGACGGCCGGGTCGCCCGCTTCCCGGCCCTGGGCCGCCTCAGTGGCGACTGGGGCGGCGGGTCCGGCCTGGCCGAGGAGGTTCTCTGGCACGCGGCCCGCGCCGAGGACGGCCGCGGCCCCGCCACCACGCTCACCGACGCGGTCCGCGAAACGTTCGGCACGCCGTCCGTGGAAGCGGCCGTGATCGCCTTCCACCTCGGCGACATGGCCATGGGACGCCTGCACGAACTGGTCGCGCCCCTGCTCGGCATGGCCTCCGGCGACCCCGTCGCCCGCGCGATCGTCACCCGCCTGGCCGAGGAGATCACCCTGCTCGGCACGGTCGCCATGCGCCGCGTGGGCCTGCTCGCGTCCCCTTGCGAAGTCGTTCTGGGCGGCGGCGTCCTCACCGCCCGCGACCCGCTGCTCACCGCCCTGATCGAGGAGCAGTACGCGGCGAGGGCCCCACACGCCACGCTCCTGGTGACCGAGGTCCCCCCGATCGTCGGCGCGATCCTCCACGGCCTCGACCACCTCAAGGCCAAGCCCTCCGCGTACGACAAGGTCCGCGCCCATTTCCGCCAGCCGGTCGGGGCGGATCCTGAGGGCGGCGTCACGGCTCAGGGGGCGATCGCCGGGGGGCGGTAGTCGTAGGGGGTGCTCAAGACCACGGTCGTCCGGGTGGACACGTTGGCCGACGCACGGATCTGGTTGAGCAGGTCCTCCAGTGCCGACGGCGACGCCACCCGCACCTTGAGGATGTAGCTTTCGTCGCCCGCGACGCTGTGGCACGACTCGATCGCGGTCAGGTGCCGTAACCGATCCGGCGCGTCGTCGGCCGCCGCCGGATCGATCGGCTTGATCGAGACGAACGCCGTCAGCGGCAGCCCGATCTCGTCGTAGTCGATCAGCGCGGCGTATCCCCGCAGCACGCCCCGTTTCTCCAGGCGGCGCACCCGCTGGTGCACCGCGGACACCGAAAGGCCGGTCTCCTTGGCGAGGTCGGTGAAGCTCATCCGCCCATCGGCGGCCAGCAGCGTCACGATGCGGCGATCGATCTCCTCCACCCCGCAAACGGTACCGCCGCCGTGACCACTCCCGGACCCGGAAGTGGTCACGGCCTGATTCCATCAGTAGCCGTCCGTCGCCTCACTTGCCCCACCGGCCCCAATCGGCACATTTAGGGGCGATTTTGCTCGTTTGGGCTCAGTCGGCGATGAAGCTCACGCTGGCCACCTCGTAGCCCCTGGCTTTGGACCCGCGCACGTGCATGACCACCGCGCCGCCCTCGTAGGAGTACGCGCACGCGTATCCCTTCGGCTCCTTGCTGCAGCCCTGGTAGAAGTGCGTGACGCCGTTCGGGTCGTACTTGACCTTGAAGCGGGTGTCGACGGCGGCCTGGGTCGCCACCTCCAGCGCCTGCCGCCGGTCCCCCAGCACGAACGCCTTGTGGAAGTGCTTGGTCACGGTCCCCGGGGACGCGAACCGCGAGCGGTAGACCCGCGTCACCTTGTTGCCGGTCACGACCATGCCGAGACCGTTGAGGTCGCCCGGCACGTTCACGCTGGTGTGCACGAACCGGCAGTAGTTGCCCTTGCACCCGGCGAACTTGTCCGGTGCCTTGAACACGTACGCGAAAATACTGTTCACCGCCCCGGGTGTCGCGACCTTGGCCGCCGCCACCTTGTCGTTCTTGAGCCAGGCGTGGAACAGCTTCTTCGCCACCGTGGCGGGCGCGGGCTTGGTCTGCGCGCTGGCCGGAGCGGGAAACATCATCACGGCGCCCGCCACCACGGCGACGCCACCTAAAGCGATTCGAGAGAACATGCCCTGAAACTACTGGCAGCCCCTTGCGCCCTGGTTGACCCCGGCTTTCACTCGATCCGCATCCGTGAAATGCCTGCTGACACCCATGCCACGGTCTAAGTCGTACATGTCGCGATTCGGGCGTTAAGGGCCTGGGCACTCTGGCCACATCATGAGCTACTCGGCTCAGACGGGGAGGTTCCGGTGCCCGATGAACGGCCGATTCTGGTGACCGGGGCCGCCGGAGGGGTCGGCGCGGTCGGGCGGACCGTGGTCGAGCTGCTCCGGCGGGACGGCCTGCCTGTTCGTGCGCTCGTGCATCGGGAGGACGAGCGGGTCGAGGCGTTGCGGGTTATGGGCGCGGAGGTGGTGGTGGGGGATCTCAGCCGCGCGCCCGACGTCGTGCGGGCCGTGGAGGGGTGCCGGCGTATGTACTTCGGTATGAGCGTCTCGCCGGACTATCTGGAGGCCTCGCTCACCACGGCTGCGGTCGCCCGCCGTTACGGAGGGCTGGACGCTTTTGTGAACATGTCCCAGATGACCGTCTCGCAGATGGATCTGATGAGTACGGAGGAGTCGGTTCATCAGCGGTATCACTGGCTGGCCGAGCAGGCGCTGAACTGGTCGGGTGTTCCGGTTGTGCACGTCAGGCCGACGGTGTTCATGGAGAATCCGCTTTTCATGATCTTGGCGGTCTCGTCGATCAAGAAGGATGGGACGATACGGCTGCCGTTCGGCTCGGGCCGTACCTCTCCGGTCGTGGCGCATGATGTGGCCGAGGCGGTGGCCGCGATTCTGCGGTCCCGTGGCCCTCACGTTGGGAATGTCTACGAACTGACCGGTCCCCGATCGTGTGATTTGACGGACATGGCGGCGGAATTCTCCGAGGTGCTCGACCGGCCGGTCACCTACATCGACGTTCCGCTCGGCGAGTGGGTCGATCAGAGCCTCCGGCCCCTGAATCTGCCTCCGCATCTGTTCGACCATGTGGTCACCATGGCCCGGCTGCACGCCAAGAACCGTTATGACCGCGTCACCGCCGACGTTGAGCTCCTCACCGGAAAGCCCGCCTCGGGTATCCGCGAATTCCTCGAATTCCACCCGGAGTTGTCGCTCTGAAGGGCTGGCCGGGCCCCCAGTGCGGGAGCCCGGCCGGTGGGGAATCAGGGGGAGGTGCAGGTGTAGGCGGTGGGGACTGAGGTGTTGCCGTTGGGGCGGCTGCCCTGGAAGCCGAAGGACGTGCTGGCTCCGGCGGCGAGGTTGCCGTTGTGGGCGACGTTCTTGGCGGTTACCGTCTGGCCGCTCTGGGTGAAGGTGGCGTTCCAGGAGCCGGTGACGGTGTGGCCGGCCGGGAGGGTGAAGGTGACCGTCCAGGAGGTGATCGGCGAGGTGCCCGCGGTGACGGTGACCGGCTGGATCACGTAGCCGTTGCCCCACTGGGTCTGGGTGGTCGGGACGACGGTGCAGGCGCCGCCGCCGGTGCCTCCGGTGGTGGTGAAGGTGCCGAGGGGGGAGTTGCCGGAGAGGTTGCCGGCGTTGTCCCGGGCGCGGACGTAGATCTGGTAGGTGGTGTTCGCGGTCAGGCCGGTGAGGGAGAGCGTGGTGCCGGTGGTCTGGCCGAGGAGCGGGTCGGTGGCGCCCTGCTCGCGGTAGACGTTGTAGCCCGCGAGGCCGGAGCAGCCGGAGTCGGTGGAGGCGGCCCAGGTGAGGGTCGCGCCGGAGGCGGTCACGCCGGACGCGGTCGGGGCGCCCGGGGCGCTGGGTGGGGTGGTGTCGACGCAGGTGCTGGGCTGGGTGGTGAAGGTGACCAGGCCGGAGTTGGCGGAGAGGTTGCCCGCGGCGTCCCTGGACCGTACGTAGATCTGGTACTGGGTGTTCGGGGTCAGGCCGGTGAGGGTGACGGTGTTGGTGGTGGGCGAGGCCAGCAGCGGGTCGGTGGCGCCCTGCTCTCGGTGCACGTTGTAGCCGGCGACACCGCCGGTGCCGCCGGTGGAGGCGGTCCAGTTGAGGGTGGCGCCGGTGGAGGTCACGTTGGAGGCGACCGGGGTGCCGGGCACGCTGGGCGGGGTGACGTCGCCGCCGCCGACCAGGGGGGCCAGCACCGGGTACCACGCGTTGGACATCTTCTGGTCGCCGGCCGCGTTCGGGTGCACGCCGTCGTAGGTGTCGGTGGCGGTGTTGAAGCCGGTCCAATGGTCGACCACGGTGATCGGCGAGGCGGCGGTGGTCTTGCCCGCGGCCCAGGCGGGGATGGCGTTGTTGAAGTCGACGACCCGCTGCGGGCAGGGGCCGCAGGCGCTGGCCGCCATTGGGATGATCTTGGCGACCAGGATCTTCATGTTCGGGTTGCTGGCGCGCATCTGGTCGACGAGCTTGCCGAACGCGGTGAGGATGGTGGCCGGGGCGATGTTGCTCCACACGTCGTTGGTGCCGAAGTGCATCAGCACGACGTCGGGATTGGTGGCCGACAGCCAGCCGGGCAGCTGGTTGGCGTTGGCGACGTTGGTGGCGAGGAACCCGCCGTGGCCTTCGTTGTCCCCGTCGTACGGCACCCCGCAGCCCTGGGGGCCGAGCGTGCCGACGAAGTCGACGTTGGTGAGGCCGTTGCTCTGCAGGCGGTTCCAGAGCAGGGCCCGCCAGCAGCCGGGGGAACCGGTGATCGAGTCGCCCAGCGGCATGACGCGCACGGGGGCGGCCTGGGCGGGGGCGGTGAAGCCGAAGACGACTGCCCCCACCATGGTTAGCAAAATCGTGAGAAAGGTGCTGATTTTTCGGCGCATGCGTACTCCTGTGGTCGGCTCAGGCGATGCTAGGAGCCGACTGATCGGATAGGCATGTCATGACCAGGGCCGATATCGGCTACCTGCGGCTTTTCCGAAACGGGAATGTAATTTTCGTTATTTCGGCCGGGGGCCGGAGGGCATAACCCCCGTTGAGAGCCCCTGTCGCCCAGTTCCGATGATCTTCGTCGTTGCGGCTTCCGGATTCCGGCCGTAATTTTCGGGTGCCCATCGCGCCGGCGGCGACAAAGAGGGAGCCCTCATGCCCAGAATCGTGGCACTCGTGCTGGCGCTGGCGCTGATCCTGGCGGGAAGCCCGGCCGCCGCGGCGGTGGTGACCGTGCCCGTCGGGGCGCAGTTCACCGACACGAGCGGCGCGCTGGTGCACGCGCACGGCGGCGGCGTGCTGAAGGTAGGCGCGTACTACTACTGGTTCGGCGAGAACCGCAACGCCAACGGCACCTTCCGGTACGTGTCGGTGTATCGCTCGGCGGATCTACGGACCTGGGAGTTCCGCAACAACGTGCTCACCCAGTCGAGCGCGGCGGAACTCCAGGTCGCCAACATCGAACGGCCGAAGGTCATCTACAACGCGAGCACCGGCCAGTACGTGATGTGGATGCACAAGGAGAACGGCAGCGACTACGGCGAGGCCCGGGCGGCGGTGGCGGTGTCGTCCACCGTGGACGGCAACTACACATATCTCGGCAGTTTCCGCCCGCTGGGGCATATGTCCCGGGATATCACGGCGTTCGTGGACACGGATGGCACCGGGTACATGATCTCCGCGGCGGATGAGAACTTCGATCTGCACATCTACCGGCTTACGCCGGACTACCGGTCGATCTCAGCGCTTGTCCGGATGTGGGACGGCGACCATCGCGAAGCGCCCGCGATGTTCAAGCGCAACGGCGTCTACTTCCTGCTCACCTCGGCCGCCACCGGCTGGCAGCCCAACCAGGCCAGGTACGCCACCGCCACCAGCGTCACCGGCCCGTGGAGCGCCTGGCAGAACGCCGGCGACGGCCTCACGTTCGGCTCCCAGTCCACGTTCGTGCTGCCCATCCAGGGCACGCAGACCACGTCGTACCTCTACATGGGCGACCGCTGGGCCGGCGCGTGGGGCGGCCCGGTCAACGACTCCCGCTACGTCTGGCTGCCCATCACGTTCCCGACCGGCACCACGATGAGCCTGTCCAACGCCCGCCAGCTCAGCGTCGACACGACCACCGGCACCCTGTCGGCGACCGGTTCCGGGTTCGACCGCCTGGCCGTACGGCATTCGGGCAAATGCCTGGACGTGCGCAACCAGTCGACCGCCAACAGCGCCGCCGTCGTGCAGTACACCTGCAACGGCGGCGCCAACCAGCAGTGGCGAATCCAGTCGATCAGCGGCGGCTACGTCCAGGTCATCGCCCACCATTCCGGCAAATGCCTGGACGTGAACAGCGCGAGCACCGCCGACTACGCCACGATCCTGCAGTACACCTGCGGCTCCGGCGCCAACCAGCAGTGGACCCTCCAGGACGCGGGCGGCGGCTACCTCCGCCTGGTGGCCCGCCACTCCGGCCGCTGCCTGGACCTCCCCAGCGCCTCCCTCACCGACAACATCCAGTTCCAGCAGTACGCCTGCCACACCGGCAACCAACAGCAGCTCACCCGCACCGCGCTCTAACCAGGGCTTCTGTCGGCTCTCCAGATCTTGCTGCGGAGGTCGGTGCCTCGGATGACCTGGATGCGCCAGGGGCGTAGGGCCAGCACCTGGAGTTGGGGGTCGGTGGGGCCTTCTCGCCAGAAGCGGCCCAGGTCGTATCCGGCTCCTGGTGGGCTGGTTTTGCGGTAGAGGTCCCATACGTGGCGCTTGGTGTCCAGGTCGTCGACCCATTCGGCGACGGTGTCGACGCTGACGGCGTTCTGGCGTGGGCTCCAGTAGGAGAACGTGGTGTGCGGGTTGGCTGCCAGGTGGGCCGTCTTGACGGGGGTCTTGTACGTGGCCAGCCAGCCGATCGGGTGGTCTGCGACGAGCTCCCAGATGGGGATCAGCACGCGGGCCCGGGGGCGACCCTTCTGGTCGACGGTGGTCATGGTGGCGTAGACGATGTCGCCGATGTAGGCGTTGAACTCGTCCTGGATCGCGGCGAAGGAACTCGCTTCGGTGGCCATCGGGGTCAGGCCAAGGTCTCGGCGGGCACGGGCTCCGGAGTCCGAGGCGCGCGGCGGGCGCCGAGGCCGGAGGCGATGACGGCCGCGCCGAGGATCCCGGCGGCGACCGGGACGAGGAGGGCGGTCTGGAGCGCGTCCAGTCCCGCCTGGGGTGCGGTGTCGTCGCCGAGGGCCGCGACGTTGACGGCGGTCACCGCGGACAGGCCGAGGGCGGTGCCGAACTGTATGGCGGTGTAGAGCAGGCCGCCGGCCAGGCCGTGCTCGTCTTCGTCGATGCCGTCGGTGGCGGCCATGGTCAGCGGGCCGTACGCCAGGGAGAAGGCCAGGCCCAGCAGGATCATGGTCGGGAGCATGGCGGTGTAGGCCCAGTCCAGGCCGACGGGCAGGAACAGGGCGTAGGCCAGGGCCGCCAGGAGCATCCCGGCGAACAGCACCCGGGCGTTGCCGAATCGGTTCACCAGCCGTGGCGTCAGGGTGGGGGCGAGAATCGTGTCGACACCGATCACCAGCATGGCCAGGCCCGTCTGGAGGGTGCTCCAGCCGCGCAGTTCCTGCAGGTAGAGGGTGACCAGGAACTGGAAGCCGGCGAAGGAGCAGAGGAACAGCAACGCCCCCAGGTTGGCGCGCACCAGCGGGCCGGAGCGCAGGATGCCCAGCCGGACCAGAGGGTCGGGCGAGCGGCGTTCGATGACGACGAAGGCCGCCAGCAGAGCCAGTCCGGCGGCGAACGCGGCCACCGTGCCGGCCCAGCCGTTGCCGGGGTGCTCCAGGCGGACGACCCCGTACACCAGCGCGAGCATCGCGCCGGTGATGCTGAACGCGCCGGCCAGGTCGAAGCGCCGTCCCGCGCGCTCCGGAGTGCCCGGATCCTTGATGAGCGGGATGGCGGCCAGCAGGATCACCGCGGAGAGGATCACCGGCGCGAAGAACACCCACCGCCAGCCGAATGAGGCCAGGACGCCACCGGCGACCAGGCCGAGCGAGAAGCCGCCCGCGGCCGTCCCGGCGTAGACGCCCAGCGCCTTGGTGCGCCGCGGCCCCTCGGGGAAGTTGCCGGTGACGAGGGCCAGCCCGGCGGGGGCCATGAACGCGGCGGAGACTCCGGTGACGAACCGGGCGACCAGCAGCATCCAGCCCTCGGTCGCGAACCCGCCCAGGCCGGAGAAGACCAGGAAGACGGTCAGCCAGAACAGGAACATCCGGCGGCGGCCCAGCAGGTCGGCGGTCCGGCCGCCCAGCAGCATGAACCCGCCGTAGCCCAGCACGTACGCGCTGACGACACCGCTGAGCGTTCCGGTGGACAGGCCCAGATCGGCCCGGATCGACGGCAACGCCACATTCAGCATCGCCACGTCGATCCCCTCCAGGAAGATCGCTCCGCACAGGACGAACAAGACGCCCCAAGCGCGCCCGTCCATCCGGCCTTGTGGTGTTGACATGGGGGAACTCCTTGGTTCTTCAGATGGCTGCTGGTTATCTCTTGTAACCAGCAGCATCCTGGGACACCATCAATGACCATGGAAGACGGCACTTCAAAGTCCCCCGGTTACTGCGGGGATACCGATGGCGACTACGACGTTCTCCAGTGGGATACCCGGGAGGACTGCGAGGTCCGGCAGATTCTCGACCGGATCGCCGACAAATGGTCACTGCTGGTCATCGCCCTGCTGGACCAGCGCAGCCTGCGCTTCTCCGAACTGCGCCGCAGGATCGAGGGCATCAGCCAGCGCATGCTCACCCGGACGCTGCGCCAGCTGGAGCGCGACGGCCTGGTGAGCCGCACCGTGTATCCGGCCGTGCCGCCGCGCGTGGACTACGAGCTCACCCCGCTGGGCGTGACCTTGCATCACACCATCCGCGCGCTGGTCACCTGGACCGAGGAGCACCAGAACGAGATCGCCTTCGCCCGCGCGGCGTACGACGCCCGGGTGACGGCCGAGCAGGAGGCCGCGGAGCGGGACTCGGCGGAGCGGGACGCCATCGCCCGGGAGGTGCTCGCGGCGGGCCGGGCGAACACCGGCTGAGCGATGATCAGGGAGCGCGGAACGGGGTGAACTTCAGGATCGGGGCCAGGGTGAACAGGGGCTCGCCGGGGGTCAGGGCGCGCTCGCCCAGGATCGTGTTGATGATCCCGGCGAGGGACTGGGAGACCTTGAACGGCCAGGGCCGGACGCCGCCGCCGAGGCCGCCTTCCTTGATCCCGGCCACCGACGCCAGCGCGTCGGGGGCGAAGCAGGTGGCCAGCTGGACCTCGCGGGTGGCGCGCACGCCGTTGACGACCGGCCTGGCGTAGGCGCCGCAGGGCATCACGCGGATCGCGAACCCGTCGTCGATGCGCAGGTGGGAGCCGTTCTTCAAGGTGATGGAGAACCCGCCGGGGTAGCAGATGCGGCCGTCCAGGCCGATGCTGTCGTGCTGCATGCCGATCGGCATCGTGATGCCGAGGTCGGCGCCGTCCGCGCCGATGACGCGGCTGACCGGCTTGATCGCGTCCCAGGTCCCGTCGTACTTCTGGACCAGCTCCCTGATCTTGGGTTCCCAGAGGACCGTCGCCTTGCCCCAGGGCGAGAAGTAGAGGCCGCCCTGGGTGCTGGAGCAGTACTCGGTCCGCGGGGCCTCGGCCGTGGCCACGGTGACGGTGGACATGGCCAGGGCCGCGCCGGCGACGGCGGACGCGATCAGACGGATGGTGCGCATATGTGGATCCCTCTCTGGACACGAAACGTTGTCACCCTAAGTAGCTGACGACTACATAAAGCGATGACACGCCCGCTTTTCCCGGGCGGGTTACGGTGGAGGGATGGTGCTGCCACTGGAGGCCGAAACTTTCGGGCTCAGTGAGGATGACCGTTTGAAGGATTGACCGGATCACCGAGTAGTACCTATGTTTCAAGGGCGAAAACTCTCGGAGCTAATCCGAAAGTTTCGTCCCCACATGTGGAGGCGCCGGCGGATCGGCGCCCGCCGGCGCCTCCATCCCATCGTTTAGAACTCCGAGGTGTAGGTGACCAGCGACTGGCGGTCCAGCCGTGTCGTGGCGTTGTAGCAAACCACGTCGCGCACGGTGGCCTGGCTGCCGCCCGTCCCCCACGTCGTCAGCAGGTTGCAGTACTCCGGACCGGGTCCGTACGCCGTGACCTGGACGTGGTCACGCAGCACGCCGACCCTCGGGAAGAGCACCAGCCGCATGCCGGCGCCGGCGGTCTGCACCGTGTTGACGCCGCCCTGCGAGTTGTAGTTGATGCCCGGCGGAGCCGGGACGTACGGGCCCGGATTGGCCGGGTTGAGATCGAAGGTGTAGGCGAAGTTCTTCGGCGGGATCGCCCCGCCGGTGATCGCCCGCTCCCGCTGGTAGGTCAGGTTCCAGCCGGTGTTGAAGGGATTGTTGACCCCGTCATGGCAGCGCACCTGCACGGTCTGCACAGCCGCCGAAGGCGCCCAGCCGCCGACCTTGCACCGGGCGGGAGCGGTCGGATTGACCGCGGTCACCTGGATGTTGCCCGCGGGCGACGGCGAGCCCAGGCCGTTCAGGGTGACCGTCCAGACGCCGAGACCGCCCGGCACCACGGTGTTCGCGGCGAGCACCGAGTTGTAGGAGCCGACGACCGCCGCGCCGTTGTAGGCGACGTAGCCGAAGCCGTGGGTGCCCGGCGGGAGCGGGCCGCTGCTCTCCTCGTAGACGATGGTGAACGGCACGAACCCGGGCACCCCGCCGAACCGGTAGCAGCGCACGCTGACCACCTCGTCGACGCCGACCGCGTTCCACTTCTCGACCTGGCACCAGGCCGGTGCGCTGACCACGGCCGTGACGTGCACGATCCCGCCGGGGCCGCCGATCTGCGGGAACCGTACGAACGTCTGCCCGACCACGCCCGGGGAGACGTTGACGCTGAACGCGGCCGGCCAGCTGCCGGCCTGGTGGCTCGGGTCCGGCACCCCGGACGGGATGTTGACGAGCGCGAATCCCCACCGGTTCGGCACGGCCGCCTGCGCCGGACCGCTCAGCGCGGTCAGCCCGGCCGCCACCAGGGCTGCCGACACCAGGGCGAGAAGAATCCTGCGGAGGGGTAATCGGATTGGCGACATCACGCTTCCTCACTACTCGGGAAATCGGCCGGTGCAGGCCGTCCTGACGTTCATAGGCTGGAAATCAACCGTTGCGAAGACTCATTTCACCGACTGGACGCCAACTCCGTTGTCAAGGCCCTTTGACGTGCGAATTCGAGTTACTCGTGTATTTCGTTTTCGCGAACGATTCATTGGTACGGCATGATGGTCCGGTGGACCCCTCCGGAGCGATTTCGGGAAGAACCGCGCGGCCCTATATTCGCCGAACTTCATGGCCCATTTTCGGCCACCCTTATCCGCCCTCTCGTCCGCCGGACTAAGGGAATGTCCCCTTGATCATTTTCGATGCCCGGAAGGACAGTCAATGGGACACGGCCTGCGCGGGGCCCGGATCAGCACGACTCTCACCTTCATCCTCGCGGGGATCTTCTCGGGCACGATGGCCGTGCGCATGCCCGCGCTCACCGAGAAGCTCGAACTGTCGGAAGGGCAGCTGGGCCTAGCGCTGCTCGCGCTGGGGATCGGCTCGCTGGCCAGCATGCAGGCGGCTCGCCCCCTGATGCGGCGGCTGGGCGGCCGGGGCATCCTGGCGATGGCCGGGCCCAGCTGCGCGGGTTCGCTCGCGCTGGTGGGGGCAGCCCCCTCCTACCCGCTGCTCCTGGTCGCCACGAGCGTGTTCGGGATCACCTTCGGCCTGCTCGACGTCGCGATGAACGCGCAGGGCGCCGCGGTGGAGGCCGGGTACGGGCGCCCGCTGCTGAGCGGCATGCACGCCGGCTGGTGCTTCGGCGCGATCGTCTCGGGCGTCCTCGGCTTCGCGGCCATCCGGCTGGGGCTGACGTTCACGCCCCACCTGGTCACCGTCGGGCTGGCCGGCGTCCCGGCCGCGCTCGCGCTCATCCCCGCGTTCCTGGCCGACCCGCCCGCGCCGGAGGAGGACGCCGGTGCACGGCGCGGGCTGCCCCGGGTCGTGTACCTGCTCGGCGTCGTCGTGTTCGCGGCGTTCACGGTCGAGGGCATGGTCGCCGACTGGAACGGCCTCTACCTGCGCGACATCCTCGACGCCCCCGAGTGGCTGGCCGCGCTGGGCTATCCCCTGTTCGTGACCGGCATGCTCATCGGCCGCCTCGCCGGAGACCGCCTCCGGGCCCGGTACGGCGCCCGCGCCCACCTCACCGCCAGCGGCGTCGCGACGGTGGCCGCGTTCACGGTCGTCGTGACGGCCCCGGCGGCGGGGGTGGTCCTGCCGGTCCTGCTCCTGGCCGGGCTCGGGATCGCGCCCGTCATCCCGTTCGCGCTGTCCCTGGCGGGCAGCGCCGACCCCGCGCAGTCCGGCCCGGCCATCGCCCAGACCGCCACCATCGGCTACGCGGGCCTGCTGCTCGGGCCGGTGATCATCGGCTTCCTGGCCGACGCGACCTCGCTGCGGGTGGCCATGGCGTTCGGCCTGGTCCTCGGCGTGGTGATCGCGGTGACGTCCCGCTTCCTCCCCGGGGACAGGCCCGGCAGTGCCGTACCCAGCCTGACCCGCGAGGAGTCCACGGCTCAGCGCTAGGCCAGTTCGCGGCGGACCAGGGCGACCGCTTCGGTCATCGCCTGGAGTTTGGCGAAGGCGCGGGGGCGGGGCAGGTATTTCATGCCGCAGTCGGGAGCGATCTGGAGCTGGTGCGGCGGGTGGTAGCGCAGGGCCTCGCGGATCCGGGCCGCGATGGACTCCGGGGACTCCACGTCCGGGGTGGACAGGTCGACGACGCCGAGGATGACGGTCTTGCCGGGGAGCTGCTTGAGGATGGACAGGTCGAGGCCGGGCTGGGCGGTTTCGATGGCGATCAGGCCAGCGGCGCAGTCGTTGAGTTCGGCGAGGAAGGAGTAGCCGGGGGGCCGCTCGTGGACGATCGCCGCGTAGCCGAAGCAGGTGTGCAGGGCGACCGGGCCAGGGAGGCCGTCGATGGCGCGGTTGATGGCTTCCACCGCGTACTCGCGGGCGGCTTCGGGGCGGGCCTGGAGATAGGGCTCGTCCAGTTGCACGATGTCGGCGCCCGCGGCGAACAGGTCGGCGACTTCGGCGCGGACGGCGTCGGCCAGGGCGAGCGCCAGGGAGCGGCGGTCGCCGTAGAAGTCGTCCTGGGCCTGCTGGGCCATGGTGAACGGGCCCGGTATGGTGATCTTGACCGGGTGGCCGGTGTTGCGGCGCAGGAACTCCAGGTCCCCGACCTCGACCGGGCGGGTGCGCTGGATCGGGCCGACCGCGCGGGGCACGGGGTTGGGGTGGCCGGTGCGGTCGATGGCGGTGCCGGGGTTCTCCACGTCCATGCCGTCCAGGGCGGTGGCGAAGCGGTTGGAGTAGCTCTCCCTGCGGATCTCGCCATCGGTGATGATCTCGATGCCCGCGCGTTCCATGTCGCGGATGGCGATGATCGTGGCGTCATCCTGCGCTTCGGCGAGGAACTCCTCGGGGATCCGCCAGATCTCCTTGGCCCGCACCCGGGGCGGCAGCCTGCTGCCGAGCATCTCCCGGTTGACCAGCCAGTCGGGCTGCGGGTAGCTGCCGACCACCGTCGTCACCAGAACACCGTCAATCACCATGAGCGACCTCCTCCCCCGACCTTGCCCCGCCCAGCCGATCCCGGCAAGAGCACGCCGTGCCATGGCTCCGCCCGCCAGGGACAACCGATGGAACGAAAAGTCACGACAAGGGAGTAGTAGCAAGACATCAGGGGGATCGATCATGGATGTTGAGGTCAGAGGCCCGGCTCGGGAGGAGACGGCTGCCGCCGAGTCACCCGTGACCGAAGGGGCCAAGGGGAAGCTCTTCCACCGGCACGAGTGGCTGGAGATCGAGCGGATCGGGAACGTCGTCACCAGCCAGTGCCTGTGCGGCAAAAGCAAGACCCGCGTCAAGTAGGTCTGGACGGCTTCGAATTCCGATCCCGGGGTAAGGGACTAGGGGTTTCCCTAGGCCGGATCCGGATCCGGCCGCACTCCCCCGCGCTTAACGTGGACCGCCACGAGCGGGGAGGTGGGCAATGAGCATGCCGGGCGATCCGGGCGGGGGCGGGCCGGAGATCCCCCGCGAGTACGGCGCGACGTCCGACGGAACCTCGCCGCGGGAACACGTCCCGGCCGCGCCCGACCTGGTGGCCGACTCGATCATCTCGCGCCCGCTGATGGAGCGCATGGCGGTGGCGGAAGGCCGCCAGCTGGGTGTGGTGATCGAGCTGCGCACCTCCCATCCGGGCGGCGTGCGCGGGGCGTACGAGCAGGTCAACGCGCTGGTCCGGGAAGTGGCCGGAACCGAGACGCGGCAGGTCGGGTCGTATCTGGCGGTGGCGCTGACCGCCGACGAGATCCGCGACCTGGTCGACCGGGACATGGCGAAGGGCCGCAGCCGCGCCGACGCGTCCACGCCGGGCGCGCCCCGCTGGTCGATCCACCGGCTGTGGCCCAACTTCGAGGTCACCCCGCTCACCCACCGCAGCGTGATCACCACCAAGTGCGCCGCCGCGCACCGCACCTTCGAGGCCTCCGGCGAGGGCATCGTGTGGGCGGTGCTGGACTCGGGCATCGCCCCGCACGCCCATTTCGACCTGCATCGCAACCTGGAGGAGCTGCCCGGCATCCGGCATCGCAGCTTCGTGCCCGGCAAGACCCACGCCGAGGCCCTGCTCGACGAGCACGGCCACGGCACCCACGTGGCCGGCATCCTGGCGGGCGAGTCGATCAGCAAGGCCGCGCCGCTCATCGCCGCCGCCTGGTACCAGGACGAGCGCAACGCCATGACCGGGCAGCTGGACGTGCGCCGGCTGGAGGTCGAGTCGTTCCGCGGCATGGCGCCCCGCTGCCGCCTGCTGTCCTGCAAGGTGCTCCGCGACGACGGCACCGGCGACGTCACGGCCGTGCTGGCGGCCCTGCAGTACATCAACGACCTGAACGCGGGCGGGCGCGAGCTCAAGGTGCACGGCGTCAACCTGTCGGTCGGCTACCCGTTCGACCCCAGCTGGTTCGGGGCCGGGCTCAGCCCCGTCTGCCGCGAGGTCGACCTGCTGGTCCGCAGCGGCGTCGTCGTGGTGGTCGCGGCCGGGAACACCGGTTACGGCTTCGCCCAGGACACCGGCAGCAGGGCCGTACGGCTCGGCCTGGACATGACCATCAACGACCCCGGCAACTCCGACCTGGCGATCACGGTCGGGTCCACCTCGAACAGCCCGCACGTCAGCGGGGTGTCGTATTTCTCGTCGAAGGGCCCCACCGGGGACGGGCGGCCCAAGCCCGACCTGGTCGCGCCCGGCGAGCGCATCGTCAGCGCCGGTTCCGGCGCCCTGCTGCGGCGGGCCACCGACACCGTGAAGGACGCCATGTTCGTCGAGGACTCGGGCACGTCGATGGCCGCGCCGCACGTGTCCGGGGTGATCGCGGGCTTCCTGTCGGTGCACCGCGAGTTCATCGGCCGTCCCCGGGAGGTCAAGGAGACGCTGATGCGCTCGGCCATCGACCTGGGCCGGGACAGGTCCTTCCAGGGCGCCGGGCTCGTCGACGCCATGCGCGCCATCCAGCTGGTCTGAAAGGGAGACTCCGGTGCGATTCCCGTACGCGAAGGTGCAGTTCCGCTCCACCGGCGAGCCGCACGACCCGGCCGAGCGGCAGCGGGCGCTGGACCTGGTCCGGGCGCCCGGCGTGACCGACATCCTGGTGCTGTCGCACGGCTGGAACAACGACATGGCGGCGGCCGAGGCGCTGTACCAGGACCTGGCCGCCAGCCTGGACAGCGTGCGCCGCCCCGGCGGGATGAACCTCGCCGTGATCGGCGTGCTCTGGCCCTCGATCCGGTGGGCCGAGCCGGGGCAGCTGGCGGGCGGCGGCCTCGGGGTGGACGACGGCGCGGCCCAGCTCAGGCGGGAGATCCAGGAGACGGTCCCCGACCCGGAGCTGGCGGCGGCCCTGGACGCGCTCGTCGGCGACCTGGACTCCGCCGCCGCGCAGGCCCGGTTCCTCGGCCTGCTGCGCGGCTCGCTGCCCGCCGTGGCGCCGGGCGACGAGGAGCCGCCGCCCTCGCTCCTCACGGTGGGCGACGCCGGGACGGCGTTCTCGCTGGCCGGAGAACCGCTGCCGCTCGCGCTGCTGCCGGAGGCCCCGGGCGGGGCGGGCTCGATCGGCGGCGGGCTGGCGTCGTTCAGCGACGTCTTCCGGGCCGGGCGGCTGCTGCTCAACACGACGACGTACTTCACGATGAAGGAGCGCGCGGGAACGGTGGGGTCGACGGGGGTGGCCCGGCTGCTGAACGACCTGGCGACCGTGGCGCCCAACGTGCGGCGGCATCTGGCCGGGCATTCCTTCGGCGCCCGTCTGGTGACGGCGGCGGCACGACGGCACGCGCCATTGCACTCCATCTCGCTGCTGCAGGGCGCTTTCAGCCACTACGCGCTGTCCACCGACTACGACGGCGACAAGGACGGCTTCTTCCAGGGTGTCCTGTCCCCCGGCCGCCTGACCGGGCCCATGCTGATCACCCACACGGCCAACGATCTGGCCGTGGGCATCGCGTACGCGGTCATCTCCCGCCTGGCCCGGCAGAACGCCTCGGCCGTCGGCGGCCCGGACGACACCTACGGCGGCCTGGGCCGCAACGGCGCCCTGCGCACCCCGCAGGTGACCGCGCCCCCTGACTCTCTCCTCGACGCCGACGCGACGTACGCCTTCCGCCCGGGAAAGGTCTACAACCTCCAGTCCGACACCTTCATCAAGAGCCACGGCACGGTCACCGGCCGCGAGGTCGCCAACGCCATGATCCAGGCCATGACTGTCAGGTGAAATATTCAGCGCTTCGCCGTCCTGAACTGAGCGAACAGCCGCCTCCACACCAGGGATTTTGACGGCTGGCGGGCTAGACCGGACGATCCCGGCAGATGGGAACAGGCCGTTCCCGATCAGAGAGGACATCATGCGAAACGTCCTTCGGGCGGGCGCCGGGGCCGCCCTGGCCGCCCTCGTGTTCGCGTTCGGCTCCGCCGCCGCCGTGGCGGCGGTGGATACCTCGCCGCCGTCGAAACCGACCGGGCTGCGCGACAACTGCCTCGCCGACTACCCGGGTACGGCCTTCTGCTGGACCCCGTCCACCGACGACGTCGGCGTCACCGGCTATGACGTGTTCCGGCAGATGCCGGCCGGCTTCGTCAAGGTGGGCACGGCGCCCGCGACCCAGCTGCCGATGTTCGCCGAATCCGGGCTGGTCACCGGGCAGACGTACGTCTACCGGGTGCAGGCCAAGGACGCGGCCGGGAACCTGAGCGTCGTGTCCGACCCGGTCTCGGTGATCGCCCGGCAGGGCCTCCCCGTGCCCCCGTCCTGCCGGGTGGAGTACCTGACCAACACCTACAACAGCACCGGCTTCTTCACCCAGATCAAGATCTTCAACACCGGGTCGATCGCCGTCAACTCCTGGACTCTCGCCTTCACCTTCCCCCACCCGGGGCAGCAGATCACCAACCCGTTCGGCGCCACCTGGACCCAGACCGGCGCCAATGTGACCGCCAGGAACCTCCCGTGGAACGCGGTCATCCCCCCGGGCGGCAACGTCCAGATCGGCACCAACGGCACGCACACCAACGCCAACCCGGTGCCCGCCCAGTTCAGGGTCAACGGAGTGCTCTGCTCCTGAGCCCACGATCCGGCGCCTCCCGTTAGCCCTAGGGATTCCCCTAGGGCTAACCCTGGGGGCAATTCGCGCGCGGGAATCTAACCTGACCGTGAATACGCCGGAGGAACGATGGACTACTACAGCCAGCTGGTCACCGATCCCGATCTCCGCGCCGAGTTGCTCGACCGGTTCGACGAACTCGCCGGCGCCGCCGCCGCGAAGGGCGGGCTCGAAGGGCTGGAGCGCCTGGAACCGCCCACCGTGGACGAGGCCGCGCGGGCGGTGGAGAGCATGACCGAGGGCACCTGGGTCCGGGACGACAGCGCCCTGGAGGCCATCATCCTGGCCTTCACCCGCCCGGTTTATCTGGTCCAGGACTCCACCTACACCTCCTCCGCTAGCGACTTCCCGGACAGCGTCGAGATCGCGAACCGCCTCGATAGCGCCCGCCCCGCGCTGGAACGTGCCATCCCCAGCGCCGGACGGGTCGATCTCCGCAACCACCGCCTCCAGTGGGCGGGCACCGCGTGGATGGTGCGCGAGGACATCGCCGTCACCAACCGGCACGTGGCCGAGGTGTTCGCCCGCCAGAACGGCGACGCGTTCGTGTTCCGCACGCATTTCGACGGCTCGATGACCAGGGCCACGCTGGACTGGCGCCGGGAGTACCAGCGACCGGCCGAGTCCCGCTTCCGGGTCGAGGAGGTGCTCTGGATCGAGCCGGACGGCTCCGCCGACGTGGCCCTGCTGCGCGTGTCCGCCACGGGCGAGGAAGGCGAGGCCCAGCCGCCGGTCATCGACCTGATGACCGAGCAGGAGATCGCGGCGACGACCGCGGTGGCGGTGATCGGCTACCCCGCGCGCGACAGCCGGAACAGCGCGGACGACCAGCGGCGCCTCTTCGGCGACGTCTACGGCGTGAAACGCCTGGCCCCGGGCCAGATCACCACGGTGTCGGCGGACGGCCTGCTCCAGCACGACGCCACCACCCTCGGCGGCAACTCGGGCTCGGTCCTCATCGGCCTGGAGACGGGCAAGGCCGCCGCCCTGCACTTCGCGGGCCTGGAACATGTCGCCAACTATGCCGTGCAGGCGCACGTCATAGAGCGAATCATCCGGGAGCGGGCACGATGAGCTCGTGGTGGGAGGATCCCGGCACCGACTGGGGCACGGGCCGCCCCGGCCGCGTCGCCGACGTGCTCTCCCGCGCGTACGAGACGCCGCAGGCCATCCGCCCGCTGATCGAGCGCACCGGCCTGGAATGGCGGGCGGAGTACGCCGACGCCGCCGCCCGCACCACCTGGATCATGATCCTGGCGCGGGCCGCGACCTCGGCCAGCGTGCTCGATCTGATGGCCGAGGTGCTCCAGGACCCCTCGTCCGAGACCTCCCACCACCCGCTGGAGATCCTCCTCGGCCCGGAACAACTCCGCGCCGTCCAGGGCAGGCGCGTGCTCTGGTACGGCGCCTCGATCACGCTGCTGGAATCCACGGCGGAGCCGCCCGACCCGGGCGACCGGCCGCTGGACGCGCTTGAGGCGATCACCTCCAGCGCCGCCGGTCTCAGCGACCCGCAGGCGTACATGCGGGCGATGAACGACGCGGTGCGCCGCCTCGCCATGATCCAGGTGGGCGGCCGCCCGCGCGGCACCGGCGTGCTGGTCGGCCCCGACCTGCTCATCACCGCGGCGCACGTATTCGACCCGCGCGAGCTGCCGCCCCCGGGCCTCCAGGACGTGGACGCGGTCTTCGACTTCTTCGCCACCCCCCGCCGCAGCCCGGCCGAGACCGGCACGAAGGTGGCCGTCACCGAGTTCATCTGCGGCAGCCTGCCCACCCCGGGCGAGCTCGCCGGCAGCCGCGACTTCCGCGCGCCGCCGGACCGGCTCGACTTCGCCCTGGTCAGGCTGGCCGCCCCGGTCCCCGCCCCGGACGGATCCGCGCGCGGCCACTACCCCCTCAGCGACACCCAGTACGACTTCGCGGCCCAGGCCCCCCTGTGGGTGTTCCAGCACCCCCTGGGCGAGTTCCAGAAGTACTCCAAGATCTCAACGCCCACCAGGAACGCGGCCGGGACCCGCGTCCGCTACCGGTGCAACACCATGAACGGCTCCTCGGGCGGCCCGGTGATCGACGAACGCGGCACCCTGGTGGCCCTGCACCACTACTCCCCCGGCGACATCAACCAGGGCGTGCCGATCTCGGCCATCGCCGCGATGGTGCGCTCCGGTCCGCACGCCGCGCTCCTGAACGCCGGCGCCGCCCCGCCCGCCCGGGCTCGCGCCGCCGACCCCTTCAGCGTCAGGGAACTCCTCGGCCGCCCGTTCGTGCACCGCGAGAACCTCCGCAGGTACGTCAGCGAGATGGCCGCCCCGACCGGAGGCAGGACCCTGGTGATCACCGGTGCCCGGGGCAGCGGAATCACCTACTCCTACAGCCTGCTGGCCCACGTCGCCAGCCGATCCACGATCACGGAAAGCCTCCGCCAGGCCGCGCCCGCCGGGCTCGTCGCCTTCACGGTGAACCTGCGCCACTACGTCAACGTCCCGGTGGCCGAGCGCAGGCTGCGGATCATCGGCGACATCTGCGTGAACCTGGGCCTGACCGGCCCCCACGAGCCGATCGCGCAGGAGGCCCGCAACACCACCACGTTCAAACACTGGCTGCACAGCCGCCTGCGCCACTCCGACAAGCAGTGGTGGCTGTTCTTCGACAGCCTCGACGACGCGGTCGCGGCCGGGCAGGGCGGGGTCAACGAGCTGATCCACGCGATCATCGACCTGGCCCAGGATCCGCAGATCCCGCTGCGGGTCGCGCTCGGCGGCCGGGACGCCGACAGGTTCGCCGACGGCGCCGACGCCTGGCCGCAGCGGGACACCGTCTCCGGGCTCAACGCCGCCGACGTCGAACGCTGGCTCCGCGCCCGGGCCGAGGACGAGGGCCACCACCTGGACGACGCCCGGCTGTCGGCCGAGCTCGCCTCGCTGTTCCCCGACGGCCAGCCGCCGCCGCTGCCCGCCCAGCTGGCGCCGCGCCTGCCGGCGGTGCTGGTCAGCCTGCTGGAAGGCGGCCGATGATGGACCGCGACCTGGCCGAGACCCTGCGCCGCCAAGCGGACTTCCGCGACGACCTGGCCCGCACCCCGATGGTGGAGCACCTGGCCCTGCTCGGCACGTTCAAGGCGGCCGACGTCAGCGCGGACGTGCTGCGCCTGCTCTGCGAACGCCTGCCCAGGGACGAGGCCATGCTCAGCGAGGGCCCGCGGATCGACGCCCTGGCGGCGATGCTCCGGCGCGGCGGCGCCGGAGAACCGGCCCGCGTGCGCGCGCCGCTCGACGACCCTCCCCCGACGCCGCTGCAGCGGATGCTCGACTCCTTCGTGCTCGACCTGCGGATCCCGGTGGCGGAGCGGGACGAGGACGAGCTGGTCGCCTCCATCAGCGTCTGGCGCTGGTTCACCGACGCGCTGGCCCTGGCCGGGCTGAGCGGCCAGGTGGCCGTGACCCCCGACCTGGACATGATCGAACGCCGCCTCTCCCTGCTCGACCTGACCCGGGCCGTCCGCACGCTCGTCAACGACGGCTGCTTCGGGCGGGAGCGCGAACTGGCCGCGCTCCACCGGCACGCCGACGCTCCGGGCCCCCGGTTCGCGACGATCGTGTACGGCGTCGGCGGGGTGGGCAAGTCCACGCTCATCGCCCGCTTCGTCATGGACCTCGCCGACCGCGGCCGCCCGTGGGCCTACCTGGACTTCGACCGCCCGACCCTCTCCTCCTACGACCCGGTGGTGGTGCTCAACGACATCATCCGCCAGGTCTCCGTCCAGTTCCCCGACGACAAGCGCGTGCTGCGCCGCTGGCAGGACCTGGATCGCAGCGCGAAGGCCGGCGGCGGTCTTGAGACGTACGGCAGGGGGCTCTCCTACGAGGTGCTGGCGAGCTCGTTCGCCGGGACCGTGCGGGAGCGGGGCCTCGCCGGCCTCGTCGTGGTGCTCGACACGTTCGAGGAGGTGGGCCGGGCGGACCGGTTCACGCGGGACAAGCTGCGCGAGCTGTTCACGCTGCTCGCCCACGAACTGCCGGACTTCCGGCTGGTCATCTCGGGCCGGGCTCCGGCGGAGACGTTCGGGCCCGCGACCACAATCCGGCGGCTGCACCTGCGACCACTCCCCGGCCCCGAGGCGGTGACCCTGCTGGCCGTGCTGACCGGCAGGGAAGCCGAGCGGGCCCAGCTCCCGGACCCCTTCGACCAGGCGCTCGGCGCCGAGATCGTCCGGCTGGTCGGCGGCCTGCCGCTGACCCTCCGGCTGGCGGCCCGGGTCCTCGCGCGGGAGGGCGCCGCCGCCGTCACCGACGCCGCCGACCGCGCGCGCGTCCTGGACCGGGTCCGTACGGACTTCGTCCGCGGCTTCCTCTACCAGCGCATCCTCGCCCACCTCCGGGCGGGCAGCCCGGAGGACGGAGAGGCGCTCCGCCAGGTCGCCCGGGCCGCCATCGTGCTCACCAAGGTGACCCCCGAGCTGATCGAGCGCGTGCTCGTCCCCGCCCTGGATCCCCCGCCCGCCACCCCCGCGGAGGTGCTCCACCGGGACCTGGCCGCGGAGATGGCGTTCATCGAGGGCCAGGAGGGCGTGCTGCGCCTGCGCGAGGAGCTGCGGGGCCCGGCGCTCGCCGCGCTGAAATACGACGACCCCCAGCTGGTGGCCAGGATCCACGAGCGCGCCATCGCGTTCTACCAGGCCGAGGGGGGCGCGGCCGTGGACATCGCCTACCACCGCCTGGCCCGGGGCGAACCGGCCGCGGTCGTCGCCGCCGAGGCGGGCGAGGACGCGCTCCGCCTGCTCGAACCCTCGCTCGACGACTTCCCCGAGGTGTCGGCCAGGCTGATCCAGCAGGCGCTGGCGGGGACGCCCGTGCTGACCGCCGAGGTGGAGACGATCCGCTGGGAGCGCCGGACGCTCGCGGCCGTCGAGGTGGCGTTGCGCGCCGGTGAGCTCGGCCGGGCGCGGGCGCTGCTCGGCGAACGGGACGACCGCACCGAGTCGTCCCCGCTGTACCGCCTGGAATGCCGCCTCTACGAGGCGGAGGGCGACCTCGTCCAGGCCGTCGACTTCGCGCGGCGGGACCTGGCCGCCGCCACCGCCGCCGGTGACGCGGTCCGCTTCGCGGCGGCCGCCGTACGGGTCGCGGAGCTCGAGGAACGGCGGGGCAGGCCGGACCAGGCCGCCCGCGGGCTGCGGGACGCGATGGCCGCCGACCTGCTCGGCGGGCATCCCGGGCTGCGGCTGGAACTGCTGCTCAACATCATGACCATCGAGGAGCGCGCCGGGCTCGGCGACGGCGACAGCCGCTGGACGCGCGAACTGGACGCGCGCGCCCTCCTCCAGCGGGCCGGGCCGCGCGCCGCCGAGGAGAACACCGGGCTCGTCCGGCTGCTGGCGGCGGCCCTCGGCGCGGAGGAACCGCGGTGGGTGGAGGCGGCCGCACGCCGGATCGGCCTCGGGCTGGTGGAGGATCGCGCCCTGGTCGCGGAGCTGGTGGCCGCGGTCGCCGCGTGGGATTCGGCCCAGGACGTGCCGGGCACGCTGCTGGCGCGGGCGACCGGCACGACCTCCGCCGCCGACGCGCTGCCCAGCGCCTGGAACACCGCCCTGTCCGGGCTGGGCATCTATGCGGGGCCGCTGCTGCAGAGCCTGTGGAGCCTCGGGCCGCCCCCCGAGCCGGTGCGGACCGCGCTGCGGCGGATCTATCTGTGGTGGCGAACGCCGCAGGATCGCCCCGAGGCCGTGACCGGCGAGGTCCACTTCCTGGCGGAGACGCCACTCGACTGGTCCCGCGCCGAGGTCCAGGGGCTGGAACGGATCCTGTTCGATGCCTACCCGACGAGCACGCACCTGGCGTCGATCGCGGCGCGGGCGGGCCTCGACGTATCGGCGATCACGTGGGGACGGCTCGGGCGCCCAGCCCGTGACCTGCTCAGCCACGCGGACACGACGGGCATGCTCGGGCCGCTGGTGACCGCCGTGCTGGCCGACTCGAGCGTGGCCGCGTTCCACTCCGAACTCGCACAGCTGGTCGGCGAGCGCTGGCTCGACGACCACATGATCTCCCCTCAGACAGGAAGGGACAGCGGATGACGACTCTGGTGTTCATCCACGGGCGTGGCCAGGAAGGCAAGAAGCCGGAGGTGCTGCTGCGGAGCTGGCGCGCCGCGCTCGCGGCCGGTCTTGTCGCGGCCGGGCAGGCCATGCGGCCGCAGGTCGCGGCGGTCATGCCGTACTACGGGAACGTGCTGCACAGGCTGGCCGGTGAGGCGGCCAGGCAGGGGCGGCCGCTCCAGCTGGAGAGCATGTCGGACGACGACCCCCTGGAGGCGCCGTTCCACCCGCACCTCACCGAGGAGGCGGGCGAGATCGAGCGACGCCTGATCATCGAGATGGCCGCCGCACGAGGCGGCCCCCTGCCAGAGGAGGGTCTGGCGGACCTGCTGTCGTGGGGGCCCGCCCGGAACGCCCTCACCTGGCTGTCCCGGCACAGCCGCCTGGACCAGGAGATCATCAAGGCGTTCCTGCAGGACGTGGCCGTCTACCTGAGCTACGGCCGGGAGCAGGTGCTGGCCACGGTCCGGGCCGAGATCCCGGCGGCGGGACCGATCGTGCTGGTGACCCACAGCCTCGGCACGGTGGTCGCCCGCGACCTTCTCGACGAGCCCGCGCTCCGGGACCGGGTCACCCTCTGGGTGACGGCGGGCTCCCCGCTCGGCCTGCCTTCCATCCAGCGGAACCTGCTGTCGAAAGGCGCGCACAATCCCGGCGTGCAATGGGTGACGGCGTACGACGTCAACGACATCGTGGCGCTCGGGCATCCGCTGGTGGGGGCGTGGGGCCGGCCGCTGGAGGAACTGGAAGTCGACAACGGGGCGGAACCCCACGACATCGTGAAATACCTCTCCCACGGGAGTGTGGCGGGGCCGATCGCGCGGGCGCTGACCTGAAAGAGCGCGCAGTTCTCCGTGGGCCGGTAGTTCCACGGCGCGCAGCCGTTTCCTCCGGCCGCTGGTTCCAGGACTGACGGGCCATCGTTGATTCCTTCCGGTCGGCGTTAGAGGTTCCCCCGCCGCTCCTGTTCACGCTCCAGCGCCTCGAACAGGGCCTGGAAGTTGCCCTTGCCGAAGCCGAGGGAACCGTGGCGCTCGATGAACTCGAAGAAGACCGTGGGCCGGTCCCCGATGGGCTTGGTGAAGATCTGGAGCAGGTAGCCGTCCTCGTCGCGGTCCACGAGGATGCCGCGCTTCTGCAGTTCCTCGATGGGCACGCGTACCTTGCCGATGCGGGCGCGGAGCTCCGGGTCCTCGTAGTAGGAATCCGGGGTGTCGAGGAACTCGACTCCCTCCTCCCGGAGGGCGTCCACGGTGCGCAGGATGTCGTTGGTGGCGAGGGCGAGGTGCTGGGCGCCAGGCCCCTGGTAGAACTCCAGGTACTCGTCGATCTGGCTCTTCTTCTTGCCGATGGCCGGCTCGTTGAGCGGGAACTTCACCCGGTGGTTGCCGTTGGCCACCACCTTGGACATGAGCGCCGAATACTCGGTCGCGATATCGTCGCCGATGAACTCGGCCATGTTGGTGAAGCCCATGACCCGGCGGTAGAAGTCCACCCACTCGTCCATGCGACCCAGCTCCACGTTGCCCACGACATGGTCGAGCGCCTGGAAGAGCCGCTTGGGGGCGCCGGGACGCTTGGCGTGGGTGGAGGTCCGCGCGACGTATCCGGGGCGGTACGGGCCGGTGTAGCGGGATCGGTCGACCAGGCTGTGCCGGGTGTCGCCGTAGGTGGCGATGGCCGCGACGCGGATCGTGCCGTGCTCGTCGGAGACGTCGTGCGGCTCCTCGACCATGGTCGCGCCCTGCCGGCGGGCGTGCTCAACGCAGCGGTCCACGTCGGGCACCTCCAGGGCGATGTCGATGATCCCGTCCCCGTGCCTGCGGTGGTGGTCGTGCAGCGGGCTGTCCGTGGCGACGCCGCCCTTGACGACGAACCGGACGGCGCCGCTGGTCAGGACGTACGCGTGATGGTCGCGGTTGCCCGTCGCCGGGCCGGAGTAGGCCACCAGCTCCATGCCGAGGGCGGACTGGAAGAAGTGCGCCGTCTGCGTGGCGTTGCCCACCACCCATTCGACCGCGTCCCATCCGGTCACGGGGAAGGGGTCGGTGGAGACGTTGTAGGAAACCAGCCCGACCAGCTGCTTCAGCTCCTCGAAGCCGAGTTCGGCCAGGAGCTCCTGACGGGTCAGGGTCTGCTCGATGCGCACGGCGGCCTCCAGGGGATTGGGGTGAGTGAACTTCCCGGTATGTCACTGCATCGAGGATTAGGCGCGCAACCTGCTAAATGATTGGCTGATCAACATGGCAATCGAGTAGGGGCGAGTTCGCGTATCGGCTATACAACTTGTCCAGTGTTTTGGCGGCACGTGGAGCTATCGGTGAGTCCGATAGCCGCCATCGGTGCCAGGACTTGGACGCCGACCGGCCGCCTGCCTACCGTGAGCGCGCGCCACAGGGTGTGATTTTTTCGGCCTGATTTCTTGAATGTGACAAATGGCGTGATTATGTCATCGAGGATGGCGCTGAGCGCATTTTGTATTTCCATATCGGCCAGACCGATGGATCGCATCGGAAATGCGCGTTGGACTGCGGAATTGCCAGTTCCTACCGTCGAGACAACAAGCCGGCTGGGCCGGGCAGTCTCACGGAGGTCTACACGTCGTGATCCGCACTGGGAAGCAGTACATCGAGGGACTACGGGCGCCGCGCGAGGTGTACGTCGGCGGCGAGCGAGTCGTGGACGTGACGACGTATCCGGCGTTCCACGAGCCGATCCAGAGCTACGCCCGGCTGTACGACATGAAGCACGACAGCCAGTACCAGGACATTCTCACCTACACGGAGGAGCCGGGCGGGGAACGCTACGACATCAGCTACCTCGTCCCGAAGAGCAAGGAGGAGCTGAAGGCGAAGGGCAGGGCGTACCACACGTACGCGCGGGCGTCCTACGGATGCCTGGGCCGAGGCCCGGAGTTCATGGCGGCGTTGATCGCCGGGATGTGGGAGAGCACGGACTGGTTCGAGCAGTGGGGCGAGGGCGGCGCCCAGAAGGTCGCCGACTACGTCCGCTACGTCCGGGACAACGATCTCTTCCTCACCCACGCGCTCGGCAACCCGCAGTCAGACCGATCCAAGCCCTCCCACCAGCAGGCGAATCCGTACATCCACCTGCGGGTCAAGGAGGAGACCCCGGAGGGCCTGATCATTAGGGGCGCCAAGCAGCTGGCCACCGCCGCGCCGGTGACCGACGAGATCCTGGTGTTCCCCAACGGCCGCCAGTTCGGGCCGGGCGACGACGCGTACGCCCTGTGCTTCGCGGTTCCGACCACCACCCCCGGCGTGAAGATCATCTGCCGTGAGCCGCTGGTTCCCGAGAGCCGCAACGTGTACGACCACCCGCTCAGCTCCCGGTTCGAGGAGATGGACGCGCTGATCGTCTTCGACGACGTGCTGGTTCCGTGGGATCGGGTGTTCTTCTACAACAGCCTCACTGCGGCCAACAACATGCGCTTCATGACCGGCGTGGCGGCGTTCTCCGGCCACCTGTCCGTCCACCGGGCCACGGTCCGCGCGGCGCTGACGGTGGCCACCGCGATGAAACTGTGCAATTCGGTGAAGACCGACGTGTTCCCCAACGTCGGGGAACTCCTCGGCCGGCTGGCCGCGCTGTACAAAGCCCAGGAAGCTCTGCTGTTCCGGTGCGAGGAAGAGCCGAGGGTCAGCGAAACCGGCACGTACTGGGTCAACGGGGACGCGCTCAGCGCCTCCGGCCTGCTCTTCCCGGACTTCTACACGACCATGCTGGACGTGATCAAGCGGACCGGCGCCGCCGGGCTCATGCTCACGCCCACGCTGGGCGAGTTCACCGGCGAGGTCGCCGACCTGGCCAACACCTACTTCGCCGGCGCCGACGACATGCCGGGCGTGGACCGGGTGCAGATCGCCAAGCTGGCCTGGGATCTGGCCGGGGACTCGGTCGGCCAGCGGCTCTCGCACTACGAGCGCTTCTACATCGGCGAGCCCATGTTCGTCGCCTCGTTCTTCGCCCGCTCGGCCGACATGGGGCTCGGCCGGGAACTGCTGGAGAACATCCTCGCCGAAGGCCGGGCGCTGCGTGACGCGGCCCTGGAGTCCCGGCCCGGCAGCTAGCGGAGCCCCGCGATGTCCCCCGATCGCGCCTACCGCGCCACCATGGGCCTGTTCGCCACCGGAGTGACCGTCATCACCGTCGGGCACCAGGGCGTCAGGCACGGTATGACGGCCAGTGCCGTGATGTCGGTGTCCCTGCGGCCGCAGTTGCTCGCGGTCGCGGTGGACAACCGGTCCCACACCAACGAGATGGTCCAGCGGGCCGGCCACTTCACGGTGAACATCCTGGCCGAGGGGCAGGCGGAGGTGGCGCGGCGGTTCGCCCGGCCGATGGCGAGGGAGGCCGAACTCTTCGGCGCGGCGCCGACCACGGTCGGCCCCGCCGGCGACCCCGTTCTGCCGGCGACACTGGCCCACCTGTCCTGCGAGGTCACCTCCGTCCACGAGGAGGGGGACCACACGCTCTATGTCGGACGTGTCACCGCGCTGTGGCGCACGCCTGAAGCGACCGCGCCGCTGATCTTCTACGCCGGCCGGTTCTGCTCCACCAGCTGCCGCGTCTGCATCGCCCGCGTCGACCCGACCGAAGCCCTGTACGCCCTGCACGGGGGCTGAGCAGCCCGTCCGCACGGCGGAGGAAGAAAGGCACATTCATGGCACAGTTAGTTCTCGGGCTCGGGGTCTCGCACACCCCCCAGATGAGCATGCCCAGCGACCTGTGGGCCTCGTACGCCAGGCATGACCGGAAGAACCCCAACCTCATCTACCGCCGCAAGAAGTGGGCCTACGAGGACCTCGTCGCGGCCAGGGCCGGGGACGGCATCGCCGAGCGGATCAACGAGGAGACCTTCTCGGCCCTGCACGCGCGAGCCCAGACCGCGGTGGACTCGCTGGCCGCCAGCCTCGCCGAAGCCGCGCCCGACGTCGTGGTGATCGTCGGCGACGACCACCACGAGATCTTCGCCGAGGACAGCATGCCCACGTTCGCCGTCTACTGGGGCGAAACCGTGCGGGCGATCCCGCCGGAGAAGTTCTGGTTCCCCGAGGTGGCGACGGCGGCCTGGGCGCTGTACGGCGAGCAGCCCGAGACCTACCCCTGCCACGCCCCGCTCGGCGAGCACCTGATCCGCGGCCTCAACGGTTCCGGTTTCGACGTGGCGCAGGTGCGCGCGCAACCGGAGGGCCAGTCCATCGGGCACACGGTGGTGCTGGTCCGCAACCGGCTCATGGACCGGGAGGCCGAACCGCTGCCGATGGTGCCGGTGCTGCTCAACACCTACTTCGAGCCGAACCGGCCGACCCCGGCACGCTGCTGGGAGCTGGGCAAGGGCCTGGCCGCGGCGATCGCGGCCTACCCGGAGGAGCTGCGGGTGGCGGTGATCGCCTCCGGCGGGCTGAGCCACTTCGTGGTGGACGAGGAGCTCGACCGCGCCGTGCTGAACGCGATGAAGGACCGCGACGAGGACGCCATCGCCGGGTTCTCCGGCGAGGACTTCGTCTCCGGCACCAGCGAGTCCATGGGCTGGCTGGCCGTCGGCGGCGCCTGCGCGAAGCTGGACATGGAGATCGTCGACTACATCCCGGCCTACCGCACCGAAGCGGGCACCGGCTGCGGCATGGCCATGGTGCGGTGGTCGTGATGGCGCCCGGCCAATCGATGCTGGTGGTCAGCGCGCACGCCGCGGACTTCGTCTGGCGTGCGTCCGGCGCCATCGCCCTGCACACGGCCGCGGGCGGCACCGCGACGGTGGTCTGTCTCTCCTACGGCGAGCGGGGCGAGTCCGGCGACCTGTGGCGGGAGCCCGGCCAGACGGTGGAGGCGGTGAAGACGCGCAGGCACGCCGAGGGGCAGCAGGCCGCGGCCGAGGTGGGCGCGGACTACGTCCCGCTGGATCTGGGCGACTACCCGCTGGAGGTGCCGGCGGAGGCCATGCGGCGGCTGGTCGAGGTCTACCTGCGGACCCGCCCGGACGTGCTGCTCGTGCACGCTCCGGCCGACCCGTTCAATCCCGACCATCCGGTCGCCTCGGCCGCGGCGGTCAAGGCCAGGCTGCTGGCCATGGGCGCGGGCGGGGTCCCGGCCGCGTTCCCGACGATCCCGCCGCCGAGCATGTTCGCCTTCGAACCGCATCAGCCCGACCAGTGTGGGTTCGCCCCCGACACCTACCTGGATGTCACGGCGGTGTTCGACCGCAAGCTGGCGGCGATGGGGGCGATGGCCTCGCAGGCGTACCTGGCCGGCCACTACCGCCAGCGCGCCGAGCAGCGCGCCTACCAGTCCCGCTATCTCGGCGCCGGCGCCGAGGTGCGCTATGTGGAGGCGTTCCAGCGGATGACCCCCGAACTGCGGGACCGGCTGTGAACGGGTTCGCCCAGCTGGGCGTGTCCACCGTGTACGAGGCGTCCGGCCGGGCCGGTCTGGTGGACGGGGCGCTGATCCGGGTGGTGCCGGGCAGCCGGGCAGCCGGTCCGGCCCGTACCGTGCGCTGCGGTCAGGACGACAACCTGGGCATCCACCAGGCGCTCGATCGCATCGAGCCCGGGGAGGTGCTGGTGGCGGTGATGCCGCGGCCCGCCCCCGTGGCCCTGGTCGGGGAGCTGCTCGCCGTGCAGGCCAAGGCGCGCGGGGCGGCTGCGCTGCTCCTCGACGCGGCCGTGCGCGACGTCGACGAGCTGGCCGAGGTGGGCCTGCCGGTGTGGGCGCGCTGGGTCTGTCCGCGCGGCGCGGACAAGGAGCTCGCCGGAGAGCTCGATGTGCCGGTCGAGTTCGGCGGCATCGTGATCGCGCCGGGCGACACGGTGGTGCTCGACGGCGACGGCGCCGTGGTGGTGCCCGCGGCTGGCGCGCGGGCGACGCTGGCCGCCTCCAGGCAACGGGCGTCGGTGGAGCGGGAACTGCTGCCCCGGTTGGCCGCGGGCGAGGCGACACTCGACCTCCTCGACTTGAGAACCAGGATCGGAACGGCGTGATGACACAGACACAGAGCTACCGGGTGGCCGTGGACATCGGCGGGACCTTCACCGACGCGGTCTGCCTGAGCCCCGAGGGAACGGTACGGCTCGCCAAGGCGCTGTCGATCCCCGGCAGGCAGGATTCCAGCGTGCTGGAGGCGGTCGAGCGCATCGGCGTCGGCCTCGCCGAGGTCGGTGATTTCATCCACGGGACGACCACCGCGCTCAACGCGTTGCTGGAGCGTTCCGGCGCCCGCCTGGCCATGGTGGTCACCCGCGGCTTCAGGGACGTCTACGAGATCGGCCGCGCCAGCCGCCCGGAGATGTACAACATCCACTACCACCGGCCCCCGATGCTGCTGCGCCGCCGCGACGTGTTCGAGGTGGCCGAGCGGGTGGGAGCCGACGGCGAGGTGGCGCTCCCGCTGGACGAGGCCGAGGTGACCGCGCTGGCCGCGCGGCTGGCGGCGGACTACGAGGCGGTCGCGGTGTGCTTCCTGCACGCCCACCGGTTCACCGAGCACGAGCGGCGTGCCAAGGAGCTCATCAGCGCGGCGGCGCCGGGGCTGGCGGTGGTCGCCTCCCACGAGGTGGCCCCGCAGTGGCGGGAGTACGAGCGTTTCTCCACCACCCTGGTCTCCGCGTACGTCACCCCGAAGATCGGTGACTATCTCAGCCGGCTGGAGACCCGGCTGGCCGAGGACGGGCTGCCCGTACCCCTGCACGTCATGCAGTCCAACGGTGGGGTGATGACCGCGCAGATGGGTGTGAGCCGGGCCGTGCAGACGCTGTTCTCCGGCCCGGTGGGCGGCACCGTGGCCGGGGTGGCCATCGGCGCCCAGCTCGGCGTGGACCGGCTGATCTGCGTTGACATGGGCGGCACGTCGTTCGACGTCTCCCTGGTCGTGAACGGCTCCGCCGACATCGACGCGGAGCTGGAGATCGAGGGCCATCCCGTGCTCACCCCATCGGTGATCATGCATTCGCTGGGCGCCGGCGGGGGGTCGATCATCCACGTGGAGTCCGGCGGCCTGCGGGTGGGCCCGGAGTCGGCCGGAGCCAGCCCCGGCCCCGCCTGCTACGCGCGGGGCGGCGAGCGGCCCACCATCACCGACGCGAACCTCCTGCTCGGCCGGATCCCGGAGGACACCCGGATGGCGGGCACGGTCGCGCTGGACCGCGCCGCCGCCGAGCGGGCCATGGCGCGGGTCGCCACCGAGCTCGGCCTGGACGTCACCCGGCTGGCGGCCGGGGCGGTGGCCGTGGCCGACGCGGCGATGGCGGACGCGATCCGGGAGCTGACCGTGGCCCGCGGCATCGATCCGCGCGGGTTCGACCTGCTCGCCTTCGGCGGGGCCGGGCCGCTGCACGCCGTGGCGCTCGCCGAGGAACTGGCCATCCCGCGGGTGATCGTGCCGGCGGCTCCGGGCACGCTGTCCGCCTGGGGCATGCTCCAGGCCGACGTCCGGCACGACCTGGTGCGGGCCTTCTTCGCGGTCGCGGGACGCGTGCCCGCGGGCCGGGTGGCCGAGGAACTGCACGCCCTGCGGGCCGAGGCGCGGGGGTTGCTGGCGGCCGAGAACGTGTCCCCCGCCCAGATGGTGCTCCAGAGTTCGGGGGACCTGCGCTATGCGGGCCAGGAGTACACGCTGACCGTGCCCCTCCCCGAGCGCGTCAACGGCGCCGCGCTCGGGGAGGTAACCGAGGCCTTCCACGCCGCGTATCAGGAGCGCTACGGGCACAGCAACCCGGCGGAGGACGTGGAGATCGTCAATCTGCGGGTGGCCGCGATCGGAGTCCGGCCGCGGCCCGCCACACCGCCTGTCGAAGCCCGGCCGCGACCCGCGCCCACCCGGTGGGCCAGGACGGTGTTCAGCGGCGAGGCGCACGACACCGCCGTGCACGACCGCACGGATCTGGGCGCGGGCAGCCGGGTGATCGGTCCGTGCATCGTCCTTGAAACCGGGTGCACCACCCTGGTCCCGCCGGGCTGGCAGGCCACCCTGACCGAGCATGGCCACGTGATCCTGGAGAGGCTGACATGACCACGATCTCGCCATCCGCGAACCTGCCCTCGCTGGTCGATCCGGTCACCGTGGAGGTCATCCGCAACGCGCTGTCGTCGATCGCCCGCCAGATGAACAACAACCTGGCCCGTTCGGCGTATACGCCGATCATCTACGAGATGAAGGACTGTTCGGTCGGCGTCTTCGACCGGCACGGCCGGCTGCTCGGCCAGTCGCCGGGGCTGCCGATGTTCCTCGGCAACCTCGAGATGGGCATCAAGGTCACCACCGAGAAGCTCGGCGGGCCGGAGCACTACCGGCCGGGCGACGTGTTCATGGTCAACGATCCTTATCTGGTCGGCAGCCACACGTACGACGTGACGATCTTCTCGCCGATCTTTCACGGCGAGCGGCTGATCGGATTCGGGGCCACGAAGGCGCACTGGCTCGACATCGGGGCGAAGGAGGCGGGTCGGCCGGTCGACACGACCGAGATCTATCAGGAGGGTTACCGGTTCGGCCCCACGTACGTCTATCGCGCGGGCGAGCCGGAGACGCAGGTGCTGGACTACATCACCCGCAACAGCCGGTTGCCCCGCTCGGTCTGGGGTGACCTGCACGCGCAGATCTCGGCCTGCCGTACCGGGGAGCGGCGTTTGGTCGCGCTCTACGAGCGGTTCGGAGGGGACGTGGTCGAGGCGGCGGCGGAGGAGATATTCGCCCAGTGCGAGCGGCTGGACCTGGAGGCCGTCTCGCGCATACCGGACGGCGTGTACCGGGCGGAGGGCGCGATGGACTCCGGCGGGCCCGGGCAGCCTCCGGTGCCGGTGAAGGTCGCGGTGACCGTGTCGGGCGATCGCATGAGCATCGACCTGACCGGCTCCAGCGGTCCCACCGCGGGCTCGGTCAACTCCCCGCTGCCCGGCACGGTGGCCGGTGCCCGCCTGGCGTACAAGTGCCTGATCAACCCGAACGTCCCGGTCACCGATGGCACGTTCAGGAATCTGACGATCGTGGCGCCGCCGGACACGGTCTTCAACGTCACCGAGCCGCACGCCACGATCTACTACTATCCGCCGCTCGGGTTGATGATCGACCTGGTGATCCGGGCGCTGGCCGACGTGCTGCCCGACGATGTGGTGGCCGGTCAGCCGGCCGATCCGATGAACGTGACCTTCGTGGGCACGCGGGCCGACGGCAGCCGCTACGTCACCGGGGAGGCGACCGCGGTGGGCTGGGGGGCCTCGTCGGCGGCCGACGGCGCCAACGGAATGATCAACTATGGTGCGGGGGACCTGAAGAACTACCCGGTCGAGGTGCTGGAGACGCGCTATCCGATCCGCGTCAACCGTTACGGGCTGCGGGAGGGCTCCGGCGGCCCGGGCAGGTTCCGCGGCGGTCTGGGCATCGTCCGGGAGTACGAGACCCTGGCCGAGGAGACCTATCTGTCTCTGTGGCTGGAGCGGTCGACCCTGCCCGGATGGGGCCTGCACGGTGGGGGCGACGGCGCGCGCACCCATGGCGAGATCGAGTCGGACGGCGTGACCGAGGAGGTGCTCAAGGTCGGCGCGCGGCCGCTGCGCAAAGGTGCGCGGATCAGGGTGATGACTGGCGGGGGAGGCGGTTACGGACCGCCTGCGGAGCGTGATCCGGCGAAACGGGACGCCGATCATGCCGACGGATATGTCCACGATTCCTACGAAATGCCAGATATGTGGGGCATACTACGCTTCGCCGCCCCGGACCCGTACAGGAGTTAATGTCATGCGGAATCGCACTTTGATCACCGCAGTGGCCGCCGTGTTCGCCCTGGTTGGATGCACCCAGGTCACGCCCCCCACTGTCCGGGAAAGCCGCACCGTGTCAGCGGTCTTCTCCAACATCGCCGAGACCAAGTCCCTCGACCCCCACCTGGCCTTCGCCTCCGAGTCGGTCCTGTTCGTCCGGCAGGCCTACGACAGCCTGCTCGAATACAAGCCGGGCGGGACAGAGATACGCCCCGCGCTGGCCACCAAGTGGGAGTCGGCGGCGGACGCCAAGACCCACACGATCACCCTCCGCTCCGGCGTGCAGTTCCACGACGGCTCCACCCTGGACTCCGCGGTCGTCAAGGCCAGCGTGGACCGCCTCCGCGAGATCAACCAGGGCCCGGCCACCCTGTTCGGCAACCTCGACACGGTGGAGACGCCCACGGCCGACACCGTGGTCTTCAAGCTCAAGAACGCGGACGCGTTCTTCCCCGGCATGCTGCCCAAGCTGCCGATCGTCTCCAAGAAGGCGATCGACGAGCACAAGACCGCCGACGACCCGTGGGCCAAGGAGTGGTTCACCGGCAACGAGGCGGGCAGCGGGCCGTACACGCTGGGCACCTGGGAGCGCGGCAAGGCCATCACCCTCAACGCGTTCGAAGGCTACTGGCAGAAGTTCGAGGACGGCACGCCCACGAAGGTCACCCTGCGCACCGACCCGGACGTCACCACCGCCGTGCAGCTCATGTGCCAGGGCCAGGTGGACATGATCGGCGGCATCGGCACCGACCAGACCGACCAGGCGGCGGCCTGCGCCGACGTCAAGGCGGTCCAGCAGCCCAAGCTCGGCGTGAACACGGTCTTCTTCAACCTGAAGGCCAAGGGCCCGGTCAGCGACGTGCGCGTACGCAAGGCCATCGCGCTGGCGGTGGACTACAAGGCGTACCTGGAGTACTTCAAGGGGCGCGCGCAGGAGGCGCGTGGCCCGCTGCCGCCCGGCGCGGTGGAGTTCGAGCCGCCGTTCCCCGCCTTCGCCCAGAACCTCGACGAGGCCAAGCGGCTGCTCGCCGACGCGGGCTACCCCGATGGCGGGTTCACGCTCAGCTACCTCGGGCTCAAGGGCCTGGCCTGGGAGGAGTTCTTCGGCACCCTGCTGGAGCAGAACCTCAAGCCGCTCGGGATCAAGGTGAAGCAGACCCTGGTGGGCTGGCCGCAGATGGTCTCCATGCAGGGCGACCCGAAGACGGCTCACGACCTGTCCTTCCTGGTGCTGAACATGGTCACGCCCGACCCGACCTCGATCCTGCGCAACTACACCACCGCGGCGCGTGCCGACAAGGGCGGGATGAACTGGGCCTACTACTCCAACAGCGGCCTGGACGAACGGCTGGGGCAGATCAGCGGCATCCTGGACGAGACCCAGCGGCTGAACGAGCTCCGCGAGGCGCAGCAGTCGATCATCGATGACCAGGTGGCGATCTGGTTGCCCTCGTCCAACATCTACCAGCCCGTCGCCAAGAAGTGGGAGGTCAGCTACGAGCCGATCGACTTCGTGGTGATGGTGCGCTTCTTCTACGCCAGGGAAAGCTGATCGGAGGGCGGAGGTGACGGACAACAGAGAACGAACCATGCGGTTGCGGGCCGGATCGCGGCTGCTCAGGCTGCTCGCCAGCCTCATGTGGATCCTGCTGGTGGTGTGGGTCGCGGTGTCCGTCACCTTCGTCCTCAGCCGGATCGTGCCCGCCGACCCCGCCCGGCTGGCGGCCGGGCTGGACGCGGGTCCCGAACAGGTGGCCGAGGTCCGGGCCGAGATGGGGCTGGACCAGCCGCTGGCCGCGCAGTACGGGAGATACCTGGGCGATCTCATCACCGGTGACCTCGGACGGTCGCTGCAGACCCGCCAGCCGGTCATCGACGACCTGCTCACCGCGCTGCCCGCGTCGCTGGAGCTGATCCTCGCGTCGTACCTGATCTACGCCGTGATCGGCATCCTGGCCGGCATCGCCTGGGCCTACTGGCCACGCGGGCCGCACACGCTGCTCCTGCGCTTCGGCGCGGTGATCGGCGTGGCCGTGCCGGTGTTCTGGGTGGGGCTGGTGCTGCAGGTGGTCTTCGCCGGCAAGCTGCAGTGGTTCCCGGTGGCGGGCAACTTCGACTTCGAGGGCACCGGCGTGCCGAAAGTGACCGGTATGGGGCTGGTGGACACCGCGCTGACCGGGCAACTCCCGCTCATCGGGGAGGCGCTGCGCACACTCGCGCTGCCGGTCGTCACGCTGGTGGTCACCCATCTGGCGGTGACGATGACGCTGATGCGCTCCTCGCTGGAGGAACAGCTCAAGCGGCCGTACGTGCGGACGGCCAGGGCCCGCGGCGTCAAGGAGCGGCGGATCGTGTTCGTCGACGCGCTGCGCAACTCGCTCAACCCCGTCGTGACCATGCTGGGGCTACAGCTCGGCTGGAGCCTGGGCGGCGTGGTGATCGTCGAGGTGATCTTCTCCTGGCCGGGGTTCGGCCTGTACGCCTACCAGGCGTTCAGCGCCTTCGACTACAACGCGATCATGGCGATCACGCTGCTGTCCACGGTGGTCTTCGTGACGGTCAACGCGCTCGTCGGAATGATCTATCCGATGCTCGACCCGCGGCTGAAGGAGGCCCGATGACCGCATCGCAGGCCCACGCCGGGAGCCCGGGAGGAGGGCCGCCGCCCGCCGCCGCGCCGGGCGCGGCCGCGCGCCGGTCACGTGCGCCGCGCCGTCCGACCTGGTCGCAGATCTGGGCCGCGGCCACCGTGCTCACGATAGCCGCCCTGCTCCTCGCGCCGGGCTGGCTGGCCCCGTCCGACCCCTACCACCTGGACGTCTCACAACGATTCCAGCCGCCGACCGCGGCACACCTGTTCGGCACCGACGACGCCGGCCGGGACATCTTCAGCCGGGTCATTCACGGCGCCCGCTACTCGATCGGCACCAGCCTGGTCGTGGTCACCGCGGCCGCGCTCTTCGGGACCGTGTACGGCGCGGCGGCCGCGTGGTTCGGCGGCGCGATCGACCGGGTGCTGATGCGGATCGTGGACGTGTTCCTCGCGTTCCCGTACCTCGTCTTCGCGATGGCCATCTCCGCGTCACTGGGCCGAGGGCTCACCTCGGCGCTGATCGCGCTCGTCTCGCTCTGGTGGCCCAGCTACGCGCGGATGGTGCGCGGCCAGGTGCTGTCCCTGATCAAGGACTACCACGTGCGGGCCGCCCGCACGCTGGGCGCCTCCGGCCCGCAGATCCTGCGCTGGCACGTGGTGCCGCACACCTACGACCAGGTGCTCGTCCGCTACACCCTCGACCTGGGGCAGGCGCTGATCGCCCTCACCGGCTTGTCCTTCCTCGGGCTGGGCGCCCAGCCGCCCACTCCGGAGTGGGGCCTGCTCATCGCCGACGCCAAACAGTACGCGCTCACCGCCTGGTGGGCCGCGGTCCTGCCCGGCTGTGTCGTGTTCCTGGTCACGCTCAACTTCATGTCCCTGGGGGACAGGCTGCGCCGGCGCGGAGGTCTGCGATGAGCCCGATCCTGTCCGTACGCGGCCTGACCGTGTGCTACCCCAACGCCGACCAGCCCGCCGTGGACGGTGTCGGCTTCGATCTGGAGCCGGGCGCGACGATCGCCGTGGTCGGCGAGTCGGGCAGCGGGAAGTCCACGGTGGCGCTCGCGCTGAGCCGCCTGCTGAACCCGGCCGTGTCGATCCGCGCGGACGCGCTCACCTTCGAGGGCCGGGACCTGCTCGGCCTGCGCCGAGAGGCACTGCGCCGGTTGCGGGCCCGCCGCATCGCTATGATCTTCCAGTCCCCGTTCGGGTCGTGGAACCCGTCCAGGACCATCGGCGCGCAGCTCGTCGACGGGCTCCGCGCGGCGGGCCTGTGGCCGGACCGCAGGGAGCGGCTGCTGGAGCTGCTCAAGCGGGTCGGCATCGACGACCCGGAGCGGCGCCTCGGCGACTACCCGCATCGGTTCAGCGGTGGCATGCTCCAGCGCGCGATGATCGCCGGAGCGCTGGTAACCGAGCCCAGCCTGCTCGTGGCGGACGAGCCGACCAGCGCACTGGACGCCACGGTGCAGGCGGAGATCCTGGAGATCCTCGACGAGCTCCGCAAGGAGCAGAACCTCGCGCTGATGCTGATCAGCCACGATCTCGGCGTGGTCGCCCGGGTCGCCCAGCACACGCTCGTGCTCTACCGCGGGCAGGTGGTCGAGTCCGGCCCGACGGCGGCGCTCTACCGGCACGCCGGGCATCCATACACGCAAGGGCTGCTGGCGGCCGTGCCCCGGCTGGAGGGGCCGCGGAAGACACCGCTTCCGGCGATGCCCCAGGGGACCGCCACCCGCGGCGGCTGCGTTTTCGCGTCCCGGTGCCCGCGCGCCGAGGACCTGTGCCGGACCTCGGCACCGTCCCCGCGGCACCTGAACGGGACGGATGTGGCGTGTCACTTCGCCGAGGATGTACGAAGGGAACCGATATGGCGATGGTGACCCCGCTGCTGGAGCTGCGGAACCTCCGAAAGACCTTCACCGTCGGCCCCCGCGCCGTGGCGGCGGTCCGGGACGTGTCGCTGACCATCCAGCCGGGAGAGATCGTCGGCCTGGTGGGGGAATCCGGCTCCGGCAAGTCCACCGTGGCCAACCTCGTCCTGGGACTGGAACGCCCGGACGCCGGTGAGATCCTTTACCAGGGTCGGCCGCTCGCCGAGTTACTGGCCGGATCGGGCCGGGCGTACCGTTCGGCGGTGCAGGCGGTCTTCCAGGATCCGGTGCAGGCGATGGACAGCAGGAAGACCGTCGGCTGGTCGATCGCCGAGCCGTTGGTGATCCACCGGGCCGCACGCGGGGCCGCGCTCCGCTCCCGGGTCGCCGAACTGCTCGGCGCGGTCCACCTGGACCCGTCGCTGGCCGACCGTTACCCGCACCAGATTTCCGGCGGTCAGGCGCAGCGCGCCAACATCGCGCGGGCGCTCGCCCTGGAGCCGTCGCTGCTCGTCTGCGACGAGGCCGTCTCCGCGCTGGACGTCTCGGTGCAGGCGCAGATCATGAACCTGTTCCTGGAGATCCAGCAGCGGCTCTCGACCGCGATGTTGTTCATCAGCCACGCGCTGCCCGTGGTGCGCCACCTGGCCGACAGCATGGTGGTGATGTACGCGGGCGCCGTCGTCGAGCAGGGCCCCACGGAGGCGGTGTGCGAGGCGCCACGGCATCCGTACACCCGGCTCCTGATCGGCTCCTCGCTGCCGCCCGACCCGGAGCGGCAGCCGGTCCGCCCGCCGTCGGCACGCCGGGAGGCCCTGCCCACGGCCGGTTGCCGGTTCGCGCCCCGCTGCGTCCTGGCCACCGACCGCTGCCGTTCCGACGACCCCGTCCTGAGCGAGGTCGGCTCCGCGCACTCCGCCGCCTGCTGGCGCACCGACGTGCCCGCCCTGGTCGAGCCGGTGCAGGGGTGATGATGGCAGAGGTCGCGGAACCGCTCGTCGACGCGATGGTCGCCGGTGGGGTCCGGGTGCTGTTCTTCGCCTCGGGCTCCGACGTGATGGTGTTCCAGGAGGAGATCGCCCGGCGCGAGGCGCACGGCCTGCCCGCGCCGCGCCTGGTCCCCGTGCTGCACGAAACCGTGGGTCTCAACGCGGCCATGGGGTTCGCGATGGCCGGCGGCGGGGTGGCCGCGGTCGCCGCGCACGTGGACGTGGGCACCCTCAACATGGGGGCCGCCTGGCATACGCTGCGCCGCTGCGGCGAACCCGTGCTGATCCTCGCGGGTTCGCCGCCCACCTCGGAACCGGGTGTCCGGCGCGGCGGGCGCGATCATCCGGTGTACTGGCTGCAGGAGCCGGTCGACCAGCGGACGCTGTTCCGGCCGTACCTGAAATGGGACTGGCGGCTGTCCTCCTTCGACAATCCCGGGCTGGTGGTCAGCCGGGCGCTGCAGATCGCGCGCAGCGAACCCAGCGGAGCCGCCATGGTGACCCTGCCCCGCGACGTGGTGATGGGGCAGGCGCCCGATCTCCCCTACCCTGACACCGGACGGCTCGGCCTGCCCGCGCCCACACACCCGGATCCGGAGGCCATCTCCCGGCTCGCCCGCCTGATCGCCGATGCCGACTGCCCGATGATCGTCACCGGCGCCAGCGGGCGGGACCCGCGGACCGTGCCGTTGCTCACCGAACTGGTCGAGCTGGCGGGCGCCTGGGTCACCGAAAGCGGCTGGCGCGAGCGCCTCAACATCTCCTCACGCCACCCGATGCTGGCCACCGGACCGGCGCTCGGCGCGGCGGACCTGGTCCTGGTCGTCGACCGCCATATTCCGTGGGTGCCCGACGGCGGCCCGGACGCGCCTCCCGAGGACGCCACGGTCGCCTGGCTGGGCCGGGATGTGCTCGTCGCCGACGTGCCGATCGTCGAGCATCCCGCCGATCTGCGCATCCCGTGCACCACCGGGAACGGGCTCGCCGCGCTGGTCGCCGCGCTCCGCGACGCGCACACACCGGTCACCCGCCGCCGCGCGCAGGCCCGGCTGGCCGAGGGCCGACGCCGCCGCGCCGCGCTCGACACGCGACAGGACGCGGAGGCCATCGCGGCACCGGGAAGCCCGGTCGACCCCCGCCGGGTCGCCTACGAGCTGGGCCTGCTCCTCGGCGACGACGCCATCCTGCTCGACGAGGCCGTCTCCAACGCCCCGCACGTACGAGCTCACCACCGCGGCGGCAGGCCGGGGTCGTTCTTCGCGCAGAGCGGCAGCGCGGGCGGATGGGGGTCAGGCGCGGCACTGGGCGCCAAGCTCGCGGCCCCGGAACGGGACATCGTGCTCGCTTCCGGCGACGGCTTCTACTGGTTCGGGTCGCCCGGCGCCGCACTCTGGACCGCCCGCCACGCGGGCGCCCCGTACCTGGCGGTGGTGTTCGTCAACGGCCGCTACAGCACCGGCACCGTCCAGGCCGGCCACTTCTATCCAGGCGGGTACGCCGAGGCTGCCGGATTCCCTGGAGGCGTCTTCGACCCGCCGCCCGACTACGCCGCCGAGGCCGCCGCGGCCGGCGGCTGGGGGCGGTACATCGACGACGCCGACCAGGTGGCGCAGGCGCTCCGCGAAGGGCTCGCGCGGACCCGCGAAGGGGTCCCCGCCGTCGTGGCCGTCCGAGTGCGCTGAGCATGCTCAACCGAGGAAGGACCTGAACGTGAGCGACATGCGGATCATCGATGCGCGCAGCCGGCCGCCGATAGCGGCGTTTCTCCCCGATCGCACGTACGTCAACCTGGAGCGCACCCTGCGCAACGTGCGGGCCAGGGGCTGGCGGCCGACGCCCAGCATGGAACGCCCCGACCTCGACGGCTACCTCACCGAATGCGACAAGGCGGGCATCGTGCGCGCCGGTATACCCGCGCGGGCGCCAAACCGGTGGTGGGGCGGGCAGGGCAACGAGCCGGTTCTCGCCGCCTGCGCGGAACGGCCGGAGTTCTTCTTCCCGTACGCGGCGGTGGACCCCTTCGCCGACGCCGCCGCCGAGTCGGTGGCCAGGCTCCACGAGCGTGGCACCCGCGCGATCGTCATAGAACCAGGCATCGCCGACGAACCAGCCTACGTTGACGATCCCAGGATCAACCCGGTGTACGAGGCGTGCCAGGCTCTCGGCCTGCCGGCGCTCCTGATGGGCGGCGGGGAGACCGGGCCCGACCTGTCGTTCAGCGACCCGCTGCGCTTCGAGCAGGTGGCGATCCGTTTCCCCGAGCTGCCGCTGGTGAACGTCCACGGTGGATGGCCGCTGGCGCAGGCGGCGCTGGGTGTGGCCTTCCGCCGCCCCAACGTGTGGCTGCTGCCGGACGTGTACTTTCCCGGCCTGCCCGGCGAGCACGACTACGTGCTGGCGATGCGCACGTACCTCGCGGACCGCTTCCTGTTCGCCACCGGCTACCCGTTCTGCCCGGTGCAGGCCACAGTGGACCGCTACCTGTCGTTCGGGCTGCCGGACGAAGTCGTGGAGAACGTGCTGTATCGCAACGCGGCCCGGCTCTTCGGATTGGATCCCCAATGATCGTGCAGGAGTTCCACGGGGCGGTCGCGGTGGTCACCGGGGCGGGCAGCGGCATCGGCCACGGTGTGGTGACCGCCCTGGCCGCACGCGGCGCCCAGGTTGTCGCGGCCGACCTCGACCCGGCCGGTCTGCCTGAGGCGCCCGGCATCCGGACCGTGACGGCCGATGTGACCAGCCCCGGCGACGTCCGGCGGGTCTTCGCCGCGGCCGACAGCCTGGGCGGGGCGGACCTGCTGGTCAACGCGGCGGGAATCGCGGTGACCAGGCCACTGCTGGAGCACACCGACGACGACTGGGACCGGGTGCTCGCCGTGAACCTCAAGGGCAGCTTCCTGTGCCTGCGCGAGGCCGCCCGCACGATGACGGCCCGGCGGCGGGGCTCCGTCGTGAACGTGTCCTCGATCGTGTCCATCATCGCCTCGCCCACACCCGAGATCGCCTACGACGCGAGCAAGGGCGGGGTGTCCCAGCTGACGCGCTCCGCCGCCGCCGAACTCGGCCCGCACGGCGTGCGCGTCAACGCCGTCGCCCCGGGACCGGTGCCCACCGCGCTGTACGGCCCGCCCGCCGGTGCCGTCGCCCGGAACATCCCGCTCGGACGGCTCGGCACGGTCGAGGACATCGTGGCCCCCATCCTCTTCCTCTGCTCCACCGCGGCGGCCTGGATCACCGGCCACGTGCTGGTGGTCGACGGCGGGCGGGTGCTCCGGTGAGAGGGCTGGAAGGCCGCGTGGCCGTGGTGACCGGCGGCGGCCGGGGAATCGGCGCGGCGGTGTGCCGACGGCTGGCCGAGGAGGGCGCGGCCGTGGCCGTACTCGACCTGGACCCCGAGCCCGCCGCACAGGTCGCGCGGACGCTGCCCGGGGCCGGCGCGTACGCGGCGGACGCGGGCGACCGGGCCGAGGTGGAGGACGTGGTCCGGCGCGTGCTGGCCAGGCACGGGCGGATCGACGTCCTCGTGCCGTGCGCGGGCGTCATGCGTGGCGCGCCCGTCACCGAGATGACCGACCAGAACTGGACCGAGGTGCTGACCAGCCACCTCACGGGGGCGTTCACCGCCGTGCGGGCCGTCACCCCGGCCATGACCGCCCAAGGGTACGGCCGGATCGTGCTCATCTCCTCGATCGCGGCACGCGGCATAGCCGGTCACGTCAACTACGGCACGGCCAAGGCCGGAATCGCCGGAATGGCTCGATCACTGGCCCTGGAGCTCGGCCCGCACGGCGTGACGGTCAACGCGGTGGCGCCCGGCTTCATCGCGACCAGGATGACCCGCGAGGGGGCCGAGCGCCGTGGGCGCACCTGGGAGGAGCACGCCGCGCAGGCGGCCGCGGGCATCGCGCTGCGCCGGATCGGCACACCGGAAGACGTCGCGGCCGTGGTCGCGTTCCTGGCCGGCGCCGACGCGGGCTATGTGACGGGCCAGGTGATCCACGTCAGTGGTGATCCCTGAGCTGTGCCGAATTCTCCATCGTGATCGCCGTCTTCGGCGCGACCAGCGCCGCGGCGTCGGCGTCCATCCGGGGCGGCCAGCTGCCCGGCTCGGGCAGATGCTCCCGGGCCAGCCGGAGCAGCTTCTCGATCGTCTTACGCCGTGGCGTGTCCGAACGGTAGAGGGCGGTCAGCACCCGGCGCGGCTTGTACGCTTCGTCGATCTCCACCACGTGCACATTGCTGCTCGGCAGCAGCGTCACCGCCCGGGGCACCACGGTCACCCCCATGCCGACCTCGACGAACCGGATCGCCATCTCCATCCAGCCGGTCTCGATCACCGGGGAGACCGACACCCCCGCCTTCGCGAAGAACTCGTCCAGCACGGTGCGCAGCGTGTACTGCTTGGGGAAGAGCACCAGCTGCTCGTCGCGCAGGGCCGCCAGGGGCACCGAGCCGTCGGCGATGAACGGGTGCCCGTCCGGCACCATGATCACCCAGTCATCCTCGAACAGGGAGTGCACCTCCATGCCGACACCCGGCGACACGGACAGCCCGTCGTCGCCGAGGCTCGCGATACCCAGGTCCAACTGCCCGATACTGACCTTCAGGAAGATCTCGGCGGTGATGATGTCCTCGATGCGGATGTCGAGCTTCTCGTGTGACCGGCTCAGGTTCGCCAGCACCTCCGGCAGCCAGACGAGCAGCGGTCCCATGGTGACTCCAAGCCGCAGCGGCTGGCCGCGGTGCCGCTGCCGGGACTTGGCCGACTGCTCCAGCTCGTTGGCGACGCTGAGCAGCAGCATCGCCTGGTCGAACAGGGCCTCGCCGTGCGCCGTCAGCCGCGCCCCGTGCCGTCCCCGGTCGAAGAGCCTGCAGCCCAGATGCCGCTCCAGCAGGAGAATCTGCTCGCTCAGCGCCGACTGGGTCACATGCAGCGCGGCTGAGGCCGCCGTGAAACTACCCCGCTGGGCGATTTCCACGAAGTACCGGTAATGCCTGAGCTCCGCAGCCATTCACGCAGCGTACGCCATACCATCGGCGGTCCCGATGGTTCGCATCGGCACTCTGCGTTGGACCCCTCCGCCGGCCGGTACCTACGGTCGAAGCTATGCAGATCATTGACGTGCACGGGCACATCAGCGCCCCGCTGGCACTGTACGCCTACCAGGCGCAGCTGATCGCGAGCAAGGGCTTCCACGGCAAGGGCCGCCCCGCCTGCTCCGACGAGGAGGTCGTCGACGCGGCCAAGCCCCATGTCGAACTGCTGCGCAAGCTCAGCGTGGACACCCAGTTCATCTCCCCCCGGCCGTTCGCGATGATGCACTCGCAGAAACCCGAGCGGATCGTGCACTGGTACACCGAACACGTCAACGACATGATCCACAAGCAGGTGACGGCCTACCCGGACGTCTTCGTGGGCGTGGCCGGTCTGCCGCAGTCCGCCGGGGTGAGCCCGGCCTGCGCCGTCGCCGAACTGGAGCGCTGCGTCACCGAACTGGGCTTCGTCGGCTGCGTGCTCAACCCGGACCCGGGCGAGGGCGACTACGCGAGCCCGCCCCTGGGCGACGAGTGGTGGTATCCGCTCTACGAGAAGATGGTGGAGCTGGACGTTCCCGCGCTAATCCACACCGCGGCCTGCGCCAACCCCCGGGAGTCGTACTCCAACCACTTCATCACCGAGGAGAGCATCGCGATCCTCTCCCTCGTGGAGTCGCGGGTCTTCACGGACTTCCCCGGCCTGAAGCTGATCGTGGCGCACGGTGGCGGCTCCATCCCATACCAGATCGGCCGCTGGCGTGCCCAGCGGCTGCAGAAGAACGCCGAGCGCTTCGACGACAGCCTGCGCCGCCTCTACTTCGACACCGTCCTGTACAGCCCCGAGGCGCTGGAACTGCTGCTCAAGGTAGCCGGCCCGGACCGCTGCCTGTTCGCCACCGAGGCGCCAGGGATCGGCTCCGGCTACGACCCGGAGGTCGGCCGCACGCTCGACGACCTCAAACCGGTGGTCGAAGGCATCGGCTGGCTCACCGCCGAACAGCGCGAAGCGGTCTTCCACGGCAACGCGCGCACGGTGTTCAGCCGCTGGAAGGCGGCGCTGTGACCGTGCCGATGGACCACCCGGGGCGTCGCGCCCGCTTCTCCGAGGCCCTCACGGCGGCAGGCATCGACCTCGCCTTCTGCCCACCATCGGGAGACCTGGAGTACCTGACCGGGTTCCCCCGTCGCATGGCCTCGTTCGGCAACAACGAGTACGCCAACCAGTGGGTCGCGGGCGCGCTCTTCCGCCCCGGCGCCGAACCCGTCTACGTGATCCCTCAGGGTTACGCCGCCTTCAACCTGCCCGGCGGCATCGACGGCGAGGTCGTCGCGGTCGCCAACACAGACGACGCGGCGACGGTGTTCGCCGGGCTCCTGCGCAAGCACGGCCCGCCCCGCACTGTCGCCGTGTCCGCGCGGACCTTCGGCGCGACCGCCGTACGCATCCTGGAAACCCTTCCGGAAGTACGCCTGGTCGATCTCGACACCGTGCTCAACCCGCTGCGCCGGGTGAAGTCCGCGGAGGAACTGCACGCCCTGGAGCGCGCGAGCCTCATCTGCGACACGGTGATGGCCGAGATCACGCCCCGGGTCGCGGTGGGCGTGACCGAACTGGAGATCGCCGCCGAAATCGACTACCTGATGCGCAAACATGGTGGGCGCACGTCCTCCTTCGACACCGGCGTCTTCGCGATGGGCCCCGGCGACGGCCGCGACGCCTCCACCCGCGTCAGCGCCAACGCCCTCGTGCCCGGCCTCGGAGTCTCCTTCGACTTCGGTACGGTCGTGGACGGCTACTGCTCCGACTTCGGCCGTACGGTGCACCTCGGCGAGCCCGGCGAAGAGTACCGCCGGGTCTACGACATCGTCATCGCCGCCCAGGCCGCCGGCATGGCCGCGGCCCTACCCGGCGCCACCGCCGCCGACGTGCACCGGGCCACCCGCCAAGTGATCGTCGACGCCGGTTACGGCGACCGGTTCCGCCACCGCACCGGCCACTGCATCGGCCTGGACACCCACGAGCGCCCCTTCATCTCCGAGGAGGACCACACGGTGCTGGAAGAAGGCATGACCTTCACCATCGAGCCGTCGATCTTCTGGCCCGGCCACGTCGGCGCCCGCGTCGAAGACCTCTTCGTCTGCACCCCCACCGGCGCCCACAGCCTCAACCGTTACCACCGCGAAATGGTGGTGGTCTGAGATGGCCAAACGCCGCCAGGTCATCGACGTGCCCGGCGTACGCCACGGCACCGCCCCCATCCCGATGGGCATCCGCATCGGAAACATGGTCTATTCCAGCGGCGTCCACGGCATGGACCCCGAATCCGGGCAAGTGCCCGAGGACCCCGCCCGTCAGGTGGAACTCGTCTTCCAGCACATGCGCACCATCGTGGAGAACGCCGGCGGCACCACAGACGACATCGCCATGGTCATCTTCAACCTCACCGATGACGCCCATCGACCCCTCGTACACGCCGAGTGGATCAAGATGTTTCCCCATGACGACGACCGCCCGGCCCGCAACACACACATCATGCCCCTCGGCATGGGCATGATCATCCACGTCCTGATGACCGCCGTCCTGGAATGACACCCCTGTGGAGGGCTAATGTGCGCGAGCCTGCGCCACGACGGCACCGGCCGCCGCTTCGAGCAGCCCGGTGTCCGACTGCAGGATCATCATCCGGAAACCGTGCCGCCCCAGTACTGAAGGGACTGTAAGAGCGCGGCGGGGGCCTATGATCACCGCTGTAACTTCTTTTTGGAACGAGGAGACGATCATGGACGAGCTCACGCGCGTTCCCGACGGCATCAACTCCAAGGTGCCGAGCTCGGCCAGGGTCTACGACTACCTCCTCGGAGGTAAGGACAACTACGCCGTGGACCGCGCCATCGCGGAACGGCTGCTGTCGGTCGCCCCGGACACCCGGGCGGTCGTGCGGGCGAACCGGGCCTTCCTCACCCGGGCCGTCAAATTCCTCGCCGAGCAGGGCGTCACCCAGTTCATCGACCTCGGCACCGGGATCCCCACCTCCCCGAGCGTGCACGAGGTCGCCAGGGAGATCCACCCCGAGGCCACCGTCGTGTACGTGGACAACGACCCCCTGGTCAAGGTGCACAACGACGCCCTGCTCGCCACCGACGACGGCGTGATCACCCTGGAGGCCGACATCCGCCGGCCCGAGGACATCATCGGGCACCCGGACGTGAAGGCGCTCATCGACTTCGACCGGCCGGTGGGGGTGCTTATGGTCACCGTCCTGCACTTCGTCTCCGACGAGGAGGGGGCGTACCGGATCGTCACCGCGTTCCGCGACAAGGTGGCCTCCGGCAGCTACGTGGTCATCTCGCACAGCAGCTCGGAGAGCGAGCCGGAGGTGCTCACGCAGCTCAAGGCGTCCACGGCCGGCAGCCCCGCGCAGTCCACCTTCCGCTCCCACGAGGAGATGCTCGACTTCTTCGAGGGCATGGAGATCGAGGAGCCCGGCCTCGTCCCCGTCCAGCGCTGGCGCCCGGCCATGGACTCCATCCGCAGCCGCCTCATCGTGGAAGGCGCCGTGGCCAGAAAGCCTTAGTCTGCAACGCGCACATTAATATTTATCTGATTCACCTCGGCACCCGATTTCTGGAGTCCTTTCAGGGCACCCTTGTCTTTTTCCACAACATTCCACGCACGCGTGCACATCTTGTTGACGGTGCCCGACACACCGATCGTGAAAAGATGGGTTCCGCCGGGGCGGATGTGAGCGGACATGGCCTGAGGAAGCCGCCATGCGCATTCGTCACCGCCCTGGGTCCCCTCCACGAGTTCGACGTCAAGCCATTTGGCCGCATCCGCGTTGATGACCAGCCACGTGCTTGTGGCGATCCTGCCGGGTTTCACGCTTTTGGGATTCGAAGTCTCGACAAAGGCGCGGAAACTCTCCGGCGCTGAGCTTTCTGGTTGTGGCTTGGGCGTGGGGCTGGGTTCGGGCTCCGACGCCTGGAGGGTATAGGGGACGGCGGCGCCCACCACGAGGGAGACGCCGACGATGAGGAAGGTGCGTCGCAGGTCGTTGAAGTGGCGGGCCGCGCCGGCCACGCTCTTCTGCAGGACATCGGTGAAGGAGGCGTCCGAGGACGCCTTCGGAACTTGCGTTCTTTCGATGGCGTCCGACAGGCAGCGCCACACCTTCAGGTGAAAGATCTGCGTGCTGTCGAGCAGTGTCGTCCGGAGCACGATGATGCGATCGCGCATCCGGGCGATCGCGTTCTCCGCATGCGATCCGATCAGATCGTCGGCGACCTTCCGGCGGAACTCCATCTGGTCGGGATCGAGCCGCTGCGCGTCCGCGGTCACCGTCCCACCGGTCAGCCGCTTGGCCGCGTCCCTGACGTACGCCTCCCAGGCGGCGGAATCGACGGTGAAACCACCGGCGCTGATCGGCGGATAGGCGACCGGAAGATCGGCTTCAAGCGTCCCCCGCAGCGCACGCGCGGCCACGGCCACCAACGCCGTCAGATCGTCAGGGCCGCCCACCCCGAGCAGCATCGCCCGGATCTGCCGGCCGGCGAACTCGGTGGGATTGCCCGGCGGGATCAACCCGGTCACCACCAGGATGTTCCGCCCGCCCTTGTTCATCAGGAGCAGGCCCGGCTTCTCGTCGTTGACCAGCCGCTGCAACCGGATGCCGTCGAAGCCCTCCTCGAAGATGTCCGCGGGCGAGAGCCGCGCGTCCCCCATCGGCTTCCAGTCGTAGTCGTCGGTGGCCCGCCTGCCCCGCGACTTCACGAACCAGGACAGGCTCATGACGCCCGCTCACTGATGAGCAGCGGGTGATCCTGCACGATGGCGAAGCCGCCCGAGGTCCTGCAGTCCTTGGCCACCTCGTAGACCGCGTTCGCCAGGGCGAGGTCGGTGCCGATGATGCTCTCCCACAACGTCTTGACCAGGCCCCGGTCGTTGGTCCTGTACTTGTTGATGATGAAACGCAACGCGTAGCGCAGCAGCTGGTCGGTGTCCATGGGGGCGTACTTCAGACCGGCCTTCTTGAGCCGGAAGTGGAAGATCGGATGGCCGGTCTGCTCCTCCTCCAGCCGGGTGAAGATGACCGAGCCGACCGTCTGGACCGGCGTCAGCACGCAGGCCGTGCGGGCCCGCACGGCCCCGCCCCCGAGCTGGCTGAGCAACGGCCGGTACGCGCGATGCACCCGATCGGCCAGCTCGTTCGCCCCATCAGAAGTGGCCATCCACTTCTCGCACTTCAAGGGCGCCAGCAGGATCAGCCGCGGCGTGTCGATCGACACCATGCGCATGATCGTGTCGATGACGATGCCGGGAGCGTTCACGAAATTGTGGTACCTGCCGTCGCGCTCCATGAGCGCGGGGGTGTCGATCGCCACGACCACGACGTCAGCCCGGTTCATCGCCCGGTCGAACATGTTGCTGCCGTCGATCTCCGGGCTGATCAGGTATTTCCCCGGGTAATCGGTGAAACGCAGGTCGAATAACGGGGGGCGGCCCTTCCTGCCGACCTGGAAGAGATACTCGCGCACCTCACCGGTGCCGGCCAGGCCGTCCTTGGCGCGCACGGTGTCGGTGACCCGGTGCAGGTCGTTGATGTACCCCTGCAGCGTGACCGAGGTGGCGCGCTCGGCCACCAGCGCGAGGTCGGCCGTGCCGATGACGTTGCCGAACTGCTCGTACATGGAGGCCAGCAACGTGGTCTTGCCGACGCCCACCGCGCCCAGCATGGTCACATCGATGATGGCCGCCTCACCGCGCGCGCCAAGGACCTGCTTCACCGCGTCTCCCCTTCTCACAGCATCGCCTTCAATCGCTCGATTGCCTCGTTCCACAGCTGCAGGCGAACGGTGTCCGCGGCGAGCGCGTCGAACTCGTCCGACCAGATCTCGGAGCGATAGCGCCGGTAGATGCGCTCCCACTCGCGGGACACTCCGCGGGAGCGCAGCACGCGGTCGCAGAACTCCTCGACGATGGCGAACACCGCGCCGTTGGGTTCGGAGACCAGGCCGGACAGCGCGTTCTCGCACTGGTAGACCGCCTCGTCGTAGGCGACCTGGAGGCTTTCCCTGATGCTCTGCGGGGTCTGCGCGCCCCTGGGCGTGTAGGTGCCCTCGTGGTCGGCGCTCATCCCGTCCAGGCAGGGGCGGATACGGTGCTGGAAGAAGCCGCGGTAGGAGAGGCCGAAGTCGGCGACGACGTCCAGGGCGTACCGGATCTCGCTGCTGCCGTCGGAGCGGACCAGGCCGATCAGCCCGGACATGTCCCGCAGGAATTCGCGGCCTTCCTTCTCGCTCAGGTGGCGGAACTCGCCGTCCTCGCGCAGCACGGTGGCCAGTTGCTCCCACATGTGCCCGACGGTCATGTTGAGCGCGTCTTCCAGTTCCAGGAACTGCCGGGACAGATACGCGCGGGTCTCCTCCATCAGGTCGCTGAAGGCGCCCGCGAACGCGCCGCCCCGGTTCCGCCGCCTGGTGATCTCGTCGACCGTCGGTATTCCGTCGCCCTCCTTGACCCTTTTGATCACGGCGGCGACGGCTTTCGCCAACGCGGAGTCGGGGGCGTCCCGGTCGGCCCTGAACTTGTCGACCAGCCGCACGATGGCGCCGGTCAGGTTGTCGTAGGTCTGGTCGAACAGGTCGTCGAACTTGTTCTCGGACACGTCCCCCAGGTGCGCGAACTGCGGCACGACCGGGGACTGGCCAGCCAGCAGCCGTACCTCCTGGTCGATCTCGGCGACCCGCCGCACCCGCTCGGTGATGATCGCCTCATCGAGCGACTCGAGGTTGTCGACCAGGTAGTCGACGATCGGGTCGAACGCCGCGATCACCTCGTCGGTCTTCGAGCAGTCCGCGATGTACGACCCCGCGACCCGGATCACCGACTTTCCAAGCCCGGCCTGGAACGCCTGCGCGCTGGCGAGATTGTCCTGGTCGACGCTCTCCCGGTGGTTGAGGATCATGAACGCGCGGCGTTCCATCGCGATCTCGGGAAGGGCGCTCTGGGCGATGCCGTACAGCTCGACGTCGAACTCGTGGATGTCGTCGCCCTCGGGGTTGGGCCGCCGGACGAACAGCACCAGGTCGACGTCGTCCTTGAGCGCGGCGAGCAGCACCCGGGAGTCGCCGAGGTTGGTGTCCCCGAGACCGGGCAGGTCGATGACCGCGATCCCGGTCAGGTCGCTCTGCTTGAACTTGGTGGAGATCTCCACGTGCCGTACGGCCCGGAAGGTGTGCTGGGGTTTGCCGTCGAGGTCGTCCTGCGCGACGAACCCGCGGATCATGTCGTCGCCGACCCGTTCCGGGGAGGAGTGGCCGATGAGGTTGCCGTACGCGGAGAACGTGGTGTGGTAGTCGCGTAAGTGGCCGTACGCGCTGACGGCCGTCGCCGTCGACGCCCGATCGGCCGGCAGGGCGGGCAGTGGCTCGACGCCGAAGGCGCGGGCGGTGACCGGGCGGGCGCCCAGGCCGTACTTGTCGTAGTAGGGCCCGAGGACCTCGTCCACGAACGAGCGCTCGGAGTGATAGTAGACGTCGGCGTAGGTGTGCCCGTCGAAGTGGCGGATCGTGCTGGGCACCCCGGTGCAGAAGCCACCAGAACCGTCGGGGATCTCCCGGTTCGTGAGCCCTGTCAGGCTCTGCAGGAACCGGCTCTTGCCCTGCCGGGCCCGGCCCACCACCCCGATGTTGATCGTCATCCGCCGCAGCCGCGCCAGCGCCCGGTTCAGCGCGGCACGTTCCAAAGCGACCTTGTCGATCAGTTCGCGCACCACGGGCCCGAGGGCCGCGAGATGTTCCCCGCGCTCGGAGCCGATCCTGGCGAGCAGGTCGGCCCGGGCCTTCTCCAGGCTGAGCAGCCCGGTCTCCAGATCGGCCAGATGGGTCTCCAGCGCCTCGGTCTTCTGCGCGTTCTCCACCCGGCGGGCACGAATGGCCTCGATCTTCTCGACCCGGCCCATAGTCACCTCCACGAGAGCTGCGAAAGGTATATGTCCGTTGTATCACTGAAGATAGCTATATGGACGCGGGTTCTGGTGCCTTTGGGTTGCGAAACCCTGACGGGTCTTCGGCGGTCGCGAAGATCTGCCGCCATTTGACTCCCGGCAGGTCCAGCGGCGTGTCCGGGATGCGTAGCTTGGGAGAGGTGAGCGCCACCGAGTACCTGCCGATCGGGGAACACGGGCTGATCGGCAACCTGCGGACGGTCGCCCTCGTGGGCACCAACGGCACGATCGACTGGTACTGCTGCCCCGACTTCGACTCGCCCAGCGTGTTCGGCGCGCTGCTCGACGCCGACCTCGGCGGATCGTTCGAGCTGGCCGCCGACACGCCGGCGGCGACCAAGCAGTTCTACTTTCCCGACACGAATGTCCTGATCACGCGGTTCGCCGCCGCGGACGGTGTGGGCGAGGTGCAGGACTTCATGCCCATCGCCGACGACTCCCCCGGCTCCGGCCGCCATCGGCTGATCCGGCAGGTGACGTGCGTGCGCGGGAGCCTGCCGTTCCGGGCCACGATCGCGCCCCGCTTCGGTTACGCGACGGAGCCGCACACCGTACAGGTGTCCGGGGACCACGTGACGTTCGAGTCGCCGTCCCTGGCCCTCAGCCTGACCGCCACCGTCCCGCTGGAATCCGACGGGCGGGACGTGCGGGCGCGATTCGTCCTCGGCGAGGGTGAACAGGCGGTGTTCGCGTTCGACCGGGCCGGCGAGGACATCGCGCTGCGCACCTGCCCGGTGCGGGAGGCGCAGGAGGAGTTCATCGCCACCGTGCGGTACTGGCGGAACTGGCTGTCGGCCTCCCGCTACCGGGGCCGCTGGCGCGAGGTCGTGCACCGCTCCGCGCTCACCCTGAAACTGCTCACGTACGCGCCCAGCGGCGGCATCGTCGCCGCCCCCACCACCAGCCTGCCCGAGCAGGTCGGCGGCCCCCGCAACTGGGACTACCGCTACGTGTGGATCCGCGACGCCGCCTTCTGCGTCTACGCCCTGCTGCGGCTTGGCTTCACCGAGGAGGCGGAAGCCTTCATGGGCTTCCTGACCCGCCACGCCATCCTCGACAGCGCCCGCGCCGAGGGCCCGCTCCAGATCATGTACGGCATCGACGGCCGCCGCGACCTCCCCGAACGCGAACTCACCCACCTGGAGGGCTACCGCGGCTCCGCGCCCGTACGCATCGGCAACGCCGCCGCCGGCCAGCTCCAGCTCGACATCTACGGGGCGCTCGTCGACTCGGTCTACCTCTACAACAAGTGGGGCCAGCCGATCTCCAGCGACCGCTGGGACGAGCTGTGCGCCATCGTCAACTGGGTCTGCCAGAACTGGGACCAGCCCGACGAGGGCATCTGGGAGACCCGCGGCGGGCGCAAGAACTTCGTGTACTCCCGGCTGATGTGCTGGGTGGCCATCGAGCGCGCCATCCGCGTGGCCAGCCACCGCGGCCTACCCGCCGACCTCACCTACTGGCAGCGAACCCGGGACACGATCTACCGCCAGATCATGGACCGCGGCTGGTCCGACAAGCTGGCCGCCTTCGTCCAGCACTTCGACGACAACGTCCCCGACGCCGCGATCCTCATGATGCCGCTGGCCAAGTTCGTCTCCCCCACCGACCCGAAATGGCTCTCCACCCTCGACGCCCTCACCGGCAAACTCGTCTCCGACTCCCTGGTCTACCGCTACGACCCCGAAACCAGCCCCGACGGCCTCCCCGGCAAGGAGGGCACCTTCTCCGTCTGCTCCTTCTGGTACGTCGAAACCCTGGCCCGCGCCGGCCGCCTCGACGAAGCCCGCCTGGCCTTCGAGAAAATGCTCACCTACGCCAACCACGTCGGCCTCTACGCCGAGCAAATAGGCCACACCGGCGAACAACTCGGCAACTTCCCCCAGGCCCTCACCCACCTCGCCTTGATCAGCGCCGCCTTCAACCTCGACCACGCCCTCGGCTGAGAGTGTCCGGAAACGCGTTGCCCGTTCGTCATGGTGGTGAGGTCACGACAACCGAGGAGCGACGATGAAATACATGATGTTCGTGTGCAGCGACACCGAGCCCGACACCAGCACGGCCGAATGGCCCGATATCGAGGTGTGGGTGTCGGAGAACGACGCGCGGGGCCGTCGGCTGGAGGGCAGCAAGCTGGCGGCGGTGTCCGCGGCCACGACGGTCCGGGTCCGCAACGGGGAGTTGCTGGTCTCGGATGGGCCGTTCGCCGAGACCAAGGAGGTGATCGTGGGGTTCGACCTGCTGGAGTGCGCCGATCTGGACGAGGCGATCGAGGTGGCCCGCGCGCACCCGATGGCCTGGGGCGGGCGGCTGGAGCTGCGTCCGCTGGTCGACCTGTAGGGCCGTCGGCGTGAGCGATTCGCCCGCGGTCGCGGCGGCCGTCGTGGCCGCGGGCAAGGACGCGTACGCGCGGATCGTGGCCGCGCTGATTCGCGTCACCGGCGACTGGACGCTGGCCGAGGACTGCGCCCAGGAGGCGCTGGCGCTCGCCCTGCAACGGTGGCCCGGGGAGGGCGTGCCGGGCAATCCGGGCGGGTGGCTGATGACGGTGGCGCGCAACCGCGCGATCGACGTGCTGCGCCGCGCGTCGGTCGAACGCCGCAAGCTGGCCGAACTGGCGATCCTCGCCGATCTTGGACCTGCCCCTGGAGAGGCGGATGTGGTGGACGACCGGCTGCGGCTCATCTTCACCTGCTGCCACCCGGCGCTCGCCCTTGAGGCGCGGGTGGCGCTGACGTTGCGGACGATCGGCGGGGTGCCCACGGCCGACATCGCGCGGGCGTTCCTGGTCAGCGAGTCGGCGATGACCCGGCGCCTCACCCGGGCCAAGACGAAGATCGCGGATGCCGGTATCCCGTACCGGGTGCCGACCGGCCCGGCGCTCGCCGAGCGACTGCCCGGCGTGCTGGCGGTGCTGTACCTGCTGTTCACCCACGGCTACAATCCCGACGGCCGGCCCGCCTTCGCCGACGAGGCGATCCGCCTGGCCCGGCTGCTCCGGGAGCTCATGCCCGGTCAGAGCGAGGTGTCCGCGCTGCTGGCGCTGTTCCTGTTCCAGCACTCCCGGCGGGACGCCCGCCGCGACGAGCACGGCAACCTGCTCACCCTCGACAAGCAGGACCGGCTCCGCTGGGACCGCGCCGCCATCGCCGAGGCCGTGGAGATCCTCGCCACGGCACGCGAGGACGGCCCGTACGCGCTGCAGGCCAGGATCGCCGCCTGCCACGCCACCGCCGACGCCACCGACTGGCCCGCGATCGCCCTGCTGTACGACCGGCTCGCCCGGATCCAGCCCTCACCGGTGATCGAACTGAACCGAGCCGTGGCGCACGGCTACGCGCACGGCCCCGCCGCCGGGCTGGCCCTGCTCGCCCAGGCCCGCGCCGGCGGCGCGCTGGACGGCTACCCGCTCGCCATCGCCGTGGAAGCCGACCTCACCGCCCGCCACGGCGACCCCACCCGAGCCGCCGCCCTGTTCCGCCAGGCCGCCGCCGTCGCCCCATCCGACTCCGAACGCCGCGCCCTCCTCGACCGCGCCGACGAGTCCCGCAGGCCACCCTCGGGTGGTGCCTCTTGAGGTCATGCTGAGGCGCGTAACTTCGGGGCGATGTAGGTGCCGAGGGCGTTGATGGATTCGGATACGGCTTTGGTTGGGAGGCCGCCCCAGTCGGCGAGTACTTGGAGGCGGTCGAAATTCACGGCGTTGCGGAGCTTGAGGAGTTTCTCTGTGACGGCGTCCGGAGTGCCGATCATGAGTGCCTGGTTGGGGGACATGCCGTGGTGGAAGGCGTCGGGGGTGACGACGAATCCTGGGCTGCCAGGGCGCTTGGGTCTGAGGAAGTCGTGGTAGTACGGGTACGTTGCCGCTGCTTCGGCATGGGTTGGCGCGGTGAAGTAGTGGAGGGCGACGCCCAGTCGTAGGCGGTCGGCCAGGCCGGCTGCTTGGCCCGCGGCGTGGTAGGTGTCGGCGAGGACGCGGAGTTGTTGTGGTGTCCCGCCGAGGTAGCCGACCGTCATGGGGAGGCCGAGGTGTCCCGCGCGCCGGGCGCTTTCGGGTGAGCCGCCCACGCCGATCCATACGGGGAGCGGGTCCTGAACGGGGCGTGGGGGGATGTCCATGCCCGGGATCGGCGGGCGGTGGCGGCCGGTCCAGGTGACGTGTTCGGTTCGGCGTAGTTCCAGGAGGAGCTGGAGCTTCTCGGCGAACAGTTCGTCATAGTGGTCGAGGCTGTATCCGAAGAGGGCGAAGGGATCGGGGAACGCGCTTCGCCCGACGGTGAGTTCCGCCCGGCCGCCACTGATCAGGTCGAGGGTGGCGAAGTCCTGGAAGAGGCGGACGGGGTCGTGGACGCTCAGGAGGCTGACGGCCGTGGTGAGGCGGAGCCGTGTGGTACGCGCGGCGATGGCGGCCAGGAGAACGGCCGGTGAGGCGACCGCGAAGTCGGGGGTGTGATGTTCGCCGACGCCGATGTGGTCGAGTCCGACGCTGTCGGCCAGTTCGGCTTGGGCCAGGATCTGCCGGATGCGTTCTTCGACCGTGTGGTGGGTGCCGTCAGGGCGTACGGGCTGGAAGTCGCTGAGGGTGGCGATGCCGATGTCCATGGGGGTCAGGCCTGCTCGCGCCTGGTCGCGTGCTCCTCGTCGACGGGGATGGCCATCACGGCTCCTTGCTATGAAAATAATGGGAACTATAAAAAACATAGCTGATATGATCGCCGCATGACAAGTGAGGCGGAAGCGGGCGGCCACGCGGCGCTCGGGTTCTGCCCTCAGTTCCATGCCGCCATCGAGCTGATCGGCCGCCGGTGGAACGGCGTGATCCTGCAGCGTCTGCTCGCCGGGCCGCTGCGTTTCTCCGAGATACGTAAAGGTGTTCCTCGCCTGACCGACGCGATGTTGTCCCAGCGCCTTCGCGAGTTGGAGGACGCCGGCATCGTCGTCCGGGAAGTGGGCACCGACCGGCCCGTCCAGGTCGTCTACGCACTCACCGACGTCGGCCGCCGCCTCTCGCCCGTCCTTGACGCGGTCGCCGAGTGGAGCAACGAATGGGCGGCGAGCCGCTAGCCCGTGTTGCTCAGAGCGATTGGGGTGTTGAGGTTGCCGGTGCGGCAGCTGCACGAGGGGCAGGAAGAGTTCGTCGACGCGCTGACGGTGCTGATCGTCGGCGCCGGCCCGACCGGGCTGACGCTGGCCTGCGAGTGGACTCTTCGTGTCGTCGGACAACCGACGGGCCTCGACGACATCAAGACGGGTGTGCGGGGTGGCGTTCGAGGCCCCAGCTGCGGATGTCCGCAGCTGGGGTTAAGCGATCGGCGTGCGTGATGCCGCCGCCACCACGATCATGATGCTGTGTTTCGCGGCGATGGGTTCTGGTTACGAGACCTGGGCAGTGGAAGCGGTCCAGGTGTTGCAGTACTTGGGGTTGCGGGAGTTGAAGCCGCGGTTCAGCCAATACGTGATGGCCTTGGCTGAGCCGTAGATGTAGCCGATCTCTTTGCTCTTCTCGCGGACGATGGACTTCCACTCGGCCGTCTTGCGGGGCATCGACTTGTAGACGCTCGCGGTGAAGGCGGCACCCAGGCAGGCGGCTTGCAGGTTGAGGCGGCGGACGCTCTCGGCGAACCCCTCCTCGTCCTCATCGGGGTTGGGGGCGGTCTCGGCCCAGCCGGCGTCGATGCCCGTGAGAGTCTGGACGTGCTCGCCGTACAGTTCGGCCGTGGTGAGGAAGATGTAGAGGTCGTTGGGCTCGAGGTTGAGCAAGCGCCGGTCGAGCACGATGGCGATCGTCCGATTGAGGAAGCAGTAGTCGTAAATTGTCTCTTTCTCCCACTTGCTGCCGCAGAAGCGGGCGGGGTTCTTGGACAGCAGCGTGACCTTGGGTTTCGCGAACTTGTGGCCGGTCTTGGCCAGGTGCTTGGACCAGGCTTTGTTGAGGCAGCCCACCACGCTGGTCACGTACGCCTTGGCAATGGGGACGTTGTTGCGTTTGCTGATCGGCTTCTCGGCGCAGGTGGTGCGGGCGATGGCGCCGGCGGTGTAGAGGCGGTTCACGGCGGGGTCGTCGGCAACACGTGCGAACGCGGCGCTGCTCGGGATCAAGCTGGCGGCGAGGAACGCGGCGATGGGAACCATGATTCGGATCACGAGTCCCATATCGTTGTGGATCGCTTACTGCATGGCAAATTGATTGTTAGGTCACATCCGGGCAGCAGTGAGGCAGGAAGGCCGGGGACCTCGCCCGAGAAATCTTCGATGCGGAGTTGGGTTTCTCAGCGACCCGACATACAAGCCCGCCGACCGCGGATCCAGGGCGGATACAACCCTGTTCGGCGATGCCGATCCGGCAGCGCAGGCAGAAGCCGCTCAAGCTCATGGTCGAGGTCACCGGGGTGATCGACGCACCGGCCGAGAAGACTTGGCCGCTGCTTCGAGACTCCCTCGCGCCAAAGGAGGTGTACGGCATGACGGCCGCCTACAGGGCGGCTGGTGGTACCGCGGCGAATGGACCGCGGAGCCCGACGGAGAGCGCACTCGGGTGACCCACCGGGTCTATAACGTCGCGCAATGGATGCGCTGGGGCGTGGTGGCTCTTGCTCGTTGGATGGCTGAAAGCTCGGCGCGCTGTGGAACAGGCAGGTAACAAGATCGCCCGTTAATGTTAACAAACCGGGCATACGGTGCGAACCGCCCGGCGTTCGTCGTTGATTCGCGGTGACGGCGGGGCTCCACCGGTTCGTACGAGTAAGGCCCTCACTTGAGCAATCTCCTTCGCCGCGCGGGAGCTGTCGCCGCGGTACTGGCACTCGCGTGTTTACCTCCCACCCTGACCGCCGGAACCGCCTCGGCGGATCCTGAGCCCTCCGACATCGTGGCCTCCGGCCCGCAGTGGTCGGTCTCCCGCGTGGCGGGCGGTTTCCTGGTCACCCTCGAGCTCGCCGAGGAGCTCCCCGTCATCGCCAGCGCCCCCAGCCTCTCGGTCGACGGCAAGATGCTCGGCCCGGCGACGGAGTCCGCCGACGGGAAGTCCCTCTCGCTGGTCACCGCCGACCCCTCGGTGGCGGCGGCCACCTCGGTGACCACTGACATCCTGGGGTCGGGCGAGCCGACGCCAAGGGCCAGGATGGCCCCGGGCCCGACGGCGGCCCAGCCCACCACCACGCCGAGCGTCCTGCCGGCCGACCCTTCGACGCCGGGTTCCCACCAGGTCTCCGAGGCCGTCTACGACTTCGGCGACCAGGTGCTCCCGCTGCTCAACATCGGCGGTATCCGCGGCGAGCTGACCGGCAAGATCTACCTGCCGGACGGTCGCGGCAGGAAGCCGACAGTGATCTTCTTACACGGCCGGCACGGGTCCTGCTACGGCACGGGAGCGACCAACCCGGCGCGCTGGCCCTGCCGCCCCTCGCCGGACAGCCCCTCGCAGCGCGCGACGATCCCCAGCTATCTCGGCTACGACGCGCCAGCCCGCGCCCTGGCGAGCAACGGGTACGCCGTGGTCTCCATCTCGGCCAACGCCATCAACTCCAACGACAACCAGCTCGCCGCCGACTACGGCGCCCAGGCCCGGGGCCAGCTGATCCTGGACACCCTGCGCATGCTGGAGCAGGCCGACGACGGCGACCCGGTCGTCTACCACGACGCGTTCTACAACCGCGACGTCACCCTCGCCCAGGCGCTGACCGGCGACATCACCCCCGCCGGCCTGGTACGGAAATTCGACCTGGACAACGTCGGGATCATGGGCCACTCCCGTGGCGGTGAGGGAGTGGTCGCCGCCTCCACCCTCAACGACGCCCTCCCGCTCTGGCAGCAGTTCGGCATCAACGCGGTGCTCCCGCTCGCGCCCGTCGACTACGACCGGATCTCCCTGCCGAACACGGCCACGGCCACGATCCTGCCGTACTGCGACGGCGACGTGGAGAACCTGATGGGCCAGCACATCGTCGACGACTCGCGGCACAGCTTCAAGGACAACGTGCTCCGCTCGGCGGTCCTGACGATGGGCGCCAACCACAACTTCTTCAACACCATCTGGACCCCGGGCGGCTGGCCCGCCAGCACCGGCGACGACTGGTCCACCCTGGGCAGCGGCGCCGGCGACCCGGTGTGCGACCCGGCCGCTGCGACCACGACCCGGCTCACCCCCGCCCAGCAGATCCAGGTCGGGGCCACCTACATGGCGGGCTTCTTCCGGCTCGCGCTCGGCGGCGAGAAGCAGTTCCAGCCGCTGTTCGACGGCTCGGCCGTGACCGCGCCCTCGACGTCCTTCGCGAACATCTCGGTGACCGCCACCCAGCCGGCGAAGTCGCGGGTCGACATCAACACCTTCGAGCAGGCCGACCCGGCCGTCCAGGTGTCGGGCGACGCCACCGCCGAGGTGTGCGTCAACATGGGCGGCACCGGCGGGGTGCAGCTCCCGCAGGACTCGCCGCACTGCACCACCACGCTCAACTCGGCGGCCGTCCCGCACTGGTCGCCCGCGCTGTGGGCGTTCAACATCCCGTCGTCGCCGATGCTGCACCTGAAGTGGACGTCTCCGAGCGGTCAGGTGCGCGTCACCGTCCCGCCGGGAGCCCGCAACATCAAGCACTACGAGCAGCTGTCGGTGAAGGTGGCCGCCGACGAGTTCGTGGCCACCGGGACCGACCTCACCGTCAGTGTCGCCGACGGCGCCGGGCACACCTGGTCCTCGCCGGTCTCCGCGCTCAACCCGGCCGCCGTCACCCGCCTGCCGGGTGTCACCTCGCCCTGGCTGCGCAAGGTGATCCTCCAGCAGGTGACGATCCCGACCGCCGCCCTCACCGGCCTCAACCTCAACGACATCCGCGAGGTGGTCTTCGGGGCGGGCACGACCTCCGGCGGGGTCTACATCTCCGACCTGTCGGCCGAGAACCGGGCCGTCGGCGCGCGTTCCCCCGAGCAGCAGGTGACCGTGAACATGGCGCCCGCCAACGTCGACGAAGGCTCCGGCCCCGGCACCGCCACCCTGGCGGCGGTGCTGTCCCAGCCGGCCGGCCACCCGGTCACCGCCTACGTCAGCGTCTTCGGCTCCGCCACCGGCCGGGCCGGAATCTCGATGCGCCAGGTGACCTTCGCTCCAGGGCAGGTCTGCGTCCCGGTCCAGGTGGGAACCCTCGGCGACCAGCTGCCCACCGGCACCGCGTCCACGTCGTTCAAGGTCTCGGTGACCAACACGGCCGGCGCGGTCATGGGCGACAAGGGTTTCAACAGGCTCACCGTACGCGAGGACGACGGGGTCACCAGCGGAACCCCCGCCCCCGAGGTGGGCGTCCCCGGTGACGCCTGCGCCGAGTACGCCGCGTCCCAGAAGCCCGGCCACCTGAACGTCGCGGGTTCCGTCTTCGCCGGGGCGGCCAACACGCTCCGCGCCGGCGGGTACCGGGCCGGTGAGAGCGTCGAGTTCCGTCTGGACTCGACGTCGCTCGGCCGGGCCCTCGCCGACAGCGGCGGCACGGTCACCTTCACCGCGGCGATCCCCGCGGGGACCCCGCTCGGGAAGGTGACGCTGTCCGCGGTCGGCGCCGGTTCCGGCTACACCACCTCGGCGGTGTCGAGGGTCCGCGCAGCTGGCTGACGGGCCATCCCCAGGGCATCGCGGCCGGGCGAACCGGCCGCGATGCCCCTGCCGGGATCATCAGTAGTGGTGTGGGGGTTCCATGGTCGGGGTCGTGTCGGGAGCCGGCTTCGCCGATCCGGTGGCGAGCTGGGCGCGGATGGCGCCGGCGGGGAACGTCTCGTTGTGCACGTTCGCGTAGTAGAGCTGCGGCGACTTGACGATCGCCTTCAGCTCGGCGCGGGTGAGCCGCAGCGCCGCGTTGTCGGAGTTCTGCTTGCCGACGGCGGTGACGCAGCCGGTGGCGAAGCCGTGGACGGGTGTCTTGAGGGTGACCACGATCGGGCCGGCCACGCCTTTCGCGCCCTTGTGGATGTGGGCGGCTATCGGGGCGCCGATCTTGTGGCTGGTGAGGATGTAGCAGAGCCGCCAGCCGTTCACCTTCCAGGCGAAGGTCCCGACGCCGTCCCGGTCGCCGGGTCCTGGGATCTCCTGTTTTCCGGTCAGTTCCACGGCCCGGTAGCCGTGGTCGGCGGACTCGGCCGCGGAGGCGGCGGAGGCGGCCGGCAGGGTCAACACAGCAGTCGTCGCGAGTATCGCGGCGGCCGCCAGGGGGGTGCGCATGGGAATCTACCTCTCCCTAGACGACGTGCCATTCAGCACTACGGACCTGGCGGGGTCCCGGTTCGAGACCGTCCGCGAAGAGGTAATACGGAATTCACCCGATTCTGGCTTCACCCGAATCCCATTCGCCGCCGGGTGACCCTGTCGCCGCGGTCATCCGGCGTGCTGGTCCTTCCAGCGGAACGTCAGCAGGCAGAGGACCAGGCCGCCCACGATCCAGGCGGTCAGGACCAGGAAGGCCTTGCCCAGCTCGTACGATCCGGCGATCTCCATGAACGCGGCCTCCTGGCCCAGGAAGACCGAGCGCATGCCCTGGCAGATCCACTTCAGCGGGAAGATCGCCGAAAGGTTCAGCAGCCAGTCGGGCAGGTCGGTGTGCGGGAGGAAGGAGCCCGAGATGAACTGCAGGACCACGAACGGGAGCGTGATCACGGCGGTGGCGCTGCGGGCCGAGCGGGGCACGCTGCTGGCCGCGATGCCGAGCATGGTCATGGCGGCCAGACCCAGCAGGAACACCCAGGTGAAGGTCAGCCACGGGCCGATGGTGGCGGGCAGCTGCAGGTCGTACAGGACGACGCCGAGGACGAGCAGGATCGCGACCTGGATGACGGCGACCACCAGGACGCTGCCGACCTTTCCGATGAAGTACGCGCTGGGCGGCATGGGCGTCCCCGCCAGCCTCCGCAGGCCGCCCTGGTCGCGTTCCACCGCGATCGAGATGCCCAGGTTCTGGAAGCTCACCGCCGTGATGCCGGTGCCGATCAGCCCGGCCACGTACACCTGGGAGACGGTGATGTCGGTGCCCCGGTACTGGGTGGTGAAGATCGACGCCAGGATGATCAGCATGACCACGGCGATCGAGAAGACGAACGCGATCTGGTCCTTCTCCCGGAAGAACATCTTCGTCTCCAGGACCGCGCGGGCCAGGCCCACCCGCAGCACCCGGCGCGGGTCGTTGCGCAGCGCGGGGAGGGGGGTGGGCCGGTCCAGCTGGGAAACGGTGACTTCACTCATCGGTCGCTCCTATCAGTCGCAGGTAGACGTCTTCGAGGGTGGGCCGGTCGACCCGCAGTTCCGGGACCTCGCCGCCGAACTCGGCCACCAGGTCAACCACGACCTGGGAGGGGGTGTCGGTGTCGAGGGAGCGCGGGCCGTCCGCGCTCATCCAGTGCACGGTGCTGACCGCCGAGGCCCGGCCGCCCAGGTCGCGGGGGCGCCCTTCGGCGACGATCCGGCCCTGGGAGATCACGGCCAGCCGGTCGGCGAGCACCTCGACCTCGTCCAGGTAGTGGCTGGTGAGCATGATCGTGGTTCCGTCGGCGGCCAGGCCGAGGATGAGGTCGGCGAAGCGGCGGCGGGCCTCGGGGTCGAGGCCGGTGGTGGGCTCGTCCAGGAAGAGCAGGTCGGGGTCGCCGATGATGCCCAGGGCCACGTCGAGCCTGCGGCGCTGGCCGCCGGACAGGGCGTGCACCTTCTTGCGGGCCTGGTCGGTGAGGCCGACCTGGTCCAGCACCTGGTCGGGGTCGCGGGGGCGCTCGTAGTAGAGGGTGAAGTGGTGGACGAGCTCGGCGACCGTCACCTCGGGGGTGTCGGCGGTGGTCTGCCAGACGATGCCGATCCGGTCCTTCCAGGCGGCGGTGGCGTGGCCGGGGTCCACCCCGAGCACGTTCACCTCGCCGGCGTCGCGGGTGCGCTGCCCGCCGAGGATCTCGACCGCGGTGGACTTGCCGGCCCCGTTGGGGCCGAGCAGGCCGAACACCTCGCCGGGGCTGATGTCCAGGTCTATCCCGTCGACGGCGGTCACCCCGTCGTACTGCTTGCGCAGGCCGCGCACCCGCACTGCTGTCGTCGTCACTGCGACTCACCTTCTCTGTGGGCCAGGGAGACCACGGTCTCCAGAAGGGCCTGGCAGCCCTGCGTGAGCTGCCAGTCCGGGGTGTGCTCGGCGGGGGCGTGGCTGACTCCGGCGAGGCTGGGCACGAACACCATGGCGGTCGGCGCGTGGCGGCTGAGCACGCCGGCGTCGTGACCGGCGAAGCTCACCATCCGCTCGAAGGGCGCGCCGAGGCGTTTGCATACTTTCTCCAGGAGGTCGCAGAGGGCGGGGTCGAAGCGGGACCTCGGTTTGCTGGACAGCGGCTCGACCAGCGCCACGCAGTTCTCCTCCTCCGCGACCAGGGCGGCGTGGGCTCGCAGCCCGGCGGCGGCGGTCTCCAGCGCGGCCGGGGTGGCGGCGCGGAACTCCACCACCAGGCGGGCCTGCCCGGGGATCACGTTCGGCGCGCCGGGGAGTACCTCGACGCAGCCGACGTTGGCGACCATGCCGGGGTCGGCCGCGGCGGCGATCTCCCTGACCTGGACCAGCACCTGGGCCGCCGCACGGGCGGCGTCGGCCCGCCCGTGCATCGGGGTGGTGCCCGCGTGGTTGGTCTCCCCGGTCAGGGTGACGGTGTGCCGGTCGATGCCGACGATGCCCTCCACGACGCCCAGCTCCAGACCGGCGGCCTCCATCCGGGGGCCCTGCTCGATGTGGAGCTCCACGAAGGCGGCGATGTCGGATATGTGGTCGCCCGCGCAGAAGGCGGTCGAGCCGACGAGGCCGCCGTCGGAGGCGGGTGAAGCGCCCTCCTCGTCCCAGAAGCTGACGATCTCCAGGGTCAGTGCGGCCGGGTGGCCGGCCTCCCGCAGGGTGCGCAGCACCTCCAGGGCGGCGATCACCCCGTACGCGCCGTCCAGCCGCCCGCCGCCGGGCACGCTGTCGGTGTGCGAGCCGGTCAGCAGCCAGGGGCCGGTCCCGCCGGGGTGGCGGCCGAAGACGTTGCCGATGCCGTCCCGCCAGGCCAGGCAGCCGGCGTCTTCGATGCGGGACGCCAGCCAGTCGCGGGCGGCCAGGTCGGCGGCCGACCCGGCGACCCGGTCCACGCCGCCGTCGGGCCGCCCGCCGAAGGCCGCCAGCGCGTCCAGGTCGGCGAGCAGGCGGTCGGCGGAGATGCGGGGGCTCACGCGCCCACCGCCCACTCCAGCACGGCGGTCGCGCTGTGCATCTTGTTCTCCGCCTGGTCGAAGGCGATGCTGCGCGGCCCGTCCAGGACCTCGGCGGCGACCTCCTCGCCCCGGTGGGCGGGCAGGTCGTGCATGAAGAACGCGTCCGGGTAGCGGTCCATCAGCCGCTGGCCGACGTGGAAGGGGGCGAAGATGTCCCGCCAGTGCGGGTCGGGCTTGGTGGTGCCGGTGGTCTGCCAGCGGGTGGTGTAGACGACGTCCACCTCGCCGGGCAAGGCGTCCATGTCGTGGCGTTCGGTGACCAGGCCGCCGTACTCCTTGGCCTGGCGGGTGACGCGTTCGGTGAGGCCGTACCCGGGCGGGGTGCGCAGGTGCAGTTCCGCGCCCGGGAAGCGGGCCAGGGCGAGGGCCAGGGCGGCGGCGGTGTTGTTGCCCTCCCCCACGTAGAGCACGCGCAGGCCGGTGATCGCGCCGAAGCGCAGCCGCAGGGTGGTGAGGTCGGCCAGGGCCTGGGTGGGGTGCTCGTCGGCGCTCATGGCGTTGATCACAGGCATCCGGTTCTGGGCGGCCAGCGCCGCCATCTCCTCGGGCGGGCCAGCGGTCCTGATGACCAGGACGTCGAGCATCCTGGCCAGCACCCGGCCGGTGTCGTGCAGCGTCTCCCCGGTGTTGACCTGCAGGTCGCCGGGGCCGTACGAGATCAGGCCGGCGCCCAGGCGCAGGGCGGCGGCGGAGAAGGCGGTCCTGGTGCGGGTGGAGGTGCGGGTGAAGTAGACGCCGACGACGCGTCCCCGCAGGCCGGCGGAGGTGGCGGCGCCCGCGCTGACGGCGCAGCCCCGCTCGACCAGCTCGGTGAGGTCCTCGCCGGACAGGTCGGTGAGGGAGATCAGGTGGCGGGCGCGGTCAGGTCCTGGCCGCATGGGGGGTCACCTCACTTGATCGGAGCAGCTGGACGAGGGTGTCGACGTAGGGGGGATCGAACACGCCCCGGTGGGCGCAGCCGAGCCGGTGCACGCTCAGCCCGCCGCCGGCGAGCTCGCGCCACCGGCCGAGATAGTCCCGGTACGGCCTGCGCCCGGTCACGGTGTGGTTTCCTCCCGCGCAGTCGTCGCTGGCCACCAGCCGGACCCGTAGCGGCAGGGCGGGGAAGCGGTAGGCGGCGGTGGCCTCGTCGAGGGCGCGCCAGAGCTCGATCTGCGCGGAGAGCGCGCCGAGGTCCTCGCGGGCGGCGAGGATGCCGAGGTCGGCGAGCATCCGCCTGGCTCGCAGGTCGGCGACGCGGCGGCCCAGGCGGGTCCGGCCGGGGTCGCGCAGCAGGCTTTCCAGCTGGTCGAAGGTGTCCGCGCCGACGGCGCTGCCGGGGATGTCGGCCATCGGGTCCAGGAGGGTGAGCTCGGGCGGCGGGTGACCGGCGGCCATCAGCTGGGCGGCCATCTCCCAGGCGATCACGCTGCCGGAGGACCAGGCCAGCAGGTGGTGCGGGGCCGGGCCGAGCAGGCGGACATAGCGTCCGGCCAGCCGCTGAAGGTCGGCCGCTTCCTCCGGGCCTGGTACGGCGAAGGCGGCAACCGGGCGCGACAGCCGCTCGGCCACCGGCCGGTACCAGTGCGAGCCGCCGCCCGCCGGGTGCACGGCGTATATCGGGGGAAGGTCCGTCTCCCGCTCGCGCAACCAGATCAGCGAAGGTTCGGGGAGCGGGGACTGCAGCCTGGCCGCCAGGGCGCGGATGGTCCGCAGTTCGAGGATGTCGTGCGTGCGCAGGGCGAGCCCGCGCCGACCGGCCAGGGCGACCGCCCGCAGCATCAGGAGAGAATGGCCGCCCAGGTCGAAGAAGTCATCGTCCCTGCCGATCGCGGCCACGCCGAGGATCTCAGCCCAGATCTCGGCGAGTTCGAGCTCGGCGGGAGTGGCCGGCGGTTCGGAGGCACGCGGGAACGGCCCGGCCGGATCGGGCAGGGCCTTGCGGTCGAGCTTGCCATTGGCGGTAAGCGGCACCGCCTCGACCTCCACCACCCGCCACGGCACCAGATGCCCTGGCAGCCGCTCCCGCAACCGCGCCAAACACGCCGACTCGTCAAACCCTCCAGCTGGTACGGCACGAGCCTCCGGCTGATCCCCTCCGGATCGGGGGTGATCGTCGAACCGGCCCCCCGCAGATGCAGCGTGACCGACCGCCCGATCTCCCGCAGACACGGTGTGATCGACCAAGCCGTTTCCTGCGGACAGGGCGTGATCGACCAGCTGGTCCCGTGCGGGCACGGCGTGATCGGCCGGGCGATCTTTCGCGGGGACGATGTAGCCGATGAGACGGTCGCCCGTTGCCACCACCACGGCTTCAGCCACCTGCGGGTCCTCTGCCAGTGCGGCCGCGACCTCGCCGGGCTCGACTCGGTAGCCGCGGATCTTGACTTGGTCGTCGAGGCGGCCGAGCAGGTCGAGGTCGCCGGTGGGCAGGACGCGGGCGAGGTCGCCGGATCGGTACATGCGTGATCCCGGCGGTCCGCAGGGGTCCGGGACGAATCGTTCGGCCGTCAGGGCAGGCCTGGCCCGGTAGCCTCGGGCCACGCCGACGCCGCCGATCATCAGTTCTCCCGGGGTTCCTTCGGGGCGCGGCTCGAACCAGCGGTCCAGGACTCGCGCGGAGGCTCCCGGCAGGGCTTTGCCGATCGGGACCCTCGGTCCTGGGACGGGTGCCGAGGTGGTGAACGCGGTGCAGGCCACGGTGGCCTCGGTCGGGCCGTACTCGTTGATGATCTTGGAGCCGGGGGCGATGGTGAGCCAGCGTTCGGCCAGGCTGGGGGTGAGGGCCTCGCCGCCGACCAGCCAGGCGCGGGCGAGGCCTTCGGCGGCGGCGGGTGGCAGGGTCTGGGTGAGGGCTTCCAGATGGGAGGGGGTGAGCTTGACGAAATCGTATGGGCCGCCCCGGAGGAGGAGGTCGCCCAACTGTGCCAGGTCGAGGTCGGGTGGGAGCAGCCGTACCTGGTGGCCGAGGGCCAGCGGCGCGAACAGGGAGGTGACCGCCATGTCGTAGGCGGCCGAGGAGAACAGCGGCGCGCTGCCCAGGGCGTCTGCGGCGCGCAGGTAGGACGACAGGCTCCGATGGGTGATCTCGACTCCCTTGGGTCGCCCGGTGGAACCCGAGGTGTAGATCACGTAAGCGAGAGAGTCGGGATCGACGGCCACCGGCTCAATCGCCTCCGCCGACTGCCCGTCCCGAGGGCTGACCACAGCCAAGGCGCCGCCATCGTGGTCACCGTGACCGCCGCGCTCGCCCCCGCCTTCACCGCCGCTCTCGCCCTTGCCCTTGACCTGGACTTGGCCCCCGCCCTCGCCTTCACCGCCGCTCTCGCTCTCGACATCGCCCGGGCCCTGGCCCTCACCCTGGCCCTCGCTCTCACCCTCGCCCTCGCCCTCGCCCTCGCCCTCGCTGAGGAGGATGCGGGCGTCCGCGTCCTCCAGCAGCGCCATGCGCCGATGGCGGGGCCAGGACGGTTCGAGCGGGAGGTAGGCCGCCCCCGCGTACCAGATCGCCAGGAACGCGACCAGCAGTTCGGGACCGCGTTCGAGGCAGACGCCGACGACACGCTCGGGCCCTGCGCCCAGCTCACGCAACCGCCCCGCCAAACGGGACGCGCGATCGTGCAACTCGCCATACGACAGGGGCAACTGCCCGGGCCGACCCTCGGTCGTGCTCGCCTCGGTTCCACCGGAAGTGCCGCTCGAATTGCCGCTCTGTGTGACTGCGACCGCTGTCGGGGTGGCCTTGGCGTGGGCCGCGATCAGGAGCGGAACCGGGCGGAGGGAAGCCTCAAGGGAATCCTCTAGAGGGGCTTCGGCGGATGTGGGGTCGTTCTGGGCGGGGAGGTAGGCGGACAGGGCGTCGCCGTCTGGGTCGGTGGCCATCGCCGTAATGACGCGCCGGTAGGTGTCCGCCAAGCGGGTCAGGGCCGATTGGCCGATGACGCGACGGCGAGCGGTGAGAGTGAGAGTGCCGCTGCGGACGGTCACCTGGAGAGGGAACTCGTTCGGGGTCTCGCCGGTGCTGTCCAGCAAGTCCACGAGCTCCCCGTCGACCATATGGAAGTCGAGGTAATTGAAGAACGCCGCAAGCAACGGCCCGCCCGCGCCCCAGCGGCGCTGCATCTCCGGCAGCGGGAAGCGCCGGTGCCCCCACAGGCGCACCTCCCGGTCGAACACGTCCCGGACCAGGTCGCGCCAGGTGGGCGCGTCCAGCTGGAACGGGAACGGAACGATGTTGAGGAACATGCCGTGCAGCCTGTCGGCCCCGGCGACCTCGGGCCGCGCGTCACAGACCAGCCCGGTGTGGAAGGCTGCGTCCCCGGCGAAGGAACCCAGCACCTTCAGATGCGCGGCCAGCAACACGCTCTTGAGCGGCACCCCCGCAACGGCCGCCAGCCGCAGTAGCCCTTCGTAGGCGTCCAGCAGATCGACGCCGAGCAAATCGAGCTCGTCGCCCGCGCCCTGATCCGCCCAATCCCCCGGTACGGCCCAACGGGCGTGGGCGTCCAACGTCCTGGCCCAGAACCCCTGGTCCCCAGGGTCAGCGAGAGAGGCGAGCTCGGCCGCAACGAAGTCGGCGTACCGGACAGTGGGCAGCCCGGCCTCAGACGGCGCGGCCTCAGACGGCGCGAACCCGGACAGCACGAGTCCGGAAAGCACAGGCTCGGACAGGGCGGACCCGGACAGCGCGGACCCGGACAGCGCAGGGTCGGACAGCGCGGACCCGGACAGCGCGGACCCGGACAGCGCAGGGTCGGACAGCGCGGACCCGGACAGCGCGGACCCGGACAGCGCAGGGTCGGACAGCGCGGACCCGGACAGCGCGGACCCGGACAGCGCAGGGTCGGACAGCGCAGGGTCGGACAGCGCGGACCCGGACAGCGCGGACTCCGACGGCGCGAGTTCGGATAGTGCGGGCTTCGGCTTGGCGTCGCGGATTGAGTGGTAGGTGTCTAGGAGTTCCATCAGGAGTAGGTGCTGGCTCCAGCCTTCGATGATCACGTGGTGGAGGCTCATGCAGAGCCGCCAGCGGAGGTCCTCCTCGACGTGTGCGAACAGGCGCAGCAGTGGGGCGCGGCTCAGGTCCACCGGGCGTTCCCGCTCGCGCTCCGCCCAGCGGGCGGCCTCGGCTGCGCGCTGGTCCGGGGGGAGGTGGCGGAGGTCGCGTACGCCGAAGGAGATCTCCGCCTTGGCGTGGACGATCTGGACGGGGACCGAGAACGTGCCCAGGTCGACGGAGGTGCGCAGGTTCTCGTGGCGGGCGGTGATGAGTGTGACGGCCGAGCGCAGGGCCTCGGCGTCGAAGGGGCGGTCGTCGCGGATGCCGAAGCTGAAGACGTCGTGGTAGTAGCCCGCGCCCGGGTGGGCGAGGTACTGGTAGACCATGCCCGCCTGGATCTGGGAGAGCGGGTAGGCGTCGACCGCCCCGGCCGGAACGAGGGCGGCGTCCTCCGGGCCGAGCAGGGCGAACGGCTCCGCCCTGACGTGTTCGCCGGCGGCGGGCCGGTCGGCGGCCAGTCGGGCCAGGCGGGCGATGGTCCGCAGCTCGAACAGGTCGCGTACGGCGACGTCGAACCCGGCCGCGCGCAGGTCCCCGACGAGCGCGACGGCGCGCAGCGAGTCGCCGCCCAGTTCGAAGAAGTCGTCGTCGACGCCGATCGGGGAGCGGGCCAGGACTCGTGTCCACTCGGCGAGCATGCGGGCCTCGCCGTGTGTGCCCGGCGGGGTGCGAGGGCCGGGCGTGCCGGTCGCCGCGGTGCCGGGGTCGGGCAGGGCCCGGCGGTCGATCTTGCCGTTGGGGGTCAGCGGCAGGCGCTCGACCTCCACGTACAGGGCTGGTACCAGGTGTGCGGGCAGGGCGGCGGCGCAGTGCCGTCGCAGTTCGGCCTCGCCGCCCTCGGGGAGACGGGTGAGGTAGGCGACGAGCCTGCCCCCTCGGGCGGCGACGGCCGCCTCGTGTACGGCGGGATGGGCGGTAAGGATGGTTTCGACCTCGGCCGGTTCGACGCGGTAGCCGCGTAGCGCGATCTGGTCGTCGAGGCGGCCTAGGAATTCCAGAGCGCCGTCGGCACGGCGGCGGGCGCGGTCGCCGCTGCGGTAGCGGCGCGAGCCCGGCGGGCCGTACGGGTCGGGGACGAAGCGTTCGGCGGTGAGGGCGGGTCTGCCCAGGTAGCCTCGGGCGACTCCGGCCCCGCCGACGTAGAGTTCCCCGGCGACGGCGGGCGGCGCGGGGTCGCCGTAGCAGTCGACGACATGGGCGCTCAGGTCGGCCAGCGGGCGGCCAATGACGCTGACGCCGGGCGTCTCCCCGCCGACCCGGTGCAGGGTGACGTGGACGGTGGTCTCGGTGATTCCGTACATGTTGACGAACTCGACGCCGGGCCAGGAGGGCAGCGTGGCCGCGTCGAGGCGCTCGCCGCCGAAGACGACCAGGCGCAGGGGGTGCCCGGCCGGGAGCGGGTCGCGGTGGGCGGCGGCGGCCAGGCCCGCGAACGCCGACGGCGTCTGGTTGAGCACGCTCACCCGCTCCCGGACGAGCAGGGCGCGGAAGTCCTCAGGCGAGCGGGAGACGGCGAACGGCACGACCACCAGACGCCCGCCGGTGGAGAGGGACCCCCACATCTCCCAGACGGAGAAGTCGAAGGCGGCCGAATGGAACATCGTCCAGACGTCTTCCGGCCCGAACCCGAACTCGCCCTCGGTGACGCCGAGCAGCCGCGCGAGGTTGGCGTGGGTGACCAGCACCCCCTTGGGACGGCCGGTCGAGCCGGAGGTGTAGATCACGTAAGCAAGGCCGTCGGGGTCGGTGGTCCGCTCCGGCGGTCCCTGCGGATCGTCCAGACCAGAGGGCTGGTCAAGGAAGAGCACGTCCGCGTCCGCGCCAGATGGCCGGTCGGGGAACAGCGCATGTTCGTTCGAGCCGGAGAGCTGGTCAGGGGACAGCGCGTGCGCGTCTGGGCCAGAGGGCTGGTCAGGGGACAGCGCATGTTCGTTCGAGCCGGAGAGCTGGTCAGGGGACAGCGCGTGCGCGTCCGGGTCAGAGGGCTGGTGGGGGGACAGCACGTGCGCGTCCGGGCCAGAGAGCTGGTCAGGGGACAGTACGTGCGCGTTCGGGAAGGCGCCGGCCAGGGCCGGTTCCGTGATGACGATGTGGGCGCCGCAGTCCTCGAAGGTCTGGGACAGCCGGGCCGTCGGGTGGTCTGGGTCGAGCGGGACGTACGCGCCGCCCGCCTTCCAGACCGCGAGCAGGGCTGGGACCAGGGCGATCCCCCGGGGCAGGCAGACCGCGACCCGGGTCTCCGGGCCGACGCCGAGGGCGCGCAGCCGCCAGGCCAGGCGGTTCGCCCGTTCGTCCAGCTCGGCGTAGGTGACGGACGCGCCGTCGACGGTCAGCGCCACCGCGCCGGGGCGGGTACGGGCCTGCCGCTCGACCAGGTCGGTGACCAGGACGGCGGGCGGGTCCCAGGTGAGGCGGGCGGGCTCGTCGTCGTTGAGGGGCAGGCCGGAGATCGCGCGGCCGGGGTCGGCGGCGATGCCGCGCAGGAGCCGCTGGAAATGCCCGGCCATCGCCTCGATCGTGGCCGGGTCGAACAGGGCGGCGGCGTAGTCGAGCACGCCGAACAGGCCGCCCTCGGCCGTCTCCTCCAGCTGCAGGTTGAGGTCGAACTTGGCCACCGAGCCTTCGGTGAGCAGCGTCTCGGCCTTGAGAATGCCGTAGTCGCCCTCGCCGGACTCCTGGTTGTGCAGGCCGAACATCACCTGGAACAGCGGGTTGCGGGACAGGTCGCGATCGGGCCGCAGGTCCTCGACGAGCCGTTCGAAGGGCAGTTCCTGGTGGTCGAGCGCGTCCAGGACGACCGAGCGGGTGCGATCGAGCAGCTCGCGGAAACCGGGATCGCCCCGCCACCTGCCGCGGATCACCAGTGTGTTGACGGTGAAGCCGATCATTCCGGATATTTCCGGCAGGACCCGCCCGGCGACGGGGGTGCCGATCGCGATGTCGCGCTGCCCGGAGTAGCGCGACAGCAGCAGCTGGAAGGCGGTGAGCAGGACCATGAACAGGGTGGCCTGGCGTTCCCGCCCGACCTGGCGCAGCCGCTCGGCCACCTCGGCGGGCACGTGGAACTCGGTCTTGCCACCCGCCCAGTCCCGTACGGCGGGGCGCGGCCGGTCGGTGGGCAGCTCCAGCGCGGGAACGCCGTCGAGCTGCTCGTGCCAGTACGCGAGCTCGCGTTCCAGCAGCGCCCCCGACATGCGGGTACGCTGCCAGGCGGCGTAGTCGGCGTACTGGACGGGCAACGGCGGCAACTGCCCGGCCGGATCCTGCTGGCCGAGGGCGAAGCCGAGGTAGAGAGCGGGCCATTCGGCGTCGATCACGCCCAGCGACCAGCCGTCGAAAGCGATGTGGTGGTAGACCGCGACCATGACATGGTCGTCGTCGTCCAGCTTGGCGAGCCAGATCCGCAGCGGCCACTCCCGGTCCAGCGCGATCGGCGTACGCGCCTCCCGTTCGAACACCGCCATCGCCGCGGGCAGCCGCTCGGCGGCGGGCAGATGGCTGAGGTCGGCCTCCCTGACCTCGATCGGCCGGGGCTCGTCGACGATCTGCGCGGGCTCGCCGCCGATCACCTGGTAGCGGGTACGCAGGATCTCGTGGCGGGCGGCCACCGCGTCCCAGGCCCGCCAGACCGCGGTGGTGTCGAGCGATCCGCGCAGCCGCATCGCCATCGGGACGAGATATTCGGGGCTGCCGGGGTCGAGCTGGTGCAGCAGCCACAGCCGCCGCTGCCCGAACGACAGCGGCAGCGGCAGCGACCGGTCGGCGGGCGGCACGCCCTGCCTGCGCCGCCGCGCCCCGGCCAGCCTGCGGCGGATCAGGTCGGCCCGCAGCGTTTCGGTGTCCGGTGTGGTCATGGCCCGGGTTCTCCGTGGTAGGCGAGCAGTTCGTCGTGGCTCATCTGTTCGATCTCGGCGCGTACGGCGTCCTCGACCGCATCGGCCAGGCCCGCCACGGTGGGCGCCTCGAAGAACCTGCGGAAGGAGATCTCCACCTCGAAGGCGTCCCTGACGCTCCCGATGAGGCGAATGGCGGTGATCGAGTCACCACCGGCGGCGAAGAAGTCGTCGTGCACGCCCGGGTCGTCGATCCCCGACACGCGCGACCAGAGCTCGGCGACGATCTCCTCGGTTTCCGTTCTGGGCGCCTGGTGGGCGGGGGCGTCGGCCGCGCCAGGCAGGGGCAGGGCGGTCACGTCCACCTTGCCGTTGCGGGTGAGCGGGATCGCGCCGACCAGGATGACGTCGGCGGGGACCATGTGCTCCGGCAGGTGGCGCCGGGCATGCTCGACCAGGTCGGCGACGGTGACAGCAGTGGTGCCAGTGAGGTCTGTGGTCCCGGTGCCACTGGCGACGGCGGTCCCAGTGCCGGTAGCGGCGGCGGTGGCGGCGGTGCCGGTAACGGTGCCAGTGCCAGTGCCAGTGCCAGTGCCGGTGGTGGCGGTGGCGGTGCCCATGCTGGTTCCGGTGGTGGCGGCGCTGGTTCCGGTGGTGGCGGCGCCCATGCCGGTGGTGACGGCGCCGGTGGTGGGCACGGCGTATCCGGCCAGGCGGGGTGCGCCGGGTTGCCCGTGCGCGACGACGACCGCGTCCCGGACGCCCGGGTGGGCGCGCAGCACGGCGGCGATCTCGCCGGGTTCGATCCGGTGGCCGCGGATCTTGACCTGGTCGTCGGCGCGGCCGTGGAACTCCACCTCGCCGGTCGCGGTACGGCGGGCGAGGTCGCCGGTGCGGTACAGGCGGCCCCCTCCCGCGGCGGGGATGAACCGCTCGGCGGTCAGGCCGGGGTGGCCAAGGTAGCCGCGTGCCAGCCCCGGGCCGCCGACGTGGAGTTCCCCGATGACGCCGTCGGGCACCGGCCGCAGCTCGGCGTCCAGGATGAGCGCGGTCACCCCGGCCATCGGCAGCCCGATCGGCACGGTACCGTCCGCGGGTTCCTCGCCGGGCGGCACAAGGTGGGCGAAGCAGGAGACCGTGGTCTCGGTCGGGCCGTAGGAGTTGATCAGGGGGGTGGCGGGGGCGAGTTCCCGCCATCGGCGTACCAGCTCGGCGGGGAGTGCCTGCCCGGCCACCACCAGCAGGCCGCTGAGCCCCGCCGCCTGCTCGGCGGTGAGCTGGTGGGTGAGCAGTTCCAGGTGCGCCGGGGTCATCTTGGCGAACGTGTACGGCGCGGACGCGGCCAGGGCCTTGCCGAGGTCGGCCAGGTCCAGGTCCTCCGGCAGCAGCCGCAGCGTGCGCCCGGACATCAGCGGCTGGAACAGCGCGGGCACCACGAGGTCGAAGGCCGCCGAGGAGAACAGCGGCACCTCACCGGGGCCGTGCGGATATCCGGCGGTTGCGGCGACATATCCGGCGAGAGAACCCTGGCTGACCAGCACCCCCTTGGGGCCTCCCGTCGAGCCCGAGGTGAAGATGACGTACGCCAACTGGTCCGGGTCGGTCACACGCGCGGGAGCCGTCACGGGGAAGTCGCCAAGCCGATCCACCCGGACAACGTCAACGCACTCCGGCATCACGCCGTCAGGTCCTGGCGCGGCCAGGAGGATGCGTGCGCCGGCGTTGGACAGCAGCCGGGCCAGGCGGGCGGGCGGGGTGGCGAGGTCCAGGGGGAGGTAGGCCGCACCGGCCTTCCACACGCCCAGCAGCGCGGGCATCAGGTGCTCGCCCCTCGGGACGCGTACGCCGACGACACTCTCCGGGCCGGCGCCCCGCTCTCGCAGGAGGTGAGCGATGCCGTTCGCGCGGGTGTCCAGTTCGGCGTAGGTGAGGCGGACGTCACCCGCGGCGATCGCCACCGCGTCGGGCGTGGCGCGGGCCTGGGCTTCGAAGGTGTCCAGGACCAGGGGCGCTTCCTCGGGTGGCGGGCCGGTCAGGACCGTACCGCTCTCCTGCATGTCGGCGAGGGCCACGAGGGTGTCCTGGTCGGCGGCGAACAGGGCGAGCAGCCGTACATATCGGGCGGCCAGGCCCTCGATCGTGGCCCGGTCGAAGATGGCGGTGGCGAACTCCAGGCGGCCCAGCAGGGAGCCGTCGGTCACGTCCTCGACATAGCAGGAGAGGTCGAACTTGGCCGCCGGGGAATCGGGCACGACCTGGGTGGCCGCGAGTTCGTCCAGATCAACGCGGAGGGAGTCGTCGGTCTGGGAGCCGAACATGACGTCGAACAGCGGCATCCTGGACGGGTCCCGCTCGGCCTGGAGCTCCTCCACCAGGCGCTCGAATGGAAGGTCCTGGTTGTCCAGCGCGCCGAGCATCGAGCCCCGGACGATCTCGACCAGCTCGGCGAAACTCGTGTCGTGACCCCACCGCGACCGGATCACCAGCGTGTTGACCAGGAACCCTACCATCCGGTCCACTTCCGGCCGGGTACGGCCGCAGACGGCGGTGCCCACCACGACATCCCTGGTGCCGCAGTGGCGGCCCAGCAACGCCTGGAAGGCGGCCAGCAGAACCATGAACAGGGTGGCCTCGTGCTCTTTGCCGAGCTCGCGCAGGCGTTCCGCGACCGGGGCGGGCACCCGGAACGGCACCGTGCCGCCGGTTCCGCCGCGCGCCTGCGGACGGGGCCGGTCCAGCGGCAGCCGCATCCGAGGCAAATCCTCGAGCTGCTCGCGCCAGTAGCCGAGGATGCGGTCGCGCAGCTCGCCGGTCAGGCGGTCGCGCTGCCAGACGGCGTAGTCGGCGTACTGCACCGGGAGCGACGGCAGCTCCGCCTCGCCACCTCCGGCGTAGGCGGCGTAGAGGGTGCCGAACTCCTCGCCCAAGACGCCGTTGGACCAGGCGTCACAGGCGATGTGGTGCAGCACCACGACCAGCAGATGATCGCCCTCGGGCAGCCGGGCCAGCCGCACCCGGACCGGCCACTGGGTGGCCAGAGCGAACGGCGTCTCCGAGACCTCGGCGGCCCACAGCAGGGCGTCGTCAGTGGACAGCTCCCGGAATTCGAAGTCGATCGGTCCTGGCTCATCGACGACCTGCATTGGCTCCTCGTCCACCAGGACGTAGCGAGTGCGCAGCACCTCGTGGCGAGCCACCAGCGCCTCCCAGGCCCGGCGGGTCAGGCCGGGATCGAGGGACGGCGGCATGCGCATCACGGTGGGCACCAGATAGTCGGCCCCCATCGAGCCGATGCGATCCAGCACCCACAGCCGTCGCTGCCCGAACGACAGCGGCAGCGGACCACCGCGGGGCACGCGCGGGATCGTGGCCCGCCGCCCGGCACCCGCCCCGGCCAGCCGTCGCTGGATCATCTCCTCGCGGTCGGCGTCTGTCATGTCCGCCTGCCTTCCTGGGTACGCGCGTCGGCCGCGACCTCCGCGTCGGTGAGCCGGGCCACTTCGGCGCGGATCTCCGCTTCGATCGCCTGCCCGAGCCCGGCGACCGTGGGCCGTTCAAAGAGCGTCCGGAACGCCAGGTCCACCTCGAAAACCTCCTGGATTCGCGCGATCAACCGGACGGCCAGGATCGAATGGCCGCCGAGCTGGAAGAAGTCGTCATGAGCGCCCACCCGTTCCAGGCCAAGCAGCTCGACCCACATCTCGCAGAGCAGCCGCTCGGCGGGAGTGGCCGGTTCCTGATAGACGGCCCCCGCCGACGGCTCCGGAAGCGCCGCCCGATCAACCTTGCCGTTGGGAGTCAACGGCACCGCATCGATCCCAACGACCCGCCAGGGCACCATGGGCTCCGGCAACCGCTCCCTCAGCCACTCCAACAGAGCCGCTTCCCCAACCGCCCCAGTCCTCCGGATCGCGGCGCCCTCCCCGACCGCCCCAGAACTCCCGGTCGCAGTGGCCTGCCCGACCGCCCTAGAGCTCCCGGTCGCAGTGGCCTTCCCAGTCGCTGTGGTTCCCCCAGCCGCTCTAGAGCGCGCGGTCGCCATCCCGTTCCCTGTGGCTTCCTCGGCCGCCCCAGAATTCGCGGTCGCGATCGCCGCTCCATTCCCAGTGGCTTCCTCGGCCGCCCTGGACCTCCCTGTCGCGATGGCCTTCCCGGACGCCACCGTGTAGCCGATCAGCTTGCCGTTCGTTACCACGACGATCGCCTCCGCGACGTCGGGGTGAGCGGACATAATGGCGGCGACCTCGCCGGGTTCGACGCGGTGGCCGCGGATCTTGACCTGGTCGTCCAGGCGGCCGAGCAAGTCGAGGTCACCAGAGGCCGTCATTCGCCCGAGGTCGCCTGAGCGGTACATGCGGGAACCCGGAGGGCCGTAGGGGTCGGGCACGAATCGTTCGGCTGTCAGCGCGGGACGGCCCCGGTAGCCGCGGGCGACGCCCGAGCCGCCGATCATTACCTCGCCGGGCACGCCGCCGGGGCACAGGTCCAGCCACGGGTCGTAGACCCGCACTGAGGCGCCAGGTAAGGGCTGCCCGACGGGCATCGCGGCGCCCGGTGATCGGGTCGCGTACACCGTGCATGCGACTGTGGTCTCGGTCGGGCCGTACTCGTTGACGAGGGTGGAGCCCGGCGCGGCGGCCAGCCAGCGGGCGGCGAGACCGGCGGTGAGCGCCTCGCCGCCGACGACCAGGACGCCGGTCCTGGGGAGGCGGCCCGACGGGGAGGAGAGCACCGCCTCCAGGTGTCCCGGGGTCAGCTTCACGAACCCGTAAGGGCCCGCGTCGGCGACCATCCTGCCCAGGGCGGCCGGGTCCAGGCCGGGCGGGAGCAGCCGGACCTCGCCTCCGGCCAGCAGCGGCGCGAACAGCGCGGTCACCGCCATGTCGTACGCGGCCGAGGACAAAACGGCCGAGCCTCCAGCGGCGTCGTAGCGCTCGGCGGCGTCCCGCAAGTAACAGGCCAGCGACCGGTGGCTGACCTCGACGCCCTTGGGGTGGCCGGTCGAGCCCGAGGTGTAGATCACGTACGCGAGCGTGTCCGGGTCCACCTCGACCGGCTCCGCCAAGGGCTCAGACCCGCATTCCCCGATTGTGAACACGGGGAGCCGGGCCGCCGGGGCCGCGGATAGCGGCGCGGCCTCCTGCCCCGAAACCGGGCCCGCCAAGGCTGACACCACAGAGGCCGGGTCCACTGAAGCCGAACCCACCGAAGCCGAGTTCACCGAGGAGTCCACCGCAGCCGGGCCCGAAGCCGCGTTCACCGCAGCAGTGCCTAGCGAAGCCGGGTCCGTCACAGCCGGGTCCCTCGCAGCCGAGTCTGCCCAGACCGGATTCGCCGCAGCTGGGTTCGCCGAGGAGTTCGCCGAGACCGGGTTCGCCGCAGTTGGGTTCGCCGAGGCCGGGTTCGAGGTGATGAGGGCGACCGCGTTGGCGTCGGCGAGTAGGGATGACCGGCGGGGGGCGGGCCAGGTTGGGTCCAGTGGGAGGTAGGCGGCTCCGGCGTACCAGATGCCGAGGAGGGTCGTCAGCAGGTCGGGGGTGCGGTCGAGGCAGACGCCGACGACGCTGTCGGGGGTGGTTCCGAGTCGACGGAGTCTGTTTGCCACGCGTCTCGCGCGCAGGTCCAGTTCGCGGTAGGACAGGGTCGTGTTGGAACCGGTCACGGCGGGGGCGTCCGGTGTGGCCGCGGCCTGGGCGGCGATGCTTTCGGGTACCGGGCGGGACCACGCCGGCGGGGTGGTCGCCTCCTGAGGTGCGGGCGCGAGTGCGGCGAGATCGGATAGGCGTGCGCGCGGGGTGGCGGTGATCAGGTCGAGCAGGCGGAGGAAACGCGCGCTCAGCTGTTCGATCGTGGTGCGGTCGAACAAGGCGGTGGCGTAGCTGAACAGGCCGGACAGGGTGCCGTCCGGGTGGTCGTCCAGGTGCAGGTCGAGGTCGAACTTGGTGACCGTGCCGTCCAGGACGACGGGGGTCGCGCCGGGGGCTCCGGTCCAGGTGTCGTGTTCCAGGGCGAACATCACGTCGAAGAGCGGGTGCCGGGACAGGTCCCGGTCGGTGGCCAGTTCCTCGACGAGGGTTTCGAACGGGACGTCCTGGTTTTGGAGGGCGTCGGTCACCGTGTGGCGGGTCGCCGCCAGTAGGTCGGTGAAAGCGGGGTCGCCGGACAGGTCGCCCCGGAGCACGAGTGTGTTGACCGTGCAGCCGACCAGTCCGGCCAGGTCGGGGTGGTCCCGGCCGGCGACGGGTGTGCCGACCGCAATGTCCCGGGCTCCGCTCTGGCGGGCCAGCAGCACCTGGAAGGCGGTGAGGAGCGTGACGAACAGGGTCGTGCCCTGCCGGCGGGCGAGCTCCCGCAGGGCCCGCGCGGTCGGCTCGGGCACGTGGAAGCCGACTCCGTCCCCGGCCCAGTCCCGTACGCGCGGCCGGGGGCGGTCCAGCGCGAGCGGCAGCGGCTCCAGCCGGGCCAGGCGCTCGCGCCAGTAGCCGAGCGAGGCCGCGCCCGCCTGTCCGGCCTGCCAGGCGGTGTAGTCGCCGTACTGGAGGCGGGGCGCGGGCAGGTCCTCCGCGTCCTGGTAGAGGGTGGTGAACTCGCTGGTCAGCAGGCCGGTGGACCAGCCGTCGCAGGCGATGTGGTGCAGCACGGCGACCATCAGGCAGTCCTCGCCCGGGGTGCGGAGCAGCAGCACCCTGATCGGCCATTCCCCGGCCAGGTCGAAGGGCCGCCGCGCCGCCTCCGTCGCCAGCCGCAATGCGTCATCCTCATCGGCCGCGTCGGCGGCCTCGAAGGGGACGGGTCCGGCGGGGTCGATGACCTGGCGGGGTTCACCGTCGGCTGTCACGTAGCGGGTGCGCAGGATCTCGTGGCGGGCCACGATTCGCGACCAGGCCGCGCGGACGGCCTCCGCGTCGATCGGGCCGGACAGCCGGACCGCCATCGGGACCAGGTATTCCGGGCTGTCCGGGGTGAGCCGGTCCAGCACCCACAACCGCCGTTGCGCGGGCGAAAGGGGCATCGGGAGGCCGCGGTCGGCGAGCGGAATCGCGTCCAGGCCGGCCCTGGCGACCGAGCCCAGATCGAAGCCACCGCCGGGAGCACGTGCCGGAGCTCCAACGGAGGAATCGCCAGGAACACCCGCCGGAGCTCCAACGGAGAAACCGCTAGGAACGCCCGCCGGAGCTCCAACGGAGAAACCGCTAGGAACGCCCGCTGAAGCACCAGCGAAGGAACCGCCAGGAGCACCAGCCGGGGCAGCAACGAGGGTTCCATTGGGGGAACCGCCGGAGGCGCCGTCAGGGGCATCGCCGAGGGCCGGAGTCGACAGGCTTGCGATGATTCTGGCGACGCCTTCGACGGTGGGATGGTCGAAGACGGCGCGCATCGGGATGGCCACGCCGAAGGTTTCGCGTAGGCGGGCGATCATGCGGACCACCAGGATGGAGTGGCCGCCGAGCCCGAAGAAGTCGTCGGTGAGGCCGGGCTGGACGCCGAGCATGTCCGCCCAGATCTCGGCCGTGCGCCGCTCGACCGGGGTGCGTGGCGCGCGGCGGGCCGCGATGTCCGGTTCCTCCGGTTCGGGCAGGGCCTTGCGGTCGACCTTGCCGTTGGCGTTCAGCGGGATCGCGTCGATCCGGGCGAAACGGGCGGGCACCAGGTAGTCCGGCAGCCGCTCCCCGCACCAGGCGGCCAGGTCAGGACGGCCGTCCCCGGCGCGCTCGGTTACCGCGGGCACCCAGTACGCGACCAGCGTCTCGCCCTTCGCCAGGACGAGCGCCTCGCGTACCTCCGGATGGGCCGTCAGCACGGCCTGGATCTCCCCGGGTTCGATGCGGTACGCGCGGATCTTGATCTGGTCGTCGGTACGCCCGAGGAAGTCCACGTCACCGCCAGGACGAACCCGGCCGAGGTCGCCGGTGCGGTAAAGGCGTGACCCCGCACGGCCGTACGGGTCGGGCACGAACCGCTCTGCCGTGCGGGACGGCATGCGGTTGTAGCCGCGGGCGACGCCGTCCCCGCCGATGTAGATCTCCCCGATCACCCCGACCGGGACGGGCTCAAGCCAGGCGTCCAGGACGTACATCGTGGTGTTGGGGATCGGGCGGCCGATCGGCACCAGGTCGCCGTCCACCGGGCCGTCCACGGTGTAAGTGCTGTTGGCGACGGAGATCTCGGTGGGGCCGTACTCGTTGAGGAGCCGGGTGGCGCCGGCCTTGGCCGTCCAGCGGTCCAGCACGCCGGCCGGGAAGGCGTCCGCGCCGACCGCCAGCAGTTCGGCGAGCCCGGCGGCCCGGGCGGGGTCGAGCTGGTGGGTGACCAGTTCCAGGTGGCCGGGGGTGAGCTTGACGAAGCTGTAGGGGGCGGCGTCGGCGAGCAGCCCGCCCAGCGCGCCGGGCTCGGGGTCGGGTGGCAGCAGGTGCACCCGCTGGCCCAGCATCAGCGGAGTGAACAGGTTGGGCACCACCATGTCGAACGCGATCGAGGAGAACAGCGGCGCGCCGCCGCAGCCGTAGGCGGCGTAGCCTTCGACCGCCCACCACAGGTAGTTGGCCAGGCCCCGATGCCCGATCAGGACGCCTTTGGGGCGGCCGGTGGAACCCGAGGTGTAGATCACGTACGCGAGGCCGTCCAGGTCGGCCTGGACGGGCGGGCGGCCGGTGGGGAGGTCGTCCCAGTCGGGCGCGGTGACCAGCGTGCCGTCCCAGCCCGCCGCCCGCAGCGCCGCGCCGTACGCCGGTTCGGCGATCAGGATCCTGGCCCCCGCGTCGGCCAGCAGCGCGGCCTGGCGTTCGGCCGGGTGGGCGGGCTCCAGCGGGGTGTAGGCGGCGCCCGCCTTCCACACCCCGAGCAGCGCGGGCAGCAGGTCATGGCCCCGGTCCAGGCAGACGCCGACGACCGACTCGGGCCCGGCGCCGAGGTCGCGCAGCAGCCACGCGGCCTGGTTGGCGCGCGCGTCGAGCTGGGCGTAGGTGCGGCGGGAGCCGTCCCAGGCGGAGACGGCGAGCGTGTCGGGCAGCAGCCGGGCCGTCTCCTCGATCACCTCCAGGGCGCTGACCTCGGGCCGGATCAGCGCGGTGGCGTTCCACTCGCCGAGCAGCCGGTCCCGCTCGCCGTCCGGCAGCCGGGCCGCGAGGGCGTCGCCGTCCGGGTCGGCCGCCATCGCGGTCAGCACCGCCTCGTACATCCCGGCCAGCCGCCCGGCGCCGGCCCGGCCGAGCACCTCGGGGCGTGAGGTCAGCGTCAGCAGGCCCGCCAGGACGGTCACCGACAGCGGGAACTCGTTCGGGCTGAGGTCGATGCTGCCCGGCAGGTCCACCAAGCCGGTGTCGACGACGGTGAAGTCCAGGTAGTTGAAGTAGACCTCGACCAGCTGCCGCCCGCCCGCGAGTTCGCGCTGGATCGCGGGCAGCGGGAAGCGCCGGTGCGGCCACATCGCGGTCTCGGCGGCGAACACCTGCCGCGTCAGCTCGCGCCAGGTCGCCGCGCCGGGCCGGTGCGGGAACGGGACGGTGTTGATGAACATCCCGTAGACGCGGTCGGCGTCCAGCACCTCGGGCCGGGTGTCGCAGACCAGCCCGGTGTGGATGGCGTCCTCGTGGGTGAGCTGGGACAGCACCTTCAGGTGTGCGGCCAGCAGCACGCTCTTGAGTGGCGTCCCTGCCTCCGCCGCCAGCCGGGCCAGCCCGGCGTGCAGCGTGTAGAGCGGCACGGCCACCTGGTACGGCTCCCGCCCGCCCGCCGGATCGGCCCAGGCGGCGGGTACGGCCAGCCGGGCGTGATCGCGTACGACACCGGTCCAGTACGCCCGCGCGTCCGGATCCGCCAGGGTGGCGCGCTCGGCGGCCACGAAGTCGGCGTACCGGAGCTCCGGCGTCGCGCGCGGCGGCACGGGCAGGCCGTCGCGCAGCGCGCGGTAGCAGTCGAGGAGCTCCATCAGCAAGGAGTGGTAGCTCCAGCCTTCCAGGATGGCGTGGCATTCTGTCATCGACAGCCGCCAGACGCCGTCGGTGAGGCGGTGCGCGGAGACGCGCAGCAGCGGCGGGGCCGCGAGGTCGAACAGCGCCTGGCGTTCCCCGGCGAGGAAGGCCGCGATCTTGGCGTCCTGGTCCGGGTCGCCGCGCAGGTCGTGTACGCCGACGGGCATGTCGGCGTGGTCGTGGACGAGCTGGAGCGGCTCGGCGTACCCGGTCAAGTCGATGGAGGTGCGCAGCACCTCGTGCCTGGCCACGACGATCGCGGCGGCCTCCCGGAGGGCCGGCGCGGAGAAGGGGATCTCGTCGCGCAAGCTGAAGCTGGTGACGTTGTGGTAGTTGCGGACGTCCGGGTCGGCGAGCATCTCGTAGACCATTCCGGCCTGGACTCGCGACAGCGGGTAGGCGTCGGTGACGCCCGGGGGGAGGCGTTCGCGGTCGGCGGCGGAGATGAGGCTGAACGGGGCGATCGGAGTGAAGGCGTCGGGGGCGTGGCGTCCGGCGGTGTGCGCGGCGAGTCCGGCGACGGTGCGGTGCTCGAACACGTCCCGGACCGCGACGTCGAAGCCTTCGGCCCGCAGCGCTCCGGCGAGCGCGACCGCGCGCAGGGAGTCTCCGCCGAGGTCGAAGAAGTCGTCCCCGGTGCCCACGGCGTCGCGCCTGAGGATGTCCTGCCAGACCGCGGCCATGCGGCGCTCAGCGGGGGTGGCGGGCGCGACGAAAGCGTCCTCACGGTCGCCGCCGGGTGGCGGTAGCTCCGCCACGGCGAGCTTGCCGGTGGAGGTGAGGGGCAGGGCGTCCAGGAACACCACGGCCGAGGGCACCATGTACGGCGGGAGGGTTTCGCGCAGGAACTCGCGTACTCCGGCGGCGGTGGCGGCCCCCGGCCCGGCAGCGGAGGCTCCCGGCCCAACGGCAGCTTCGGGACCGGCGGCGGCTTCCGGCCCGGCGGCGGCTTCCCGTTCGACGGCGGCTTCCCGTTCGACGGCGGCTTCCGGTTCGGCGGGGACGGCGTAGGCGACCAGGCGGCGGGCGCCGGGAGTGTCCTCGCGGGCGATGACGGCAGCGTCCGCGATGCCGGGGCAGGTCAGCAGGGCGGCCCGGATCTCGCCGGGTTCCACCCGGTAGCCCCTGATCTTCACCTGGTGGTCGGTGCGGCCGAGGAACTCCAGGTCACCGGCGTGCGTCCAGCGGGCCAGGTCGCCGGTGCGGTAGAGGCGGGCGCCCGCCGGGCCGTACGGGTCGGGGAGGAAGCGGGAGGCGGTGAGTCCCGGCCTGCCGAGGTAGCCCCGGGCCACTCCGGCTCCGCCCACGTAGAGCTCGCCCGCGACGCCGGGCGGGGCCAGGTCGCCGAACGCGTCCACGACGTAGGCGCGCAGGTCTGCCAAGGGCCGCCCGATCGGGCTGCCGGTCAGGCCGGAGGTGACGGTCTGGTGGGTGACGTGGACGGTGGTCTCGGTGATCCCGTACATGTTGACGAACTCGACGCCCGGCCAGTCGGGCAGGGCGGCCACGTCCAGGCGCTCGCCGCCGAAGACGACCAGGCGCGGCCGATGGGCGGCGGCGCGGGCCAGCGCGGCGAAGGCCGACGGGGTCTGGTTGAGCACGGTGACCCGCTCGGCGGCCAGCAGCGCGGCGAACGCCTCCGGCTCGCGGGCGACGGCTTGCGGCACGACGACGAGCCGCCCGCCGTGAGCGAGGGCGCCCCACATCTCCCACACCGAGAAGTCGAAGGCAAAGGAGTGGAACATCGTCCAGACGTCACCGGAGCCGAACCGGAACCGCTCCCGGTCAGCGGTGAACAGCCGGGCCAGGTTGGCGTGCGTCACAAGCACACCCTTGGGCCGCCCGGTGGAGCCCGAGGTGTAGATCACGTACGCCAGCCGGTCGTGCTCGCCCCACGGCTCCGGGTCACGGTCGTCCCCACCCAGACCGACGCCCTGATCGAGGCGCCGATCCACGCCCATACGGACGCTCTGATCGGCGTGTTGATCGACGCCCACACGGATACCCTGATCGGCGCATTGATCGACGCCCAAGCCGACGCCCTGATCGGCGCGCTGAATGACGCCCAGGCCGACGCCCTGATCGGCATGCTGATCGTCGAAGCTCTGATCGAGCCGGAGTTGGCGGCCCGGGACCAGATGCGCGTGGGCCTTCGCCGTGACGACCAGGTCGATCCCCGCGTCGGCCACGATGAGGCGCAGCCGGTCGGCCGGGTAGGCCGGGTCGAGTGGGACGTAGGCGCCGCCGGACTTGGCCACCGCGAGCAGGGCCACCACCAGGTCCGCGCCCCGGTCAAGGCAGACGCCGACCCGCGTCTCGGGGCGCACACCTTCGGCGCGCAGGCGGTGCGCCAGGCGGTTGGCGCGGGCGTTCAGTTCGCCGTAGGTCAGCCGGTCGGTCCCGGCGACCAGCGCGACCCGGCCAGGCGCCCGGCGGGCGTGCTCCTCGAAGCGGCTCACCACGTCCGGGGTGCGCTCCTCGGCGGGCGCGCCGCTCCAGCGCAGCAGTTCGGCCCGGCCCGGCTCGTCCAGGATGGGCAGCTCGCTCAGCCGGGCCAGCGGGGCGGCGGCGACCGCGCCGAGCAGGCGGGTGAAGCGGCGGGCGAAGCCTTCGGCGGTGGCGGCGTCGAACAGGGCAGTGGCGTACTCGACCGCCCCGAGCAGGGAGCCGTCCCGGCGGCGGTGCAGGGTGAGCTGGAGGTCGAACTTGGCGGTCACCGAGGCCACCGCGACCGGCTCGGAGCCCGCGTGGCGCCCGCCATTCTCGTGGACTTCCCTGCCGCCTTCCTCGTGTGCTTCCTCGTAGGCGAAGACGTGCTGGAACACCGGATTGCGGGACAGGTCGCGGTCCGCGCCGAGCGCGTCCACCAGCCGCTCGAAGGGGAGCTCCTGGTGGGCGAACGCGCCGAGCGCCGTCTCCCTGACCCGGTCCAGGAGTTCGGCGAAGGCCGGATCGCCGCCCAGGTCGGCGCGCAGCGCCAGCAGGTTGACGAAGGAGCCGACCACGCCGTCCAGCTCCGGCCGGGTCCTGCCGGTGACGGGGGTTCCCGCCACGATGTCCCGCTGTCCCGCGTACCGGCCCAGGAGCAGGAGGAACACGGTGAGCATCGTCATGTACGGCGTCGCGCCGCGGACCCGCCCCGCCGCGGTGGCCGCCTCGGCGACCGCGGCGGGCACTTCGAAGACGGTCATCGCGCCCGCGGCGTCGCGGCGGGCGGGCCTGGGCCGGTCCGCCGGCAGGTCCACCGGGGTGAGGTCGGCGAGCCTGGCCCGCCAGTAGTCCAGATCGCGGCCTTCGGCGGGACGCGCGGCCTGCCAGGCGGCGAAGTCGGCGTACTGGACGGCGGGAGGGGGCGGCAGCGGCGTACCGGCCAGGAGCGCGGCCAGTTCCCTGCCGAGGATGCCCAGCGACCACCCGTCGCAGGCGATGTGGTGAACGGTCAGCGCCAGCAGCGGCCCGTCCGGCGCGGGCCGCCGCAGCAGCAGCGCCCGCCATGGCCGTTCGGCCAGGTCGAAGCCGCGCCAGACCTCCTTGCCGATCGCCTCGCTCACGTCCTCGCCGTCCAGATCGGCGCAGCTCAGTTCGACCGGGGCGGGCGGGTCGATCACCTGGCGGGGTTCGCCGTCGGCCAGCACGTAGCGGGTGCGCAGGATCTCGTGGCGGGCCACCAGCGCGGACAGGGCGCGGCGTACGGTATCGGGGTCCTGGTGGGAGGGCAGGCGCAGGACGAGCGGGACCGCGTACTCGCCGGTGCCAGGGGAGAGCCGGTCCAGGAACCACAGGCGGCGCTGCGCGGGTGACAGCGGCAGGGGCAGGGCGCGGTCGGCGCGGGGCAGCGTACGCCCGCTGCGCTGGGTTCCGCCGAGGCGGCGTTCCAGCAGCTCGCGCCGGAGCGCGGCCGAACGCGAAAGGCCGCGCGCCTCGTCCCGTATGTCGCGGGTTCCAGTACCAGGTACGTCGCGTGCGTCGCGGGTCATCGCGGCCCTCCTCGGGAGAGCAGCCGCTCCACCTCGGCGTCGGAAAGTCCCTCGATCTGCGCCGTCATCTCGTCCTCGACGGCCCGCGCCAGGCGGGCCACCGTGGTGGCCTCGAACAGCACGCGCAGCGGCAGGTCCACGTCGAACTCCTCGATCAGACGATGGTGCACGCGGAGCGCGAGCAGCGAGTGGCCGCCCAGCGCGAAGAAGTCCTGGTGAACGCCGGGTTCGACGCCCAGCAGCCCGGCCCAGATGGCGGCGACCAGCTTCTCCGCCGCGGTGCCCGGCGGTTCGTCGCCTTCGGGCTGGATCGTCCCGGCGGATGGCAGGGCACGGCGGTCGAGCTTGCCGTTGGGGCCGAGCGGAAGCCGGTCGAGGCGAATCCAGGTGGCGGGCACCTGGTAGGCGGGCAGCCGCCTACCGCAGTGCCGGATCAGGTCGTCGTCGGATGGCGGCTCGCCGGTCGTGGGCACGTAATAGGCGATCAGGCGGTTCCGCTCGCCCACGACGACGGCCTCGCGAACGCCAGGGTGAGTAGCGGCGACCGCCGCGATCTCGGCGGGTTCGATCCGGAACCCGCGGATCTTGATCTGGTCGTCGGCGCGCCCAAGGAACTCCAGGTCTCCCTGGGAGGTCCAGCGCACGATGTCGCCGGTGCGGTAAAGCCGTTCGCCGGAGCGGCCGGGGTCGGGCACGAAACGCTCGGCGGTCAGCCCCGGCCGGTTCACATATCCGCGCGCGGTTCCCGCTCCTCCGGCCAGCAGCTCGCCAGGCACGCCGACGGGGACGGGCTCACCCTCGCCGTCCACCACCAAGGCGCGCATGTTGTCGATCGGTACGCCGATGGGAACCGGATCGCGGTCGGCGGTCTGGTGGAAGGTGACGTCCACAGCGAGTTCGGTGGGGCCATAGAGATTGTGCAGCCGCGCCGAACTCGCTTCCCGGAAGCGTCGGACAGTGGCGGCGGTGAGCGCCTCACCGCTACAGAACACCTCCCTGACTCCGGCCGGCAGGCGGGCTTCCACGTCGAGGAAGGCGTCCAGCATCGAGGGAACGAAATGCAGGTGGGTGACCCGCTCCTCCTCCGCCAAGGCGGCCAGTCCGCGCGCGTCCCGGTGCAACCCCGGCGGGGCAGTCACGAGGGCAGCTCCGGTGATGAGCGGCCAGAAGAACTCCCAAACCGAGACATCAAAGGTGAACGGGGTCTTCTGCAACACCCGATCCCCCGGCCCCAGCCCGTAGGCCCGCTGCATCCACCGCAGCCGATTCACGATCGCGCCGTGCTCCACCATCACCCCCTTCGGGGTCCCGGTGGACCCGGAGGTGTAGATGACGTACGCGAGATCCCGAGCATCCGTCTCCGGCAGGCCACCGACCCCGTCGATCCGCTGGTCTTGGGGATCGGCGGTGGGTACGGCCGAGAGCAGCAGGTCGGGCCGGTCGAACTGCTGGTCATCGTGATCAAGGGTGGGAACAGCCGAGGAAAGCCGATCCGGCCGGTCGAACTGCTGGTCATCGAGACCAAGGGTGGGTACGGCTAAGAGCAGCAGGTCGGGTTGGTCGATCCGCTGGTCTTCGGGATCGAGGGTGGGAACAGCTGGAGGCAGACGGTCGGGCCGGTCGGTGATGACGGCGGCCGCGCCGGTGTCGGCGATCAGCCAGGCCAGTCGCTCGTCGGGGTCCTCGGGGTCGAGAGGGAGGTAGGCGGCTCCGGCTTTGAGCACGGCGAGCAGGGCGACCACCAGGCTGGGGCCGCGCTCCAAGCAGACTCCGGCTATCTCGCCCCTGCTCACCCCGGCCGCGCGCAATCGCGCCGCCAACCTGGTCGCCCGCGCGTCCAGGTCGGCGTACGTGATCGAGCCGGAAGGGGCGAAGATGGCGACGGCGTCCGGGGTGGCGCAGGTCTGGGCGGCCACGAGCTCGTGCAGGCACGCGGGCGGGTCCTGAACTGCGGGTCCACTCCCCCACGCGACCAACGACTGCCGCTCCTCCGGCCCGAGGATGGCCAGCCGGGAGATCGGCACCTCGCCGGTCTTGCCGGTCTCGTCGAGATGGCCGGTGAGAGCGTCGAGGAGCAGGGTGAAGCGGTCGGCGAAACGCTGGATCGTCGCCCGGTCGAATAGCGCGGTGGCGTACTCGAACCTGCAGGCAAGGGTTCCGTCGGGACGCAAGCGCAGCAGCAGGGTGAGGTCGGCTTTCGCGGTCTGCCAGGCCGACAGCGCGTCGTCGCCGGTGTCCGTGCCGGGGTCGTCGCCGGTCTGGAGGTCGAACAGGACGCCCACCAGGGGCGTACGGGACAGGTCCCGCTCGGGCCGCAGCTCGTCCACCAGCCGCTCAAAGGGGAGGTCCCGGTGCGCGAACGCCTCCAGGGCGACGGTTCTGACCCGCTCCAGCACCTCGGGAAACGCCGGATCACCGCCGAGGTCGGCGCGCAGCACGAGCGTGTTGACGAAGAATCCGGCCATGTCGTCGAGCTCGGGCCGGTCACGCCCGTCCACGGGCACCCCGACGGCCAGGTCGGTACGGCCGGTGTGCCGGGCCAGGAACACGTAGAACGCCGCCAGCAGCGTCATGAACGGCGTCGCTCCAGCCCGCCGCCCACGCTCGACCAGCTCCCCGGCCGCGACCTCAAAGCCGAACATCGCCCCGCGGAAATCGCGCACAGCGGGCCTGGGCCGATCCCCAGGCAGATCGAAAGCCTCAACCCCGGCCAGCCGCTCCCGCCAGAACGCGATCAGCCCGGCCAGCCGCCCCCCATCGAACACCCGCCGCTGCCAGTCGGCGAAGTCCGCGTATCCCAACCGGCCGGAATCTCGGGCAAGAACGCCAAACCCACCGACTCCCTCACCGGTCGCGACCTCACCGGAACCATGGACAAGAAGGCCGGACCCACCGACTCCCCCGCCCCTCCTCACGGTCTCGCCCGAATCACGAGCGAGAACGCCAGGCCCGCCAGCTCCCTCACCGGTCGTGATCTCTCTTGGATCGCGGGTGAGGAGGTCTGGGTCCTGGAGGTCGCGGGCGAGGATGGTCAGGGTTCGGGCGTCGCAGGCGATGTGGTGGATGGTCAGGGCGAGGAGGTTCTCATCGCCGGGTAGGTGGATCAGGAGGGCTCGCCAGACCGGGCCGGTCGCGAGGTCGAAGCCGGTCGCCAGGAGTTCCGCCACCAGGTCGGCGACTTCTGCGGCCGATTCGGCGGACGCCTCGGTTAGTGGGACCTCGGTTTGGGCGTCGACGATCGCTTGTGGTTCGCCCTCGGTCGCGATGTAGCGGGTGCGCAGCACGTCGTGGCGGTGAGCAAGGGCCGCCAGCCGGGGGCGTTCTTGGCCTGGGGCGGGGACGATGAGGGGTACCACGTACTCGGGGCTGCCGGGGGTTAGCCGGTCCAGGAACCATAGGCGGCGCTGGCCGAAGGAGAGGGGGCCCGGGCCGGTGGAGTTGCGGGGGGTCAGCGGGGGCGACGCTGTGGCGGCGGGGCCTTCCAGGTAGCGGGCCTGGGCGCGGACGGTGGTGGCGGCGAATAGTTCGGGGAGGTCCACCTCGCGGCCGGTGGCCTCGCGCAGGCGTGCCGCCAGCCTGGCGACCAGCAGCGAGTGGCCGCCGAGCTGGAAGAAGTCGTCCTCTGCGGCGGGGGAGACGTCCAGGAGGCCCTGCCAGACCTCGGCGACCAGCCGTTCCGTGGCCGTACGCGCAGGGGTGGCCGTTTCCTGCGGGAGTGGAAGCGGGAGCGCGGCCAGAGCGGCCCGGTCGATCTTGCCGCTGGTCGTCAGGGGGAAGTCGGCCACTTCGACGAGGATCGAGGGGATGAGCGGGTCCGGCAGGCGGGAGCGCAGGTCTTCGCGGAGCGCGGCGGGCGTGACCGGCGTGCGGGTGGTGAGGTGGGCGACGAGCCGGGCCGTCCCGGACGGCAGGCGGTGGGCGCTCACGACGGCCCCGCGCACAGCTGGGTGGGCGAGCAGCGCGGCTTCCACCTCGCCGGGCTCCACCCGGACACCGTTGATCTTGATTTGGTGGTCGGTCCTGCCGAGGAACTCCAGCGTTCCGGCGCCGGTCCAGCGGGCGACGTCGCCTGTGCGGTAGAGGCGTTCGCCCGGCCGGAAAGGATCAGGCACGAACCGTTCGGCTGTCAGGCCGGGACGTCCCGCGTAGCCGCGGGCGAGGCCGACTCCGCCGGCGTACAGTTCCCCGGGGACTCCGACCGGGGCGCGCGCCCCGTCGGCGAGGACCAGGACGCGCAGGTTCTCGATCGGTGTGCCGATCGGCACGGCGCCTTCCTCGGCGCCGACCGGGTGGCAGGTGACGTCGATGGAGCACTCGGTCGGGCCGTAGGTGTTGTGCATCTGCGCCCGGGTCAGCGCGTGTACCCGCGCGCACAGGTCGGCGTGCAGGGCCTCGCCCGCGCAGAACAGCAGCCGCAGCGCGCCGCAGCGCTCCCAGCCGGGCTCCTCGACCAGCAGCCGCAGCAGCGCGGGCACCACCTGCAGCACGGTCACGCCGTGGTCGCCGACGGCGCACACCAGGGCGGCGGGGTCGCGCTCCGCGCCGTCCGCCGCGAGGACCACGGTCGCACCGCTGACCAGGGGCGCGAAGAACTCCCACCCGGCCGCGTCGAACGTGAGCGGCGTCTTCTGCAACACCCGATCGCCGGGACCGAGACCGTGTTCCCGCACGGTCCACAGGACCCGGTTGGCGATACCGGCGTGGGTGATGACAACACCCTTGGGGCGGCCGGTCGAACCGGAGGTGTGCATCACGTAGGCGGCGTTGCCGGGGTGGACCTCGGGCAGGTCGAACACACCAATCCGGTTGACGCCGGTGACCTCGGTGGCCTCAATGGCGTTGGTGACCTCGGTGGCCTCAAGGGCGTTGGTGAGCTCGGTGGCATCGGCCATGTCGCCCATGTCGTTGATTTCGTCGATCAGGAGGAGGTGGCGCCCGCGTGCTGGAATCCGGTCCGCGAGGTCGCGGGAGGTGACCACCACGTCCACTCCGGCGAGCACCGCGTCCAGCCAGGCGGCGGGGTGGCCGGGATCGACCGGCAGGTACGCGCCTCCCGCCTTCCAGATCGCGAGCAACGCGGCGGGCAACCGGGGCCCCCGGCGCAGACAAACCGCGACCGGCGTCTCCGGACCGACGCCAGCCGCGCATAACCGGTTGGCGAGGTCGTCGGCGTCGGCTTCCAGCTCCGCGTAGGTCAGCTCGCGCCCGCCGCCCACCACGGCCACCGCGCCGGGGGTGCGCCGGGCCTGCTCGGCGACCAGTTCGTGCAGCGGCGGCCAGACCCCCACGACCGGTCCCTCCTCAGAAGGCCGGACCAACCGCTCCGCACCCGACGCGGCCATCACGAGCCCCGCGACCGGTCCCTCGTCCCAGGACCGCGGCAGCCGCTCCGCACCCGGCGCGATCGCGAGCCCCGCTCCCGCGACCGGTCCCTCCTCAGAAGACCGGACCAACCGCTCCGCACCCGGCGCGGCCATCGCAAGCCCCGCGACCGGCCCTTCCTCCCAAAACCGCAGCAACCGCTCCTCACCTGGCGCAGTCATCGCGAGTTCCGTGACCGGCCGGTCAGGTTCGGCGAGGACGCCGTCGAGCAGGCGCAGCAGGTGGTCGCTCATCCGCGTGACGGTGGCCTCGTCGAACAGGTCGGCCGCGTACTCGAAGGTGAGCCGGATGCCGCCGTTCTCCTCGATCATGTGCAGCGTCAGGTCCAGCTGGGAGCCCCGCCTGGTGACGTCCAGCGGGACCGTCTCGCCGATCGGGGGCAGCGCTCCGGCCTCGGCGGGCATGTTGTAGGCGAGGCGGACCAGGGGCGGTGCGGACGGGTCGTGGTCGCTGCGCAGCTCGCGTACCAGCCGCTCGAACGGCACGTTCTGGTGCCGCATCGCGCCGATCAACGCGTCCCTGACCCGCTCAAGCACGGTACGGAAAGCCGGACGCCCGCCAAGATCGGCCCTGACCACCACCATGTTGGCGAACATGCCGACCAGGTGGTGCAGCTCGGGCTCGGTCCGCCCAGAGACGAAGCTGCCGACCGCGATGTCGGCGGCCCCCGTATAACGGTGCAGCAGCACGCAGTACAGGCCAAGCACGGTCATGTACGGCGTCGCCCCAGCCGCCCGCCCGATCTCGCCGAGCGCCCGCACTCGCTCCGGGTCGAGCAAGACCTGGAGCGAATGCCCCTCGTAGGTCGGCCTGGCCGGGCGGCGGCGGTCGGCGGGGAGTTCGAGCGGTTCCAGCCCGGCCAGCCGCTCGCGCCAGTAACCGAGATCGGCGTCCAGGCCGCCGCCCGCCAGCTGCTCGCGCTGCCACTGGGCGTAGTCGGCGTACCCGACCGGCAGTTCGGGGGCGGGTTCGAGGGCCGCGAGCTCGCGCAGGATCAGGGTCAGCGAGGTGCCGTCCACGGCGATGTGGTGGGCGGCGATGACCAGCACGTGGTCGCCCTCGCCGAGCCGGATCAGCTCCACCCGCCACAGCGGCCCCTGGTCGAGCCGGTAGGGACGGGCGCCGGTGTCGTACGCGCGCTGGTAGGCCAGGCGTTCCGCGGCGGCGGGCTCGGCGCGGGAGAGGTCCACCAGCGGGATCTCCACCGGGATTGAGGCCGCGATCCGCATGACGGGCTCGCCGTCCTGCTCGGCCACGGTCATGCGCATCGCGTCGTGCCGGGCCACGATCGCGGCCAGCCGCCGCCGGATCTCGGCCAGGTCCACGTCCATCCGCAGGCGACCGGCGATGACCAGGTTGAACAGCGGCACGTCACCGGCCAGCCGGTCCATCAGCCAGACGCGTTCCTGGGCGGGCGAGAGCCGTACCGGGCCGTTGCCTTCACGGCGGGGGACGCGGCCTTGCGGCGGGCCCGCGGAACCGGCCGCCAGGCGGGCCAGCAAGCGGCGCTTGACCTCCGACATCGGCGCTTCGATCATCAGCGGTTCACCGCCCGGACGGCGAGCAGGTCGGCGGCGATGGAGCCGGTGAGGCGGCGGCGGGACGCGGTGAAGAAGGAGTGGTCGCCGGCCAGGACCCGCAGGGTGAACTCGCCGCTCGTCTCGGCCCGCCAGGCGGCCAGTTCGGGCACGGTGACGCTCGGGTCGGCGGCGGCGCCGAAGACGGTCACCGGAACCGTCAGGGGTGGCTCGGCGCGGCGGGTCCAGGTCTCGAACACCTCGTAGTCGGCGCGTACGCCGGTCTCGAACATGGAGAACAGGCCCGGGTCGGCGAGGATCGCGTCCGGGATGACCCCCAGGCCGCGCAGGTGCGCGGTCAGCTGCTCGGTCGGCAGCCGGTGCACCAGCGTCGGCTCGACCAGGGCCGGGGCGGGGAAGGCGAAGACGGCGAGCAGTTCGGGCGGGCGCCGTCCCGACCTGGCCAGGTACGTGGCCAGCTCCCAGGCGATGAGCGCCCCCGAGCAGTAGCCGAGCAGCGCGTATGGCCGGGCGAGGTCGTCGGCCAGGCCTTCGGCGAGGGCGGGAACGAGTTCGTCCATCCGCAGGTACGGCTTCTCGCGCAGGCGGCTCTCGCGCGCCGGGAACCGTACCCCGCACAGGTCTATCTCCGGGGGCAGGTCGTCGGCCCAGTCGCGGAAGGTCGCGCCGCCGCCCCCCGCGTGCGGGAAGCAGATCAGCCGGATCGCGCCGTCTCCGGCCGGGCGGAATCGGGCCAGCCAGGGGTTCCTCGGATCCGTCATGGCCTCTCCTCCAACGTCCGGTCCTGCGGCGTCCGGTGGGCCGCGACTTCCGGCGACCGGCTCATGGCGTGCACGGTCGGATGGTCGAAGGCCCAGCTCAGCGGCAGCTCGACGGCCAGCTCCGCGGACAGCCGCCCGACCAGCACGGGCGCGAGCAGGCTGTGCCCGCCGACGTCGAAGAAGTCGTCGTGCCCGCCGACGTCACGGCCGAGCACCTCGGCCCAGACGGCGGCGATCCGCCGCTCCAGTGGGGTGGTGGGAACGGCTTGGACGGGTTCCTGGGCGGGAAGGGGGTCCTCGGCCAGGGAGCGGCGGTCGATCTTGCCGGTGGCGGTGCGGGGCAGCTCGTCGCGGAGCACGACCTGGGCCGGGACCAGGTGCGCGGGCAGCCGGGCGGCCAGGGCCCGCCGCAGCCCGTCCGGAGTGCAGCGCTCAGCCGGAACTACGTGCGCGACGAGCCGATACCCGATGTCTTCATGGCCGGCGTTCTCGTGGACGACGTGTCCGACGTTCCCATGGCTAGCGTTTCCGTGGCCGACGTTTCCGTAGCCGACATTGCCGTGGCCGACGTTTTCGTAGCCGGAGTTTTCGTGGCCAGAGTTTTCGTCGGCGACGTTTCCGGGCCCGCCGCTTTCGTTCCCAGCGTCTTTGTGCCCAGGGTCTTTGTGTCTGGCGAGTTCGTGTCCGGCGGCCTCCGGCACGGCCACGACGGCGGCCTGTGCCACCTCGGGGAGTTCTTCGAGGACGGTTTCCACCTCGCCGGGTTCGACTCGCACCCCGCGGATCTTGACCTGGTGGTCGGCCCTGCCGAGCAGCTCCACCTGCCCGTCGGCCCGGACCCTGGCCAGGTCGCCGGTGCGGTAGAGGCGCTCTCCCGATCCCGCCGGGTCCGGGAGGAAACGTTCGGCGGTCAGGGCGGGCCGTCCCAGGTAGCCACGGGCCAGGCAGGCTCCACCTACGTGCAGTTCGCCGGGAACGCCCGCTGGTACCGGGTTTCCCCGCCGGTCGAGCACGCATGCCCGAACGCCCGCGATCGGCCGCCCGACCGGGACACTGCTCGCCGTCCCCGGCTCGCCCGGGGCACCGTCCGGGCAGAGGGCGTCCCAGGCTTCGGACGCGCCGTACAGGTTGACCAGGGCGCGGCCCGGCATGACCTCGCGGAACAGACGATCCAGCTCGTGCGAGAGCGGCTCGCCGCTGCTGATCCAGGTCGTCAGGTACGGCAAACGCGCGGATAGGTCGGGGACGGTACGCACCAGCACCCGCAGCAGCGACGGTACGAGCAGGATGCGGCTGACCCGGTTCGCGGCGAGCTCGGCGACGAGCGCGTGCGGGTCGCGGGTCGCCTCGGGCGTGAGGACGACGGTGGGCACGCCCGCCAGCGCCGGGCCGAGCAACTCCCACAGGCTGTCGACGAACGCGATGGGAGTCTTCTGGCAGGCCATCTCGCCGGGAGCGAAGGGCAGGTCACGATGCATCCAGGCAAGACGGTTGAGCAGCGAGCGCCCGGTGATCGCCACTCCCTTGGGGCGGCCGGTGGACCCCGACGTGTAGACGACGGCCGACAGCGCCTCCGGATCGGCGCCGGTGACGACCATGGTCGCGTCGCCGAGATCACTCAGGCCGTCCAGCTCGTGCCGGTCGGGCAGGTTGTGCAGGCGGTCGAGGTCGTCGATCTGGATGATGCGCCGCCGCGTGGAAGGCGTCCAGGTGCCGTCGGTGATGATCACCTGGGCGTTCGAGTCGTCGATCATGTAGTTCAGGCGGTCGTCGGGGTGGCTCGGGTCGAGTGGTAAGTAGACGGCTCCGGCGTACAGGATGGCGAGGGCCGCCACGGGCAGGTCGACTCCGAGGCCGAGGCGGACGCCGACGACGCTCTCCGGCGGGAGCCGGTGGAGTCTGACCGCCAGGACCCGCGCGCGGCGGTCGAGTTCCGCGTATGTCAGCTCGGCTGTGGCGGTTCTGAAAGCGACGGTCTGGGGATGCTGTTCGACCCGTCTCGCGAAAAGGCATGCGATTCGTTCGTCGCTCGCGGCAGGCCCACCATCCAGGGCATATGGCTGTTCGCGGGAGATCAGGGACAGTTCGTGGATAGGCAGATCCGGGTCGGCTACTCCGGCCTCCACAACCAGCCTTAACGCCGTGCCCAGCCGCTCGATACTGCCGCGGTCCCACAGCTCGGTGGAGTACTCCAGGAATCCCTCCAGCTCACCCGACTCGCTCTGCCAGGCGTGCAGCGATAAGTCGAACGCGGCTGTGCTCACCTCGACCGGAACCGGCTCGACCCGCAGCCCTGGCGCGAAGTCCTCCGTCGGTTCGGGCGTGTTCTGCACCACCACGGCGACCTGAACAAACGGCGTCACCCCCGGCGTGCGGACCGGAGCCAGTTCCTCCACGATCCGGTCGAAAGGAACCTCTTGATGAGCGAAGGCGTTCACGGCGGTGTCCCGGGAACGCCGGATCACCTCGCCCAACCCCGGATCACCGCTCAGATCCGTGCGCAGAACCAGGGTGTTGACGAAGAAGCCGACCAGCTCCTCCAACTCCGGCACCACCCGATTAGAGGAAAAGGTCCCGACCACCGCTTCGCTGCTTCCGCAGTAGCGGGAGACGACCGCGTTCATCGCGGCCAGCAACCCCATGAACAAGGTCGCGCCCTCACCCCGGCATGCTTCGCTCAGCCGTCGGGTCACCTGCGCGTCCAGGACGAAGGGCACCCGCTGCCCCGCCCCGCTCCGGCGAGCCGGACGCGCCCGATCCAGCGGCAGGTCCAGCACCGGATCCGCGCCGTTCAACGCCTCCCGCCAGAACGCCAGACTTTCCTGCGGCACCCCGTTCTCGCGCTCCCACACCGCGAAGTCCGAGAACGACACCGCCAAATCCGCTAGCGCGTCTCCGCGGTACAAAGCGGCCAGGTCTCGCAGGAAGACCGTCCCGGACCAGCCGTCAAAGACGATGTGATGCGCCGAGACCACCAGCACATGCTCCCGGGCGCCCACCCGCACCAACCGGAAAAACACCACCGGCCCAGCAGCCAGATCGAAAACCCGCCGCCCCTCCGCCCGAACCAACCCCGCAACCACGTCCTCCGGCGAACCAGATCCTCCCGACGCGTCGACCCACTCCACCCGAACCGGAGCAGGCGGATCCACCACCATCACCGGCTCGCCATCCACCCCCACAAAACGCGACCGCAACACCTCATGACGCGCCACCAAAGCCGACAACGCCCCATTCAGGCGATCCACATCCAAAACCCCGGTCAGCCGCAACGGCCACACCACCGAATAATCCCGGCCACCACCCGCCAAGCCGTCCACGAACCACAGGCGCCGCTGGCCCAGGGAGGGAGGCAGGGGGCCCTCATGAGGGCCGGGGGTGATGGCGGGGCGGGTGGAGCTGGAGGGTGAGGTCAGGCGGTCTCGGAGGAGTTCGGACAGGTTGGCGATCGTGGGGGTGGCCAGGAAGTCCGCGAGGGGGACGTCTCGGCCGAAGGCGCGCCGGATCCGGGCCAGCAGGCGGCCGGCGAGCAGGCTGTGGCCGCCGAGGTCGAAGAAGTGGTCGTGCACTCCCGCCCGGTCCAGGCCGAGCAGCGTGGTCCAGATGCCGGCGACGGCTTGCTCGATGGGGTCGCGCGGCGGCTCGTACGCCCGGTCGAGATCTGGACGCCCGGCCTCGGGTTCCGGCAGCGCCGCCCGGTCGACCTTCCCGCTGGGGCTGACCGGCAGCGCGTCGAGCAGGACGAACTGCGACGGCACCATGTATTCGGGCAGCGCCAGCCGCGCGTGCCGGAACATCTCGCTCGGCCCCGGCCACGCCCCTTCCGCGACCACGTAGGCGATCACCCTGCGGTCGCCCTCGTGCTCGGGCGCGGTGACCACGGTGTCCCGTACCGACCGATGCTTGCGGAGCACCGCCTCGATCTCGGCCAGTTCGACCCGGAATCCCCGGATTTTGACCTGCTGGTCGGCCCGGCCGAGGAACTCGATGAGCCCGTCGCCGCGGCGTCGCACCAGGTCCCCGGTCCGGTAGAGCCGCCGCCCCGCCGCTCCCGGGCGCGGATCGGGCACGAACCGCTCGGCCGTCAGCCCCGGCCGCCCGAGATACCCTCGGGCCAGCCCGTCACCCCCGACGAGCAGTTCGCCGGTGACACCGTCCGGCACGCGGTGGAGACGCCGGTCCACGATGCTCACGCCGGTGTACGGCAGCGCGTCGCCGATGGGCACATGCCCGGTGTGGTCGCGCGGCACCGGATAGCAGGTGCTGAAGATGGTGCACTCGGTCGGGCCGTACCCGTTCATGACCTGGCCGTTCGGGACCAGCGCGGCGGCCCGCCCGACGTGGTCGGCGGACAGCTGGTCCCCGCCCGCGATCAGCCAGCGTACGGTCGGGAACGGGCGCTCGGCGCAGTCGACGACGGCGTGGAAGAGCGCCGCGGTCAGCCAGGTCACGGTGACCGGTTCGGTCGCCAGGAACGCGGCGACCCGCTCGGGCAGCGCCTTTCCCGGCGGCAGGATCGCCAGGGTGTGCCCGTTGACCAGGCAGCCGAACACCTCCAGGACCGACACGTCGAACGAGAGCGGGGTGGCGAACAGGAACACCTCGTGCCCGTCCAGCGGCAGCCAGGCCGGTTCGCTGACCCGCCGCGTGACAGCGCCGTGCGGAACTCCGACTCCTTTGGGCCGTCCGGTGCTGCCGGAGGTGTAGATAACGTACGCGAGGCTGTCCGGCCCATATCCGGCCTCACTCAAGGAATCCGGCGCGACGCCATCCGCGACCCGAACGAGCCGGAGCCCTTCCGGAAGGCGAGAAGCGGAGGCATCGTCGGTGATGACCACCGTCGTCCCCGAGTCCTCGATCATGTACGTCAGGCGTTCCCGCGGGTATTCGGGTTCCAGCGGCAGGTACGCGGCTCCGGCCAAGAGCACAGCCAGCAGCGCGACCGGCACGTCAAGCGATCGTTCGAGACAGACGCCGACAGTCGTCCCCGGTGAGACGCCGAGCTCGTTCAGCCGGGCTGCGAGCCGACGCGCGCGATGTTCGAGCTCGCCGTAGGTCAGCTCGGCTCCGGCACAAGTCGCGGCGACCGCGCCAGGACACCGAACCGCCTGCTCAACGATCAACTCGTGCAGGAGTCGCGCCGGGGTCGACTGATCCACTTCCTGCACTAGGGGTGGAACCAGAGGCAGTTCGTGAATGGACAGGTCCAGATCGGCGAGCCCCGCCTCCAGCACCAGCCGCAACGCATCTCCCAGCCGCTGGGCACTCCCCCGATCCCACAACTCGGTGGAGTACTCCAGGAACCCCTCCAACTCACCGGTCTCGCTCTGCCAGGCGTGCAGCGATAAGTCGAACGCGGCCGTGCTCACCTCGACCGGAACCGGCTTAACCCGCAGACCTGGCGCGAACTCCTCCGTCGGTTCGGGCGTGTTCTGCACCACCACCGCAACCTGAACAAACGGCGTCACCCCCGGCGTACGAGCCGGAGCCAGCTCCTCCACGATCCGGTCGAAAGGAACCTCCTGATGAGCGAAAGCGTTCACGGCGGTGTCCCGGGACCGCCGGATCACCTCGCCCAAACCTGAATCGCCGCTCAAGTCGGTCCGCAGAACCAGGGTGTTGACGAAGAAGCCGACCAGCTCCTCCAACTCCGGCACCACCCGATTAGAGGAAAAGGTCCCGACCACCGCTTCGCCGCTCCCGCAGTAGCGCGAGATCACCACATTCATCGCGGCCAACAACCCCATGAACAAGGTCGCGCCCTCACCCCGGCATGCCTCGACCAGCCGCCGGGTCACCTGCGCATCAAGACCGAAGGGCACCCGCTCCCCCGCCCCACTCCGCCGCACCGGACGAGGCCGATCCAACGGCAAGTCCAGCACCGGATCCGCGCCGCTCAACGCCTCCCGCCAAAACGCCAGACTCTCCTGCGACACCCCGTTCTCGCGCTCCCACACCGCGAAATCCGAAAACGACACCACCAAATCCGCTAGCGCGTCTCCGCGGTACAAAGCGGCCAGGTCCCGTAGGAAAACCGTCCCGGACCAGCCGTCAAAAACGATGTGATGCGCCGACACCACCAGCACATGCTCCCGGGCACCCACCCGCACCAACCGGAAAAACACCACCGGCCCAGCAGCCAGATCGAAAACCCGCCGCCCCTCCGCCCGAACCAACCCCGCAACCACGTCCTCCGGCGAACCAGATCCTCCCGACGCGCCGACCCACTCCACCCGAACCGGGACAGGCGGATCCACCACCATCACCGGCTCGCCATCCACCCCCACAAAACGCGACCGCAACACCTCATGACGCGCCACCAAAGCCGACAACGCCCCATTCAGGCGATCCACATCCAAAACCCCGGTCAGCCGCAACGGCCACACCACCGAATAATCCCGACCACCACCCGCCAAGCCGTCCACGAACCACAGCCGTCGCTGGCCCAGGGAGACCGGTGCGACCAGGGTTTCCGTTGGTGGGGCTAGTTCGGTCATCGGGGGTCACCTCCGAGTCCGCGTAAGAGCTCGGCCAGTTCCGGGGTGTCGCCGACAGCTGCGGCCAGGGCGCGGCTGGCGCGGAGGCGGGTCGCGGTGGCGATCTCCGGTCCGGGTGAGGCCGTCGCGCGGTCGACGGCGTCGGCCACGTCGGCCAGGCGGGGGTGCTGGAAGATCAGGCGGACGCCCGCGCTCACCCCGAGGCGGCGGCGCATCCGGGCCGCGACCTGGGCGGCCAAGAGCGAGTGGCCGCCCAGGTCGAAGAAGTCGTCGTCGGGGCCGACTTCGGCGACTCCGAGGACCTCGCACCAGATCTCGGCCAGCGCGTGCTGGGTCTCTCCGGACAGCTCAGCCCGGTCGGCGCGGGCGGGAACGGGATCGGGCAGCGCCTGCGTGTCGATCTTCCCGCTGCCTGTCCTGGGCAGGGAAGGCAGCCACACGTACGCGGCGGGAACCAGGTGACCCGGCAGCAGCCGGGCCGCGTGCACCCGGATCGCACGTGCGCTGGTCTCCCCCTCCTCGCTCGGAACGAGGTAGGCGACCAGATTCCCGGCGCGTACGGTCACCGCGGCGTCCCGCACGGACCGATGCCGGCGCAGGACCGACTCGGGTTCCGCGGGCTCGATCCGGTAACCGCGCAGGCTGATCTGGTTATCGGCGCGGCGTACGAACTCCAGGGAGCCGTCGGCGAAACGTCGGCCGATGTCGCCCGTCCGGTAGAGGCGGCGGCCGGTGGCGAAGGGGTGCGGGATAAAACGGTCGGCCGTGGCGCCGGGCGCGCGGAGATAACCCCGGGCCAGCCCGAGCCCGCCGATGTGGATCTCGCCGGGGACCCCGTCGGGCACGGGTTCCAGCTCCCCGTCCAGGAGGTGGATCTCGGTTCCCGGGATGGCGCGGCCGATCGTGACCCTGGCCCGGTCGGTGCTCGCGTCCAGGTGGGCGATGGCGGAGACCATGCTCGCCTCCGTGACGCCGTAGGCGTGCGCGAGCCGTACCGAGGGGGCGACCTGGCGCCAGCGCGCGAGCTGGGCCGGGTCGGCGGGCTCGCTGCCGATCACGACCAGCCGCAGCGACTCGGGCACCGGCGCGCCGTCCTCGGCTATGGCGGCGCACAGGAGGTTCAGGTAGGACGTGGGCAGATGCGCGACGGTGACGCCGAGCCGGGCTACCGTCTCCAGGAAGGTCTGCGGGCTGTCCAGCATGTCGTCGGAGCGCAGAACCAGGGCAGCCCCGGCGGCCAGACAGGGGAAGATCTCCTCCGCGCTGAGGTCGAACCCCAGCGAGCCGAACTGAAGCACCCGATCCTCCGAGTTCAGCCCGTACGCCACGAGATCGGCCGCCACATAGGCCTCAAGCCCGCCCCGAGTGACCTCGACCCCTTTGGGCCGCCCGGTCGACCCCGACGTGAACATCACATAGGCGAGGTCGTCGGGACCGGCCTCGGGCCACGCCTGCGCCGGTTCCCCCGGAGCCCCGGTCTCCGTGAGAGCCACGACGAGCGCGTTCTCCGCAGAGCTGACCTGATGCGAAGTCTCCGCGAGAGTCACCACGAGCGCGTCCGGTGGGAGGCCGGTCGCGTGCTGGGCGGTCGCGTACCGGGCGGTGGTAAGTACGGCGGCCGGGGCCGCGTGGCCGAGAAGATCGGCGATTCGCTCCGCGGGCTGGTCCGGCTCAATCGCCAGGTAGGCCGCCCCGGCCCGCAGCACACCCTGGATCGCGATGATCGCCTCCGGCGACCGGTCACAGCAGACCGCGACCAGCGATCCCGGCCCCACACCGCGCTGCCCAAGCTGCCCGGCCAGCCGATCAGCGGCCAGGCACAACTCGGCGTAGGTGAGCCGCTCCGACCCCGACATCACCGCCACCGGGCTGGGCGTGGGGGGTTCAAGGGCCAACCGGGGTGCGCTGGAAGTGCGCGGTTCGGGGGTGAGCGGGGATGCGCTGGGCGTGTGCGGTTGAGGAGCGGACCGAAGGGCGTTACGTGTGCGCAGTTCGGGGGTAAACCAGGGTGCGCTGGGCGTGCACGGTTCGGGAGAGGCCCGGAGGACGCTGGGCATGCGCGACTCGGGAGTCAGCGGGGATCCGCCGGACATCTTTTGATCGGGAGTGGGCTGAAGTGCGCTGGTCGTGCACGGTTCGGGAGTGGGTCGGGGGACGCTGGGCGGTGTGGCGAGGATTCTGGCTCGGTCGTGGGTGTCGAGCAGCGGGAGTTCGGTGATCGGGCGGGTGGGGTGGGTGACGGCCGCCGACAGGAGGGGGCGCAGGCAGGCGAGTAGGGAAGTGGCGGTGGGGGTCTCGAAGAGTTCGGTGCTGTACTCGGCGAGCAGGTGGGCGTCGCCGGTGACGGTGAGGCTGAGGTCGAACAGGGAGACACGCCGGTCCAGCACGGTCAGCGGGGTGATCTCGATGCCGTCCAGGTGGAGTCGTCCCGACGAGAGGGGTTCGGCGTCCAGCATGACCTGGAACAGGGGGTTGTGGCCTGGTGTGCGGGTGGGGTTGACGGCGTGGACGATGCGGTCGAAGGGCACTGAGGCATGCTCGTGGGCGGCCAGCACCGTTTCCCGCGCTCGGGCGAGTAGATCGCGGAATCCCTCTCGGGGCCGTACCTGGACTCGGAGCGGGAGCGTGTTCGCGAAGCACCCGATCAGCGCCTCTGTCTCGGGGCGGTCGCGGCCCGCGTGCGTGGTCCCGATCACGAGATCCTCAGCGCCGCTCACCCGGTGCAGCAGCAGCGCGAAGGCCGCCAGCATCGCGGTGTACGGCGTCGCCCGCAGTTCCCTGGCCAGCCTGGACAGCGCGGCAGGTGGCGGGTCCACGGCGAGAAGCGCGCCCTGGTACCCTCGCACGCTAGGTCGGCGCCGGTCCACCGGCAGTTCCAGCAGCGGTGGCGCTCCTGCCAGCGACTGCGCCCAGTAGGCGATCCCCCGATCCAGCTCACCGCGTTCGACCAACGCACGCTGCCACAGGGCGTGATCGGCATACTGCAACTGAAGCGGCGGCAGTTCCGCGCCCCGGTAGGCCGCGCTCAGCTCGTCCAGCAGCACCCCCACCGACCACCCGTCGCAGATCGCGTGATGCACGGCCAGCAGCCAGACGTGCCGGTCGGGGGCGATCCGCAGCATCTCGCTGCGCACCAGCGGGCCATCGAACGCCCGCCGCGCGTGCTCGGCGGCGTGCGCCTCAACCTCGCCCGGCCCGATGTCGATCACCGGCAGCGCGACGGCGAGTTCGTCCGCGATCACCTGACGAGGCCGGCCGCCGACCGGCCGCAAGGTGGTGCGCAGCGACTCGTGCCGCGCGACCACCCGCTGCAGCGCCGCGTGGAAAGCTGGGACGTCCAGCGGGCCGGTGAGTTCCAGCGCCAGGTGCATCGTGTGCGGCGGCGGCCCGCCGGCGAGCTGTTCCAGGAACCAAAACCGCTCCTGCGCATAGGAGGCGGGAACCGCGACGACCGAACTCACCGGGCCACCTCCGCACCGATTCCGCCGAACCCGCCGGGCTCGTCCAACCCATCGATGAACCGTTCCTGCGCGTAGAAGGCGGGAACCGCGACGACCGAGCTCACCGGGCCACCTCCGCACCGATTCCGCCGAACCCGCCGGGCTCGTCGAATCCATCGATTCCGTCGGGGTCGTCGAAGAGGTCGGCGTCCATCCGGTACGCCTCCCGGCCCGCGGGCACCAGCGGGAGGGTGAGCGCGAGTTCCTTCGCCGCGACCCGCTGGGCGATGGCCGCGACGGTCGGCGCGGCGAGCAGGTCCCGTACGGACACCTCGCGGTTGAGCCGAGCCCGCAACTGGATGGCGGCGCGTGCGGCCAGCAGGCTGTGCCCGCCGAGGGCGAAAAAGTCGTCGAAGGCGCCCACCCGTGGCACGCCCAGCACCTCGCCGAGCACCGTGGCTACTGTCAGTTCCAATTCGTCCCGAGGCGCCACAAATGGCAGGTCGGACACGGGCGGTGCGGTCTCGGCCAGGGCCCGTCGGTCCACCTTGCCGGAGCTGGTCCTCGGAAAGGCGGGCACCTCGGTGAACGACCCGGGGATCATGTAGTCCGGCAGCCGCGACGCGAGCCATTCCCGCAGGTCGGCAACCCTCCCGGGGGCGACGATCAGGTACGCGGCGAGCCGTTCGGACCGCCCCGTGGCCTGACCAGCGGGGTCGGCGCCCACGTCGCGGCAGGCGACCACGACCGCGTCGCGGACGCCGGGGCAGGTGCGCAGCACGGCTTCGATCTCGCCGGGTTCGACGCGGAAGCCGCGGACCTTTACCTGGTCGTCAGCGCGGCCCAGGAACTCGATGGCACCGTCGGGGCGCACCCGGCCGCGGTCTCCGGTGGCATAGGAGCGGGCGCCGGGCGGGCCCGTCGGACAAGGCACGAACCGTTCTGCGGTTCGGGCGGGCTCACCGTGATAACCGCGCGCGAGGGTGGGGCCGGAGAGGTGGATCTGCCCGGCCGTCCCGGTAGCGGCGGGTCGCCCAGCCTGATCCAGGACGCGGGCAGTGACGCCGGGCAGCCCGCGCCCAATGGGCAGCCACAGCGCACCGCCGATGGCGGCCTCGTCCCGTAAAGCCCCGTCCCGGAAGATTTCGTCCTGTAAGGCCCCGTGCCGCAAGGACCCATCCCCCAAGATCTCGTTCCGCAAGGTCCCGTCTTGCAAGGCCTCGTCCTGTAAGACCTCGTGCCGCAAAGCCCCATCCCCCAAGATCTCGTCCGGCAAGATCTCGTTCCGCAAGGTCCCGTCCTGCAAGGCCTCGTCCTGCAAGACCCCGTCCCACAGGGTGCTGCCGACCGTGGCCTCGGTCACGCCGTACACGTTGAGGATGCGTGGGCCAGGACCGGTCACGCGGCGCAGCGCCCGGTATTCCGCCGGGGTCCACGGTTCTCCGCCGACGGCGATGAGCCGCAGGAACGACAGGCTCTCGCCGGTGGCGGCGCAATGGTCGACCAGCAGCCGCACGACCGAGGGGAGGAACTCGGCGTAGCGCACGTCGTTGTCGTGCAGCGCCTGGTAGAGCGCGGCCGGGTCGAGGACGGTCTCGCGTGGGCAGATCACCAGCGTGCCGCCGCTGGCCAGCGCCCGGACCAGATCGCCCGTGCACACGTCGAACGGAAACGCGGCGAGTTGCGCGTGCGCGCCGGGGCGCAGTTGGTAGGCCTCCGCCCAGGCCTGGTATTCCGCCGCAAGCCCGCCGTAGGTCAGCACGACCCGCTTGGGCCGTCCGGTGGATCCCGACGTCGTGATCAGGTAGGCGGCGTTCTCCGGATCGGCGACGGGCGGCCGGTTCCCCTCGTCCGGCCCGGCGAGTGCGTCCACGGCGACGACCGTGGCGGAACCGCCGACAGCGAGGGCGAGGGAGGGCTTGAGCCGCGCGGTGGTCAGGATGATCGTCGCCGAAGTGTCGAGGAGTGCGTGGCGGAGGCGTTCCGTCGGCCAGGAGGGGTCCAGTGGAAGGTAGGCCGCGCCCGCTTTGAGCACACCCAGCACAGCGGGCGGCATGGCGAGGTCCCGGTCCAGGCACAGGGCGACAACCTGCTCCGGACCCGCTCCCGAGCGCCGCAGGAAGGCCGCGACCTGGTTGGCCCACCGATTCAGCTCCCCGTAGGCGAGTAAGCCACCGCCGCAGAGCCGGACCGCGACCGCACCGGGATGGGCAGCAGCGTGCCGCTCGACAAGGACCTGAACCGGGTCGGGGCGACCCAGGACCAGTTCGCCAACCGGCACATCCGGCTCAACCAGGGCCTGGGCGAGGTCTGAGCGACCCAGAGCCAACTCGCCAACCGGCACATCCGGCCCAACGAGCACCTCAACGGGATCCACGCGATCCAAAGCCAACTCGCCGACCAGCACATCCGACTCGACCAGAGCCTGGGCGAGGTCTGGGCGACCCAGAGCCAACTCGCCAACCGGCACACCCGGCCCAACGAGCACCTCAACGGGATCCACGCGATCCAAAGCCAACTCGCCGACCGGCACATCCGACTCGACCAGAGCCTGGGCAGGGTCTGGGCGACCCAGAGCCAACTCGCCGACCGACACATCCGGCCCAACGAGCACCTCAACGGGATCCACGCGGCCCAAAGCCAACTCGCCGACCGGCGAATCCGGCCCGACGAGCACCTGAACGAGATCCGCGCCATCCAAAGCCAACTCGCCGGCCAGCACATCCGGCTCGACCCGGGCCTGGGCGGGGTCTGGGTGTTCCAGAGTCAGTTCGCCGACCGGCAGATTTGGGTCGTTGAGGGCGGCGGTGAGGAGGTGCTCGTACTGGTGGGTGAGGCGGGTGATCGTGGTGGGGGTGAACAGGTCGGCGCGGTATTCCCAGATCATGGTGATTCGGGGGTCGCGCTCGTTGGCGGGGAGATCTGTCTGGCGTTCCGCGCGGGGAACCGCCAGGACGGAGAGGTCTACCTTGGCGGTGCCGTTCTGGCGTTCTAGGTAGGTTCCGTGGACGTCGCCCAGGTCGATCGGGCCGAGTGGTGCGTCGTCCATGTTGAACATCGCCGCGAACAGCGGATTGCGGCCTGGCGTACGGGCCGGAGCCAGTGCTTCCACCACTCGGGTGAACGGGAGTTCCTGGTTGGCCTGGGCGCCGAGGGCGACCTCCATGGCCTGGCTGAGCACGTCGGCGAAGCTGGGGTTTCCGGTCAGGTCGAAGCGGAGGGTCACCGGGTTGACGAACATCCCGAGAACGTTCTCGCTGCCCGGGACGCGGCGGTTGGCGAAGGCCGAACCGACGCACAGGTCTCGCTGGCCGCCGACCCGGTGCAGGAGTGTCGCGTAGGCCGCCAGCAGCGTGGCGAACAGCGTCACTCCCCGGGCGCGGGCGTAGTTGCGGATCCGATGCGACAGTTCGGCGGGCAGTTCCACCCGGTGGGCCGCGCCCGCGAACGCCGGTCCCAGCGGCCGGGGCCGGTCGTAGGGCAGGTCCAGGGAGTCGTCGGCGCCGTGCAGCCGCCGCGTCCAGTACGCCCTCTGTTCCGACAGATCGGCCTGCCGCTGCCAGCGCGCGAAATCGCTGTACTGGATCTGCGGTTCCGGCAGATCGGCCTGCCGTTGCCCGTTCGCGAAATCGCCGTATTTGGCCTGCGGTTCCGGCAGATCCGTCCCCCGTTGCCCGTCCGCGAAGTCGCCGGACCGAACCCGCAGTTCTGGCATGTCCGGCCGCTGTTGCACTTGCGCGAAGCCGCGCACCTGCGGTTCCGGCGATTCCCCCCGGTAGAGCGCCGAGAGCCCCCGTACCAGCAGCGCGAACGACCAGCCGTCGTGGACGAGATGGTGTTCGACGAGCACGAGTTCGTGGAGCAGGGGGTTCAGGCGTAGCAGTGTCCAGCGCACCAGCGGTAGCCGGGTCAGGTCGAATGGGATGCGTGTTTCGGCGAGCACGGTCGCCTCGCGTCCGGCCTCGTCCACCTCCACCAGGGGGATCTCCACCCGGTATGGCGGATGTACCCGCTGCACCGGGCCTCCGTCGGCGCCGGTCGCCACTGTCGTCCTGAGCACCTCGTGCCGTTCGACCAGCCGGGTGACCGCGTCTTCCAGGCGGGCGTGGTCGAGCGGCCCGGCCAGCCGGAACGTCGTGGGGGCGTTGTAGGCGATGTTGCCGGGCTGGAGTTCCTCGAGGAACCAGATCTGCTCTTGGGCGAGCGACAGCGGCGCCTCCCCCGGCCCGCCACCCGCGGCGGTGAGCGGTGGCCAGGGCGAGCGGGACCGGCCGGAACCGGCGAGTGCCGCGAGCCCGGCGACGGTCGGGGCCGCGAATACCTCGCGCAGCTCCAGTTCCACGCCGGTCGAGGCGCGCAGTGCCGCCAGCACCCGCATCGCGCCGATCGAGGTGCCGCCCAGCTGGAAGAAGTCGTCGTCCACGCCGACCGAGGGCAGTCCGAGCACCCGCCGCCAGATCCCGGCCAGCTCACGCTCCATCGGGGTCCTGGGCGGGCCCGAACTCCCAGCCTCCATCGGCCGCCGCGGCAGCGCGGCCCGGTCGAGCTTGCCCGCCGCCGTGACGGGCAGCCGGTCGTGCAGGTGCCAGGCCCCCGGAATCATCCACGGCGGCAGCCGCTCGGCCAGCCACGCCCGCAGCTCCCCAGGAGACGGCGGGCTGCCGGCGGCGACGAGATGGGCGTCGAGCCGATCGGGCCCGGCGACCACGCAGCACCGCGCCACCGCCGGATGCGCGCCCAGCGCCGCCTCCACCTCACCGGGCTCCACCCGATGCCCGTGAATCTTGACCTGCTCGTCCACCCGCCCGAGAAACTCCAGCCCGTACGGCTTCCGCCGCGCCGCCCGATCCCCCGTGCGATACATCCGCGCCCCCGGCGGCCCAAACGGATCGGGCACGAACCTCTCCGCCGTCTCCCCCGGACGCCCCAAGTACCCCCGGGCCAGAGCGTCGCCGCCGATGTAAAGCTCCCCGCCCCGCCCACCACGGACCCGCCGCAACTCCCCATCCAGAACCGCCAGCCGCCGAACCCCGACCCGCCGCCCGATCGGCACCTGCTCCGCCTCGGCCGAAACCACCTCATGCAGGCTGGCGGTGATCACAGCCTCCGTCGGCCCGTACGCGTTGACCAGCGGCACACGATGCGCGCCCAGATAACGGCGCGCGGCCTGAACCGGAAGCCGCTCCCCACCCGCCAGCAGCAACCGCAACGACCCAGCGGGCAGCGCGCGTTCCTCCGCCATGAGCTCCGCGAACAACGCGGCGGGCAGATCGGCCACGGTCACGCCGTCACCGAGAGCACGGCGCACCTCGGCGGTCCCCCACGGATCAGGGCCACGCATGAGCACGGTCGCCCCACTGCCCAGCGCCACGAACAACTGCTCGATCGCGACGTCCACCGACTCCCCGGCCACCTGCAGAACGGTGTCCCGCGGCCCAACCCCCAGCCGTACAGCCATGGCCCGCACATGCGCCGCCACCGCCCCATGCGCCACGACGACCCCTTTGGGCGTCCCAGTGGACCCGGACGTGTAGACGACGTAGGCCGCCGCCTCCGGCGGAACCTCCGGCCAGGCCGCGACGGCGGGCCCGCCGGGCCGGTCCACGTCCACGTTCGTGAGCCCCGCAAAAGTACCGACCACGATGGTCGCCCCGGCGTCGGCGAGGATCGCCCGCGCGCGCCGTTCAGGGGATCCCACCGGCACTACCAGGAACGCGCTCCCCGCCTCCAGCACGGCCAGCAGCGCCACCGCCAGCCGTACCCCGCGCGGCACGCAGACCCCGACCACCCGCTCGGGCCCCGCGCCCAGCGCCCGCAACCGCCCCGCCAGCGCCAAGGAACGCTCAGCGAGCTCCCCATAGGTCAGCTGCTCCGCGCCACACACGACGGCGACCGCCCGGGGCCTACGCGCCGCCGCCGCCAGCACCGCTCCATGCAACGTCCCGGTCATCGGCAGGCCAGCGCTTCGACGGTACGGGTGAACAGCGTGCGGTCGTGATGCGCGGAGGCCATGGGCGTGATGACGACCTGAGTCGCCCCCGCACGCTCGTACCGATCCGCCATGGCGCGGATGTCGTCCTCGACACCCAGCACGGCGATGGCGGCGAGCATCTCATCCCCGACCACGCCACGCCCGAGGTCGCCCCCGAACCCGCTCCGCTCATACATCCGCCGGTAGGAGGGCACCCGCGCGTACGCGGCGAGATAGCGTCGCAACAGCTCCCGATCCTGATCCAGGTCGTCGCAAACCGCGCCGGGAACCATCGCGACAACGGGAAACCCGTCCAAGGAGCGCCCGGCGGCACGCAAGCCCCGCCGCAACGCGGGCATGACCACCTCGCGCAGGTGATCGGCCGTGCACATCCACACCAGCAGCCCGTCCGCGACCTGCCCGGCCAGCTCCGCCAGCGCCGGCCCGAACGCGCCGACGTACACGGGCAGCGCGGCGCGGCGCGGCGAGACGTAGACGGCGTTGGCCCGGAACCGGGAGCCGGTGGTGTGCACCTCGCCGTCGCGCACCAGAGCGGTGACGACCTCCAGATACTCGCGCATGGACGGCACCGGCGCGTCCGCAGGCCGGCCGAGCATCCAGTCGGCGGTGAGCCGGTGCCCGGTGCCGACCCCGAGCGCGAACCGCCCGCCGGACAGCTCGTCGATCGTCAGCGCGGTCTGGGCCATGGTGACCGGAGGCCGGGTGTAGTAGGGCAGCACGCCGGCGCCCAGGGTGACCCGGTCGGTGACGCCGCACATCGCGGCCAGCACGGCGGCGCTGTCGCGCAGGCTGGGCAGCTGCACCAGCCACACGGCGTCGGCGCCGAGCTTCTCGGCGAGGCGGGCCCGCTCGAGCATCTCGGCCACGGGCAGGTCCTGCCCGTGTATCACCACTCCGGTCGTGGCGGGCAACCTCAGCCGCCCATCCGCTCGCGCAGGCTGCGGGGCCGCATGTCCGTCCAGACCTCTTCGATGTAGGCCAGGCAGTCGGCCTTCAGGCCCGACTTCCCGACCTCCGACCAGCCGTCGGGGATGACCCGGCGGGTGGGCCAGATGGAGTACTGCTCCTCGTGGTTGATCACGACCGTGTACTCCCGGTCGTCGTCGTCCTCAAACATGTGATCCCCTCTCGATGGGCTATTCCAGGGCGGCGAGCAGCGCGGCCGCGTCCTCTTCGGACATGGCCGCGACCTGCTCGGCGAGCACGCTCTCGAGGTCGGCGGCGAGGTTGCGCACGGTGCGGCACTCGAACAGCACGGCCACGGCCAGCTCGGTCCTGAAGTGCTCCCTGATCCGGGCGACCAGCTGGACCGCGATCAGCGAGTTGCCGCCGAGGTCGAAGAAGTCGTCGTCCACGCCGACCCGGTCCACGCCGAGCGAGTCCTCCCAGAACCCGGCCAGCGCCCGCTGCGCGGCGTTCTCCGGTTCGACGTAGGGGTTGGTGAGGGTCCGGGTGGTGACGGTCGCGGCCCGCTGCGGCGCCTGCGCCATCTGCGCGCGCAGCGCCTCGCGGGTGACGCCCGCGGCCCGGCGCAGCCGCTCCCCCAGCCCGTCGGGGCACATGATGAGCTGCGGCGCCACCCCGCTGGCGAGGATCTGCCAGAGCGCGGCGGAGCCGGCCTCCGGGTGGATGCCGAACTCCAGGTCGGCCTCGCGCAGCAGCCGCAGCTCCAGGTCGGCGGCGGCGGAGGGTTCGGCGATGGCGGCGATCGGGGCTTCGGGCGGCATCACGTCGGCGTTGCCCTCGGTGTCGTACGCGAGGAGGGTGAACCCCTCGATGGACACCAGCTCGGTCCCCGCCTCGTCCATGATCGTGATGTCGCTGCGGGTGATGTCGCCGGTGGTGTCGTCGCGGTGCCGGATGTGGCTGTAGACGCGGGCGGGCAGCTTGCCCCGGACCACCACCCGGTCGTAGCCGAAGGGCAGGAAGCGGGCGTCGGCGGCGATGCTCTGGCCGAGCGCGTTGGCGCTGTCCAGCACCGAGGGGTGCAGGCCGTACCGGGGGATGTCGCCCAGGTAGGCCTCGGGCAGCTCGACCAGGACGAGTTCGGCGTCCTGGCCCCGCCAGCGGCCGCGGATGTTGTCCCAGCGCGGGCCGACGGTCAGGCCGCCGATGCTCGGCTCGTACGCGGGGGTGTCCTCCTGGTCGCAGATCGCGCGCAGGGTGCCCAGGTCGTGGGTGGGAACCTGTTCCGCAGGGGCGTGCCTGACCCGGGCCCGGGTGTATTCGGCGATCTCCTGGCCGGAGCCGTCGTCGGCGTCCAGGATCGACACCTGGTAGCCGCCCTCGCCGTCCGGCCGGTACTGCACCCGGATGTTGCGGCTCTGCTCGAAGGAGAGCGGGCGCATGAACACCAGGTCCCTGATCTCGGCCCTCGGGTCGCCGGTGGCCAGCTCGAACCCGGCCCTGACGATCTCCACCAGGCTGGTGCCCGGCATCGTCGGCAGCCCTTGCAGGCGGTGCTCGGAGGCCTCCCAGTCCTGTTCCGACAGGCGCTTCACGAAGACCACGTCGTCGGAGTAGAGCTGGTGGAGGCGGCTGTCCAGCAGCGGATGGTCGACCGGCTCGTAGCGGTCGCCGCGCTCGAAGTCGGTGAGGACCGCGGGGGCGTACGTGTCGTGCGCCATGCCGACGTTGAACCAGATCGGCCAGTTGATGGACAGCACCCGGGTGCGCCCGCCGGCGCGGGACTGGGCGTAGGCGTCCATGACGGCGTTGGCCGCGCAGTAGTCGCCGAGGCCGAAGTCGCCGGAGATGACGGCGATCGAGGAGTACAGGACGAGCAGGTCGAGCTCGTCGCCGAAGACCTCCTCCAGCGCGTACAGGCCGCCGACCTTGGGGGCGAACACCTGCGCGGCTGCCTCCGGAGAGCGGGTCTCCAGCATGCCGCCGCCGGAGATCCCGGCCGCGTGGAAGACGCCCTCGACCGGCCCGAACGCCGCCTCGGCCCGCTGCCGGACCTCCCGCATCGCGGCCGCGTCGGCGACGTCGGCGGCGATCACCAGGACGTTCTCGCCGAGCGCGCGGACGCGGCGGATCTTGCGGGCGATCGGGTCGGCGGGGTCGTGCGCGGCCAGGTAGGCGTCCCACTGGTCGCGGCCGGGCAGGCCGGTCCTGCCGACGAGCACCAGGCGGGCGTTCACCCGCGCGGCCAGGTCCTCGGCCAGCACCAGGCCCAAGCCGCCCAGGCCGCCGGTGATCAGGTAGACGCCGCCCTCGCGCAGCGGCTCCCCGGTCGGCCGGTCCAGGTCCACCTGGTCGTAGCCCCAGATCCAGCGCTTGCGGCCTCGGTAGGCGACCTGGTCGTCCTGGGAGACGGCCGAGATCTCCGCCGCCAGCCGCGCCGCGTCCGCGACCGGGTCGCCGGTGCCGCTGAAGTCGACGCCGCGGCAGCCGATCCCGGTGAGCTCCTTGGGCACCAGTTTGATCAGGCCGAGCAGGGCGGCCTTGGCCGGGACCACGGGGTCGTCGCCGGAGACGTCGTTCATGTCGGTGGAGACCACGACCAGGTCGGCGTCGGGGGCGCTGCGCTGGCGGGCGAGCGCCTGCAGCAGGTTGAGCACGCTGTAGAAGCCCAGGTCGAGCCAGCCGTCCGCGGTGTCGGCGGCCGACCAGCCGTGAACGATGGTGAGCCGCTCCTCGCCGCCCGTCTGGGCGAACACCGCGCCGTAGTCCGCCGGCTCGCCCGGCCGTACGGTGAACCGGTCGCCTTCCGCGAATTCGGAACCGGGAACCACGGCCACAACGGGCAGCCCTTCGGCCCTGCGGCGGCGGACGAGCTCCTCCACCAGGCCGTGCCCGGGCGAGAACACCACCCACAGGCCGCTGTCGGGGGTCGCCGGAGGCCGCGCCGAAGTCTCGCGCCAGACCGGCACATAATAGGGACCGGTGTCGCGCGGCCCGGCGACAGTAATCTGCTCTGACTCCGGGTCCGGCTCGGCCCAGCAGCGCTGCCGCTCGTACGGGTAGGTCGGCAGCGGAATCCGCGACCGCTCCTCCTCCCGCCAGAACGCCTCCCAGTCGATCCGGCCCGCGGCCTGCCACACCTGCCCGACCGCGGTGAGCAGCGCCACCACGTCGGACTGCCGCTGCTGCGGATGCCGCATCGTCGGCACCGCGAGGCCGGCCTGCCCGGCGTCCAGCTGGCGGCGGGCCAGCGTGGTGAGCGTCTGCCCGGGCCCGACCTCCACCAGCACCCGGCGCCGCCCGTCGGCCAGCAGCCGCACCGCGTCGCCGAACCGCACACAGCGGCGCAGATGCTCGCTCCAGTACGCCGGGTCGGTGGCCTGCGCCCCGGTGATCCACGTCCCGGTCACGTTCGACACGTACGGCAGGGTCGGCTCCCGCAGCTCCACCGCGGCCACCCTGGCGGTGAACTCGGCCAGGATCGGCTCCATCATCGCCGAGTGGAACGCGTGCGAGGTGTGCAGCGGGCGACCCGAAACACCCTGCACCTCCAGCGTCTCCCGCAGCTCCGCCACGGCCTCGGCGGGTCCCGACACCACGCACAGGTCAGGGGCGTTGACGGCGGCCAGGTCGAGCCCCGGACCGAGCATCGGGACCAGCTGCTCCTCGGCCAGCGGCACCGCCAGCATGTCGCCGCGCGGCAGGCCCTGCATGAGCGCCCCGCGCGCCGCGACCAGGGCCAGCGCGTCGTCGCGGTCCAGGACTCCGGCCAGGCAGGCGGCGACGTACTCGCCGATGCTGTGCCCGGCCATCGCCGCCGGTTCCACCCCCCACGAGCGCAGCAGCGCCGCCAGCGCGTACTCCACCGCGAAGACGGCGGGCTGGGTGACGGCCGTCTCGTTCAGGTCGCCGCCCTGGTAGAGCCGCTCGCGCAGGTCCCAGCCGGTGAGCGGGAGCAGCGTTTCGGCGCAGGCGTCGATCTCGGCGCGGAAGACCGGCTCGGTGTCGTACAGGTCGCGGCCCATGTCCGCGTGCTGGGCGCCCTGGCCGGGGAAGACGAAGACGACCTCGCGCTCGCCGCCGCGCGGCGGGGCCAGCGCCGGATGCCCGGCCGGGACGCCGCCGATCAGCCGCTCGGCCGCCTCGGCGGCGCCGCCCGCCACCACGAACCCGCGCGAGGCGCGAGCCGTACGGCCCAGGGCGAGGGTGTAGGCGGCGTCGGCCAGATCGCCGGGCCGCTCCTCCAGATGCCCGCCCACCAGCGCGCCAAGACTCTCCAGCGCCGTCGGCGTGCGAGCCGCGAGCGGAATCAGCTGGTACGGCCAGCCGCTGGGCCCAGCCTCCCGAACGGGCGCCTCCTCGACGATCATGTGCGCGTTGGTGCCGCCGACGCCGAAGGAGCTGACCCCGGCCAGCAGCGGATGCCCGTTGACCTTCCACGGCGTGAGCTGGGTGTTGACGTGGAACGGGGACGAGGCGAAGTCGATGCCCGGGTTGGGCTCCTCGAAGTTGAGGCTGGCCGGCAGCGCCCGGTGGGACAGGCACAGCACGGTCTTGATCAGCCCGGTGATGCCGGCCGCCGCGCCCAGGTGGCCGACGTTGGACTTGACCGACGCGATCGGCACGTCCCCCACCCGGCCGGTGTGAGTCCGGAACGCCTGGGTCAGCGCGGCCACCTCGATCGGATCGCCGACCAGGGTGCCGGTGCCGTGCGCCTCCACGTAACCGATGTCGGCGGCGCTCACCCCCGCGCTCGCCAGCGCGGCCAGGATGACGGCCACCTGCCCCGGCACGCTCGGCGCGGCGAACGCGCCCTTGGCCGAGCCGTCGTTGTTGATGGCCGAGCCGCGGATGACGGCGTGGATGGTGTCGCGGTCGGCGAGGGCGTCCTCCAGCCGCTTGAGCACGACCACGCCCGCCCCGCTGCCGAAGATCGTGCCCTTGGCCCTGGCGTCGAAGACGCGGGCGTGGCCGTCGGCGGAGAAGATCCCGCCGTCCTCGTAGAAGTAGCCGGACACCCGCGGCAACGGCTCGTCCACGCCGCCGGCAAGGGCGATCTCGCACTCGCCGGTGCGCAGCGCCCGGCACGCGGTGTGCACCGCGACCAGCGAGGTCGAGCAGGCCGACAGCGTGGTCGTGGCGGGCCCGCGCAGGTTCAGCCGGTAGGCCGTCTGGGTGGCCACGTAGTCGCTGGTGTTGGACAGGTCGATGGCGAAGTGGCCCATCAGCCGGATCGCGTCGCTGTTGCGGATCACGTTCAGCTCGCGGTACCTGTTGATGCCGACGCCGCCGAAGACCCCGATCCTGGCCGGGTAGCGGGCCGGGTCGTACCCGGCGTGCTGGAGCGCGGTGTCGGACACCTCGAGGAAGGCGCGGTGCTGCGGGTCGAGGATCTCCGCCTCGCGCGTCGACATGCCGAAGTAGGCGGGCTCGAAGAACTCCGTGTCGGGCGCGATCGGCGCGGCGCGGACGTAGTTGGGGAAGGCGAGCAGGTCCTCCGGCGTGCCGGCGGCGCGTAGCTCCTCGTCGGTGAAGAACGTGATCGACTCGACCCCGTTCACCAGGTTCTGCCAGAACTCCCCGATGTCGTGCGCCCCGGGAAATCGACCGGCCATGCCGATGATCGCCACTTGCCCGCTGGCCGCGCTCTCCGCCGTCATCTGCGCTCCTGAAGTGATCACCGGTCCTCGGCAAGCTCAAGGCTGCGAGACAACACGCGGCCCGGCAAGGACGAAACAGCTGGTTGGCGACAAGTCGCCAGCGGAGTTGACGGGCCTTCCCCCCGCTTGGTGCGCTGACCGCATCACTGGGCGTGTCGCCGGTGCCGCCGGAGGAAGGAGCGTCGCCGCGTGGTGTCGCGACCGAGCCAGACCCTGCCCCTGCCACCCAGCCGCGGGCTGGGGAGTCGCTTCTGGATGCTCTGGGCGGCATTCCTCATCGCCAACCTCGGCACCGGCATCAGCGCGGTCGGCTTCCCCTGGCTGGCCACCTCCCTGACCAGGGAACCGCTGCTGATCGCGCTGATCGGGGTGGCCGCCGAGCTGCCGTGGCTGCTGCTCAGCCTGCCGATCGGCGCGATCGTGGACCGCGCCGACCACCGCCGGGTGCTGGCCGCGACCCACTGGGGCCGCGCCGCCCTGGTCGGCGGCATCGCGCTCGCGCTCTACCTGGACCTGATGGCCCTGGCCATCCTGTACGTCGTCGCGTTCACCCTGGGCACGCTCACCGTGGCCAACGAGAACGCCGCCCAGACGATCCTGCCGCGGCTGGTCGTCCGGGAGCGGCTGCAGGTGGCCAACGCCCGGCTGACCATCGCCGACACCGTCGCCGGGGTCTTCGTCGGCCCTTGGGTCGGCGGGCTGCTGGTGGGGGTCGCGCTGGCGGTCCCGTTCACCGTGGACGCCGTCCTGTTCGTCGCCTCCGGCCTGCTGGTGATGATGCTGCCGACGGCGGAACCCCAAGCCGTAGAGCCGTCGAAGTCGATGCGCGCCGACCTGATCGCCGGGCTGAAGTTCTTCTGGGGACACCGCCCGCTACGCGACCTGGGGCTCCTGCTGGGCGTGCTCAACATGGCGGGCGCGGTCGCCATCGCCACCCAGGTGCTGTTCGCCCAGGAGATCCTGGGCCTCACCGCCGTGCAGTACGGCCTGCTGTTCATGGTCGGCGCCATCGGCGGCATGATCGGCGCCCAGGGCACCCCGTGGCTGGAGCGCCGGATCGGCCCCCGCCGGGTGCTGCTGGCTTCCCTGGCCGGCAGCGCCGTGGCCCTGGTCATCGTCGGCCTGACCAGCAGCGGCATCGTGGTCGCCCTGGCCCTGTCCGCCAGCGCGGGCCTGGGCCTGTCCTGGAACATCATCACGATCAGCTACCGGCAGCGGATCGTGCCCGAGGGCCTGCTCGGCCGGGTCAACAGCATCTACCGGCTGATCTCGTGGGGCCCGCTGCCGCTCGGTTCGGCCATCGGCGGGCTGCTGGTGACGCTCGGCCAGTTCTTCGGCGGCCGGGAGATCGGGTTGCGCACACCGGTCCTGGTGGCCGCCGCCGTGATCGCCATACTGTTCGTGATCGCGCTGACCCGGTACTCCACCGGGCTGTGGAGCAGGACCGGGAGCGTGGATGCCGACGATCAGGAGTAACGGGGTCGAGCTCAGCTACACCGACACGGGGTCGGGGCCGCCGGTGCTGCTGGTCTCCCCGGCGGCGTCCAAGGCCGGGATCTGGGACCTGCACCAGGTGCCCGCCCTGCTCGCGGCCGGGCACCGGGTGATCACCTTCGACAGCCGGGGCACCGCGCCGTCGGCCTGCCCGCCGGGGCCGTACCCGCTGGCCGAGCTGGTCGCCGACGCGGCCGGCCTGATCCGCGCCGTGGTGGGCGGCCCCGTCCGGGTGGTGGGGGCCTCGCTCGGGGCGATGATCGGGCAGGAACTCGCGCTCGCCCACCCCGAGCTGGTCGCCTCGGCCGTGCTGCTGGGCACCCGGGCCCGCGCCGACCACTTCCGCGCCGCCATGACCAGGGCCAGCGCCGACCGGGTCAGGCGGCCCGAGACCGGGTCCGCGGAGCACGCGGCCGTCGCGATGATGTGCCAGCTCTTCTCGCCCCGCACGCTCGCCGACGACCGGGCCGCCGCCGACTGGCTCGACGTGCTGACCGCCTTCCCCACCACGGGCGAGGGCCCGGCCCTGCAGTACGAGGCGACGCTCGCCGGCGACCGGCGCGAGGCGCTCGGCGGGGTGCGGCGGCCGGTGCTGGTGGTGGCGTTCTCCGACGACCTGGTGATGCCCCCCGCCCTGGGCAAGGAGGTGGCCGACGCCATCCCGGGCGCCAAGTACGCCGAGGTTCCCGGCTGCGGGCACTTCGGCTTCATGGAGCGCCCGCAGGTCGTCAACCGGATCCTGGTGGACTTCCTCAGCCGGACCTGAGCCAGCCGCGCCGGGCCACCTCGGCGCCCGCCTGGAAGCGGCTCTCCACGCCCAGGTGTTCCAGCAGCTCCGACACGCGCCGGCTGTAGGTGCGGGGCGAGATGCCCAGGCGGTTGCTCGCCGTCTGGTCGGTGGCGCCGCTCAGCAGCTGGAGCAGCACGGCGTGCAGGTGATCTGGAAGGGTACGGCGCGTAGCCTCGGGCCGGGAGACGACATCATCCATGACCGCTGTTCCTCTCCGCAGGTCCCCGAGGATCTGGCCGGATCGAACATGAGCCACGCTATGCTTTGGCGCCTGGGTTGTCCTCTACACCCACTCTTCACCCTCTCTCACAGCTCTTCCCGCCAGCCGGCGCAGCGCGGCGTCCAGTTCGCCGGGGGGTTCCTCCGCCTCGGCGCGCTCCCGGGCGTACAGACGGAACAACACGTGCATGCGGTAGCGGACCGTGCCGCAGTCCTCGACGCCGGCGACGTCGATCAGGCGGGCCTCGGCCAAGGTCTCCATCAGCTCCTCCGGGTGCGCGCCGGTTTCGCCTAGAAGGGGTCCGGCGACCCAGCCCGCGAAGGTGGGCGCCGCCAGCGTGCCGAGCAGGCGGAACAGCCGGGCGGCCGGGGCGTCCAGGCTCTCGTAGCTCAGCGCCAGGCTGGCGCGGACCTTCAGGCCCCCGGCCGAGAGCGCGTCCAGGCGTCCGCGCTCGTGCTCCAGCAGGTCGGCCAGGCGGCTCAGCCGCCAGTGCGGGCGGCCGCTCAGCCGGGCTCCGGCCACCCGAAGCGCCAGCGGCAGCCGCCCGCACAGGTCGGCGATGCGGCGGGCGTCGGCGCGGGCCGCGGCGCGTTCCGGGCCCGCGGCGCGGCTCAGCAGGTCCACCGCCTCGCTCTCGGCGAGCACGTCGAGATCGAAGGCGCGGGCGTTGGGCACCCCGCAGACCCGGCGGCGGCTGGTGACGATCACGGCGGAGCCGTACCCGGCGGGCAGCAGCGGGCGGATCTGGGCCTCGCCGCGGATGTCGTCGAGCACGAGCAGGACGCGGCGGCCGGCCATCCTGGCGCGGTAGAGGGCGCACCGCTCCGCCTCGTCGGCGGGGACGTCGCCGTCCTCGACGCCGAGCCGGTGCAGCAGCCGGGCCAGGACGGTGGCCGGCGCGACCGGCTGGCGGTCCAGGCCGCGCAGGTCCACGAAGAACTGGCCGTCGGTGAACGCGTCGGCCAGCAGGTGGGCCACGTGCACGGCCAGCGCCGTCTTGCCGGTGCCCGCGCGGCCCGTGATGGCGGCGACCGCGAGCCCGGCGTGGGCCGCCGAGCCGGACAGGAACCGGGTGAGCGCGTCGATCGTGTCGGCCCTGCCGGTGAAGTCGGCGAGGTCGGGCGGCAGCTCGCGCCGCCCCTGCGGGGATGGGGGCGCCGGGGCGGGCCGCGCGGGGGCGGGCACGGTCCGTGGCGGGTCGAGTTGCGGAGCGGAGGTGAGGATGGCTTGGTGCAGGTCCTGCAGCTGGGCGCGGGGCTCGACGCCGAGCTCGACCAGCCGCCGGTGGCCGTCCCGGTAGATCTCCAGCGCCTCGGCCTGGCGCTGCGAGCGGTACAGGGCGAGCATGAGCTGGCCGCGCAGCCGCTCGTTCAGCGGGTGCCGCTCGACCAGGACCTGGAGCTCGGGGACGAGCCTCCGGTGCCGCCCCAGGGTCAGGCCCGCGTCCACCTGCTCCTCGATCGCGGCCAGCCGCAGCTCCTCCAGGGTGGCCGCGGCGGTCCGCACGGTGGCCAGGTCCACGTCGCTGAAGGCGGGGCCGCGCCACAGGGTCAGCGCGTCCTCCAGCACCCGGACGGCCGCCTCCACCCGCCCGGAGGCGAGCATGGCGCGGGCGCTGTCGACCCCCGCCCCGAACCGGGCGAAGTCGAGCGCCTCCTGGTCGGCCCTGAGCATGTAGCCGCCGGGGCGGGTGACCAGCGGCGAGCCGTCGGTCTTGCCGCCGGAGCCGTTGAGCAGCACGCGCAGCCGCCACACCCGCGTCTGGATCTGGCCGAGCGCGGTTTCCGGAGGCTCGTCCCAGAGCTCGTCGATGATCTCCCTGACCGGGACGACCTGGTTGGCGTTGAGCAGCAGGATCGCGAGCAGACCCCGCTGGGTGTTGCCGCCAGGCGAGCACGCCCTGCCGTCAACGGAGATCTCCAACGGTCCAAGTGTGTGGAACTCAAGTTGCCGCACGCCCTGATCTTCACAAATTGTCTACGTCTGTGAAGCCCCACAGTCCACATGTTCATCGGGTATTCCAGGGCATTACTCGCCAACCTGGCAGTTCGTAACGTCACTTGTTCAGCTGGCGACAACTCGCCAACGCCCTTCCCGATAACCGGCGCGGACTCGATCCTGCAGGGGAATCGTCAAGCAGCCGTGAGGTACCGCTGATGCTGTCCCCGCTGGAGGTACTCCACTCGGCCATCACCGGCACCCCTGTGGTGCGCCTCGACATCTCCTTGCGCGGGCGCGCGCACGGCGTGCTGCTGAAGCTGGAGAGCGGCAACCCCACCGGCTCGATCAAGGACAGGACCGCCGCGGGCCTGCTGATGGCGCTGGACCGGGAACGCCCGCTGACCCCGGGCACGGTGGTGGTCGAGTCCACCTCTGGCAACCTCGGCCTCGGCCTGGCCCGGCTGCTGGCGGCCCTCGGCTGCCGGTTCATCGCCGTCCTGGACCCCGGCACCCCCCGGGCGACCCGGCAGCGGCTGGTCGCGACCGGCGCCGAACTCCACGAGGTGCACGAACCCGATGGCTACGGCGGCTACCTGCTGACCCGGCTCCGCGCCGTGGACCGGCTGCTCGCCGACAACCCGCACTACCGCTGGACCGACCAGTACGGCAACCCCGCCAACCCGCGCATCCACGAGCGCACCACCGGCCCCGAGATCGCCGCCCAGGGCGGGCCAGGACTGGACGCCGTCTACATCGCCGTCTCCACCGGCGGCACCCTGTCCGGCGTCGCCGCCCATTTGCACGCGCTGGACCGGGGCGTCAGGGTGGTCGCGGTGGACGCCGAGGGCTCGCTCGCCACCGGCCCCGCCACCGGGCCGCGCCTGATCAACGGCCTGGGCGCGAGCCGCCGCTCGGCGTTCCTGCCGCCGGGCACCTACGACCGGGCCTACCGCGTCCCCGACCCGGAGGCCGTCGCCGTCTGCCGCCTGTTCCGCGCCGACACCGGCGTGGCGCTGGGCGGTTCCAGCGGCAGCGTGGTCGCCGCCTGCCTGCGCGACCTGGCCGCCCCCGGTGCGCCGCGCCGCCCGCTCTGCCTGTGCGCCGACACCGGCCTGACCTACGCCGACACCGTCTACGACGACGGCTGGCTGGCCCGCCACCGGCTGACCGCCGCCGTCGCCGAGGCCGCGGCGCGGCTGCGCGCCGACGGCGTCCGCTTCCACCTGGAGGATCCGCGCCCGTGAACTTCACCGAGTATCCGGCGAGCGAGCTGCGCTACCTGCCGAGGGCGGCCGTGATCGAGTGCTGCGCGGAGATCGACGTCCTGGCGGTGGTGGAGGACGCGCTGGTCCGGCATGGCCGGGGGCAGACGATGCTGCCCGAGGAGGCCTACCTGGGCTGGGAGACCTCGGCGGGCACGGCCGCCCGGTCGCTGGCCATGCCCGGCGGGCTGCGGCTGTCCGGTGGTCTCGCGCTCGGGGTGAAGACGATCAACGGGAACCTGGGCAACCCCGACCGGGGCCTGGCCCGCTCGCAGGGCCTGCTGATGATGTTCGACCCGGAGATCGCCTGGCCCAGGACCATCATGGAGTCGGCCTACCTGAGCGCCACCCGGACCGCCGCCGTCACCGCCCTCACCGCGCGGCTGCTCGGCCGCCCGGGCATGCGCGGCGCGGCGCTCATCGGCTGCGGCACGCTCGCCAAGGCGCACCTGGCCCTGCTGCCCGCCGGGATCACCGAGGTCTGCCTCTACGACCGCGACCCGCTCCGCGCCCGCGCCCTGGCGGAGGCGGTGCGCGACCGGATCGAGGTGCGGGTGGCGGCCGACGCGGAGTCGTGCGTACGCGGCCGCGACCTGGTGGTCACGGTCACCACGGTGACCGAGGGCTACCTGCCGTTCGAGTGGCTGGCGCCCGGGGCGCTCGTCGCCCACGTGTCCCTCGACGACGTGCTCCCCGACGTCGTACGCCGAGCCGGGCTCGTCGTGGTCGACGACTGGGACCTGGTCAGGCACGACCACCGGCGGCTGCTCGGGCGGCTCCACCGCGACGGGCTGCTGCTCGGCCCCGACGGCGGCAGCCATCCGGGGGTCACGCCAGAACCCTCGGCGCGACGGGTGGACACCACGCTCGCCGCGATCCTCACCGGCGCCCACCCCGGCCGCCGGAGCGAGCACGACGTGGTGCTCAGTAACCCGTTCGGGATGTCCATCCTCGACATCGCCCTCGGCCAGGCCGTGGAGGAGGTGGCCGCCCGGCGTGACGCCGGCGTCCGCCTGGCGATGTGACCCCCCGCGAAGGAGACCGCCATGAGCAACGACCAGATCCGAGCCGTCACCTCCCCCGCCCCGCCAGCGACCCAAGCCGGGCGGCGTCACGCGCTCACCGCCCTGATCGCCGTCAACGTCGCCGCCGCGGTGATCGCCAGCGTCATGATCGTCGTCAGGGACGGGTTCGACCTCGCCGCCGTCTTCTACGATGGCGTCAGCCCGCTGCACGAGTGGGGTGAGCTGAACGGCCCCGCCATCCAGGACGGCGCGTACTGGCGGCTGCTCACCAGCATGTTCCTGCACTACGGCGTGCTGCACCTGCTGGCCAACCTGCTGCTGCTCTGGCTGGCCGCGCGCCGCCTGGAACCGCTGGCCGGATCGGGGACGGTGCTGACCGTCTACCTGCTGTCGGGGCTCGGCGCGGCGGTGGCCGTCTACTACTTCGACCCCGAGGTGCTCACCGCGGGCGCGTCCGGCGCGGTGTTCGGCCTGATCGCGGCGCTGCTGGTGGTCAGCCTGCGGGCCCGGGCGAACACGACCCTGCCGCTGGTCCTGCTCGGCGTCGGGCTGGTGGCCACGTTCGCGGTCCCCGGGATGTCCATCGCCGCGCACGCGGGCGGTCTGCTGGTGGGCACGGTCCTCGCGCTCGGCTTCGGCCGGGCCCGGCTCGCGGTCACCGCGGCCACGGCCGTGCTGCTGGTGGCGCTGGCCGTGGCGCGGCAGTTCTTCTAACGACCGTGGGTGAGAGTGCGGAGCCACCACTCGGCAGGGCCGTACCGGTGGCTCCGCGTCCACCAGGCGCTGAGGAGTAGCTGGCCGGCGAACACGGCGGCGGCGATGCCGAGCAGCAGCGGCGGGGAGGCCTTCGCGAACAGGGCCAGGCCGTAGCCGGTGAACAGCAGGGCCATCAGCGCCGACTGGCCGAGGTAGTTGCTGGCCGACAGGCGGCCGGCCGGAGCCAGGGCCCGGGCGATCCCCGGGCGGGCGTTGCTGATCCGCAGCAGGGTGGCCGCGTAGGCGGCGGCCAGCAGGGGCGCGGTGGCGGTCGTCACCGTCAGGTCGAGCGCCAGCAGGGCGCCGCTGCCGCTGTGGTCCACCAGGTGGGTGACGCCGACCGCGAGGGAACCGGCCAGCCCGGCGGTGAACCCCAGCCATTGCGCCCGGACGAGCCACCGCCGGGGCACGTCCTCCAGCAGCCGCACCTGCCCGGCGGCGAAGCCGAACAGGAACATGGCCATCGCGCTGCCCGCCTGCATGAACCAGATCCCGCTGAGCATCCCCGGCAGCAGGGCCAGGTTCTCGCCGATCACATCCAGCGGGCCGCCCCGGTAGGCCGCGATCATCTGGCTCGGGTCGTCGAACACGTTGATCGAGGTGTTCCGGCCCACCGACTCCGCCCAGAAGCTGAACCCCGCCAGCAGCGCGTAGAACGCCACGAGCACGGCCAGCAGGATGACGGCCGCCTTCACCGCGGTGCGCGGCCTGGCCCGGCGTGCCGCCAGCAGCACCAGGCCCAGCACGGCGTACACGGTCAGGATGTCCCCGCGCCACAGCACCACCGCGTGGAAGGCGCCCAGCAGGAACAGCGCCCCGTACCGGCGCAGCGACCGCCGCACCACCGACGCGCCCGCCCGCTCCGCCTGGAAGGTGAAGGAGTAGCCGAACAGGAAGGCGAACAGCAGGTAGAACTTGTCGACGAAGAGCGTCTCGCCGACCAGCCGGGCGGCGTCGTCCACCGCTCGGGTGAAGTCGGGGTCGGGCAGGCCGAACGTGCCGTACGGCGAGGCCATGTAGGAGATGTTGACGACGAGGATGCCGAAGAGCGCGAACCCGCGAAGCATGTCCACTTCGACGACGCGCCGCACGAGGGGCGACAGGGACGGGGAAGGATCCCGAGGCAGCGTGGTCACGCTCACCAGCATGATCCGCACGCGTAACTTTCCTATGGTTTTGGCGTGAATACGCCATTTGTGCGGCAATCGGCACGTCCGCCAGTGCGCTGGGTAATGAACGCCGGTCATGCGCGGGATCGAGGCCTGGTGGCCGGCGGGGCGCTGAAGACCTCGGCTTGAGCGCGCATGTGGCCGAGGGCGGCGTGGAGTTTGTTCTGCACCGATTGAACCGTTCCATACCGCAGACTAGACTTTCGTCCAGGCTGCCCCGTCGAAGGAGCTGATGGGATTGACGGAGACGGATCTCTCGCTTCCGCTCGGAGCCGCCCGGTACAGATGGGGTTCGTTGATTGTCTTCTTCAAGGGTGCTCCGGTCCGCAATCAGACTCTATTTCAAGAGCTACAGCATGAGTCCTTTGGACAGTTCGCTTGGCAGAGCAATGCCGAGGTGCGTGAGAGCTTAGCTTTCATGCACGAGATTGTGCACTATCAGCAGGATCTGGGCACGGGAGTCGGCCACTGGGATGACAACGTCCGCCGCCGCCATATACCTGATTGCCTGCTCAGCCTGCGAGTACCGGTCTCGCGCACGGACCTGGCGTTTCCCTTCGCCCGGCACGACGAAGACGAGGCGACGAATGGTGACCTTGAATACGCATGGTTCGTCTACGAAGATTTTTTACTCGAGAAGCTTATTTTTCTGCACAACAGTGATGTACCTGCGTCTCGCCACCAAAAGATAGCCGCTATTCTTGCTCTCGAACTTGGCGTAGAAGTTCAGCCAGAGCAGTACGAGTTTTTGTTGCCGGAAAGCATACTTGAGGGCGAGGCGGCAGCAACAGTTTATGGCACTATACTCGCCTCACAGGCGACTGCGGAGGCCCGTGAACTCATCTACGCTCACAGTGGCATGTGGGATATCTTTGAGATGAATCCCGCCCCTGTATATCAAGCAACTATGCAGGCCTTTGTCGGTGGATATCCAGACCTTCCAGACGATCCCGATTGGCAGCCTCGTTCCGCCTTCGATCTTTTTACCTTTCTTATCGACCTCTCCTGTGCCCATCCCTGCCCGGAGTGGTTTGAAAAGCATGGAGTCGATCGTACGAACTTCGAGCCCGGCGTCAAGTTCTTCCGTCTCGCCCGCGCGCTTGCGGGGCTTGATCTCACTGGGCGCCGGGCCATCGAACATGCTTTTAGTTCGGACGACTTGGAAGCCGCTGAAGATGTTCTGCTTGAGCGAATCTCTTTCGATTACCCCAAGGCGCGGGAGATCTATGCCGGCTGGGTCGAGCACTACACGAATGATAATCATCGGGGCGATAACCGCGTGCTTGCCACACGCCTGGCCTCAGCCCGGTATCGAGCTGAAGTAAAACCGATCATCGCTCGAAAGTCGGTTATGGAAGCCACCATGGCAGGTATTCCGGTGCTGCTTCATGGCGCACAGGGTGGCCATCAGGTCTGGTTCGGCGACACCATCATTCAGCCGACCGAACAAACGATGCTGCAAGTCGATGCCGCGCTCGATGCCGTCCACTACGAGCTGGTCACAGCGATGCTCGATTCTGGGCGATTTCGCTGCCCCCTTGCCACCCGTAGCCTGTGCGGCTCGGCGCAGAATACCTGCCGCCATGGCATCGATAATCTTCGTTTGCTGCCTGAAGCTCCTGGCTGCCACGTCCGTGTCCAGCTCGAGGTCAATGGGTTCAACATCTTGCAGTAACAACTTCACGATCAGACTGGAGAATCCAGCTTGCGAACACTGGACATAGACGCTGTCAACGCTGAGATCGCTGAAACTCAGGCGGACCTGGCCGTGGAGGATGACGAGACCGGCTTATCCATACCAGGCCTCGAAACAATTCTAGCCTTCGTGGCAGTCAAAATTGTCATCCCTGTGGTCACCGGGTTCCTGGGTAAGCACCTGTACGACAAATATCAGGATCTGCGCTCTCGCCGCGACACCGAGGCCGCCATCGCTGACCTGGCTCAACCTGGTGCGCTTGTCCGCGCGGACGCGTCGTCGATCGACATAGAACAGCTACGTCGCGAGGTCGTCGCCATGGCCGTGGCGGAAGGAATCGATGTCCGGCTTGCGGACGCGGTGGTGTCCAAAACCATCAGCAGAATTCATGAGCGGTATTTCCGTGCTTCCGAGTAGGCCCATGAGTCCCCCGGGAAGTGCTCCAAATCATGTCCTCGCGGCCCTGTCCATGCCGACCACGTTCACGCTCGGCCGTCGCGGCTCCAACGCCCTGCTCGGTCATCTGGCCGACACCTCCCATCCCCGGCAAGCGGTCTCCAGGTCCCCACTCGGTGACCGTCACCGGGCATCCCTGGATGATTCCGCCTTCGGCGGGGGGCGAGGACTTCACCGAGTTCGGGCCAGGTAACGGGTGGGCCGAGTTCGCCGAGGGCGCGCAGGGCGGCTTCCTCGCCGATGCGCCATTTGGCGGACTTCACGAACTGGAACACACCGATCGGCCAGCCCTGGTTCCAGGAGTTGACCCGCGTACCCCGAGCAACCGGGGGTGAAGTCCGCGCACCCGAACGACGAGGTCGGCGTTTCACGACCCTGTGCCGCTTCTCTTACGAGAAGTCCGATTTTCTTTTCCGCCAACCCCACAGAATTGTTTACCTGCTTGAAAGGTTCCTGCCGTTATTCCGGTAGCGGTCTGGGGTTTGCGCGTACCAGGAGGGACTCGTGTAGATTGCCAGGAGAGTCCTATATTGGTCCACAGGCAAGCTCCATGCGGGGAATGCGATGGCACGGACAGACTCGCCCCGAAATGTTCCACCGAACGATTTGGCGGACATGATCAATGTCGCCGAGGTGTGCCAGGCTACCCGAGCGCTGGGGCCAGGGTTACGTGCCGTCGTCTGGGTGCAGGGATGTCCTTTCCGCTGCCGTGAGTGCGTCTCCCCGGAATGGCTGGAGTACCGTCCGGCGACCATGTTTCACCCCGGGGAACTCGCGCGCCGCCTGCTGTCACAACCCGATGTCACGGGATTCACCTTCTCCGGCGGAGAGCCGATGACACAGGCTAAAGGCCTCGCGGCGACAATTCGGACCGCCAGGCAGCAGCGGGACTTATCGCTGATCTGCTTCTCTGGTTACACATTGGCGGAACTTCACGGCGAGCGGCGACCGGACGGAGCCGAGGAGCTTCTCAGCGAAGTCGACGTCTTGATCGACGGCCGTTACCGGCCCGCCCTCAACGACGGCAGAGGGTTGCGCGGCAGCGCCAATCAACGTGTTCACCATCTGACCCGGCGACTCCGCGACAGTGACTACGACTTCGAAGGGCGACCGCGCGAGGCGGAGATCCAGCTGAGCGATTCCGTGCTCCGGCTGGTCGGGGTCCCGCCGCTCGGGCTGCTGCCCGCGCTTGATCATGTGTGGCCCGCCCGGGTCGCACCGAACGAGGGAGATCGATGAGCGGCGACAAGCGGTACAGACTCCGGGAATCCGAGTGGGTGGGCCTGACCTCCAGCGTCGCGGGCCTGCAACGTTCCTACGACACGTTGTCCCAGCGGGTGAGCGACCTGCGGGCCGAGACCCAACGGAAGATCAAAGCGGTGGAGACCCGGTTGCAGTCACAGATCAACGCGGTGCACGCCGAGTTCGACAAGCGCGTCGGGCGGGTCGAAGCCGACGTCCGCGAGATCAAGCAGGACAAGGCCAGAGCCGCCGCCGCGGCGGCCATCTGGATCGAAGGCGCGGTGAAGATTCGCGACGCGGTCGCGGGGCTGCCGCTGGAGCGGATCGCGACCGCCGACCTGACGCCGCTCAGCCAGCCCGACCACGCGCTCAGCCTGGCGAGGGAGAGCATCGCCACCAACTGGCCCGAAGCCGCCCTCTCCACCGCGCAGTCCGCATACCGGGAGCTGACCACGCTCCAGGTCAAGGCGGAGGCGCGGCTCGCCGAGTGGCAGGTGCAGCGCGAGGCCGCGCTGGACGCGCTCACCGCGGTGGCCACGTTCTGCCGGGAGAACGCCAGCTACCAGCTCAAAGACGAGCACGGTGCGCCGATCGGCGCGCCCTTCGAGGTCGACGGCTGGGTGGCTGGCACGTTCGGCAAACTCCGCGCGGCGGTCGACACGCTGCTGGCCGAGATCGCGGACGATCGCCGGGCTCCCGGCAGGGCCCGCCTGGACGCCATCCTCGCCAACGACATCCCCGAGCTGGGCACGACCGCACGTGACCTGGTGGAAACGGCCATCCGCCGGGTGGTGGCCGCCGAACGCCGGGCGGAGCGGATGGCCGACATCGCCGAGCAGCTGCTCACTCAGGGCTACGGCTACGTGGAAGGCGGCTTCGTCGACAACGACTACCAAGGGACATACGTCGGCATTCTGGAGAATGTGGCGGGTGACCGGATCGTGGTCTCGCTGGTGCCCGACGAGCATGATCCCAATTCCGTGGAAATGCTGCTGAACAGCTACGAGGACGGCAGCTCCGACGAGATCCGCATCCAGCGGGCCGAAGCGCTCGTCGAATACCTGAACGACCAGGGCACCAGCGTCGAACGGCTGCCATCACGCGACGAGGGCACCGGCCGGCGCAGGCCAGAACCGGGTCTGGGCTAGGCGCAGGTGGCAGCCTCGGTGAAGCCGTGGTCGACCGCCCGGCTGGCGAACGCGATCAACCTCGATTCGGGCGACGCCCTCTACATCCTGTGCGGCCCGGGCGTTCAGGATCGATTCGTCTGCGCCGACTACCGGGAACGTTCCCTGGAGACCGCACTGTGGGAGCACTTGCGCGACTCCGGCTTCGAACGCGTCGCCTTCAGCCGCCACGGCGATCCGCTCTACTTCATGGACGAGGCCTCGGCCGAGTCGGCCGTCCCCGGTGGCACAGCCTCCCGGGCCGGCCGCGCCGCCGCCGGTCAGTCCGGGCCGCTGGGCGGCGGTCTGCCAGGTGGTACGGCTTCCCGGGCCGGTCGTGATGCCGTCGGTCAGTCCGGACCGCTCGGCGGCGGTTTGTCGGGTAGTGCGGCTTCCCGGGCCGGCGTCGGTCAGTCCGGGCCGTTGGGTGGGGGTCTGCCGGCGAGATCGGCCCCGCCCCGCCGCCCGCCGCGCATGCTGGATCTGAGCCTGGTCCAGACGCTCAACGCCTTCATGCGGGACACGTCCGTGCGGAGCGCGGTCGTCATCCTGTGGACGGAGGACTATCTGCGGCACCTCCAGCCCGCGGCGCATCGGGAACTCGCCGACTACCTGGGCGAGTGGGCGCGCAGCGCGGCCTCGCAGCGCAATGTCTGCGTCCTCGTCTTCGCCGCGCCCAATCTCACCGATGCCATCAGGAAAGTGGTCGATGTCCGCGACACCGATGTCCTGGTGTCATTCCTTGAGCGGCAGCGCGTACGCAGAGGCCGCCGGAGCGTCGGCACGGTCGGCCTCGCCGAGCGTTCGGAGATGGCCAGGCTCGTGCAGGTGGCGCGGCTGCGCCATGGGCTCGCCGTGGACTGGCCGAACCTGGACCGCCTGATCGCGGCGATGGCGGCCCGGCCGGGAGAGACCGTGCGGAACTGGCACGCCGCGCTGACCCGGATCGCCAGTCGAGGGGATGCGCTCACCGGCGAGATCCTCAAGGCGGAGCAGCTCATCGACGGCCTGCCGAGCGGCCTGAGTCCCTGGCAGGAACTCGACAAGCTGGTCGGCATGGAGCCGTTGCGGGAGCGGCTGGAGCTGTTCCGGGCCGTCGCCCGCGAGCCTGACGGCGATTCGGCGGGACAGGCGGAGACGTTGCACCTGGCGTTCGTCGGCAATCCCGGCACCGGCAAGACCACCGCGGCCAGGCTCGTCGGCGAGATCTACCGGGACTTCGGCCTGCTGGAACGCGGCCACCTCCATGCCGTGCGAGGCTCCGAGATCGTGGCGCCGTATCTCGGCAACACGGTGGCCATGACCGACGCGGCCGTGGACAACGCCCTCGACGGGGTGCTGTTCATCGACGAGGCGTACGCGATCGCGAACACCCGCGAATACGGTCCGGAGGCGATCAACGAGCTGGTGCTCCGAATGGAGGATGAACGGCATCGCCTTGCCGTGATCGTCGCGGGATACACCGAGGACATGAACATGTTCCTGGCCTCCAACGCCGGTCTCATCAGCCGGTTCAGCAGGCAGAACATCATCGAATTCCCCGACTACACGCCTGAGCAGCTGGTGGAGATCGCGCACGGCATGCTGGCCGAGCGCAATCTGACGATCTCTCCCGAGCTTGAGCCCCTCCTCGCCGAGCACATCCGCCGGATGTACGACCGCCGTAACCCGAAGACCTGGGGCAACGCCCGCGAGATGCGCGAGCTGGCCAGCCATCTGGCCGCGCGCTGGGCGTTGCGCACCAAGCGGAACCGGGCCGAGCCGTTGCGACCCGGAGACCTCCCGGAGGAGGCCGCATGATGGTCGCCTGTCCGGTCTGCCGGTTTCCGAGCCCGCCCGCGACCGCGGCCGAGCTGGCTTGCGCCGAATGCGCGTGGCTTCTCACGGGGCCGTATCTGGCGGGGGAACCGTCCGAGGCCGAACTGGCCGCGTTCGAGGAGAAGCTGATCGGGGCGCGCAGGCAGCGTGACGTGCTTGCCGCGCAACGGGTGTTCCAGCTCTGCGAGATCACTGACGCGGACCTGGCTGAGGCGGTGATGGGCCAGGTCAGGGGCGGCCCTCCGGAAGACGACGAGTTGAGCCGCCTGGCCAGGTTGGCGTGGGCGGAGCTACCGGCGGACGGCGGGCCCGCCCCGGCGGATACCTCCGGCGTCGCGGGCGTCGTCGCCGACCTGGCCGGTGGCGCCTTGAGCGCGGTGACCTTCGTGGAGCTCTCGCCTGACACGCTCTGTGGCGTTGACCTGGCAGTAGACGAGTTGGGGGCGGTGGGTCAGGTCACGCCCGGGTGGCAGCTGTCCTGGGCGGAGCTCGCGCCCGCTCTCCCGGCCGACGCGCCGATCCGGCACTTCTTCCTCGCGGGTGGAGTGGGCAACCTGCCCGCGATCGATGTCGACGCGCTGGGCGACCTGGCCGCCGAGCGGATCCCGGCCGGTTCCGGCCTGGTCCTGATCCAGCGCACTCCAGGCTGGCCCGTCCTGGAGGCGATCACCCGCAGGATCCGGCTCAAGCATCGTGTCCTGGCGGAGGTCCTGGCCGTTCCCCGGCCGTTTCCCGGGGTGCCGTTCGCGGAGACCATCCGGGAGATCGTCGCGCGCAGCCCGCTCCGGTACCCGTACCACCTCGTGGTGGCCCGCGCCGAGCCGGGCACCGGCGAGTACGACCCGGTCACGATCCGGCTCTTTCCCGCCGGGCAGCGCGGCAACGGCGAGGTCAGGACGGCGGAGGTCGACATTCTGACCCCGCCGGTTCCGGTGCCCGCCGTCACCCTGCCGATCGTGATCGCCCCGGCCGGCGATCCGGCCGGGTGGCGGCTCGTCCGGGCGGTGCGGGTGCCCGTACCCGCGCCCGACAGCCTGATGCGGGTACGCGTCGAGTTGCCGGAGCCCGGCCACCCCCGGGTGGTCGCCCCCAGCGAGCCCGTGGACGACCGGCGCGGCTGGGAGCAGCTGCGGCGCGCGTTGCCCCGCCGGCTGAGCGCACCCCGCGTGATCGACCTGGTCTGCGCGGTCGAACTCGGCGGCAACTCCGGCGACGTCGTCGCCGCGCGGGTCACCCGGCTCGGTGACCTGGTGACGGCCGCGCTGGGCGATCACCCGGGCCGCGACGTCCTGAAGGTCGGCGTGCTGTCCTACGCCGACCACCCGCTCAGCCAGCGACGGCATCGGGGGCCGTCCACCGACCCGGTCGTCTCGGTCCCGCTCAGCGAACCTGCGGCGGCCATGAAGACCCTGCGAGGGCTCCGCGCGAGCTCGGGGGTGGCGCACGCGTACGCCACCGCTCTCGAGGACGCGCTGAAAGCGCTGACCACCTACCGGTGGCGGCCGGGCAGTCACCGGGTCGCGGTCTTCGCGGGCGCCAGACCCGCGCATCGCGCGGCGGGCAGCCCGGCCGACGGCGTGGCGAGCTGCCCGATCGACTGGTCGGAACAGGTGCGGAAGCTGCGCGACCAGGGCGTCCGGTGTGTCGCGATCGTGGAGCCCACCCAATGGGAGGGCCTCTACGCGGCGGCCGCGACCAGGCACGCCGATCGGGTCTGGGCGGCTCTTGCGGGCGACGCGGTGTTCGGGCCCGGCGATTTCGGCGCACCGGCCGCCCTGCACGCGGCGGGGTTGTCGCTCTCGGAGGCCGACCGGGGCTTCCCGTTCGCGCTCGCCGCGGGAAAGGAACATGATCATGGCTGATCCGGTCACGATCGGCTTGTGGGGCGCGCCTCGCAGCGGGAAATCGACGGTGTTGTCCTGTCTGCGCATCGCCGCGCACGCCCGCGGGTGGAGGATCAACGGGGTTGGCGCGGACGCGGCCGAAGCGGAGCGTTTTCTCGCCGAACACACGAACATGCTCGACCAGGATGGGTTGTTCCCCGAACCGACAGATATGGCGCGGCCGCTCAGCTGGGAATTCCACCCTCCCGCCGGACCTGGTTTCACCGTTTCGCTGCAGGACGTGCCCGGCGGCTGGTTCAAAGGCTCATCGATCGCCTCGGACTCGACGGCCTCAAACTCCTGGGACTCAGCCGCCAGCGTGAAGAGCACGCCCGGCGGGCCGACGATGACGCAGAAAGAGGTGGACGAAGCCCGGGACAAGTTCGTCGAACACCTCGCCGCGTGCAACGGGTTGCTCTACATCTACGATCCGGTTCGCGAAAGGGAGGTGGGTGATTCGTACACCTTCCTGCAGGAAACGCTGGGCCTCGTCGCGCAGAAGGTGGAATCTCAACGGCTGGTCGACGGCAGCAAGCTGCCCCACGCCGTCGCGGTGTGCGTGACCAAATTCGACGATCCGATCGTGTTCCACCAGGCCCGCAGGGGGATGTGGGGCACGCAGTCCGATGACGGCGACCGCATGCCGATCGTGAAGGATTCGCTGGCGCCGCTGTTCTTCGAGTGGCTGAGCCGCCAGCCCAACCAGGACAGCGCACGTAAGGTGCGGGAGGCCCTCGTGGCGCACTTCGACAACACAAGGATCGCCTATTTCGTCACCTCGGCGATCGGCTTCGCGCTCGACGAACATGGTGATTTCGATCCCTCCGACTTCGACAACATCACGCCCGCCTCCGACGGCCCGCCTCGGATCGCCGACCAGATTCGCCCGATCAACGTGCTTGAACCGTTCCTGTGGCTGGCTGAGCGGATCAGAGCCGGATCGCTAGGTGCGCCATGACCTCGGTGAACGCCGGCTGGGCGCTCTACACCAAGGTGCCCGGCGACTGGGACGAGGCGAGCGTGCGCGCCAGTGGTGGGCCGGAGAGCCACGAGGGGCTCACCGCGCTGGTGCGCGCGGCCATGCCGGGCAAACCCCGGACGGCCGCCGGTGACCAGCCGCAACTGCCCTGGGCGACCTTCTTCTGCTTCGAGGATGAGCACGAGTGGCTGAGCGTCTCGCTGCTGGAGTCGTCGAATGAAGTGGACGGGACCAGGGCGCGCATCACTCCGGTGCGGTTCTACTGCATGCCGTACCAGGAGATCGCGCCGCTGCGCGCCGGATACGCCGGCTTGTACGCCGCCGTGGCGGCGGTGCCGCTGCCGTCGGCGGACGGCCCGCCGCTGACGCTGGTTCCGGAGCCGATGGATCTGGGGCGCGTCGCCCAGCTGATCGACGGCCTTGGTCTTCGCTGGGTCGCCTCGGTCGCGTCGATGCTGCTTGAGGCACGGGTGTGCGTCGTGGAGGGCGCGCAGGCCCGTACGCTCACGGAACGGCTCGACTGCCTGGACGCGATCGCCGCGCTGCTGCCCTACGGTTACCGGGCCCGCCTGAACGCCGCCGGGTGGACCGACAACGCCGTCCCGCATCGGATCCGCCTGTCGTTCAGCACCCGTCCGGGAAACGACATGGTTCCGGTCGAGCCCGGGTCGGACGGGGCCGAGCCCCAGGGGGAGCCCGCGCGCCGGTATCTCGCCGACCTGCTCGCCGCCGGGGAGGAGGCCGGCACCCTCGACATCGTCACCCACCTGGCCGATGACCGGCGGCCCTACGACCTCGCCGATCCGGCGGCGGCGCTGGCCGCCGTCCAGCTGCTCGGGCAGGTCACCCCCGTCCTGAGGTCCTATCGCAGCGGCGGGCGGCCCCGCGGGTGGGCGTCCCGCCTCCGGCCCGGCAGGGCGGCGAGCGGCGATCGGGTGTCCCTGGCCCCCGATCTGGTCCGCGCGGCGATCCACTCCGGCGATCAGGAGGAGCGGGACCTGGTGGATCGCCACTGGGATGCCACCACCCACCAGCTCATCGCCGAGGCGATCGCGGACAGCCCGGAACTGCCGCTCCCCGCGTTCATCGACCTGGCGGACCGGCACGGGGACCTGGACCGGATGCTGGCGATCGTCGTACGCCGGACCGCGAGCGTCGAGGTGCTGCTGAGCTGCGACGCCCCCGGCCCGCAAGCCCTGCCCCAGACCCGCGAGGCGGTGCTGGCGGGACCGGTCGACGCCCTGCTCGAACGGCTCGCCTTCGGCCAGGTGCCCAGGTCCGCCGCCTGGCTGTCGTGGCTGACCGCCGGGAACACACCCGGATGGCTGTCCCCGCTGCGCGGCCTCCGGACTCCCACCCCCACCGACGTGCGCGCCATGCTCGATCACGGCCCGGCTGGGCTGGTGCTCTTGATCGAGCGAACGCCGGACCTGCCCACGCTGCTCCCGGCGGTCTGGCCGTTGCTCATCCACCCAGCGGTCCTTCCGGAAACCGCCCGCGTCCGGATCGCCGGCATCTTCACCGCCAGAAGCGACAGGCCTTGGTGCGACCTGGCGCTCCTGGTTCTCGGCCGTACGCCCGTGCTCCCCGACCGGGTGGACCGGTCGTCGGCCGAGCAGTATCTGAACACGCTGACGGGCCTGTGGCACGACAAGGTCTTCGACGAGATCCGGCCGCGGCTGGCCGCCCAGCTGATCGACGAGTTACTCGCCCGCTCGGGGAAATGGGCCAAGGCGCTGCCCCACGTGACCGACGACGTCCTCCTGCGGGAGCTGGACAGCCGGGACAACACCGCCTGGCTCGACGATCCGAGCATCGACCCCTCGTATTGGAGCACGAAGGGCGCGTCTCTCGGCAAGTCTCATCGGAAGTGGCTGCGGAAGGCGCTCGGGCGCGATCCCGAACCGCTGGAGGCGGCGTCCCGCTGCGCGGAGGCGATCACCCATGGCATGCCGGAGACCGAGGTTCTCCCGTTGCTGGCCGCCTGGCCCCGGGTGAACCGGATGGAGGAACTCGACGAGCTTCTGTGGCGGCTGGCGTTCCAGCTGGACGCGGCGGCCTGGTGGGATCACTACATCCGGTTCGCCGACCTGGTGTGGTCGGGCGTGCTCGGCTCGGAGACGGCGACCGGCTACCTCGACTGGCTGCTGGCCAAGGCCCCGGGTGAGCTGGCGGACGCCGGGCGCAAGCTCCACTTCTACCATCAGGTCCTGCTCAGAGCGGCGGCGCGCGGATGAACCTCGGCGTGGATCTCGGCACCTCCTACACCAAGCTGGCCACCTGCTCCGGTGACCGGCGCGCGGAGGCCGTACGGCTGGAAGTGGCGGAGCCGGACGGCGTGATCCCGGTCGCGGTGGCGTACGGCGGCGGGGAGGCCGTCGTCGGCCGGTCCGCGTTCGCTGCGGTCACCCGCCCGGCCACGACGCTGCACGAGCACTTCACGCCGCGGCTCGACCGGGTGCCCGGCGGTTCACCCCCGGTCAGGACCCCGGCGGCGGTGACGCGCGACTACGTCGACGGGATCCTGCGTTCGGCGCGGACGAGCGGGACGATCCGCCGGCTGGACACCCTGGTGGTGGCGGTCCCGCCCCGATGGCTGGCCACCGGGCCTCCCGCCGAGCTGCTGCGCGTGATCTTGACCGAGGATCTGGGCCTCAGCCGGGTGCGCCTCATCGGGCAGCACGTCGCCGCGGCCACCTACCTGGCCCAGCGCCACGAGGGCGGGCACCTGGTGCTCTGCGACGTCGGCGCCTGCCGCGTCACCGTGACCCTGTGCGCGGTCGACGGCCAGACCGTACGAGTGATCGACTCGACCGGAAGCGACGACGAGCATCCGGCCGATCACGCCGGGCTGGAGATCGAGGCGGCGCTCGCCGACTCGGTCCCCCTGCGGCGGGCGCTCACCGACGCGCTCTACCACCGGCGCAGCCCCAGCTGGCTGGCCGAGGTCCTCGACGACCGGCACCAGCCGACACACGCGGACGTCGCGCTCTACGCCGACGACCACCACCGGGTGGAGGTCGCGCGGGCGCTGGCCGCGACCCGGCCGCTGATCGACCTCATCGGGCACACGATCGCCCGCTTCCGCGCCCGCAACCCCGGCCTCCAGCCGGGCGGCGCGTGGCGGCTGGCCGTGCTCGGCGGCGCCAGCCTGTTCCCGCCGGTGCGCGCGGCCGTGCACCAGGCCTTCGGCATCGCCACCGGCACCCGGCTCGGCCTGCTGCTCGACCTGTCGGCCGAGGAGGTCATGTACGCCACCGCGATGGGCGCCGCCTTCGTGGCCGAGGGCCTCGCGGAACCGGGCGACCGCTTCCCGCACCGCGTCACGCTGCCGGCCCGCCGCGTCCAGGACGGCCGGCTGCGGGCCGCCCACCTGATGGTCGCCGGGCCAGGCGAGCTGCGCGCGGGCGCCCTGGACCCGATGTTCGCGGCGGCCCCGATCAGGTTCCTCCCCGACGGCCTGCCCCTCCTGCTGGACGTGCATCGCGGCGACGAGCCCGAGCGGATCACCGTGCCCCATCACGCCCGTCCGGAGTCCGGCGATTTCGACGTCGGGCTCCTGATGGCCGGAGACGGGGTCCTCCACCTGGTCTTCAGGCCGATCGGCGACGCCCAGGACCGGCCACCGTATCCGCTCGGCGACCTACGGGAGAAAGCATGACCCGCGACGAACTCAAATCCCTGCTGGCCGGCGAGGATCCGGACGCCGTGCCGCGCGTCCTGCACGCCACGCTGCGGTGGGTGACGCAGGTGATGGCGGAGACCGCGAGCCGCGACGAGACCGCCGCGATCCGCCTGATCCGGCAGCTGACCGACGCCCTGGAGCCGGTCGCGTCCTTCTCCGCCGCGCTGCCGGGCCTGGCGGACACGGCGTTCGCCGGGCGCACCGCCGTCGCGGCGATCTCCGAAGCCCAGGCCGACCTGGCCCAGGCGCGTGCCACCCTCGCCCATCTGGGCCAGGAGATGGACCGGCTGCGGCAGGTCAAGGAGGCGACGCTGGAACAGGCCGCCCAGGCCGAACGGCTGCGCGCCGAGGTCGCGGAGCACCAGCGCCTGCGCCAGCTCGCCAACGCGCTCCCCGGCCTCCTCGCCGCCAGGGACGCGCTCACCGCGTACCGGCTGGAGGAGGTCGAGAAAGCCGAGACGGAACTCGAATCGGCGGCGGGTGACTTCGCCGTGCGGGTGCTGCCTTACCTCGATGACCTGCGGGCGCGTACCCGCGACGCGATCGCCGAAGCCGATCAGCTCGCGGTGACGCTGGCGGGCCTGCGGCGCGAGCGGCGGGAGGCGCAGGACCGGTGCGGGGAGCTCGCCGCCGAGGTCGAGACCGAGCAGGCCGGGATCGACGACGCGTCCCAGCGGTACCAGCGGCTCAAGGACGAGCTGAGCCTCCTGCTGGAACCCCGGCGGCGCTACGCCGCCGCCGACCTCGCCGTCGTCAACGCGCTGACGAACGTGTCCGGCGCGGTCCCGGGCGTGGATCTGGTGCCGGGCGTCGACTCGGTGCGGCTGGCGCTGGAGAAGATCGACCAGGACCTGGCCGCCGTCGACGCCGACCTCGCCCGCGCGCTCGCCGAACACGAGAGCGTCTACGACGACGCCCATCGCGTCCGGCGGCTGAACGACGACAGGGAACCCCTCAGATGAGCGCGGCAGGCCGGTTACTCGCGACGCTCGCCCTGTGCGGGCTGCCGCTGCTGGGTGGTACGGCGGCGAGCGCGGACCCGTCATCCCTCTACGAGGCCATCGACGTGGACCAGCAGGTGCCCGCGCTCTACGTCGTCATGGTCGACGTGTCCGGATCGATGGCCCGCGACAACCTGTACGGCAGGGTCAAGGACGCCGTGACCGCGTTCGTCGGCGCGCTGGACCCGGCCGACCAGGTCTACGTGTTCGCCTTCGACCAGACGGCACGCCCGTGCGGCAGCGGCCCCCTGCCCGCCGAGCGGCGGGACGAGATCCTGCGCTGCCTGCCGCCTCCGCCGCCGACGGGCGCCGACACCAACCTGGGTCAGGCGCTGTACGAGGCCGTCGGCGTACTCGAGAAGAGCGCGGAACCGGTGGCCGCGCTCGTCCTGATCAGCGACGGCGAGCACGACCCGGCCGACGGGAGCAGGTATCCCCGGACGGGCATCGCCACCGACCCGGACTGGTCCGATCTGGAAGACCGGGCCGCCGCCCTGACCAAGGTGACCGCGTACGCGATGGAGCTGCGGGCCAGCAACGGCGCGACGACCCTCGGATACGTGTTCCCGCATCCGCAGATCCTGGAGGCCGGCAGCCCGGAACTGATCCGGCCCCTGCTCGACCGGCCCAAGGCCGACGCGCGGGCGGCGAAGGCGCGCCTCCTGCTGGTCCCCGACCTCGCCAAGGGCGCCTCCGTCCAGTGGCCGGCTGGGGAGCCGCGGCTGGACTACGCGGCGGGGCGGGCCGAGGTGAACCTGACCGTGACCTCGGAGGTAGGACACCTGCCGGTGCAACTGGAAGACCTGCGACTGGAGTCCACCGGCCTGCCGGTCAAGGCCGACGGCCTGCCGGAGCGGCTCGATCTCGCCGCCTGCCGGGACCAGCCGTGCCCGCTGCGCCTGCGGCTCAGCTGGGCCGCCCCGCCGGGCAGCCCGCCGCCGGGCGGCACGCTGCGGCTGACCGGCCGGGTGACGTCGCCGTTTGAGGCGGAGCTGCGGGAGATCGACGTCCCCCTGGACTCACCCCTGACCAGCGCGCCGGTCCGGTTCACGGTGACCGCTCCCGCGCCGGAATCGCGCGCGCCCGCGATCGCCGTCGCCATGGTGGCTACGCTGCTCCTGCTGGGGGCCGCGCTGGCGGCCGCCCTCTGGCTCCGGCGCAATCCCGCCCTGCGCGGCAGCCTCTCGGCGTCGATCGTGATCAACGACGAGGGCGGCACCAAGGACACGGGCGTAGCCCAGCTGTCCGGGCGGCGACACCGCCTCGCCTTGAATCTGCCCGGCAAGGGCACCGTGCACCTCGCGCAGGGCTGGTATGTGATCACCTACTCGCCGGACGGGTCCGAACTCCGGACGGACACCGGCCGGTGCCCGCCCGGCGGCAGCGTCATCGTGAACGGGGTGCTGTTCCGGCATCGGCTCGCCGAGCACGACAAGGAGCGGTCCGGGGATTCCGGCCTCGGTGTGGACGAACCCGTACAGAGCGGGCAGTTCTGAGGAGGGGAATCGACTCGTGCTCGGCCTCCGGTCCTTCACCCGATCGATCACCATGATGCGCGTGCTCAGGAAGGCGGGCCGGCTGGCCATGGCGGACGAGCCGGACGAGGCACTCGCCCGGCTTTCCACGGTGGCAAGAATTACCGACGACGACTACGGTTCCGAACGTCTCGCCCCGAAGCTGGCGGCGTATCTGGACGGCCTGCCGGACGAACTGTCCACCACCTACGTGCTCATGCTGTCGGGCGCGCTCGGGATGCGCCGCCGCACGAGAGAAGCGCTGCATGTCGTCGAAGCGTTCCTGGGGCTGGAGCGGGGCGACTACGCCGACCCGGCGGGGCTCACCCGGAAACTCCACCTCCGGCTGAACCCCATGGCGGCCGACCTGCGGGCGTCCCTCGTCTGCACGCTCTTCGGCAGCCTGGGGGTGCTCAGCCGGGAATCGGAGAGCTCCGCCCTGCTCGGCGCCGACCTGAACCTCGACCCGGCGGCGGCCGACCGGACCGCGGACTTCGAGGCGAAGCTGATCGCCCGCCTCAGCGGGCTCTCGCCCGACGCGGCCCTGATGTATTTCAACGTGGTGGGCATGAGCCTGGACGGGCTCGGGGTGGGCTCGGCCGGGGTCACCGCCCTGGAGCGCTACCTCGACCTGCGGTCCGCCGACTACGAGTCACCCGAACGGCTCGCCGCCAAACTCCAACCTTGGCTCGGCAGCCTGGGCTCGCCCATCACGGGCCTCATCGCCCTGGCCGGACTGGCCGCGCTCCTCGCGGAAGCCGACGCGGAGGAGCGGGCCCTCGCACTCCTGGAGTGGTACGTCGGCGTCGAACCCGCCGACTATCAGGACCCCCGCGAACTGGGCCGCAAATGGCGCACCTTCTGCGCGGACCACCCGGAGGACATCGGCCCCACGACCTGGCGGATCTGGGGCGGCGTCCTGTCCGGCGCAGGACGGTTCGACGACGCCCTGGCCCTGATCGAGGCCGACAGCGGCCTGCGGCTCGCCGACCTGGACGACCCCGGACGTTTCGGCCCGAAGCTCGAGCATCGCCTCGCCCAAGCCCAGGTGGACACGCGCGCGGCCTACCTCTTCTCCCTCGTCGACGACCTGACCAGGATCGGCCATCCCGATCCCGCGACCCTGATCGCCGAGTGGTTCCTGCGCGGGTACGAGAACTTCTGGCGGGTCCCCAGCGCGGGCGATCCCGGCGTCGTGCACGTGATCCCGCTCCTGGTCCGCTGGCTGGAGGCGGCCTCGCTCGCGCGGCCCGACCTCGCCTGGAGGTTCTGCGAGCAGGGTGTCCTCTACCTGCGCCACAGCCTGGTGATGACGGAGATGCAGCTGGCCGACCGGCGCGAGTTCATCAGGTATGTGGAGCGGCTGCGCCGGGAGGTCCTCCAGGTCGGAGACCGGTGGAGCGGCCAGGGCCCGCTGTCCCCCGCCGACGAGGCCCATGCCCTCCAGGCCCAGCTGTGGGACGCGGAACTGGGTCAGCGCCTGCTGTTCGAAGGGTTCCTCATCGCCTCCATCGAACCCATCCCGCGCGCGGACGCGCCCGAAGACCGCTGGCCGCTCGCCGCGGCCGAACCGGCCGATCTCGGCACCCACCTGCCCGACCCGGCCGCGTGCCGGGAGGAGGACATGTTCCGCCTGCTGCGCTGGCGGGCGGCCCGGCCCGCTCCCGCCCCGCCGGATCCGGCCGTGCGCGCGGGAGATCCGGCCGCCGAGGGGTGGCTACGCGAGGCCGAGTCGATCGTCCGCGGCGGGGTGACGGAGTCCGTGCTCGCCGCGACGCTGGGCGCGAACGGGCTGCTGGTGCGGGCGGGCTTCCGCGCCGACCAGGCCCTGGTGTGGGCGGCGTTACGGCGTCGCGATGGTGACGACGGTGTACGCGTGGTCGCGGCCGGGACCGGAGCGCCTGGGGACCTGTGGCGGTTGCGGTGGGCGTCCTTCCGCCACGATATGCGCCTTCTCATGGCCGCGACTCCGCTGCGCCTGGAGGTGGAAGGCCGCGTGCTGAGCCCCGCCGAGATGCTCATCGAGGTCCTGGCGGAAGCGCTCGGCACCATGACAGCCGCCCTGGACCGCGCGGCGGCGGCCGATGGAGCCGCGGCGGACTGGCTGACCGGGATCACCCCCGTCCTGGCCGAACTCGACGGGCCGAAGTCGACGATCGCGGCGGACGAGCAGCTCGGCAGCCGCCTGCACACCCTCCTGACCGGCGCCTCCCCGTTCACCGAGCGGGACTGGCTGAACGCGACGCGGACCGAGCTCGGCAGGCTCGCGGCGATCGTCACCCGCTACCGGGAAACCCGCTTCGCCTCAGCGCGGGCGGCGCTGGACGAGATCGACGACGTCACCCGTTCCTATCTGGCCGACGTGGCGGAGATCTGGTCATTGGACCAGCTCACCGACCGGCTCCGCGCTGACGACGATCTCGTGTTCCAGCTGGAGGACTCACTCCAGTCCGTCCCGATCGCCCACTACCCGCTCCACGGCGGAGCGGCGCTCCACACCCGCGTCCGCTCCACCCGGATCTCCCTGTCGGTCCTGATGACGATCATGCAAGGGCAGCTGGAGGAGAGCTTCGAAACCACCGCCGACCGCATCCTGGCCCTTTCCTACTTCGAACCGTCCCTCGACGCCGAAGACGCGGCGAGCTACGCGAAATGGCTGCACCACGGCCAGCGCTGGCTGGCCCGCCGGTCTGCCGCCGATCCCATGACCTGCCTCAACGCCGCGGAAGCACCCGTGGGCGCCGCCGGTTCGATGCGGGCCGCGCTGGAGGCGTACCAGGGATTCCAGACCGTCACCGTGTGCGGGCACGGCAGCGCGGACGGGGCCGGGATCGAACTCTCCGACGGGCTCTGGCAGGGCGACGGCTGCGACTGGCGCGCGGTCAACCTGCTGATCCTGGTCAGCTGCTCGGTCGGCAGGCTCACCCAGACCGAGGACCAGGACGTCGAAGGACTGTGCGTACGGCTCGCGCTGCACCGGGCCCGGGCCGTGCTGGCCTGCCGCTGGCCGGTGATCGCACCGCAGGCGATCGCCTTCGCCAACGAGGTGGTGGCCCAGTACCTCGCCCTCCGGCAGGAACCGGGCGACGCCACCCGGGCGAACCTGCGCGCGCGTGCGGTCAACGCCGCCCGCCGCCGTTTCCTCAAAGCAGACGGAACCCGGATGGAAGACGAAATCGTACGCCTCAATACGGTCGCCGCGTTCGAACTCTACGGGCTGGGATAACAGACATGGAACCAGATGAATCCGGCCGGTTGACGCTGTTCTCCTTCGACCGGCACGGCGTGCTGCGCGACGAGCACGGCCTGCTGGGAAACGTGATCGCGGCCCTCCAGCGCACCACGAAACCGATCACCGACGTGTTCATTCTCAGCCACGGCTGGCTGAACGACCACGCCCAGGCCCAGGCCCTGTACGGCGACTGGATTCGCGCCATGGCCGACTATGCCCACGTCCGCCAGGCCGAGATCCAGGCGCGGCGCCCCGGATTCCGCCCGCTCCTGCTGGGCGTCCACTGGCCGAGCGCGCCCTGGGAGAACCCCCGCACACTCGTGTCGCTCGACCAGAAGGTGGCCTTCTTCACCGACCTCATCGGCGACCGGTCGGCCGCCGACGACCTGGGCCCGTTGCTCGAGGACGCCCAGGCGAACCCCGATCCCGACACGCTGTCGGCTCAGAACGAGGATCGGTTACACCGCATCGACGAGAAATCCGGCCTGCGCAAGGACCAGGTCGGCGCCCTGCCCGGCGACGACCGCGGCGACTTCGACGCCGGCCGGATCTTCGCCGATTACAAGCGCACCTGGCGCGACGCCGTCGGCGACGAGCCGTTGCGGTCGGCGCTGTCCCCGCTCTGGGTGACGAGCTTCTGGAAGATGAAACGCCGGGCCCTGGACGTCGGCGGGCTCGGCGTCCACACCCTGCTGAAGACCCTGCAGGCGGCGGACGAATCACACCAGGTCCGCTTCCACCTGGCCGGGCACAGCTTCGGCGGGATCGTCATGTCCGCCGCCCTGCAAGGACCTCCCGGCGGCCAGCCGCTGGCCAGGCCCGCCCATTCGCTGGCTCTGCTCCAGGGCGCCCTGTCCCACTGGTCGTTCGCCCGCCGCATCCCCGACACCGAACGATCGGGCTATTTCCATCCCGTCATCGCCGCGAATCTGGTGTCCGGGCCGATGGTCGTCACCCGCTCGGCCCACGACCGGGCGCTCGGCTGGTTCTACCGCATGGCCGCCACGCTCACCCGGGACGTCCATCTGAACCGCCGGGCCAAACGTCTCCCCCACTACGGCGCGATCGGCACGTACGGGCTGGCGGGCCTGACGGACGCGCCCCTCGACCTGGTCGTCCGGCCGGGTCAGTTGCGCTACCGGCTGGAACCCGGCCGCCGCTACAACGTCGACGGCAGCGCGGTGATCGTCAGCAGTAGTTTCTCCGTCCAGGGCGGGCACTCCAACCTCGTCCACCCCGAGCTGGCCGCGGTCATCTGGGAGGCGGCGACCACCAAGCCGGCGTAGCACTCACCGGGCAGGTGCTTGTCGGCGAACCGGCGGGCGGTCCGCATCCGGTGCGCCCGGGCGTAGTCCGCTATGCCGCTGACGCCCGTAGCCGGAGCGTGGCGAAGGTCCGCAGCGGTCTTGTGGCGGGACACAAAGACGATGGCCGGAATGTTGCGGCACCACCCGAAGACGCGCTCACCACGGCCCTGCGACCTTTGTGGGCATACCGGCGTGAGGAGTGCAAATGGCCGTGGAACAGGCTCGAGATCAGGGCGCGGGGCGGCCCTTCCGGCCGCAGATCCCGGCGTCCCTCGCGTACGCGCTGCACGCGGTCCTCGCCTCCAACCCGGCCTACCGGTGGCTGGCCGCGTTCCTCGAGCGCCATCCGAGGCTCTACCGGTGGTTCACCACGGGCGAGCGGGTCACCAAGGAGCGGCTGTTCGGCTGCCGGATGTGCGGTCAGTGCGCGCTGCCGGTGACCGGCTACGCGTGCCCGATGACCTGCCCCAAGCAGCTGCGCAACGGGCCATGCGGCGGCGTCTCGCCGGACGGCGCCTGCGAGGTCGACCGCACGCTGCGGTGCGTGTGGGTCACGGCCTGGGACCGGGCGGAGAGCGCGGGCCACGGCGCTGACCTCGACCTCCTCCAGCGGCCGGTCGACAACCGGCAGTGGTCGCGGAGCTCGTGGGTGAACTACTGGCAGGGCCGCGACGAGGGCCTCGCGGTCGCGTTCACCGGCGCCGACCCGCGCCCGGCCATAGCGGCCGGCTCCGCGCGGGCGGGCCGATGAGCGGCGGGCTGCGGGCCGCGCTCGCGTCGGACCGGTTCGTGGTGACGGCCGAGATCGGGCCGCCGCGCGACGCCGATCCGGACGCGATCGCCCGCAAGGCCGCCGCGCTGCGCGGCTGGGTGGACGCCGCGAACGTGACCGACAACCAGGGCGCCAGCGTCCGCATGTCGAGCCTGGCCGGCAGCGTCCTCGTCCAGCGCGCCGGCGTCGACCCGGTCATGCAGCTGACCTGCCGGGACCGCAACCGCATCGCGCTGCAGTCGGACCTGATCGGGGCCGCGGCCCTCGGCATCCGCAACGTGCTGCTGCTCACCGGCGACCATCCCACGCTCGGCGACCACCCGGACGCCAAGCCCGTCTTCGACCTCGACGGCGTCCAGCTCGTCTGGACCGCGCGCACGCTGCGCGACGACGGCACGTTGCTATCCGGCAAGCCGCTCGCGACCCGGCCCTCATGGCTGATCGGCACGGTCGAGAACCCGTTCGCCCCGCCGGCGGCGCTGCGCGCCCGGCGGCTCGCCAAGAAGGTCGCCGCGGGCGCCGAATTCGTCCAGACGCAGTACGTCTTCGACGTGGCCGCCTTCGCAGGCTGGGTAGCCCGGCTGCGCGAGGAGGGCGTCACCGAGCGGTGCGCGGTGATCGCGGGCGTCGGCCCCATCCGGTCACTGCGCATGCTGGCGTTCCTGACCGGCTCGGTGCCCGGCGTGCACGTGCCCGCGGAGCTGGAGCGCCGCCTGCGCGGGGTGCCGGAACACCGGGTGGCGGAGGAGGGCCTCAACGCCTGCGTCGAGACGATCCAGGCCCTGGTCGAGATTCCCGGCGTGCGCGGCGTGCACCTGATGGTCTTCGGCCACGACGACGAGGTTCCCGACATCGTGCGCCGGGCCGGCATCCGCCCGGCGGTCGCGGCTCTCCAGGAAGGGCGACAGTGATGTTGATTGATTTCCGGCCGCACGCGAGGTTGCGGGCCGACAAGCCGGTCGACCTGGTGGCCTCGGTCGCCCCGGTCGTCGCGGCGCTGGTCGACTCCGGGTGGGACCTCGCCCGGGTGCGGGTGGTGTGCGACTGGGTGCAGTACCGGGAGAACTTCCGCGACGTCGTCGACGCGAGGCCCATCCTGTCCGCCCCGGGCCGGGGAACCGTGCCCACACCGGCGGGGATCCGCCAGGAGGACCTGGAGGTCGCCGTCGACGTGCGGCGCGGCGGCGAGGTCGCGCTGGGCGGCCTGGCCGCCGCCTGCCTGCGGGGCGGGTCCGGCGAGCGGGCCTACCTGGAGGACTGGGGGCTCGGCTCGGCCGGCTGCGTCTGGGCCTTCAACGCCCTCTACTGGACCGCGCTGGAACTGTGGGAGAAGGCGTCCGGACGCGGCTACGAGCAGGCGCTGCCGGGCGGCGAGAGCGACGCGCGCAACCTGGACTCCGCCCGCGGCGTGATCAACGACCTCTTCGACGTCTGGGACTCGCTGGCGAGCTCGGCGGCGCTGCCGGAGGAGCTGGTCGTCGTCGAGCTCGGCGTCGGCAACGGGCACCAGGCCAAGGTCTTCCTCGACGAGTTCCGCCGGGCCGACCAGGCCCGCGGCGGCGACTACTACCGGCGCCTGCACTACCTCATGTGCGACTACTCCCAGCACGTCCTCGACCTGGCCGGGGAGACCGTCGCCGACCACGCCGGCCGCGTCAGCTCCGTCACCCTCGACGCGACGCGCCCGCTGACCTCGCTGGGCTTCCTCAAGTACAAGGTGTTCCTCGTCTACGTGTCCAACGTGTACGACAACCTGCCGACCGACGAGGTGGCCCAGATCGGCGGCCGCACGTACGGCGTCGAGACCCGCGCCTACCTGCCCGCGCCCGCGGCGGCCACGCTGGCGGACTCGGTCTCCGCCACGCCGGACCAGGTCCCCGCCCTGGTGCACAAGCTGCTCCGGCTCGGCCCGCAGCTGCTGACCGACGCCGCCCCGGCGCACTTCCCCGACGTGGACACCGCGGTCGCGTTCTGGCGGCAGGCCTGGTCGATGCTGCGCCTGGAGGAGCGGTACGCGCCGCTGGCCGGTCTCGACCAGTACGCCGTCACCGGACAGTTCACCGGGGAGGCGCTCCGGCCGTTGCTCGAGTCGGGGGCGGACGTCCGCATGCACGTCAGCAACGGCGCGGTGGCCAGCTTCGCCGACAGCCTCATGCTGCTCCACCCGTACGGCCGGCTCATCTGCCACGACCTCTTCGTCACCGGCGTCGAGGGCTACCGCAGCCAGTTCCGCGGCCCAGGCAAGTACGACGGGTCGGTCGTGAACTGGGTCAACGGCCCCCTGCTCGCGCACGTCGGGCGGCGCAAGGGCTTCGACGTGCACTACGAGCCCTTCCGGCACCGGTCGGCGGGCAACATCATCACGATGACCGCGCAGGCGAGGGACTGAACCATGGCGAGAGGAACGGTCCGCGCCCGCGTGCCGGTGCTGCCGACGACGGTAGTGGGCAGCTACCCCGTGCCGGACTGGCTGGAGCGGCTCAAGACCGACTACTTCCGGGGCCGGATGAGCTACAGCCAGCTGCAGGACGTGCACGACATGGCCATCAAGGCCGCCCTGCGCGACCAGGAGCTCGCCGGGATCGACATCGTCTCCGACGGCGAGCTGCGCCGGGACAACGACATCGACTACACGCTGGCCCGGATGCCCGGCGTCGAGATCCCGGAGACGGCCAAGGACTTCTACTTCGACTACTACGAGGCGAAGGTCGCCGCGCTCCCCGAGCCGGCCGGGCCGTCGCCGCTGGGCCTGGCCGCGGACTACGCGTTCACCTCGGCCCAGACCGCGGCGCCGATCAAGTTCTCGTTCACCGGCCCGTTCTCGCTCTCCTGCCGGGCGCACGACCTCGGTCCGGTCGGCCGGCGGGACTTCGTCATGGCGATGGCCGCCGTACTCAACGCCGAAGCGCGGGCGCTGGCGGAGCTGGGCGCGGAGCTGCTCCAGATCGACGAGCCGTTCCTCGCCGGTCACACCGACCAGGCCGGGCTGGCGGTGGACGCGATCAACGTGGTCACCGCCGGGGTGGACGTCACCTGGGCGCTGCACGTCTGCTACGGCAACCGGTACGCCCGCCCGTCCTGGGAAGGGCACTACGACTTCCTCTTCCCTGAGGTCCTGCGCGCCGACATCGACCAGCTGGTCCTCGAGTTCGCCCGCAAGGGCGACGACGACCTGGCCATCATCGAGAAGTTCGGCTGGCCAGGCGACCTGGGGCTGGGCGTCGTGGACGTGAAGACCGACCACGTGGAGTCGCCCGACCTCGTCGCGACCCGCATCCGCCGCGCCCTGCGGCACATCCCGGCCGACCGGCTGATGATCAACCCCGACTGCGGGCTGCGCAATGTGACCGGCGCGATCGCCCGGGCGAAGCTGGCCGCGATGGCCCGCGGGGCGCGGATCGTCCGGGACGAGCTGCCACCGATCACCCACTCCGAAGGAGCCACGTCATGAAGGATTTCCTCTTCACCTCAGAGTCGGTGACCGAGGGTCACCCGGACAAGGTCGCCGACGCGATCTCCGACGCGGTGCTGGACGCCGCGCTGGAGGCCGACCCGCTGTCGCGGGTGGCCTGCGAGACCCTGGTCACCACCGGCATGGTCGTGCTCGCCGGTGAGATCACCACACCGAGGCAGCTCGACTACGCGCGCATCGTCCGCGACACGGTCAACCGCATCGGCTACGACGACGGCGCCTACGGGTTTGACGGCAATCACTGCGCGGTGCTGGTCGCGCTGGACCGGCAGTCCCCGGACATCGCCCAGGGCGTCGACCGGGCCCACGAGCACCGCGAAGGCCTGTCCGACGACGCGTTCGACCGGGTGGGCGCCGGCGACCAGGGCATGATGTTCGGCTACGCCTGCGACGACACGCCCGAGCTCATGCCGATGCCGATCACGCTCGCCCACCGCCTGGCCCACCGCCTGGCGCACACCCGCACCACGCGGGCGGTCGGCTACCTCCGGCCGGACGGCAAGACGCAGGTGACGATCCGCTACCGCGACGGCCTCCCCGTCGGGATCGAGCGGGTCCTCATCTCGACCCAGCACGCCGAGGACGCCACGGCCGACCGGATCCGCGAGGACATGTGGCACCACGTCGTCGTGCCCGTCCTGCCCGCCGATCTGTACGACGCCGGCGAGCTGCACCGAAGCCTCCTGGTCAACCCGACCGGCCGGTTCGTCATCGGCGGACCGGTGGGCGACGCCGGCCTGACCGGACGCAAGATCATCATCGACACGTACGGCGGTTTCGCCCGCCACGGCGGGGGCGCGTTCTCCGGCAAGGATCCGTCCAAGGTGGACCGCTCCGCCGCGTACGCCGCCCGGTACGTCGCCAAGAACGTCGTCGCCGCCGGTCTCGCGCGGCGTGCCGAGGTGCAGGTCGCCTACGCGATCGGGGTGGCCAGGCCAGTCTCCCTGCTGATCGACACCTTCGGCACCGAGCGCGTGGACCCCGCCCTGATCGACAACCTGGTCACCGACTGCTTCGACCTGCGTCCCGCCGCGTTCCGCAGCTACCTCGACCTGCACCGGCCCATCTACCAGGCGACCTCGTCCTACGGCCACTTCGGCCGTACCGACGTGGACCTCCCGTGGGAGCGCACCGACCGCGCCGACGAGCTGCGGGTGGCCGCCGGTCTTACCGCCGACGCCACCCCGTCGATGGTCTGAGCCCGGCATGTCGATCACTGTCTCCGAGCAGCCCCTCGCCCCGGCCGGATCCGCCGTCTCCGACGACATCGGGCGCCTGGTCGTCTCCTGCCAGGACGGGCCCGGCATCGTGGCCCTCATCAGCGCGTTCCTCTACCGGCACGGCGCGAACATCCTCCAGTCGGACCAGTTCTCCACCGGATCCAGGGGCGGGCGGTTCATGCTGCGCACCGAGTTCCACTTGGACCGCGTCAGCGAGCGCCTGCCCCTGCTGGAGCGCCAGTTCGAGTTCGAGGTGGCCCGGCGCCTGCGCGCCAGGTTCCGGGTGCGCTCGGCGGCGACGCCCACCCGGGTCGCGATCTTCGTCTCCCGGCACGACCACTGCCTGCTCGACCTGCTGTGGCGGGCCCGCCGCGGCGAGCTGCCGATCGAGGTCGTCACCGTGGTCTCCAACCATCCCGACCTGGAGCGGGACGTCGCCGGGTTCGGCACGCCGTTCACGCACATCCCGGTCACGCCGCGGACGAAGCCGGAAGCCGAGCAGGCCCAGCTCGACGCGATCGCGGGGAAGGTCGATCTGGTGGTGCTCGCCCGGTACATGCAGATCCTGTCCGCGGACTTCCTCGACGAGGTCGGCGTCCCGGTGATCAACATCCACCACTCGTTCCTGCCGGCGTTCGCCGGCGCCAGCCCGTACGAGCGGGCCAAGCAGCGCGGGGTCAAGCTCATCGGCGCGACGGCCCACTACGCCACGGAGGACCTGGACGAGGGCCCGATCATCGAGCAGGACGTCGTCCGCGTGTCGCACCGGGCCGGCGTGGGCGACCTGGTCCGCCGCGGCGCCGACATCGAGAGGGCCGTGCTCGCCCGGGCGGTCGACTGGCACTGCGCCGACCGCGTGTTCGTCGACGGGTCCACCACCATCGTCTTCTGACCGCCTCCAGGAGGATCAGCCATGGCCATCGGCCCCATCGCGGTCACCGGTTCGATCGCGACCGACCACCTCATGCACTTCCCCGGCCGGTTCCGAGACCACCTCATCGCCGAGCAGCTCGACCGGCTCTCGCTGAGCTTCCTCGTCGACGACCTGGAGATCCGGCGCGGCGGCGTCGCCGCCAACATCGCCTTCTCCCTGGGCGTCCTGGGCAAGCGCCCGGTGCTCGTGGGGGCCGTGGGCGCGGACTTCGCCGACTACCGCTCCTGGCTGGAACGGCACGGCGTCGACTGCGGCGGCGTGCTGACCGTCGGCGGCGCGCACACCCCGCGGTTCACCTGCACGACCGACGACGACCAGTGCCAGATCGCCTCGTTCTATCCGGGCGCGATGGCCGCCTCCGGCTCCATCGACCTGGCGCCGATCCTCGCCTCCCGCGGGGTCGCCCTGGTGCTCGTCGGGGCCAGCGCGCCGGAGGCCATGCTGGCCCACACCGCGCAGGCCCACCGGCTCGGCGTGGCGGTCGCCGCGGATCCGTCGCAGCAGCTGCCCCGCCTGGACCGCGACGACTGCCGGGCGCTGGTGGAGGGGGCGGCGTACCTGTTCACGAACGAGTACGAGTGGGAGCTGCTCGTCCGCCGTACCGGCTGGTCGGAACGCGAGATCACCGAGCGGGTGGGGCTGCGGATCACCACGCTCGGCGCCAAGGGCGCGCGCATCATGGGGCGCGATGGCGCCGAGATCCGGGTGGACGCCGTACCGGCCCGAGAGATCCTCGACCCGACCGGCGTGGGCGACGCCTTCCGGGCCGGGTTCCTCGCCGGGGTCGACAGCGGGCTCCCCGTCGAACACGCGGCCCAGCTGGCCTCGCTGATCGCAACGGCCGTGCTGGAGAGCGTCGGCAGCCAGGAATGGCGGCTCACCGCGCGGGACGGGGAGGAACGATTGTCCGACGCGTATGGCCCCGCCTCGGCGGCGGCCATCGGGCCCTACCTGCGGGCTGTGCTCGCATGACCATTCTGGACGGGCGGCGCGTCGCCGAGAAGGTCGTCGCGGCGGCCGCCGCCGACATCGCCACGCTCGCTCGCGCGCCCGGGCTCGCCACCGTGCTCGTCGGGGACGACCCCGCCTCCGAGATCTACGTGCGGAACAAGCGGCGCCGCTGCGTGGCGGCGGGCATCCGCGACCTGCATCGCCGGTTCGGCGCGGACGTCACGCAGGACGAGCTCGCCGCCGCGATCCGCGCGCTCGGCGACGACCCCGGCGTCACCGGCATCCTGCTCCAGCTGCCGCTGCCGCCGCACCTGGACGCCGACGCGCTGGTGTCGCTGATCCCGCCGGACAAGGACGTGGACGGGCTGACCGAGACCAACGCCGGGCGGCTCGCGCTCGGCCGGCCCGGGCTGAGCCCCTGCACCCCGCTCGGCGTCCTGGAGCTCCTCGACGCCCACGGGATCGCGCTGGCCGGCGCCGAAGCCGTCGTCGTCGGGCGGTCCAACCTGGTCGGCAAGCCCATGGCGCAGCTGCTGCTGCGGCGCCACGCGACGGTGACCGTCTGCCATTCCCGCACGCGTGACCTCGCGGCGGTCTGCCGGCGAGCGGACGTCCTCATCGTCGCGGCCGGCATCCCGGGCCTGATCACCGCCGAGGCGGTGAAACCCGGCGCGACCGTGGTCGACGTCGGCATCCACCGCACCCCGGACGGCCTGCGGGGCGACGTCGACTTCGACGCCGTCCGCGCGGTGGCCGGCGCCATCACGCCCGTCCCGGGCGGCGTCGGGCCGATGACCATCGCGATGCTGCTGGCCAATACCGTCGCGGCCGCCCGCCGTACCGCCGGACGATGACGCCACGCCCGGCCGCGCGGGCGCGGCCGGGCCTGCGGCGTCCAGACAGATCAGGGAATGACCAGGTAGAACGGCAGGTCAGACCGGCCGACCGCGGCGGTGCCGGTGTAGACGGACAGGGTGTCGGCGCGGTTGCCGCACTCCACGCTCGGCGTGGTGCGCGCCATCACGATGCCCCAAGGCGTAGAACCGGTGGCCACCAGCGTGGCCACCGGCGTGAGCTCGTCCACCTTCAGCAACGGGTCCAGGAACCTCACGCAGTACACGCCAGCCGCGGGCTTGGTGAGGGACTTGATGCCCTTGGACTGCAACAGCGTGCCGTCGGCGGCCACCTTGGCCGACGCCTGAGCGTTAGGCACGACGGCCAGGCCCGGCCTGTCTTGCGCGGCCGGCCCGCCGTCGGCCAGCGCGACGCCGGGCGCACCGGCCAGCCCCAGCACCGCCATCCCCGCGACCACGCCGGACTTCAAGATCTCGATCATTACTCTCCCGAATGTCGTGAACCGAGGGTCCGCGACCCCGGCGAACCCGAACATCGGCAACGTATCGTGATCATGTCACTCCGAAGCGTGACACGCCTGATCGAGATCGATACTTGGCTCTTTCATGTGACAGGGACGTCACACGCCCTCAGCCTCGATCGGCGGCCCTTCTACGACCAATCCGGGACCAGTACACTCTGTTCACGCGGCGGTCCGATACGGGTCCCAAGCGGACGAATCTGCAATGGCCATCCAGGAGTCGACAGACGTGACCGGGCCAGCCCATCCCGTTCGGCCCGACGGCGAAGGTCCGCCGGACGGCTCGCTGCGCCTGCAGGTCCTCGGTCCGTTGCGGCTGTGGCGCGATGGCGTCGAACTGGACGCCGGCCCCCGGCAGCAGGCGCAGCTGCTGGCCCTGCTCCTGGCGCGCGTGGGCCGTCCGGTCAGCACGAGAGAATTGATCGACCTGATCTGGGCCGATGACGCCCCCGCCAGCGCGCTCAACATCATCCACAAGTACGTCGGGGCGTTGCGGCGGGTGCTCGAGCCCGCGGTCCCCGCCCGGGCGGCCGGCACATACCTGCACCGCCGCGGCGACGCGTACGTGTTCAGCGCCGGCCCCGCCACGCTGGACCTCCTCACGTTCCGGGAACTCCTCGAAGCCGCCCGGGCCGCCCTCGCCCAGCACGCTCGCGACGCGGCGCTTGACCACTACGTCAAAGCGCTCGGCCTCTGGCAGGGCCCCGCGGGGGACGGGCTTTCCTATGGATCGGCCGCGATGCCGATCCTGGCCGCCCTCGACGACGAGTTCCACGCCGCCTGCGCGGCAGCGGCCGAACTGGCGGTGTCGCTACACCGACCAGAGCGGGTGATCCCGCCGTTGCAGCTGGCCGCGTCGATGGCGCTGTTCCACGAACCCGTACACGCCGGCCTCATCACCGCCCTCGGCGCCGCCGGACGGCAGGCGGAGGCGCTGTCGGCGTTCCACGCGGTCCGTGACCGCCTCGCCGAGGAGCTCGGCATCGACCCCGGCCCGGCGCTGCAAGCCGCGCACCTGCGCGTGTTGACGCAGACCCCGAGGCCGCCGGTGGTGACGAGCACCGAGAGTGCGGGTGACCGCGCACCAGCAGCCGGGCTGGTCGGCCGGGGCGAGGAACTCGGCGTGCTGCGGCAGACCATCGAGGCGGCGCTCACCGGCCGCACCGGGCTCGGCATCGTCGAAGGCGAACCGGGTGCGGGGAAGACGCGCCTGCTGGAAGAGGCCGCCGCCACCGCGGATCGGCGTGGCGCGCTCGTCGTCTGGGCTTCCTGTCTGGAAGGCGACGGAACACCATCGATGTGGCCGTGGGAGCAGGCGCTCACCATCGTCCTCGACAGCCTGCCCGCGCCGGCGCGCGAGACGTGGCTGGCCAGCGAACTCGGCCGCCTCCTCGAATCTCGAGACGATGACGCCACAATTTCCGGCGGCCGCGCCCAGTTCCGCCTGTTCGAGCAGGTCGTCACCGTTATCGGCCAGGCCTCGGCAGAACGGCCGATGCTGCTGGTTATGGACGATCTTCAATGGATCGATGCCGCCTCGCTCCAGCTGTTCGGCCACCTGACGGGCCGGCTCCCCGCCGGCACCGCGATCATCAGCGCCCTTCGCGACCGCGCACCCACACCCAGCTCCGACCTTTCGCGGGTACTGGCCGCCGCCAGCCGGTTGCCCAGCCACCGCAGGATCCGGCTCGGCTCGCTCAACCTGACCGAGGTGGCCGAACTCATCCGCCGCGAGACCGGCCACGAACCGAGCGCGGACATCGCCCGCAACATCCACGTTCGCACCGCCGGCAATCCCTTCTTCGTCCGCGAACTGTCGCGGCTTCTCAGCGACCGCGGCGCGCTCGGCGACGGCGACGCGTCGGCCCGGGCCGGGGTGCCGTCCACCGTGCGAGACGTCGTCCGCGATCGGATGGCGGGCCTCGACGACAGCGCTCGCGACCTGCTCCGGGTCGCCGCGCTGATCGGCCGCGACGTCGACCTCGGCCTGCTCGCCCGCGCCGCCGGCGTCGACGTCGCCGACTGCCTCGAACGCCTCGAACCGCTGCGCGCGCTCGGCCTGCTCGAAATGGGGCCGGAGGACCCGTTCTCGTGGCGATTCGCGCACGACCTGGTCCGCGAATCGGTCACGGAGACAACGGAGCAGTGGCGGGCCATCCGGCTGCACCTGCGGGTCGCGGACGCGCTCGAAGAAAGCCAGGCGGACGACGAGTCCGTCACCGAACGCCTCGCCTTCCACCTGTGGGCCGCCAAGCCCCTCGCCGACCCGGTTCGTACCGCGGAGGCGCTGAAGCGCGCCGGTCGTCGCGCGGCGACCAAGCTCGCGTTCGCCGCCGCCGACCGGCACCTGCAATCGGCCGCCCAGGTCGCGCGGACCGCCGGGCTCCCGGAACTCGAGCTCTCCGCCCTCTCCCTCCTCGCCATCGCCCCGCGACGGCAAGCCGGGTTCGGCGGCACGACGTTCGATCTGCTGGAGCGCGCGGAACTCCTGGCCCGCCAGCTCGGCCAGGAGGTCGAGGCCGCCGGCCTCCTCTTCGCCCGCCTGTTCGGCGCCTACACCTTCCTGGAGTGGGATCGCGTCCGGCTGGTCCGCCGGCTGTACGAGCAAGGGGAAGCGTCCTCCGATCTGGTCGTCCGCGTGTACGGCCGGCAAGCCTGGGGCCTGCACCAGTGGGACATCGGCAACATCGGCGCGGCATACCGGTTGTTCAGCGGCAACAACCCCGCCCTTCTCGACGGGGTCGTCTCCTCGCACAGCGAGACCCCGATCCGGCGGGACGTCTCGGGTGAGTGGCCAGGCTGGCTGGCCGTCCTGACGGCACTGCACGGTGACGCCGAGACGGCGGGGACCATGATCGACAAGTGGAACGGCCCCGACGACCCGTACGCGGTCGCGACCTGGGCCTACTACATCACCATCATCGCGTCGATGGCCGGTGACGCGGGCTGGGTGCTGCGCACGATCCAGCGGTGGACGGCCGTGGGCACCGGCCGGACCGCCGTCCAGCAGGAGCACTACATCCGGCTGAACTGGTACTGGGCCCGCGCCCTCACCGGCGACGATCCGGCCGGTATCGCGGCGGAGGCCGAACAGCTCCTGGCCGGGACGCTGGTCGACCCGCCGCGGTGGGGCGTCGCGTACCACCACGGACTGCTCGCCGAGATGTGGCTGGCCGCCGGGATGCCGGACCAGGCGGGCCTCGCCCTCGACCGGGCGGACCAGGCCCTCGACGCCTACGGCCAGCGCTACGCCGAAGGACTTGTCCTGCTGCTGCGGGCGCGCCTGCTCCACGCCCGCGGCGAACCCGCCGACGTCGTACGAGCCGCTGCCGAGAAGGCCCGCGACCGGTCCAGCGAACGCGAATCCCACCTCTTCGCCCGCCGCGCCGAAAAGTTCCTCGCCGAGCTTTGATCGCCGGGCAGTCACCGGGGCGAGCTCATTCGAGTTCGACGGGTGATCAACCACCCGAACCCGGCCGCCGTGAAGAACATGACAATGCCGTACACCGCACCCGGGATGGCCATCTCGGCGCTGTTCAACAGCGCCGGGCTCAGGGCGATCGTGATGGCGAGCGCGGTGTTGTGGATGCCGATCTCAAACCCGGCCGCGGTGGCCGCGCGGTGGTCGACGCCGGCCAGCCGCGGCACGCCGTAGCCGATCAGCAGGCTCACGATGTTGAAGGCCAGCACGGCCAGCCCGACCGAGACGAAATAGCCGACGAGGTTCTCCCGCTCCCCGTACAGGACGGCGGAGATGACCGTGAGCAGGACCACGACGGACAGCACCCGGACGGGCAGGTTGAGCCGCCGCGCCAGCTGCGGCGCCAGCGCGCGCACGAGCATTCCGATCGCGACCGGCCCGAGCACCATCACGAAGACCTGCTGCAACTTGTCGACCTGCAGCCCGAGGGCGGCCCCACCGGGGAGGAAGTACCCGGCCGAGAGGTTCACCACGATCGGCAGGGTGACCACGACCAGCACCGAGTTGACCGCGGTGAGCGTGATGTTCAGCGCGACGTTCCCGCCGAACAGGTGGCTGAACAGGTTGGCCGTGGGGCCACCGGGCGACGCCGCGACCACCATCATCCCGACCGCCAGCTCCGGTGGGAGCCGGAAGGCGAGCACCAGGCCGAAGCAGATCGCCGGCAGCAGCACGACCTGGCACAGCAGCGCGACCACGGCCGCCTTCGGATACTGGCCCACCCGCCGGAAGTCGTCCAGGGTCAGGCCGAGACCCAGGCCGAGCATGACGATGCCGAGGGCGAAAGGCAGACTGGCCAGGACCAATGGGGAATCCATGGCGGACATTCTCGGGCATCCTGACAGCCTGTAGGGAGAGTCGCAGGCTGGCCGATCCAAACAACGCGGGCCGGACGACGCGGACCGCGATCAACGACCCGGTAGCCGAGACGAGCGCCCCACCACGTGCGCTCCGCCGCCGTCCGAGCCGCCCCCGACCGGGCCCGGACGTTCGCCGAACGTGCGGCGCGAACGGCTCATTGTCCGGTACTCGATTTGGGCGGTGAATAGACACCCCAGAGGTGGAAGACCAGCCCGATGCCCCAGAAGACTATGGACCACATGGGCCAGAAGAAGTTTTCCGGGTCGTAGAGCCGCCACACGATGACCTGGGCCACGTTGGCCACGACGTAGGAGAGCAGGTGGACCCGCAGCCCCCATTTCTTGGCGCTTTCGCTTTTCGTGGATCTCATGTCCGCAGGCTAAGTCGGCGTACTTGACGAGGAATGAATCGCTCGTTCAGTGATCGTCAAGTGCCCGGGTTGAACAATGGGGCGCGAAAACCACACGTCGAAAGGTTCACATGATGACGACGACTCGCCGAGCGGTGCTGGCCGGATCCGCCGCGGTCGCGACCGGCGCCCTGCTGGGAACGTCCGAGGCGCAGGCGCATCCCAAGCCCAAGCCCACCGTGGTACTCGTGCACGGCGCGTTCGCCGACGCCTCCGGCTGGAACGATGTCGCAGCCAAGCTCATCCGCGACGATTATCCGGTCATCGCCCCGGCGAACCCGCTCCGCGGCGTGGCCTCCGACTCCGCCTACCTGGCGAGCATTCTCGCCACACTCAACGGTCCGATCATCGTGGCCGCGCACTCCTACGGCGGAATCGTCGCCACCAACGCCGCCGCCGGCAACCCCAACGTGAAAGCGCTGGTCTACGTGGCCGCGTTCGCCCCCGACGAGGGAGAGTCCCTGCTGGAACTTCAAACGAAGTTCCCGGGCAGCAGACTCAACGAGGCGGCGCTGGACTTCCGCCCCTACGCCGAGGGCCTCGTCGACGGCTACATCAAGAAGGAGTTCTTCCACGACGTCTTCGCGGGCGACGTGCCGAAGCCGACCACGGACCTGATGCACGCCGGCCAGCGCCCCGCCGACGCGCGCACACTCGGCGAGCCGTCCGGTGCTCCGGCGTGGAAGACCATTCCTTCCTACTACCTGGTCGCCAAAAACGACCAGGTGCTGCCGGCCGCGGCGCAGCGGTTCATGGCCCAGCGGGCCGGGTCGCAGATCCGCGAGATCGCCGCCTCACATGTCGCGATGATCTCGCAACCTACCGCGACGGCCGACCTCATCAAACGCGCCGCGCGCTGACGCCTCGGAGACCCGGCGATGCATACCCGAGCTTACGAAGACCAGTGCGCCGCCGAGGAGAAGCGGCACAGCTCCGCCAAGCCGCCCGTCGGCAATCCGAAGCTCACCCTGTTCGCGCTGGCACTGGGCACCTTCGCGATCGGCACCGGCGAGTTCGGCAGCAACGGCATCATCCAGCTCTTCGCCGCTGATCTCGACGTGTCGATCCCCGCCGCCACACAGGCGATCACCGCCTACGCCTTCGGGGTGGTGATCGGCTCTCCGGCCATCACCCTGTTGGCCGCCCGGGTCAACCGGCGCACACTGCTGCTCGGCCTGGTCGTGCTCTTCCTGGTCGGCAACGTGCTGTCCGCGCTGGCGCCGGACATCGCGCTGCTCGTCGCCTTCCGGTTCGTCACCGGTAGCGTGCAGGGCGCGTTCTTCGGTGCCGGCGCCGTCGTCGCCGCGTACGTGTACGGGCCCGGCAAGGGAGGCAAGGCGTTCGCCACTGTGATGGGGGGACTCACCCTCGCCACCATCGCCGGTTCACCGCTCGGCACCTTCGTCGGCCAGCACGCCGGCTGGCGCGCCATGTACTGGACCGTGGTCGCCATCGGCCTGCTGGCCGGTGCCGCCCTGGTCGCCTGGCTGCCCCGTACGGACGATCTGCACGGCAGCCCCGTCCGCAATGAGCTGCACGGCCTGCGCCGGCTCAACGTCTGGCTGATGGTCGCCGTCGCGGCGCTCGGCATCTCCAGCATCTTCGCCGTCTACACCTTCATCGGCCCCTTCGTCACCGACGCGGCACGGCGGGACGCCGCGCTCATCCCGATCGCGCTCGCCGTCTTCGGCCTCGGCATGGCAGTCGGCAACCATCTCGGGGGACGTGTCGCCGACCGATCCGAGCACCGAGGGCTGACCTGGGGATACGGCGGCGTCCTGGGGCTCCTGGCACTGATCGGCGTGGCCGGTGAGAACCTGCTGATACTGCTGCCCTGCCTGTTCGGCGTCGGGGCGACCATGATGCTCGCGATCCCCACCATCCAGGTCCGGCTGACCGCTTTCGCGCCGGACGCGCCGACCCTGATGGGCGCGCTCAACCTGGCCGCCCTCAATCTGGCCAACTCTCTCGGCGCGGTCGGCGGCGCGCTCACCCTCGAAGCCGGTTGGGGAACCCTGTCCACCGTCTGGGCCGGCTTCGTTCTCACGTCCGCCGGTCTGCTCCTGTACATCGTGACCGTCGCCAGAAAGAAGCCGGCACCCGGCCCAGACTCGGCTCGACCGAGTGTCCGACGCTCCCGGATCACATTCTCCCGACCAGGGCCACGATGAGTGCCGCGACCCCGCTCTGCACCGCCGACAGCACCGCTTCCTTGGCGCCGCCCGCGATCGCCGTGCCCAGCGCGCGCAGGCGGCCCGGCTCGGACTCCACCGCCGCCACCACCGCGCCCGGATCGCTCACCGCGCCCTCCGGGGTCACCAGACCGGCGCGGGTCAGCGTGCCGATGAAGGCCCGCAGTTCCGCCACCGCCGCGTCCACCTCGGCCCGCGACATCCCCTCCCCCGTGTTGTTGACCGTGAAGCTGCTCCCGGCGCCGGTCTGCACGTAGCTGTCCCGGCCGATCTTGTTGCCGTACACGTAATCCGACATGCCGTACACCCCTCAGTTGTTGACGGTCGTCCGGCTACCGGCGCCGCTCTGCTCGTACTTGTCCCGGCCCACCTTGTCGCCCATCACCAGATCGCCTCGGACCTGGACGATCCGCTCCTGCGTCGGCGGATCCTCGATGGCGTCCACGATCTCGCCCTTGATCCGGTAGATCTCGTCCCTGTCGGTTCCCGACAGCGCGGTGAACTGCGTGCCCGCCGTCTCGATCGTCAGCGCGTACCTGGGCCGCCGGAACAGCAGCCGGTAGACCAGCACCACCAGCAGGTACGCCACCCGCAGCCCGCCCACCACCACCGCCGCCATCGCGAACTGCGCCGCCGCCTCCACCAGGTTGAACCCGGCGTCCACATCCAGCTCCGGCACCACCCCGAACGCCACCCCCGCGACCGCCCCGACCACCGCCAGCGCGGCCGCGATCCCCTTCAACGGATAGAACGTCGCCAGCCGCCCGCCCCACACCAGCCGCAGACTCTGCACCCGCGAAATGTTCGCCAGCGGATACACCTCATGCCCGATCCGGACGACCCGCTTACTGATCCGGATCTCCCCTACGTGCTGCTTTCCCATGCCGCCCTCACCTTCACGCCCACGCGAAGAACGGCTCCATGCTCACCCGATCACGACCGGATCGTGAGAGTACCCCCCTACCCAAACCGGGGCTATCGGACGAATGTCGATAGCATTCGCCGACTAATGAGCGTTTTGAGTGGCTGGAGAAACCTTTGAGGCGTTTCATTGCTTCCGTCAGTGCTGCGCTGGTTGTGCTCATCGCAGGATGCGGAGGTTCGGCCGACCCATCAGCGGACCCACCGGCCGACCCGGCGGCCAGTCCCACGGCAAGCCCGATGGCGGCGCTGGAGGCGCAGCTCGTGGCCAAGCGCGGGGTCAAGGTCAGCGAGATTCAGGAGACCCACGTCGACGGCGAACTCTTCAACAGCGGGAACCGCGACGGCGTCGTACAGTTCAGCGGCACCGGCGTCGACGGATACGACGTCACGATGAAAACCGAGCTGATGGACGCCCCCATCCGGACGCTCGCCATCGGTTCCTCCTCCTACCAGTCCGGCGGAGCGATCGCGGACGCGCTGCCCGACGGTAAGAAATGGCTGAAGTCGGAGAGCGAACCGGGAAAGCGGACCCCGTTCTTCACCCCGATGCTGATCCTGGAACCCGCCACCCTCAAAGCCGTCCTGGCGACGACGGCGAAGCAGTCCGGCGGCGGGTACGAAGGAACGATCACGCTGGGGGCTCTCCACGCCGTATCGCCGTCATTCCAGGCCGAGGACCTGACCGACACCCGAGAGGCCGGACTGGTGATGTCATGGCGGATGTCGGTGGGCCCGGACGGGCTGCCGACACGACTGGTCACGAGCTACTCCGACCCTGAATACACACTCGGCCCCCTCGAGAAGAAGAGCGACATTCGCTTCTCCTCCTGGGGAACCCCAGTGGAACTCGCATCCCCGCCGGAGAAAGAGACGAGCACCTGACGTCCCGAAATCAGGTCAGAAGCCGCGGCACTGGTCTTCCTTGTTGCCGCCGACGGCGTTGCTGCTTCCGGTTGGCTTCGGGTGGTTTTCCTTGCACTGGAGGTTGCCCTTGACTGAGTTGCGGTGGATCTGGGCGCCATGGTGATTGCCGACCACCTGGATGCTGCCGCCGACTCGGTTGTTGTTGACCCGCAGGTAGCGGCGGTTGGCGTCGAGTTGGATGTCGGCGTTGATCCGGGACGAGGTCACGGTGGCGGCGCCGCCCTGCTTCACCTGGACGCTGCCACGTACGATCGAGCCGGCGACCACGGACACGGCGCGGGCGCCCTCGGCCTGGACGTTGCCTTCGACGTTCACCTTGCGGGCTACCAGGGTCGCGTTCCGCTCCACCTTGATGGTGCCTTTCACGCGGGTGCCTAGGAGGGTGCAGGTCGCGCCCGCCGGGACGCGGATGTTGTCAAGGGTCGTGGCGCGGATGGTCCCCCGGCAGGTGCGTTCCTCCGCGAATGCCGGGGTGGCCACCGCCAGGCCGCCGACAACGGTACCGAGGACGGTTCCGGTCAGAGCCAGCTTGATCTTGTTCATGTCGTGCCCTTCGTCGGCTTCGGCCAGGGCTGCCTGGCCATACGAAGGATTTCGACAGGCGGTGAGGGCTCGGTGAGGCGTGCATTAGCGTCCTCTCACCCGGATTCGTGCTTGGCCAGGAAGTCGTTGACCGTTGTTTCGATGCGCTCGGGGAATTCGCCGTTGATGGCGTGGGAGGCCTCTGGCCAGAGTTCGACGGTGCCGTGGCGTAGGAGGCGGCGGGCGCGGGCCGCGGCTTTGCCGGGGTCGTGGATGATGCTGCGGCCGCCGATGATCACCAGGGTGGGGCGGTCGATTCCGGCGATCTGGTCGTCGGTTGGGTAGGCGGGCTGGGGAAGGCTGGTGGTGAAGTCGCGCATGCCGGACGCGATCAGGGCGGCGACAGGGTCGTCTTCGGAGGCGTCGGCGCCGCCGGAGATCCAGCTCATCAGGCGACGCCGTACGGCCTTGGGCATGGGGAGCACCGAGCCCAGCGAGACGATGACGACCTTCCAGGTGATGCCGCCGAAGGTGGCGCCCGGTTCGAGCAGGATGAGGGAGCGGATTCCGGCCGGCTGGTGTACGGCGAGGTTGAGCGCGGACCAGCCGCCGATCGACAGGCCCAGCACGTCGAGAGACGGTTCGGGCAGGCCATCGAGCAGGGATGCGAGCCAGGCCGCCTGGTCTTCGGCGGAGGTCAGGCGGCGGGTCTGCACGGACAGGCCTGGCATTCCGATGAGGTCCACCGCGTACACCGGGCGGCTTTTCGCCAGGCCGGCCAGGTTGGCTTCCCACATGGGCGCGGCCGCTGTGTGACCGGGCAGCAGGAGCAGCGGCACTCCGTCGGCGGGTCCGAATCGGTAGACGCGAACGCTGCCGAAGCCGGTCGGCACGTCCAGGGTCACGGTCGGCGCGGGCAGGGCTGCCATCGCGCGGTCGTAGGCCTTCCGATATCGGGCGTAGGCGGCCGCGTCACGGAAGTGGCCGAGCTTTCCCGCCCGGAATGCCGCCCCGACGTTCGGTTCCATGGCAACCTCCCATTTACGATACGTTCGTATTGTAAAGACTCTACGGGAGAGATGATGCCGAAGCGTGTGGACCATGACGCCCGTCGTGGGGAGATCGCCAGGGCGGCGCTCCGGCTGTGCGTGCGCGAGGGCCTGGCGTCGGTGACCATCGGACGCGTCGCGGCGGAGGCCGCCATCTCAAAAGGCCTGGTCCAGCACTATTTCCCCACCAAGGAAGCGCTGCTCCAGCTAGCCGCGGCCCTGCAGCGGCGCGATATCGAGAACGCCGTCGCGGCAGCCGTACAAAGGGATGATCCGCCGCATACGGCGCTGCGTCAGGTCCTGCTGGCGCTGGTGAATCTCGGTGCCGAACAGATCCTGGCCGGCCACGCGTTTCTCGCTTCCGCCGCCGCGAATCCCCAGCTTCACCGGCTCTACCGGGAGGGATCGTCCGCCGCGACCGCCGCCATGGCGCGGCTTGTTACCGAGGCCTGCGGTCCGGCTTCCGCCGAGGCGGAGGCGCGCATCCTGCTGGGCGTGGCAGGGTCACTCGCCGACGCGCGCATGCTGGGCGAGATCAGCCACGACGCGGCAATCGCGGTCCTCGATCTGCAGCTGAACCGTCTCCTCGAGGGTTGAGCTTCAGGAATCTTTCTGGTCGGGGCGCAGGGCGCCGACCACGGTGGCGATCTCGGCCAGGAGGCCGGACACGGTGGTCCGGTCAGTGCCGTTGATCGACACCGTGCGCACTTCCGTGGGCTTGGGCAGCTTCGCCATGATCTCGGGCAGCGAGCCGATCAGCAACGCCTGCAGGCTGGCCGGGGTCTGCTGGTTGTCGATGTCGGCCCGCAGCCGCGCGCGCTCCACGTCGAGCAGGGCCCGCTCGTGTTCGGACTGCGCCTGGGAGCGGGCCAGCTCCAGCTCGCCGTCGAGCTCCAGGCGCTTGAGCTCCTGCTCCCGCCGAATCCTGAGCCTGCCGGTCTCGGCTTCCTCGGCGTGCCGTTCGCGCTCCATCCGCAGCGCGTGCAGGGTGGTCTCGGTCTCCAGCTCGGACACCGCCCTGGCGTCGTCGTGCTCCCGCTGGGTGCGCCGCAGCCGCTCGGCCGCCTGGGTGTCGAACAGCCGGGCCTCGTTGCGGGCGCGCAGTTCGGCGAGCTCCCGCTCGTACTCCAGGCGCTGGGTCTCCTTGAGCCGCTCGGTCGCCATCTCCCGCTGGGCGATGGCCTCCTCGGCCTGCAGCTCGGCCAGCCGGGCGATCTGCCCCTGCTCGGACCGGTACGGCTTCTGGAGGTTCTCCCAGAGCCGCGACGAGCTGACGACGGCCTCCTTGATCTGCACGGTGACGATGCGCAGGCCGAGCCCCTGGTCGCTGTTGTCCTCGCCCTCGGCCACGGCGCGCAGCCGGGCGGTCAGCTCCTCGATGATGGGCTGCTTGTCGCTGAGCACGTCGCGGACGCCCATGGTCGCGACCTTGTCCTTGATCGCCGCCTCCGCCTGCTCCCGCAGCTGGAGGTTGACCAGCCGCATCGGGTCGTCCAGGTCGCTGAAGTCCAGCTTGCGGTAGGCGGTGCCGAAGTCCTGGATGATCCACTGCACGTAGCCCTGCACCAGCACGCCCTGCAATTCCCGGCAGACGCAGTACGCGTTGATCAGGATGGTCTGGGTGGCCCCCGGCACCACCAGGAAGGAGTCGATGGCGGGATTGAAGCGGAACGACACCCCGAGCCCGATGTGCAGCGGCGTCGCCCTGCCCCGCCGGGTGTGCACCACGAACGCGTTGGGCGGCACGAGCACGTTCTTCCAGCGCCAGAAGCCGGTGATCCGCACGTCCACCGGCCCTGGTGTCAGCTTCTCGCCCACGCCCCCGGCGAGTGCCCCCTCGCGTTTGGCCAGCGGGCTCGCCCGCCTGGCCGCCGGAGCCGCGGGCGCCGCTCCGGCCGCAGGGGCGCCGCGGCGGGCCCTGAGATCATCCTCAAGCACCGCCTGCTGCGCGACGACCTGTTGTAAATAGGCATTGCTGCCTTTGTCGGCGGCGCTCATCGTCCCCTCCTCGCGATCGCCGACGAGTCTCGCCTAAGCCGCAAGTCACCGCAACCGGAAAACCCGGACTGGTCAGCCGGCGGTCAGCTGATCCCGGAGGGTCGTGCGGACGTCGCAGTTGGCGAGGGCGAAGGAGTCGGCCAGAGCGATGAGGTCGTCGTCGGTGAGGCCGCGGAAGAGTTCGGCGTACTCGTAGGCCAGGGGCTGGGCCACGGTGAGGTTGAGGATCAAAGTGCGGACCCAGTCGAAGCGGCCCCAGGGGTACGCGTCGAAGTCGGGGAACTCTTCGGCCATCATCTCGTAGAAGGGCTTGGTGACCTCGCGGATGCCGTAGCCGTCGCTCCCCCACTGGTCGGCGCCGAGGCGGTTCTTCTTGGCGACGAAATCGCCGAAGCGCTTCAGGTAGGGGGAGTCGGGGCGGACCATGACCAGGCCCTGGCGGCCCAGGTCCTTGTACATCCAGATGGACCAGCCGGCGTCGTCGCGGCGGTAGATGTCGAGCTGGTCGGTCAGCAGCCGGCGGCGCATGGCGTCGGTGCGCTCGTCGCCGGTGTAGATGGGGCCGAACTCGCCGACCCAGACGGGGGTGCCGGTGCGGCGGCAGTATTCGGTGCGCTCGGCGTACTTGGCTTCCAGGGCCGCCTTGTCGAAGTACCTGCCGTCGGTCGTGCCGGGGTAGTCGCCCCCGCCGCCGAGGCCGGGGGCGGCGTAGTCGTGGCAGACGTAGACGGTGTTCTCCCACGGCTCGTCGAAGACGTCGAACTCGGTGGAGTAGGTGTTGCCGTCCAGGAACAGGATGTGCCGGTCGTCGATCGCGCGGATGGCCTCGACCAGGCGGGTGTAGAACGGGCCGACCACCAGGCGCGACTCGTCGGCGGGCTCGTTGATCGGGTTGTATCCGGCCACCCAGGGGTTGTCCTTGTAGTGCTCGGCGATGTGCTCCCACATCGCCACCACGCGGTCCTGGAAGTGCGGGTGGTCCCAGAACGCGGGGCGGTGCGTGGGGTTGTCGGAGTGCCAGTGGTGGTTCTGCGAGCCGGGCAGCGCGTGCAGGTCGATGACCGAGTAGATGCCGTGCCGCGCGCACGCCTCGATGGCCCGGTCCAGGTGCCGGAATCCGTCCTTCTTGAACTCGAACGGCTTGCTGTCGTCCTCGAAGTGGCGGTAGTTGACCGGGAAGCGTACGCAGTTCATGCCCGCGTCGGCCAGCAGCTTCGCGTCGTCCTCGCCGAAGAACGCGGTCAGCAGGCGCTCGAAGAAGAGCTCGTAGCGGTCCTCGCCCAGGACCGCACGGACCGTGCCGCGCATGAGGGACTCATTGCCGGAGTAGCCGGTGATGAAGTTCTCCATGTTCAGCCAGCCGCCCACCGCGACGCCGCGCAGACGGACGGGGGTGTCCGTCTCGTCCATGAACTGGCGTCCCACGGTACGAAGAAACGTCATGGGGTCTGTTCCTCATTCTGTAGTTACTTGATCGCGCCGGCCGACAGGCCGCGCTCGAAGAGGCCCTGCAGGCACAGGTAGGCCACGATCTCGGGGATCGCGGTGATGACCGCGCTGGCCAGCACCTTGGTCTGGTCGTTGCTGAACTGGCTGACGAAGAACTGCGGCAGCAGCGTGACGGTCTGCTGGGCCGGGTCCTGGATGAGCACCAGCGGCAGCAGGTAGGCGTTCCACGAGCCGATCAGCGTCAGCACGACGATCGCCGCGGCGATCGGCCGCGTCATCGGCACGACGATGTAGCGGAAGGCCGTGAACGTGCCGGCGCCGTCGATCCTGGCCGCGTCGAACAGCGCGTCCGGCACGCCGTCGATGAACCTGCGCGCGATCAGGATGGTGAACGGGATCTGCAGGGCGGCCAGCGGCAGCACCACCGCCCAGTACGTGTCGTACACGCCGAGCGCGAGGGTCGTCGCGAACAGCGGGGTGAGCAGCACGACCTCGGGTAGGGTGAGCGCGGCCAGGATCATCCAGAAGTAGACCTCCTTGCGGCGGATGTGCAGCTTGGAGAATCCGAAGGCGGCGAGCATCGTCAGGACGTACACGATCAGGATCGTCGAGACGGAGATGATGACGCTGCTCTTGAAGAACGTCCCGATGGCGCCGACCTCGAACACCGCGCGGTAGTTCCCGGCGCCCTCCCCCGCCAGCGAGCCCTGCACCATGACGACCAGGGGGAACAGGTACGGGATGATCATCAGGGTGACCAGGACCTGCAGCACGAGCTTGGCCGGCAGGCGGCGTGCCTCAAACACCGGTCTCACTGTCCTTTCGGTTGGCCCGGACGGCGATGGCGATGGCGCCGGCCAGGGCCAGGATGAGCAGCATGATCGACAGGGCCGCGCCGTACCCGACGTGGGCGCTGGGGATGCTGATCCGGTAGATGTAGGTGCCGAGGAACTCGGTGGCGTAGTTGGGGCCGCCGATGGTCACCAGGTAGGGGACGTCGAAGGTCTTCAGCGCCCCGATCACGCTGAGCATGCCGAGCGCCACGGTGGTGCCGCGCACCCCGGGCCACACGATGCTGACCAGCGTGCGGATGTTGCTGGCCCCGTCGGTACGGGCGGCCTCCAGCGTCTCGGGGTCGATCTGCCCCATCGCCGCGTAGTAGAGCACGAACGTCAGGCCGGTGAAATTCCAGACGGTGATGAACATGATGACCGGCATCGCCGTGCCCGACTGGGCCAGCCACGGCTGGGACAGGAACCCCAGGCCGATGTGGTCCAGGGCCCAGTTGAGCTGGCCGTCGGCGGCGAACATCTGCCGGAACACCGGCGCCATCGTCGCCGGCGCGATGACCACCGGGGTGAAGACGATCACCTTGTAGACGGCGCCGAGCTTGACCTTCGAGTGCAGCAGCGCCGCGAACACGAACCCGATGGCGGTCTGCGCGGTGAAGGTCACGATGAAGAAGATCACGGTGTGCCAGATGGCCTGCCAGAAGATCGGGTCCTGCAGGATCCGCTGGTAGTTCTCCAGGCCCACCGGGGTCGGCGTCGGGCTGGTGCCGTCCCAGTCCAGGGTCGACAGGTAGCCGGTCTCGCCGATGCAGAAGTAGAGGAGGCCGACGACGAAGACGAACGCCGGCATGATCCACGGAATGCCGGAGGGTCGCAGCGCCCCTTTCCGGGAGCGTCCCGGAGAGGGGGGCGCGGTGGACGACGGACGGCGCGCCCCGGTCTTCCGCGAGGTCGTGGAGGTCATGGTTCTCCCTGCACGTACGTAGTGAATGGGACGGCCGTCCGCTGGGTTACTTGATCTTCGAGGCGGTGGCCTGCAGCGTGGCGGCGGCCTGCTCGGGGGTGGCCTGGCCCGCCGCCACCGTGGTGGACGCGACGCCGATCGCGGTCTGCAGGTCGGCGACCACGGTCGCCAGGCGCGGCTCGGTGGACTTGCCGGCGTCGGTGATCAGCTTCTCCAGCGCCGGCCGCTGCACCTCGGGGTTGACCAGCTTGACGGTGTCCCAGTTGGGCTGCGCGCTGGTCAGGGCGGGGATGTCGTTGAGGATATCGGCCACCACCTGCTGGCCCGCGGCCGAGGTGCCGAGCCAGGTCGCGAAGGTCGTGGCGGCGGCGATGGACTTGGACCTCTTGTTCACGGCAAGACCGAAGTCCGCGTCACCGTAGAGCGCGCCGACGTTGCCGGTGCCCGCCACGTCCGGGAAGGGGATGGGGAGCTGGGTGAACGGCTTGGGGTCGGCGACGCCGGCGCCGGAGATGGCCGCCGTGCTGCCTTCGACGGTGGAGTACTGCATGTACCAGGTGCCCATCATCACCATGGCGTACTTGCCGGACATGAAGCCGTTGTTGGCGTCGGGGTACTGCTGCATGCCGAGGGCGCCCTCCTGCATGATCCCGTCGTCGAACAGCTTCTTCCACAGGCCCAGCGCCTTGACGATCGCCGGGTCGGTCCACGGGACCTCGCCCTTGAGCGCCTTCTCCCACACGCCCGGCGCGACGTTGTCGGTGATGGCCTGGAGGGTGTCCTCGTTGAACGCGGTCTGCGCGGCGCCCTGCACGAAACAGCCGACGTTGTTGGACTTGAAGGTCTCGCAGACCTTCTTCCACTCGTCGTACGTCTTCGGCGGGGTCAGCTGGTATTTGTCGAACAGGTCCTTGTTCACCCAGACCGTCCCGGAGAACACCGAACCGACCGACAGGGCGGCGAGCTTGCCGCCGTTCGTCAGGCTGGACACCCCGATCGGGGCCAGTTTCGACTTCCAGTCCGCGCCCAGCGCCTTCTCGACGGCGGGCGTGAGGTCCACGGCGTTGACACCGTAGATGTCGACCGAACCGTTCGCGGCGCCCGGCGCGACGTCGAAGACGTCCGGGCCTACCGAGGAGGCCAGCGCGGGACGGATGGCCGCGTCGTAGCCGTCGATGGTGAGTTTCTTGAAGGTGACCTTGATGTTCGGGTAGACCTTGTTGAAGGCCTTGATGTAGGCCTCGGCGGGCGTCGCGTCGGGCGTCCACCCCCACCAGGTGATGTTCCCCGAGTCGACGGATCCCTTGTCCGCGGTCTCGGCCGGTGCGCCGCCGGCGCATCCGGCCAGCGTCAGCCCTACGGCCATGAGCGCGGCGACGGTTCCAAAGGGACTACGGTTCCTGGTTCGCGAGGATCCCAGCATGTGATCTCTCCTTGCACGTGATAGGCACGCACCGTGGTATGACGCCGCCCTGCGAGCTGCCGACGGTTCGGCCGAACAGCCGAAACTTCCGAAAGTTTCGAGAAGTGGTCTCGGGAGAGCGAAACATCGGCCACCTCACAGTGTCAAGAATTTGAGCTGAATTGTTTCCGTTGAGTTTCGAAACTCCTGATCTTCACAGCCGCGTCATCGCGGCTTGACCTGGGCGTCACGCCAGGCCCTGGCAGCGAGTTTCCGCTGTTCCAGGTGGCCTGGACCACACCAGCCGCGCCGATGCTACGGTTATAGAAAGTTTCGACAGACCGAACCGAAGCATGAAGAGGTGTCGTGGCGATCGAACCGAGCACACGGAAGCGGGCCACCAGCAAGCGGGCCAACCGGGTGACCATCGCGATGGTCGCCCGGGAGGCGGGCGTGTCCGTGCCGACCGTGAGCAAGGTGCTCAACGGCCGTGACGCCGTCGGCCCGGAGACCCGCCGGCGCGTGCAGGACGCGCTGAGCTCGACAGGTTACCAGCGTAGGGCCAGGTCAGAGCCACGCAAGGTGGGATTGGTGGACTTCGTGATCACCGAGCTGGACACCGCCTGGGCCTGCGAGCTGCTGCGCGGCGCCGAGCAGGAGGCGTACCGGCTGGGCACCCGGCTGGTGCTGACCGTCACGCACGACCGGCAGGCCAACCCGCGCGAGTGGCTGAGCGCCCTCGCCTCCCGGCCGACCGACGGCGTGGTCCTGGTGGCGTCGAGCACCCGGCACGTGGCCGCGACGCGGCTCCGCACGATCGAGGCGCCGTTCGTGGTCATCGACCAGTTCGGCGGGTACGACCACGACATCCCCACCATCGGCGCCACCAACTGGGCCGGCGGTTTCGCGGCCACCGAGCACCTGATCGGCCTCGGCCACCGCCGCATCGGCGTGATCACCGGGCCCGATGACGTGCGGTGCAGCCTGGAGCGCCTCGACGGCTACCGGGCCGCGCTGCGCCGCGCGGGCCTGCCGGTCGACGAGCGCCTGGTGCGGCAGGGCGACTTCTACGCCGAGGGCGGCCGGCGCGGCGCGGCCGCGCTGCTCGACCTGCCGGATCCGCCCACCGCCGTGTTCGCCGGCTCCGACCAGCAGGCGGCGGGGGTGTACGAGGAGATGCGCGGGCGGGGCCTGCGGGTGCCCGACGACCTCAGCGTGGTCGGCTTCGACGACACCGAGGTCTGCGAGTGGATGTTCCCCCGGCTGACCACCATCCGCCAGCCCCTCGCCCAGATGGCCGTGCTGGCCGTACGCAACGTGCTGGAGCCCGCGCATCCGGCCCTGCGCCTGGAGCTGTCCACCAGCCTGGTCGTCAGGGATAGCACGAGCCCGCCGCGTCGCCGCAGGTGAAAGGCCCTCAGGACGCGAGCACGTCGCGCCAGGAGTATTCCGGCTCGAACCCCAGCTCCTGCCGGGCCCGGGTGATATCGAGCGCGCTCTCGTAGCCGTCCAGCGGGCGCCGCACCGGCACGCCCGGGAACACCTCCGCCGCCAGTTCGGCCGTGGGCCGGTCCATCAGTGTGTCCCGCGCGGCGATCACGTACGACGGGGCGCCGGTCACGTCGGCGAGCAGGCCGCGGCGGCACGCCTGCGCGACGTCGCGGTCGTCGATGTAGCCCCACAGGTCGAACACCCTGGTCAGCGGGTCGGCCCAGTAGCTGGGCAGCTTGGGGTAGTCGGCGGCGGCGTGGATGTTGGACAGCCGCAACGAGACGATCGGGATGCCCGACCACGCCGAGATGTGCTCGGCCATCGTCTCGCCGACCACCTTCGACAGCGCGTAGGTCGACAGCGGGTACGGGTAGTGGTCCTCGTCCACGGGCAGGTAGCGCGGCGGGGCGTCCGGGGCGAACGGGAACCCCAGCGCGGTCTCGCTGGAGGCCCACACGATCCGGCCGACGCCGAGCTTGGCGGCCGCAAGGAAGACGTTGGCGTTCATGGCGTTGTTGGTGTTGAGCGTCCGGGCGTCGGTGAAGTAGCCGGGCGCGGGGATCGCCGCCAGGTGGACGACGCCGTCCACGCCGGTCAGCGCGTCGACGGTGTCCCCGAAGTCGGTCAGGTCCGCGCGCAGCAGCGGCGTGCCGAGCTGTTCCCACAGCTCACCGCGGTCGCCGGGCGCGCCGGCCACGTCGACGGCCCGCACCTCGTGCCCGTGGGCGAGCAGGTCCTGGAGCACGGCCCGCCCGGCCTTGCCACTCGCTCCTGTAACCGCGATCTTCACGGCAGGCCTCGCTTTCGTTCCGGAATCGCAGAGACCTACGGTAGTAGATCGGGTACCGAAAGTTCGTCGAAACTATCGAGCCCTCGAATTCAGCGGCCAGACCGCCCTGACAGGCAAAAATGCGGTCATCAGGCCAGGTCGTTCGGTCCTCCGCCTTGACGTACGGGGGCGGTGGTTCTACTTTGTCAACATACCCCTGAAGTTTCGGATAATTTCCGAAACTTTCTGTGCCGATTTTCCATGAAGGAGCCACCGGTGCCTCTGGTGCAGATCGACCTAGAGCGTTCCCTCGCCGAACGGCTGGGCGAGCAGATCAGCGAAGGGATCCATCAAGCGCTGGTGGACGCGCTCGGGATGGACCCGACCGACAAGTTCCAGATCTTCCGCACGCACGCCCCCGGCGAGATCGTCTTCGACCCGGGGTACAACGGTGTCGACCGCCGCCAGCTGGTCAGCGTCCAGATCCAGATGGTCCACATGTACGACGTGACCACCAAGTGGGCGATGTTCGACGAGATCGCCAAGCGGCTGGAGGAGATCGGCGTCCGCAACGACGACCTGCTGATCAGCATCGTGGAGAACGGCTTCGAGGACTGGTACGCCGGCAAATCACGCAGCTGACCACGATCCGCAAAGAGCTGGAGTCCACCATGAAGGTTCTCTATATCGGCGGCACCGGCACGATCAGCTCGTCGTGCGTGGCCGAGTCCGTCCGCCAGGGCCAGGACGTGTACGTCCTGAACCGCGGCCGCACCTCGGGCCGCCGCCCCCTCCCCGACGGCGTCACCCCCCTCACCGGCGACGTCCAGGACCCCGAGTCCGTCCGTGCCGCGCTGGCCGGCACGGCGTTCGACTGCGTGGTCAACTTCCTCAGTTTCGGCGCCAAGGACGCCGAGGCGGCGGTCGACCTGCTGGACGGCCGGGTCGGCCAGTACGTGCACATCAGCTCCGCCTCCATCTACCACAAGCCGGTGCGGCAGTGGCCGATCACGGAGTCGACCACCCGGCGCAACCCGTACCTGGCCTACGCCCGGGACAAGATCGCCGCCGAGGACGTGCTCCACCGCGCGTACGAGGAGCGTGACTTCCCGGTCACCGTCGTGCGCCCGTCGCACACCTACGACGACGCCCACCCGCCGCTGCCCGGCGACTGGACCGCCTGGGACCGCGTCGCGCGCGGCGACGAGCTGGTCGTGCCGGGCGACGGCACCAGCCTGTGGACCCTGACGCACGCCCGGGACTTCGCCGTCGGCCTGGCCGGCCTGATCGGGAACTGGCAGGCCGTCGGCGAGGACTTCCACATCACCTCCGACGAGGCGCTGACCTGGAACGAGATCTACGGCATCATCGCCCGCACGTCCGGCACGCCGGCCCGGCTGCTCCACCTGCCGTCGGAGTTCCTGCCGAAGGTGGCGCCGGACTGGTTCTGGTCCGACCTGATCGTCGGCGACCTGGCGCACAGCGCGGTCTTCGACAACAGCAAGATCAAGCGGTTCGTCCCCGCGTTCCGGCCCACGACCACCTGGTCGGAGGGTGCCCGCCGGCTGCACGACTGGCGGTCCGCGCACCCCGAGCGAACCCGCCGGGACCCGGCCACCGACGCGGTGCTGGCCCGGCTGGTCGAGGCACACCGGACCGCCGTCGCCGCGCTCACGCCGCTGGCCCCGTGATGCCGGGCGACCTGACCGCCGAGGTGTGGCTGGACGTCTCCGGCGTGCACCTGGAGGGCGTGGTGTGGGACGACGTCGCGGGCCGCCTGCGGTTCGTCGACATCCCCCGGGGGCGGATCTTCGAGGCCGGGACCGGCTGGTTCGACCTGCCCGCCCCGGTCACCGCCGTGCACCCGACCACCGACCCCGCGACGCTGCTGGTCGCGGACGGCGACGGCATGGCGCTGACCTCGGGCGGCGCGCTGACCGAGCGGCTGGCCGCGCCGCTCGCCGGGCGGCCGGAGATCCGCATGAACGACGGCAACGTCGACCCCGCGGGGCGCTACCTCGCCGGGAGCATGGCCTACGACGTCACCCCGGGCGCGGGCGCCCTGTATCGCCTGGACGCCGACCGTTCGCTGCACACGGTGCTGACCGGCGTCACCATCAGTAACGGCCTGGACTGGTCCCCCGACGGCACCCTGTGCTACTTCGTGGACAGCCCGACCCGCCGCGTCGACGTGTTCGACTACGACGTGGCCACCGGCGCCCTGTCCGGACGCCGGACGTTCGCCGACACCTCCGATCTCCCCGGCATTCCCGACGGCCTGACCGTCGACGCCGACGGAGGGGTGTGGGTGGCGTTCTGGGGCGGCTCGCGCGTGGTCCGCTACGACACCGGCGGCCGGGCCGACCACACCGTCCGCCTGCCGGTCACGCAGGTCACCTCGTGCGCGTTCGGCGGTCCCGACCTGGACCAGCTGTACATCTCCACCTCCACCGAGGACCTCACCCCCGACCAGCTCCGTGACCAGCCCGCCGCCGGCGCGATCTTCCGGGCCGAGCCCGGCCGCCGCGGCCGACCCGTGAACAGGTTCGTGATCTGACATGGCGTACGACCCGGCGGTGCGCCGCCCGTTCGGCCGCACCGGGCTCAGCGTGACGCCCATCTGCATCGGCACCAGCCCGCTGGCCAGCATGCCCGCGCTGTACGGCTACGAGGTGGACGACGCCCGCGCCGAGGCCACGGTGGACGCCGTGCTCGACGGGCCGTTCAACTTCCTGGACACCTCCAACAACTACGGCGGCGGCACCGCCGAGCGGCGTATCGGCGCCGTGGTGCGCCGCCGCGGCCTGCCCGGCGGTTTCGTGCTGGCCACCAAGGCCGACGCCGACCCCGGCACCGGCGACTTCTCCGGGGACCGGGTGCGCCGTTCGGTGGCGGAGAGCCTGGACCGCCTCGGGGTGGACCGCGTGCCGGTCATGTACCTGCACGACCCCGAGTTCCACGTCACCTTCGAGGAGGCCATGGCCCCGGGCGGCCCGGTCGAGGCGCTGGTCGCGCTGCGCGCGGAGGGCGTGGTCGGCCATCTCGGCATCGCGGGCGGACCGGTGGAGCTGATGCGCCGGTATGTGGGGACCGGCGTGTTCGAGGCCGTGATCAACCACAACCGCTGGACCCTGGTCGACCGCGCCGCCGAGCCGCTGATCGAGGACGCGGTCGCGCGCGGCGTCGCGTTCGTCAACGGCGCGCCGTACGGCGGGGGCATGCTCGTCAAAGGCCCCGACGCGCAGCCCCGGTACGCCTACCGCGACACCGATGAGCCGGTGCGGGAAGCGGTCCGCGCGATGTGGAACGCGTGCGCCGCCCACGACGTGCCCCTCGCCGCCGCCGCGCTGCAGTTCTCGCTGCGCGACCCCCGGGTGACGTCGACCATCGTCGGCGTCTCCGAGCCCGAGCGGATCGCCGCGACCCTGGAGCTCGCGACCACCCCGATCCCCGCCGAGCTGTGGGACGAGCTCGACCGGCTGACGCCCCCGCCTGGCGGGTGGCTGGAATGACCCGCCGTACTAAACGGAGTGACATATGACCCTCGTGAGCACAGACGTATGGAAGGACGCCCGCCGGTCACCCGCGGAGCGGGTCGAGGCGCTGATGGCGCTGATGAGCCTGCCCGAGAAGGTCGCCCAGCTGTACGGCGTCTGGGTGGGCATCGACAACACCGACGGCGAGATGGCCCCGCACCAGCACGAGTTCACCTCGCTGCCTCTCCCGTGGGACGAGCTGGTCAAGGACGGCATGGGGCAGCTGACCCGGCCGTTCGGCACCGCGCCGGTCGACGTGGCCAAGGGCGCGGCCACCCTCGCCGCCGCCCAGCGGTCCATCATGGCGGCCGGGCGGTGGGGCATCCCCGCGGTGGTGCACGAGGAGATCCTGACCGGCCTGGCCGCGTGGCAGGCGGGCGTCTACCCCTCGCCGCTGTGCTGGGGCGCCACCTTCGACCCCGGGCTGATCGAGCGGATGGGCGCGCAGATCGGCGCCACCATGCGGCGCCTGGGCATCCACCAGGGCCTCGCCCCGGTGCTGGACGTCGCGCGCGACCTGCGGTGGGGCCGGGTCGAGGAGACCATCGGCGAGGACCCGGTGCTGGTGGGCACGATCGGAAGCGCCTACGTGCGCGGCGTGCAGTCCGCGGGCGTCATCGCCACGCTCAAGCACTTCGTGGGGTATTCGGCGTCCAAGGGCGGCCGGAACCTGGCCCCGGTGTCGGCGGGTCGCCGCGAGATCGCCGACGTGCTGCTGCCGCCGTTCGAGATGGCGCTGCGCGCGGGCGCCGGCTCGGTGATGAACTCCTACGCCGACATCGACGGCACCCCGGTGGCGGCCGACCCGGCGCTGCTCACCGACCAGCTGCGCGACAGGTACGGCTTCACCGGCACGGTGGTGGCCGACTACTTCTCCGTCGCGTTCCTGCAGACCCTGCACCACGTGGCGGCGTCCCCGGCGGACGCGGCCCGGCTGGCGCTCACCGCCGGGATCGACGTCGAGCTGCCCACGGTGAACTGCTTCGGACCGCCGCTGGTCGAGGCGATCGAGCGCGGCGAGGTGGATATCGCGCTGATCGATCGCGCGCTGCGGCGGGTGCTGCTGCAGAAGTGCGAGCTCGGCCTGCTCGACGAGGGCTGGGCGCCGGAGCCGCCCGTGCTGGACGAGGACGGCGAGGTCGTGCTGGACGACGCCGAGGTGCGAGAGCTGGCCGGTGAGCTGGCCCGCCGGTCCGTCGTGCTGCTGCACAACACCGCGGGCGCGCTGCCGCTGGCGGGGGGCCTGAAGCTGGCCGTGGTGGGGCCGCGCGCCGACACCCCGCAGGCCATGCTGGGCTGCTACTCGTTCCCGATGCACGTCGGCGTGCACCACCCGGGCGTCGGCATGGGGATCGAGGTGCCCACGCTGGTGGACGCGCTGCGCGCCGACCTCGCCGGTTACGACGTGCGGTACGCGCAGGGCGTCCCGGTGCTCGGCGGCGACGACGAGGGCATCGCCACGGCGGTGGCGGCCGCGGCCGACGCCGACGTCTGCGTGGCGGTGCTCGGCGACCAGGCGGGATTGTTCGGGCGCGGCACCTCCGGTGAGGGCTGCGACGCGAGCGGCCTGCGCCTGCCCGGCCGCCAGGAGGAGCTGCTGGAGGCCGTGCTCGCCACCGGCACGCCCGTCGTTTTGGTGCTGCTGGTTGGCCGTCCGTACGAGCTCGGCCGGCAGATCGACCGGCTGGCCGCCGTGGTGTGCGGGTTCTTCCCCGGCGAGGAGGGCGCGGCGGCGCTGGCCGACGTGCTGTCCGGACGGGCCGACCCGGCGGGACGGCTGCCGGTGAGCTTCCCCAGGGACGGCGGCAACCAGCCCGCGACCTACCTGGGCGCGCCCCTCGCCCTGCGGAGCGAAGTCAGCGACGTGGACCCCACCGCGCTGTTCGCCTTCGGCCACGGGTTGTCGTACGCGCCGGTCACCTGGGCGGGGATCGCCGGGGACTCGTCCTGGACCACCGACGGCACGTTCGACGTGCGGGTGACGCTGCGCAACGAGGCGGACCGGGAGGTGTCCGAGGTGGTTCAGGTGTACCTGCACGACCCGGTCGCCGAGGTCGCCCGCCCCGTGCAGGCGCTGCTCGCCGCGCACCGCGTCGACCTGGCCCCCGGCCAGACGCGCGAGATCACCCTCACGCTGCACGCCGACCAGACCTCCTACACCGGGGCGTCCTGGCGGCGGCAGGTCGACCCCGGCGAGGTGGAGCTGCGGGTGGGGGCGTCCAGCGCCGACATCCGGGAGACCATCGCCGTCACGATGACCGGCCCGCGGCGCCACGTCGGCTTCGACCGGGTCATGGAGGCGACCGTCACCACCGTGTGACGGCGGGAAAGACGGTGGCCCCGCGCGGCGGCGGGGCCACCGTCTTTCACTCGCCCGGGTAGCGCAGGCCGACCTGGGCCCGGACCTCGTCCATCGTGCCCATGATCTGGCAGGACTCGTCGAGAGTGAGGGTCGGGCTCTCCAGCAGGCCCGCGCGCACGCAGCGCGCGACCTCCTCGGTCTGGAAGCGCAGCCCGTTGCCGGGCACGGCGAACTCGTACCGCTCCACCGCGCCGGTGCGCGCGGTCAGCGTGAAGGACGTCGGGCGATACCACCAGGCGTCGATGTCGATGCGCGCGTCCGTCCCGGCGATGGACGCCCGGTTGGGCAGGAACGCCTCCATGCTGCTCGTCGCCACGCCCTGGCGGCCGCCCGCGTACCCGGTGATCACCGCGGTCTGCCCGTCCACGCCGGTGTCGCCGAACTGCGTGGCGGCGCGCACCGTGGCGGGGGCGCCGAGCACCATGGACAGGAACGACACCGGGTAGACCCCGAGGTCGAGCAGGGCGCCACCGCCGAGGTGCGGGTCGAACATGCGGTGCGCGGGGTCGCGGCGGAACCAGACGCCGTGCTCGGCGGTCACCAGCCGGACGTCGCCGAGGCGGCCCTCGGCGAGCAGCTCGCGGATGCGGACCATGTGCGGCAGGAAGCGCGTCCACATCGCCTCCATCAGGAACACCCCGCGGGTCTTGGCCGCCTTGACCAGTTCCTCGGCCTCGGCGCGGTTGATGGTGAACGGCTTCTCGACCAGGACGGCCTTGCCCGCCTCGATGGCGGCCAGGGCGGCGTCCCGGTGCGCGGTGTGCGGGGTCGCGACGTACACCGCGTCGATGTCCGCGGCGGCGAGCAGTTCGGCCTGGTCGCCGCAGGAGCGGAGCGCGCCCACCTGGGCGGCGAACGCCTCGGCGCGGGCCGCGGTGCGCGAGCCGACCGCCACCAGCTCACCGGCGTCGGACAGCCGCAGGTCCGCGGCGAAGGCCGCGGCGATGCCGCCGGTGCCGACGATGGCCCAGCGCAGAGGTTCGGGGATGGTCATCGCAGCGATGTCTCCAGGGTAGGGGTGGTTTCGCCGGGCTTGCCGCGCACGATGGGGTTGCGCAGCACGCCCACGCCGCCGATGCCGATCTCGACCACGTCGCCGGGGGCGAGCGTGAACGGCGCCGACGGCACCAGGCAGGTGCCGGTGGACAGCACGACGCCGTCGGGGTGCACATCGCCGAACATCAGGTAGGCCACCAGGCCGTCCAGCCGCCTGCGCAGCCGCCCGGTGTTCGCCTCGCCGTACCAGACCGGTGCTTTGTCGCGGTGGATGGTCATCTGGATGGGCAGGTCGTACGGGTCCTCGACCTCCCACGCCGGGGTGACCCACGGGCCGAGGCCGCAGGCGCCGTAGAAGATCTTGGCCTGGGGCAGGTAGAGCGGGTTCTCGCCTTCGATGCTGCGCGAGGACATGTCATTGCACACCGTGTACCCGGCGATCTCGCCGAGGCTGTTCACCACCAGGGCCAGCTCGGGCTCGGGCACGTCCACCTCCGAATCGGGGCGGATGGAGAGCTCTCCCCCGGTGCCCACGGCCCGCCAGCCGGTCGACTTGAAGAACAGCTCGGGCCGCTCGGCGTCGTAGACCTGCTCGTAGACGGTCGCGGAGCGCTCGCTCTCCTCGACCCTGGCCTCCCGGGACGTCTCGTACGTGACGCCCGCCGCCCACACCTCGGTGCGGCCGTCCACCGGGGCAAGCAGCTCGACGTCCGCCAGCGGCACCCGCTCGCCGAGCGGGCCGTCCAGCCTGGCGCGCAACGCGTCCAGCGGCAGCGTCCACAACTGCGCGAGGGACGCGACACCGGTCAGCTCGGCGACGGCGCCGTCGTCGTGCAGGCCGATCCGGGGCTCGGCGGATTGTCGCGTGCGATACCTGACGATGTTCACCTGACTCCTTCCTGCGCGTGGGCCCGCAGGTAGTCCATGTCGAAGTCGAGCCCGAGGCCGGGACCCGGCGGCAGCTTCAGGCGGCCGTCGCTGTTGTCCAGCGGCGTGCGCAGGAACTGGTTGTACGCGCTGAGATCGTGGCCGCTCGACTCGAGACGGTAGAAGTTCGGCACGGTCAGCATCACCTGACCGCCCGCGACGAGGTTGACCGGCCCGCTCGCGTCGTGCGGGGAGACCGGGACGTAGTACGCCTCCGCCATCGTGGCGATCTTCTTCAGCTCGCTGATGCCGCCGGTCCAGGTGACATCCGGCATCACGAAGTCGGCCAGCCGGCTCTCCAGGATCGGGACGAAGTCCCAGCGGGTGTGCAGCCGTTCGCCCACCGAGATGGGCACCCGCACCCGGTCCCGTACCTGCTGGAGGGCGTGGCGGCTCTCCGGCGGCACCGGCTCCTCGTACCAGTGGATGCCGCCCACCTCGTCCAGGGCCTGGCCCAGCCGGATGGCGGTGGGCACGTCGAACCGGCCGTGCGCGTCGACGAGCAGCTCGACGTCGGGCCCGGCGAGCTCACGGATACTCGCGGTCAGCTCGATCGCCTCGCGCTCCAGCGCCCGGCTGAGCCGGCCGTCGAGGTAGCGGTCGTTGGCCTCCGGCTGGCCGGGTTCGTGCGGAAACGGGTCGAACTTGATCGCGGTGTGCCCCGAGTCGACAATCTTCCCGATCTCCTCGGCGATCCCCTCCCTGGTGCCGAACTTGGACTGGTCGGGATGGGTGTACAGGAGCAGGTCGTCGCGGACGGCGCCGCCGAGCAGGTCGTGCACCGGCACGCCGAGCACCTTGCCGCGGATGTCCCACAACGCGATGTCGACGGCGCTGATCACATTGGTGGCGGCGCCGCGGCTGCCCATATAGGTGAACGCCCGGAACAGCTTGTGCCAGATGTCCTCGATCCTGGCCGGGTCGTGCCCGGCGAGCAGCTCACCCGCCTGCCGCAGCATGGCCGCGACGCCGCGGTTGGCCGCGCGGGTCGTGGTGGTGACCTCACCCCAGCCGTCCACACCCTGATCGGTGCGCACCTGCAGGAACAGGAACTCGCCCCAGTAGGAACCCCCGGACCGCACCAGCCACGGCACCAGCTCGACGATCTTCAAGCGGGCCACGCGCCGGCTCCGTGCCGGGCGCGCCGCCAGCGCTCGTACTCGGGCGTGGCCTCCTCCGACAGCGGATAGTACGTCCTCAGGTCGCCGCCCTGGGACAGCCGCTGGCGGGAAAACTCCTCCCATTCGGCGTGCCGGCTCGCCTCGGCCAGCAGGGCCGGGGCCAGCTTGATCGGGACGACCACCGCGCCGTCGTCGTCGGCGACGATGATGTCGCCCGGCATCACGACGGTGTTGCCGCACGCCACCGGCACGTTGACGGCGGTGGGGAAGATGCCGGTCTGGGAGTGGAAGTTCGGGGTGGCGCCGCGCACCCACAGGCCGAGGCCGAGGTCCCGCACCTTGCCGATGTCGCGCACGCAGCCGTCCACGACGACGCCGAGGCCGCCGCGGCGCTTGAAGTAGAGCAGCATCATCTCGCCGAACACGCCGCTGCTCATGTCGCCGCGGGCGTCCACCACCACGATGTCGCCCGGCCGGGTGTGGTAGAGCACGTGCCGGTGCAGCTGCTTCTCCGGGTCGGCGTACTCGTCGACCGGGTACAGGTCCTCGCGTTTCGGCATGAACTGCAGGGTGAGAGCCGGACCGGCGACGCATGTGCCGGGCGTGTGCGAGACCGGGCCGCGGATGTGCGCGCTGCGGACCCCGAGGCGGTTGAGCTCGCTGCTCGCGGTGGCGCTGCCGATGGCCTGCAAACCGGCGACGAGCTCGCCCGCCGGGCGGACGATGTCGTGCGTCTCGATCACGTCGGTCTCTCTTTCACCCGGAGATCCTCGGCTAGCGGAGTTTCGAGGGAATTTCGGAAACAGTAGCCGACGCAATGGTAGCGTCCTCGCGCTTTCGGGGCGACGTCCAGGTCACACCATCGAAACATCGCTCGGGTGGATCGAAACTCCGTGCTCTTGTTCAGCGGGTCCGGCGCCGGGCCAGCGGCGCCGTGCTGCCGCGCACCACCAGCTTGGTGGACAGTTCGACCCGGCCCTCGGGCATCTCGGTGCCGTCCTGGTGCGCGAGCAGCGTGCGGACGGCCAGGGCGGCCAGTTCCGCGATGGGCTGCCGCACCGTGGTCAGCGGCGGGGTCACCCACTGCGACATCGGCACGTCGTCGAAGCCCACGACGCTCAGGTCGTCGGGCACCCGCAGGCCCCGCTGCTGGATCGCGGCGTAGACGCCGAGCGCCTGCTCGTCGTTGGCCGCGAAGATGGCCGTGGGCGGCTCCGGCCGGTCCAGCAGGGCCAGCGCCAGCTTGAGGCCGGAGGAGTAGTGGAAGTCGCCGTGCTCGACCAGCCCGTCGTCGGCCGTGATCCCGGCCCGCTCCAGCGTCGCGCGGTATCCGGCCAGCCGCGCCTGGCTGCACAGGAAGCGCATCGGCCCGGTGATCATGCCGATGCGCCGGTGACCGAGGTCGATGAGGTGCTGGGTGGCGGCCATGCCGCCGCCCCAGTTGCCCGCCCCGATGGACGGGATGCCGGTGTCGGAGTCGCCGACCGGGTCGACGAGGATGGCCGGCACGCCAAGCTTGGCGATGCGCTTGTGGTCGGCCGCCGTCAGCTCCGACAGCGCGAGGATGATGCCGCGCGGGGAGCGTTCGGCGATGTCCTCCAGCCACTGCTGCCCGCGCCCTGGGCCGCTGTCCAGCACGGACACCACGATGCCGACCCGGGCGCCCCGGGCGGCCTCCTCGGCGCCGCGGATCATCTCGGCGGCCCACGGCGTGCTCGGGTCGTTGAACAGCATCTCCATCAGGCCGCCGCGGCGTTCGGCGATCACGGGCCGCTTGGTGCGCTTGGTGGGGATGTAGCCTTGCGTGACGAGCACGGCCTCGATCTGCACCCGGGTCGCGGGCGCCACGTCCGAACGGCCGTTGAGCACCTTCGACACGGTCGCGCGGGACACCCCGGCCTGGGCAGCGATGTCGGCGACCGTGACGCGCCGTTCGATCGAGTCGGACACCAACCGTTGCTCCATCACCGAAACTTGGCTTCTTTGTCTAGTCACCATCGTACGGGGCAGCGGTCATTCGAACCTAATGCTTGGTCGTTTGCCCCGATTTGACGTCACCGAACCAGGCCGGGGATGTCAGTACTCGCGGTCAGTGCTGGCGGTCAGTGCTCGCGTCAGTGCGAGTCGCGTGGCACCTCGCTCCCGCGGCCGCCCCGCAGGAACCCGAAGTCGGCGCCGCCGTCCGCCTGCAGCACGTGCTCCCGGTACAGCCAACGGTAGCCGCTGTCGTCCTCGGACTTGGGCGGCAGCCACTCGGCCCGCCGGCGCGCCAGCTCGTCGTCCGGCACCAGCAGCGTCAGCCGCCGGGCCGGCACGTCCAGTTCGACGCGGTCCCCGGTGCGTACCAGCGCGAGCGGGCCGCCGACGGCCGCCTCGGGCGCGACGTGCAGCACCACCGTGCCGAAACCGGTGCCGCTCATCCGCCCGTCGCTGATCCGCACCATGTCGGTCACCCCGGCGCGGAGCAGCTTGGCGGGCAGCGGCACGTTCCCCACCTCGGGCATGCCCGGGTAGCCCTTCGGCCCGGCGCCCCGGATGACCAGGACGTCGTCGGGGCTCACGTCGAGGTCGTCGTCGTCGCAGACCGCGTGGTAGTCCTCGGGCGAGTCGAACACCAGGGCCCGGCCCACGTGGCGCATCAGCGCGGGCGAGGCGGCCGACTGCTTGATCACCGCGCCGTCCGGGGCGAGGTTGCCGCGCAGGACCGCGGTGCCGGTGCCCGCCGGCTGCAGCGGCTCGGCCAGCGGGCGGATCACCTCGGTGTTCCAGCAGACCGCGTCCGCGACGTTCTCCCCCATGCCGCGGCCGGTCACCGTCAGGGCGCCGGAGTTCAGCAGGCCCGCCTCGTCCAGCTGGCGCAGCACGACCGGCAGGCCGCCGGCGTAGCAGAAGTCCTCCATCAGGAACCGGCCCGAGGGCATCAGGTCGACGATGGTCGGCACGGCGCGGGCCAAGGCGTCGAAGTCGTCCAGGGGCAGGTCGACGCCGAGCCGTCCGGCCAGCGCGGTCAGATGGATGATGGCGTTGGTCGAGCCGCCGATGGCGGCGTTGGCGCGGATGGCGTTCTCGAACGCCGCGCGGGTGAGGATCGCGCTCGGCCGCAGGTCCTCCTCGACCATGGCCACGATGCGCTGGCCCGCCTCCTGCGCGACCTCCATGCGGCGCGAGTCGACGGCGGGCCAGGCCGCCGAGCCGGGCAGCTGCATGCCGAGCGCCTCGGCCACGCACGCCATCGTCGAGGCCGTGCCCATCGTCATGCAGTGGCCGTTCGACCGGGCCATGCAGCCCTCGGCGACGTGGCCCTCGGCCGCGGTCATGCGGCCGGCCTTGATCTCGGCCTCGAACTTCCACACGTGGGTGCCGGAGCCGACGTCCTGGCCCCGGTACTTGCCGTTCAGCATCGGGCCGCCGGTCACCATCACGGCCGGCAGGTCCACGCTGGCCGCGCCCATGAGCAGGCCGGGCGTCGTCTTGTCGCAGCCGGACAGCAGCACCACGCCGTCCAGCGGGTTGGCGCGGATCAGCTCCTCGGCCTGCATGGCGAGCATGTTGCGGTACAGCATCGCGGTCGGCCGCAGCAGCGTCTCACCGGTCGCCATCACCGGGAACTCCAGCGGGAACCCGCCCGCCATCCAGACGCCGCGCTTGACCGCCTCGGCCACCCGGTCCAGATGCGCGTTGCACGGGGCCAGCTCCGACCACGTGCTCGCGATGCCGATGACCGGGCGGCCGTCGAAGACCTCCGCGCCGAATCCCTGGTTGCGCATCCAGGAGCGGTACAGCATGCCGGAGCGGCCCTCGGCCGCGAACCAGTGCGAACTGCGCCTTCTAGTCCCGCTCGTCCCGTCGTGCTCGTTGTGCCCCATCGGGTCTCCGTTCACATCCATCCGCCGTCGACGATCCACTTCTGGCCGGTGCACAGGGCGCTGTCGTCGGCCGCGAGCCACAGCACCAGCCGGGCCACGTCGGCCGGCATGAGGTTGTCCGGCAACGACTGCACCTGTGCGAGTTTCTCGCGAACCTCGGGCGTGACCCAGTGGGTGAGCTGCCGTTCGGTGAAAACCCAGCCCGGGATCACGCAGTTGACCCGGATGCGGTCCGGCCCGAGCTCCCTGGCCAGGGTTCTGGTCAGGCCCTCGATGGCGGCCTTGGCGGCGATGTACATCGGCAGGCCGACGAAGTCCACGTGCGCGCTGATCGAGCCGAGGTTGATGATGGAGCCGCCGCCGAGTCTACGCATGCCCGCCATCACGGCCTGGATGGCGAAGAAGTGGTGGCGCAGGTTCACCGCGATGCCGTGGTCCCAGTCGGGTGTGTCCACGGTCTCGATGTCCGTACGCACGTCGTTGGCGGCGTTGTTGACCAGGATCGAGATCGGCCCGAGCCCGTCCTCCACCGCCGCGATCGCCGTACGCAACTGGTCGATGTCGCAGACGTCGGCGTGGACGTACAGCGGCTGCGGGCAACCGGCGCCGGTCAGCCGTTCCAGGAGCCGTTCGGCGCCCGCGTCGTCGATGTCGGCGAATCCGACCCGCGCGCCCTGCGCCGCCAGCGAGGCGACGAACTCCGCCCCCAGGCCGGTCGAGCCGCCGGTGACGAAGGCGACCTTTCCCCGCAGGCTCGGGTAGACGGCGTACCTCGCCTGGTCTGGTACGTCCGCTGTCATGGTGTCTCCCACGGCATGACCACGCCCCGGCCGACGGAGCCGCTGGTCAGATCGGTGAACGCGGTGTTGATGCGATCCAGCGAGTACCGCCGGCCGATGAGCGTGTCGAGCGGCAGCCGTCCCGCGAGGTACAGCTCGAACAGGCGGGGCAGGTCGATGAGGGGATTGGCCGAGCCGTACAGGCTGCCGACCACCTTTTTCTCCCGCTGCACCAGCATGTTCAGGGGCACGTTGAAGGTCTGCCCGACCTTGCCGAGGCCGACCGCGACCAGCGTGCCGCCCGGTCGCAGCACCTCGATCGCCGTCTCCAGCGTGGCGGGCCGCCCGATGGCCTCGATGGCCCACTCGACGCCGCCGGGGCGGATGTCCTGGATCGCCGCGGCGACGTCCGCCCGCGACGCGTCGACGGTGTGCGTGGCCCCGAGCCGCTCGGCCATGGCGAGCCGCTCCGCGACCACGTCCACGACGACGATCGGATTGGCCCCCGCGAGCACCGCCCCCAGCACGGCCGACAGCCCGACCCCGCCCGCCCCGAAGATCACGATGGCCTCTCCGGCGCACCGCCCGATGGCGTTGAGCACGGCCCCCACCCCCGTGATGACCGCGCACCCCGCGATGGCCGCGATCTCCGAAGGCACCCCCTCCGGCACCGGCACCACCGCCCGCTCCGACACCACGCAATACTCCGCGAAGCAGGACACGCCGAGCAGGTGATGCACCCACGCTCCATCCGCGTGCAGCCGCGTGGTCCCGTCCAGCAACCCGCCGGACCCGACCATGATCCCCGCGGCCTCGCACAGCGCGGGCCGCCCCACCAGGCAGTTCCGGCAGTGCCCGCACCGCGGCCGCCACATCAGGCAGACCCGATCCCCCACCGCGAACCGCGTCACCCCCGGCCCCACGGCCTCCACCACGCCGGCCCCTTCGTGCCCCGGCACGACCGGCAGCGGACACCGCAGATCCCCCGCGAGGTAGTGCTGGTCACTGTGACAAACCCCAGCTGCCTCGACCCTGACCAGCACCTCTTCCGGCCCCGGCGCATCGAGATCCAGCCCTCGCACCACGAGGGGCGCCCCGAACCGTTCCAGCAGCGCAGCCCTCATCCGACCCCGTTCTCCCGCTACCGCCCACCAGCCCCGGACAAGCCACTTCCACGCTCGCCGGGGGCCTTTACATGGGCTCCGAACTCAACCGCTGCAACGGTAGGTGTTACGAACATAAGTCGTCAACAGTTTCGCAACTTTCCACCCAATACCTGGCCAAGCTAGCCTCGTAATCCCTGTCCCCCGATCGCCGGTCGCACCAGGAGGACCACTTCAAGCTGGGGTTCTGCCGCACATACGGGTATCGAACATCATCCGGCCGCACGGCGAAACTTTCCTCGACATGCCGCCGCCCTTCTGAGGAGCGACGCGACCTCACCATTGTTTTCAGATAGGTCACCCACGGATGGCTCCGCCTGGCGCCGGCGCATGACAGGTAGCCGGAGTGTGACCTTTCTGGCCTGTGGTCACGCGATTACCGTGAGGTGGAGGCGACGAGGGAGGTAGCCGATGCCAGCGGCTGTCAGCTATCCGGGGGTCTACATCGAGGAGATCCCCAGTGGAGTCCGCACGATCACCGGCGTGGGCACGTCCATCACGGCCTTCCTCGGCAAAGCCGTGCGCGGGCCGGTCAACCAGCCGGTCACGCTGACCGGATTCGGGGACTTCGAGCGGATCTTCGGCGGGCTGGCGGCCACCATGACGCTGGGCTACGCGGTGCGTGACTTCTTCGCCAACGGCGGCTCGCAGGCCGTGGTCGTGCGTCTCTACAAGACCCCGCCGGGCGCCACCGCCAAGGCCACCTTCGAGGCCACCGACCTCAAGCTGGAAGCCTCCTCAGAAGGCGACTGGGCCAACAGGATGCGCTTCCGCGTGGACCAGCGCCCGGCCTCCGACCCGAACCTCATCGCCGTCGCCGAACGCCTCGGCGTCCAGCCGGCCGACCTGTTCGACCTGACGGTCCGCGACCCCGACGGCAGGCTGGAGAGCTTTCTCAACCTGACCACCAAGGAGAGCGCCCGCCGCGCCGACCGGGTGCTCAAGGCCGAGTCGACCCTGGTCACGGTCGCCACCTCGCTGCCGGCGACGACCACGCCCGGCGCCCACTCCGGCAGCCCGGCCGACGCCGACGTGTGGACCGACGACGCCAAGTCCGCCAAGGCCAGCGCAAACGGAAACGCCAGCGCCGCGCTCGGCGACGGCGACTTCACGGGCTCGCCGTCGGCCAAGACCGGGCTGTACGCGCTGGAGCACGTGGACCTGTTCAACCTGCTGGTCATCACCGCCGACACCCGGGGCGGCGACGTCTCGGACACCGTGTACGGCGAGGCCCTCGACTACTGCGTCAAGCGGCGTGCCACGCTCCTCGTGGACCCGAAGACGTCCTGGACCGATGTGGACAAAGCGGTCAAGGGCATGTCCGCCACCACCCTGACCGGCACCCGCGCCCGCAACGCCGCCGTCTACTTCCCCCGCCTGCTGCAACCCGACCCGCTGCTGAACGGCCTGGTCGACTCCTTCGCGCCCAGCGGCGCCGTGGCCGGGGTGCTGGCCCGCACCGACGCCCAGCGCGGCGTGTGGAAGGCCCCCGCGGGCACCGACGCCACGCTCAACGGCGCCGCCGGGCTCCAGCTCAACCTGACCGACGGCGAGAACGGGCTGCTCAACCCGCTCGGCCTGAACGTGCTGCGCACCCTGCCGGTGTTCGGCCGGGTGGTGTGGGGGGCGCGCACCATGCGCGGGGCCGACGCGGCCGCCGACGAGTACAAGTACCTGCCGGTGCGGCGCACCGCGCTCTATCTCGAGGAGAGCCTGTTCCGCGGGCTGAAGTGGGTGGTGTTCGAGCCGAACGACGAGCCGCTGTGGGCGCAGATCCGGCTCAACGTGGGCGCGTTCCTGCACAACCTCTTCCGGCAGGGGGCCTTCCAGGGGCGCACTCCCCGCGAGGCGTACCTGGTCAAGTGCGACCGGGAGACGACCACCCAGAACGACATCGACCTCGGCGTGGTCAACGTGCTCGTCGGCTTCGCCCCGCTGAAGCCGGCCGAGTTCGTGATCATCCGAATGCAGCAGCTCGCCGGACAGATCCAGGCCTGAACGGGGGATGACATGGCCCAGTTCGTCGTCAACGCGCAGCGGTTCGACCCGTACAAGAACTTCAAGTTCCGGGTGAAGTGGGACGGGCGCTACGTCGCCGGGGTCAGCAAGATCAGCGCGCTCAAGCGGACGACCGAGGTGGTCAAGCACCGCGAGGGCGGCGATCCCAGCAGCAGCCGCAAGTCGCCGGGCCGTACCGAGTTCGAGGCGATCACCCTGGAGCGGGGGGTCACCCACGACCGCGAGTTCGAGCTGTGGGCGGGCAAGGTCTGGAGCGTGGGCGCCGGACTGGGGGCCGAGGTGTCGCTGCGGGACTTCCGCAAGGACATCATCATCGAGCTCTACAACGAGGCGGGGCAGCTCGCCATCGCCTACAAGGTGTACCGCTGCTGGGTGTCCGAGCTGCAGGCGCAGGCCGATCTCGACGCCAACGCCAACGCGGTGCTGATCCAGCACATCAAGCTGGAGAACGAAGGCTGGGAACGTGACATCGACGTGGCCGAGCCCGCCGAACCAGCCCTGTGACGCCCGCGATGAACGCGGTCACCGCTGAGCGGCTGCTGCGGGCGTGGGAGGCCGCGCTCGACGAGCGGTCGGTACGGCGCGGCGCGGCGCTCCTGGCGGGCTGCCTGGCCCGCTCGACGGACTCGGTGGCCGCCTGGAGCCTGACGGAGCGGGACGCCGGCCTGTTCGACCTGCGGGCCGAACTGTTCGGCACGGAGGCCACCGGCCTCGCCTCGTGCCCGGCGTGCGGTGACGAGCTGGAGGTGACCCTCGACCTCAGCGCCCTGCGGCCTGGATCGGCCGGTCCCGCCGACCGGCAGGCCCCGGAGGACCAGGCCGTCGCGGCGCGGACGCCGAACAGCGACGACCTGCTGGCCGCGGCCGAGCAGCCGGACGAGGAGGCGGCCCTGGCCGTCCTCGTGGCGCGCTGCGTGGAACCCGGCGCCGTCCCGCGGCAGCTGGCCCGCCAGGCCCTGTCCGCCCGGCTGGCGGAGGTCGACATCCAGCTCCAGCTCGACTGCGGCTCGTGCGGAGCGGCCTTCCAGGTGCCGTTCGACATCGCGGCCTTCCTGCTGCGCGAAGTCGACGCCTGGGCGCGCCGGCTGCTGCGGGACGTGCACGTGCTGGCGAGCGCGTACGGCTGGACGGAGCGGGCGATCCTCGGGATGGACGCCCGGCGGCGGCACCTCTACATCGACCTGATCGAGGCGGGAGCGTGATGGCCGACGCGCTGAGCAGGCTCGTGCGGCGGACCCTCCAGGCGGACGGCATCCTGCGGCCCCGGCTGCCCTCCCGCTACGAACTCGCCGCCGGGGAAGGTCCCAGGGCGGCGGGTCGCGAACCGTCGCCGCGCGGACCCGACGCCCCTGGCCGGCCGGGCGACAAGGACGGACGTGGGCGGCCGGACGCGGCGGCCCAGAGCGCCCGGCCGGGCGAATTCACCGGGCGTGGCCGGTTGAGCGGCCGTGCGCGGCCAAGCGGGCCCGGCGATCCAGAAGGGCCGGGTGGGCGAGGCCGGCCCGGCGGGTGGCGCTGGTCCAGTGCCAGGGCCTGGCCGGATGAGGCGGGTCGGCGAGACCGGCTTGACGAGACGAGCGGGGGTTCCCGGCCGTGGCCCACGAGAGCGGCCGCGGGCCGGGGACCCGGCGGGCCGGGGGCGCCACGTCCGCACCCCACGATCGCGGCCCCGCCGTACCAGCCAGAGCGGACCCCGCCGGTGCGGGACCTCGCACACCCCGCCGCTGAGGAGTCGGCGGTGCGGCGAGGGCCCACGCCGGGCGGCGGGCGGGCGCGTGGTAGCCCGCTGCTGCCACGACTGGGCGAGCTCGAGGACCGCACGCCAGGTGCGGAGGCCCGGCCCGAGCAGGTCGTGCGCATCACCATCGGCCGCGTCGAGGTGCGGGCCGCCCCGGCCGCCGCACCCGCGCGGCAGGTCGAGCGGCGGCAGGAGCGACGGGTGATGTCGCTGGAGGAGTATCTGGAGCGGCGGGCGCGCGGCGGTGGGCCGTGAGCGGGCCCCTCGCCATCGCGACCGTCACCGCGGTCCTGAAGGACCTGCTCAACGACGGGCTGATCAACAGCGACCTGTCGGCGTCCGTCGGCACGGTCGTGGTGTCGGCCCTGCCGCCGGATCTGATCGAGGTCGGCCCCGACCGGCCCAGCCGCCTGAACCTCTTCCTCTACCAGGTCACGCCCAACCAGGGGTGGCGCAACGCGGAACTGCCCTCGCGCGACGGCGGCGGCGCGCGCGTCGCCACCCCGCCGCTCGCCCTGGACCTGCGCTACCTGCTCACCTCCTACGGCTCGGCCGACCTCGACAGCGAGATCCTGCTCGGGTACGGCATGCAACTCCTGCACGAGACGCCGGTGCTGACCCCCGCCGCCATCCGCAGGACCTTCAGCGTCGCCTCGCCCGTCACCGACAAGCTGATGCCGCCCTCGGTGCCCGGGCGCAACCCCGCCGATCTGGCCGACCAGGTCGAGCTGGTCAAGATCACCCCCAGGTATCTGACCAGCGAGGAGCTGTCCCGGCTGTGGTCGGCGATGCAGGCCCGCTACCGGACCTCGATGGCCTACGACGTCTCCGTGGTGCTGATCGAAACGAGCGCGCCGGTGCGGACGGGGCCACCGGTGCGGGTGCCGCTGGTGCGCGTCGAGCCGCTGGCACAGATCGACCGGCTCGAACCCGGAGTGACATGAGCGCCGGAGTGCCACGGCTGAGCGTGGCCGCGTGGCGCGAGCACAACGACGACTACCTGACCGCGAGCCTGGCCTGGCTCCGCCTCCTGCTCGCCCGGGGCGCCGGCAGCGGTGAGCCGGGCGAGCGGACGGAGCGCGACGAGCGGCGGCTGGGGCGGGCTCGCGAGCGCGTGCTCTCGCTCGAGCGCTCGGTGCCGCCACCCGCGCTGGTGCTGCTGTCGGCGGCGCTGGGGCTGACCCGCTTCGAGCAGGACGTGGTGCTGCTCTGCGCCGCCATGGAACTGGACACGCGTACCGGCGAGCTCTGCGCCGCCGCGATGGGCGACCCGCACCAGCCCTACCCCTGCTTCGCGCTCGCGATGACGATCTTCGACGAGCCCGAGTGGTCGGCGCTGTCGCCCTCGGGGGCGTTGCGTGCCTGGCGGCTGGTGGAGGTGTCCCCGGCGGTGGAGGCTCCGCTGGTGCTGCGGCCGCTGCGCGTCGATGAGCGGATCGCGCACTTCGTGAAGGGGCTCAACGTCCTGGACGAACGGCTCGCCGTACTCCTGCATCCGGTGGAGAGCGCGGCGGGACCGCTGCCGCCGTCGCAGCAGGCGGCGGCGGACGCGATGAAGGCCGCCACCGGGCTGCTCCAGCTGGTCGGGAACAGCCCGGCCAGCACGCGGGCGCTGGCCGGCGCGGTCTGCGCCGAGCTGGGCCTGCACCTGTACGAGCTGCCGCTTGGCGCCCTTCCCGCCGGCGCGGCCGAGGCTCGCGAGCTGGCCGCGCTGTGGGCGCGCGAGAGCAGGCTGCTGCCGGTCGCGCTGCTGGTCACCGGCGCCGAGGAGCCCACGCAGGGCCAGGTGCTGGCGCTGCGGCGGCTGGCCGAGAGGGCGGCGGGCCCGCTCTTCGTGGGTCTCGCCGACGTCTGCGCCGAGCTGGCCGACCTCTCCTCGGCCTACGAGATCCGCAACCCCACCCCCGCCGAGCAGCGCGACCTGTGGCAGAGCGCCCTCCGCACCGACCCCGCCGAGGACGTCCCCGGGCAGCGCGCCCACCCGGATCTGGCCGGGCGGATGGCCGCCGAGTTCGACCTCGACGCCGGGCGGATCGCGCGGCTCGCCGCCGGGGGCGCCGCCGGAGTGCGGGCCCGCTGCCGGGCGCTGAGCCGGCCCCGGCTCGACGCGCTCGCCCAGCGGCTCACCCCGGCCGTGACCTGGGACGACCTCGTCCTGGCCGCGGAGCCCGCCCGCCAGCTGCGCGAGCTGGCCGACCAGGCGCGCCACCGCCGCCAGGTCTACGACGACTGGGGCTGGCGGGGGCACACGGCGCGGGGGCTGGGGATCAGCGCGCTGTTCGCCGGTGAGAGCGGCACCGGCAAGACGATGGCGGCCGAGGTCCTGGCGGCCGACCTGGAACTCGACCTGTACCGGGTTGATCTGTCCGGCGTGGTCAGCAAGTACATCGGCGAAACCGAGAAGAACCTGCGCCGCCTGTTCGACGCGGCCGAGCAGGGCGGGGTGCTGCTGCTCTTCGACGAGGCCGACGCGCTGTTCGGCAAACGCACCGAGGTGCGCGACAGCCATGACCGTTACGCCAACATCGAGGTCAACTACCTGCTGCAGCGCATGGAGACCTACCGCGGCCTGGCCGTGCTGGCCACGAACCTGCGGGCGGCGCTCGACCCCGCCTTCACCAGGCGGCTGCGTTTCATCGTCCCGTTCGCGCTCCCGGCGGCGGCCGAGCGGGAGCGGATCTGGGCCGGCGCCTTCCCGGGCGGCGTCCCCATGGAGGGGCTCGACGTGCCGCTGCTGGCGCGGCTGAACCTGAGCGGCGCGCTCATCCACGCGATCGCCCTGCACGCCTCCTTCTCCGCCGCGGCCGCCGGGACGCCGGTGACCATGCCGCTGGTGCTGGCGGCCGCCCGCCGCGAGCTGCGCAAGGCCGACCGGCCCACGAACGAGGTGGAGTCGCTGTGAGGATCGAGCTGCACATCGAGCACCTGGTGCTGGACGGGGTGGCGCCGGCCGACACGGCGAGCTTCCGCCGTGCGCTGGAGGCCGAGCTGACCCGGGTCCTGGCCGAAGCGGGGGCTGAGGCGCTCTCCGGGCCCGATCTCGGACGGCTCGGCTCCGAGCCGGCCGGCCGGGCGCCGCGGGTGGAGCTTCCGCTGGCGCCGGGGGCCACCGCGGACCAGGTCGGCACCGGCGTGGCGGACGCGCTCGGCCGTGCCGTGCTCGGGGAGGTGTCCCGGTGAGCTGGTGGGTGCGCGTGCGGCGCGAGCTGGAGGCGGACGAGCTGGCCCGCCGCCGGCTCGCCGCGCCGGGACGGACGCCCGGGGAGCGGGAGCTCGCGCCGCTGCCCGGCGCGGCGCGGGGCACCGGGCTGGAACTCGGCGGACAGGTGCGCGGCGAGCTGGAGTCGCGGTTCGGCGTCGACCTCACCCGGGTCCGGGTGCGCCCGCACGACGTGCGGGTCCGGCGACGCGGCGCGCTGGCCGAAGCCGAGGGGACGACCATCTCCTTCGCCCCCGGCCAGTACGCCCCGCACACCGACGCCGGGCTGGGGCTGCTGGCGCACGAGATCGCCCATGTGGCCCTGCGCCACCCGGGCCGCTCACCGCGGCGGAAACCGTCGGCCCGGCCGTACCACCAGGAGGTGGTGGAGGAACTGCGGGCCAGCACCGGGGCCAGGGAGCGGGCCGTGCGCCCGATCCTGGCGCTGTGCGAGGCGGTGGCGCAGGAGCGCGCGGCCGACCTGCCCGCGCTGGTGGCGGCGCTCACCCGGGTGGACGTGCGGGCGCTACGCGAGGACTTCCCCTCGCACCGGCTCGCCGAGGAGACGACGGCCCGCCTGATCCTGCTGGGCCGGGCGCACGCCGCGGCCGCCTTCACGACCTGGTATCTGCGGCTGGCGCCGTCCGGCCCTTATCCACGCCGCTATTACGACGATGCGGAGTGGCACTGGCAGGAGGTGCTCGCCGCGCTGAGCGACAAGATCGACTGGTCGGACGGCGCCGCCTCGCTGCGCGTCCTGGACGCCCTGGTCGCGCTCTTCCACCGGCTACGTGCCGAGCAGGACGGCCTGGACGTCAAGGAGCTCGCGGCCGACCGCGCCAGGTTCGCGACGGAGCCGCCGCCCAGCTTCGGCATGGCGACCAAGCCGTACGTGTCGATTTCGATGTACCACGACAGCCTCACCAGGATCGCCCGCTCCGCCTTCGAGGCGACGCAGGCCGCCTTTCAGGCCGTGCTGGAACGCGCGGCCGACGCGCTGGCCACCCGGCGCGACCGTGCCCCGCTCGACGCGCTGGAGCGGCGGATCGAGGCGTTGGGCCGGCTCAAGCCGGCGGCGGGGGCCGATTCCTTCGAGATCAACATGTGGACGTGGCGCAAGCGGCGTGGCAAGGATGTGCTGCGGCAGAAGGACTTCTTCCCCTCTGACAAGCGTGCGGCCAGGCGGGAGCTCACCCTGCAGCCCTACGACGCCACCGAGGAAGGCCTGTTCATCGTCCCTTCCATGGAGCTGGAGCTGTCCAGAGTCATGGAGATCAGGGCGCTGCAGCTCAAGGCGCTCAAGCGCGTCTACGGGATCGAGACCGGGCCCGGGGGCGCGCGCACCGCCGAGGCCCGGGCGAACGAGCGGGCGCTGGCCACCCTGGGCGGCAAGGGGTTGCGGCTGCACGGCGACGACGACTGGCGGCGCTTCCTGCGTGCCAAGTTCGAGGAGCACCTGGCGTCGACCGGTTCGGCGGACGCCGCGTTCCAGGCGGTCGTCAATCTGCTCAAGTTCTACCTCCGCGCGTTCACCACGCATTCGCCGTACAACATCGACGACTTCGGCGACGACCTGCTGAAGATCGAGTTCCCGAGGACGCTCACCGGGCAGCTCGTGCACGACTGCGGCGTCTACGCGTTGCGCATCGCCTTCATGCTCTCGCTGCTGAAGGACCATCCCCGGCTGCGGGGGATGCGGCTGCGGTTCGCGCAGCTGCCTGTGCACATCGCGCTCGTCATCACCGGCGCGCCGGAGGTGGCGACCTACATCGCGCACAACGACGACTTCCACCCGGTGTCCGCCGAGGAGATGGAGGCGATCCGTACGGCGTGGGCGGCCGTGGACGCCGACGGACGGCAGCGAAGGAGACCGGCGGCTCGCGGGGCAGCCACGGACGACGCGTTCTTCGGCGAACTCGCGGCGGACCGCTTCATCCCGGCGACGGATATGCCGGTCCGGGTGGCCGGGATCCCGGAGCCCGGGGACCGGACCAAGTTGCTGCGGCTCTATCGCAAGGTGGTCGGCCAGAGGCTGTTCGGCCCGGTCACCGAGGATCCCAAGCAGCCGGAGTATCAGTTCCATCTGCGGTATCTCAAGCTGCTGGACGGCATTCGCGTCCACTACAACAGGGCGCTGGTGCCGTACTGGAACCGGGTCGCGCGTCCCACTTGGCAGCGGCACAAGGACGCGCTGCGGACGGCGGATCCCGCTCGGTTCGCGGCGGCGGCCGCGAGCTACCTCGACGACGCGGCCAGCGGTGAGACGGTCGACGGCGGGCGGCACCGGGTGTGGGGACTCTACCTGCCCCTCACGTCGGAGGCCATCGACATCAGCGTGGCGATCGACAACAACCCGGCGGTGCTCGCGCCGCGCGTGCATCGGGTCTCGGCCGACCGGCTCATCAAGGTGCTCGGCTCGGACACGCCGTGGTGGGACAAGGAGATCCGCGAGCACGTGGCCGAGATCAAGGCCGGGGTGTTCCTGCCGCCGCCGTTCCCCGAGGGCGACGACCCCCTGATGGAGGTGGACTGAGTGACCGAGCGGACCTTCGAGACCGAGCGTGCGCCGGCGCCACCGGCACCCGAGGCCGAGCGGCGCCCGCCCGCGCGCGAGGCCGAGCGGCGGCCGCCCGGGGCCGGGCCCGGTGACCTGACGCGCATACCGGTCGGCTCGCCCGCCCTCCGGTCCGCGCCCGCCAAGCCCGCCGCCGCCTCGGGCAGGGGCGGATTCCTGCAGACCGTGAGCAGCTTCCTCGGCGGCCTGTTCACCCACCCCATCGACACCCTGCGGCGCCTGTTCGGCGGCGAGGGCTACACCGACAGGGAACTCGCCGACTACCTGACCCTGCTCGACCGCACGGGTGACATCGAGGGCGACTTCGACAGCGACAACAAGGCGCGCGCGGTCGTCGCCCGCTGGAAGGGCGCGAGAGCGGGGTTCGAGCTGCCGGGCACCAGGATGGCGCTGCTCATGAGTGAGCTGCTCGCCGGCGCGACGGGAGGCGACGACGAGCGGGCCATCCTCGACCTGCTCACCCGGGCCGACGACGGCGACCTGCGGGTCATCTTCCAGCGGGTGCCCGTGGCTCGCCTGCTCAAGGATATCGGCGGGGCCAACGGCAGGCGGCTGACCGCGTGGATCGAGGCCCGTTTCGAGGGCGGGCTGCCCGCCGTTCGGCGGAACGCCGTCGAACCCAAGGGCGGGCTGCCGCCGGGCGCGCCGGTGTTCCCCTACGACTGGGCGCACTTCCGGCAGAAGTTCGACGGCCTCCACCCGCCCGAGCAGATCATCCAGGAGCTGGCCAGGCTCACCCCGGACGAGCGGGAGCGGGCCGCCCGGGACCTGATCGTCGAGCGCGACACCCTCGACACCAAGATCGACGACCTGCGGGTCAAGGCGGGCAACGCGCCGGACCAGGCGACCAGGGCCGCGCTGCAGGACCAGCTCGCCGCCCTGTCCAAGCGCGAGCTCGACATGTCGATCGTGCTGGAGGACGCCTTCAAGGAGATCACGCTCGCCGAGACGCCCGCCCAGTTCGCCGCCAAGGCCGTGGCGCTCACCCCGGCGCAGCGCGCACAGGCCAGGCAGGCGCTGGTCCCGCCGGTGCCGGTGATGGGCGGCGTGCCCGTGCCGTTTGCCAAGACGCTGCCCGGCGAGCACCTGAGCTATGAGGACAAGCTGCGCGCGGCGATGCCCGCCGTCGTCGACGGGTACTGGAACCAGATGGCCAAGGAGCGGCAGCCCGCCGACCACGGCGATCCGGCCAAGCTGCACACGCTCAGCGAGATGGAGGACCTCGCCAAGGTCAGCAAGGACGAGACGGACGAGGTGTTCGCCGGGCACTACGACAAGGCCCTGCACCCGCCGCTGAAGGCGGACCGGCCGGGCCGGCGGGCCAGCCTGCACGACCTGTGGGCCGACACCCAGGCGTTCCTGACCCACCCCGCCACCTCCTTCGCCGAAAAACGCGCGCTGGCCAAGGCGCTGGTCCTGTACTTCTACAGCGCCGACGACACGGTGGGCGAGCTGAACCGGAAGCACCGCGCCGTCCCCAGCTTCAGCCCGGCGGGCGGGCCGCTCAACGATGCGGCGGTCGCCCAGGACAAGGTCGCCAGGGAGCTGACCACGACCGCGGCGCAGGTGCGCAGGCTCAACGAGATCGACAGGGGCTGGGACGCCTCGGCCAACCCCGCGACCCAGGACGTCAACCTCCAGCTCTTCCGGCCCAAGGGCGGCGTCGCCGCCGACCAGGACTTCCTGTGGGACATGTTCCAGACGCTCATCCACGAGTACCTGCACACGCTCGCCCACGGCGACTACCGCAGATTCGCCGAGCGTTTCGGGCCGGGGCAGGCGCAGAACACGCTGATCGAGGGGATGGACTCCTTCCTCGACGAGGTGGTCTGGGCCCGCATCCGGCCCCGGGTCAACGACCCGGGGCTGCGGCGGAAAGTGGAGGGCCCCGCCTACGCGGCGCAGCCGCCCATCGCCGTACGGCACGCGTCACGGCGCAGGTACTCCTCTTTCGCCGAGGCCACCCGGCTGGTCTCCATCGTCGGCTACCGCAACGTGATCCTCGCCTACTTCAAGGGCGAGATCGACAAGATCGGAGGGTGACCCATGCTCAGCGACCTCGTCGGTCGCCTGGCCGACCGGCGTCTCGACGGCTGGTACGGCCTGCCCGCGGATCTGACGCCGGAACCGCCGGCCGAACCGCCCGCGCTCACGTGGCTCGGCGGCGCCTGCGAGGCGGCCCTCCTCACGCACCTGGACGACCCGCGCCCGGACGCCTGGGCGCGGGCCTGGCTGCGCTCGGGCCTGGTGGTCCTGGTGGACGTCGCCTGGCGCGACCCGCCCGGCCTGGAGGCGCTGGAGGCACTCGGCCCGCCAGGTGCGCGCGGCGCCTGCACCGACGGCCTGGCCGCCGCCGAAGAGTGGCTGTACGCCGAGCGAGGGCTCGCGGCGATCGTGGGCCCGCGCCGGATCCGCCACCTGCTCGGGTTCGCCGCCACCGACGCCGCGACCTACGGCGAGCGGCTCAGACCCGACTTCACGACCAGGCGGAGGTGATCGGCGTGACCGGCTTCCCCGGATCTCCCCGGCTGCTCAAGGGCGGGATCGTGCTGGCCGACGCCAGGACCGGCGCGATCGGGCGGGTCATCGCCCTGCAGTACAACCCCGACACGCTGACCCGCACGTTCCAGCCCAAGGCGGCCGGCAGCGAGGGAGCCGACCGCAGCGAGGCGACCCGGCTGAAGGGCCCGCCGGTCGAGACGATCAAGCTGGAGGCCGAGATCGACGCCGCGGACCAGCTCGAAACCGGCGACCGGGCGGCCCTGGAGGTGGGCGTCCACCCGCAGCTCGCGGTCCTGGAATCGCTGGTGCATCCTACGGCGCGGCAGCTGCAGAGCAGCCGCGCCCTGTCGGCCGGCGGCAGCCTCGAGATCGCACCGATGCTCGCCCCGCTCACCCTGTTCGTGTGGAGCAAACAGCGGATCGTGCCGGTCCGCCTCACCGAGCTGAACGTCACCGAGGAGGCCTTCGACCCGGACCTCAACCCCATCAGGGCCAAGGTCAGCCTCGGCATGCGGGTGCTGAGCGTGGACGACCTCGGCTTCGACAACAAGGGCGGGAGCCTGTACATGGCCTACCTGAACAACAAGGAGCGGCTGGCCGCGCGCGCCGCCGCCGGATCGCTCGGCCCGCTCGGGCTGACGGGGCTGCCATGAGCACGCCGTTCGGCCCGGCGAGCCGCTACGCGCACACCGAGACGGCCACCTGGACGGCGCCGGACGGGCGGGAGGTCGTCTACCTGCGGCGCAGGTTCATCGCGCCGCCCGAGCGCTTCGCGCAGATCGCCGAGCACGTCGTGGCCCAGGGAGAGCGCCTGGACAACCTGGCCGCCGCCTATCTCGGCGACCCGGAGCAGTTCTGGCGGATCTGCGACGCGAACGCGGCGCTGCGTCCGGCCGAGCTGACCGAGCGGCTCGGCAGGCGGCTGCGCATCACCCTGCCCGAGGGCATCCCGGGGGCGGCCGATGAGTAGCCACCTCACTCTTTCGATCATGGTCGGGCCGGTCCTGCCCGTCCCGTTGCCGCGGGCCGCGATCGACGAGCTGACCGCCGTCGAGGTGACGCGGACGGCCGAGCGGGGCAAGCCGGGCGGGTTCCGGCTCACCTTCAACCTCAGCAAGCGCTCGCCCCTGCACACGATCTTCCTGCTGGCCGGGGGCGCGCTGCCGCCCGTCATGCGCACGCTGATCGTGGCGACCATCGGCGGCACCCCCCACGTGCTCATGGACGGGGTGATCACCAAGCAGGACGTGACGCCGGGCACGGACGCGGCCCACGACGTGCTGGACATCACGGGCGTGGACCTCACCGCGGTCATGGGACTGGTTGATCAGTCAGGCGTGCCGTACCCGGCGATGCCGATCGAGGCCAGGGTCGCGGTGGTGCTGGCCAAGTACGCGGTGTTCGGCGTGGTGCCGCAGGTGGTGCCGACGATCCTGTTCGAGGCGCCGATCCCCACCGCGCAGATCCCCCGGCAGAAAGGGACGGACCTGGAGTATCTGAACGCGCTGGCCGAGCTCACCGGCTACGTGTTCTGCCTCGACCCCGGCCCGGCGCCCGGAATGAACACCGCCTACTTCGGCCCGGAGACCAAGCTCGGCCCGCCGCAGCCCGCGCTCAGCGTCAACCTGGACGCGCACTCCAATGTCGAGACGCTCACCTTCTCCCTCGACACCGAGCAGAAGAAGATGCCGGTCACCATCATCCAGGACCTGCTGACGAAGGTGCCGATCCCGATCCCGATACCGGACATCTCACCACTCAACCCGCTCCTGGGCGCGGTGCCGCTGCCCGCCAAGAAGGTCGAGTTCGTCACCGACGGAGCCAAGCGCTCCCCCATCCAGGCGGCCCTGCACGCCATGGCCCAGGCCGCCGCCTCCGCCGACGCCGTCAAGGGCTCGGGCACGCTCGACGTCCTGCGGTACGGCCGGCCGCTGCGGGCCAGGGCGCTGGTAGGCGTGCGCGGCGCGGGCCCGGCCTTCGACGGACTGCACTTCGTGCAGCAGGTCACGCACAAGATCAAGCGTGGCGAGTACAAGCAGGAGTTCAAGCTCACCCGCAACGGGCTGCTGCCCACGCTGCCGCGGGTCCCGGTCTAGGAGGAGGGGCGATGCCGGATCGCACGTTCTACGGCAAGTACCGGGGCACGGTGTTCAGCAACACCGACCCCGAGCAGCGCGGCCGCATCCAGGCGGTCGTGCCCGACGTCTCCGGCACGATCCCGACCAGCTGGGCGTTGCCCTGCCTGCCGATCGCCGGCAAGCAGATGGGCGTCTACGTCCTGCCGCAGGTCGGCTCGGGGGTGTGGATCGAGTTCGAACAGGGCGACCCCGACTTCCCCATCTGGTCGGGGTGCTACTGGGGCTCGGCGGCCGAGGTGCCCGCGCAGGCGCTGGCGGGCAACCCGGCCAGCCCGAGCGTGGTCGTGCAGACCTCGGGCCAGAACACCCTGGTGATCAGCGACCTGCCGGGACCGACGGGAGGGATCATGCTCAGGAGCGCGACCGGCGCCACGATCATCGTCAACGACACCGGCATCTACCTGCAGAACGGCAAGGGCGCCAGCCTGGTGCTGACCGGGCCGTCGGTGAACGTCAACAACGGCGGACTGGTCGTGATCTGATGCCCGGCTACCTGCTCCACGTCGGCGCCACCGTGCTGTGCGCGCACGGTGGCCAGGCCCAGCCGGGCGCGCCCAGCCCGCGGGTCAAGGTCAACGGGGCGCCGGCCCTGACCACCGTCGCCCCGCACACGGTGGCGGGCTGCCCGATGGTCACCGGCGGCTCGCCCACGCCGTGCGCCACCGCGCAGTGGACGACCGGCGCGACCAGGGTCACCTCGGAGCAGCAGCCGCTGCTGCTGCTCGACAGCCAGGCCAGCTGCGTGCCGAACGGCACGCCCGTCACCGTCGTCGCGACGCAGACGCGGGTGACGGCGCAATGAACATCGCCTTTCCGTTCCATCCGGACGAGCGGCGGCGAACCGCGCTGGCCGGGCCGGACGACCACGTGCGCCAGCTCGTCGAGCAACTCGTGTTCACCAGCCCGGGCGAGCGGGTGAACCGGCCCGACTTCGGCACCGGGCTGCGCCAGCTCGTCTTCGCGCCCAACAGCGCCGAGCTGGCCTCGGCGCTGCAGTTCCTGGTGCAGGGCGCGCTGCAGCAGCACCTGGCCCACCTGATCGAGGTGCGCTCGGTCACCGTCGAGGCGACGGACGCCCAGCTCGTCGTCGAGGTGTCCTACGTGGCCGCCGGCACGGAGCGGCAGGCCGAGGTCCGGCTGGAAGTGGCCCGGTGACACCGCAGGAGTGCGGCCACCCGCGCCGCCGCGACCTGGTGCGGGCCGCCGCCGGGATCAACGGCATCGACTACCTGGAGGTCTCCCCCACCGACCAGCGGGAACTGTCGGTTCACTTCCTGCACCCGCTGCCCGCGCTGACCGAGGACAACTTCCGCATCGACGGGGGCACCCGGGTGCGCGGCGTCGCCGTGGAGGCGGTCGTCTCCATCGCGGCCGAGGTCATCGTGCTGCGCACCGCCGTAGCCGGGGACTTCTCCGCCTACACGCTGCGGCTGGTCACCTCGGCGGTCGATCCCGAGCCGCCCGCCGGGTTCGACCCGGCGCTGGCCGAGGTCGTCTTCTCCTTCAAGGTCAACTGCGACAGCGGCCTCGACTGCGCCGTCCCAGGGCACCGCCATCCGCCGCCTGAGCCGTCGCCACGGCTGTCGTACCTGGCCAAGGATTACGCGAGCTTCCGCAGGCTGCTGCTGGACCGGCTGTCGGAGACCATCCCGGACTGGACCGAGCGCAGCCCGGCCGACCTCGGGATCGTCCTGGTCGAGCTGCTCGCCTACGCGGGCGACCACCTCAGCTACTTCCAGGACTCGGTGGCCACCGAGGCATATCTCGGCACCGCCCGCCGCCGCCCCTCGGTGCGCAGGCACGCACGGCTGGTCGGCTACCCCATGCACGAAGGCGCCAGCGCCCGCGCCTGGCTGGTGTTCGAGACCGACGCCGACCGGGCCGGCCCGCCCAGGGGGACCGCCGTCGCCGCCGACGCCGAGGTCGTCTTCGAGACCATGCACGACGTGCCCATGCTGACGGTCAGCCGCAACGCGATCGCCTTCCACACCTGGAGCGACAGCCGGTGCACGCTGCCGGTGGGCGCCACCCGGGCCACCCTGCTCGGCGACGCCGCCGTCCTCGGGCTGGCCCGCGGTGACGTGCTGGTGCTGGAGGAGGTGCGCGGGTGCGCGAGCGGGCTGCCGCAGGACGCCGACCGCACCCACCGCCATCCGGTACGGCTGGCGAGCGACCCCGTGGGCCGCCTGGACCCGCTCACCGGGGAGAAGGTGACCGACATCCGCTGGCACGACGACGACGCGCTGCCGTTCGCGCTGTGCCTGGCCGAGTTCGACGACGGGGCGGGCGGGACCGTGCGGGCGGCTGTGGCGCGGGCGAACGTGGCGCTGGCCGACCACGGGCTGAGCGTCGACGTCACCCTGGGGCCCGTGCCCGTCGAGGGCGTCTACCGGCCGGAGCTGCCCGGAATCGGGCTCACCCACGCGGTGCCGTACGAGAGGCAGGGGGCGGCGAGCACGCAGACGCGGACCGATCCCCGGGCGGCGCTGCCCGCGATCCGGCTCAGCGGCGAGGGCGAGCTCTGGGAGCCCAGGCGCGACCTGCTGCGCAGCGACCGGTTCGCGCCGGAGTTCGTGGTGGAGATGGAGGAGGACCGGCGGGCGGTGCTGCGCTTCGGCGACGGCGTGCTCGGCCGCGCCCCCGCTCCCGGCACCCTCTTCACCGCCCGCCACCGGCTCGGCGGCGGCACGACCGGCAACGTCGGCGCCGGGGCGCTGGCGCGGCTGGTCACGCCGCTGCCCGGGGTCACCGTGTCCAACCCGCTGCCGGCGGAGGGCGGCCGGGACCCCGAGCCGATCAGGCAGGTCAAGCTCGACGCGCCGCAGGCGTTCCAGGTGCAGGAGCGGGCGGTGACCGCCGCCGACTACGCGGCGGCGGCGCAGCGGCACCCGGAGGTGCACCGCGCGGCGGCCACCCGGCGCTGGACGGGGAGCTGGCACACGATGTTCGTCACCGTCGACCGGCGCGGCGGGCAGCCCGTGGACGCGGCCTTCGAGGCGGCGCTGCGCCGCTTCCTGGAGCCGTTCCGGATGGCCGGCTACGACCTGGAGATCGATGGGCCCCGCTACGTGCCGCTGGAACTGGCGCTGACCGTCTGCGCGCGCCCGCACCACGTCAGGCAGAACGTCGAGGCGGCGCTCGTCGAAGCGTTCGCGCGCTTCTTCCACCCGGACAACTTCACCTTCGGCCAGCCCGTCTACCTGAGCCAGGTGCTCGCGCGCGCCGCCGAGGTCCCGGGAGTCGACCGGATCGCCCGCGTCGACGCGTTCCATCGGTACGGCCAGGAGCCACGCGGCGAGATCGAGCAGGGCTTCCTGCGCGTCCACCGGCTGGAGATCGCCCAGCTCGACAACGACCCCGGCGATCCCGAACGGGGGCGGCTCACGGTGTCGGTGCGAGGGGGGCTGTGACGATGGCCGAGGACCTGACCTACCGAGCGGGCACGCACCCGGAGATCCTCCGCCGGATGCTGGCGGAGCTCTCCGGGAGCCGCCCGCTGGCCGGGCTGACCACGCGCGCGCCGGACGATCCGGCGATCGCCCTGCTCGACGCCTGGGCCGTGATCGGCGACGTGCTCACGTTCTACCAGGAACGCATCGCGGGCGAGGGGTTCCTGCGCACCGCGACCGAGCGGCGCTCCATCCTGGAGCTGGCCAGGCTCATCGGCTACGAGCTCAACCCGGGCGTCTCGGCGACCGCCTTCCTGACCTTCCTGGTCGACGCGCCCACCGTCCTGGTGCCCGGCGGAACCCGGGTGCAGAGTGTGCCGGGTCAGGGCGAGTTGCCGCAGACCTTCGAGACCAGCGCCGACCTGGCCGCCCGGGCCGAGTGGAACCAGCTGCGGCCGCGCGCGCTCGGGCCGCAGGCGCTGGCCATCAGCGGCGGCGAGCTCTACCTCGTCGGCGGCGGGGACTCCGCGCTGGACGTCACCCAGACCTTCCCGCTCGACCTGGACCTGGCGCTGCCCGCCACGGGCACGGTCGCCGCCGCCAAGGTCGGCACCGTCTACGCCGCGGGCACCGCCACGCACCTGCGCCCCGGCGACGTCCTGCTGCTGGCCGGGCGCCGGGCGGGCGGATCGGTCACGCAGACCCTGGTCAGGACCGTACGGCGGATCGAGGCGGAGGTCGCGCTGGACCGCACGCGGATCGAGCTCGACTCCGACGCGCCGCCACCCCGCTTCCGCCCTGCCGCCTTCACCGCGCCCACCGTGCAGATCGCCAAGCAGGCGCAGACCTCGGCGAACGTGGACGACCTCGTCGTCGGGCAGACCTGGTCGGAAGGCGCGCTGTCGGCGTGGCTGTCGGTGCAGGGCTGGGACCCGGCCGGCACGCTCGGCTACATCGCCAGGGCCCACAGCCACCCCGCGCCCAAGCCCGCCGGCCCCGCCGACCCCGGCCTGTTCGCGCTGCGCGCCAGCGTGGGCTTCTTCGGGCACAACGCCCCCGCCTTCCGCAGCCTCACCGAGACCGCGCGCACCCCCTTCGACGACTGGGACGCCGGCCTGTCGATCTGGCAGAACTCGCTGAAGACCGAGACCACCTACGCCGACGCCGACTGCTTCCTCGAACGCTCCGTCCCCGGCCTCACCGCGGACGGCTGGGCCGTCTTCGAGGAACCCACCAAGCGGTTCACCGCCTTCCGCGTGCTGGGCGCGCCGGAAAGCTCCCTGGTCGGCTACAGCCTGAGCGCCAAGGCGACGGGCCTGCTGCTGGGCCGGGCCGCCGACGGCGCGCGGATCACCGACAAGCCCGAGACCGTCAAGGTCCGCAGGACCACCGCGCACGTCGGCAGCGAGCGGCTGACCCTCGCCCGGCTCCCGGTGGACGCGACGCTCGGCAGGGGCACCGCCGAGGAGCGCAGGCTCACCCTCGACCGCATGGTGCTCGACCTCACCGAGGGCCGCCCGATCGCGGTCACCGGCGAACGCGCCGATCTGCCCGGCGCCACCGTCAGCGAGATCGTCACCCTGGCCGGAGCCGAGCACGCCGGGGGGCTCACCACCCTGCTGCTGGCCGCGCCCGGGCTGACCCACCGGTACCTGCGCCCGACCGTCACGCTCGCCGCCAACGTGGTCGCCGCCACCCACGGCGAATCCGTGCGCGAGGTCGTGGGCAGCGGCGACGGCCGCCTGCCCAACCAGCGTTTCGCGCCACGCAGGCCGCCGCTCACCCACACCCCCTCCGCCGCGCCGAGCGGCGCGGACAGCTCCCTGGTGGTCCGGGTCGACGGCGTCGCCTGGCGCGAGACGCCCCGCCTGTACGGCGCCGGCCGCGCGGACGAGGTCTACCTGGTACGGCAGGCCGACGACGGATCGGTCGCCATCATCTTCGGCGACGGCGAGCAGGGCGCCCGGTTGCCCACCGGCGTGGAGAACGTGGTCGCCGCCTACCGCAGCGGCATCGGCCGGGCCGGCATGGTCCCCGCCGGATCGCTGACGCTGCTCATGACCCGGCCGCTCGGCGTGCGCGAGGTGAGCAACCCGCTGCCCGCCTCCGGCGCCGCCGATCCGGAACCGCGGGAGGAGGCCCGCCGCAACGCCCCGCTCACCGTGCTGACCATGGAACGCGTCGTGTCGCTGCGCGACGCCGAGGATTTCTGCCGCGCCTTCGCCGGCGTCGGCAAGTGCGGCGCGACCGCGCTGACCCGGCGCGGCTCGCCGTGGATCCACCTGACCGTCGCCGCGTCCGCGCCCAAGCCCGGCGGCGCCCTGGCCGATCACCGGACCGGGCCGGACTCCCCGCTGCGCGTGAACCTCGCGGCCGCGCTGTCCGCGGTCGCCGAGCCGTCCCTGCGGCTGCGCCTGGACACCTACCAACCGCTGTACTTCAACCTGAGCGCCCGCCTGCTGGCCGACCCGCGCCGCGTCCACGCCGAGGTCGAGGCGGCGGTGCGGGCGGCGCTGACCGCCGCCTTCTCCTTCGAGCGGCGCTCCTTCGGACAGCCGGTCACCACCACCGAGGTCATCACGACCATCCAGCGCACCCCTGGCGTGATCTTCGTCGATCTGGACGCCCTGCACCACTTCGACCGGCCGCCCTCGCTCCCGCCCGGCGACCTGCTGGCCGCCGAGACGGTGGCGTGGGCGCAGGAGGAGGCGGAGCCGTCGGGGCTGGCCCAGCTGCTCCTGGTCAACCCGCTGGGCATCACCCTGGCCCCGATACCGCAGGAGAGCCTGACATGAGCGAGCTGTACGACCTGCTGCCCGCGCTCTACCGGCTGCGCGACCGCGAGCGGGGCGAGCCGCTGCGGGCGCTGCTGGCCGTGATCGAGCGCGAGGTCAGGGCGGTCGAGGCCGACATCGGCAGGCTGTACGACGACTGGTTCATCGAAACCTGCCAGGAGCGGCTGGTGCCGTACCTGGGGGACCTGCTCGGCGTGCGCGGGCTGCTCCCGCCCGACGACGGGACCTTCAGCACCCGCGGCTATGTGGCCAACACGCTGGGCTATCGCCGCCGCAAGGGCACCGCCGCGGTGCTGGAACAGCTCGCCCGCGACCTGACCGGCTGGCCCGCCGAGGCGGTGGAGTACTTCGAGCTGCTGGCGGCCACCCAGCACGTCAACCACCCCAGGCCGCACGCGCGGGCCACCGCCGACCTGCGCAGCGCCTACGCGCTCGAGAAACAGCAGAACCTCGCGCACACCGCCGAGGTGCGGCACATCGACAGCGGCCGCGGCAGGTACGGCCTGGCCAACGTCGGCCTGATCCTGCACCGGGTGCAGGCCTACCCGCTGACCGGGGTCAGCGCGCGGCAGGTCGACGCCACCCGCTTCACCCTCGACCCGCTGGGCGGCGACCTCGCTCTGCACGGCCTGTCCAGACTCGCCCTCCACCACGACCTGGAGTCGCGCTACGGCGACGCCGCCGACCCGGCGGACGTGGTGGTGATCGTGGGCGGGTCGGTGGTGCCCCGGGGCTCGATCGTGGTGTGCGCCCTGGCGGACTCCGCGGGCGGCTGGGCGCATCAGGCGCCCCCCGGCAAGGTCGCGCTCGACCCGCTGCTCGGGCGCGTCGCCTTCGCCACCCCTCCGGCCGCCCCGGTGACCTCGTCCTTCCGGTACGGCGCCACCGGCGACCTGGGCGGCGGCCCCTACGACAAGCGCCCCTGGCTGGCCCCCCACCTCGACGGCGTCACCTGGCAGGCCGGGGTGACCGCCGCCCCGCCGGCCGATGAGCCGCGCATCAAGGCGACCCTCGCCGACGCCGTCAAGGACTGGAACCAGCAGCCGCCCGGCACCCGCGGCGTGATCGTGCTGATGGACAGCCGCACCCTGACCGAGGACCTGAAGAACCAGGCGACCCGCATCCGGGTGCCCAGAGGCAGCACGCTCGTGATCGTCTCCGGCGGCTGGCCGGTGGAGGAGGGCGGCGAGCGCAGGCCGGGGCGGGTCGCGCCGCGGCTGGTCCGCGCGCACCTGCGCGGGCGGATCGAGGGGGTCGGCGAGGGCGCGCTGGCCTTCGTCGGCGTGCTGTTCGAGGGCAGCCTGGTGATCAAGGCCGGCGGGATCCGGATGCTGCACCTGGCGCACTGCACGCTCTCCCCTGCGTCCACCGTGCTGACCTGCGAGGACAACCCCGGCCTGGCGGTGAGGCTGGAGCGCACGATCGCCGGGCGCCTCGACCCGGGGACCGCGCCGCTCGCGCTCACCGAGTGCCTGATCCACGGCGACCTGACCGCCCGCGACCTGACCGTCGACAGCAGCACCGTCCTCGGGGCGACGACCGCCAGGACCCTGGAGGCGACCAGCTCGATCTTCACCGGGAAGGTCACCGTCGAGCGGCGCCAGGTGGGATGTGTCAGGTTCAGCGCCCTGCCCGCCACGTCGACGTCCCCCCGGCGCTTCCGCTGCGTGGATGATCGGGCGCCGGTGTTCGTCTCGGCCGCCTTCGGCCATCCCGGCTCCGCCGTCCTGGCGGTCGCCTGCCCGGCGGCGATCGCCGAGGGCGGCGAGGGCGAGACCGAGATGGGCGTCTGGCGCTTCACTCAGGTGCCCCGGAGGCTTCGCAACCTGCGGCTGGCCTTCGACGAGTATCTCCGCTTCGGCCTGGAAGCGGGCATCTTCTTCGCCCCGATGGGAGGAGCGCGGTGAAGGGTGACTTCAGCCGGTCGACGTACCGCCCGGCCAACCACTACAGCGGGGTCCGCCTCCAGCAGGGCCGGGTCCTGCTGGACGCCGAGTGGAACGAGCAGGCCGACCTGGCCCAGCACGCCGGCCGGACGGCGAACGCCGACGTGGTGGGCAGGTGCGGCACGCCGAAAGGCGAGGGCGGCTTCCTGGTCACGGTCGAGGCGGGCGCCAAGGACCTGCGGATCGCGCCGGGGCGCTGCTACGTGGACGGCATCCTGTGCGAGAACGAAGCGAGCACCCGCTACACCGAGCAGCCCGATCTGCCCGGCCCTCCGCTGCCGGCCGCCGACGGCCAGTACGCGGTCTACCTGGACGTGTGGGAGCGCCACCTCACCGCGGTCGACCAGTACGGCGCGAGCTTCCCGCCGATGGCGGAGAGCGCGCTCGGCGGCCCCGACACCGCGACCCGCACCCGCGTGGTGTGGCAGGTACGGCTGGCGCCGGTCGCCGCCAGGTCCTGCGCCGCCTTCGAACCCCCGGCGGCCCCGACCGGGCGGCTGCGCGCCCAGGAGGTCAAGGTACCGGCGGGCGGCGGCGACTGCCTGGTGCCCGCCGGGGGCGGCTACCGGCGGCTGGAGAACCAGCTCTACCGGGTCGAGGTCCACGATCCCGCGGCCGAGCCGGTGGTCAAGTGGTCGCGCGACAACGGCAGCGTCGTCTCCCGCGTGCTGGCCGTCGACACCGCCACGCTCACCATCGTCGTCGAGGACGCGGGCCGTGATGACGTGCTCGGCTTCGCCGCCGCCCGCTGGGTCGAGCTGAGCGACGAGGAGCGGGCGCTGAACGGGCAGAGCGGCGCGCTGTTCGAGGTGAGCAGGGTGAGCGGCGCGTCGATCACCGTCACGAACCCCGACGGGCTGAGCCTGGCCACCGGCGCCAACCCGACCCTGCGCCGGTGGGACGGCCGCCTCGCCCTGACCGCGGGCACCCCCACCGAGGTGGAGGACGGCGTCCAGGTCGAGATCGACGGCGGCGGCTTCGCCGCGGGGGATCACTGGCTGATCCCCGCCCGTACCGCCACCGGCAAGGTCGAGTGGCCACGTGACGCGGGCGGCGCCCCGGTCTTCGAGACCCGCCATGGCACGGCGCACCACTACTGCGCGCTGGCCGTCGTCTCCGTCACCGGCGGCATGTTCGACGCTGCGCCGCTGGACTGCCGCCCGCAGTTCCCGCCGCTCACCGCGATCACCGCCGCCGACGTCTCCTACGACCCGGCCGCCTGCCAGAACCTGGCCGGGGCCACCACCGTGCAGCAGGCGATCGACCTGCTGTGCGGCACGCGCGGCGAGGACCGGGCGATCCGGGTCAAGGGGGTGTCCTTCCTCAGCGGCGCGCCGCTGGTCAACGACTCCTTCGTGGAGCCCGAGCAGCTCGCCGGCGGCATCAGGATCGCCTGCGACGAGCGGCTCTTCCAGGACAGCGTCCGCAACAAGAACGGCCGCGTGAACCCGGTCTGCGTGGTCACGGTCGACCTGCCCTGGCCTGCCAACAACGTGGACCGCGACCTGTGGCGGGTGCGCGGGTCGTCGATCATCGGCTTCACCCCGCTGACCCTGGCCGCCGACGTCAACGCCGACAACAACGAGATCTTCTGGGTGCCGTCCGCGCAACCGGCCACGCCGGTGCGGCAGTGGATCGCGGAGGCGCTGCTGCAGACGGTGCAGGCGCAGACGCATGGGCAGGTCAACCAGCTGCTGTGCAGGCTGACGCTGAAGGGCGGCTACATCTGGGGTCCCAGGGAGGAGCCGGTGATGTTCCTGGACGGCGACGCGTTCGGCCTGCCGGGCGGCGACCACGTCGAGACCAGGTTCCCGTCGGGCGACGGCAGGGCGGGCGGCGACTTCCACATGTGGTTCTGGCTCGGCCGCCCCGACTAAGGATGCATCTGCGCGCCTTTGCTCACGCGGTCCACCGCGTTGCGAGGGCCGTACACGGCGATCCCGACGAGATCGAGGGCGCTGGTCCTGACCGCGCGGACCGCCGCGCGGTTGTCGCGGTCATGGCCGGTGGCGAACAGGTCGGAGGTGAAGACGGCCAGCGGGAGATCGCGGGTGAGGGCCCTGCTGTGGGCTGTGGACAGCTGTTCCTTGGATGCCTCGAACACGAGCACCGGCTGCCGGAACATCGGCAGGTAGGTGCTGTCGTCGGCATCGCGATAGGGCTCGCCGATCACCTCGGGTACGGCGGAGCCCAGCCCGCTGACCAGGAAGGTCGCCACGTTCAGCCGCTGCCACACCAGAAGGTCGTCCCGGAGCAGGACGGCGATCTTGGTGTCGAAGCGGACGGTCTCAGGTCGTTGTTCCATGGGTGGACGCTGCCGGACTCGCCCGCGACCGGTCTTGTACGATCCTGGCATGGCGGCCGAACGCGAGCTCGTCAAAGCGTGGCGGCCGGCGGTCAGCGGGATCGCGGAGGTCCTGCACGCGCGATTCACCGAGCACGCCTATCCCATGCACGTCCACGACTCCTGGACGGTGCTGATCATCGACGACGGCGCGGTCCGCTACGACCTGGACCGGCATGAGCATGCCGCGCTGAGCAAGCTGGTGACGCTGCTTCCGCCGTACGTGCCGCACAACGGGCGGGCCGCCGATGCGCACGGCTTCCGGAAGCGGGTGCTCTACCTCGACCGAGCCGAACTCGGCGAGGAGCTGATCGGTCCCGCGGTCGACCATCCGGCTGTCGTGGATCCGGAGCTGCGCCGCTCCATCGATCGACTGCACGGCGCGCTGATCTCTCCCGGTGACGAAATGGAGGCCGAAAGCAGGCTGGTCCTCATTCGGGAACGATTGCTCCATCACCTCTCGCGCGTGCGGTGCGATGATCCGCCTGATCCCCGGCTCGCGCGCCGGCTGCGCGAACTGCTGGATTCGCGGGTGCGCGACGGCATTTCGCTCGACGAGGCCGCCCGGCTGCTGGGCCGCCACCCGACGCACCTGATTCGTGCGTTCAGCCGGGAATTCGCGATGGCTCCCCATCAGTACCTGATCTCGCGCCGCGTGGATCGGGCGCGTCACCTGCTGCTTCAGGGCCTACCGGCGAGCACCGTGGCGGTGGAGGCCGGTTTCTACGACCAGCCGCACCTGACCCGGCATTTCAAGCGAATCCTCGGTGTCAGCCCCGCCCGCTATGTGACCGGCAGAACGTGAATTGCCGGTGACACGGCATGGAACGGAATGTCACGCCTTATGGAGGTCCTTCGTACCTGCATAGGGGAATATGTGAGATGGGATCAATACGGCGTTTTGGATTCGCCATAGTGGCGATGTCGGCGTTCGTGCCGGTGGCGGCGCCCGCGGAGGCGAGCGGCTCCGCGGTCACGTCATCGCATGCGGTGGCCTGGGGCTGGAACAAGCACGGCCAGCTCGGCGACGGCACGACCACGATCGCGCAGACCACGTTCGTGGAGGTGGGGGCGCTTCCGCAGCGGTTCACCAGGGCCGCCGCGGGGCAGACGCACAGCCTGGCCATCGCGGCCGACCGTACCGTCTGGGCCTGGGGGCGCAACAGCTCCGGGCAGCTCGGCGACGGCACGACGTCCCCGCGGCTGACTCCGGGACAGGTGCCGGGGCTATCGGACGTCCGCGAGGTCGAGGCGGGCGCGGGCTACAGCCTGGCGCTGCGCGCCGACGGCTCGGTGTGGGCCTGGGGCGACAACGACAGGGGGCAGGTGGGTCAGCTCAACACCGGGAACGATCAGCTGACACCGGTGATGGTGCCCGGGCTGTCGAACATCGTGGACATCGAGGCCGGCATGGCGCACAACCTGGCGGTCAAGTCGGACGGCACGGTCTGGGTCTGGGGTGAGAACGACCTCGGCCAGCTCGGCAACGGCACCTACGGGAATTTCATGCCGAATCCGCGGGCGGTGCCCGGATTGAAGGGGATCATCGGCGCCGCCGGCGGCGAGGGGCACAGCCTGGCGCTGCGCTCCGACGGCACGATCTGGGCCTGGGGCGACAATGTGGCCGGGCAGCTGGGCGATCACACCACGACCAGGCGCCTGCGGCCGGTGCTCGTGCCGGGATCCAGCGGGTTCACCCAGGTGGCCGCGGGTGCGGATCACAGCCTCGCGCTGCGCTGGGACAGCTCGGTGTGGTCCTGGGGGGCCAACTGGGCCGGGCAGCTGGGGACCGGCGACCTGATCGACCGCCCCTATATGGACCGGGCGCACATCGGCGGTGTCAGCCGGATTGACGCCGGTGGAGCCTTCAGCCTCGCCCGGCAGGAACCTGGCAGAGTGTGGGCCTGGGGTGCCAACGGGCTCGGCCAGCTGGGCGACGGCACCCAGATCGACCGTGCCGGACCTGTCCGGGTGTTCGGGCTGGACAGTGCCCTGGACATCGCCGCCGGCGCCGCGTCCAGCCACGCGCTCGCCATCCGGGCCGTGCCGCCGCCCGCCCCGCCTCAGGTCCAGATCGACCTCGACGCGGAAGGCGGCAGTCTGCCCGCCGGCGGCTCGCTGATCGTCAACGTGGGAACCACGGCGATCAACAGCTCCACCAAGATCCAGATGTCCGTCACCGGCCTGCCGTATGGGGTGACCGCGACGTTCAACCCGAGCGTGCTGATGAGCGGGGGAGCGTCCACGCTTACCCTGACGGCTAGCCCGCAAGCGTTCACCGGCTGGTTCACGATCACCATCATCGCCACCGCGCCCGGGCACACGGCTTCGGCTACGTACGAGGTGAACGTCACCGATCCGATCGAGTGACGCGGCCGCGCCTGTGCCACGTCGCGCCACTCCATCTCACGCCCTTGTAGGAAGGGCTTGCCGCGGGCCGACTCGTGGATTCGGGTGATCACCTCATCGGAGCAGAGAGCTCAGCCAGTGGAAGCGGCGGTCTTGGTCACATAAGTGACGAAGACCAGGCTGGTTGTGCCGAGCCGGCCGGTGACCTCCCAGCAGCCTTCCGTCGGGAAGTAGAGGCCGCTGGCCTGGAAGCCGGTCGGCTCGTAGCCGACGGGTACATCGGCGCGCAGGTTCGGGGCCGGGCCGTCGAGGCGGCGGCCGGTGATGCCCAACTTGCCGGGGACGCCGCGCCACCAGCCGAACTTCATCCGGATCGAGCCGTCCTGCTCGACGAAGTCCGGCCCGGCCTCGATCACGCCCTTCGGCCAGAGACCGCCCACCGCTAGCGTGCCGTCGCCGTGCGAGCGTTCCCAGCCGAAAAGCGCCTCCTCGGGGATCGACGAAGGTCCCTTGGCGGGGAGCGTCACCGGGCAGTTCTCCGGGCCGGGGCGCACCTGCGCGGCGGCGGTGGCGGTGGCCGCGGGGTCCGGCTCTTGCGCGGCGGAGCTCGTACACCCGGTCGCGGACAGGACGGCGGCGGCGATCACGGCCGGGATCTTCTTGGGGCTCATGTCCCACTTACACCGGCCGCCCGCGCCGGGTTCCATCCCACTTGGTTTGGCCTTCGAAATAAATGTTCCGGCGGCCGGGGATTCCGATGGTAGTTTTATGCGCTCTTTATCTCCGGAATCCCGAGGTTCGCATGTTTCCCCCTCCCCCGGCACCGGTCAGGCCCGCGCGCGGCCTGGCGGTGACCGTGACCGTCGTGATCCTGATCAACCTGATGGTCGAGACGATCGCCGCCGTGGTCAGCCTGCAGCGCGTCTCGATCATCACTGACGTGATCGAGAACCCGCTGAGCATCGACCTGCAGGCCGTTGACGACAACGACACCTTGTACGGCGCCACCGGCCTGCTCCAGACGGCCACCTTCCTGATCGCCGGCGTCTGCTACTGGATCTGGCTGTTCCGGGTCCGCGCCAACGCCGAGGCGCTGGCACCGATGGTGCCGCAGCGGCGCGCCCGGCCCTGGCTGATCTTCGGGTGGTTCGTGCCGATCGTGTCGTTCTGGTTCCCCAAGCAGATCATCGATGACATCTGGACGGCCTCCGACCCGCAGCAGCGCCGGCCCGGCGGGCTGGCGATGACATGGTGGATCGTCTGGTTGCTGTCGGTCTTCGGGTCGAACCTCGTGGGCCGGCTGCTGCTCAGGGGTGAGGAGCTGGAGGAGCTGCGGACCGCCGCCGAGCTGGAGGTCGTGCTGTTCCCGCTGACGCTGGTGGCGGGAACGCTGGCCTTCGTGGTGGTCAACAAGATCACCGCCCTGCAGTCCCAGCCGCGCCCCGCCCCGATGTACCCCGGTCCGCAGTATCCCGGCCAGCAGTACCCGGGCTCGCAATACCCCGGCCAGCAATACCCCAACCCGCAGTACCCCGGCCAGCAATACCCCAGCCAGCAATACCCCGGCGAGCAGTACCCGCAGCAGACGCCGCCGAGCCCTTACTGAGTGCTTGCGGGGGTGAAGACGGGGACGGCCTCGCCTCCCTCTGGCTGTTCGAAGGCGACGCGCACGCGCAGGTCGGACAGATCCTCCGGCAGGTCCCCGGTGAGCTGGAGCTGCATCCAGGGCCCCTCGTCGAGCTCGACGATCCCGACCGTGACGGTCGGCAGGCCCTTGGTGTGCACGACGGCCCAGGTCACCACCGTCCCCGTCCCGGCGGCCGGAGTCCACGACAACGCGGGCGAGGCACAGTGCGGGCACGTACGAGCCTGCGGCGCGGCCCAGCCGCCACAGCCGTCGCAACGGCGGATCAGCAGATCACCACGCGCGGCGCCGTCGAAGAACTCGGCGGTGGCCGCGTCGCGCTGAACGATTCCCACGGGCATCGGCGGGCTCCTATCGCGGATTCGGGCTGAGGACGAGGGTCGAGTGGTGATCCAGCAGGCCGCCGTTGCCGCTGACCAGCACCAGATCGTGGCGCGGGGCCTGGCGCTCGCCACCCTGGCCGCGGGCCTGGATGACGGCCTCGGACAGCGGCGTCATGCCCCACATGTAGTAGGAGGACAGCTGGCCGCCGCCGGTGTTGACCGCCAGCCGTCCCTCCGGACCGAGCGCGCCGCTGGCCGCGAAGGGACCGCCTTCGCCCTTGGCACAGAAGCCGTAATCCTCCAGCGAGAGGAGCGCGGTGAAGGTGTAGCAGTCGTACAGCTCGGCGACGTCGATGTCGGCGATGGTCACGCCGGCCATCTTCAGCGCCGCCGGGCCGGAGATCGCCGCGCCGCTGACCAGGCCGAGCTCGCTGCCGGGACCCATGACGTAACCGGGGTGGGCCTGACCCCAGCCGAGAATGTGCACGGCCGGCTGGGACAGGTCGGCGCCGCGCTCGGCGGAGGTGACGATGACCGCGACGCCGCCGTTGCTGACCAGGCAGCAGTCCAGCAGGTGGAAGGGCTCGGCGATCCACCGGGAGTTCTGGTGGTCGGCCAGCGTGATCGGGTCACGCATCTGCGCCAGCGGGTTCCTCACCGCCCAGGCCCGCTGGGCGACCGCAATGTGGCCGAGCTGCTCGCTGGTGGTGCCGTATGTCCGCATGTGGCGGCGGGCGGCGAGGGCGTACATCGTGTTCGCGCTGTAGATGCCGGAGGCGGCGGCCAGGCCCTGCCAGCCGGTGGGCCTCCTGCCGGCGCCCGCGTAGGCGGCCCCCGCTCCGGACGACGGATCCTTCAGGGGGGCGTCGGCGAAAACGCAGGCCACCACGTCGGCCATGCCGGAGCCGACGGCCATGGCGGCGTACTGGACCATGGCGCCGGCGGAGGAGCCGTACGCCTGGATCTCCGACAGCAGCCGCAGGTCGCGCAGGCCCAGGTCCCGCTGGAGGCCCAGGCCGACGTCGCCGCTGATGCCGGTGTTGGTCAGCAGCCCGTCGATGTCGGGCACGGCCAAGCCCGCGTCGGCGGCGGCCATCCGGACCGCGTCGGCGGCGAACTCCGCCGCGGTGCGCCCGTAGACCTTGCCCATCTCGGTGATGCCGAGACCGGCGATGACGGCGCTCATCGGCCCTCCCACACGGGGGCGCGTTTCTCGGCGAACGCGCGCGGCCCCTCCTTCGCGTCGGCCGACTTCATGATCAGCTCCGCCTCGGCGGTTGACCGGGCCCAGGCGGCATCCTCGGAGAACCCGCGCGCGATCCGCTTGCTGGCCTGCACCGACAGCGGCGCGTTGGCGCAGATGCGCCCGGCCAGTTCAAGCGCCGCCGGCACCACCTGGTCCGGCGGCACGACCCGGTTGATCAGGCCGAGCCGGAGCGCCTCGGCGGCGGGGACGGGGTCGCCGGTGAGCAGGATCTCCATGGCGACCTTGGCCGGCAACTGCCGTACCAGCCGGAACGCGCCGCCCGCGCCCGCGATGATGCCGCGCTTCACCTCCGGCAGCCCGAAGCTGGCCGTCTCGGCGGCCACCACCAGGTCGGCCCACAGGGCGATCTCGGTGCCGCCGCCGAGGGCGAACCCGTTGACGGCGGCGATGACAGGCTTACTGATCGGATGCGTGACACATCCGGCGAATCCCCAGTGGGGTTTCATCCCCTCTGTGGTGAATTCGCCCCGGGCCACCTCCTTCAGGTCCGCGCCGGCGCAGAAGGCCTTGTCCCCGGACCCGGTCAGCACGACCGCCCGGATCGAGGGATCCGCGTCGGCCTCGTCGAGGGCCGTTCCGACGGCCCGGGTCAGCGCCGCGTTGACGGCGTTGCGGGCCTCGGGGCGATTCAAGGTGATCAGCATGACGTGGTCACGGCGCTCGGCGAGCGCGGCGGGCTCACTCATGATCGGCTCCTTCCAGTACACCGGCCTCGATCAAGGCCTGGATCTCCGGTTTCGCCAGACCGAGCAGCCTGGCGGCCACCGCCCGGGTGTGCTCCCCCGCCAGGGGAGCCGGGCGTAGTTCGGGGTCGGCCACCCCGCGGAACGTGGCGGGCCCGTTCTCGGTGCGCACCACATGCCCGATGTACGGCTGGCGCATCTCCCGCAGGAACCCGCGCGCGACGAGCTGCGGATCGTCCAGGTACTCGATGACCCGCTGCATCATCCCGGCCGGCACCCCGGCGGCCTGCAGAACCGCCATACACTCGCGCGGCGGTCGGACCGAAGTCCACGCGGCGACATCCGCGGACCCGACGACCTCACGCAGACGGCGCCGCTGGTCGTCGGTCTCGGCCGCGACGACGATCCACTCGTCGTCACCGGCGCACGGGAAGATCCCCTGGAACAGGTCCCCCGGGTCGGTGAACGAGCCGGGCGCCAGGGACTCGTGCAGGAAGTTCGTGGAGAACTGGGTGAGGATCGTCTCGGCCTGCGCGACGCTGACCGTGCCGCCCTTCCCGGTACGGCGCCGCTCGATCAGCGCCGCCAGCACGCCCACCGCGCCCACCCGGGCGGCGACGTGGTCGGGGTAGATCGTGATGGCGTCGCAGAACCCCGCCTCGACCTCGTGGTCCCGCCACAGCATGGTCAGCCCGGTCGACGCGCGGACGAGCGGGCCGTACCCCATTCTCCTGCTCCACGGCCCGGTCGAGCCGAGGGCGCTGCTGTCGGCCATGACGATGCGCGGGTTCAGCGCGCTGAGGACGTCGTAGCCGATGCCGAGGGACTCCAGCGTGCCCGGCTTGAAGTTGGACAGGACGACGTCGGACTCGGCGGCCAGCCGTTTGAAGAGGGCCAGCCCTTCGGGGGATCGCAGGTTGATCCCGGCGCTGAGCTTGTTGCGGTGCCCCCAGGTGAAGCTGACGCTGATGGTCTCCCCGGTGAGCGACTGGCGGCTGCCGTCGGGGTAGGCCTGGCTCTCGATCTTTATGACCTCGGCGCCCTGGTCGGCCAGGAGCCGCCCGAGTTCGGCGCCGACCACGATCACGCCCAGGTCGAGCACCCGCAGCCCGTCGAGGGGGCGGCGTTTCGGCGGGGCCGGCCGCTTTGCGGGCGGGGCGGGCCTGGTCTCCGCGAACACCTCCGCGTTGTGCTCCCCCACCTCAGGGGCCGGGCGCCTGGGCCCGGCGCGTACCCCGTTGACCTCGACGTACCCGGACGGCAGCCGCCCGGCCAGCCCCGGGGCGACCATCATGTCGACGAAACCGCCGCGCGCCAGGAAATGCGGGCTGGTCAGCACCTCGCCCGGGTCGAGCAGGGCCGCGATCGGCACCCCGCGCTCCTGGCCCTGGGCGATCAGCTCCTCACGCGCCTGGTCCCTGAACAGCTCGCCGATCAGCACGTGCAGCCGCTCGGAGGCGCCGAACCTGGCGGCCAGGTTGTCGTATTTCGGGTCGGCGAACTCCGCGGGCTCGCCGAGCCAGCCGAACATGCCGCGCCATTGGCGTCTGGCCAGCACGCAGATCCGGACGTACCCATCGGCGCAGGGGAAGATCGGGTACAGGTTGCCCGCCGCGGGGCGTCCGCGCGGCAGGGCGGTGGCCGGCACGCCGCCGGTGGCCGAGCCGCCGATGCCGAAGCCGGGGTCGATGACCTGCGCGGTCATCTCGTACACCGAGCAGTCGACGTGGTCACCCACCCCGGTGTCGAGCCGGTTGTAGTACGCCACCAGCGCCGCCCACGCGGCCTGCACGGCCGCCGACTCGTACGCCAGCGGCCCCGGCGGCAGCACCGGCGCTCGCCCGGGAATACCCGACCGGGACAGCACCCCGCCCAAGGCCAGATGAACCCCATCGGTGCCGACCCAGTCCCGGTACGGCCCGGTCTGCCCGAAATCAGTGATCGACACCACGACCAGGGCCGGGTTCCGGTCGAGCAGCGCCGGCACGTCGAGGACGCCCGGCCGTTCGGTCTCGATCAGGATGTCCGCCCCGGCCGCCAAATCGAGCAGCCGGGGATCGTCCAGCGCCAGGGTGACCCCGCGCTTGCCGGCGTTGTGGGTCGCGAAATACAGGCTCACTCCGCCGTGCAGAGGCGCCCGCTTCCGGGTCGGCGCCCCGCCGGGCGGCTCGACCCTGATCACGTCGGCCCCCAGGTCGGCGAGGAACCGGCCGCACATCTCGGCCTTGCCGTCGGCCAGGTCGACGACCCGGACACCGGTGAGGGGAAGCATGGTTGATCACCCCAATGCGGGAGATTTCCAGGTGGATGACGAGAGAATGTCACGCCGATTTCGCTCTGAACACGTCCAAATCCGCAACGTAGTCGTTGCCGGATCCGCAACATCCGCCTTGACGTGCGGCGACGCCCGTCCCAGACTCCCCGCTATGGACGTGCAGCAACTCCGGTGTTTCGTCGCCGTCGCCGAGGAACTGCATTTCGGCCGGGCCGCCGAACGGCTGCACCTCACGCCCTCACCGGTCAGCCGCGCCGTCCGCGACCTCGAACGCGAATTCGGCGTCGCCCTGTTCGTGCGCCGCTACCACCAGGTCGAGCTGACCACCGACGGCCGGGCCCTGCTCGACCCCGTCCGCGACGTCCTGCTCCGCGTCGACGGCCTCAAAGCCCTGGTCAGCGCCCCGCCGGCGGCCCGCCGCGTGGTGCACGTGGGCGGCACCCACCTGTCCCCGCCCGCGGTGATGGACCGCCTCCTGGCGGTCACCGAGCAGCGTTTCCCCGGCCACGACATCGAGGTGACCACGGCGCCGTCCGCCGAGCTGCTACCCGGCCTCGAACGCGGCGAGCTCGACCTGGCCCTCGTGCACCTGCCGCTCGACCGCCCCGACCTGGACAGCCTGGTCGTGGCCCGCTACACGTTCTGCGTGGTCACCCGCGCCGACGACCCGCTGGCCGGCCGGGACGAGCTGAGCCTGCGCGACCTCACCGACCGCACCATGACGATCGGCCCGTCCGGCGTGCAGCCGACCGCGATGAACCGCCACATAGAACGGCTGAAGAACGCCGGGATCACCTCGATCCACCGCATGCCCGACCACGACTCGGCGCTGCTGGCCGCCCACATCCGCCGCAGCCACGGCCTCACCCTGACCCTGCACCCCCGCCAGGGCGGCAGCTCCCGCGTCTTCGACGACCCGGCCTTCGCGGTCGTGCCGCTGCGCGACGACCTGGAGTTCCTGCTGGGCGTGGCCTGGTCGCGCCACCGGGCCGGCCATGACGACGTCGTCGGCGAGCTGGTGGGGACCGTACGGCAGGAGTGGGCCGGGCACCCGCTCACGCTCTGACACGTTGCGTTTCCGCGCACGTGCACATGTGCCGATGCGCGATGGTCAACATCGGCGCGGGCCGCCTACGTTCAGCGCACCACCTCAGCCTGAGCCTCGTGAGGACCCCGCGAGCCGGCTCATCCTGTGCAAGGAGCCGATGATGTCTCACACCCCCCTTGACTCGTCCGTCTCGGCCGCTTCCATCAACGCCCGCATCGACGCGATGCCGAAGGTCGGCCTCAGCCGCGCCGCCTGGTTCGCGCTCATGCTCTGCTTCTTCTTCGCCAACTACGACATCTCCGTCCTCACCATCACCCTGCCCGCGATGCGGGACGAGTTCGGCCTGGCCGGGGCCGAACTGGGCTACCCCATCACCTGGAACCTCGTCGGCTACTGCGTCGGGGCCTACCTGTTCGGCCACATCGCCGACCGGCACGGCCGCCAGCGGGGCCTCCTGCTGACCATCGCCGCGCTCGGCGCCGGTGGCCTGCTCACCGCGTTCTCGTGGGACGTGTGGTCGCTGACGTTCTTCCGGTTCCTCACCGGCTGCGGGATGGGGGCGGTGCTGGCGCTGTGCTCGGCGTACATCGGCGAGATGGCGTCGAAGCACCAGCGCGGCGGCTATTTGTCCCGCCTCTACACCGTCGGCACCGTCCTGCTCCTGCTGGTCGGCTTCGCCTCCTTGCCGGTGCTGTCGGCCTTCGCCGGCGGCTGGCGCTGGCTGCTGGCCTTCGGCGCGCTGGTCCTGCTGGTGCTGCCGCTGGTCAATCGCCGGGCCCTGGTCGAGTCGCCGCGCTGGCTGGTCACGGTGGGCCGCGCCGGGGAGGCCGATCAGATCGTGCGCGACATGGAGTCCCGCGTCGGCCTGCCGCCGGGCGGGGCCGCCGTGCCCGCCGAGGCCCCCGTCGAGCAGGCGACCACGGCGGACGAGGGACGCGTCCCGGCCCGCGCCCTGTTCAAGGCGCCGTACCTGTCCCGCATGCTCATCGTGCTGGGCTTCTGGTTCATCTTCTATCTCGCCATGTACGGCTACGCGAGCTACCTCCCGCTGATCCTGGAAGGCATCGGCATCTCCACCTCCGACGCGGTCCTGGTCAGCGTGCTGACCCGGGCGATGCCACTCATCTCGGGGGTCGCGGCCGTGCTCCTGGTGGAACGCATGGAACGCCGCACCATGGTCGTCATCGGCACCCTCGTGTTCGCCGCCGCACTCCTGCTGATCAGCCTCGACCTCGGCGAGACCGTGGCGACGATCGGCGCGCTGTTCAGCTCCTTCGGCATCGCGTTCATGGCAACCCCGGCGTACACCTACACCGCCGAAATCTTCCCCACCCGCGCCCGCGGCACCGCCTCCGCCATCGCCGACGGCGTCGGCCACCTCGGCGGCGCCGTGACCCCGTTCGTGGTCCTGCCGATCCTCACCACCTACGGCGCCCGCCCGGCGTCATTCGTGATGGTGGCCCTGCTGCTGATCGCAGCCGCAATCATCCGACTCGGCGTACGCACCCGCGACCGGGCCCTGGCCGAGATCGCCACCTGACCGCACCGGCCCATCCGCATGACATGGACGCCCGAGTGGCGGCCCGACCGATGCCCGGTGGGCCGCCGACCGGTTGTTCTGATCGAGGCGTGTGCGGTGTTCTGAGTCACTCCGGCGGCGCCAGCCGGAGCACGTGACGATAGGCGACGTCGTCCAGATCCCCCTGAAGCAGCGGGTTCCCGATCGGCGGATCGCAGCCCACGATGAGATGCACGCTCGCGGGAGGCCCGTCCGCGTAGCGGAACATCAGGCGGTAGGAAAGCCCCGAGCCGCCCTGGCAACCGTGGTCGGTCGGCCAGGAGTCCTGTGCGTTCAGGGCCGCGGCGAGACTACGGGCCTCAGCCGCGCCATGCTCCCGCATAGCGGCCGGCTTCGTGCCGCTCGCGCTCCGGCACACCACTACGGAGGCGGGCTCGCCGGGAACCATGTGCTCCCCCTGCCCTCGCCTGCCGCCGTCCCCTTGGCAGGGATCCTCGGGCCTGATCAGCTTCCAGGCACCGGTCCGGTACGCGGCCGTGATCGACCTTCCGACGTAGGACCGGCTGCCCGCCGTACCGTTGGTCGTGACCACGCAGGCGTTGACCTCTTCTGCCGTGCCGACCCACAGGGCGAAGCCGCCGGGGTAGTCGAACCGGATGAGGTAGTTGGTCATGGGCCCGCCCATGAGCGTGCAGAGCCCGGACCTGTCGGAGATCGGCAGATAGGCCAGGTCCCTGGCCATCGCCCCGGCCCCACCCACCAGGACGCGGGAACCGGCCAGCCGCTCCCGGCCCGGCCGGGTGTTGTCGCCCGGGTAGGCGCAAATCGTCGCCGCGACCGGGATGCCCGGCACCAGGAACTCGTCAACGCCGTCGAATTTCGCCGCAGCCGGAACCCAGCCACCGGGTTCGCGTCCGCCCCACTGCTGGGGGCATTCGGAGCGAACGGTCCGAGGGGGCGGCGCCGAGGCTGAGGTCAGCACAGCCCCAGAACACAACGCAACAGCAAGCCCGGCCAGGAGAAGGCGTTTCACACCCATGCAGACGTTTACTCGGCACGACTGGTTCGCAAGGCCCCGGGCTGGGCTGGGGACATTTTGGTGATGCGGCATTCCCGGACGTGACCGCCGGAAAGCGCGCTGCGACAGGATGAGGAGACGTTACTGGGCGGCGCGCAGCTGGGCCGGAGTCAGGGGCTTGACGGGGGTGGCGGACGTGGCGGAGGCCAGCACGAGAGCGCCTAAGATCACGGAGGGCATGAAACGGCGTCCTGGATCTGGTCCAGGGCGCCGGGAAACCCCAGACTGAGCTTGTCAGGCACGACGGGGGAGGCAGGATGGCGGAGGCGCACATCGACGTGGCTCACGTGCCGCAGCCCGAGCGGCGGACCGAACTGGACGCGATTCGCGCGCTCGTCGTGGTCGGGCTGGTGTTCTTCCATTCGGCGCTGGTGTTCGACACACGCGACGACTACTACGTGAAGAACGCCGAGACCACCGACGCGACCATGATCGTGGCGGGTCTTGGCATGGTGTGGGCGATGCCGACGCTCTTCCTCGTCGCCGGTCTCGGCTCGTGGTACTCGCTGCGCCGTCGCGGCCCTGGCGGGTTCGCGACGGAGCGGCTGCTGCGGCTCGGGGTCCCGCTGGTCTTCGCGACGCTCACGATCATCCCGGTGCCGCAGTGGCTCCGGCTGCGGGCCGACCCGGCGTACCACGAGTCGTACCTGCAGTTCCTGCCGCGATTCTTCGACATTCATCTGGATTTATCCGACTTCCCGTTCATCGTGGCGGGCGAGCACTTCGAGACCGGGCACCTGTGGTTCGTGGAGATGCTGCTCGCGTACGCGCTGCTGCTCGCCCTGGCGCTCCGCTGGCTCCCCCGCGACCTCGGCCACCGGATCCGCGACGGGCTGGCCGTCAGCATGCGGCGGCGCGGCGCGGTGCTGCTGCTGCCGGGCATCCCGATCGCGCTGATCACCGCCCTGCACGGCATGGAGGAGGCCTTCGCGGGCTGGAGCCGCTGGGCATACCTGCTCTTCTTCCTGTACGGCTTCGTGCTCGCCGCCGACGACCGATTCCGGACGGCGATGCGCCGCGACGCGACCCTCGCCCTCGTGGCCGGCCTGGTCTTCTTCTCCATCGGCACGCCAGGCTTCCTGGCCATGAGCGGGACGCCGGGCGCGGATCCCCTCACCGACATGACCGCGCTCGCGATCGGCAGCCGCGTCCTGTTCGGCGCGGCAGGATGGTGCTGCGTGGTCGCGATCCTGGGCCTGCTCGACCGCCGCCGATCGGCACGGAATTCCACGCCGGACGCTGAACCGCGTCCGCGAGGCGGCCTGGGGACGCGGCTGTACGGCTACCTCGCCGCCGCCGTCCTGCCGCTGTACATCCTGCACCAGCCGATCGTCGTCAGCGTCGCGTACGGCGTGATCCGCTGGGACGCTCCGATGGTGCTCAAGTACCTCGCGATCGTCACGGCCTCACTCACCCTGACCGTCGCCGCGTACGACCTGCTGGTCCGCCGCACCCGGCCGACCCGGTTCCTGTTCGGCATGCGCAACTGACCGAGAACGGTACGACGAGGCGGCGGCGGTCATGGCGGGGCGGGCGCTACGTCGCCGGCTAGGCCCCCCGTGTGCAGTGCGCTCGGGAAGGTCTTCCCCGCGACTCGGGATCCGGGCACGGCCGACGATGCGTTGCCGATCGGATGGATGGTCGTAGGTACCATTGTCGCGACCTCGACGCGATCCCCTGCGCGTAGCTTGAGGAGGGTGCTTACCGCGAGTTCCGCCACCTGCCGAGATCCCTGAACGACCGTGGCGCGGAAGGCGGTACCGCCGGAGTCGATGGTGGCGACGGCTTCCCTGGTCGCATCCACTCCGACCACGACGAGGTCTCCAGGGCCATTGCCGGCGGCGGCTCGCCTCTGAATCGTGTCGACAGCGCCCAGCGCCATCTCGTCGTTGGTGCAAAATATCGCGTGGACTGTTCCGCCTTCGATACCGACCCGGTCCAGGTGCTGATCGACGATCTCGCTCGATCTCTTGCGGTCGTACATGGCCTGATCGTTGACGGTTATCTGGGCGGATGGAAACGCCGCCTGGAAGCGGGCGACGAAGGCGTTCTGCCGGTCCGGATGCTCCGTGCTCGCAATGACGAGGACGCCCGGTGAGCCGATTCCTCGATCACCGATGGCCTTAACCAGCCACTTTGCTGCCTTGTCGCCGATCTCGGCTGAGTCGCAGCCCACAAACGCCACGTTCGACGGGTATTCCCGGGCATGGTCAAAGGGCGACGAGTCGATGAAGACGATCGGGATTTTCACGTCCCGGCAGAAGCTCTCGAAATCCGCGCGAGTAGCCGTACGGTCGGCGGCCATCACGAACCCACCGACAAAGGACTGCGATTTTCTTCTGATCCCGGCGAGTTGCTGAACCTGGCCATGCCCAGAATACTCGTACGGCGGGATCTTCAGGACCAGGTCGATACCGTTACGTTCGAGCGATCTGATGAGGTTCTCAAGCAGTTCGGCCACCCAGTGTTTCTGAGCGAAGGCTGAGACGAGAATGAAGGCCTGAAGCCGTCCGCGGTTGCGATAGCGGGCGAAGGCGAATGCCGTCCCGGCAACGGTCGCCGTCGAGGAGATGATGAGCCAGAAGGGGACCGACGATGTGAGCGAGGGCAACGCCATGGCCGAGTAAATGCCGCCACCAACAGCGAGGATCAGACCGCTGACCAACGCTATCAAAAGGTCTCTCAAGAGCCTTGCCCGGTCACTCGTGACGGTGCTCACCGTGCCACCTCCAGGAGCGTCCAGCCGTTAGGCATCACCGCCACGGATAACAGATCTCATTTTAGAGGGCGGCGGCAAGCCTCGCACTCTCATGCCACGATGTTTGTGGAGTTGCTCGCCCGTTCAGCTTTCGCGCTTCAGTTTGCGCCAGCCGCCGGCCTGATTGTTGGCGATAATCTGTCTGAACATGGCAGTGACGATGGCACCATCGTAGGAGCGGATCCAGGGCTGAAGGAGTTCTCAGATCGTGAGACCGAGAGTGATCAGCGGGTTGTGAAAGTCGTCGCGGGCCCAGTGGGTTCGTCGGCGATGTTGGTGAAGTTGAGCAGGCCCAGCGCGCCGATCGCGTAGCCGCGCATGATCGCGAGGATCGATGGAGCTGAGGCGGTCCGGATCTTGCACCGGTCGTTCTTCGCGGGTTGAGGGTCCGCGGGTTGGTGTCCTGCTCCTGATCGGGCATGGCGGCTGGCTCTTCGGCTGGCGGCAGGTTGGTTGGTAGATCTTTTCACCGGCAGCGTGACCTGCGGTTTTGTCGCGGATCTGGGCCAGGTTTTGTCGTAGCTGCTGGATAGCGTGGGGGTGGTTGTTCGGATCCGCCGGAGCGAAAGGGGGGCGCCTTCATGCTCGGTTCTCCGATCGATGTGCGGGATCCCTCCCGTGCCGGGGGCGTCGGCGGACGCGAGTTGCCCGCGTTCCTGAAGGGCACGGTGCTGGACCCTGACTACGTCCCGCCCCAGCGTTCCGCCGACGACGCCCACAGCGACGCGGACGGCGATGCAGGGCAGCAGAACACTCCGCAGCAGAACACACGGCAGCAGTTCCTCCACGACCGCTCCACCGACTCTGGTCGTCCCACCGATCCTGGTCGCTCCACCGACCCTGGCCGCTCGGCTGACGCCGGCCGCTCGGCGGGGGCGGAGGTCTCGGGCGAGTCGGTGGGTTCGGGGGTGCTGGTGGCCGAATTCCGGCAGCTCGCCTCCCGGATTGCGATGACCGACCTGCCCGACAGCGCCGGGTTGTGCGTGGGCGAGACCGAAGACCTGCTGTTCTCCCAGGACCGGCTGAGCTCGGCGATCGCCGCCCGGGTGGGACGCGTCCACGCCACCGGTGAGGCCAAAAGTGCCGGCAGCGGCGGGCACGCCTCCACCGGTACCTGGCTACGCGCCTCAGCAGGGATGACCGGCGGAGGCGCCTCCCGCCTGATCCGGCTGGCCACCCAGCTGGCCCGCCTGCCCCTGGTCCGGGACCGGTTCGCCTCCGGCACGCTGGCCGAAGGATCAGCCGACGCGATCAGCCAGGTCACCACCCACCTCAACGACGCCCAGGCCGCCCTGGCCGAGCCGATCCTGCTGGACCTAGCCGACAACGCCTCCCCAGCCGAAATCCTCAAAGCCGGACGATACCTGCGAGAGCTACTGGACCCCGGCACCCTGGAGGATGACGCCGAAACCGACCACGCCACCCGTTCCCTGCTCGTGCGCCCGTCCAGCACCGGCGGCCTGGAAGGGGAATTCCGGCTGCCCCGGGAGGCCGGCGCCCGCCTGCGCGAGTTCCTCACCGCCTACGCCCGGCCGAAAGGCAAAGACGACGACCGCCCACTCCGGGTCCGCCAGGCCGACGCCCTGTCAGCCCTGCTGAGCAAAAAGGTCACCACCGAACTGCTGGTCCTGGTCCGCGCCGAATCCCTCCCCACCGACCACCCTGCACACGACCACCCCACACAGGACCACCCCACCACCGACCACACCACCGGCCATCCCACCACCGGCCATCCCACGCATGACGCCGACCCCACCCATGCGGCGTCCGGCACGTCCACCATGCCCGCCACGGGGGCGCCGCCAACGCAGAGCACAGCCGGACACGCCGACACCGCCGCGGCCGACACCGCCAACGCCGACACCACTGGCTCCAGCGATACCCGGCCCGGGACACCTCCGGCCGGTGACGGCTCGACCTGCCGCGCGGCCGGTCCCCGCCACACTGAAGGAACGGCTTCAGCCGGAGCGGGTACAGGCAGCACGGGCACGGGTTGGGCCGGGGCGGGTGCTGGCAGCGCGAGCACCGGTTGGGCCGGGGCAGGTACAGGCAGCACGGACACAAATTCAGCCGTAACGAGTACCGGCAGCACGAGCACGGGTTCAGCCGGAGCCGGTGCCGACAGCACGAGCACCGGTTCAGCCGGAGCCGGTGCCGACAGCACGAGCACCGGTTCAGCCGGAACGGGCCCCAGCAGCACGAGCACCGGTTCAGCCGGGACAGGTGCCGACAGCGCGGGCACGGGTGAGGGGCCGGTGGGGGATGCGTGCAGGACCTGTGGGCATGCGCCGGACCGGTTGGCGCCCGGGCTGCTGATCGCCACCGGGCAGCTGCTGCCCATCTCCGACGTCCACCGGCTCGCCCGCACCTCACGACTGGTCCGCCTGGTGGTCGACGCCCAGGGCCAGGTCCTGGACATGGGCCGCGCGGTTCGCCTGGCC
>NZ_BLAE01000034.1 GCF_009687865.1 Acrocarpospora macrocephala
GGTCTTGGGTGTGACCCCGGCCGGGACCTCCTCCTCCAGGTCGTAGGCCTCCCACGGGGCCAGAACCGACCCGGCCCAATCGCAGGCGTGCAGATACCAGCAGACCAGACGCACCAGCGCCTCATCCGCCCGCGTAGCGGATCGCTGGGCCCGCACGTACGCGTGGGCACGCAACGGCTCATCGATCTGGTACCGGCCGGGCACCACCCGCGTGACCAGACCCACCCCATCGAACGCCTCCAACAGGCCCAAGACCGGCCCCACCCGCCTGCCATCCAGCGCGGCAGCCGACTCCACCGAGAAATCAGCCCCGGGATGCAACCCCAGCAGCCCGAACAGCCGCGCGGCATCATCAGGCAGCGCTACGAACCCTTCCTCTCGTTCAGAGCGCGTCTGGACGTCCATTGATCTCCCTACCCCTCGGTGTGACTGATCCGGAGGAAACTGCCAGGAACGTGCATGACAAGGAGAGGCCGCAGCGGCAGCCAGGAAAGGAGCGAAAGGAACACCTTCTCGTGCCGCCGCGCCGGGAATCCTCCGCTTCCACGACCACGAGGGATTGATCGGGAACAAACACCTGCGGCGCGTCGTCGTGCGGGGGGCATGCCACGACACTAAGGATCGGGCAGTCTCAGCCTCAACGATATTTCTCTAGATTTCTTCTTGATCGACAAGAGCTTGTTCGATCAACGCCCGAGCAGCCGCGCCATGCACTGCCAGTGCGAGCAGGCGATCAAAAGCCTTCTCGTACACCGCTACTTCGTGCTGTTGCCTCAGCGTTAACTCGGCCGTGTACGTGGCGACCGTAACCGAGTCGCTGTCGTAGATTGTGAAGGCGTTGTTCCTCGGTACCGTGTACGGCGCTGTCATCGGAACGACGCCGAGGCTGATGCGCTGCGAGCGAGCCATTTGTATGAGATGCCGCAACTGCTCGGCCATGGTCGTCGCGCCACCCACGTTCGTGAACAGGGCACTCTGACCCAGTAGGAAGAGGAAACGCCGCCGTTTATGGCCGAGTGCTTCCTGAGCGTCCAGGCGGGCCTGGACACCTTCCTCCAAATCGTTAGGGATGCCGTGGAAGTCGATGACCGTTGATAGGATTCCACGAGCATACGCGGCCGTTTGGAGCAGGCCCGGAACTACAACTGGCTCCCATGCCCGGATAAGGCTGGCTCTCTCGTACGCTGCGAGGTTGGCCTGCTGGCGGCGCTTCGTCCCCGTCTGTAGTGATCGACGCCAGTCCATGTATTGAGCGTTAAGAAAGCGCACGGCGGCGATCAGATCCGCAATTTCACTTGGGACTCGGCAGGCCAGGCACCAATCGCGGACATCGGCTTCAGTCGGTGCCTGTCTGCCCAGCTCTAGCTTCGACACCTTCGACGAGGGCCATTCGCAAGCAGCCGCAAGTTCGCGGCCCGTCAGTCCCGCGTCGCGTCTGAGATCGCGCAGGCGGACGCCGAGCGCCTCAACGGCCTGCTGCCCGAGAAGATGCCGACTCACGAAACGAGCTTGGATGCAAATTCTGCGAGGGGCAGGGCTCGCTTCCAGGCGAGGTCTTGCCATGAGCGGTGCCGGGCGATGATCTCAGGATCTGTGACGAGTTCGGCGCCGGTGAAGGTGTCGTCGCTGTCTTTGAAATGTAGCCAGACCAGGCGAGAGTCGTCCAGCAGCCATGCATCATACGGCCGCAGCCCGAGACTCTTGGCCAGGTCTCGGCGCAGGTAGCGAATGTCCTCGCCCGCCTCAACGCTAAGTCGGCCGACCTCGATGCTGTACCGCGTGTAGTCCGACGCCGGCACGGATACGATGCGGACGCGCTGCCATGCCTTCCCCGCCGCAGTGTCCTGGCTGACCTTCTGCATCCATGACTGATGCCAGGCATAGTCGTCTGACTCGCCAGCCAGCCACTTCCGGTATGGCTCCGCACCCACGGTGCTGTTGTAACGGTCACGCAGTTCGAACCTGAAGGCGCTGACGGAGAAGCTGGCGAGCAGATCACCAAGCTCAGCCTCGGTCAGGAGCATTGATCATCCTCGTGGGAAGAACGACAGGAGGTCCCTCGGGATCTCGACAAGAACTTCATCGGGAGCCAGATTAACCGCTTCGCCCAAGGCGGTGGGATCAGTCACGATCTTTCCCTGGACGGCGATCGTGCCTCGGTCGGTCTCGTAGACCGCGGGACATGTGCCCTGCTCGCTATTACTTCCCAGGAACCGAAGGCGCATGTTGTGCTCCTTGATCAAGTTTCTTGAAGTTTCGCGATTCGGGCTCATCGTCTGCCGTGAGCGGTGTTGTGTCAAGGAGGTTCTCTGCGAAGTGCTGGAGCCGACATTTCTGTGGGTTTTGATCATGGCTCGTAAATTTGTGCCGCAGGTCAGGGCCATGGCGAAGGGCTGCTGCAATAGTTCGAATGGTGGCAAAGAAGCGTCAGGGTGGATGCTTACGATGGCTGCATGACGGACATCCTTGCGCAGATCAGGGCGACGCCCTGGCTCGCTGAACTGCTGGCACGTTTCGAATTTGACCTGACCCGCGACGATCCGGTCGAGCAGGTGCACCTGGCCAGTGGTGAAGCGCTGACGCCGATCGCGGGGGACGGTGCTGGTGGGACCTTTCTGCTGACGCTCTCGGGAGCGGTTGTGTACGCGGGTTCGGAGGGGGAGGGTGGCCTGATCGCGTTTGATTTGCGTGATGCCTTGGCGTTGGTGGTCGGGTTGCCGAGCTTGCACGACGCGCTTGCGCGGCCCTTGGGCGATGAGTTGCGCGGGTGGCTTGCGAAGATCGATGAGGGTACCCGTCGGGATGACGCCTTTCGCGGGCCCGACTGGCTGGGTTTGGACGAGGCGCGGGCTCGTCTGCGGGAGGCGCTGGGCCTGCCGTTGGCAGACGGCCTGCTCGCTGGGCTGCATGCGGCGGCGGCCGATGACGCCTACCGGCCAATCAGCGAGGATGGACCATACGAGCCAATGTTGCGATCTTGAAAGGTCCTTCCAGACGATCGCCCTCGACCCCGGAGTTCGCGACCAACCAGTGGGTGTGGTCGCGAAACTGGCCCGCCCTCCGTCACGGCGGCTTCTCTAGTGCGGGCCGATGGTGATGGATCCGAACACGTCTCCTGCTTGGATGACGGTTCCCTGGATTCTGGCGTCGCCGCTGATGGTGTTGGCGATGTCGTGACTTTGTCCGATGGTCTCGGCGGTCTGGGCTGCCCATGTGGTGAGCGCCTCGCCGAAGTCCGCGTCGGTGCGAGCCCATTCGACCAGGAGCCCGGAGATGTCCGGCGCGGTTTCCGAACTAGCGCTCTCCGGACTGGCGGCCTCCACTGCGGCCAGTTCGCGGGAGTGGTCGCCGTACCTGCGGCGCACGAGCGAGGCGAGCGAGGTCCACGCGTTCTTGCCGACCTCGCCCGCGACGCCACCGGCCACCGCGGAGATGAGTGCGGCGATGAGGGTCGGGTCCATGGCGCTGCCCCCTAGGTCCGGCGTCCCTCGGCAATTACCGCCAGCGGTGCAGGGGTTTGTCAACCGATCCACGGAAATGGTGAGGTGCTATGACCGTTTCCTCCTGCGGGCGTACACGATCAAAGTGATGATCAAGGCTGCCTCGGCGGTAAGGATCGCCGCCGCCGGGACCGGCCCGAGCCAGCCGCTCAACCGGGTGAACCAGAGTGTGAAAATCGTCCCGATCAGGGCTGCGGCGAAGAGCGCGGAACCTACCCCGTACGCGACGTACGTCCACAGGTCTCGCCGCCTATACCCCTGCACCTCGGCCATATGGCGGCGCAGCAGATGCCCCCAGAACTTGTACGTCTCCACGCGCAGGTCGGCCAGTCCCAGCGCGTGGGTGAGCATGTAGTAGCCGTCCAGCCGGAGGAACGGGATGAAGTTCACCAGCGAGGCGAGGGAGGTGAACAGCACCATCGAGCCGGCGAATGCCTTCATCGTGCTCCCGTCGGCGGTCACCAGCCACAGCCCGGCGAACAGCACCGAGAGGGTGAGGCTGGCGAACACCCCGGCGAACGCGGTGTAGACCCGGTGCCGGGGGGCCGCGAACAGCATCACGTCATCGGTCCGGCAGTACGGGGCCAGCAGCGGGAACCGCCACATCACCCCGATCTCCGGCACGCTGCCGCCGTACCGCTTGCAGGTCAGCCCGTGCGCGAACTCGTGCACGCCGTGGATCACCCAGGAGGTGGTGATCACCAGCGCGAGGTACAGCGGCGCGCCCCGGTGCAGCCGCATCTGCCCCCAGATCTCGCTCCACTCGCTGATCACCAGCGCCCACACGCCGCAGGTGGCGATCAGCACCGGCACCACGAACCTGGGCGAGAACAGCAGCCCGGCCCGGGGCGCGAGCAGCCCGAGCAGGCGATCCGGGTTCACCAGCGGGATGCGCTTCAGCAGCAGCGTGCTGCGGGACCGCTTGGTCTCCGCCGCCGCGGCCGCCCGCAGCCGCTCCAACTCGGCTAAGTCGGCATCCGCGCTCTCACCGAGCAGCCGGCGCCGGTGCAGCAGCCCGAAGATCTGCTCCCAGCTCTGCGGGCCGAGCCGCTTGCCGAAGGCCGCGACGTACTCCGCGTTGATGTCGTCGAGGCTGTGCTCGCCGTCCATCCGGGACAGCACGAAGTGCTCGCGCGGCCCCAGCTTGTAGTACCACCCGGTGGCGTGGTCCTTGACGTGGTAGACGGCGGTGTCCCCGGCCCGCAGCCCGGGCCCGAATACCACGTCCTCGCGGATCCGGGGCCGGGCCGACAAGTCGATGCTCACGCCGCGCTCCCGCCGGCCTCGAGCGCGTTCAGCGTCCGGGCGCCCAGGTAGGACAGGTAGACCTCATCCAGGATGCTGGCGCCGAGCCGGTTGTTGGTCATGTGCACGAACGAGCCCAGCAGGGCGCGCAGCGCCGCGTCGGGGTCCACGACCATACGGTCCGGCCCGCCGCCGAAGGGCAGCCCGTCCGCGGCCAGCTTCCGCACCCGGTCGCGCAGCTCCTGGCAGTGCGTGATCCACTCGCGTTCGAACGGGGTAACCCCCATGCCGTCCGGGTCCCGCACGGCGGCGATGATCCGGCTGAGCCGGTCGGCCAGCACCGGCGCCATCCGGCCGTAACTGCTCTTGTAGCGCCGCTGCCAATCCTCCATCCCATCGACGTACTGGGACTCCCAGCGGCTCCGGTACCGCTCCAGGAAGAGGGCGACCTCGTCGGGCCGTTCCAGGAACACCAGGCACATGGCCATGGAGAGCTGGAACGACAGCCCCATCAGCACCGACCTGACGTGCACGTTCGCGGTGGCCAGCAGGTGCAGCACCGTGTCGCTGGACTTCTCGAAGTGCCACTCGGCCAGCTCGATGCCGTCCGGGCCGCCGTACCGGTGGTATTCGGGCTCGTAGTCGATGTAGTGGCGGGAGTTGTTGGGCCGGTGGGGCATCCCGTCGTTGCCGTAGGTGTCGTCCCAGCCCTCCTCGCCGTACTCCGCGACGTACATCCGCTGGTAGAAGTCGCCCATGTCCTCGCCGTCGAGTTCGTACAGCGCCGGGCGGCGGGCCAGGAAGGCGTCCACCTCGGGTTCCACCTCGGCGCGTACCGCCTCGGCGGGCACCCCGGGGGCCGGTCGCAGCCGCAGCCGCACGTGCGGGCCCTCCAGCCAGTACTTGATGAAGAAGTAGCGCTGGATCAGCTGCTTGTCCCGCAGCCGCTGGATGAGCGGCGCCACGCACTCCACCAGCATCGGGTCGGAGTTGCTGCTGTAGAAGATGTGCAGGGAGATCCACTTCGGGTCGCGGTTCACCGGTTCCTCCTCACCCCGGCGAGCTCCATGGTGAGCTCGCTGACGTAGCGGGCGGCGCCGTCGCGGGCCACCAGCTGGTTCTCGTCGGGCAACATCTCGGTCATGATCAGGCGCTGGTCGGCCTGCCGGATCACCGAGTCCAGCAGGGACAGCGAGAAGTGGCTCTCGAAGTCGGTGTAGAGCGGCTTGTAGTCGCCGAACCGCCGCCTGGTCGCGGGCTGGCCCGCGTCCACATCGGCGTCCGCGGCGTCGCTGGTAGGCATCCCGCCGTACGGGTTGACGAACACCCGGGACGGCACGCCGTTGTCCCGCTGCCAGCGCCGCCAGGCCAGGAACCACTCGTGGTCGGGCTGGCGGGGCTCGCGCAGCGGCAGGTACGACGGGTGCATCTTCCACATCCGGCGCTGCACTACCACGTTGCCGTAGCGGATCCGCGGATATCCGGCGATGGTCCGGTCCGGCACCGGCACCTGGGTGCCGATCCACAGGTCGAGCATCGCCATTCCGGTGTAGGACAGGTTCAGCAGCACCTGCTGCACCTCCGGCAGCGCCATCGGCATCAGGAACCCGAGATACACCGGGATGACCTCGACCCCGAGCCGCTTCGAGCGCAGCACCAGCCGGTCCTGCTCCCGGTCGTCGACCAGGAACAGGTCCTCCATCGGGATCTGCGCCTCCGGGTCGCGCCGGCTGCGGTCCCCCGGGCAGACCAGCTCGTACGGCAGCACCGCGGAATGCAGGTTGAGATTGCTCGCGGCGTAGCCGCCCTGCAGCTCGGCGAAGACGGCGCCCTTCGGCTGCAGTTCCAGCAGGGTACGCCGCAGGGTGCTGTCCAGCGATCCGTCGGTGAACAGGTGGGTGAACCGGGAGAACAGCAGGGTGAGGCCGCTGTAGACCCGGTTCAGCACGGCCAGCGGGACCTCGCCGGGGCCCCGGTCGGCCAGTTGCAGGAAGAACGACCAGGGTTCCAGCAGGCTGGGCGTGGCGGGGGTCCGGGCGCCGGCCTCGCGGAGCAGGCCGGCCGGCAGCTCCAGCTCCTCCGCGCCGGGCGGCAGCGCCGCGTGCAGGTCGCTGACGCCCTCGGCCAGGTACCGCTTGGCGTCGTCGAGCGCGTCGATCTCCGGCATCCGGAGCGGGTTGCGCTGGCGGCGCAGCCGGTCGCTGCCCGCGGGTCCGCGCCAGCGCATCAGCCCCTTGCTGTAGCTGTCGAAGAAGTCCCGCTGGAACTCGTGGGCGAAGGTGAGGAAGTCGTCGTGGCGGGCGCCGGTGCCGTACCGGGCGCGGAAGAAGCCCTTGGTGACCAGCCGGCGCGGCAGCATCATGTTGAACAGCGGGAACACCTGGGCCAGGTCCTCCAGGTCCGGCTGCAGCCGGTCGCGCCAGACGTCCCGGTCGGCGACGGCCTGCCCGCGGTCCAGGGTGGCGTCCTCGTACACCAGAGTGCGCGGCACCTGCGGCGGTGCCGGCGCGATCCGCTGCTGCGCGTCCTGCAGCCCGTCGCGGATCTCGTCCAGCGCCGCCCGCCGTCCGGCCAGGCCCCGGCTCGGGTACGACCTGATGGTGGCGGCGACCCCGTCCAGCCGTTCGGCCAGCTCGCTCGCCCACGGCCGGTCCAGCGCGGCCATGCCGGCCCGGTAGCTGGCGAACGGGTCCGGGTCGTGGATGTCGATCTGCAGGTTGGGCACCACCAGCAGCCCGACCCTGATCAGGTGCCGCAGGAACCGCTCCACCTCGTCGCGCGGGCGTTCCGGACCGGTGGCGACGCGATCGGCGACCTCGCCGAGCCGGCGCGGCGGGCCGTCGCCGACCAGGTCCAGCACCTCGGCGAGGAGCTGCCCGCTGGGCAGGTAGAACAGCGACTCGCGCACGGTGTCCATCGCCATCGGCGCGTCCTCGTCGTCGTTCCGCCCGGCCAGCGCGCGCCGCCGCAGGTAGCGGATCCGCTCGCCGGACACCTCCCAGCCGGCGGTCGCCAGCACCGGCAGGTCCGCGGACATGGCCTGGTCGGCGAGGAGTAGCGTGGAGAGCTGCGACAGGATGCCGATGTTGAGCCGGACCTTGCTGCGCTGGTTCCCGCCGCCGAGGTCGAGCCGCAGCGCCTGGCCTGCCCCGGGCTCTATCCGGCCCAGGGTCACCGTGGTCAGGGTGCTGAACGGGCTGGTCTTGGCCGAGGCCCGATACAGGTACTCCAGCAGGGACCGCTCGATCCGGCGGGCCCGCTTGCCGAGCGGCCCGGGGGTGGCGTTGAGGTAGGTCGGCAGGTAGCGGTCGAGCGAAGGGGAGGAGAGCAGGATGCCGGCCCGCAGGGTCGGGTCCACCGCCAGCGCGCGGAGCACCTCGCGGCCTTCGGCGACCTCCGCTCCGGCCAGGGCGGCACCGGCCTCCTGCAAGGCGGCGTACCTGTTCCTGGCCGCGCACCAGGCGTCGATCTCCTGCCGGGTGGGCGGGTCCAGCGTGGCGGCGACCCGGTCCCGGGCCGTGGCGTCGGGGACACGCAGGTTGAACACGTCCCGCCGGATGTTGACCAGGTCGCGGCGGAGCGCCTGGTTCTCCCGGTGGCGGGCGACGGCGTGCCCGAGCGTGTCGGAGATGCGCTCGGCCCGCAGCCGCAGGTCCCGCTCGGCGTCCAGGATCTCCTCGGCCCACGCGCAGGCCCGCGGCGACCGGAGCGAGACGGCCGCGTCGAACGGCAGTCCCCCGACGCGGAGCAGGAAGGCCGGCGGCTGGTGCCAGTCGACGACGGGCTCGGTACGTTTCGACTCGGTGATCGTCATGCGTCCGCTCCTAGAGCCGGTAATCCAGCTCGGCGGAGGCGGTACGCCCGCGGCCGAGCAGCAGGAAGAGGAAGGTGCGCTCGTCGGTGCCGTCCAGGTGGAAGACGCCGTTGTAGGTGACGTTGTCGAGCCCGAGCACGGCGCCGCAGCTCACCCCGGCCGCGGTGGCCGCCAGGTAGCCGGCCTGCGCCAGCCCGCCGACCTCGGCGTTGAGTATCCGGTAGCCGCGCTTGCCGAACGCCGCCAGCGCGGGATCCAGCCGGGCGGTGATGGCCACCACCGCGCCCACCCGGTCCAGGTTGTAGTTGGTGAGGAAGTAGCTGCCTTGCAGGAAGCTCGGCATGTGCTCGCGCACGTCCGGGTCGATCTCGACCGGGTCGAGGGCGTGGCGCTCGGGCAGGTAGACGTATCCGCCCGTGGGCACCCCGGCCACCCGGTGGACCATGACGAACAGGCGGGTCAGCGGGCCGGGATCGGCGGCGGGGTGGATGTCGGCGCGGTAGTGCCGGGCCGCGGTGGCCATGCGCAGCACGCCGCCCAGCTCGGCGGCGGTCAGCGGCGGGGCCGCGGCGAAGCCGCCGAAGGCGGACCGCCGCTTGGCCAGCGCCTCGCCGAGGTCCATCCCCAGCTCCACCGGCGGCGGCAGCGGGACCTCCTGCGGCCGCGCGGCAGGCGGGGCGGCGGGTGGCGCGGCGGACCTGGCCACCTCGGGATCCGGCCGGGCCTCCCCGGCGTCCACCAGGGCGGCCAGGTGCACCTTCTCCACCGTGGGGAAGCTGATCACGGTCCGGGACCGCTCGAACGCGGGCTTCGTCACCCTGGGGGCGGCGTCGTTCAGGACACGATCCGGACCGGGGCCGGCCCACGGCAGCGGGACCACGGCGAGCACGCTCTCGCCCAGCGTGTCCAGGCCGAGCAGGTCGTTCAGCGCGCGGTCGGCGAACCACATGACGCGCCGCAGCGGCATCCGCAGCGCCCGCGCGATCAGCTCCCAGGAGGTCAGCAGGGCGCCCACGTCCTGGGTGACGACGTGGTAGGCGAAGCTGTTGTACTTGAAGGCGTTCTTCCAGAACTTCACCGAGATCAGCAGGAACTGGTCGGTCTCGCAGGCGCTGGGATGGTGCCCGGTCGCCGCCCGGACGCGCTCGGTCAGGTCGCCGACGAGCAGCCGCTCCAGGGCGTGGCTGCCGGTGACGTAGTGGTAGACACCGGGCAGCAGCGGGCCGGTGGCGCCGGACACCCAGTAGATCTCCAGCGGGTAGAGCCCGCCGCCGGACGCGGTGCCGCGACCCCAGACCGCGTGGTCGTAGCCCACCCGGGCCAGCGTGTCCTGGTTCCAGTTCGGTTCCAGGCGCCGGCACAGCGTGCTGTACGACATCCGCAGCAGGGTGGCGAGCGAGGTGAACGACCAGGGGCCCTCGGTGTCCGGCAGGGTGGCGGTCGCGGCGAGCGGCCGCAGCGGCGGGTGATCGTGCGGCAGCGGCATGGTGATCACGTCGCCGTACGTTTTGATCTTCGAGGGTCCGTCGTCCCAGTCCGGCTGGAAGTTGAAGGGTTCCATCGGCTCGCGGCCACGGCGGAACACGGCTTCGGCGTAGTCGCGGATCAGCGCGATGTCACTGTTGACCATCGGTCCACCCCTTTGGGGAAACTCTTTAGGGAAATGGGTGCGGGCACAGGTGGCGCCCGGTGGCGCCGAGCTGGTCGGGGCCGTTCTGGCCGCGCGCCACGAAGGCGTCAAGCCGCGGGTGGTGCAGCACGCGCTGGCGGGCCCAGCCGAAGTCGATGGGCACCAGGCCTGGTGTGATCACGCAGGCCGTGCGCAGGCCGAGGGCGGCCTGTTCGGGGGAGGTCTGCTCGACCACGATGACGTCGCTGCCGATGCCGGCGATCAGGTCCACCAGGTAGCGGACGTCGTCGCTGAGGTTGTCGGTCAGGGGTCGCTGCCGGGTCCAGTCCGCGTGCAGCTCGTCGAGCGAGCGCATCGGCGCGTCCTTCAGGAAGAAGTCACTCTTGTCGGCCATCTCCGGCAGGCCGTAGAGCAGGGAGTGGTGGGTGAGCTCGGTCACCTTCCAGTAGTCGGCGGCCATCTCCCGCGCTTCGTCCAGCTTCTGCTCGACCCGCGTGGGGAAGCTCGGCACGTACGAGGCGGTCTCGCACACGGCGGCGCGCACCGCGTCCAGCGGGTCGAGGCTGGCGCCCGCGGCCAGGCAGATGGTGCCCAGACCGCCGTCCCTGCGGACCGCGACCGCGGTGATCGCGGGCACCGGCAGGTCCACCCGGGTGTCGAACAGCCGCAGGTCGTAGCCCTGCAGCCCGACCCGGTCGATCATCAGCTGGACGGTCAGGTTGGCGCAGCTGGCCGGGTCTATCTCGGCCATCCTGGCCTTGCCGAACCAGGACAGCAGGAAGGCGTCGCGTTCGATCAGTTCGAGCAGGCCGTACAGGATGGCCTCTTCGAGGCAGGCGCCGCTGGCGCATCCGTTGGAGCACTCCTGGACGAACAGCCGCTCGTCCGCGCGCTGGTCGAGGTAGTAGACGAGCTGCTCGGGGACGAGCACTTCGCGCTTGTCCCGCAGCGAGTAGCCCCAGACCCAGTGCATCGGCAGGTCGGGGGAGAACTGCTCGTAGACGGTATTGCCCTGGTACATATCGGCGTGGTAGCCGAGGCCGCTCGGGTCGAGCGCGTCGGGCGCGAGGTTGGCGTAGGTGTCGTAGACGGTGACGGCTTTGCCCCGGGCCATGACTCCCGCGTGCCGTTCCAGGCCTTCGAGTACGGCGTACCGCTCGCTGGCCCCGTAGCTCGACGCGTGGCCGCTCCAGTAGCCTTCGTGCAGCCGCCACCTGCTACGGATCTTGAAGGCGCCGGTCACGGGGGCGGTGGCCGTGCCGTAGAAGTCCCGGAACGCGATCCCGCCCAGCATTCCGCACACCGGGTTGACCAGCGCGTCTATCGGCAGGTCCAGGTCGCTCGCGGACCGCAGCCGGACCGCGGCGGGATCCGGCTTGATCCTCGGGGGCAGCTCGACGGTGGCGGACTCGGGCAGGTCGGGCGCGGGAGTGCCGCAGGCGGGACACATCGAGTCCGGCAGCAGGGCGGCCCGGGTGATTTCGAGGCTGTCCAGCCGCACCTGGTACACGTGCGGGGTCCGCTCGCCCGCGGCGACCGAGGCGACCAGGTCACAGATCAGATCGGCCGCGAACGGGGTGAGCTGCGGCAGCGGGCCGGTCACGTACGCCTCGCCGCCGTCCTCAAGGCCGCCGCGTTCTGGGATCGGGCGCAGCTCCTGCCAGCGCCTTTCCACGCACCGCGGGCAGGGCGAGGCGGCGCCGTCGGTGCCGCAGAGCGGCCCCACCATCGCCTTGCCGGTGCCTAGCCAGACGGGTATCACCGGGCCGTCGGCTGGTTCGGCCCGCTCACCCGGCCCGAGTGCGTTCCGCAGTCCCAGGACGCCCAGGTGTACGGCGGGCGCTGACGGAGGTCGGGCGCGCAGCCGATCGGCAAGGCGGGTCAGGCTCGAGTCGAGCGGGGTTGAAGTCTTTCTCACGACTACGTTCATCGCTCACGCTTTCTAGCCGGATGCCTGATCTGGTCGTCTCACTGGTGGTCGTTGGGGTTCCGGTCAGTTGCAGCTCGTACAGCTGGTGCTGCTGGTGCTGGTGCTGGTGCTGGTCCAGCAGCTGCCCGACGTGCTGCAGAAGGTGCTGGGCGTGCCGTCTACGAGCCCGGCCCGCAGCTGGTGACGATGCTGCAGCTGCTGCTGGTGCTGCACCAGGTCGGAACGCTGCAGCTGAATGACGAATCGACCGGCATCTCGGCGCTGGCGAACGCGGAGTCCAGGTCCGCGATCTCCGCGATCTCGAACGTCTCGATCTCCAGCGCGGCCAGCTCGATCCTTGGGTTGATCATGTTTCCCTCCTCTCGATCAGCTGGTGCTGCTGCAGCTGGTGCTGGTGCTGGTCCAGTGGGTGCAGCCCGTACTGCACATGCAGCTGCAGGGAGCCGCGTCGAATACCGGCACTTCGGCGCTGGCGAACGCGGAGTCCACGTCCGCGATCTCCGCGATCTCGAAGGTCTCGCTCTCCAGCGCGGCCAGTTCGGCCGACATCTTGATCATCTGTCCTCCTCTCTGTCTTCGCCGTCGGCTGCCGGCTCGCCGACGAGCCCCGCCCCTTACGACGCCAAGCCGGTGCTGAGGGGGGAGGCGCAAAAGCACGTGGTCGCCGTGGCGCCGTCGAACGGGAGTTCGGCGCTGGCGAGCATGGAGTCCGTGTCCGCGACCTCCGTGATCTCGAACGTCTCGGTCTCCAGCGCGGCCAGTTCGGCCGACATCTTGATCATTTGGGTGTCCTCTCGACTCCTGGGATTACGAGCAGCTGGTGCTGGTGCTGGTCCAGCAGCTGCACGAGGTGCTGCAGTAGGTGCAGCTGCTGTAGCCGGGATCGATTGGCATTTCGACGCTGGCCAGCGTGGAGTCCATGTCCGCGATCACTTCGATCTCGAAGGTCTCGGTCTCCAGCGCGGCCAGCTCGGCCTTTGTCCTGTTCATGAGCAGCTCGTTGTGGCGGCGCACGCGTCGCACATCGTGGAGCACAGGATCGGGACTCCACATGCGGTGGAGCCGTCGACCGGCATTTCGGCGCTGGCGTACGCGAAGTCCAGGTCCGCGATCTCCTCGATCTCGAACGTCTCGATGTCCAGCGCGGCTAGCTCGTTCTTCTTGGTGATCATTGCTCACTTCCTTCCGCTGAGTGGTCTCAGGGGAGGTGGACATCCGCCGATGGGAACCTCGGCGGATGTCCACCGATGGTTAGGCGCAACTCCGGGGATGCGCTGGTCGTGCCTGTTCCGGAGCTGGTCATTCCGCACAGCTGGTAGTGCTGCAACTGCAACTGCAGCAGCTGGACGTGCTGCTGCTGCAGCAGCTTGAGCAGCTGCAGCTGGAGCTCGTCGCACCCGAGAATTCGCCGCCGTCCCCGATGGGGACTTCCGCGCTGGCGTACGCCGCGGCGAGATCGGCGACCTCCTCGACCTCGAAGGTTGCCGTCTCCAGAGCGGCGATCTCCTGTCTCATCAGAGCGATACTCAAAGTAGTTTCACCTCCGTTCACTTCTCGGATCGGACCCGGCGGGCGATCTCCGCCGGATGTAATCGGGGGGATCAGCTGGTGTCGCCGCGACTAGTAGCAGCTGCTGGCGCTGCAGCTGCTGCTGCTGCAACTGGTGTCGCTGCAGCTGCAACTGCAGCAACTTGAGGTGCTGCAGCTGCAGCAGCTGGATGTGCTGCAGCCGCCGTCCGCCGGTACCTCTGCGACGCTGGCGAACGCGGAGCCCAGGTCCGCGATCTCCTCGATCTCGAAGGTCCCGAGATCCAGGACCGCGAACTCACGAGCGAGTTCCTGCATGGCTGGCTTCCTCTCCGGGACGTGGGTGGTGTTCTACCGTCCGGACCCTGGCGTACCGATCAGGACCACCCCGGTGACCAGGGCCTCCGCCGTCAGCAGGTCCGGCGTCATGGTGTCCACCAGCAGCGCTGTCTCGCCTCGCCGGTTGAGCGCGTCGAGCATGGCCGGTACGGTGGCCTGCTCGTCGGACGGGCGGCTCGTCTCGGCGGCCAGGGGAAGGCCGGCCCGGGGATCGAAATCGGCGATCAAAGGGGCGCCCAGGTCCGGCGCCGACCCCTCGAAGTGCTGCGCCTGCAGGGTGCCGACCACGTCGCACAGCACGTCGCGGGCGGCCGACGCGAAGGACAGCCCGCCGGCGATCGACCATGACGGCGCGGCGTCGCCGTCCTCGTCGGCGACGGCCAGGACGGCGTGCGCCGGGGCCGCGCCGGGCAGCGCGTACAGCTGCACCGGGCAGCCGAACCGGAGGGCGGACTTGACCAGGAATGCCAGGCTCTCGTCCGCGGCGATGGCGTCCTCGTCCACCGGCACGACGCCGCCCCTCCCGCGCACTGCGTCCCGCAGGGCGGTGTAGGCGAAAGCCGAGGTCAACCCCTTCGCGATCATCTCGTCGCGGGTGAGTTCCGCCGCGGCGCCGGCCGGTGTCCGCTCCACGAGCAGCCGCGCGTTCGCGGTCGAGAACGGGTAGGCGGCGGCGGCCGGGACGCCGTACAAGGCCCCCGAGCGCAGGTCGGTGGCCGGCAGCCAGGGGATCGGCGCGTCGGGGTCCACCGGCAGCCCGGACCAGGTGGCGAGCCGGTCCGCCGGCATTGGCGCCTCGCCGGTGGCGGCGATCTCCGCCGCGGTTCCCACCACCATGTCCCCGCGCCCGATCGGCGCGGCCAGGTACTCCCTGATGGACTTGCGGAACGCCAGCAGCCGGGCGTCGCGGGCCGTGTCCAGGTGGAACGCGGTCACCGCACGGGTGTCCGAACCGCCGAGCGGCGCGAACTTCAGCCGGGCGGTCTTGATCGGCATCTGCTCCAGCTCGTCGTCTGCGTACTCGGTGATCACCCCGACTCGCCGGCCGAACAGCCGCTCCAGGCGGCGGTAGCGCTGGTCGTCGGTGAGTTCTTCCGGGGCGTTGGGCTCGGGCGGCGGTGTCTGCGCGCACAGCGGGCACGCCGGGTGCGGCAGCAGCCGCTCCCGGTGGACCTCCAGGGTGCGCAGGTCCTGCAGCACGACGGCGGACCGCGTCTCGAGCAGCAGCGCCCCGGTGAACAGGCGGAACAGCTCGAATCCGGCCGCGTTGCCGATCATGCGGGCGACCGTCAGGTCGAGCCGGTCGGCGGCGCCGACGGTGCCGATCGCCATCGACCGCCACCGGTCGGCCGCCGTGGCGGGGTCGCCGACGTCCAGCCGGAGCTGGGCGCAGAGCCAGCAGGGCGAGGTCCGCGGCCCGACCACCGGGCCGAGCACCACCGTGGTGCCGTGGACCATGAGCGGCAGCAGCTGCGGGCCGGACTCCTGGGCCCGCCGGGTGAGCTCGAACACCTCCGACAGCACCGGCCGGTCCGCGCAGTACACGATCGCGTCCAGCCCGGCCTCGATCAGCTCGGCGCGCGAGCCGAGCCTGATCGCCGGCGCGGCGCCGTCCGGGATGCCGAACTCGGCCGCCAGCGCCAGGTAGGGCGCCGGATCGTCGTCCGTCGCCACGTGCAGCGCGGCCAGCCCGTTGCGTACCAGGCTGGTGGCGACCGCCAGTAGCGCCTCCCCGGAGCCGGTCACCAGCACCCGCGCGGCGCGGAATTCCGCGAACCGGCTCCGCGGCCGATCCGTGAAGTGATCGATGTACTCGATCTGGCTGCGGAACCGGTCCGCGACCGGCAGGGGCAGCTCAGCGTCCTCGCCGTCCGCCGCCGCGTCCTTGGCGAAGCCGCGCTCGACCAGCGTGCCGATCAGCTCCAGCACGGTCACGCGCTGCTGGTCGGCGAGCCCGTCGCACAGCTCCGTCACCGTGTGCTCGCCGGTGAGCAGCGGGCTGAGCGTGGCGAGCCAGCGGTACGCGGACTTCCCTTTGACCAGGAAGGCGGTGTCGCCGTTGCGCAGGTACGCTCCCGACCGCGACTCCAGGATCACCGTATCCAGCTTGAGCTTTGGCCTGACAACGAGCAGCGGAGCCTGGTCCACCGTAACGCTCACCATGTCCTCCTCTGGCTATCGCGAATCCTGGCGGAGCGTATGCCGCGCCCAGAACGGCAGACAGAGCACAGCGGATGCTCAGCTCGCTACCCGACCGGTCCCAGTGCTCAGGCCATCAGCCGCTGCAGCAGCTGTTGGTGCTGGCCGAGCTCGTGCAGGAGTTGGTGCTGGTGCATGACAGGCCGTCCGTGCTGCTGGCGATCGGCATTTCCGCGGAGGCCAGCGCCTCCATCAGGTCCGGGATCTCGTCGATCTCGAACACTTCGGACTCCAGGGCGGCCAGCTCGTTCCGGATCTTGCTCATGATCTCCCACCTCACCGAGGGGTTGGCAGTTCGTGCGGGCACCGTACGAACCCGGCGGGCCGGCTGGTAGAGCACGCGGCATACTCAGGCCGCCACCGCCAATACTCAAAGAGGTCCGCTTCTAGGCAATCCCGGCACGGTTCGGCGACGTATATCCGGTGTCGAGACGCCCAGGAGAGGGAGTCACATGGGAGACACACGTCCCCTGAACGTCTGGCCGCTGGTCGGCCGTACCGCAGCGTTACGGGGCATCACCGAAGCGGCTGCCCAGGAGGACGCGCGCGCGGTGGTGGTCGTGGGGCCGCCGGGAGTGGGTCGTACGCGCCTGGCCAGGGAAGCCGTCACGGCGCTCGCCGCGGCGGGTCACCGGACGGCGTGGGCGACCGGGACCAGCGCCGCGGGCACCATCACGTTCGGCGCGTTGCTGCACCTGGTGGCCATGGAAGAGGTGGCGACCGCGGCGTATGTGTTCGGCCGCCTCGTGGAACGCCTCAGCGCACCCGGCGGCCGGCGGCCGGTCCTCGTGGTCGACGACGCCCACCTCCTCGACGACGCCTCCGCGGCGCTCGTCCACCACCTGGCCGTGCACACCGCGACATTCGTGCTGCTCACGTTGCGGCCTGGCCGGGCCACCCCCGATGTGGTGACGGCGTTGTGGAAGGAGCAGGTGGCCCGGCGCGTGGAGCTGGAGCCGCTCGGCGGGAGCGACGTGGACATGCTGCTCGAACGCGCGCTCGGCGGCCAGATGGACGCGGTGAGCCGGCGCACGCTGCGCCGGCTGTCCGCCGGGAATCCGCTGGTGCTGCGGGAGGTCGTGCGGGCCGGTCTGGAGAGGTCCGCGTTGCGCCGCGTCGACGGCGTCTGGCACCTGGCCGCTCCGGTGGAGGTCACGGGCCGGCTCGGCGATGTGATCGAGGAGCAGATGAAGGCCGACGATCCGGTCGTCCGGAACGTCCTGGAAGTCCTCGCCTGCGCCGAGCCGCTCGGCCAGCCCGTCCTGGAGGCCATCACCGGGCACGCCGCGGTCGTGCAGGCGGAACGGCAGGGGCTGGTGGTGGTCGAACCGTCGGGGTTGCGGCACCAGGCACGGCTGGCGATGCCCGCCTACGGTGACGTCATCCGTGCGCGGATGCCACGCGCGCAGGCCCGCGCGATCTGGCGCCAGCTGGCCGAGTCCCTCGCCACCTCAGCGCATCTGCGTGCGGACGACGCGCTCGACCTTGCCGTGTGGCGGCTCAACGCCGGGCTCGATTCGTACGCCCCAGAGCTGCTCGCCGGTGCCGAGCGCGCCGTGGAACGGCTGGAACTCGGCATCGCCGAGCGGCTCGCGAGCGCCTCGCGCGAGAACGGCGGCGGGGTGGAGGCTGACCTCACCCTGGCCGAGGTGCTGGCGTTGCAGGGGCGCTACGCCGACGCGGCGGCCGTGCTGCCGCCCCGGGAGCGGTGCGACGGCAAGGCGACCACGGACCGGTGGGCGATGCTGGCGGAGAAGATTGAGTATTGGTCGCAGGAGGATTCGTCGGATCCGGGGTTGCCGGCCGGGGAACGGGCCGCGGAAGCCGTACGGGCCTGGGCGCTTCTCCTGGAGGGCCGCGTCAAACAAGCCCTCCAGGTCGGTACGGCCCTGCTCGCCCGCCCCGACCCCGAGCTGGCGGCCCGGGCCACGGTGTGGGCCGCAACCGCCGTCACCCTCGCCGCCGGACTTGTCGGAGACATAACCCTCGCCGAACGCGCCAGCGCCATCGGGCGGGACGTCGCCCACGCCCACCGCACCGTGCTGCCCTGGGGACCGGTGCAGGTCGGCGGTGCCCGCTGCCTCGCCCTCATGCTGAGCGGCGACCTCGCCGCCGCGGCCACGGCCGTGGAAAGCGGCTATCGCGAAGCCGTCGAGACGGAGGCGGCCCCGCTGGTCGGCGCATGGGCGTCCATCCGGGGCATCGTGGCCAAAGCGCAGGGCCGCGTGCAGCTGGCGCAGGAAGCGCTGCGCGAAGCCGTCGTGCTGCTCGACGGGTATGACGCGTTGCGGTTCCAGCAGCTGTACATGGCGGAGCTGGCCGGCACGCACGCGCTGGCGGGCGACACCATCCAGGCGGAGACCTGGCTGGACCGCGTGGACGGCATGCCCCCCGCACCCGGCGTGCTCTTCGACTGGTGGATCGACCGCAACCGTGCCTGGACCGCCGCCGCCATGCTCGACCTGTCCGGCGCCGCCAACCTGGCCATCGAAGCGGCGAAAGCGGCCCGCGCCGGCGCACCCGCTATCGAGGCTCTGGCACTGTTCGACGCCGTCAGATTCGGCGCCGCCGAGGACGTGTGCGAAAGGCTGAAGGAACTCGCCACGGAAACCCCGACACCGACCACAGCGGCGTTCGCCGCCGCCGCGACGGCGTACGCGACGGACAACGCCCGCCAGCTCACCGAGGCCGCCGGCGCACTCCGCGACCTCGGCCACCTGCTGCCCGCCGCCGAAGCGGCGGCGACCGCCTACCGGCTCCATGTCCGCGAGGGCCGCCGCACGGCCGCCAAGAACACCCTCGCCCTGGCCCGCGAACTACTCGCCGAATGCGGCCGCGCCCGCACCCCCCTGACGGACCTGACCGGCAGCGAGGCGTCCCTCACCCCCCGGGAACTCCAGGTAGCCAAACTGGTCGCGGCCGGCCTCTCCGGCCGCGCGGTGGCCGACCGCCTCGGCCTCTCCCTGCGCACGGTCAACAACCACCTGGGCCGCATCTACGTCAAACTCGGCGTATCCGGCCGCCAGGCCCTCGCGGACGTACTGGGCCAGTAGAGCCCGTGCAGTGCGGGCGCCTACGACACTGTTCGCAGACGAGCACCCGAGTCACTGACCCCCACTGGAGATATGGGCATGGACCTCGATGAAGCACACCGATTCGCCGACGAGTGGGCAGCGGACTGGAACTCCCACGACCTTGACCGAATAACCCGCCACTACGCCCCCCACGTCATCTTCACCTCCCCACTCGCCGCGCGAATCGTCGAGGACAGCAACGGCGTCATACGCGGCCTCGACGCACTACGCACGTACTGGGCCGAAGGCCTACGCCGCAACCCCCAACTCCATTTCGAAATCCTCGGCGTCTACACCGGCATCGACACCATCGTGATCCACTTCCAACATCAAACCGGCCAACTCTCCGCCGAGGTCCTCACCTTCCACAACAACAAGATCATCACCGGCACAGCCACCCACGGCCCCGCCGAAGAGCTGTATGTGAAGGAACAGGAAGAGGAGGAGCAGCGATGACGAACTTTCCCAATTGGAGTGATGTACGCCCCGGCATCGTCGCCGATGTGGGGGGCGAGCAGGCGATCGCCGAGGCCCGCAAGCGCAACCAGGCCTACATCGACGGGCACCGCCTCGCCGAGCGCCGTACCGCCCTGGAGTTGACCCAGGCTGAGGTGGCCGAGCGGATGGGCGTTACCAAGAGCCGCGTTTCTCAGATCGAACGGGGAGAGGTGTCCACCGTCGAGGCAATCGCCCGCTACGTCCAGGCTCTCGGCGGGCACCTTCAGATCTCCGCCGTATTCGGCGACGACCAGTACATCCTGCGCGGCACCGACACCCACGCCGCGTAACCCCGTGCTTGCCGGCCACGCCGTCCGCGCTTGATTGGGTCCGTTGATCGCATCTCCTCAGGCGGAAATCGAGACGGAAGTCAGTCGGCGGCGGGGACCCATTTGCCCGCGTCCAGCCCCACTGGCACCGGACACCATTCCTGAGTTGGCATCGCGCCTCTACAGTGCCTAGCCCATCCGACCCTTCAGCGACCCAATGGGCTTGCCTTGAGTCCCCGCGTACGCTGTTGCGGTTCATGCGCGCGAGGCAGAGCCGGTTTCGTTGAGAATCTCGGAGTTGCTCCGGCGGTCGCCGAGTTCGTCATAGATCTGTAGTGCTTTTCGGTAGAATTCAAGGGCGCTGGAGTGCTCGCCCAGGTGTTGTCGCAGGTTACCCGAGTTGGCCAGCCACGTAGCCTGATGTTGTCGGCTCATTTCGCTTTCCAGCGCTGCGGCCTACTCCAGATGTTTTCGGACCGAACCATAGCGGCCCAACCGGAGTTCCACCTCCTGCATGTTGTTAAGAGCTATCAAGCGGCCGCGGTCGTCACCGATCTCCTGGCTGACCCGGAGCGCCCAGCTCGCCCATCGAACTCGAGGTGTCGATGACGATCGCCACCCGCTGGTCGGAGGTGGGCAGCCGGTTGGCGCGGGCGTGGTGGTCGACGTGCGCGTCGGCGCGTTCGCGTAGGAGTCTGGATCCTAGTTCGCGGTGGGGACGAGCGTGTTCGAGCGGCGGGCGATGAGCCAGCGGCCGTCGCGTCGCTGGAAAACGTACAACGCCCTCATCTCCGGAGGGCCGCCCGCGCGGGCCGCTTCCTCGGTTGGCCACGCGTCCTTCGTCGCTGTGGCCACGTCGTCCGCGAGGGGCACGATGTCGCCGAGCCGGTAGTACGCGGTGGCCTCATGGAGGAATCCGGCGGCCAGCCCGGCGCGACTCGACTCGACGATCTCGTCGCGGCCGCGGTGCACCTTTCCGAGGGCGTTCACGACGAGCGCGTCGGAGGCGAAGTGCGCGGTCATGAGCTCGGCGTCGTTGGTGTTGAATCCCTCCTGCACGTCGCGGACGATCGCGTGCAGGGCCGCGACGTCCTCGGGCCCGAAGGGCCCCTCCTGCGGCACCCCCGTGTTCTGTCCCGCGACCATGGACCAGTCGCCCCCGGCGCCGCGGCGCCAGAGATAGGTGGGCAGGCCGAGCGATCGCGGTGTGAGGGGCTCGCCCGCGGTGGTCAGGTACTCCTGCCGGACGGCCGTCAGGGCGACGTCGGGGGTGATGAACCGGATGTGCTCGACCTCGTACCGCACGCTCATGCCGGCCATCCCCCCGGGGAGCACCGATCGAGTGAACTCGGCGATCACATCGAGACCGACGAGGCGGCGACCGCCGCCGGTGACCCAGACCGCCTCCGGATCGAAGAGCGCGAGGAAACCTTCGACATCCTCGGCGCGTTGTGTGCGCTCTACCACGGCGACGAGTTCGACGAGGCGGTCGGCGTCGAGAGACGAGGCCTCCGCGGGTGTGATGGTGTGCATGGCTAGAGTCAACTTCATCAAGTGGACTTGACGTCAAGGAGTGGTGGCGTGGACTCGTTGAGCCCGGATGCCGTATGGCTCAAACCCGGCCAGGTCGCCAAGCGGGCGGGTGTGGCCGTGTCGACGTTGCACTACTACGAAAGCCTCGGGCTCATCCGCAGCCGGCGAACCGCGGGCGGGCGGCGCGAGTACCGGCGCGACACCCTGCGCCTCGTGGCGTTCATCCGCGCCTCGCAGACCCTGGGCATCTCGCTCGAACGCATCAAGCAGGCGCTGGACGGGCTGCCCAGCGACATCCCGCCGACCAAACGCGACTGGGCCCGGCTCGCGCGCGAGTGGCGCGAGGACCTCTCGGCGCGCATAGACCGGCTCACCGCGTTGCGCGACAACCTCGCGAACTGCATCGGCTGCGGATGCCTCTCGCTTACGGCGTGCCCATACACCAATCCCGCTGATCGGCTCGGCCGGGAAGGGCCGGGCGCCCGGCGCCTGACGACGCCGAACGAGAGGTGAGGCACGTCATGACGACTGGGGCAGCTTGGTGGAGCCGCGCTTGGCGGCCGGGGCGGACGGTGGTGGCACGACGGGGCCGATGTCACCGTCCGGGGCCTCGTCGAGGTCGACGATGACGGGCGCGTGGTCGCTCGGGCCGGTGCCCTTGCGCGCCTGCCGGTCCACCCACGCGGCCTTGACCCGATCGGCGACGGGACCGGAGGCCAGGACCAAGTCGATCCGCATGCCGAGATCCTTGTGGAACATTCCGGCCCGGTAGTCCCAGTAGGTGAACACCCGCCGGTCGGGCCAGCGATCCCGGACGACATCCCGCATGCCGAGCGCCGTCAACTCGGCCAGTGCCGCCCGTTCCGGCGGCGTCACGTGCGTCTGCCCGATGTACGCGTCCGGGTCGAAGACGTCCGCGTCGGTGGGCGCGATGTTCAGGTCCCCACACGCGATCGCGGCCTCCGGACCGGCGGCCAGCACGTCACGCAGCGCGGCCAGCCAAGCCAGTTTGTACGCATAGTGGTCGGAGCCTGGCGTGCGCCCATTCGGCACATACAGCGAATGCACCCGAATCCCACCGCAGGTCGCGGCCACCGCACGCGCCTCGGGCAGCGGAAACCCCGGCGCTCCCGCCACACCGGTCACAACGTCATCCAGCCCCACCCTGGACAGGATCGCCACGCCATTCCACTGCACCTCACCGTGGAGCGCCATCGCATACCCACGGTCAGCGAGCTCGCCGCCGAGCAACTCCGTGAAGGCGGCGTCGGTGAGCTTGGTCTCCTGCAGACAGACGACGTCGGGCTGCCGCTGATCCAGCCACGGCAACAACCGCGGCACCCGCTGCTTGACGGAGTTCACGTTCCACGTCGCCACCCGCACACAAACCACCCTAGCGGCCTTGCTGCCCCCGCATTTGCGAACCGACTGCCCCTGGCGGATGCGTGATCGACTTCGCGGTGGCGGCTCGCTAGGGTGGGCGCTCCATCTCCCCGCTCGATCCCCTGGATGTCATTCGTGCGTCGCTACCGGTTTGCCGTTCCCGCCATGGTCGTCACGGGCGGATATGTAGCGACGCTCGTGGTCGCCGCCGTGGTCGCGCTGGCCGGGGGCGACATCGGCTTTCTGTGGCGGTTGGCGCTCCTCTCCGATGCGGACGAGGGTGCCGCGGCTACGTGGCTGAATGTGCTCATCCTCGTCCTGGCGGGCGGTTTGTGGGCCTGGGCGTTGTGGCAGTGCCTGCGCGGACCGATAGCGGGAAAGCCGCCCGAGACGGACCGCGGTGTGCGGCTGCTGCGGCTGGCGCTGTACGCGGCGGCGGCGTCCTGGCTTGTGTACGCAGTCGTACCGGACTGGCCTTGGTGGGCGGTAGTGCTCGATTCGCTCCTGATGCTGGCGGTCGTGGTGCTGTTCCATCCGATGGTGCGGCGCAACGTGGGCCACGTCGGGCTCGCCCTCGGCGCCGGTGTCCTGGTCTACGTGAGTACGGCGAGCGCCGAGGTGTTCGACGCGCTCGACTGGCACCAGGCGGAGCAGATCGCTGAAATCGGTGATCTCGGCGGCCTGGCGGGTCTGATCTGGCAGGTTCTGGTGCTCACGGCGCAGTGGCGGGACGGCCGCTGGCAGCGAACCACCGTCTGGTACGGCGTCGCGTACCTGGTGGCCCCGCTCGCGTTCGTACCACTCGCCATCCTCGGGGAGATCTCCCGCGAAGCCATCTGGGCCACCGAAGCCCTCTGGGTGATCTGGTTGGCCCGATCCGGCCACGATCTCGCCTCGCCGCGCGACGAGGACGCGCCCACCGACCTGGCGGATGAGCAGGATCCAGGCGTTCGTCACCTATGACTGGGTTCAGCCCTCAAGGTCACATTTCCCCATATCGCCAGCACCGCCATCGGCATGAAGTGCTGATTTATCCCCAGTTCACCATTTATCAACCATTTGGATGTCATATTTCCTAATCAATGGCTTTACCTTCCAAGCCATGCGTCCCATGCCCAGGGCACTCGCGATCTTCGTAACCGCCGGTCTCGCCGTCGGCTCGATCGCCGCTCTCCCCTCCGCTCCCGCCGCCGCGGCGCCGGGAACAGTAGTAATCAGCCAGGTGTACGGAGGGGGCGGCAACTCCGGCGCCCCCCTCTCCAACGACTACGTCGAAGTCTTCAACCGCAGCGGCGCCCCCGTCTCGCTGGCCGGCTGGTCGGTGCAGTACACCAGCGCCACCGGAACCGGAAACTTCGGCTCCAACAAGACCAACCTCACCGGCACCGTCGCCCCTGGCCAGTACCACCTGATCCAGCTCCAGGCGGGCACCACCCCCAGCGGCTCGCTGCCAACACCCGACGACATCGGCACCATCAACATGAGCGGCACCGCGGGCAAGGTGGCGCTGGTCCACTCCACCGACGGCCTGGCCTGCAACGGCTCCACCGTCGTCTGCACCCCGGAGCAGCTCGCGCTCGTCGCCGACCTGGTCGGTTTCGGCACGGCGAACTTCTTCGAAGGCAGTGCCGCCGCGCCCACGCTCAGCAACACCACCGCCGCGTTCCGCAAGAGCGCCGGCTGCGCCGACACCGACGACAACGCCGCCGACTTCGAGGCCGGAGCCCCCGCCCCGCGCAACAGCGCGACCGCCGCGGCTCCCTGCGGCGGCGTCGAGCCGTCGCCGTCGCCCAGCCCGAGCGCGAGCCCCACCGTCGAGCCGAGCCCGTCGCCCTCGGCGAGCCCGAGCCCGAGTCCTACGCCGCCCGCCACGTGCGACACCCCCATCACCCACCGGATCGCGCAGGTGCAGGGCAGCGGCGACGCCAGCCCGATCGCGGGCCAGGACGTCCGGGTCGAGGGCATCGTCACCGGCACCTTCCAGGGGACCGGCCGGTTCGGCGGCTTCTACATCCAGGACCCCAAGCCGGACAACAACGTGGCGACTTCCGAGGGCCTGTTCGTGTTCTCGTCCACGCCCGTGACCGTCGGCAGCCGCGTGCTCGTCTCCGGCAAGGTGATCGAGTTCAACGGCCTCACCGAGATCTCCCCGGCCACCGTCGTCAACATCTGCGGTTCCGCCACGATCAAGCCCATCGAGCTGGAGCTGCCGCTCAAGGCGGGCACCACCTTCGAGCGGTACGAGAACATGCTCGTCACCTTCGACGACAAGATGGCCGCCTCGGAGATCTACAACCTCGGCCGATTCGGTGAGATCACCATCTCGGCGAACGAGCGGCTGTGGCAGCCGACCGACCGCACCGGCGTGGACACCGAAAAGGACGCCCGGCGCACGATCCTGCTCGACGACGGTTCCAACGTGCAGAACCCGCCGCTCCTGCCGTACCACAGTGAGGGGTTGACCACCGTCCGGCTCGGCGACGAGGTGAAGAAGCTGACCGGTGTGATCACCTACGGCTTCAACCTCTACCGGGTGCAGCCGACCCAGCCGGTCGTCTTCCGGGCGAAGAACCCGCGCCCCGCCGAGCCCGAGCGCGTCGGCGGGAACGTCCGCGTGGCCAGCCTCAACACGCTCAACTGGTTCACCACGCTCGGCTCCCGGGGCGCGACCACCGCCATCGAGCGCGACCGCCAGCTCGCGAAGCTGGTCGCCAACATCCTCAGCCTCGACCCTGACGTGGCCGGCCTGATGGAGGTCGAGCGCAACAACGACGTGGCGCTCAACACCCTGGTCGCCGCGCTGAACGCCAAGGCGGGCGCGGGCACGTACAAGGGGATCACCCACCCCAACCCGGGCACCGACCTCATCCAGACCGCGCTGATCTACAAGCCCGCCAAGGTCACCCCGGTCGGCGCGGCGCAGTCCTCGGCCGACCCGATCTTCAACCGGCCCCCGCTGGTCCAGACCTTCCGCAAGGCGGACGGCAAGGGCGACACTTTCACGATCCTGGTCAACCACTTCAAGTCCAAGGGCTGCACCGACGTGGACGGCCCCGCCACCGGCCCCGACGCCGACCAGGGCGACGGCCAGAGCTGCTACAACGCCAAGCGCGTCAAGCAGGCCACCGCCCTGCTGGCCCTGATCGACAGCCTCAACCTGCCGAACGTGCTCGTCGCCGGCGACATCAACGCCTACGGCGAGGAAGACCCCATCCACGCCTTCGAGGACTTCGGGCTGACCAGCCTGAGCAAGAGGTACATCCCGAAGGATGACCGCTACAGCTACGTCTTCGACGGCCTGTCCGGCGAGCTCGACCACCTCCTGGTCGACAAGGACCTGCGCAAGCTGGTGACCGGCGCCACCATCTGGCACATCAACTCCGATGAGGGCCGGTTCATGGACTACAACACCGAATTCAACCCGCCATACCTGTACGCCCCTGACGCCTACCGCTCCTCCGACCACGACCCGCTCCTGGTCGGGCTCAAGCTCTAACGGAGCATTCCTCCCCCTGCGGGACCTGCGGGCCGTGACAGCACTCTGTCACGGCCCGCTTTGTTCGCTACTGCACTGACTTCTTCTTCCTGAGTCGTTTCCGCGGGGGCGAACCGTTCCCAGTCGTCCGTGTCGGGGTGTCGTCGCCCCCTTGGTCGCCGCCGTCTCGCGTGCTGGTGGGCCTGACGGGCGCGGGAGTTCTGGGGGCGATCGATCGTGGCGTGGTTTGTGTCGTCCCCAAGCCTGGCAGGCCGGTACGACCGGTCAGTGATGTCTCCTGTGACCTCACCACCGGAGACGTGAGGCGTGTAGATGTAATGCGCGTGGATGTGCCTACGGGCGAGGTGATTCGCGTAGACGTTCCGGTGGACGGGGTAATCGCCAGGGACGTCGGTACCGGAGGGGTGGCCAGGGTGGGGCCGCGCGGGGGACCCAGCTCGCCGCGCTCCAGCCGGGCTTCGGCTTCGGTCAGAGACACGTCGCTGTCCAGATATGCCTGGTACGACTCGTATTCGTCGAGAGCTCGGATCAACTCGTCGTCATCCTCGTCCAAATCCTGCCAGACAGGTGACAACGGCGGGTCGGACGGTTCTTCCTGGCTCGACGCGTAACCGGTTGGATCGGCGGAGCGGGTCTTGCCCTGGGCCTCGAGCCCGGAGAAGGCGATTCCCCCGGCGAGCGCGCCCCGCCCGCCCATCGACTTCAGCGCCTTCCGTCCCGCCAACGGCAGATCGTCGCCCATCATTCTTCGCAGCACGTCCTCGTCACGGAGCACGGCCGGCGGGGGCCATGGGTAAATCTTCATGTGCGTGGCCAGGGTCCGCTGAAAGACGTCGGGATAGACGTCGTTCAGGACCAGGAAACATTTGAGGCAGCAGGCCCTGCCGACGCCCAGCTTGTAGCTCCCCGGAGCTTCGCGGGCGACCGCCAGCGCCTGCATTTCCGCGTGCACTTCCTGTTCGGTGCCGTTCTTCGCCTTCGGCAGCGATCCGTTGTACGCGACCACCCGGATACGGCCCTCGGTCTGTTCCAGCGTCCGGAGGTACGCGATGGCCTTCCGGATCCGGATCTCGGCGCGCGTCCTCGATTCGAGGAGCTGGGGTTTCGACGTCGTCGGCTCGCGCGCGGCGATGGTGTCCAGCAGCGCCCGTACCTCGTCTTCGGCCTTCTGACCGACCGCCCGGGAGGCGCGCAGCAACGCTTCCAGGTCACGCCCCAGGTCCTGGTCCGGCCGGTTGGCGAAGACGCCGATCTCGCGCCCGCGGTGCAGCAGCGAGACGCACACCCGGTCCCCTCGGAGTGTGGTGAGCACGTCGGCTACTCGGTCGAGCGCGCGCTCGTCCTTGAGCGTCGGATCGCTGCCCAACTGCGCCATCCAAGCCGCATGCGACCCGTGCTGCCTCAGCAGCTGACGCTTCAGGGTGTCAAGGAGTGCCGTCATGGTGTCCTTGGCGGCACTCTGCGCTTTCCCGTACTCGGAGTATCCCAGGCCCTCCATCGATGCCATCTCGACGGAACCCGTATTGTTCGGCAGCCACTGCGCGTCGTGTAACGCCGCGAGTTTGGCGTCGAAAGCCTCCTGCACGCCGATTCTGCCGGTCCACGACCGTAACCGGCTGAGCATCAGGTCCGTTCCACCGGGCTCCCTGCTCGTCGTCCAATAAAGTTCAGCCAGTATCTCCGCCCGGCTGGTCGCCGCCACGTTCAGCGTTTTTCCCAGCGCCTTCCACAGGGTTTCGGACTTCTCGAGGTGCTGCGCGACCGAGAGCGGTGCGCTGGGAACGACTCTGCGGGCCTGCGCCAGCCAGTAACTCGCCACCTTGCCGTCGTCGGAGTAGGGGTTGTTGAGCCCATTCAGCAGGCGCTCGGTCAGGGTGGAGTTCTCCTCGGTGAACTCCACGAAATCCTGAAAATTCGCAAATGGCCCGTGTTCTTGGAGAGCCCGGTACGGCGGCGTGAAAACCGGATCGTCCACGGGCGCGGAGCCGGAATCCCGGTCCTCAGCCGGATCCACATCGAGGAGGTCGGTGGTTGCGAAGCTTGTGGTGATCGTGGTGGTAACGGGGACGTCGGTCGTGGTGGACGTCCGGGGAACTGGCTCGTCGTCGTCGGACGAGTCATCGATGACGATGACCTGCCTGGCCTTTGGAGCGCGCGTAGGGCTGTGGATCTTCGTCGTGGTGACAGGCGTGCGGGTGGAAGCCGTCGGGACGGAGAGAGTCCGGGTGGTCGGCTTTGGGACGAGCGAGGGCACCGGGAGCTGGGTCTCCGGGACGACGTCGACCATCTCTTCGACGTCACGTGCGCCCCGGACGCTCGAAAGCCGCCTTGGCGGTGAATCCGGAACGCTGAACGTGGAGATGGGCCTGGACCTGGTCTCGCTCCGCGGCGGAGAGTCCGGGACGAAGAAGGGAAACCCCAGCGAAGGCGAGGAAACCGGAGTTCTGCCCGTGGTGGAGGTGCGGCGCTCGCTCACCACGGGCGGGAGGGAGGTCCTGGTAGACCTCTCCTCCGTCGTGGTGCGGACTGTCGAGGAGCGAACCAACTGCAGCTTGGGCCGAGTCGGACCTAGCCGCCGCGGCTCTTCAGGAAATTCCTCGATCTGAGCGACAAGAGCAGGATCCTGAGCAAAAACAAGCCCGGACTTCGACTTCGCCTGCCGCTTACGAGTCCGTGAAGGCTGATTAGATTTCCTCTTGGCCTTCTTCGTCGACTGGGTAGCCTGCTCCGGAAGTACAAATTTCCACGGCGTAGTCACATCTGCCCCCGTTCGCTCAGCCCGCCACACATCCTCCCCACCCAGTCACGACCACGGACCTACTGCCATGGTGACAAAAGGGTCCTATGTGAACGCGGCCAGGTATATGGCGTACTCACCAGGCCGCAGGGCCCCGCGCGAACCGACGGTCCTGCGAATGTCGTCAACCATGTACGCGGATTCTGGGCGCTGGCCAGCAAGGAGGGCCGCGCAAGAACGATGTGCGGCTGAACGAGCAGCTAGGCCTCCACGCCAACGACCGCTGCTGTAGGCGCGGGCCAGGCTGCTGCGCCTCGAAGGCGACGCGGGGGAGCGGCTGCGCACCGCCGAGAGGCCAGTGACGCAGCAGGAGTACATGGACGACCTGATCGCCAAGCCAAGGCGCGCACAACGGCGACCAGCAGGTGCTGGAGCCATCCACCAAGTTGTGATCGCCGCGAGTCGGGTCGACTGGCGACGGACAGTTACGCTAACCGTAGGCTGACAAGGGGGATGGCGTGCTGCTCCGGTTCCGTGCGGCGAACGTTCGATCGCTGCGCGATGAGCAAGAGTTGGCTTTCGTCGTCCCTGAAGACAAGCCGAGTCTCACAGCGCGTGCGGTGAGCCTGGGGGGAGATCGGTCGACATGGGTCTTCTCGCTGATCGGCATCTTCGGTGCCAACGCGTCTGGTAAGTCGAATGTGCTGGCCGCCCTGACTGATATGCGAGCGGCGGTTCTCAACTCCTACGCCAGCTGGGCGTCTTTCGACGGTATCCCTCGACAATCCTTCCGCTTGGACCCAAAGGGCGAGGATGACCCGAGCTTCTTCGAAGTGGACTTCGTGATCGATGAGGTTCGCTGGACTTACGGATTCGAGCTTGGCCCTACGCGTGTCGTGGCGGAATGGATTCACAGCTACCCTCGTGGTCACCGTCAGGTGTGGATGGATCGCGACACCTCGCGAGCAGAGGTGTATGAGTGGCCGGGCAACCGGGTGAAGGACCGAGCTCAGCTGGTGCGGCGCACTCGGCCTAATGCGCTGCTCCTGTCGACAGCGGGCACGGACAACCATCCTCAACTGTCAGCACTTTTTCATTGGTTCCGTCGTAATCTGCTGCTCATCAATCCAGAAGATGAGCGGGAGGCTCGCGAGGCGTTCACCACGGCTGCGCTGTCGGGCCAGGAGGCGCAGCGGATCAAGGATCTCCTGAGGGTCGCGGATTTGGGAATCACCGACGCGAAGGTCACCCGGGAAGGGAAGAATCGACCCGCGCCTGTGTTGTTCCACCAGTCCGCTGCCGGAGAAGTTCCGTTCGAGTGGCGGTATGAGTCGCTGGGGACTCGCTCGTGGTATGCGCTACTGGGTCCGTTGCTCTTGGTGCTCGATGAGGGAACCGTACTTCTGGTCGATGAACTGGATGCCAGCCTGCACCCGCGATTCGCCGCTGAGGTGGTCAGGCTCTTTCAGGATCCGCAGGCCAATCCCAGAGGTGCGCAGCTCATCTTCACCTCGCACGATCCTTCGGTTCTCACTACTTCGAGTGGGGAGCGTCCGATGGAGCCGGGACAGGTGTGGTTGACGGAGAAGGACAAGGATGGCGCTACTGCGCTGTACCCATTGACGGCTGCTTCGCCGACAGAGAATGAGGACTTGATGAAGTCCTATCTGGCTGGGGCGTTCGGCGGAGTCCCATTGATCTTGGAGGGTCAGATCGCCCGTCGATTGATCAGTACAGACGAGCGGCTGAAGGGGGCCCGGCGGAGGAGAGCGGATGGCGCGTAAGAAGGGCAAGGAAGAGCTGGGCCCTTCGAAGAGGCAGCGTGCCCGTCGGCGCCGCCTCGTGTATGTCTACTCGGAGGGACAGGTCACCGAGCCGACGTACATTGAGATCGTCCGTGCTCAGGGGGTTAACGCGGACCCGACGATCGCGGTGGAGGTCAGGATCGCGAATGCCACCGTGTCGGGATCCTGGCGTAAGCCGATCAAGTTGGTCGAGGCGGCGGCACGCCTCATGCGCGAGCAGATTCGGGAGGCGAAGCAGGGCGGGCTGCCGGAGGAATTCTGGCCGCAGGTCTGGTGCCTGTTCGACCGAGACGATCACGAGCAGGTCGACGAAGCCTTCAAGCTGGCCCGCGAGGCGGATGTCCGTGTCGCGTTCTCGCATCCGTGCTTCGAGGTTTGGCGACTGCTGCACTTCAACTCGGTGTCCGGAACTTTTAGTGGGGTTTGCGGCCTCGTGACCGATCGGCTGCCCTTCGCCAAGGCCGTCGAGAACGTCAAACTCGTGCTTCCAGAACAGATCCCGGTCGGTAGCTTCGGCGAGGCGAAGAAGCGCGCCGAGCGGATGAACGCGGCACATGGGGATCATGTCCCCTGGTCGCGGCGAGATCCGTACACCGATGTCCACACTTTCGTTGAGCAGGGCCTCGGGATTCGTTCCTACTGAACTGGATCATTAGTGTCCTGGCTAGACGACCGGGCGGCTGCTGCCGCCTACCCGGGTGGGTGTGACCCACTACGATGACGCGGGTGCCTGAGAGTCTCCTCCCGAAGGCGTGTCGCTTTCCGGCGTTCGCCGTTGTGCAGGACCTTGCCGTCTGGGTGGGGACCGGACGAGCCGTTACCTCCGGCGGTGCGTTGAAACCCGCGCTGGTTCCCGAGGCCGCCAGGGCTCTGCGGGTGCCGTGCCCGGCCAAGGTGCGGCGGCTGAGCGATGTCGCCGTGGTCCATCAGGCGTGGGTCGGCGCGCTGGCGATGGGGTTCATCGAGATCTCCGGTAGTCGTGCCGTACAGGCGGAGGCGGCGGCCGAGCCGACCGCGCGGCAATGGTTCGCGGCCGTGGAGCAAGTGCTGGCGGCTCGGGTGACCGATCCGTGCGGGGCTGATCCGCGAATCTGCTGCCAGGTGACGCTGACGATCCTGGCGGAGAAGGCACCGCTGCCGGGGGAGGCGTTGTCGCAGGCGGTCGCAGAAGAGATGCGGCGCCGTGGCGACTGGGACTGGCGGGCACCGATCCTGGCCGATGCGGCCATGGAGCATCCTGTTGACTGGATCGTCGCGATCCTGCGAGATTTCGGCGCGCTCGATTCGCGTATGGGCGTGACGGCACTGGGCGAGTACGCGCGCGGTGAGTTCGGTCGTCGAGTCCCACCGCCGATTACTTCGGACCTGTCAGCTGCGGCGGTGTTGCGTCTGCTGGCGGACCTGCCCGAGGAGGAGATCTGGGAGCCTGTCTGGCGCTGGCGGCTGCCCGCCGACCGCGATTCCACGCGTGATCCTCTGCGCGAACTGCTGCAGGCAGCTGCGGATGCAACTGCCGCAGCGCGGATCAGCGCGATCGAGGTGATCGGAGAACGCGGCGAGTATGCCGTGCCGCTGTGGCGGGAGGTGCGCCTTCACCCCATGCTGGGCGCACATGCCCGGAGCGCGCTGGCTGACCTGGACCACGGGCCTGACCCGTCGAGGGAGGACGTGCTCTGGGTCGCCGTCGATTGTGCCTTGGCCGCGCTGGACCGCTATGGCGTCAGCGACGCCTTATATGTCCTGTTGGACGCGATCGGCGATGACATCCGTGAGTCCGTGCGGGACAGCGGTCATCCCGAAGCTGCCAGGTTGCTGGAGGCGTTGCCGCTCACCCCGCCACCAATCCCGGCCTATCAGATGAAAATCTCGCTGTACGGCGGGCTGTGGCGGCGGGTCATGGTGCCGGAGAATCTCTCACTTGGCGATCTGCACGAGGTGATCCAGGTCCTGTTCGGTTGGGGTGATGATCACTTGCATGTGTTCGAGACCGTCAGCCGCCGCTACGCCGACCCCTTCCACAGCTTGGACGAGTGCGGCGACGAGTACGGCTACCGGCTCAACCGAGCCCTTCCCGCGCCTCGGTCGAAGATCTCCTACACCTACGACCTCGGAGACTGTTGGCGGCACGAGATCATGCTGGAGAAGGTACACAGCGACGGCATCGCTCGCCCGGTATGCGTGGGCGGGCGCGGCGACAACCCGATTGAGGACTACAACCCCGACTATCCCGAAGACCCTGTCCCGTTCGACCAGAAGGCCGTCAACGAGAAGCTGGCGGCCCATTTCGCTCAGGTCGAAGGCGCGAGCGACCTCAGCTGAGGTCGCTACACCGACTTCGTTCAGCCGCCGTCGATGACCAGGTCTATGCCGGTGATGTAGGAAGCGTCGTCGGACACCAGGAACGCGATGGCCGAGGCGACCTCGGTGGCCTGGCCGGGGCGGCCGAGGCTGATTCTGCGTTCCGAGCTACGTAGGGTGGCGGGGCGAACCATGGGGCAATGGCGGATTACCTACTGCATTCCTAAGCAGAGGCCGGATTTAGTTCGGTCAAGCCGAAGCCCAGTTGGCTGTACAGCTCTAGCTGATCGTAGTATTCACGGTGCGTGATGATCTTTCCGTCCTCAATATGAGCAGCGCATGAAGCGCGCACCGTGATGCGGTGACCTGTTCTCTCTATCACATGCCCGTCTGGCAGCAGAAAAGGTCCCGTATGCGTGCCGGTGTATGTCCATTCCGTAACGGCAGGGATAGCGCATTCGGCCAGCTCAAGCCACGCCGTCGCGTGAAAGTCGGGGAATCCCTTGAAGTATTGCTCATAGTGCCAGGCGATCTCCTCGTGCCCTTCTGCTATGCCTGACGGTGCGACATAAACAGCGTCTGGGCTGTAGCAGTCGAGCACTCTTTGCAGATCGTGAGCGTTGATCGCGTTCTTCAACTGGCGTTTGAGGTCCCAGGCTGTGGACACGGATACCCCCAGGCCGGATTCAGACTAAATCTCATTCTTACGCTACTCAACGAGGAGTCAGCCGCTGGTTAGGGCGGCGTTGTGCGCGCACCATGGAACACGCCATGATTTCCCGGTCGGCTCAAGAGCATCTGACCCCGCCCATCCCGTCGACGTCCCGGAATTCCTATGGGGTGCGGATCGGGATCGTGGTGGGGTCGGACAATACGCGCTCGATGACGACGTGGACTCCTCCCCGTGACGCCGCGCCGAAGCCGAGATCGGAGGCGGCGAATCCGCAGCGGTTGGTGGCCGCGGTCATGCCGAGCCGGTTCAGTTCCGTCTGGGCGACGGGGATGATCCGGTCGGCGAGCTGGGCGAAGTATCCACCCAGGACGACCACCCGCGGGTTGAAGAGGTTGATCAGCATCGCGGCGCCGCGGCCGAGCCACCGGCCTATCTCGGCGATCGCCGGGTCGACGCGGGGATCCCCTTCGGCTCGCCGCTGCTCCATCTCAGCCAGCCGTTCCTCCGGATCCCGTACGACCTGGCCAACCCCGTAGGCGTGGTCCGGGGTGGCCATCCGCACCAGCGCCGCCAGCCCCACCTTGGTCTCCCAGCAGCCGATCCGGCCGCAGCCGCAGCGCTCACCGGCGGGGTCGACCATGATGTGGCCCGCCTCCCCGGCGAAGCCGTCCGCTCCGTTCAGCAGCCGGCCGCCGGAGATGATGCCGCAGCCGACGCCGACCTCGCCGGTGAGGTAGACCAGGTTCGGCGTGCCCATGGCGATCCCCGAGCGATATTCGGCCAGCGCCGCGAGGTTGGCGTCGTTGTCGACGGTGATGGGCACGTCCGGGGCGGCGGACCGCAGCCGGTCGGCCACCGGCACCTGGTGCCAGCCGAGATTCGGGGCGATGACGACGGTGCCGGTGGCGGTGTCGATGAGACCGGGGACGGCCACGGTGATCCCGGCCAGCGCGACCCCGAGCCGGCCGAGGTCGGCGACGGTCTTCCCGATCACCTGGGCCAGCTTGTCGAGGGAGCGGCCGGGATCGTGTCCCATGGCGTCGAAGCTGATCCTCCGGTCGGCGAGCACCCGGCCCGCCAGGTCGGTGGCGAAGGCGGCGATGTAGTCGACGTTGACTTCCACGCCCAGCGCGCCCACCCGGGAGCCGTCCAGAACGAGCGCGAGGCTTGGGCGCCCGACCGAGCCCGCGCGTTGTGGCCCGATCTCCTTGACCAGCCCGCGCGCCTGCAACTCGCCGACCAGGCTGGTGATGGTGGTCTTGTTCAGTCCCGTCTCGATGGCGGCGGCCGATCGGGAGCACGGGCCACTCTCGCTGACATGGCGCAGCACGAGGGAGAGGTTGGAGCGGCGAATCGTGGCCTGGTCCGCGGGGACTCCCGCCGACCGGCGGTCCGGACCGGTGAGATCCACGACCGCCCCCTCGATTCGTCTACATGGCTGGCCAAATTAAAGACGGCCAGGTCCAGTGGGCGCAATCGGCACACGATGTAACGGTTGGGTAACGGGGTGTGCAGGGCGCCGACCTGCACATACTTGACGATGTCAACTCGTTATCTGTCCCAGTGGTGCAAACCGGACACACGCGTGTTACAAACCTCATTAATTGATCGCCGAGACAAACGAAAGGCGGTGACCGCGTGGAGCACCACGTCACCCGCGCGGCCGAAGCCGCCGCGCCGACCAGTTCGCCCATGTTGCGCCAGACGAACCTCTCCCTGGTCCTGCGCCACCTGCGCGACCACGTGTCCCGGTCCCGGGCCGACATCGCGGAGGCGACCGGCCTGCACCGGGCCACGGTCTCCAACCTGGTGGCCGAGCTCCTCGAACGGCGGCTGGTACGGGAGACCGGCATCGAGCACGTCGGCGCCATCGGCCGCCCCCGGCGGTCCGTGGCGCTGCACGGCGCGCACGTCGGCGCGCTGGGTTTGGAGATCAACGTGGACTACATCTCGGTTCACGGCTCCGACCTCAGCGGCCGGGTCCTGGTGGAGCGCCGGGTCGGCTTCGACACGATGGCCAGCGGCCCGGACCGTTCGCTGCGCCGGCTCAGCCGGGTCGCCCGGGAGGCCGTCGAGGCGATGAAGCGGGCCGGGGCCGTCCCGGCCGGCCTCGGGGTGGCGGTCCCGGGCCTGGTCGACGTGGCGCGCGGCGTGGTGACGTTCGCCCCGAACCTGGACTGGCACGACCTGCCGCTGGCGGCTCGGCTGTCCACCGCGCTCGGCCTGAGCGTTCCGGTGATGGTCGACAACGACGCCAACCTCGCGGCCCTGGCCGAGCACACCGCGGGTGTCGCCGCCGGCACGCCCCATCTCGTCTACCTGACAGGCGAGGTCGGCGTGGGCGGCGGCATCATCATCGACGGCAAGCTGCTCCGCGGCGCGGACGGGTTCTCCGGCGAGGTCGGGCACCTGCCGGTCGACCCGGGCGGCGCCCGCTGCGGCTGCGGGCGGCACGGCTGCTGGGAGACCAAGGTGGGGCTGGCGGCGCTGGTGCGGATGGCCATGCCCGAGCAGCCGTACCAGCCGGTCACCGATCCGGAGGAGCGGGCGACGGAGATCGCCAGAGGGTTGGCCGCGGGTGATCGCCGCATGCTGGCGGCGGTCGCGGAGGTGGGACGATGGCTCGGGCTCGGCGGCTCGATCGTGGCCAACCTCTTCAACCCGCGGGTGATCGTCGTCGGCGGCTACTTCGCCACGCTGGCCGAATGGCTGCTGCCGCACGCCCAGGCGGAGCTGGAACGGCTGGTGGTGGCCGGTCCCGCCGCCCAATGCCGGTTCACGGCGTCCAATTTCGGCTTCGGCGCCGCCTCCCGGGGCGCCGCGAGCATGGTGATCAACCGGCTCATCGACCACCCGACCACGATCATGGATCCAATACCCCGGCTGGCAGCCTACTGACAGCCCCCCAGAGCCTGGAGACGGCACCCTCCAGCCACCGCAGTAACCACAACACAAAGTAACAAGTGGCAACAAGCGCGGCGGCGCGCGCCTTGCCTGACGTATCCCCAGTCAGGAAAGGGATTCCCCATGTCACCACGTTCTCGAACGTGGGCCAGGCTCATCAGGGTCCTGCCAGTCAACGAAAATCGAACCTTACGTCGGACGGCAGCGATGGTGGCCATGGCCCTCGTCCTGCCCCTCATGCCCGCCCTTTCGCTCCTGACGTCGCCGGCGAACGCCGCCGCGGCCGCGGAGCCCGCCTTCAAGGTCCTCGTCTTCTCCAAGACCAGCGGCTTCCGCCATGACTCGATTCCCGACGGCATCGCGGCCATCCAGAAGCTCGGCCTGGAGAACAACTTCGCGGTCGACGCGACCGAGGACAGCGCCCAGTTCACCGACGCCAACCTGGCGCAGTACCAGGCCGTCATCTTCCTCTCCACGACCGGCGACCCGCTGAACACGCAGGCGCAGAAGGACGCCTTCCAGCGCTACATCCAGGGCGGCGGCGGCTTCGCCGGCATCCACGCGGCCTCGGACAGCGGTTACAGTTGGGAGTGGTACGGCAAGCTCGTCGGCGCGTACTTCAAATCGCACCCGGCGGGAACCCCGCAGGGGACCATCCGGGTCGAGGACCCCGCGCACCCGTCGACGGCGCACCTGCCGACCTCGTGGACGCGGAACGACGAGTGGTACGACTACCAGGCCAACCCCCGCGGCACCGTGCACGTGCTGGCGTCGATGGACGAGAAGTCCTACACCGGCGGCACCATGGGCATCGACCACCCGACGATGTGGTGCCAGGACTACGACGGCGGACGCTCCTGGTACACCGGTCTCGGCCACACCAAGGAGAGCTTCGTCGAGCCGAACTTCGTGAAGATGCTCCTCGGCGGCATCAAGACCGCCGCGGGCGCCGAGAAGGCCGACTGCTCGGCCTCGCAGAGCGGCAGCTTCGAGAAGATCACCCTCGACGACAACACGGCGAACCCGATGATGCTGGACATCGCCAAGGACGGGCGGGTCTTCTACATCGACCGCCTGGGCGACGTCAAGATCGTCAAGACCAGTGGCGCCACCGTGACGGCCGCGCACCTGAACGTGTTCACCGCCAACGAGAGCGGCCTGCTCGGCGTGGCACTGGACCCCGCTTTCGACACCAACAAGTGGCTGTACCTCTTCTACTCCCCGGCGGGTCAGAACGTCGACCGGCTGAGCCGGTTCACGGTCACGGGGGACACCCTCGACCTGTCGAGCGAGAAGACGATCCTCAACGTGCCGGTGCAGCGGGCCGAGTGCTGCCACCACGGTGGCGGCATGCTCATGGACCACAAGACCGGCGACCTGTGGCTGGCCACCGGTGACAACACCAACCCGTTCGCCTCGGACGGCTACGCGCCGATCGACGAGCAGACGGGCCGCGCCGCGTGGGACGCGCAGCGCACCTCGGCCAACACCAACGACCTGAGCGGCAAGCTGCTCAGGATCCACCCCGAGTCCGACGGCACCTACACCGTCCCGACCGGCAACCTGTTCCCCCCGGGCACGGACAAGACCAAGCCCGAGATCTACGCCATGGGCTTCCGCAACCCGTTCCGGATGGGCCTGGACCCGAAGACCGGACATCCCATGGTGGCCGACTACGGCCCTGACGCCGGGTCCGCGAGCCCCACCCGCGGTCCGCAGAACACCGTCGAGTGGAACCTGGTCAGCCAGCCGGGCAACTACGGCTGGCCGTACTGCGTGGGCAACAACACGCCGTACATCGACTACAACTTCGCCACCAAGGTGTCGGGGTCGGCGTTCAACTGCGCCGCGCCGGTCAACGACTCGCCCAACAACACCGGCCTGACCAACCTGCCGGCGGTGACCCCGGCGACGATCTGGTACAGCGGCGGGACCAACCCGAACGTCTTCCCCGAGCTGAACGGCGGCGCGCCGATGGCGGGCCCGGTCTACCGCTACGACGCCGACCTGGAGTCGACCGTCAAGTGGCCGGCCTACTGGGACGGCAAGGCGATCTTCGGTGAGTGGAACACCAACAAGATCTTCTCGTTCCAGCTCAACGAGGCCGGCACCGCGCAGATCAAGATCAACCAGATCCTGAAGTCCATGAGCTTCAAGCGGCCCATGGACATCAAGTTCGGTCCCAACGGCGCGCTGTACCTGATCGAGTGGGGGTCCGGCTTCGGCGGCGACAACGCCGACTCCGGCGTCTACCGCATCGACTACGTCAAGGGCACCCGGCCGCCGGTGGCCCGCGCCTCGGCGGACAAGACCGACGGTCCGACGCCGCTGGCCGTGCAGTTCTCCAGCGCGGGGTCGAGCGACTCCGAGGGCAAGCCGATCACGTACGCGTGGGACTTCGACGACAACGGCACCGTCGACTCGACCGACCCCAACCCCGCGCACACCTACACCCAGGCGGGCAATTACAACGCGGTCCTGACGGTCAGCAACCCGGACGGCCTCACCGGCACGGCGAGCGTCCCGATCGTGGCGGGCAACACCCGGCCGACGGTGACCATCGACCTGCCGCCGAGCGGCGGGTTCTTCGAGTTCGGCGACCAGGTGAAGTACAAGATCACCGTCTCCGACCCCGAGGACGGCACGATCGACTGTGACGAGGTCACCATCCAGGCGTACCTCGGCCACGACAGCCACGGCCACCCCCTCGACCAGCACTCCGGCTGCGAGGGCACCGTCCAGACGCTCTCCGACAGCGGCCACGGCGGCGACGACAACCTGTATTACATCCTTGAGGCCACCTACACCGACCAGGGCGGTTCCGGCGCGGCCAAGGAGCTCACCGGGCGAAACGAGGTCATTCTCCAGCCCAAGCACAAGCAGGCCGAGCACTTCTCGGGGACCGGCCGCACGGCGGACGGCGTGGGCACCGACCCCGCGGGCGTTCAGATCGAGACCACGGGCGACACCCAGGGCGGCAGCCAGAACATCGGCTTCATCCAGGACGGCGACTGGTTCTCGTTCTCCCCGATCAACTTGGGCGGCGTCTCCTCGATCCGGTTCCGTACGGCGTCGGCGGGTGCCGGCGGCACGGTGCAGGTCAAGGTGGGCGACCCCACGACCGGGACCGTGATCGGCTCGATCGACATCACGCCGACCGGCGCGTGGCAGACGTACAAGGATGTCACGCTCGACCTGACGAACCCGCCCGCGACGACCGGCCCGCTGTTCTTCGTGGTGCGCAAGCCGGCGAGCGCGGCGGCCAACTCCTCGCTGCTCAACTTCAACTGGGTCGACTTCATCGGCAAGGGCGTCACCGACAACCAGCGCCCGCAGGTGACCGCGGCGGCCAACCCGACCACGGGCACCGCGCCGCTGAAGGTGGACTTCACCTCGACGGCCACCGACCCCGACAACAACACCCCGCTCACGTACAAGTGGAACTTCGGCGTCAACGGTTCGCCGCAGCCGACCACAGCGAACGCGAGCTACACCTACGCCGCACCGGGCACCTACCCCGCGTCGGTCACCGTGACCGATGCCAAGGGCGCCTCGACCACCGCGACCGTCACGGTCCGGGTGAACCCGCCGAGCACCACGTGCTTCTCGGGTCGTTCGGACGACTTCCTGGGCGCCTCGCTCGACCGTAACCGCTGGTCGGTCGTCCGTGAGGACCAGAACCTGCGGGTGGAGGGCGGCAAGCTCGTCCTGCCGACCTCGCAGACGGAGATCTACGGCAGCGGTCCCGGCAACGTGAGCAACATCGTCCTGCAGCCGCTGCCGCAGGGCGCCTGGACCGCCACCACCAAGGTGACGATGGTCGCCGACACCCAGTACCAGCAGGCCGGTCTGGTCGTGTACGGCGACGACAACAACTACGCCAAGATGGTGCTCCAGGGTCGCAGTGCCACGGCCAACCACGCCGCCCGCATCTTCCAGTTCATCCGGGAAGAGAACGGCACGCCGAACGAGGTGGCGGCGAGCAACACCGGCAACCTCGGTGACGCTTTCCCCGACACCTATTACGTCCGGTTCATGAGCGACGGCTCCAACCTCACCGCTCACTACTCGGCCGACGGCACCACCTTCACGGCGATGCCGGAGACCAAGGCGCTGGCCGGGATCACCAACCCGCGCATCGGCCTCATCTCGTTCGCGAGCACCGGCAACCGCCCGGTCGTCGACGCCGCGTTCGACTGGTTCCACATCACGCCGGACGACACCGCCAGTTCGCCCGAGCCGAGCGACGAGTTCAACGGCAGCACGATCGACCCCTGCCGCTGGAACGCGATCGTCCGTGGTGACAACACCCTCGCTCGCGTGACGGGTGGCAACCTCGAGATCGACACCTCGTCGGGTGACATCTACGGCGGCGACAACAGCAACCCGAAGAACTTCATCCTGCAGAACGCGCCGAACGGCGACTTCACGCTGGAGACGAAGGTCGACGGGTCGACGTTCAACCAGCAGTACCACCAGGGTGGTCTGCTCGTTTACGCCGACGACAACAACTACGTGAAGCTGGACCTCGTCCTCGACAACCAGCCCGGTTCTGCGCTCACGCGTCGGATCGAGCTGCGCAGCGAGGCCGGCGGAACCGTGCTCAACCCGCAGCCGGGCGTCAGCAACCTGACCCAGGGTGTCTGGTACCTGCGGCTGAAGAAGGAAGGCACCACCTTCCGCGGGTCGTACTCCGCCGACGGCACCACGTGGACGGATCTGGCGGAGGCCGTGACCAACACGGCCGTCGGCAGCCCCAAGGTCGGTGTGTTCGCCTTCGGCGTGAACGCGACCGAATCGAAGACGGCCAAGTTCGACTACTTCCGCCTCACCCAGGGACAGCCGGACACGACCGCGCCGGTGACGACGGCCACCCCGGACCCGGCCCAGCCGGCGAGCGGATGGTTCACCAGCCTGGTCCTGGTCACGCTGGCCGGCGCCGACGAGGCGCAGGGCAGCGGGGTCGACCGCACCGAGTTCCAGCTCGACGGCGGCGCCTGGACCACGTACCTGGAGCCGGTCGTCATCACCGGCGACGGCCCGCACACGCTGAACTACCGTTCGGTCGACAAGGCGGGCAACGTCGAGGCGGCCAAGTCGCTCGCGCTGAAGGTCGACGCGACGGCGCCCGCCACCACTGCGGACTTCCTCCCGGTGGGTCAGGGCACCGTCCCGGTGACCCTCGCCGCGACGGACGCCACGTCCGGCGTGGAGAAGATCGAGTACGCCCTCGACAGCGGCGACTGGACGCCTTACACCGCGGCGGTCAACGTCACCGGTGTCGGCGACCACGAGCTGCGCTACCGCGCGACCGACAAGGCCGGCAACGTCGAGGACACCAAGGCCGCGACCATCAAGATCGAGGAAGAGGCCGCGCCGACCATCCTGATCTCCGGTGTCGCGGACGGCACGGAGTACGGCGACAGCCAGGACCTCACCATCGCCTGGGAAGTCGCCGGAACCAACGTCAAGACGGTCACCGGCACCCTGGACGGCCAGTCGTTCACGTCCGGCTCGGTCCAGCCGCTGTACCAGCTGGCTCTGGGCGCGCACACGCTCACCGTCACCGTCGAAACCCAGTCCGGGACCAAGGTGGAGCAGACGGTCACGTTCTCCACCGCCACCTCGACCGACGACATCTCCGCCCTGATCGAACGCTTCAAGGCCGCCGGCAAGCTCTCCGCCACCGGCGCCGCGAAGCTCCAGGACAAGATCTCCAAGGTCATGGTGTCCGAGGACAAGGAAAGGGAAAGGGACAAGAAGAAGATCGTCAAGAAGCTCGAGCGGTTCATCGAAGCCGTCAACGATCCCAAGATCGTCTCGAACGCCGAGGTGAAGGCCACGTTCCTGCGTGACGCCAACGCCTTGATCGTGGCGAACGGTGGCACGCCCGTTAACTGACCGGGCTGTGACCAGGGGTGCCGGGTCCTTCCCGGCACCCCGACGAGCCCCCGCCCAGGGGGCCCACGTGGGCACCTTGGGCGGGGTTTCCGCGCTTGGATATGGCGGCGCGCCGACGCCGAACCTGAAGGGAATCACGACTCGTGAGACTGAGATATGCCGTGACCGTCGTGCTGGCCGGGCTCGGGCTGCTGCTCGGCGCACCGGCGGCCTCCGCCCAGGACAGACCGATCAAGCTGGAGGTGGTCGGGGACGGCGGCCACAACGTCAACGTGCTGGTCACCTGGAAGGAGGGCGGCACCCCGGTCACGGAGATCGTCGAGGCGACGCTGGTCGCGACCGCCGCCGACGGCCGTTCCTTCGGGCCGGTCCCGCTCCGGTCGTCACCCGAGGGCCAGAACCTCTACCACTCCGCCCAGCCGCTGCCGAGCGGTGAGTGGGAGGTGACCGTGACCACGACCAAGCCCGCCAATGCGCGCAAGACGACGAAAGTGACGGCACAGGACATCGCCGCCGTGCCTGTGGCGGCGACCGCCCCCGCACGGGACGCGGCGGCGGCTCCCGCATCCGACGGGGACCTGCCGCTCAAGATCGGCGTCATCGTCCTCGCGGCGGTGCTCGCCCTCGCGGTCTGGATCGGCCTCGCCCGTCGCCAGCGGGCGGACATCCGGCGCTGAGATGTCTACCCGCTAGCCGCCGGTGAACCAGACTTCTACCGCGATGCCGGTGGAATCGCTCATCGGCTGGGCCAGGAGTGTGGCGGTGCGGCCATCGGAGAGGGTGACCTCCACCACCGCTCCCTGGCCCTGCGCGACCAGCCGTACGGCGGCGTCCTCCAGGGCGAGCCGATCGCGGCGGCACAGGTCCCGGGGCGCGGAACGCGCTACGGCGGTTCCGGCTCCGAAACTCTTCGTCCGGAGGAACTCCTCCATCAGGGCATGCTCGCGTTCGCTGGTCAGTTCGAGCAGCCGCTGCTCGACGGCGGCGGCCGACCGCTGGGCCAGGGCGGTCATTTCCTCGCTCGCCCGGTCGTTCGGGCAGGTGACGCTGACGACGCCGGCCACGCGCCCGCTGAGCGGATTCCGGATCGGTGTGGCCACAGCGGTGATCCCGTGGAGTTCCGCCGCGAAGTGCTCGTTGCCCGAGACCCGGCAGGTCCGCCGTTCCACCAGCGCCGTGCCGAAGGCGGTGGTGCCGATATCGGGCTCGGCGTAGCTGAAGCCGGGTGCGGCGCCGACCGCGTCCAGTAGCCTGCCATGGGCTGGTTCACCCACGTTGCGCAGGAACATCACGCCCGTGGCATCGCCCAGGAACATGCCCGCCGGGGTGCCCGCGACCGCGGTGCGCAGCCGCTCGAACACGGGCCGGGCCGCGCGCACCAGCTCGCAGTCGAAATCCAGGTCGTGGAACAGGCGTGGACGGGCGGTCTCGGGAGTGAGTCCCGCCGCCTGGCACCGCCGCCACGAATTCAAGATCGGAACGCGCACTTCGCCCCCTGCGAGCTTTCCGTCCAGGAACCGCTCAATGATCTTGTCGGCGGGCTGCCGTCTCGCGTCCAAGACGCCTGCCATACGGCTCGCTCCCACGGCTCCCTCCCACTAGGCGCATCTGCCCATAATATGGACAAACAGCATCATTATTCTCAATGTCGGGCAAAGAACGACCGATTTTCCGCCTGAACGGCGGGCTGGCCGCTTCATGGGTCGGCGAGTGGGAGGCGAAGGATGAAGCGCGCTCCGGTTGGAGGCGCGTCCTCGACGTGCAGGGTGCCGTGGTGGGCGTGGGCGATGTCGCGGGCGATGGCCAGGCCGAGCCCGGTGCCGCCGCAGTCGCGGCTGCGAGCGGTGTCCAGCCGGGTGAAGGGCTGGAAGATGTGCTCGCGTTCCGCTGGGGGAACTCCCGGGCCGTCGTCGGTGACGCTGAGTTCGGCCATATCGCCGGCACGGTGCACCCCTACCACGACGCCGTGGGCGGCGTGCCGTTGCGCGTTGTCGAGCAGGTTGCTCAGCACCCGGTAGATCTGGGTGGGGATGGCGTTGGCCAGCACGCCGGGGGTGAGATCGAGTCGAGTCGGGTGGGGGTCGCCGATCCGGCGCGAGGTTTCGGATTCGGCGAGTCCGACCAGGTCGATGTGCTCCAGGGCGGTGGGCGGGGCGGCTCCGACCCGGGCCAGCAGGAGGAGGTCGGTGATGATGGCCTGCAGCCGGTCCACATCGCCCAGCGCGTGCCGGAGCAGGTCGGCCAGGTCGGTCTCGCCGGGGTGGAGTTCGGCTTCCTCCAGTTGGGCGCGCAGTCCGGCCAGGGGAGTGCGCAGTTCGTGGGAGGCGTCGGTGGTGAAGCGCCGCTGACGATCGAGTGACTGCCGCAGCGACGTGGTGGCGCGCTCCAGCTCCGCGGATATCGTGTGCTCGTGGGTGTAGCGGCGGGCGTTGTCGACGCACACCGCCGCGCGGTTGACCAGTTCCTCGGCCAGGGAAAGGTCGTCTTCCTCGAACACGTCCCTGACCGCGGCGCGATAGAAGCTCACGATCCCGAGGGTGATGCCGCGGGCTCGCATTGGCACCGCGACCAGGGAGCGGATGCCGTGCTCGCAGATTCTCCGGCAGCGTTCGGGATCCTGTGCCATCCAGCCGAGGTTGGTGGGCAACACTGGTTCGAGTATCGGCTGCTCGGCGGCTACGCTGCGGGCCTGTGGCGTGTACGGGAGCGGGTGGATGAACGACCCGGCCGGATGCAGACAGGATCCTTCCGTGATGCCCTTCAAGGCGACCCGGCGCATCCCCGCGTAGATGGTGGTGGGCTCCTCCCCGCGCAGCACGCGGTCGGACAGATCGACGCCGACGTAGTCGGCGAACCGCGGGACGGCGACCTCGGTCAGTTCCTTCGCGGTCTGGGTCACGTCAAGAGTGGTGCCTATCTGGGAGCCCGCGTCGCACAGCAGGCTGAGTCGTTCGCGTGCCTGCAGGGCGAGCCGGCCGATACTCGGCTCGCTTACGGCGAGCAGCCACCCGTCGGTCACGGTGGCCGGGGCGGGCGCGGCGGATTCGGCTCTGGGACCGGGCCGCGAGACCGACGTCATGTGCCGGGATGCGCTGCGGTCCACGATGGCCTCGACCGCGGTGCGGTGCGTCCCGTCCGGATTGCCGACCGGGCGGCTGAGCAGCATGGCGGTACGGCTCTGCGACAGCGGCACCATCACGACGCCCACCCGCTCGGCCGAGATCAGTTCCGCGGCGTTCTCCAGGATGCGAAGCCGGTCGTACGCGGACACGGTGGAAGCGTCGTCTGGCCAGGTGGTGTCCACCAGCGTGACCCCCGCCCCTCGGGCCCGGCGCTTGGCGTCGAGGAAGGTCAGGAGCGACGCCTGTTCCCGTTCGGAGTGCTGCTCAAGCAGGCGTTGTTCGATGCTTCTGGCCGCGGTCGTGACCAGGGCGAGCATCGCCGGATCGGCGTACCGGTCCGGGCAGGTCAGATCGAGGATGCCGTGGATGCGGCCACTGATCGGGTCGCGGATGGGAGCGGCCGCGCCTGCGAGCGTGCGCAGCGAGTCGGCGAAGTGTTCCGGGCCGCGGATGAGGGCCGGACGTCGCTCGGCCAGTGCGGTGCCGAGAGCGTTGGTGCCGGCGGCATCCTCGGAGAATCCGAGACCGGGCTGGAACGGCAGCCGGTCCAGCCAGCTGTGGAGTGCCGGTTCCCCGCCCTGGCGCCGCAGGATCCTGGCCCGCTCGTCGGCGAGAGCCACGGTCACCTTGATGCCGGAGAGCTGGGATTCCAATTGATCGAGCACTGGTGCGGCGGCATGGACGAATTCGCCGTCTAGGTCGATGTCCGGGTGGAACACGATGGACACGTGGTCGGGCGTGATGCCCATGCGCAGGCAGCGCTGCCATGACGTCAGCACGCGTTCGCGAATGCCACTCTCGACGGGCTCGCCGGCCAGGAAGCGCTCGCGAGCGGCGATGAGAGCGGCGACGTCAGTTCCGCCGGCCACCATTGACCATCTCGTCCTTCCCGTGCGTTCTCCGTCACCGCTTATCTCTACTCAACCTAGGCACATAGTTCTTCCCGATTTATCCAAATTGATGTTGATTTATGGTAAATCAAACCTATTTCGGGTTATTGTAGACTGTTTGGTGGGGTTTGGTGGCATTCCTTCGAGCTGCTCCTGGCCGAGCGCCGTACCGGAGCCGATGCAGCGAAGGGAGGCTGACCGTCATGGTTCTGCATGTGGGTATCGACGTCGGGGGCACGTTCACCGACGCCGTCGCCATCGCGGACGGCCTCGCCGTACACGGCAAGGCCTTCTCGACGCCGGACGTGACGACCGGCATCCTCGCCGCGTTGAGCATCCTGCGCGAGCGGGTCGGGCTGAGCGAGGCGGAGTTCTATCCGGCGATCGACCGGTTCGTCCTGGGCAACACCATCGTCACCAACGCGGTGAACGAGCAGAAGTACGCCCGGGTGGGGCTGCTGACCACGCAGGGTTTCCGGGACACGCTGCGGATCGCCCGCTCCGCGCGTACCGATGAGCGCGACTCACACAAGCTGACCCCGCCGCCCGACATCGTGGACCGGCGTCTCATCGTCGAGGTGCCCGAACGCGTTGACGCGCACGGGACCGTGCTGGTGCCGCTGTCCCGCGACGCCGTGCGCGGGAGCGTCGAGCAAGCACTGTCGGCCGGGGCCGAGTCGATCGCGGTGTGTCTGCTGTGGTCGTTCCGCAACGACGCGCACGAGCGGGCGATCGCCGGCTACCTGCGCGAGCACCACCCGGATGTGCCCTACTCGCTGTCCAGCGCGCTGACGCCGGTGTATCGGGAGTACGAGCGCATGGTGACCACGGCGCTGGACGCGGCGGTCAAGCCCATCGTCGCGGCCCACTTCCAGCAGCTCGCCGACGCTCTGGCCGCCAAGGGGCTGCGCACCAGGGTGCAGATCATGCAGGTCCACGGCGGGTTCCTCTCGGTCCAGGAGACCGCGCGGGCGCCGATCTCGATGTTCAACTCGGGTCCGGTGGGCGGGGTGACCGGCGCGCGCCTGCTCGGCATGCGGCTGGGCCGACGTCGGGTGCTCACCGCTGATATGGGCGGGACGAGCCTGGATGCCGCCGCGATCATCGACGACGAGCTGCGGGTGCTGCCGCGGGCCGAGATCGGCGGGCTGCCCACCAGCCTCACCGCGGTGGACATCGAGACCATCGGCGCCGGGGGCGGCAGCCTGGGCTGGATCGACGGCCGCGGGGTACTGCGCGTCGGCCCGCACAGCGCCGGTTCCGTGCCCGGGCCCGCCTGCTACGGCAAGGGCGGCGAGCGTCCGGCGGTGACCGATGCCGCGCTGGTCATGGGGCTGATCAACCCCGGCTACTACCTCGGTGGAACGGTCCCGCTGTCGGTGGAGAAGGCACGCGCCGCGATTCGGCGGCACCTGGCCGAGCCGCTCGGGCTGTCTGAGGACGCCGCCGCGCACGGCATGTACCGGCTGGCGACCTCGCAGATGGCCAACGCGCTGCGCAAGATCACCGTCAACCGCGGGCACGATCCCCGCGAGTTCACCCTGGTCGGGTTCGGCGGCGCCTGCGGACTGTTCGCCGCCGCGATCGCCGCCGAGACGGGGGCGGGCGAGGTGGTCATCCCCCGCGACGCCGCTGTGTTCTCCGCCTACGGACTCATGCACGCGGACTCGGTCTTCTCTGTCGTCCAGACCAGCCCGTGGACGATGGACCAGCCGGCCGAGGCGCTCGAAAAGGAGTTCGCCGCCCTGGAACAGCGCGCGCGGGACTGGTTCGACGCTGCGGGCGTCCCTGCGGACCGCCGCGTGCTCTACCGGGAGGCCGACATGAAGTTCGTCGGCCAGATCTTCGAGGTGACCACACGCCTGCCCGAGGAGCCATTCCGAGAGGGCGACAAGGAGGCGTTGCGGCGGCGGTTCGTGGCGGACTACGAAGCCGAGTTCGGCACCGGCACCGCGTGGACCGAGGCCGAAGTGCTGCTGGTCAACTCGCGGGTGCGGGCGGTTGGCCGTACCGAGATCCAGAACGTGACCGAGACCTACGGCCAGGAATGGCACACGGCCACCGAGCGGGAGGTCATCGAGCCGCTGTCCGGACACCGCCGCCGCGTCGAGGTGCACCGGGGGTTCGGCGCGCTCGGCAAGGCCGAGGGTCCCTGCCTGATCGAGGAGCCGGACACCACCGTCTACGTGCCGCCGGACGCGGGGATCGAGATCACCGACGGCGGGCACTTCCTCATCTACTTGAACCACAGGTGAAGGAGACCGCTGTGAGCTCAAGCGACGGCTTCGATCCCGTCACGCTCGAGGTGATCAGGATGCGCCTCGACTCGATCGTCGAGGAGATGGGCATCGCGATGATCCGGTCCTCCGGGTCGCCCGTCATCACCGAGGCCGGTGATTTCAACACCGCGTTGTTCGATCCCGAGGGACGCATCTACGCGTACTCGGACTATGTGCAGTTCCACATCGGGTCGGGCAGCGTGGCCGTCCGCAACCTGGTCGAGGTCATCCGGGGCGAGTCGTTGTATCCGGGCGACGCGTTCATCTGCAACGACCCGCACACCGCGGGGGCGAGCCACCCGCCCGACACGAACGTGATCTCCCCGATCTTCCACGGCGAGGAGCTGATCGGCTGGGCGCAGTCGCAGGCGCATCTGCTCGACGTCGGCGGGATGACCCCCGGCGGCTTCGCGCCCGGCGCGTACGACTGCTACAGCGAGGCTTTGCGGCTGCCGCCCGGGGTGAAGGTTTTCGAGCGGGGTGAGCCGGTCGAGTGGGTCCGGCGGATCCTGCTCAACAACGTCCGCGTTCCCGTGCCGTACTGGAATGACGTGCGCAGCCTCGTGGCGAGCAACAACACCGGGATCCGACGGCTGCTCGCCACGATCGAGGAGTTCGGGCTCGACCGCTTCCGGGCCTACACGCGGCGCAACTTCGAGATCGCCGAGCAGGTCGTGCGCGACCGGCTGGCCCGGCTGCCGGACGGGGTGTGGGAGGCGGAGGAGTGGACCGAGCACAACGGACACGATGACGGCCTCTATCGGGTCCGATGCACGCTGACCAAGCGTGGCGACCGGGCGAGGTTGGACTTCACCGGCTCCAGCCCGCAGACCGGCGGGTTCATCAACTGCAGCTATGGCGCGCTCGTAGGTAGTGTCGCCACCGCCGTCGTGCCGATCCTGGCGTGGGACGTGCCGTTCAACGAAGGCGTCATGACCGCCTTCGAAGTGGTCGCCGAGCCGGGAAGCATCGTCAATCCGCGCCCGCCGGCGCCGATCAGCAACGGCCACCTCACCACCGGCGCCCGCGTGAGCAGATTGATCGTCAAGCTGTTCAACCAGCTGTGCCGGGCCAGTGACGACCCCGTGCTCCAGGGGCGTACGCAAGGTGTCTGGGCTGATTCCTGGACGGGCGGGATCTCGGCCGGAACCCGGGACGACGGCGAGTATTTCGTCTTGTTCAACATGGACGGCGGCGGCATGGGGGCCGGCGCCCAGCCCGAGGCCGACGGCCTGGACTGCGCCGGGATGATGACGCAGATGAACAACATGCTGCCGGACGTGGAGATGAACGAGATGCTCTACCCGGTGCTCTACCTGTGGAAGCGGCTCTCCCCGGCCAGTGGCGGGCACGGCGCCAACCGGGGCGGCCTCGGTCAGGAGTTCGCCTGGACCCTGCACGGCGCGAGCCAGGTGACCCAGACCGTGTTCGCGCCGAGCGCCCAGGTGCCCGCCGACGGTTACGGCGGCGGTCTGCCCGGCGGCGGCAGCGGGCACCTCCTGTGCCGGGATACCAACGTCTGGCAGCTCATGTCCGGCGGCGTCGTCCCCACTGACGAGACGTTGTCTTCGACCGGTAGGCGACTGCTGGACATCAACCAGCACGATCTCACCGTCCGGCACGGCGACGTCTTCGTCCAGTGGATCGCCGGGGGAGGCGGCTACGGTGACCCCTTCCTGCGCGACCCGGCTCTGGTCGCCGAGGACGTCAACAACGGCTACGTGACCGCGGCCGTCGCCGAGAGCGTGTATGGCGTGGTGTTCGACGGCGACCGCGCCGACGCCGCCGCGACCGCCGCACGCAGGGACGCGCTCCGCACCGAACGGCTGGCGGGCACGCCCCCCGCGAAACCGATCCTGGACTCGGCGATCGGCTCCGCCGGAGCCTCCGTCCCCCACCTGGGGGCGGACGGCCACTGGTACTGCCCGGCCAGCGGCGCCCTGATCAGCACCGCCGAGGACTGGCACGACGACGCCCTGATCCGGACCCGTCCCGCCGCCGAACGCCTGGCCGAACTCGGCGTCCGGATCCGGCCCCGCCTCGGAGAGCCCGCCGTCCTGCTGGACGAGTTCATCAGCCCGGCCTGCGGCACCCTGCTGGAAACCAGGGTACGAGTGGCCACGCCATGACCGCCTGTCCGCGAACTATTGCCCGCGCTCGGAATAACCAGGATGAACCTCGGTGTCGAGCCCGAAGTCGGCCGCGAGCTTCGCCAGGATGCCCTGGAGTAAGCGGCGCTCCTCGTCGTCGAGCGAGGCGAACAGCTCATGCTCGTGGGCTTCCGCGATGCCGCGGAGCGCGCCCATGGTCGTGCGGCCCGCGTCCGTCAGGCGCAACTCGTGGTTGCGGCGGTCGCTCGGGCTGCGGGTGCGGGCCACCAGTCCACGGCCTTCGAGTGAGTCGATGAGCACCACCACTCTGCTCGGCACGGTGCCCAGCCGACCGGCCAGGTCTCGCTGACTCATTCCGGGGTTACGCGAGAGCAGGCGCAGCACGCCGGCATCCGACGGAACAAGACCGAGATCGCGGACCCGCTCGGCGAAGCGGGCCGAGGCGAACGTACCCAGCTGCGTGAGGAGGAAGCCCAGGCGGCGCGGAGTGGATGCGTCAGTCACGTCATCAGCATAAGGGGATTGACAGAATGATTCAGCATATGAATCATTCTAGCTATGACCGAACTATCCTCCACCGACCTTGTGGCCGCAGGTCCCCGCCGTGCGGGTGGCCCCCATCCCGGTCTGCTGGCTCTCATCAGCCTGGCCCTGTTCCTGGCCGGGCTGATCGTTGGAGCCGCCATGTCCGGCGGAGCCGCACTAGGGTCCCCGTTCGCCGAAACCAGTGACGTGGTCGCGCGATTCGCCGATCACTCGTCCGCCGTCCGGGTCCTCGCGCTCTTCCAGTTCGGATCGGCCGTCCCCCTGGGGATCTACGCCGCGACCGTCTACGCCCGCCAGCTGCGACTGGGCATCCGGGTTCCCGGCCCCGCGATCGGGCTGTACGGCGGGATCACGGCGAGCCTGCTGCTCCTGATCTCGTCGATGACGACCTGGGTGCTGAGCCGTCCCGAAGTGAGCGTTGACGGCGCGCTCACCCACGCGCTCGCCTATCTCTCCTTCATCACGGGCGGGGTGGGATACGTCGTCGGACTCGGATTGCTCGTCGCCGGTCTGGCCGTGCCGGCCCTCATCCTGAAGCTGGTGCCGGCCTGGCTGGCCTGGACCGGACTGGTCATCGCGGCGCTGTCCGAGCTGAGCTTCGTCTCGATGGTCGTCGAGCCCCTGCAGGTATTGCTGCCCATCGGCCGATTCGGCGGGGCGATCTGGCTGATCATTGTTGGCTTCCTGCTGCCCCAGACCCGAGCCGCCGCGAACCGGGAACGCCCGTGATCGCCCTCGTCACCGGCGGCACCGGCGGGATCGGCCTGGAGATCGCGCGCAACCTCACCCAGACGGGCGCGAGCGTGATCGTCACCGGCCGGGACGAGGACCGAGGCGCCGCCACCGCGGCCGAACTCGGCGCGAGGTTCGTACGCGTCGACCACCTGACCGTGGCGGGCAATCTCTCCCTCGCGCACCACCTGACACAGGAGGTGTCCCACCTGGACGTCGTCGTCAACAATGTGGGCGGTGCCGCCTTCACTCGGCGAACCCGCACCGCCGAGGGCCACGAGGCCACGCTGTCACTGAACTACCTCGGCCCCATCGCTCTTACTCAGGCGCTGCTTTCGCTCCTGGGCGACCGCGCCCGCATCGTACAGATCGTGTCCAGCGCGTACACGATGCACACCGGCGACCCCTTCACCGAGCCGGGCACGTACTCGGCGATCAGCGCATACGCGCGGGCCAAACAACTGAACCTCCTCGCGACGCTGAGCCTGGCCCGCGCCCTCGCCGGCAGGGCCAGGATCAACGCCGCGAACCCAGGGATGGCCTGGACACCGGGGGTGCGGGCCATGACCCGGGATGACGTGCCCGCGTGGCGGTACCTGTGGCCTCTCATGCGACTGATCCAACGCCGTGGCTCGCCCCGGAAAGCGGCGCGCACCCCCACCACGCTCGCCGCCGAGGGGATCGGATCAGGCGACTTCTATGAGGGCAACGGGAGGCTCATGCCCATCCCCGACCGGCTACGCGACCCGGAACCGCAGGATCGCGCCCTGCGTGACGTCGTCGACCTCATCGAGCGACGTTAGCCATCCGGGGATCATCACCCCGCACGTTCGCGGGTGAGTTCGGCGTCGAGTTCCACGCCCAGCAGGACGGCGATGTTGGAGAGCCACAGCCAGATCAGGAACACGATCATTCCGGCCAGCGTCGCGTACGTCTTGCTGTAGCTGGCGAAGTGGACCACGTAGAAGGCGAACGCCGCCGAAGCGATGATCCAGATGATGACGGCGAGGGCGCTGCCTGGGGTGAGCCACCGGAAACCCGGATGTTCGACGTTGGGTCCCGCCCAGTAGAGCAGCGCCAGGACCATCATCACGATGAGCACCAGGACCGGCCATTTGGCGATATTCCAGATGGTCACGCCGGTCTGGCCGATGCCCAGCAGCTGGCCGGCCCGCCGGGCGAGGTTGCCCGTGAGCACCACGCCGACTGCGCTCACGGTCACCGCGATCACCAGGATCGCGGTGGCGGCCACCCGGAGCGCGAGAGTCTTCCAGATCGGACGGGCTTCCTCGATTCCGTACACCACATTGGCGACCCGCATGAACGCCCCGACGTACCCCGAAGCCGACCAGAGCGCGACGGCGATGCTGAAAATCGCGGCGAATCCCGCCGCTGTCTGGTTGCTTCGCAGGGCCTGCAGCACGGGGTTGAGTATCTGCCTGGCACCAGGGACGACCTCGCCGAGGTCCATCAAGGGCTTGGCCGCGGGCTGGCCGAACAACCCCAGAATCGAGATCACCGCCAGCAGCGCAGGGAAGATCGACAGCACCGCGTAGTACGTCAGGGCCGCCGCCCAGTCAGCCAGATGATCCCGCTTGAACTCCTTGCCGGTGCGTTTCAGCACCCCCCACCAGGAGCGCGGCGGCCGCTCAGGCGGTTTGTCCGGCTGTTCGCTCATGCTTCGAGCCCTACCCGGGGCTCGCAGACCGAAAAGACCAGGTCAGGATCGTGGGGGCAGCGGGGAGCGCCCTCCCCTCCGTGCGGAGCAGCACCGTGCACGGCACGTTCTGACCCGGGTGCGTGGCCGTGCCGCGGCGGGACAAGAGGTGGGCCCCTCTCCCCATGAATAACAGGGGGAGAGGGGCTGGGCGGGGATCATCAGGTGATCAGGTGGAGCGGCAGGTCAGTGCAGGTGTGGCGCCGGGTGTGCCAGTGCCGAGGAAGCCGAACGTCGTCGAGGCCCCGGCGCCCAGCGAGCCGTTGTACGCGGCGTTGCGGGCCGTCACGGCGGATCCGCTGCTGGTCACCGTCGCATTCCACGACGAGGTGACCGTCTGCCCGCCGGTGAACGTCCAGGTGACCGTCCAGCCGGAGATCGCGGCCGAACCGGCGACGATGCGGACATCGGCCTGGAAGCCGCCGCCCCACGAGGACACGACCTGGTATGTGGCCGAGCAGCCCTGGCCAGGGCTGGGGCTGGGGGTGGGCCTGGGGGTCGGGGTCGGCGTGGGAGTCGGCGTGGGTGTTGGGGTGGGCGTGGGTGTTGGGGTGGGAGTTGGCGTGGGGGTGGGTGAGGGGTTCGAGCCCGTGAAGTTCACGTCGCTGCAGAAGTAGTACGACTGGTCCGAATGGCTGGCCTGCCAGATCGTGTACACGATGTGGTGGCCGGAGCGGCCCGGGGCGTTCACCTCCACGGGGGTCACGGCGCCCGTGGGGACGCGGCCCGTCTGGCCGACCAGTTCCAGGTCGCTCCAGCGCAGGCGTTGCGTCTTGGGGTTGAAGCCCTGCTTGGTCGCGTACACGCGGATGTAGTCCGCGCCGTGCAGGGCCTGGTCGAGGAGGTTCAGCGTGAAGCGGGCGGGCTTGTCGACCGTCTTCCACGCGCCGGGGACGTCCATCGCCGCGTAGCGGCCGTCCCAGGTGTTGCCGCCGCTGCAGAGCTGGCCGTCGGGGATGGCCGCCTGGTGGTTGCCGGCCACGCCCTCGCGGTACAGGCCGTTCCAGTTCCACATGGCCTGCGTGTCGGCCTGCCAGGCCTGCCAGCACATGGGGTCCAGGGTGGCCATCTGCGGGTTCTGGAAGTCGCTGCCCCAGCGCTGCCAGCAGCCGTAGTTGCGGGTTGGGGGGTCGCTCACCGAGCCGTGAGCCGACGCGGGTACGACCAGCGCGGTGGTGAGCAGGAGCGTGGCGCCCACGGCCGCGAGCAAACTTCGGAGTAACGAGCGGGGGAGCGTATGCACGGGTTTCCTCCTAAGGTCAGGGTGCATCCGGGCGCAACAATCTCCTAACTGCCAGTCAGGAACAACGGTGATGTACGGCCGAGGGCGGGCGAACTGGGCATTCGCCGCAAGGAGGGTGAACGGTTCAATTCCGTCCGTGCTAGTGGAGGCAGCGGGTGCGGTGCGTACCGAATATCCATCCGTGCAGGTCACAGGCCTGACTCAGGCGGCTCCGTTGCGCGCGGTCCCGGATTAGAAGTGCGGTCAGCCGAGGACTCGGGCGAACAGTTCGCGCCTGCTCCGCGTACCCGTCTTGAGGAAGATCGACTTGAGGTGGTCCTGCACCGTGTGCTGGGACAGGTGCAGCTGCGCGGCGGCCTGGCGGGTATCGGCTCCGTGCGCGAGCACCTGGAGGAGTTCGCCTTCACGGGCGCTGAGCGCGAAGGCTCGGCTGAAGATGTCCAGCCGTTCCGCCGGTGTGGCGTATTCGATGGTGACCGTGACGTCGCCGGAGCGCTCGGCGCCGCTGTCCCCGATTCGGGCGGCCCGCAGCGTGACCCAGACTCCCTGCGCCAGATGAACGCCGGCAGCCGGCGGATGGTCGTCGACGCCCTCCTCGAGAGCGACCAGTTGCGCGGCGACGTTGTAGGCGGCGGCGGGGACAGGGGATCGCTCCGCGGGGGTGGGCAGGAGCCGGCGTAGATAGTCGTGGGTCTGCCGCGTCTGGGCCCGGATCGTCAGTTCCGGTGAGAGCAGCAGCACCAGCGGGGTGCGCGGTTCGGTGTCCGCGGGACGGGCCGTGAACGTGGCGGCCTGGCAGTGGCGCAGCGCTTCGGTCACCGGCGGAGCGACCGTGGTGAGGAAGTCGGCGTCCGCGCTGGTGAACGGCGTCGCCGGCGTGGCTCGCCACAGGTCCAGGAAGCCCCAGCAGCCGAACCGGTCACGGAACACCATGGAGGCGACATCGACGATGCCGGCGGGGCCCAGCATGTCGCGCCACAGCAGGCTCTGCTCGCGCCGCCCGCCGGTGCCCTCGTACAGCAGCGCCACCGGTGGCTCACCCAGGCGGGTCCACCGGTTGACGGCGGTGACGTACTTGAGCTTGATCAATCGTGGCAGCTCATCGAGTAGCGGCACGTCGGCCAAGGGATCGCAGCCCACGCAGGTGCGCGGGTCGGTCAGTGCGAAGACGTAGGAGTCGAACTCGATCACGTGGCGCAGCTGGTCGAGCACCGCCGCGCGCAACTCCCGCGCTTGCGCCGCGCCGCGGCACAACCGCACGATGCGCTCACGGACTCGCTCGTGAGCGATCGACGTGGCCACGAGGCGAAGAGTACCCGCGAGGATCCCAGACTTCTGGGATACCCCCGGCCACGAGCGCGGGCCGATCCTTGGTCAGTCAGGTCCGCCGGAAGGAGAACATCGTGGTCACCTTGCACATCGAGCACGCGATCAGCGATTTCAGCACGTGGAAGCAGGCGTTCGATCAGTTCGCCGACATGCGCCGCAGCAGCGGTGTGCTGCGCCACCGCGTCCATCGCCCATCGGACGACGACCGCTACGTGCTCATCGATCTCGACTTCGACACCAGGGACGAAGCCACGAAATTTCTGGAATTCCTCACCACCCGGGTGTGGTCCACGCCCGCCAACGCGCCGGCGCTGGTCGGCACGCCCCACACCAGGCTTCTCCAGCTGGTCGAGCAATCGTGATCAACACGCCGCCCCCATGGGAATCCGGTGACCGGTGCGGAACAGATCGGCCGGGTCGTAGGCGCGCTTCACCTCGATCAGCCGCCGGAAGTCGTGGCCGGTGTACGCGTCGGCGGTTCGGCCGGTGTCGGACAGGAAGTTGAGGAAGACGCCCCCGCCGGCGTGCGGCGCCAGCGCCTCGGCGAGGCCGGGAAGCGGGGTGTCGGCGATGACCGAGAACCGGGTGTCGCGGTGGCTGACCGGACCGCCCGGCCTGGCCAGCGCGCCACCCCAGTGGCGCACCTCCACAGTGGCCTGCCGGCCCGCCTCGACCAGGGTGGCGAGCACCGCGTCCGGCAGGGCGGGGAACAGGTCGAGGTGGCGGGCGGCGGTGCCGCCCATCGCGGCCTGGCCGAACGGCATCGCGGCCATGGTGTCACCGGTCGCCGTGGCGAACAGTGGCCGCAGCGCGTCTGGCGCGCCCGTGCACATGGCCTTGATGATCACCCTCTCCGGGGTCAGCACCAGCGCCGTGCTCACCTCGTCGGGGGAGGTCGCGCACCAGTCGCGGTAGGCCGCCAGGGTCTCGGCCGCCCGCTCGACCGGGAACGTGGCCGTCCCCGCGTACACCTGGGAAACCGGATACAGGCGGAACTCCAGCGCGGTGACCACCCCGAAGCCGCCGCCACCCCCGCGCAGCGCCCAGAACAGGTCCGCGTGGTGATCCGGATCGGCGGTGATCAGCTGCCCGTCCGAGGTGACCACGTCGGCCCGAATCACGCTGTCGGCGGCGAAGCCGTACCGGCGGGACAGCCAGCCGAGCCCGCCGCCCAGGGTGTATCCGATCACGCCGACGTCGGGCGCGGACCCGGCCAGGGGCGCCAGACCGTACGGAGCGGCCGCCGCGATCACCTGGCCCCAGCGCGCGCCCGGCCCGACCCGGGCGACCCCGCGCTCAGGATCGACGCTGACCGCGTCCATCCGGGAGGTCCGGAGCAGCAGGACGCCGTCGTCGGCGGCCACGTGGGTGCCGTGGCCGGTGCTCTGCACGGTCAGCGCCAGGCCGAGCTGCCTGGCGGTGCGCACGGCGTCGGCCACATGCGCCGCGCTCCGCGCCTCGGCCACCAGGGCAGGGCGGGGGTCGAGGCCGGGGTTGAGCGTGCGGCGTGTCTCGTCATAGCCGGGATCGCCCGGGCCGAAATAGACACACCGCTCCATCACACGGAACATTTCAATTCTCCCCATATCCCAACGACGAACCAGGACCGTCGCTCTCGACACATTTACTCAGGCCGGTCCGACAAAATCGCGACGCCGCAGGTCAGCACCCGCCTGGACATCGTGGGAATAGGGTTCAACGACCACCGTCGCCGGTCGAATGGGCCCGCGGCGATCCCGAGAGTCGTACCAGGACGCGGGGCAGGTGCGGTGGCTGGCCGCCCAGGACGACTCCGCCCGGTCACCTGAAGGCGGCGAAGAACTCGCGGATGTCGCCGAGCAGCAGGTCGGGGGCCTCCATCGCGGCGAAGTGTCCGCCGCGGTCGAAGTCAGACCAGCGCACGACGTTGTTGACCTTCTCCTCATCTCGGCGCAGGGCGATGTCCTGGACGGTGAACAGCGCCACGGCCGTCGGCACGGGAGACGGCTCCTGCTCACCCCAGGCGTGCCCGTCCTCGTAGTAGAGGGCGGCCGAGGAGCCCGCTGTGCCGGTCAGCCAGTAGATCGTGACGTGGGTGAGCAGCAGATCGCGATTGATCGCCTCGTGCGGGAGCTCCTTGGCCAGGTCCGTCATGTCCCTGATCTTGTCGATGATCCAGGCGAGCTGGCCGGCGGGTGAGTCGGTCAGGCCGTAGGCGAGGGTCTGCGGCCGGGTGGACTGGATGGCGATATATCCGCCCGCCTCGTTCATGAACTCGTTCATCCGTCCCACCCTGGCGCGCTCGCGCTCGGTGAGCGTGGGATCGTCCTCGCCGACGCTGGGGTAGGTCGTGCCGCCGTTGACGTGCACCGCGACGACGTTGTCGGGGGCCTCCAGGCCCAGCGCGCGAGAGATCCCGCTGCCGAAGTCGCCGCCCTGGGCGCCGTACCTGTCGTAACCGAGCCTGCGCATGAGCTCGGCCCAGGCCGCGGCGACGCGCCGGGTCGTCCAGCCTGCCTCGCGGGTCGGGCCGGAGAACCCGAAGCCGGGGATGGAGGGGATGACCAGGTGGAAGTCCCGCGACAGCGGCTCGATCAGGTCGAGGAACTCCACGATCGAGCCGGGCCAGCCGTGGGTGAGGATCAGCGGCAGGGCGTCGGGGCTGTCGGAGCGTACATGGAGGAAGTGGATGTTCTCGCCGTCGATCTCAGTGGTGAACTGCGGGTAGGCGTTCAGCCTCGCTTCCCAGGCCCGCCAGTCGTAGCCGTCGGCCCAGTAGGCGGCCAGCTCCCGCAGATAGCCGACGGGGACGCCACGGCTCCAGCCCTGGCCGCCGATCTCGCTCGGCCAGCGCGTACGGGCGAGCCGGTCGCGCAGGTCATCCAGCTCTGCCTGGGGAATATCGATGCGAAGGGGGTGAATCTCGTTGTCCATGCCGGAGACGCTATGAGCCGCCTAGGCCAGGATGAGTCCTAGGTGTACGGCACATTGGATGACATGGTGGAAACCTCGGCTCGCCTGCTCCGACTGCTGTCGCTGTTGCAGACCCATCGCCAATGGTCGGGCGCCGAACTGGCCGATCGGCTCAGCGTGAGCCCGCGTACCGTCCGCCGCGACGTCGACCGGCTACGGGAACTCGGTTACACCGTGCACGCAGTCGCGGGGGTGTCGGGGTACCGGCTCGGCGCCGGGTCCGACCTGCCGCCGCTGCTGCTGGACGATGAGGAGGCGGTGGCGGTCGCCGTGGGGTTGCGTACTGCCGCGGGCGTGACCGGCATCGAGGACAGCTCGGCGCGAGCGCTGGCCAAACTGGAGCAAGTGCTGCCGTCCCGGCTGCGCCACCGCGTCCGCGCGCTGCAGTCGATGACCGTTCCCATGACGGCCGGCGGGCCCGCGGTCGATCCGGACACCCTGATCGCGGTCACGGCGGCCTGCCGCGACCACGAAACCCTGCGGTTCGACTACCGCACCCATGACGGAGGCCAGAGCAGACGCCTGGTGGAGCCGTACCGCCTCGTGGCCACCGGCCGCCGCTGGTACCTGGTCGCCTACGACACCGAGCGTGCGGACTGGCGCACTTTCCGCCTCGACCGGCTCACTCTCCACGTTCCCAACGGCCCGCGCTTCGTCCCGCGCGACCCGCCCGCCACCGACCTGGCCGGATACACCTCCCACGCGATATCGAGCGCGCCCTACCGATACCAGGGCCGCTTCACCATGCACGCGCCCGCCGCGGTCGTGGCCGAGCGCATCGCCCCGACGACAGGTACGGTCGAGCCCATCGACGCGGGGACGTGCGTGCTGACATGCGGCTCCAACTCGCTTGACGAGCTGGCCCTCTGGGTGGCACTGACGGGGGTGCCCTTCACCGTTCACGAGCCACCTGAGCTGATCGAGCACATCCGCGCGCTCACCACCCGACTCGCCGACGCCATCCCTGGTGGGCCGGAGATTCCGGCCCACCAGGGCAGGTCTTACGGGGCCGGGTAATCCGTGATGTACACCGGCGCACCGATCTTGGTCGTGTCGGCCGCGTCGCCCACGCCGTTGACGACGTGGTCGATGATTCCGGCGCTGAGGTTGACGGTCATGATGTGGTGCAGCTTGACGCCCGGGGTGTTGGGCACCTCGAAGCCGTTCTCGGTGTGGATCGACGGGTTGTTCTGGTTGAAGACGTAGACCCCACCGCCGTAGAGGAGGTGCCTCTTCACGCTCCTGCCGACCTTGTAGGCGGCATAGCCCTCGACGTCGCCGTCCATCCAGTCGGCCTGGGTCGGCGGGTCGTACGGCAGCTCGTTCTGGTAGAGGATCGTCGTGCCGTCCTCGCCGTTCCAGATGGTGTTGTGCCGCTGGAAGTGCTCGACGAACAGGCCGGTCGCGGTCACGTGGTCGCCGTTGATGATGGCGCCGTTGCGGCCGGTGTTGGTGTTCCACCGCTGGGTGTCGGTGAAGCCTTCGACACCGTGGTCGGCGCGCCACACCCAGGTGTGGTCGATGAGCACGTGGTCGCTGTTGACCTCGAGCGCGGTGTTGGTCCTGCCGACGTGCGGTCCGCCAATGCGGAAGTACACGTCGGACAGAGTCGTCGGGTTGTCCGCCGAGCTGTGGCTCCTCTTGTCCTTCTTGCCCACCTTCAGCAGAACCTGCGACTTCTTGAGACCCGCGTCGATGGTCACGCCGGCGACGATCACGCCGGGGACGTCGTCGACCTCGACCGGGGTCGAGGCGTTGACGGCGGTGAGCGTGGCGTGCCCGATGCCGAGGACGACCGTGTTCGCGCGCTTGATATCGATGCTCCGCTCGATGTCGTACACGCCGGGCGTGAGCAGCAGGTGCTTGCCGCGCTCGAGCTCTTTGTTGATGACCTTCACCGAATCGCCCGGCTTCGCGATGAAGAAGTCGCTGATCGGCAGCGTATAACCCGGGGTCATGCCGTTGGCCCACGTGATGCCACGTGTGCCCTGCTGGGCGGCGGGTACGCGGACGTTGTAATCGCCCTGCGCGTCGACGAACAGGTAGGGCTTCTCGCGGCTGACGGGAGTGGTCTCGAGGGTGGTGTAGGGAGGGCTCGGGAACCCGGCCTCGGACGGTGCGCCGACGACGCCCGAGAAGACCTGGTTCCACACCGCGTTCGACCAACCGGCGACCTCGCTGTTGCGGGTCAGCCACTGCTGTTGCGATCCGTTCGTGACGGACGGCAGCTTGGAGTCGGCGATGAAGCCCCCGCTGGCGTACTGCGGGCCGGCCGTGCAGTAGTCCATGAGCGACAGGTTGCCGCCGCTGATGTTGAGACGGCGCAGGGACACCGCCTGGGAGACGGCCCAGAAGTTCGCCGACGAGCGGCAGCCGTCCTGGCCGGCCGCGTTGATGTTGATCGACAGGTTGGACAGGGTGCGCCAGAAGTTGACCAGCGCGAGGCAGTTGCCGGTGCCGCCGTCCGCCAGGCAGCGGTTGTAGACCTCGACCTTGCCGTTGATGACGACGTCGGTGGGCGAGGCGCCCAGGCCGGCGATCTCGGTGTAGTAGCCGACCTTGATCTGGAGCGGCTGCTCGGCGGTGCCGTACGTGCCGGGCTTGAAGAGGTACGCGTGACGCGTGGTGCCCATCTCGTTGTCGACCTGAGCGGCGTGTTTCGCGTCGAGAGTCGCCTGGATCGAGCTGACGGGCATGCTCGGATCGAAGACGGTGACGTTCGGCCCGAAATCAGGAGCGCCATCGGATGCGGCGGTGGCGGGCGTGCCCGCCGTCATGACGGCGGTCGCGAGCACGAGACCGAACGTGAACGCCCGCCCGATCTGCCGGCGGCGGGGGCTCCGCCTCGTCACACTCCCGTCGCCGGGAGGCTTGGTCGTCATACGGTTCGTCCTTTCCGCTGCGCGTGCAGCGGTCATTTGGGGGGCTGAGACCCTTCGACGGGCGGCCGACACCGCCGGATCGCGAGAGCGCTCTCTCGAAGAAGGGCAATACTTGTATCAAGGACTGAAGGAATGGTTGAGATGTTTCTATCGCGTGAACTCGTCAGAGCACAAGTACACGAACGGTGGGCGGCAGCTACGGGCTTCCGGCAGCGAGATCACGATGTCCGGAGGGCGTCGGTGGGGTTGAGGCGCGCGGCCCGGCCGGCCGGGTAGAGGCCGGCCACGGCACCGATGACGAGCGTCGCCGCGAGGCCGCCCCAGACGCCGGTCACCGGTACCAGGGTCTGCCAGCCGCGCGACGTGGCGACGGCGTAGGTGACCGCGATGCCGAGTACCGCGCCGGCCACCCCGCCGAGTGCGGAGAGCAGCAGCGATTCGCTCAGGAACTGGGCGGCGATGTGCCGGCGGGCAGCGCCGAGTGCCCGCCGGAGGCCGATCTCGGTACGGCGTTCGAGCACCGAGATGACCATGACGTTGGCGATCCCGACGCCGCCGACGAGCAGCGCGATCGCGCCGAGGCCGAGGAGCAGCGAGGTGATGGAGTCGGCGACGAGCAGCCGGGATGCGAGCGCGTCGGAGGGCCGGCTGACATCGACGGTGTTCGGCTCGGCCGGGTTGGCCGCCCGGGCCAGCATGGTGGCGACCAGCGCGGTCCGGTCGGTGTCCGCCCGCACGTACAGGCGGGTTGGGTGGCCGTCGAAGCCGAAGTGCTCGGCGGCGACCGGCAGCCCGATGAGGGCGGCCCGGTCGACCTCCGGGGCGAGCTCGAGCGGGCGCAGCACCCCGGCGACGGTGAACCAGTGCCCGCCCAGCCAGACCCGGGTACCGGCGTCGACGCGGTCGATGCCGAGCTGGGACGCGGCGTCGTGGCCGAGCACCACGACCGGGTACCGGGTGGTGGCCTCGTTGAGGAAGACGCCGGTGGCCAGCTGCCCGTCGAGCGTGCCGAGGAGGGACGGGTCGGTGGCGCGGACCTCTATGCCACCGGTGCGGTAGGCGGGTACCCGGTCGGTCCGGAACACCTGTACCTGGGCCAGATCGGCCGTGGCGGTGACCCGCTGCACGCCGTCGGTCCGGGCGACACCGGTGGCGGCGTGCTCCGGCAACCGCGCCGCGTCACCGCCGACCCGCTGCCCGTTGGCCACGGTGAGAAGGTTGGTACCCAGCCGGTCGATGCGGGCCAGCAGGTCGGCCTGGCTTGAGCGGGTGATGCCGAGGACGCCGACGATGGCGGCGATGCCGATCGCGATGCCCAGTATGGACAGTGCGGCTCGCAGCGGGCGGCTGCGCATGCCGATGGTCGCCAGCGAGAGCAGGTCCGCGGCGCGTACCCGGGAGATCATTCGGTCCATCCGGTGTCGGCGACGATCCGGCCGTCGCGGAGGTCGACCCGGCGCGGGCAGGCCTCCGCGACGGTGGCGTCGTGCGTGATGACGAGCAGCGTCACGCCGTCGGAGTGCAGGTCCCGCAGCAGCGCGAGGATCTGCGCGCCGCTGACGCTGTCCAGATTGCCGGTCGGCTCGTCGGCGAGGATCAGCGCCGGCCAGCCGACCAGGGCTCGGGCGATGGCGACGCGCTGGCGCTCGCCGCCGGAGAGCTTGCCGGCCGGATGGCCCGCCCGGTGCGCCAGACCCACGCGGTCCAGGGCGGCCGCCGCTGCCCGTCGGCGCTCGTCCGCCGGTACGCCCCGGTAGAGCAGGCCGTTGGCCACATTGTCCACGGAGGACAGGTGGTCCATCAGGAAGAACTGCTGGAACACCACGCCCAGCGCGTACGCCCGGAGGCCGGAGAGCCGCCGGTCGGACAGGTTCTCGACGGCCTGCCCGGCGAGGCGGACCGAGCCGGTGGTCGGGCGGTCCAGGCCGGCGGCGAGGTTGAGCAGCGTGGTCTTGCCGGAGCCGGACGGGCCGACGACGGCCACCAGTTCGCCGGCGCGCACGGTCAGGTCGACCCCGCGCAGCGACTCGACCGGCGGCGTGCCGGGGTACGTCCGGCCGGCGTTCGCCAAGGAGAGCACGACGTCGCTCACGACACCGGCACCTCCACCCGCATGCCTTTGGTCAGCCCGTCGACCTCGACCGTGCCGGCGGCCTCGTCGAACAGGCCCGGCCGCACGGGTACGAGCCGCCGGCCGACGTCGTCGACGACGGCCACCTGATAGCCGCCGGACGCCCCGGCGAGCAGCGCGGTCACCGGCACCAGCAGGACGTCGCGCCGCCGCGCGGTGGTGATCGCGACCTGCACCGGCGCCTGGTCGAGCCTCGGCGCGCCGGTCGGCAGCTGCACGGTGACGACCATGGGTACCGTCGCCGGCCCCGGGCCTTGGCTGGGCGGCGTCGCCACGGTCCCGATCTCCCGGACCGTCCCGGTGAGCGGCTCGGCCAGGCCTGGGACGGTGACCAGGACCGGATCGCCGGGGTGGACCGTCGTCTGCCGGTCGGCGGTGAGCGCGACCCGCACCACCCGGGCGGTCGCGGTCGCCGCCAGCACCGGCGCGCCCGGGCGCACCGACGTGCCGACCTCGGCGAGGGCCTGCCCGACACGGATGGCGCGGGGCAGGAAGACGACCTGCCCGAGCCCCAGCCGCCCGGTCCGCTGCGCCACTGGCAGGCCGCGGGCCGCCTGCCAGCGGCGGATCGCGCTCGCCGTGGCGTAGCTGAAGTGCCGATCGACCGTGATGCGGCGCCAGGGGTCCATGCCGAGCTTGACGAGGTTCCGTTCCAGTTGCAGGACGTCGGCGCCGTCGGTCATGCCGACGGTGAAATCCCGGTACGCCGGTGTGGTCCCGTACAGCAGGATCGCCGGCACGCCGGCCACCGCGTACAGGTCGGCGCCGCGGATCACCGCGGTCCCGGGCGCCGGCACGGCGGTGACCACGCCGCTGGGCCCGTGGTTGACGACGGTGTACGCCCTGTCGAAGCCGAGCACCCCGGCAACCTGGACGCGGGCCGCCACGTCGCCACGGGTCACCGGGGCCGTCGTCGTGCGCACCTGCGGCCCGGCGACCGGTGCGGCCGACGGTGCCCGGGTGACCGCCCAGCCGGCCACGCCCGCCGCGGCGAGCAATGCGCCGGCGGCCACCCACCACCGGATCCTCATGAGACCCGGAACCCGCGGTCCCAGTGCTGCTTACACGCATTCTGGGCGGCGCGGGAGCGATCGGACTTGGCATCCGCCTGGAGCGGCGTACCGATGATCGGGAAGCTGCCGTCCGCCTTCGGGTCGGGCCAGCCGGTGATCCCGTGGTCACGCAGGCACTGGGCGAACTGCTTCAGCTTCTCCAGGTCGGCCGCGCTGGGGGCCGCGTTGGCGTCGCCGAGCGCCCGGAGCTGGTCCTGGATCGCCTTGCACTCGGGTACCTCGCTCACCGCGCGGCTCTGCTCTTGGACCTCGGGCCCCCAGTCCCCGTACTTCAGCTTGGTGCCGTCGATCACGGGATCGGGGAAGCTCGGGTACCCGTGGTCGCGCCCGCACTGCGCGAAACGGCGGCCGATCTCCAGCGCCTGCTGGGCGTCGGCGCTCGCCCCGGGAGACGCGCCGGGGGAACCCGTGCCGCCGGACGCGCAGGCGGCCAGGCCACCGGCCAGCACGGCGGATACGACGAAAGCTCGGTAAGTCATGGCTCACAGGTTGCCGTTCGGGGCCAGCCCTCGCGTCTGCCCGCGGGCCGATCTCCGGGTCTGTCGTGAGACAGATGTCGCGCCGCTGCCGCGCACGTACGCTGGGGCGATGCAGCCGACGACGCTTCGCGTGACGGCGCGTCGGCTCTGGCTCGACGCGACGCTGATCCTCCTGCTCGCCGCCGCCACCCTGCTCTGGAGCGACTCCCTGCTCATGTTCGGCAAGCCGGACGAAAAGCTGCTCGTCACGTTCGGATCGGTCGACGCCTGGCGCACCCACGTGATCTGGTGGTGTCTGGCCGGGGTGCCCGCGGCCGTCGCGATCGTCCTGCGGCACCGCTGGCCGCTCACCGCCACGCTCATGGCCGCCGGCTCGGTGGGCGCCCACCTGCTCGACCCGGTCATGAAGTCCCCGCCGATGGACATCGCCGTGCTGATCACCATGTACACCTTGGCCGGCTCGGCCCATACCCGCCGGAACGTCATCGCCGTCCTGGTCGCCGCCGAGGCGGTCCTGTTCGCCGGGTGCCTGAAAAACGTGATGGACGCCATCGTGCCGGGGCAGGCGCTGTCCATCCTGCTGAACGCGACGAAGGCGGCGGCCGTACCCGCCCTGCTGCTCGCCGCCACCTGGGCGGTCGCCGACAGCGCACGGACCCGGCGCGCCCACCTGGCCACCCTGCAGGCCCGCGCCGACGACCTCGAACGCGAGCAACAGCAGCGCACCGCGCTCGCGGTCGCCGCCGAGCGCAGCCGGATCACCCGCGAGCTGCACGACGTCGTGGCGCATGGCCTGTCCGTGATGGTCGTCCAGGCACAGGGTGCCAAAGCCATACTCGCCCGGCAACCGGAGCGCACCGAGGCCGCGCTGACCAACATCGTCACCACCGGCCGCGCCTCGCTCGCCGAGATGCGCCGGCTGCTCGGCCTGGTGCGCACCGAGCCGCGCGCCGAACTGGAACCCCAACCGAGCCTCGCCAGGCTGCCCGAGCTGGTCGACCGGGTACGCGACAGCGGCACGCCGGTCGACTTCCGGGTCACCGGCGAGCCGGCGACGCTGCCGGCCGTCATCGAGCTGGCGGCCTACCGCATCGTGCAAGAGGCACTCACGAACACGCTCAAGCACGCGACCCCGGGCGCCGGCTGCACGGTCGCGCTCGACTTCGGCCCCGCCGGCCTGGACATCCGGATCGCGGACAGCGGCGAGCCGGTCCCGCCGCCGTTACCCGGCAACGGGCTGCGCGGCATCACCGAGCGGGTCCATGCCCTCGGCGGTGACCTTTGGGCCGGCCCGGCCGCGGGCGGCGGCTTCGAAGTCTCGGCGCGGCTCCCGGTCGCCGTCGGCACATCCCCGGAGCTGGTCGCGTGATCCGCGTCGTGATCGCCGACGACCAGGCCCTCGTCCGGGCCGGCTTCCGCATGATCCTCGACGGTACCGACGACATGACCGTGGTGGGCGAGGCCGCCGACGGGCTGCGGGCCCTGACCGTGGCCGCCGAGACCCGGCCGGACGTGGTGCTCATGGACGTACGCATGCCCGGCATCGACGGCATCGAGGCGACCCGCCGGCTCCGCGCCGCACACCCGCCGGACGAGCCGCCACACGTGATCATCCTGACCACGTTCGACCTCGACGAGTACGTCTACGCGGGGCTCCGCGCGGGCGCGGCCGGGTTCCTGCTCAAGGACTCGCTCGACGGCGAGCTGCTGCAGGCCGTACGCGCCGTCGCCGGCGGGCACAACGTCGCCGCGCCGACCGTCACCCGCCGGCTGGTCCAGCACTTCGTCGCCACCGGCCCGCGGCTCGCCGACACCACACCACTCAACGCGCTCACCGCCCGCGAGCGCGACGTGCTCAAGCTCATCGCCGAAGGGCTGTCCAACCAGGAGATCGCCGGCCGACTGGTGATCACCGAGGGCACGGTCAAGACCCACGTCAGCCGGATCCTGGCCAAGCTGGGGCTGCGCGACCGCATCCACGCCGTCATCTGCGCGTACCAGAGCGGCATAGCGTGACGAGGATGCCCGCCCGCCAGTCGCCGGCGGGGGGCGAAGCGAAATGCATTGGTGGCCGCGCGGTATGTGCTGGCATCCTGCTCGCATGCTGATCAGGGAAGCCACCGCTGAGGACTGGCCTGCCATTTGGCCCTTCTTCCACAAGATCGTCGCTGAAGGCGAGACCTTCACCTATCCGATCGATCTCGGCGAGGAGCAGGGCCGCGACTGGTGGCTTCTGTCAGCCCCGAACCGGACGGTGGTCGCTGTCGACGATGCCGGGGCGGTCCTGGGTACGGCGAAGATGAACAACAACAGCTGGGGCAATGGCTCGCATATCGCGAGCGCCAGCTACATGGTCGACCCGGCGCGCTCCGGGCGGGGCATAGGCCGAGCGCTGTGCGAGTACACGCTGGAGTGGGCGCGGGCGGCGGGCTTCCGCGCGATGCAGTTCAACGCGGTCGTGGAGACCAATGTGTACGCGGTGAAGCTGTACCGGTCGCTCGGCTTCGACGTGCTGGGCACACTGCCGGAGGGCTTCCGGCACCCGTCGAAGGGCTACGTCGGGCTGCACATCATGCACCGAGCGCTCTGAGCCGCGAAATCAGGTTGGAGCCCGTGCGCGAGTTGTGACAGCGCGCCCCTCACCGCGACGCTTCGGCGGACGCACCCATTCCCCGTGACTCGGCGACGGCAGCCGCCGCGCGTACCAGTGCGGCCACGCCGCGGCTGCGGGAGCGCTCCGGCCAGGCGATGACCAGCGAGGCGGGAGGGCAGTCCTCGACGGGGACGTAGGCCACCGCCTGCCGGGGGTATCTCGCGGCGACCGACCTCGGAAGCAGGGTCATCGTCGTGCCGAGGCCGATGAGCGCGAGCAGCTGCGCGAGGTCGTGCACGCCCTGGTCGCCGATGTCGCGCTCCGCCCGTTCGCCGACCTCCTCGGGGCCGATTCCGAGGTCGGCGAGCCGTAGCCGGGAGGCCCCGGCGAGGGCATGGTCCGCGGGCAGCGCCGCTACGCGAGGCTCGACCGCGACGACATCCGCGTCGATGCCGCCCGGGTCGTAGGGCTCGAACATGAGCGCGGCATCGGCCTCACCCGTCCGCAGCAGCCGCGTGTGCTCCCGCCAGCCGCACAGGCGCACGGCGACGGGCTCGGCATCGGGCTCGGCGGCCGCTGCGGCCAGGATGTCTTCCAGCAGGCCGCCGTCGGCATCCGCCTTGACGGCGAGCAGCACGCTGCGATGCGGTGCCGAGGCACGCATGGCACGGCGGGCCGCCGCGTCGAGAGCCTCGAGGGCGGGCCGCGCATGAGCCAGCAGCACCGTGCCGGGCTCGGTCAGCTCCACCACTCGCGTGGAGCGCTCGAACAGGCGCACGCCGAGCTCCGCCTCGAGCTTGCGGATCGCTCGCGACAGCGCGGGGGCGGCGATGCCGAGCCGTCCTGCGGCGCGCGTGAAGCTGCGTTCCTCCGCCACCGCGACGAAGTACCGCAAGGGCCGGGACTCCGCTGCCATGCCCCCACACTATTGCCTGATCGGCATAGCGATTGATGCCTTTCCGGTCATAGTCGGTGCCGGATCGGTCGTTCCTCGAGACCTCGCCTCTCCCGCAGGCTGGTGCGGCAGTAAGGCCCACCGTGGAATGGAGAGAGCATGCGAGCAATCGTCATCGAGCGCTTCGGCGGCACCCCGGGGCTCAAGGAGCTGCCTGTGCCCGAGCCCGCCGGCGGCCAGGTGCAAGTCGCCATCGAGGCGGCGGCGACCAACCCGCTGGACCTGGCCATCGCCTCCGGGTCGCTGGCGGCGTTGGGGGAGTACCGGTTTCCGCTCACGCTCGGAATGGACGGCGCCGGCACCGTGACCGCGATCGGCGATGGCGTCACGGAGTTCCGGGTGGGGGATCGCGTCTTCGGCCAGTTCTGGAGCCAGCCGCTGCAGTTCGGCACCTTCGCGGAGGTCTGCGTGGTGCAGGCCGCGCCCGCGTTCGGCGCGCTGGCGGCCACCCCCGACGAGCTGCCGAGCCACGTGGCCGCCGCGCTGCCGACCGCCGGTATGACCGCGCTCGGTGCGATCGACCACACGCGGGTGCCCGACGGCGGCACGCTGGTCGTCATCGGCGCGACGGGAGGCGTCGGCACCTTCGCGGTGCAGGCCGCCGCGGCCCGCGGAATCCGGGTCATCGCGACGGCCTCCGCCCAGGTCGCCGAGCAGGTGCGAGGACTCGGCGCCGTCGAGATCGTCGTCCGCGGCGCGGAGCCCCTCGACCTGGCCCTGCGGAGGCTCGCGCCCGAGGGCGTCGACGCGATCCTGGACGTCGTCGGCGACCAGTCCATCGTGAGCAGCGTGGCCGGCGCCGTGCGGGACGGCGGGGCGCTGTTCTCGACCGCCTTCGGCCTCGACGGGAAGCTCCTCGCCGACGAGCGCATCCGCACCGCGAACTACCGGCTCGATCGCAAGCCCGAGCGGCTCGCCGAGCTCGCGAGGCTCGTCACCGCAGGCACCATCCGGCCTGTCATCGGCGCGAAGCTCCCCATCGAGGAGGCGCCGCGAGCCCTCATCGGCGACGTCGAGGTCATGGGGCTGCGCGGCAAGACCGTGCTGCACGTGCGCTGACTGGCGGCCAACCGTAGAGGATCTTGTCGTTGGCGGAGTTCCTCTTCCCGGGGGTTGGTGAAAGGCGACCAACCTTGAATTCTTAGCGAGTTTCTCTGGGGATCCGCTCGGGAAACGTATTACCACGGCCTCGACAAGGCTCTGGCGGATCACGGGGGGATCATGACCCATTTCATCGTATGCTGCGATGGCACCTGGAATACTCCGGAGATCGAGTCGGTCACCAATGTTTGCCGGCTTTATAACGCTCTCACCGAGACGAGCGTGGACGGCGACCGCCAATTGGCTTACTACCAGCCCGGCGTGGGCACTCTGCGCAACAGGCTGCTGGGAGGAGCTTTCGGGCTTGGTCTGTCCGACAATGTGATGGACGCCTACCTCTGGCTGACCACGCGATACGCCCCGGGAGATCGCATCTCATTGTTCGGATTCAGCCGCGGTGCCTACACGGCCCGAAGCCTCGCCGGGATGATATCGGCGTGCGGGCTAATCGACACCACCAAGGTGGACGAGGAAAAGCTCTGGCCTCAGATCAAAGATCTGTACAACCGCGGTTACCGGCAAAAGAAGCGCGACCCCCTAGGTCGTGAATGGCGGCACGGACTCGCCTTTTGCTGGGACCCGGACGATTACGACCAGATTCCAATACAATTCATCGGGGTGTGGGACACCGTCGGCGCGCTCGGTATTCCAGCCTACATGGGCTGGCTCAGCCTTCTGGACCCATTGCATCGGCACGACTTTCACGACATGCGGCTCAACCCGTATATCAAGCACGGTCGCCACGCCGTGGCCATGGACGAGCGCCGCAGTCCCTATACACCCGCGCTGTGGTCGGAGCCGTACGGGACCGAACAGGTCGTCAAGCAGGTGTGGTTCCCCGGTAGCCACATGGACGTCGGTGGTGGTCATCTTCAGCGGGGATTGAGCGACTGCTCACTGCGGTGGATGATCGACGAAGCGCGCGAGGCGGTCGGTATCGGTTTCTACAAGACGACCGTGGAAGACCAGATCACTCCCAATCCGCTCGACGTTCTGCACAACGACGACCACGGCGTGGTCGGCGTCCTCGAACCCTTGGTCGACCCGCAACTCGGGCCGCTGCTCGAGATCTTCGAGCAGCCGCGGCCGCGTGCCGTGCCCAAAATCGACCCGGACGCAACGATCCCGCTGATTCACCAGTCGGTATACGACCGATACCAGACTCCACCGATCACCAGCGGGCCCTACCGGGCTACCCAGGTGCTTGCTCCTGGTCAGAGCAGGACGATCGAGGTGTTCGCCCACGAGCCGTGGAATGAGACAGGGCTCTACCTCGAATTCGGCGACTATCACTTCATGGCCGAGGGCCAGTGGCGCGACGCTGACATCCTGTCTGGTCCCGCCGGTACCACGGGCCTGCGCCGCTTCAACCCCTTGGTCGAGAGGCTCCGGCTCGTGGGCACACTGCTGGGCCAGGGCGAGAAGCTGTTCCGGCTTGTAACGGGGAACAAGGTGGCGGACTTCATCGGCTCGCGCCGGGAGGAGGACATGCCGTGGATGTCGCTTGTCGGCGTCGTCGCCAACGATGCGATATCCGTCGACGGTGAGTTCAAGTCCCACGAGCGCATCGCCGTCGGCGCCGGCACATCCTGCCGGGTGACCAGGAGCGGGTATCTGTACGCCTTCGCCAACGACGCCTGGGGTTTCTACGGGAACAACCGAGGCAGCGTGCACCTCACCGTGACCAGAATGCCTTCCGAGGCCGGTCCCGCTCGCACCCGGCGAGAACGGAGTCAACAGCAAGCCGTACCCGCCGGTAAAGAGAGAACACCTTCGGGAAATCGCCAAGCGGAGTTGGCCGGTGCAGGCCGAGGACGTCGTGCCGGTAAGCAAGGGTAGCTTGCGGCTGGCTACCTGAGGGGGTCAGCCGCAGGACACCGTGAGCGTGCCCAGGTGGGTGAACTCGGCGGTGACCGGGCGGCCCGGTTCCAGCGGGACGGCATCGGTCATCCCGCCGGTGAGGACGATCCAGCCCTCCTCCAGGGCCAGCCCTCGCTCGGCGAGAGCGTTCGCGGCGAGCGCGAGCGCCCGCGCCGGGTGGCCCTGGACGGCCGCTCCCGTCGCGGTGTCCACCACCGCACCCCCCACGCCGAGGATCATGGCCGACGCGGGCTGCCAGTGCGTGTACGTGGTCGACTCCGCGGGCGCGCTGCTGCCCGACGACACGCGGGCGCGGGTGGCCGCGCTGGTCGCCGAACTCGGCCAGGACGCGCAGACCGGACTGCACGGGCACCAGAACCTGTGCCTAGGCGTCGCCAACTCGCTGGTCGCCTACCAGGAAGGCGCCCGGCAGATCGACGGCACGCTGTGCGCGCTCGGCGCGGGCGCGGGCAACTCGCCGACCGAGGTGCTGGCCGCCGTGTTCGCGAAGATGGGGGTACGGACCGGCCTCCACGTGCCCGCGCTGCTCGACGCGGCGGCGGAAGTGGCGCTGCCGTTCATCCCACGACTGCCGTGGGCCGAACGCAACGCGATCGTGCAGGGCTACGCCGGGGTCTACTCGTCGTTCCTGCGCCACGCCGAGCGGGCCGAGGAGCGGTACGGCGTGCCGGCCCACGAGATCCTCCGCGAGGTCGGTGCGGCCGGGTACGTCGGCGGCCAGGAGGACATGATCATCGACATCGCGGTCCGTCTGTCGTCTTACGAGGGCTCCAAGCTGCGGCTCAGCTGATCGATCATCCAGCGGCACCACTCCGCCCGGTGCCGCTCGTAGGTGAGCCCGCACCTGAGGGTGGCCATGTTCCCGAACCCTGGCGTGCCGAATGCAGGCGCCCGTTCCTCCACGGCCACCCAAGCCGACTCGTACTCCGCCAGGCGCTCCTCGTGCTGGCGTAGTGCCGTACGGAACATCTCGATCAGCGTGGCCGGGTCCGCGAGCCAGGCGGCGTAGGTCTTGAGGACCAGTTCGTCGCGCTCGGGCTGCGGCCGGGGAGGCTGGGTGACCCAGTCCCGCAGCGCGCCGAGCCCCTTGGCCGTGATGGAGTACACCTTCTTGTCCTGAGGCCCCGGCCCGGGAGCCGTGGCGTATTCGACCAGATCGGCGGCGAGGAGGCGCTGGAGGTCGGTGTGGATCTGGCTGTAGCTGGCCGTCCAGAAGCGGCCGATCGGGTGGCGCATCCGCCCGGCGATCTCGTATCCGGTGCTGTCGGCCCGTGCGAGCACGGCGAGTATCGCGAATCCCAGCGTGGAAGTCGTCGCAGTCATGGCGTTCACAGCGTATTGACTCGGGGCTCGATCTCCATTCACTATGTCATTTCTGACATAGAGGGGAGTACCGGATGCCACGGAAGCTCGGCCTGATCGCCGTCCTTTTCGCGCTGACCGCCTGCGGGGGCACGGTCAGCAAGGACACTGCGGCGTCCCCCTCCGCCCCGTCGGCATCCCCCACGGCCTCTCCTTCACCGACGGGGCCGAACGTCGGGGGATGCTTCACCGAAGCCGACGGCGGCATCTTCAGCTACGGCGACGGGTACACCGGCGTGATCATGGGAACCGGTCCCGTCGGAGCGGTCGTGTCGTACGAGCGGGGTGGCGACGTCTGCGCCTGGCGGCCCCTTGCCGACCGCCTGAAGGCCGCCGGCTACCGGGTCCTGCTGTACGACCGCAGCGGCGCCGCCGCCTTCGGGGAGGACCTGATCGTGGAGATGGCCGGGCGGCTCAGAAAGGAGGGCGTCAAACGGCTCTTCCTGGTCGGGGGCTCGATCGGCGGCCACATGTCGATCGTCGCCGCGACCCGGCTGAAGAAGCCCGCGGCGGCGGTCGTGAGTCTCTCCGGCTTCGCGCTAGCCGAAGAGGTGGCGCCCCTCGACGTGCCACTGCTGCAGATCACGGCCGAGAACGACCGCTCACCGACCCCGTCGATCGTCGAGGAAGTCGCCCGCGCCGCCGTGGACTCGCCCGATCGACCCGTCGTCATCGTCCGGGGTGAGGGCGCGCACGCCTCAAGGCTGTTCGAGACGGCTCAGAGCCAGATGGTGCTCGACACGATCATGGCCTTCCTCGCCAAGCACGACGGCTGACCCCAGGCGGGCGCGACGTCGGCCAGGCTGTCGTGTTAGTCGGCGCCGCGGCTATGTCGGCGCCGCGCTTTCGCCGGCCAATGAGGCGGATATTGACTACACATTTAACTCCAAGTTAGAATATCATGTCGAATGGTCTGGATGCCTACCCACAGGGTGGATGCGTCGACCTGATCCCTCCTTCCGCCCTCACAGCAGGGAAGGGAGGATGAACTTCTCTAGAGAACTTTGCGCAAGTCGTTGAAAACTTGCAAGACAAAATAGGCCTCCGGCCTGACCGTCACCCAGCTTGTCGAGCGGGTCGGCCCTACCTCGGCACGGGCCACCGCGTGATCTCCGACCGGCCCTGACCTTCTTGTCGACCGGTTTCCGTCGCCGAGGACTGGGTGCCGATGGACCTCGACCCGGACCGCCCGACGTTCGAGGGCTGGCTCGCACGGTTGCAGGCGCGGCTGAGCAGGAAGAACATCCGGGAGAAGGTGGTGGAGATGCGGGCCGCACGCGGGCTCCCGGCCAGCTGACATATGCCGCCCGGCGGGCCTGGAGCCGACCCACGGCAAGCAAATGGTCCATTCCGCGCTTGTAACCACCGCTAATGTCGGGGTGTCGGACCGTGGTACACCGCCCGACTCCGAAAGGTCGCCGCATGAACCGCCCGCTGATCCTGCTCGACATCAGTTATGGCAGCGGACAAGGCCCACGCCTATGGAAGAATCCAACAGTTAGTTGATCTTCCGCATTGACCGGCTGCACCGTTGGCTCCGGCCGGTGGGCAGTCTTCTGTTCACTGGTGAACAGGTCATGATTTCGCGAGTGGGTACGGGGGCGGGGAATGTCAGCGTCTGTTTCTGCGGAGAAGGACGCCGAAGGGCGGCGCGGGGGGTCAGCGCTTATTCCGGGAGGACGTCGGGACAGGATTCGGCTCGCACTGCTGACCTGTGCTTCGGCTGCCGTCTACGCCACCTATTCACTCGTCTCCTTGGCCAGATTCCGAGCGAGTGCCTATGATCTCGTGATTTTCGACCAAGGTATTCGCTCCTACTCCAGGTTCGAAGCCCCGGTGTCGATTATCAAGGGTGTGCACAACGAATTCGGTGTGGACTTCACCCTGCTGGGAGATCATTGGTCTCCTCTCCTGAGTCTGCTTGCTCCCCTGTACTGGATCCACGATGGTCCGGGCACGCTTCTTGTCGCGCAAGCGGTACTTCTGGCCGCGGCGATACCGTTCCTTTGGCTGTATACCTTTCGGGCTCTAGCGGATGGGCGATTGCTCGGCGTCCGGAATGCTCGATTAGTAGCCTATGCTGTTTCGTTCGGATATGCTATCTCCTGGCCGGTTGTTGAGACGGTAGCCTTCGACTTTCATGAGGCGGCATTCGTTCCCTTGCTTGTGGCGATTCTTCTCGAGAGTCACCAGGCAGGGCGGCGATCGCATGTTATTCTGGCGGCGGCCGGCATACTTCTGGTCAAAGAAGACATGGGTTTACTGGTGGCCGGACTGGGTTTCTGCTTTCTCGTGCAGCGGGGGAGCCGCCGACTCGGGGCCGCATTTGTTGTCACGGGAATTCTGGCGGCATACATCGCCACCCAAGTCCTGATTCCCGCCTTCGGCGGAAGGTCGAACTACTACTGGGCCTACTCTGCGCTGGGCGGCGACGCTCAGGAGGCGATCGTCAATGCCGTGCTCCATCCCATTGAGACGATCAAGCTGCTCTGGACCCCTCCGATGAAGATGCAGACGCTTCTGCTCACCTTGGCGCCGGTGCTCCTTCTTCCACTCTTCTCCCCGATCACCATCGCGCTGGTTCCCCTGGTCCTGGAACGAATGTTGTCGAATTCGTTCCCCAACTGGTGGGTCTCCGAATATCATTACACCGCTTTCATCGTGATGATCGTGTTCATCGGTGGCGTGGACGGTGCCTGCCGGATAAGTAGACGGGTCAGCGCCCGCGCCCAGGCCAAGGGAGATGGCTCTGCCGATGACATGGCTGCGAAGTTCATCAATCGGTGGGCCGTGTGTGTCATCGCGGTCGGCGTGGCCATCGTTCCGTTTTCTTCGCTGGGAAAGCTCTTCACCCCCGGCTTCTACTCCATTTCAGAGCGCCAGAAAGCAGCGGCAGAGGCGGTTTCGAGAATCCCCGACGGAGTCCTTGTAGAGGCGAGCAACAATCTCGCTCCCGCCCTATCCAGCCGGACACAGACGCTACTCTGGGATCGAACTCCCCGCAGGGCGCCATGGATATTGGCAGATGCGGGGAAAAAGACCTTCCCATTTCTCTCACTGGATGAGCAGATTTCGCGGGTCAGATTTCTGCTGACCCAGGGATACGAAAAACAATTTGAATCGAACGGTTATCTGGTGCTATTTCGCAGGTAGTCAGCCTTCCTCGGCAGCGCTGCCGAGGAAGGCGTCGATCTCGCTGAGGAAGTGCGGCCAGGCCGGATCCTGCTCCGGCAGGAGATGGTTGGCGCTGTCAAGCGATACCAGACGGCTGCCCGGAATCAGCGCGGCCAGGGTGCGCGACTGCTCGAACAGGCTGTCGGGCTCGCGCCGGGCACACAGAACCAGCGTTGGGGCGGTGACTCGTGGCGCGAGATCCGCCACGTCGATGTCGGCGAACGCGTCCAGGAAACGCCACGCGTTGGCGGCCGAGGTCGAGCGGCGTTGCAGCTCGTCGAAGGCGCGCCACTGCTCCTGGGTGCCCTCGGGCAGGAACCGGGCCACGAAGGTCGCCCGGTAGGTCGGGTCCGGTCGGCCCCACCCGAGCCGGACCAGCTCGACGCGGGCGTCCGCGAGCTGAGCCTCCTCCTGTGTGGTGGCCCTCTTGCGCCGTCCCTGCGCGAACGAGCCGAGCAGCACGAGGTGGCTCACCCGCTCCGGATGGCGCACGGCGTACGCGATCGCGACCGGCCCGCCCTGGGAGATGCCGAGTAGCGGGAAACGCTGCAATCCGGCCGCGTCGACCACGGTCTCCAGGTCTTCGACCCAGTCGTCGAAAGCGAACCGCTCAACGTCCCAGTCGGAGAGTCCACAGCCGCGTTCGTCGTAGCGCAGCAGCTGGAAGCGGCTGGACAACTCGCCGAGCCAGTGCCGCCACACCGGGCTCTCCCAGTCGTAATCGAGGTGGCTGAGCCAGTTCGCCGCCTTCACCAGCGGCGCCCCCGCGCCGGTCAACGCGTACCCGAGACGGGTGCCGTCGCGGGCCGTGCAGAACCGGATCTGCTGGCTGGGCGGCGCGGGGGCGGAGACCGCGGTTCCGGCCGTCGCCCGCTCGATCACGGTCCCGACGAACTGGTATCCCCTGCCGTGGACGGTCCGGATGAGGCGCTGTCCGCGCCCGTCGTCTCCGATGGCCCGCCGCGCCGCCTTGACCCGGCTGGTCAACGCCGACTCGGTGACGAAGCGGTTGCCCCAGACCGCGTCGAGGAGTTCCTCCTTGGAGACGACCCGCTGCCGCAAGCGCAGCAGGACGGCCAGGAGGTCGAACACCTGCGGCTCGACCCGCACCACCTGGCCGTCACGACGCAGTTCGTAACGGTCGAGATCGAGTTCACCACCCGCGAATTCGAAGACCACAAACTTCTCCTCGCGCCACCCGATCTCCAGAATTCCTCCATTCTGCCTCCAAGTACGCCTTTGGCGATTCCCGGACAGTGATGGACCTACCTGCGGAGCTTTGCGGAGAAGGACATCACCATGATCAGCTACACGGCCTATCGGCGAGAGTTCGGCGCCGGCATGCGCGCCATGACACCCTGGCTCGTCGGCGTGGCTCCGTTCGGGCTAGTGATCGGGGTAAGCGCGGCCCAAGCCGACATTCCCGCCCTCGCGGGATGGCTCACCGGCCCGCTGATCTACGCCGGCAGCGCACAGGTCGCCACCATCGAGATGTTGGACGCCGGCGTCGCTCCGCTCACGGTGATCGTTACGGTGCTGGTCATCAACGTGCGCCTGATCCTTTACTCGGCGGCGATGGCCGCCTACTGGCGGGGCACCCCCCTGTGGTGGCGGCTGCTGGCCGGATACCTGCTGATCGACCCCTCGTTCGTCGTCGGGATCGACAGGTACGCCCACGCGCCGGACCGGCGCCGAGCGCACGCCCACTACCTCGGCGGCGCTGTCGTGCTCTGGGTGACCTGGCTCACGGCCATCGCGGTCGGCGTCACGGCAGGCGCGCGGGTCCCCGCCTGGCTCCACCTGGAGTTCCTCATTCCGCTCTATCTCATCGGCCAGATCGTGCCGAAGTCGCGGCAGGCGGTGGTCCGCAGGGCCGTGCTCGTCGCCGGTGCGGTCGCGCTGCTCTGCCTGGGTGCGCCGATGCACCTCGGCGTCGTCGCCGCCATCGTGGCCGGCGTCGCCGCGGGCTCGCTCACCCGGGCGAACTCCGCCCCACCTTCCCAGGATGCTCACCCGTGAACGCCTGGGCCGTCATAGTCGCCGCCGGACTCGGCAGCTACCTCCTGCGCGTGAGCATGATCGGAGCCGCCGATCGTTTCCGGCCGCCCGCGCGGCTGGACGACGCCGCCGGGCTGGTCGCGCCGTCCGCCTTCGCCGCCCTCGCGGTGAGTGACATCGCCGGCGCCGCCCTCGACGGCGGAGCGCTCCAGGCGAGTGCCCCGCTCACCGCCGCCGCCGTGGCGGTGCTCGCGGTGGCCCGCACTGGCTCGGCGTACGCGGGCATGCTCGCCGGGCTCCCCACCTTATGGATCTTGACCGCGTTGACTTCCGCCTGACGTACTTGGAGAGACCATGCGCACCACCGGCCACGCCGGCGGTCGTGCGGCATTGAGGAAGACGCCACGCTGATCGCCGAGCTGCCCATCGGTGAAGTCCTGGAGCACCTGCGAACGGAGTAGAGTCGGCGGGTTATGCGCACGCGAACAATATTCTTTATAGCCGCCGCCTGGCTGACCATTATTGCGGTATTGGGCGTTGTGGTTGTGCTGAGAGGACAGGCCTGGCTGCGTGCACTCCTCGAAAGGCCCGATCCCGCGTGCGTATCACAGCACACCCTGGATATTAAGACGTTGACCGACGTAGTCGTCGTCGAACTTCCCAAAGAGAACGCTGATCCAGTCGATGGCGATGAGGGTTGCATACCTCCTGAGGAGGGCGCTTCCATAGCGATCGAACTCCACGGTTCGTCGATTGAGGCAGCCTTAGCCAACTTCCGGCCCCCAAAGTGGCAGAAGATCCCACCCGAAGAAGCCCAAGCGCAGGCCGAACGAGGAGAGGAAGTGGCAGCAGTGTCGGGTAAGGTGGGCGACCGCATAATGAACGTGTACGCGTTCGCTCCCCCGTCCCAACCTGACCCGGTCCTCGTCGTGGCATGGTTCGCTGATTAAGCCGTTGTCCATAACTTCGTCGCTGCGCGCAGTGCTGGCGCGGCCGATCTCGTACCCGACGGCATGCCCGAGCTGCGTCCATTCACGTGTTTCCTGGTCTCCGCGGGGAATTCCCTGGTGAGCCTTTCTTGATCACATACCGTAGAATATTTCCCATGAATGCCCCTGATACGTTCCGCTACCCTTGGGCTGAGCGTCTCCGTACCGCCTATGCCGGGCCGGACGCTCTACCGTATCCGCCTGATTGGGTGGGCATGGATCCTGCGAGCGAAGCCGAGATCCGTCGGCACGAGGAGCGTCTCGGTCGGCGTCTGCCACCGAGTTACCGGGAGTTTCTCCAGGTGAGCAACGGCTGGGATGAACAGTCCAGCACCAGTCTTCACCTGTTGCCCATAGCCGAGGTCGGCTGGACTCGCGATGTCGACCCGCATCTCGCGAAATGGGGTCCCCCGCCGGGAACCCCGATCCGCGAGATGCCCAGCGATTATTTCTTCGACTATGACGCGCCGCAGGACCCGGATTACTTCGAAGTCGGGGACCACATTCCGCACACGCTGCACATTTCCGAAGACGTCGAGGGCCTCATCTATCTGCTCGATCCGTACGTCGTCACCTCCGGCGGTGAGTGGGAGGCGTGGTTTCTCGACACCACATCCGCGATCGGCGGGAGGCGCTTCCGGTCGTTCTGGCATTTGATGGAGAACACGTTCCGCGGCCACCCGTCCTGACCAGAGATCGGTGCGAGTACGAACAGTTTCACAACCGGCACCGACGCTTCGCGCGTCGCTCAGTCGCCGGTGCGGATGCTCGTCCTTCGTGTCGAGTCGGACAGGCATGATCACCTCCGCACCTGCGGCGGCGAGTCGGGCGGCCATTCCCAGGCCCATTCCGTCGCTGGCGCCGGTGACGATCGCGCGCTTGCCGGTTAGGTCCGGGATGGTGATGTCGATTGCTTGCCGTGGCATTGTTCTGCTCCTTGACCTCCCGATCCCCGGCTCACCAGGCCCCCTTCGACCGGAGAGTGGGATCGGCGGTCCGTGGCTGCCTCCGCCCGCAGGCGGTAGAAACGAAGCAGCACCGCGAGATGACGGGAGTGCCATGATCGATCGCGCCGGGCTGGCGGAGTTCCTCCGAAGTCGTCGGGAGGCGCTGCAACCCGAGGACGTCGGCCTTCCGCGCGGTTTCCGTCGCAGGACCGACGGGCTGCGGCGCGAGGAGGTCGCGTCGCTGTGCCACATGTCGACCGACTATTACTCCCGCCTTGAGCGGCAACGCGGGCCGCAGCCGTCGAGCCAGATGCTCGGTTCGATCGCGCAGGGGCTGCACCTTTCGCTCGACGAGCGGGACCATCTGTTCCGCCTCGCGGGACACAATCCACCCGCCCGCGGCGGAGTCAGCGAGCACATCAGCCCCGGCCTGCTGCGCGTTCTCGACCGCCTGAACGACACTCCTGCGGAGATCGTCACCGAACTCGGCGAGACCCTGCGGCAGACCCCGATGGGCGTCGCGCTCACCGGCGACACGACGCGGTACACCGGACCCGCCCGCAGCACGGGGTACCGGTGGTTCACCGATCCAGCCGCCCGGAAGCTCCACGCGCCCGAGGAACATCCGTTCCTCACCCGGATGTACGCCTCGGGGCTGCGCGAGATCGTCACCCTCCGCGGCCCCGACTCCCGAGCCGCGTACCTCGCCGACCTGCTCCTCGCCCGCAGCGAGGAGTTCCGGCGGGTATGGGACGAGCACGAGATCGGGATACGCCCCCACGAGGTCAAGCACTTCATCCACCCGGAAGTCGGCTCCTTGGAGCTGACGTGCCAGAGACTGGTCGACCCTGGCCAGGCCCACTCGCTGCTCGTCTACACCGCCATCCCTGGCAGCGAGAGCCACGACAAGCTGCACCTGCTGTCTGTCATCGGGACGCAGGCCCTTGGCTGAGGGCTCACACTTGCACAGGACAACGTGGGCGATCTGACAGCATCTGGTCGTCTTACCTCACCTCCGCGCGTCTCTCAGCGTCGCCGAAATGTCGCACCGTTGTTGAGGCTCTGACGGAGCATGTCCGCCCGTGTAGGGACGACGGTGCCCAACGAATGCCGAAAGCAGCGATGAGCGGGTGCGAGGCGGAGGAGTCGAGCGGGACAGGCCGATGGAGCTGAACGAGCGCCACGACTGCCTGCTATGGGATTGCCGGCTTCGGGTCGGGGAGTGACGCGCCGGGCGGCGATCCGGGAGGACCGCGTCAGGCCGTGATGTCGGCCAAGCGGGGAATGACGCGTTCTCCCAGTGTTCAGCGAACGCGACGGGGTCGGACGTCGATGGCACGAGCTGTACGTGGTCGATGCCGATCGCCGCGTAGCGTTCCATTTCTGCCAGAAACGCGTCGGTGTCGGTGAGGGGGTCGGGGCCGCCGAGGATGGTCTCATGAAGTGGATGCCGAGTCGCATGCGTCTCTCCGGTCTCTGCTGATGCGGTGGTGTGGTCTTCCTTCGGATACTCTCCGGCCTCGCCGGAACGGGAACCAGGGAGCGCGAGTCCGTGGATAAGCCAGATCGCCGGCGCGCTTCGGGTAGCGGCCGGCGATCCGTTCCCGGGAGGTCGATCAACCAGCACCAGCTGGCCGCATAGACGCAGTGGATAACCGCAGGCCAGATCCTGCATCCGGGTTTTCGCACCCCACAAGGCTGGGGAACCAGGCCCGCGCCGAAAGGGCCACGGTTTTCCGGGAGGCTCTGAGCCCCACACGGTTCAAACCACCCGGTCCCCGGACATCTCCAGAGGTCATGACGTGGCTCCGGTGAGCTGGGCGTGGAGGCGCTTGCACTCGTGGACGAAGCGGATCGTCCGGCGGCTCTGCGCGTACTCGCCGACGACCGGGATCTCCCCGCGCGCGCCGGTCCAGCGTGCCACGTCGGCGGCGAAGGCGACGAGTTCGGCGTGGGTCACGGTGATGCGCTGCCCCTCGCCCGGCAGCATCCCGGGCAGCAGGGCGCGCAGGATGCGCCACACCTCGTGGTGGCCGCCGGCGTCGGCCAGCTCGGTCAGGGCCGCGATGGCGGGGCGGGTCTCCCGCCAGGTGCGGCGCAGCACCAGCGCGAGCTGGCGGCCGATCGCCTCGGCGGGCAGCTCGCCCCTGGCCGCCATCCGCAAAACCACCGGGATCGTCCCGGTCACGCCGCTCCCCAGCAGGACAGCGATGATCACCGCCGTCGCCTCGCTCATGGGGCCGTCGCAGGCGGCCAGGCGGGACAGTTCCGCCGGGGTCACGCTCGCGTACCAGCGGCTGTGGAGCACGAACGGCAGCATGTTCACGGCCACCACCTCGCGATGCGAGGGCAGCATGGCCGGCCACCCGCCGATCCCACTGCCCAGGCCCTCGCCCGACCAGTCGAACGGCTGCCGCAGCAGCACCTCGTCGATCAGCTCGTCGCCGGTGGGCGTGGCCCGCAGCACCGGCGTCAGGCGGACCTCGGTGAAGTGCTCGGGTTCGCCGTCGCCGAACTCGACCATGGACGCGTTCACCATGTGGGTCCACTGGAGACCGCACTCCGGGTCGGGCATGCCTTCCCCTTCCAGCCATTCCGCGGCCCTCCGCGCCGCCGAGGAATCGATCTTCGCGGCCCGGTCGGCCGCGGCCGGGTGGCTGCCCCGAGGCAGCCGCAGCAGCGCCTGCGTCAGGTCGGCCCGCAGCGGTTCCACGCCTGCGGCGGCGCACGTCTCCAGCCGGTCGACCAGCACGTCGGGGTCGAGGTGGCCGGTCATCCACGTCGGCGTGGCCAGCAGCACCGGCGGCAGCGTGCCGGCGCGCAGGGCCCCGTACAGCTCCGCGTAGCGGTTGACGAGGAAGTCGGTCGGCGGCGAGAGATGGTTCGGGTGCGGGAGCCGGTGCCGCCGCCGCCACTCGTGCAGGGGAGGAAGCGCTCGGGGCTGGAAGGAACGCAGCCGGGGCGGGACGAAGCCGACGGTGACCGCCACCAGCGGCTCGTCCGGGCCGGGCGGGGGCACCGGCAGGCCCTGCCGCATGGCCGCGATCCGGTCGGGGTTCACGCCAAGATCGGCCATGCGCTCGTAGGCGCCATGCAGGGCATGCGACGGCATGGCCGCCACGGAGTCGTCGTAGCGGACACCGGGCTCCACCGGACGGCGATCCGGGACGGCGTCGGCCACGTCCTCATAGTCATCGAACTCGTCGGAGCCCGGGTCCAGTGCCTGGTCGTCGTCGGACGGCTGTCCGTACAGGTAGACCCGGCCGTTGGCGAAGGGGATCCGCCGGCCGGCCTCGACGGCCACGGCCCCGGCCGGGCCGTCGTCGCTGGTCCACGTGATGAAAATGGCCCGGAGCGGGGTGTCGTCGTCGAGGTAGCGGCCGGGGCGCCAGGCACCGCTCACCGTGATCCTCCGCTTCGGCGGCTCCAGCTCGATCTCCTCGCCCCGGAGGACGGGGCGGACCGAGACCGAGTGACTCGCGCCGTCCCAGAACTTCTCCGGGCCGACTGGCGGGATCTCCGGCAGGCTGCCGGGGACGACGAGCTCCTCGGCCAGTACGGCCTGCCATTCGTCGGGGTCGGCGATCTCCTTTCTGTCCCGCGGGTATTCCGTTCGCTGGTCGACGTGCGGCCTCAGCCCGCGGCGCAGGTTCGTACGGTTCTCAGCGACCCCGGCGACGAACGCCGCCATCCAGCGTTCCCATCCGATCCACCGCTCGTGGTAGTTCGGGAAGATCGACGGCTCGGGGAAACGCTCCGGCGCGGGCGCCTCGGGCAGCGGCGGGAACTCCTTGGCCTCGATCAGGTCCTCGACGGGCCTGTCACCGCCGAACTGCGCGGCGAGCCTCACCCCCAGGTCGGCGGGGAGCTGGGGGATCCCGTCGAGGATCGCCTCGGCGTGCTCCGCGAACAGGTCGGCGTGCTTCAGGGTCAGCTCAGCTGCGCGGGTGCGCACGTCGAAGGACTTGTGCGCGTACGCCATGGTCAGCGCGGTCACGAAATCGGCGGCCGCCTCGGGCGTGGCCCGGATCGCCTGGTCGAGCCAGCGCAGGCCCGTGGCGGCGAGCTTGGCCTCGTCCCGGAAGGTGAGCGCGTCGACCGCCTCGACCAGGTCGGCGTGCTCGAGCGGCATCGCCCCGCGCACCTGCCCGGCGGCCAGCTCGGCGACCGTGCCCGGAGCCGACGGCAACAACCGCAGGTAGTCGCGCAAGCGGGGCGCGGACTCCGCGGGCGTGGGGTCGAGAAGCGTGTGCAGCCGGACGAAGAACCGCAGGTCCTGCGCCTCGCCGCCGCGCAGGAAACGGCTCACGCAACCGTCGAGCACCTGCTCCCTGGGCAGCTCGCGGGAGGCGGCGGCCAGCCAGCGGGTTGGCCGGGGCTCCAGCCGCTCGTCACGGAGGGCGCGGCCCGCGCCGTCGGCGTCGAAGACCCGAGGCAGCAGCACGGGGGTCAGCGGGTCATCGGCCACGCTCGGCGCGGCCAGCCAGGCGGCCACCAGCGGGTCGTGGTCGGGCGGCACAGCGCCGGACTCCCGCAGCAGCGCCACGGCCAGCGGCGCGATGCGGTCGGCGGGACGGCGCACCCGCTGGGCCAGCCGGACCGCGACATCACGACGCCACTCCCGGGGGCGGGTGGCCGCCACCCGGCACACCTGGGCGACGTCGGGCTCCTCGGCCCAGCGGCGGTTGACGTCGCGGCTGGTCATCCACGTCACAGCGGCGGCCGGGCCGGTGATGACGCCTACCCCGGTCAGCAGCAGCGCGTCGGCCAGTTCGTCAAGCAGATCGCCGATTTCCCAGGAGGCCATCTCCTCGAAGTCGTCGGGATGGTCGGCGCGCACCCGCTCGGTGCGGGCGCGACGGAGCTCCTTGACGAGGCCGGGCAACCGCCCGCCCAGCTCGGCGCGCTCCTCCTCGGTGAGCGTGACCAGCCGGTCGGCCAGTCGGGTGACCTGATGCCGGGTGATCAGGTCACAGATCTCCGTCCAGAGGGTCATCGGGAGATCTCCACGGCGGCGCGGGCGACGATCCGGGTGGCCAGCACGTGTTTGCACGGCCCACGGGAGACACGATGGTCCCACCACCACTCGCAGGTGCAGGAGCCGTCGGCCAGCGAGACCCGGTCGACAAGGGAGGAGGGCGCGGCGTACGTGTACGCCTGCGTCGCTGAAGTCATGGCCGGGACATTAGATCACCCCACCGACAAACCGGCGCGGCAGATTGATGAGAGGTTTCAGTCGAGGGACAGCCCTACGGCCGGAGTCACCCGGGCGGCCCGGTGATCGACCTGACCGCTCCGATCCAGCGCCGACGGGCTGTCGCAGGGTTGATAAACGAGTACCGGATAGCAGCCTAGGGATCTTGTAAAACACCAGGTTGGAGCCGATGCGCGAGTTTTGGCACGGCACAAAGCTGGATTCATATCGAGCTGCCCTGCGGGCTGGCGGCCCTCGGACCGCGCGCGTTGGACCTCGCTCGAAGTCGGTCAACCCACAGGTCAACGCGGCGTCGGAGAGTAGGGCGGCGCGGGACTTGAGCTCACGACTCACGGATTGTGGATGAGGGTTTCGGGTGGTGAAGTCGGAGGATCACGGGGGTGAGTGCGGTCACGGCGAGGCCGACAAGCGTGACGGCCAGGAGAGCGGTCGGGGGGATGAACCAGCCGCCGAGGCGGCCGAGGGTGACGGTGGTGACGGCCCAGACCGTCTCGGCGAGTAGCGCCGCCAAGGCGTATCCGCGCTGAGGGAAGCGCTGCCGTCCGGCGGTGACGGCGGCGATCGTGCGGCCGGCGGGCAGACAGCGGGCCGCGAGCAGGCTCAGGACGGTATGCCGGGCGAAGTGCCGGTGCCAGGCGGGACGGTCCGGCTGAGTCCGGCGGGGGGCGAGGTGGGCAAACCCGCGGGCGAGCCGTCGGCCGAGCCGGTAGCCGCCGAGGTCGCCGATCCAGGCGCCGAGTGTTCCCGCTGCGATGAGGAAGAGGGGAGCCAGCTCTCCTTGTGCCGTGAGGGCGCCACCGGCGATCATCAGGGCGCCGGTGGGAAGGATCGGGATGAACAGGTCCAGGGCGGCGACCACCCAGACGACCAGATAGATGGCCAGGGGTGCGGCAGGGAGTGCGATGTCCATCATTTTGGTGTTCTTTCGAGGAGACGTACGGCCGCGGCCTGATCGGCGCTTTCCTGGCGGACCTGTCGGGTCTCGCGGCGCGGCCGTCCTGCGCGTTACCAGGCGCCCGGCACCTCACCCGAGGCGACGGCATACGAGTGGGGCGAGGAGTTCATGAAGCCCCGCCCCACGTTCGTGAGTGAGTTACCTGGAGTGAGTGAGAATCGGATGGTCTTGGTCGGGCGCGATGGGGTGGGGCCGGTCGAGCGCGTGTCCTTCGGTGTCGAGGCGCGGCACGATGCGGTCGAGCCACTTCGGCAGCCACCAGGCGGCGTGTCCGAGGAGGGAGAGCATCGCGGGCATGATGACCATGCGGACGATGAACGCGTCCACCATGACGCCGACGACGAGGCCGAAGGCGATGGAAGCGGCGACCGCCATGGGGCTGGAGGCGAACCCGGCGAACACGAACGTCATGATCGCGGCTGCCGCGACGAGGACCGGGGCGGACTTGACGAACCCGGTGATCACGGCATCCTTGGGCGGCAGGCCTTTGCGGTAGGTCTCTTCGATGCGGGAGACGAGGAAGACCTGGTAGTCCATCGCGAGGCCGAAGAGGACGCCGACCAGGATGATGGGCAGCACGCTGAGCATGGGGTCGCCCTGAGGCGCGGGGATGATCGGATCGAGCCATCCCCACTGGAAGACGGCCACGCTGGCGCCGAAGGAGGCGCCGACGGACAGCAGGTAGCCGAGGGTCGCGATCAGGGGCACGAGGATCGACCGGAACATCACGATGAGCAGGATGAACGACAGGCCCACGATGATGATGACGTACTCGATGAGGGCATCGTGGAGCATGGCGTCGTTGTCGATGCCGATCGCGGTCTCGCCCGTGACGTCGAGGCGGATCCCGCCGATGGTGCGGGCGTGGTCTCGGACGTCGGTCACGAGGGTTTCGGTGGTGTCGTCGATGGGGCCGCCGTCGGGGATGACCGTGACGAGCGCCGCGTCGTCCTGCTTGGTCACCGCGCCGGTGCTGACCAGCCGAACGCCGTCGAGTTCGCGCAGTTCCGCCTCGACCGCGGCGATCTTCTGTGCGACGTCCTGGCCGCGGACGAGCACGATGAGGGGGCTCTGCACGCCGCCGAACTTGTCGACGATGAGGTTGTACGCGTGGCGTTGGGTGGAGCCGGGGTCGATGCCGCCGGGAACGTTGGAGGCGGTGCGCATACTGAGCGTGGGGATGGCGATGATGGCGATCACAATGACCGCGCTCAGCAGGGACGTCACCGGCCGCCCGACGACGAGGACGGCCCACTTCCGCAGGAAGGGCGTGCGGCCGGGGCCGGTGGGCGACGTGGCGGCGGGCGCCAGGGTGCGCCGTTCGCGGCGGGGGAGCGCACGCCGGCCCAGGGCACGCAGAAGTACGGGGAGCAGGGTCAGCGCCATGAGCACCGCGATGAGGACGCCGAAGGCGCCGGCGAGACCCATGTCGCGGATGAAGCTGATGCCGACGACGCTGAGGCCGGCGAGCGCGATGATGACGGTGAGGCCGGCGAAGACGACGGCGGTACCCGCGCTGCCGGTCGCGCGGCCGATGGCGTCCTGGACACCGCGTCCCTCGCGGAGTTCGGCGCGGAAGCGGGTCAGGATGAACAGGCTGTAGTCGATGCCGACGGCGAGGCCGAGCATGGTGGCCAGCGTGATGGTCGTGGGCTGGATCGGGTTGATCGCGCCGTAGGCCAGCACCCCGACGGTGCTGAGGCCGACCCCGGTGAAGGCGACGAGCATGTTCGCTCCGGCCGCGACCAGCGACCCGAACGTCAGGAACAGGACGAGGAAGGCGACCCCGACGCCGAGGATCTCTCCGGCGCCGAATTCCGGGACGTCGTCAGCGAAGAGCTCACCGCCGACCTCCGCTCGGAAGCTCGCACCGGCCTCGTGGGCGAAGGCGAGCACGTCATCGTAGACGCGTTCCTGGTTCTCCTCCGTCAGCCCTTCGAAGGACAGAATCGCTACGGCGGTGGTGCCGTCCGCGGAGATGAACGGGTGTGCTCGGTCCAGAGGATCGCTAACGTCGCTGACGTGCGGGATCGATTCGGCCTTCGCCAGGATGCGCGCCAGGCGGGCGGCGGTGTCGGTGTCGGTGACCTTCGCGTTCCCGCGGGTCTGCAGGACCAGTTGCAGCGTCTTGCCCGTCGTGTCGCGGCCGCCGCCCTTGGACGGGAACTTCTCGTGGACGATGTCGAATGCTTCGGATGCCGGGGTGCTGGGCATCGAGACGCTCGCCGTTCCACCGGTGGAGTTCGATGACGTCGCGGTGATCCCGGTGAGGGCCGCGAAGGCGACGAGCCACGCCGCGATGACGATGACGGGATGCCGGGCGCTGAAGCGACCGACCATGGCGAGGAGGTGCGGCATGGTGCTCCTGAGGATGAGGGATAAGGACCTGTTCATCCTCGGAAAGTGCATGCTCTTGTACGTCGTACGTTCGAATCGCTCTTTGTACTGCGTTCGCAGTAGGTGCCTCAGCGCGCGATGCCTGCCCGGTAGGCGAACGCCACCAGTTGTGCGCGGTCGCGGGCGCCGACCTTGGCCATCGCCCGGTTGGCATGGGTCTTGACGGTGTAGGGCGAGATGAACATCGTCGCAGCGATCTGGTCGTTGTCGAGCCCGGACGCGATCGCGCTGACGACGTCGCGCTCCCGTGGCGTGAGCGCGGCGAACCGGTCGGCCATCGCGGCGTCCACGGTGACGGCCGGCTGCTCCGTGACATGTCCGATGAGGGCGGCGGCGGCCGCGGCGGACAGTGCGCCGCCGCCGGCGGCGACCTCGTTGATACCGGCCGTGAGTTCGGCGGGACCGGCCGCTTTGCTCAGGAATCCGTTGGCTCCCGCGCGGAGCGCGGCCAGCACGGTCTCGTCCTCCTCGAACGTGGTCAGGATGACGATCCGCGTCCGTTCGGCCGGATGCGTTTCCCGGATCCGCCGGGTGGCCTCCACGCCGTCCACACCGGGCATGCGGATGTCCATCAGGACGACGTCGACCGGCTGTTCCCGCACGAACCGCACGGCCTCCAGGCCGTCGCCGACGTCCCCGACGACGTCGAAGCCGGGATGCGTGCCCAGGATCGTCCGCAGGCCGATGCGGATCATCTCCTGGTCGTCGACGATGAGGATGCGGGTCATCGAACGTTGCTCCCGTCGGTCATCAGAGTCACGCTCACCTGGAACCGGTCGCCGTCGTCATCGATCACCGTCAGCCGTCCGCCCGCCGAGGAGACCCGTTCGCGCATGCCCAGCAGACCGTAGCCGCTGCCGGCGTGCCGGGTGGTTCCGTCACGCCGCCGCCCGTTGGCGACGTCGATCAGGATGTGCCCGTTCGCGATCGTCACGCTGACCTCGGCGGTGCCGTTGCCGTGGCGGTGCGCGTTCGTCAGAGCTTCTTGCACGATCCGGAAGATGGTCACGCTCACGATCGGATCGATCTCCCTGGGCATTTCGTCGATGGTGGACTTGACGCGCAGCCCGATGCGCTGGAATGAATCGATCAGTTCGGGGAGCCGGGCGAGGTCCGGCGCCGGGTGGAGAGCCCCGTCGTCGTCGGGAGTGCCGCGGCGCAGGACGTACAGGATGCGTTGCGTCTCGGTGAGCACAGACCGCACGGCGGTCCGGGCGGACGCGAGCGCGGCGCGTGCGGGATGGGCTTCGGGAGGCAGGCTGACCTCGGCGATGCCCAGGTGCATGCTGACGACGGCGATCTGGTGACCGACGACGTCATGCAGGTCGCGAGCGATCCGCAGCCGTTCCTCTGCCACCCGCCGGGTGGCCTCGATGTCACGTGTCGCGATGGCGTCGGCTGCGCGTTGCTCCAGGGATCGCCAGTACTGCTGGTGGATGCGGAGCGCGCTGCCGATCGCGCCCGCCGCCATCGCGGTGGCCATGGCCGTGAACGCGGTGATGCTCAGGAAGTCGTAACGTTCGGCGATGACGACCGCCGCGTAGAGGGTGGCACCGGTGACCAGCGTTCCCCGGACGGCAGGCCTGCCCTTCAGGGTGAAGGAGAACAGTGTGAATACGGTGATGCTCCACTCCACCAGCGGAAGCCACCCGGCGGTTGCGGCGATCACACATCCCGCCACCGCGAGGAGGAGGCCCGGCCACGGATGCCACCAAGCGAGGGCGGCACCGGCGACTGTGAGGAGCAGCGAGCCGAGCACCATGGCACCACCGCCGCCGGCCACGACGTGGACGGCCTCGACCACCGCGGCCAGGGCGATGACCACGTACGTTCCGGCGTGCAGAACCTCCGGCTGGCGAAACCAGACGGGGCTTCGCGAGGAGAGGTCGGTCGACTCCGGCAACATACTCACGATTCTGTTACAGGCGACCGGACCGGCTGTCGCCGGGTTGTCGCGGCGCCCGAGACCTCCAGCTTCATCGGCCGGTCGGCGGACTCCCGATATTCACTGGTGCTCGATCCGCTCCGCCCGGACGGCGCTTACGTGAAGGGCTTGGTGCTGAATTTCGAGCACTTGGCCTCGGGAGAAATCGCCTCCGCCGTACCTCATTGACTTCCGCGAGTGGCAAGCCCGTGTCAAGCCGCCCTGGCGATGATCTCCCCGGACACGAGAGAAACGGAGACATCATGAAGACCACCCGAATGCTCGTCGCCGCGGCGACCACGGCTGCCCTGGGCCTCAGCGTCCTCACCGCCTCGCCTGCCGAGGCCGCCGTCACCCGCAGCTTCAGCGAGTCGGCCTCCGAGGGCAGCGCTAGCTGGGGCACGGTCACCTTCAACAGTTACTCGTGGAACGTGGATGCGTACATCTACCGCGACTCGAGCGCCTCGATCAAGCTGGAGGTCTGCGGCTGGCAGTCCCTGAGCAACGGCAGCTGGGGCCTGCTGGGCTGCAAGTCGGCCACCAACAGCGGCTCGATCGGCTCGACCCGGCACGTCACCACCCTCGGCGGATCCGCGAGCTGGGCCAGGGTCAGCATGGTGAGCACGGATCTCTACGTCAACGGCGTGTTCGCCGACGGGGACTGGAACTACGGGTTCTGACCTGGCCGGCCGAACGGCGGCCCGGGCCGCTCCCAGCAGCCCGGGCGCCATCCGACGCCGTTGCGCCGATCACGAGGCGGGAACGACGACCTTGCCGCTGGCGATCTTCCACTCGACCTGCTCCAGGCTGTCTTGACGCCGTCGATCCCGTTACCGGTGGTGGCGAAGTCAATGCAAGTCTCACGAGAGTCCTTCCCCTTCGCCATCCCCGTCTCCGTTCTCACCGGGGCTCGTCGCCGCGTACGGGATGAACGAAACGTCCGGCACCACGGTGACCGACTCGTCCGGGAACGGCAACCACGGCACGGTCAGCGGCACGAGCCAGTCCACCACCGGCAAGTACGGCGGCGCTCTGTCGTTCATCGGACACTGAATCCCAGTGTTGAGCCCCACACGGTTCAAACCACCCGGTTACCCACCCACCCGGACCCCGGACATCTCCATGGTCAGGAGATCAGAGGTCAGGACGACTCCGGTCAGCGACCACACCGGCCACCCGCCCGGGGCCACCCGGTTCACGGCCCGGGTCGATTCCCACCTCACCCATCCGTGCCAGCAGATTCCGCCTAAAAAGCCGGTCCGGCTCAACCGGATCAAAGGCGACGACGACGTCACCGTTCTCCGCGTACACGAAATAATCCACCCCATTGGGATTACTGAGAACGACCACGACAGCCGTGTCGCGGGCCATCCGCGCCAGCGCCGCCTGATCAGGGAATTCTCCTGCGAAAACCTCAAACAGGCCCGTCCACTCACCGAAGTCGCGGGCGAGCATCGTGACAGTGGACTCGTCATCCTCCATCAGCTCATCCAGGGTCATCCGCACGATTCCCGCCGCCCGTACATCCCGGCGCGCCAGCGCCTCATCCACCCCTACACCCCTGATGAAGGTGAATCGCCGACCTCGCCCAGCATCAGGTCATCGACCAGCCACGAGAAATCTGGTAGCGGTCTACTCATCAAATGGCCTCCACCGTGACGATGCAGGTGAGGGTCTGGCCAACCGGACCCGTGTCAGCTAGTTTAGTATTGATCCAGAATGGATAAATAAGCTTGAGAATGCGTTTTCCCGTCCGCCCAGCTGATGCCGGATAACTCAGCCCACCGAGTCTCGGGTGGTGGTGTTCGGGTTTGTCAGTGCCTTTTGGATGTGGTCGAACTGTTCTGGCCACCACACGCCATCGATGTTGCCGTCGGTGTCGAATATAAGAACCTGATTCGTTCAAGCCTTAAGAAGAAGATGGCAGAATTCAGGAGGAATAACTGTTAAGATGGGGGAATTTGAGGAGGCCATACGATCCCTTGCGGATCTGGCCGGAGAAGAGATTGTCGACTTTAGGGACGAGCATCACAGATGGCATCTGTACCAACGGGTGATAAATAGTGAAAGGCCTGATCTTAGGGATGTACTTTACCAGGTAATTGGCCGGGATGAGGATGACGCCCTAGCGCTCACTGTGGTTCTACACGTGCTGGAGCAAGTGCCGGAGGTTGAGCGTCATGCCTGGGTAGACAGGCTGCGGACTAGTAAAAGCCATCAGTATGCGAGCGCCCGATCCTTTGATATCGGGATGCTGGAATCAATTTTGCAAGGCGCTATTTCGGAGAATGCTTGGCAAGCTCTTCAGGAGCGATCGGACTGGCTCCAACTACGGCTTGCTCGGCGGAGTGAGAGCGCCGTCGTTCTCGATGAGTTGGCGAATTCGGGAAGAACGAAGCGGATAAGGAGATTGGCGGCCGAACGCCTTGCCAAACTGGATTCCTAAGCTCTCTATTGTCGCGTGTTTGATCGACTTGCACCGCACCGCCGAAGCCGTCGATCGCGACCTGGGCGACTGCTGGCATCAGGCGCTCAGCCTGGACGGCATAGCCAAAGCCCTCCACGCGATGCAACGCTTCCCTGAGGCGCGCACTCAGTGGGAGCTCGCGCTGGCCGATTTCGACGATCCACGGCGGTGAAGCTCCGCCGGGAGATCGAGGGCACGCTCAGCTACTTCTAGAGGCGCTGAAAGTAGCTGCCCAGGAAATCGGGCCATAAAGATCGTTCTCTCGCACCGCATGCTCTACGTGCGGATCGTCTGCGAAGTGCCGGGACTGCACGCCGGACACCTTTAGGCCCTTGTTGTCGAGGCTCGACGAAGTGCGTGTCAACGACGGCCAATTGTGTGGCTGGCTCACATCTCGTGATGCTCTCTAGGCCGTGGGTCGTTTGGCTCCGCTCTCCCGGCGAGGTCGAGAGCCGCAAGTCCTCGCTGAACGTAGAGCGCCTCTTCATCGAGTAGGTGGCGGTCGCGGGTGGCCCAGTCGGCATGGATGCGGAAGCCGTCGTCCTTGTAACGAGGGAAGACGTGCAGGTGGAAATGAAAGATCTCTTGGAAAGCGGCCGCGCCGTCGGCGAGGAACACGTTGACGCCTTCGCAGCGCAGACCGGACTGTCGAAACGCTTGGCCGATGCGGTGACCTACACGCCAGACGTGAGTGCTGGTCTCCTCATCTAGATCTTCCAGGCCCACAGCGTGCCGACGTGGCACGACGAGAACATGCCCTGGCGTCACAGCGCCGATGTCCATGAAGGCAACCACGCGATCGTCGGAGAAGACCACGCTGGCTTCAGCCTCACCCGCGACGATGGCACAGAAGATGCACTGTTCCTGATCGTGAGCACCCATCCCACGATGATCGCAATCAGATACGAAGAAGCGAAGCGATTTACCCGCCTCACCGCCCCTACACCCTTGAGAAGGTCCGTGGACTCTGCGCCTGCCGACAATGTCATCCGCCCCAGGTCCTGGCCTTGGCCATGGCTTCGCCTGACATACGTGATCTCCGGCCGTCAGGGAGGGGCGGGTGTGCGGCATGATGTTCGGCCGTGCTCTTTCGCCTGGCTTATCTCGCCGTCACTGCATGGCGGCCAGGAACAGCACCACCAGGAAGCCCCAGTAGTGCCAGTTGTCGACGAAGGCGACGCTGTAGAGCGACAGGTTCGAGTCGCCGAAGAAGAAGACGTCGTTGAGGAAGGTGATGCCCAGCTTGTCGAGCTGGGCGGCGATCCCGGTCGCGGGGTCGAGCAGGCTCTTCCAGATCTGCGCGTTGACGACGCTCGCGATCACGTACGGGATGAAGAACACCACCCGGAACAGCGCCGCGCCTCTTTTGATGCGCGACAGCATGAACGCGCCGACCAATCCCATAATCGTCGGTACGGAGAGGAAGATCGCCAGCCAGATGAAGTTGTGGCCGAGGGCGTTCCAGAAGGTCGCGTCCTCCACCAGCCTTTTCGCGTTCTCCAGGCCGGTGAACTCGGGGAAGCTGAAGCCGTTCCAGTCGGTCCAGGCGTAGTAGAAGCTGCTCGCCGCCGGGCCGGCGATGACCAGCAGGTTGAGGGCGAGAGCGGGGAGGGCGAAGGCGATGGCCACCAGCCGCCGGCCGCGCCTGCGTCGGCGACGCTCAGCTTCGAGCGTGATGGTCGTCACCTCTCAGCCACCCTCCGGGGGGAGCGATGCCACATCGCCAGCTCCCTTCTTCGTCGGATTTCAGCCGTATTACGCCGTATGCACTCTTCATGCCGTGGAGTACGAATCAGGAGTGCAAAAGGTTACGGTGCTGTATCGGCGAGTTTTCTTTGTGTGGAGCAACGTACGTAGCCCGGCAGCCTCAGAACCATGCAGTATCTCGCTGGGTTCCTTCGATCTATTACACGCGCGAGGCAGGGGTTTCCCGTTATGGGGATGGGGGTCCTCGGCCCGCTGACCCTCATGGCCAACGATGGCGCGATTCCTCTGCGATCGGCCAAGCAGCGATTACTCCTGGCCGGGCTGGATTCCGTGCTCACCCTCCGTACGGGCGAGTGATGATCTCCAGGTTGTGGCCGTTGGGGTCGGACCAGTACAGGCCGCGACCGCCGTCGTTGGTGTTGATCTGACCCGGCCGCTGGTGGAACGGGTCGGCCCAGAAGGTGAGTCCGCGGTCCTTGATCCGGCCCCAGATCTGGTCGAACTCTTCCTCGGTGACCAGGAAGGCATAGTGCTGGGGATGCACGGGACCGTCGGTCCCGGCGACGTCGAGGGACACCTCGTTGCTGAGGTCGACGACGAGGAACGGTCCGAAGGCCGTTGCGGGCGGCAGACCGAGAATTTCCACCATAAACGCGGCGGTCTCCTCGCGGTCACGTGCTGCCACGATCGTGTGGTTCAACCGCACTGACATGTCGATCTCCTTCCCAGAAGGTCCCGACCGCAGGGGATACGACAGGGGCCGCGATGTCTTTCGCCTCCTCATCTCCATGGTAGGCGCGGCCGTCAGGCCGGGTGGGTACTAGCCGGAGCAGCGGCGCATGGACCAGATTTGGGCCGAGCGTTCGATTTCGGCGGCGGCGGACCAGCTGGTCTCCGGTGGGCTGGTCACGAGCCGGAATAGGTCGAGTGGTCGCGCGGGTTAGGGCGGTGTCGGCGGGTACGGCAGCCGCCAGTTCCAGCGCGGCATCGTCGATTTCGGCGTCCGGCACCGCCATCCAGGCCAGGCCGCGGGCGACCGCGTCCTCGCCGCCCTCCTGGGTTCCAGCGGAGTCCGCATCGGCTGGTCCTGGACCGCCCAAGGGCTGCAGGTGGTACTGGTCGGCGACAATGGGTCGGTCAACTATCTCTGGCGGTTCCTCTGAGCCCTCCCGACACCACCGCGACGAGCCGGTCCAGCGTGGCGGGATCGGACAGGTCGGCCGACAGGCACCCGGCCATGAGGGCCTTGACGTCGGGATAGGTGATGTCGGGCCGGACCTCGCCCGACTCCTGGGCCGAGGCGAGCAGGGCGTTCAGCCGGGCGGTCACGTCGTATCCGGCCTGGGCGGCGGCGGCTTCCACGTCGAAGCCGGCTCCGCCCAGCGCCTCCGCCAGGCCCCGGTTGGCGGCGGCCTCGCGGACGAGGGTGGCGAAGAAGGTGAAGAACGCGCCGGGGCTGCCGGTCAGGGCGTCGGCCTGCTCGCTGAGCTCCTTCATGCGTTCGAGGAGGACAGCCGCGAACAGGTCCTCCTTGGTGGGGAAATGGCGGCTGACGGTGCCGGTGCCGACGCCGGCCCGGCGGGCGATCTCGTGCACGGGCACGGACAGGCCTTCCGAGGCGAAGATCTCCGCCGCCACGGCCAGCACCCTGGCCCGGTTGCGCTGGGCGTCCGCGCGCATGGCACCCCCTCGTTGATAAGCGGGATGGCTGTCCCGTATAGTCGAAACGGGACGATCATCCCGATTCTAGGGGGACACCATCATGCGCTGGACCACCTCGAACATCCCCGACCAGACCGGCCGCACGGCCGTGGTGACGGGGGCCAACACCGGGCTCGGCTACGAGACGGCCCGGCTGCTCACAGAGAAGGGCGCGACCGTGATCCTGGCCTGCCGCGACCTGGCCAAAGCCCGGCGGGCGGCCTCGCGGCTCGGCTCCCCGAGGGCGCGCACGCTGCACCTGGACCTGGCCTCGCCCGGCTCGATCAGGTCGGCGGCCAGGGAACTCGAAGGGGAGCGCGTCGATCTGCTCATCAACAACGCGGGCGGCATCCGGCCCCGGCACGCGGTGACCGGGGAAGGGTTTGAGCTGACGTTCGCGACCAACCATCTGGGCACGTTCGCGTTCACCGGGCTGATGCTGGAGCGGCTGCTGGCCGTCCCGGGGTCGCGGGTGGTGACGGTCAGTAGCATCGGCCACCGGCGCGGCACCATGAACTTCGAGGACCTCCACTTCGAGCGCGGGTACGACTATCAGAAGGCCTACTTCCAGTCGAAGCTCGCCAACCTGCTGTTCAGTTACGAACTGCACCGGCGGCTGACCGAGGCGGAAGCCGCGACGATCTCGGTGGCGGCCCATCCGGGAAACGCGCGCACCGAGTTCGGCCGGGACATGTCGCCGTTCGTCCGGCTCATGATGCGACCAGTCATGCGGCCGCTCACGTGGTGGCTGATGCACGACCCGGAGGTGGGGGCGCTGGCGGCGGTACGGGCGGCGGTCGATCCTTCGGTACGCGGCGGCGAGTTCTACGGCCCTCCGGGGCGGAGCCAGTTCACCGGGCATCCCGAGCGCATCGAGTCGAGCCTGGCGTCCTACGACGCCGACGCGCAGCGGCGGCTGTGGGCGGAGTCGGAGCGCCTGACCGGAGTCGTGTTCAGCTCGATTCCCGCACGACCAGCTCCGTCGGCAGGATGACCGACTCGGTCGCGACGTCTGCGCCTGCCGATAATTCCATCCGCCCAGGTCTTGGCCCTGTTGTAATGCTTTGCGCAACATCCGTTACCGTCGTGCGGTGGCCCAGCGCGAGTACGAATGCTCTTCGACGGCGGAGCGGCCGGTGCCGAGGCGGCGGCCGGCGGGGGCGACGGTGGCTGGCTGGAGCAGGCGGTGATACTGGCCGCCGCGGCGAGTACGGCGAGTACGGCTCGGGTCTACTCCCACGGCCGCATACTGGTCGCCTACTGCACCAGCCCGAGCGAGGTCGCCCGGCACGTTGACCTCGCGGACCTCGTCGAGGTCATCGCCTTCCGAACTAGTAGCGCCCTAAATGCGTGATCGCGGGGCATTCCGCGCGATGCCAGACCGACGATTCCTCAGCCAGCTGCGGCGGCACACCAGCCACCTCGAAGAAGCGGCCCCCGGGACCTGTCAGGGCCTCAATTTGGAACCCAAGGCCGCGCAACTTCTCCGCCAGCCGCAATCGGCCGGCCGCTCCACCCGACCGGACCGTCTCGCCGAACTGCCTACGGGACGACGCCAGCTGCCCGCCCGGGTCCGTGACGCCGACCAGATAGCAGTGCACGTGCAGGACCGGCGGCGGCACCGTCCTGGCGTACGGCGGCGCCTGCGTCACCGCGTGCAAGACTGCGGCGGCCGCGAACCGCGGGGACGCCAGCAGCTCGGCGAGAGCGACGTCTGCTCCCGCCATCATGGCCTGCTCCAGTTCTTGGCGTAGCAGGCCCTCGGAGTGACTCCAGATAACCGAGACCGAGCCCGGCGCCCAGAAGGTGATCTCGTGGCTGCGTACCGCGTCGCCGCCCAGAGCGGGGGACCAGCCCGGGCGGATCACTTGCACGTGCGTTTTGGCGTGCCGCCCCTGCCACGCCTGGGCGAGCGGCGCCGCCATCGCCTGGGTGCCCCGCTCGACACCCAGCTGCCGCAGCGCGTCCGCTGTTCCCAGCCACATCGCGTCGGCTCGTGGGGGCGGGTCGCCCTGGCGGTGGAAGGTGGAGGGCGCGAGGCCGTCCATGAGCACCAGTTGGGCCATGGCCTGCGTCCTCGCGTCACCGACCGGCGTCAGGACCGTGCGTGTCGTTAGCACGGGGGTACTTTGCCACAGCGCCGGGCGATTCGAGTAGATCATCAGGCGAATGCCCCACCCCCCACACGGAGGGCTACTGTGCCAGCCCGAGGAGGTGGCCCGGTTCGTTGATCTGGCCGACCTGGAGGAGCAGGACTGCCCGGCTACTGCTCAGGTCCTCCCGTTCCCAGCGCGTCGCGTGTGGCCTACAGGTTGCCGTACCCGTGGCACTCCGTGCAGGGCCGGATCCGGGACAGCTCCATCTCCACGTCGAACGTGTGCCCAGCCGGGCACTGCCACATCGGCCACCTGCCCGCGATCGGCTCCCCGAACTCCGGACACTCGGGGCACTGCTGGCGGCCGGCGCGGCGGCGGGCGTAGCCGAGCGCCTCGTGCAGTTGGCGGGCCACCTCGCCGCGCAGGTGCGCAAGAGCGGTGCCGACGCGGACGACCACGGTGCCGAACTGGCTGGCGATGTCCGGCGACAGGACGGTGACGAACTGCCCAACGGTGTAGTCCTCCCACCTTTTCCCGCCGAGGACGCGGCGCGGGTCCTTGTGCTGGAAGCGGTAGGTGTCCGGCAGAGTCTGGGTTGCAGCGCGGGCCAGCGCCCGGCAGCCGACGATCTGCCCGCTGGTGGAGCGGACCGGACGGTCCTGGTAGACGACGTCCAGGCGGCCGGTGGCGCGCTCGGCCGTGGCACGGGACACGATGTACGTCACTTCGTCAGTCGGGTTCGGCAGGCCGGTGACCTCCCCGAACCCGACCTCCGACAGGGGGGCGTGCACGACTTCGCCGCCGGGGGTGTGGAGGGCGATGGACCCGGCGGGCCGCCGGGTCTCCGTGTGGCGGGCCGTCGGTCCGGCGGCCTCCCAGACCGCGAGGACGCCCACGCTGGGGTCGTCGGTCACGTCCGGGGTGTCCGCGCTGTAGAGGGTGACGGGGTGCGGGGTCAGGTTGATGACGTGCATGGTCTCTCCTCGGGGAGTTCAGGCCCCGGATGGGTTACATACCGGACCAATGGGCGCCAGAGTAGGGCATCGATCTTTCCTTGCAAGCGTCCGCGTAGGGCTTCGACTCCGCAAGGATTGCCCCAAGACCCAGGCCTCACTGGGCGCGGGTAACCGGTCTGGTTGCGCGCATCCTGGACCTGTGTCGCCGGGAACGGGATGATCCTCCGGTGGACTTCCGGCAGCTGGAGCGCTTTCTCGCGGTTGTCGACCACGGCGGGTTTCACCGCGCGGCGGAGGCGCTCTACGTCGCGCAGCCGTCGTTGTCGCAGTCGATCAAGCAGTTGGAGCGCGAGCTGGGCGATGCCCTGTTCCACCGTGTCGGCCGCGGTGTGGTGCTGACGGAGGCGGGACGGGCGCTCGTCGAGCCCGCGCGGGCGGTCGTCCACACGCTGCGCCTGGCCATCGAGTCCGTCGAGGCGGTGCACGGGCTGCGGACCGGGCGGCTGGAGATCACAGCGATGCCGTCGCAAGCCATCGCCCCGCTCGCCGGTGTGATTTCCCGCTTCACCGCGGAGTACCCCGGCGTTCGGGTGGTGGTCCGGGCCGGCGCGACCGCGGACCAGGTGGTGGAGGCCGTGCGCACCGGCCGGACGGAGCTGGGCCTGCTGGCGGGTGTACGGCTCCCGCAACGGCCTGGCGTGGGCCTGCACCCGGTCGCTCGGCAACGATTCGTTGTCGTGACGTCGGCCGGTGGACCGTTCCCCGCCGGCGCGAGGGTGGGGCCGGACGATCTGTCCGGCCTGCGCGTGATCGCCGGCCAGACCGGCACGGGAATGCGTGCGGTCGTCGATGAGCTGATCCGCTCCGGCGTCGAGCTGACGATCGCCGTGGAGACCGAGCATCGTGAGGCGATTCTGCCCCTGGTGCTCGCAAGGAGCGGCATCGCCGTACTGGCCGACTCGTGGCGGGAGACCGCTGAGCGGGCCGGTGCCGTCGTCGTGGACCTCGATCCGCCCGTCCATCTTGAGGTCGCCTACGTGAGTCACGCGGGTGGGCTCGGTCCGGCGGCGCGCATGTTCCTGCGCATGGCCACGGACCAGGAACGATAGGAGTCGCCGATCGGTCGGGCAGGAAGCCGATCTTGGACTTGGGACGGACTTGACTGCTGGAATCGGTGCCATGAAATCGCATCGCATCGCCGTGATCCCCGGCGACGGAATCGGCACCGAAGTATGCCGCGCCGCCCGCGCCGTACTTGACGCCGTCGGCCGCAGACACGCCATCGACCTCACCTACGACGAGTTCGACTGGTCCTGCGCGCGCTATCTGGACGAGGGCGCGATGATGCCCGCCAACGGCCTCGACCTGATCCGCCACCACGATGCGATCTTCCTGGGCGCGGTGGGCGCACCCGGCGTGCCCGATCACGTGTCCCTGTGGGGGTTGCTGATCCCGATCCGCCGGGGTTTTGAGCAGTTCGTAAACCTGCGTCCGATCCGGGTGCTCGACGGGCAGCAGGCGATCGACCTTGTGGTGGTGCGCGAGAACGTCGAGGGCGAGTACAGCGAGATCGGCGGGCGCCTGTACCGGGGGACACCGGCCGAGATGGCGGTGCAGGAGTCGGTGTTCACCCGGACGGGGGTCACCCGCATCGTCGACTACGCCCTGGACCTGGCCGAGCAGCGCAGCGGACGGCTGACTTCGGCGACGAAGTCGAATGGGATCATCCACACGATGCCGTTCTGGGATGAGATCGTCGCCGAACGGGTCGCCGAGCGCTCCAGCGTGACCATGCGCTCCGAGCACATCGACGCGCTGTGCGCCAAACTGGTGCTCGATCCGGCCCAGTTCGACGTGATCGTCGCGTCCAACTTGTTTGGCGACATCCTTTCGGACCTCGCCGCCGCCGTCGCGGGCAGCATCGGCCTCGCGCCCGCCGCGAACATCGACCCGACGCGTGCGCATCCGTCGATGTTCGAGCCCGTCCATGGGTCGGCGCCGGACATCGTGGGCAGGGGAATCGCCAACCCGGTCGGCGCGATCTGGACTGCCGCGATGATGCTCGACCACCTGGGTCACCCCGAGGCGTCAGCGAATATCCTGGCGGCCATCGGCAGTGTGTTCGCGAAGAGTTCCGTGCGCACCCCCGACCTCGGCGGCACGGCCACCACCGCGGACATGACCCTCGCGATCGTCGAAGCCCTCTGAAGGAAGCATGAGCGTCCCACTGCCCAGCTCGTTCCGGTCCCGCACTATCGATGCGGACGGTGTCGCCATCCACACGGTCATCGGGGGTGGCGGGCCGCCGGTGCTGCTTCTGCACGGCTACCCGCAGACGCACCTGATCTGGCACGAAGTCGCCCCGGCGCTCGCTTCTCGCCACACGGTCGTGCTGCCGGACCTGCGCGGGTACGGCGACAGCGCCAAACCGGAGCCGGTTACCGACGGCCTCTACTCCAAACAGGCGATGGCCCGCGATCAGATCAGGGTGATGCGGGAGCTGGGATTCGACCGCTTCGCCGTGGTCGGACACGACCGGGGGGCGAGGGTCGGCCACCGGATGGCCCTCGACCACCCCGACGCGATCGAGGCTCTCGCCGTCCTGGACATCGTGCCTACCCGGCACGCGTTCGCGCACGCCGACGCCGCGTTCGGCCTCGGCTACTACCACTGGTTCTTCCTCGCCGCGAACAACGGAATCCCGGAGCGGTTGATCGGCCACGATCCGGAGTTCTGGATTCGCAGCCGGATGACGGCCCGGCACTCCGGTGGCGCCGCATACGACGAGGCCGCGGTTCGGGAGTATGTCCGGTGCTTCTCCGACCCTGCCGCGATCGCCGCGTCATGCGCCGACTACCGGGCGGCGGCCGGCATCGATCTGGAACATGACGAGGCCGACGCGGCAGCGGGCAGGCGCGTGCGCTGCCCGCTGCTGGCGCTCTGGGGCGAGCACAGCTTCGTCGGCCGCACCTACGACGTCCTGAAGGTCTGGCGCGAATACGCCGAACACGTCAGCGGTACGGCGTTGCCGAGCGATCACTACCTACCCGAGGAGGCGCCGGCTCTCGTCATCCGGGAGCTGGAGAAGTTCCTGCCCCGGTGAGCTCAGGACCAGGGCTCCTCGCGCAGCGCCTTGCGGGCCAGTTCCAGCTCCAGCTCGAACTTGCCGACCACGCCCTCGTTGCCGATCGGTCCGTGCCCGCCCTCGAAGAACCGCAGGAGCACATCGCCTCCGGCGGCACGCAGCCGCCGCGCGTACTCCTCGGCCTGCCGTGCGGGCGTGCGGGTGTCGTAACGTCCCTGATAGATCAGGACGGGCGCCCGCACGTTCTCCACGTAGGTCATCGGTGAGCTGAGCCGGAACCGCTCCTCCGCGGTTTCGGGGCGGCCGCCCAGGAAACTGCGCCAGGCCGCCTGCAGAGCGGGGTGCATGTCGTCGTAGGCGAGTTTCCAGTCGGCGAGCGCGATGAACGCGAACCCGCCCGCGAACAGGTCGGGGAGCCGGCCCAGCGAGAGGAGCGTCAGGTAACCTCCGTAGGAGGCGCCGGTGATGAAGACGGCCGCGGGGTCGGCGACGCCCGCACCGACGAGCCACTGCCAGGCTGCCTCAACGTCCTCCAGCTCCCGGTCGCCGACGGCGCCCCAGAATCCTTCCCGGAACGTCCTGCCGAACGTGACGGAGCCTCGATAGTTCAGCGACGCGTAGGCGAAGCCCTCCGCGAGCCACGCCTGCGCGACCGGATCGTACCCGCCCACCTCCGCGAGGTTCGGGCCGCCGTGCACGTTCAGGACAAGAGGCACCGGCCCGCTCGCGCCGTGCGGTGCCGCGACCCACAGTTGCAGGGCGGTCCCGTCCTTGGAGGTGACGGAGACCGACCGCAGCGGAATCCCCGCCACGACGGCCTCGGGGGCGAGGATGCTGCGCGGCTCGCTCTCGCCGCGGTCGAGCGCGAGCACGTCGAAAGGCAGGTCGGCGCGCTGCCGCAGCAGCCGGATCTGACCGCCGGGCCCGTAGTGCGACGCCCACTGGTTGGTCACCGCGCACGCCACCTCGGGGAAGAAGTAGGCGCCGTCGGGATGCGGAACGCGGAGCAGTTTCTCGGCCTGGATGTCGTACTCGTACACCCGGTGGATGCCGCGGTCGACGTGCACGAGCAGCAGCCGGGCGCCGTCGTCCGACCAGTCGAGCGGGACGAGTTCACCCGAGAGTTCGGGCGCGTCGACATCGACCCGCTCACCGGTGCGGGGATTCCACACGGCCGGCCGCGCGAACCCCGTGCGTTCGGTGCTCACCAGCAGCCGGGGGTCCCCCGAGACCGGCGAGAACCGGACCCCGCGCACCGGCGCGAGGGGCCCATCCGAGACCGACGCGATTACCGCGCCGTCGGAGGTGTCGAGCACCGTTACGGCGAAGCGGCGGATGCCGGGGTTGTGGTCTGTGGTGTCGATGCTCGCCAGTGCTCCATCGGCGGAGATCCGGCTGTTCCACGCCTCGTTCCGGCTGCGGAACAGACGGTGGGCGGCTCCGTCGGCCAGGTGGTAGAGCGTGAATCCCTCGTCGGTGACCGTGGAGATGACGATGGCCGATCCGTTGCGCGCGACGTCGATTCCGCGCAGCGTGTAAGGAGGCAGTTCGGGGGTGAGGTCGACGGGTTTGCCGTCGACCGGGTAGGACCACAGATGGCCGACCTCACCGCCGTCCTCGTCGTGCAGCACCAGCACGGAGCTGCCGTCCGCGGCGGGCAGCGGGTTCGCGACGTGTGGCGGCAGGTCTGGCAGCCGCAGGTTTTCCCCGGTGGCCGGATTCCAGATGGACACCTCGGCATCGCTGAGGCCCGCCGCGTAGACCATTTCGAGGTTGAGGGCGCCGGGACAAGGACGGATGTCTTCGACGATCGAGGTGCGGAAGCGGTCGCGCCAAGCTTCAGAGGACATTGATCAACTCCGGTTTGTGACAGGCGACGCTGTGGCCCTGCGCATCCGTGACGAGCGGCGGGACCTCAGCGGCGCAGATCGAGCTTGCCTTCGGGCAGAGCGTCCGGAACCGGCAGCCCGACGGCGGGTCTGTGGGGCTCGGGACGTCGCCGGTCAGGATGATCCGGCGGCGGGCGCGTTCGGCCCGCGGGTCGGGGATCGGCACGGCGGACAGCAGCGCCTGGGTGTAGGGGTGCAGGGGACGCTGGTAGAGCTCGTCCGGGGGTCCCTGCTCGACGATACGGCCGAGATACATGACGGCCACCTCGTCGCTGGCATGCCGTACCACAGACAGGTCGTGGGCGATCAGCAGGTAGGTCAGCCCGAGCTGGTCCTGGAGGTCCTCCAGCAGGTTGATCACGCCCGCCTGGACGCTGACGTCCAGCGCGCTGACCGGCTCGTCCAGCACGATCACGTCAGGCTCGACGGCGAGCGCGCGGGCGATGCCGATGCGCTGGCGCTGCCCACCGGAGAACTCGTGCGGGAACCGGCTGGCGTGCTGGGGGTCGAGCCCGACCAGATCGAGCAGTTCGGGGACGCGCCCGAGGTCACGGCCGTGGGTTTCGAGCGCTTCGCTGAGAATCGCCGCGACGGTCATGCGAGGGTTGAGCGAGGCGTACGGATCCTGGAAGACCATCTGGATGCGCCGCCGTGCCGTACGCAACTGGGCGGCCGGCAGCGCGGTGAAGTCGGTGCCGTCGAGGAGCACCTGGCCCGAGGTCGGTTCGACGAGCCGCACCAGGCATGCGGCCAGCGTGGACTTCCCGCAGCCGCTCTCTCCGACGAGCCCGAGCGTCGTGCCCCGCTCCACCCGCAGCGTCACCCCGGATACGGCCTGTACGGTGCCGACTCGGCGACCGAAGACCCCACGGCGTACCGGATACGTCTTGACGAGGTCGGTGACCTGCAACGCCGTCATCGCCGGCGCACCTCCTTCAGCTCTGCCGCACGCAGGCACGACGCGGTGTGTCCGGCCGCGATCAGGACCGGCGCGGGGACGGTGGCGTCGCACAGGCCGGCCAGGACGTGTTCGCAGCGCGGGTGAAACGGACACCCCGGTGCTCGCGAGGGGTGGCCCGGGATCTGGTAGAGCCGCTCACCGTGGCGCGCGTCGAGCCGTGGGAGTGCGGCCAGCAGACCCCTGGTGTAGGGGTGAGCCGGTTCGTAGAAGATCGGCTCGACAGCGGCTTCCTCCACCTTCGTGCCCGCATACATCACCAGCACGCGGTCGGCGATGCCGGCCACCACGCCGAGGTCGTGTGTGATCAGCATGAGTGCCGTCGCCGTGCGCTGCTGGATCCTGCGGATGACCTCGAGGATCTGCGCCTGCACGGTCACGTCGAGCGCGGTCGTCGGCTCGTCGGCGATGAGCAGATCGGGTTCGTTGGCGATGCTCATCGCGATCATGACACGTTGCCGCATGCCGCCGGAGAGCTCGTGCGGGTACTGGTCGGCGCGCTTGGCGGGCGAGGGGATGCCGACCAGGTCGAGCAGCTCGACGACCCGATCACGCAGCGCCGACCGCGAGATCGACGGGTCGTGCACGCTGATGGCCTCGGCGATCTGCGCACCGACGGTGTGCACCGGGGTGAGCGCGGTCAAGGCGTCCTGGAAGATCATCGCGATGCGGCGGCCCCGCAGGGTGCGGAGCTCGGCCTCCGACCGGCCCAGCAGCTCCTCGCCGCGGAACCGGATCGACCCCGTGACGCGGGCCCGGCTGGGCAGGATCCCCAGCACCGCCATCGACGTGATGCTCTTGCCGGACCCCGACTCCCCGACGATTCCGAGGGTTTGGCCGGGTTCGACCGCGAACGACAGCCCGGAGACGGCCATGACAGGGCCCGGGAACTCGACGGTGAGGTTGTCGACTTCGAGGAGGGCGCTCATGATCGGGCTCCGTTCGGGTCGAAGGCGTCGCGGAGGCCGTCGCCGAGGAAGTTGATGGCCAGCGCCGTGAGGAGGATGAACAGGCCGGGAAAGTACAGGAGGTAGACCTTCTCGGTGCCGATCAGCCCGGACGCCTGGCTCAGCATGTTGCCCCAGCTCGATTCCGGAGGCTGCACGCCGTACCCCAGGAAGGAGAGCGTCGACTCGACGATCACCGCGCTCGCCGCGCCCAGCGAGGTGCTCACGGCGATGACGCCGGTGAGGTTGGGCAGGATGTGCCGCACGATGATGCGCCGCCGGGTGACGCCCAGCACCGTCGCCGCGGCGATGTACTCCTTCTCCCGGAGCGAGAGCACCTGGCTGCGGACGACCCTGGCCACGGTGGTCCAGCCGATGGCCGCGAGCACCGGGACGATCACGGCCGGGGAGCGGCCGGCGCCCTGCAGCGCGACCGCCAGGACCACGATCGCGGGGAGGACGATGAACAGGTCCGTGACCCGCATGATGATCTCGTCCACCCAGCCGCCGAAGAACCCGGCCGCCGCACCGAGCGCGGTGCCTACGGCGGTCGCGAGCACGGCGACCGACAGGCCGATCGCGAGCGAGATCCGCCCGGCGAACAGCAGTTCGGTGAGGTAGTCGCGCCCCAGCTCATCGGTGCCGAACCAGTGCGCCGCCGACGGTGGCGTCGGCCCGAGCATCAGGTTCTGGACGCCGCGCTCGTACGGGGCGACCACGTCCGCTCCGAAGCAGCAGATCAGCAGGACCGTGAGCACGGTGATCCCGGCGACGGCGAGCCGGTGGTGCAGGAACCGCCGGCGGGCCCGCTGCCACTGGGTTCGTTCGGGCGTGACGGTCGTCATCCGAGCCTCACTCTCGGGTCGAGTACGGCATAGACGATGTCGGCGAGCAGGTTGAACACGATCACGACCAGCCCGATCACGAGCGTCCACGGCACGAGGACGAACACGTCCCCCGTGAGCAGGGAGTCGAGGAACAACCTGCCCATGCCCTGGATGGCGAAGATCTGCTCGGTGACGACGAGCCCGCCGAACAGCAGGCCGGCGTCCACGGCGGTGACGCTGACAAACGGGCCGAGCGACGTGCGCAGGGCGTGCCGTACGACGATCCGGCCTTTCGGCACCCCCTTGGCCCGTGCGGTTCGCACATACTCGCTGGTGAGCGCATCCAGCATCGTCGCGCGGGTGAACCTGCTCCAGCTCGCCACCAGACCGACGGTGAGAGTCAGCACAGGCAGCACGAGATGGCGTGCGTAATCGAGCGGACCGCCGCCGTCCGGCGAGTGCAGACCCACGAAGTAGAGCGGGGGATCGGTCAGGCCGAGCAACTCCTGGGGCCAGGCCGCCAGGATCTGGATCAGGATCAGCCCGAGCCAGAACGGCGGCATCGCGACACCGAGGTAGGAGAGCCCGGTGAAGACCAGGTCACCCGCGGAGTACTGCCGCACCGCCGAGTAGGCGCCGACGGCGAGCGCGATCACCGCGGCGGCGAGCACACCCCAGACGATCAGCTGCAGAGTGGTGCCGAGGGCGGGCAGGATCAGCCCTTGGACCGAGCCCGCCGTACGTGAGCTGACTCCCCAGTCGCCGGTGACGAACTGGGTGAGCCACCGCCAGTACTGGTAGGGGATCGGTTGGCCGAGCCCGAGGCGCTCCGCCGCGCGGGCGAGCGCGCCCGGGTCCCGCCCACCGCGCAGCTTCGACAGCGGGTCGAACGTGACCCTCACCGCCCAGAAGAGCAGGAACGAGGCGACGAGTATGACGGGGACTGAGTAGAGCAGCCGCCGTGCCACGTAAGCGAACATCGGCTCTTAGCCCACCAGGCCCCACTGGGCGAGGTTCCAGAACGGACCACGGGCCGGGTCGATGGCCAACGGCCCGCCGATCTTGCGGTTCCACAGCAGGATGTTGGGGATCACGTCGAGCGGCAGCAAGGCGGCCGAGTCGGCCAGGAGCTTGTCGGCCTGCCGCGACACCTCGATCCGCTTGTCCTCCTCAAGCGTCGACGCCGCGGTGTCGAGCACCTGGTCGAGACCGGGCACGTCGATGCGCGACATGTTGAGCCCGGAGTAGCCGTTGGCGGCGGTGGGGATCGCGCTTGAGGAGAACGATGCCTCAAGCGAGGGTTGGGGGAAGGTGTCGACGAGGGTCCACAGGCCCATCTGGAAGTCGCCCTTGGGGAGTTTGCTGGCGAACAGATCCCCGGCCGAGGTGTTGTCGATGGTGAGCTCGAAACCGGCGGTCCGCAGCTGTTCCTGCAGGATTTGCTCGGTCAGCTCGCGACGCTTGTTGCCGGTCATCGTGCTGACGGTGAACTTCGCCCGGGTTCCCGCCTTCGCCCAGATGCCGTCGGATCCCTTGGCCCATCCGTCGCCCTGCATCAGGGTGCCGACCTTGCCGAGGTCGGGGGCGTACTGCGCGAAATCGGTGGCCCCGTAGCGGCCGACGAGCGGGGTGTGCGCGCTCTGGGCGGGTTCGGTGACGCCGAGCGCGCCGTACAGGCGGGTGACGATGGCCTTGCGGTCCAGCGCGTACGACACGGCCTGGCGGAACGTCACGGAGTCGAAGGGGGGCTTGGTGTTGTTGAACCAGACGGCTTCGAGGTTGCCGGACTCGGGATCGACGATCGAGTCGGCGTTGGGCAGCCCGCTCAGGATCTGGTCGATGGAGTCGAGCTGCGGTGTGGGGTAGAGGGCGTCAAGCTGGCCGGTCTTGAATGCCTGGAATGCCGCCGCGGTGTCGGCGGTGAACTGGAAGGTGACCTTGTCCAGCTTTGGCTTCTCCCCCCAGTAGTTCTCGTTCGGCACCAGGACGACCGAGGCCCCCTTCGTCCAAGACTCGATTTTCCAGGGGCCGCCGCTCCAGGAATAGCCGTCCTTCATCAGCGCGCTGCGGTCCTTGTCGGCGAGCAGGTGGCTGGGAAGCAGCCCGCTGCTGTCGCTGAACAAGCCCTTCCAGTTCGCGTAGGGGGTGGAGAAGGTGACGACGGCGGTCTTCGGATCAGGTGTGTCGACCTTGGCGATGTGGCTGTACCCGGTCCGGTTCAGCACATCCTTGCCGTCGCGGATCGCCAGCGCGGTGTACTCGAAATCCGCCGACGTGATCGGCTGCCCGTCCGACCACACCGCGTCGGGGTTGATCCGGTAGGTGATCTTCTGCGGCGGACCTGCCGTGAGCTCGGGTTCCGATGCCATGACGTTCGTGGCCACCGGCGTCCACGCGCCATTGACCTTCTTGGGTTCGAACACCCGTGGAATGGTCGGGATGTCCATGATGAAGGTGCCCCAGATCGAGCCGGCACAGCTCGCGATCCAGTCGGTGCAGTCCGGTTCCTGTTCGGCGCCGATCACGATGCTCCCGCCCTGACGCACCGTCATGGTCGTGGACGGGCGATCACTGGAACCCTGGCTCGGGCCGCCTCCCCCACTCGTGCACGCGGCTGTGAGAGCTAGGACCGTAAGCCCTGCGGCTCCGAGTCTGATCCGAGTGCTCATACTCTGACCTTTCTGGCAGGTGATGAAGGGAGAGTATGGGCAAGCCAGGCACCAGGCAAGGGCCTTAGGCATGTTTCTAGTCATGCTCATTGACTATGCTGAAGTCCGGCAGGGCGGTCAGCCGGTGCGAAAATGCGTGCACCAGCGGTGGCTTTTGGTCGACGAGGGAGGCTCTTGGTGGCATCAGCACGCCAGTCAAAGGAGAATCGGTCAAAGGGGGAGACCCGGCCGCGCCGCGCCCGCGACAGCCTCAACAGGGAGATGATCCTCGCGGCCGCCGAGAAGATCGCCTTGAGGGATGGCTTGGACGGGTTGACCTTCCAGGAGCTTGGAGCCGAGCTTGAGGCACATCCGACGTCGCTCTACCGCCACTTCAAGGACAAGGACGAACTGCTTCTTGAGCTGGTCGACGGCCTGAGGGCCCGGTCATACGGTGGCACCCTCACACCTACCGACGACTGGCGTGCCGATCTGCGGGCGATCTCCCAGCGGGTGCGCGAGCACTACCTCCGCTACGCGCCGTTCGCGCAGCAGATGGTCATGCGCACCACGCGACGTCCGGTGGAGTTCTCCAACGTCGAGTTCACTCTGGACGCCGTACGGCGTGCCGGAGTCGACGACGACGAGGTGGCGCTCGTGCAGCGCGCTCTCGGCAACTTCGTGCGCGCCGTGGCGAGCCTGGAGGCGGCCGTCCACGCGCTCGACCCCGAGGTGCGGCGCAGGGACGAGCTCGCCTGGCAGGTGGAATACCGCCAGCTCGACCCGGACTCGTACCCCACGATCGCCCACTACGCGGAGCGGCTCCCGAGCCTCGGCGGCCCGGGCGCCTTCGACATCGGCCTGGAGATGATGCTCGACGCGATCGAGGTGCGCGCCGAACGGTCACGGGCGCGTCAACGCGTCGAGCAGTCCGGCGACGAGGAGCGCTCGCTCGGCGAGTGAGGCCATATCGGCCCACTCGTGCTCCGCGTGCGCGCCGTCGCCCAGCGGGCCGAGCCCATCGAGGGTGGGGATTCCGAGCGCGCCCGTGAAGTTCGCGTCCGACGCTCCCCCGACCGCCACCTCGTCGAGTTCGGGCAGGCCGAGATCGGCCGCGACCTTGCGGGCCGTCGCGTACAGCTCCCGGGAGCCCGCGGGCTCCAGCGGCGGGCGGTTGATCGTGCCGTCGACCCGGACCGCCGTCCCCGGGACGCTGGAGGAGAGCGCATGCATTCGCTCGTCAACCCGCGTCAGCTCGGCCAGGTCCCAGGCGCGGACGTCCACGCGCAGGTGCGCTTGCGCGGGCACGGTGTTCGTGGTGGTGCCCGCGCGCGCGACGGTCGGGGTGACCGTGGTGCCGCGCTCGGGGTCGGCCAGTGCCGATACGGCCAAGACCTGCGCCGCAAGCTCAAGCAACGCGTTCACCCCGCGTTCGGGCTCCAACCCGGCGTGGGCCGCCCTGCCGGTGATGTCGATGCTGTAGAACGAACCACCCTTGCGGGCCGTCTTGACCGCCCCTGCCTGACTTGGCTCCAATACGAGTACGGCACCGCGGGAACCGGCCACGTCTTCGACGAGTGCCCGCGAGGTCGGAGAGCCGACCTCCTCGTCGCCGGTGATCAGAACACTCACCGCGGCAGGATCACGACACTCGGCGAGCGCGGCGAATGCCGCCACCAGCCCGGCCTTCATGTCGAAGACACCCGGACCGTACGCGCGGCCGCCCTCGATGCGGAACGGACGGCGGGCGGTCGTGCCGAGTGGCCACACCGTGTCGACATGACCAAGCAGCAGCACCCCACCTTCGCCGGACGCACGCCACAGCATGTGCGGCGTTCCGCGTACTTCGACGATCTCCGCCGGCCTGCCGAGCAGCGGCTCTCCCCAGGACTGCATCAGCGCGTAACAGCGCTCCAGCCCTTCGCTGTGGCCGGACGGCGACTCGACGGCCACCAGGGCGGAAAGGCGCTCGCACAACAAGGCATGATCCATGGCCAGAACTGTAGTCATGCACATTGACTACATCAAGGGCTGGCAACATGGCCATCATTCTTCGCTAACGACGCCCATCTCACAGAGGACAGAGACACTGGGAAGTTCCCTCGACCGCGACGTATTCAACACGCACGGCATCTCACGTTCAGGGCGACCCGCGCGTCTTCACAGCAGAGAGAGCGAAAGGAACCGACATGAGGACTCGCCACACGGTGGTGGACACCACCCTTGGGCCGGTCACGATCGTCGCGAGCGACGACGCGGTCACGGGCCTGTACTTCCGGCACCACATCCGCCGCCCCGCGCAGGAGACGTTCGGTCCCGCGGTCGCGAACGCCGACGACACGCTGCTCGCCGAGGCGGCCGCGCAGCTGGCGGCCTACCTCGACGGCCGCCGGCGTGGCTTCGACCTGCCGCTGCGAGCGGAGGGGGACACGTTCCAGCAGGCGGTGTGGAGCATTGTGAACGAGATCCCGTTCGGCGAGACGACGACCTACGGGCGCATCGCGGAACGACTCGGCGACCGCACCCTCGCCTACCGCGTCGGTCAGGCGGTCGGCGCGAACCCGCTGTGCATCTTCGTGCCGTGTCACCGAGTACTCGGCGCGAACGGGTCCCTCACCGGCTACGCCGGCGGACTGAAGCGCAAGCAGGCACTGCTGGAGCTCGAGGAGCCCGTCCAGGTCCGCGCCGGACGGTTGTTCTGACGGAGCCTGCGTCCAGCGATTTCAATGGGATGAAGATGAAACAAGCGTTCGAGAAGGTGGTCGCGCGGCACGGCACCACCGTGCTGCGCGTCTGCCGCGCACTCCTGGGCGTGCATGACGCCGACGACGCCTGGTCGGAGACCTTCCTGTCAGCAATGCGCGCCTACCCCGACCTGCCGGACACGGCGAACGTGGAAGCCTGGCTCGTGACCATCGCCCGCCGCAAGGCAATCGACGTGCACCGGGCCGCGAAACGGACCCCGCTGACCATCGAAGCCCTCCCCGAGGCGCCGACCAACCTCGGCATCCCCGGAGCGGACGACACGAACCTCTGGGACGCGGTGGCGAAGCTGCCCGACAAGCAGCGCCAAGCCATCACCTTCCGATACCTCGCCGGGATGTCGCACGCGGAGATCGCGGCGATCCTCGGCGGCACCGTCGACGCGGCCCGAAGAGCCGCGGCCGACGGGCTGAACAACCTCAGAAAGAACTATCCGGGCGCACACCCGAAAGGAGCATCCTCATGAGCGACATCCGACCCGATGACGACACTCTCAGCGTGCTGTCGGCGCCCATCGACCCTGACACCCTCGCCCGCCTCCACGCCCGGCTCGTACGCGACGCCGAGGCCAACGGGCTCGTGGACGTCGCGTACACCACCATCGACTCCCCGGTCGGGAAGCTGCTTCTCGCGGCAACCCCGAAGGGCCTGGTCCGGGTCGCGTACGCGAACGAGGACCACGACCGCGTGCTGGAGACTCTGGCGCAGAAGATCAGCCCCCGCGTCCTGCGCGCACCCCGCCGACTCGACGACGCTGCCCGCGAGATCGACGAGTACTTCGACCGCCGCCGGAAGGCGTTCGATCTGCCCCTCGACCTGTCGCTGTCGCACGGGTTCCGGCAGCTCGTACAGCGGCACCTGCCCGAGATCGGCTACGGGCAGACCCGCAGCTACCGGCAGGTCGCCGAGCTCGTCGGCAACCCGAAGGCCGTCCGCGCCGTCGGCACCGCCTGCGCGACCAACCCCCTCCCCGTCGTCGTTCCCTGCCACCGCGTGCTCCGCGCCGACGGCGCCCTCGGCGGCTACATCGGCGGCCTCGACGCCAAGACCACCCTGCTCAACCTGGAGGCCGCAGCATGACCCCCACCACCAAGCCCCGGACCGATCCGTGGCGCGACCGCCATCCGCTCCGGTCAGCGCCACACTCTGGCCCTCGTCTTCCACGACGCCGCATGAACCCTGCGAAGAGCTACACGCTCACCGGACCGAACGGCCGCACTTTCTCGTCCCCCGTCAAGGGCGAATGGGGCGGCCACCACGGCAGCCGGATCTACGGTCGGCTCGACTGCCCGGCGGCGCTGCGCGCCATCGCCCGCGGCGGCTACGTGAAACACCGCGTCTTCTTCGCCGACGAGGCCACAGCGATCGCCGCCGGCTACCGCCCCTGCGGCACCTGCTGCAACGACCGCTACGCGGCCTGGAAGGCTGCGCACGACCGGGGCGAATCACGGAAACCGTGACCACTGCGCCTGCCGGAGGTGGACGCGCCGACCCTGATGGAATCGGGGGTACGCCACGTCCACGCTGACTGGCGCGGCCTGCCGGCCCCCGGCTCGCGCGACATCCTCACCGATCTCGGCATCCGCCAGTAGGCGATGGCAAGGCCGTGTCAAGGCGGCCTGCCGATGCTCCCGGATATGAGACACCCCCGGCGGCTGCTCCTCATCGGCGCCACGATCGCCGCCAGTCTGGCCACCCTGCTCACCCCCGCGACCCCCGCGCTGGCCGAGCCACCGGCGCCCGCCCCGACCTCACCGCCGCAGCATCTCGAACTGTCGTCCGTCCAGCCGGAGTTACGCGACCGGGTGCTGGGCGCGAACTGGCAGAAGTCCAACGACCTCGCCGTCACCACGGCCGGTGACGCGACCGGGTTCCACGTGTTCACGGCGACGGCCGCCACGGGCTACCAGTGGCGGACCGTCGCCACCCTCACCGAGCCCGGCATGGACACCGACCAGTGGATCGGCAACGCCTGCCTCACCGGATCCGGCACCAAGATCGTGGCCGTCTACGCGCCGCGCTACTTCACCAACCGCGACTGGCTGTTCAGCCGGGGCGCCTTCGCCGCGATCATCGACGCCAAGACCGGCGCCGTCACCAAGCTCAGAGACCAGGTGACGCTCGCCTACTTCAACCCGGGCTGCGGCGCCGGTGACACGGTCGCGCTCACGCAGGGCGTCAGCGAGCAGCACGGCACCACCCGCCTGCTCACCGTCGACACCGCCGCCAAGCGCGTGACCCGGGCCGTCGTGGCCACCGGCCAGCTCACCTCGGCCGTCCCCGTGGGGGACACGGTGGTGGCGGCCGACGGGGCGCGGCTCGTGGAGGTGCGGGCGGGCGGCGAGCTCACCCAGCTCGCGGCCACCGACTCGGTGCCGTTCGACCTGCGCGCGACCGCCGACGGCGGCGTGGCCTTCGCCACCCGCGACGGTGCGTCGGTCAAGGTCCGGCAGTACCTGCGCGGGGAGACCCGCGAATTGGCGTCCGGCCCGCTGGGCGAACTGACGGTGCAGGCCGGCACGAACGGCCGCGTCTTCCTCGTCGGCCGGGCCGACCGGCAGGGCGCCCTGCCGCAGGGCGTGTCACTCCTGGACGCCCCGGCGGCGGCCGACATCTCCTCCGAGGGCGGCCTCGCCGTCACCGCGGCGGCCCGGCGCGGCCTGCGCGCGGGACCCGGCGCCCCGCCCGCCGGACCGCCGGACGCCACCGCCCAGGGCGACGACCGCTCCGGTGCCGGCACGGAGGTGCCGGACGCCGAGCCCGTCGACATCGCCGCGCAGGTCGTCACGACCAAGAGCGCCGTCGGCTTCCAGGTGCAGCCGGGCGCCGACCTCGCCCCGTCGGCGGCCTCCGGACGCGTGACCAACCCCAAACTGGCGCTGACCCTCAGACCGGCGGGCCCCGCCGTGACCACGGCCGTCTCCGGGACCGTCGACACCGGATACACGTGCGCCGTCCCGCGCAACGACCCCGCGACGCAGGTCTACCAGCCGCACTGGCGGCAGGTGGAGTGGGCCGTGGACCAGCTCGTCTTCAAGAACCGGCTGACCGTGACCCGGCCGACCGGCTGGAAGGGCTCCGGGCTGCCCGCGTGGAACCCGCAGACCGAGTTCCCCATCCCGGACCTGCAGGGCGGCGGGCGCATCCCGGTGTCGATCATGTTCGGCATCCTGGCGCAGGAGTCGAACCTGTGGCAGGCCCAGCGCAGCGTGCTGGAGGGCGAGACCGGGAACCCGCTGGTCGGCAACTACTACGGCGTCAACATCTACGACGACAACCCGGCCAACGACTGGGACGTCGACTTCGGCCGGGCCGACTGCGGCTACGGCATCTCGCAGCAGACCGACAACATGCGCAAGGACGGGTCCCTCTGGAGCGCCGCCAAGCAGAAGCGGGTGGCGCTCGACTACGTCACCAACATCGCGGCGGGCATGTCGACCCTGGCCCAGAAGTGGAACGAGATCTGGACCGACACCAACGGGGTGGCGAAGGTCCACAACGGTGACCCGTCGAAGATCGAGAACTGGTATCTCGCCGTCTGGGCGTACAACTCCGGCTGGCACTCCAAGGCCGACGCCTGGAAGATCGACGGCAACGGCACGCCGAACCTCGGCGCGTGGGGTGTGGGCTGGCTGAACAACCCCGCCAACCCGTCCTACCGGCAGGACCGCCGCCCGTTCCTGGACAACAACAGCTACGCCGACGCGGCGCACCCGCAGGACTGGCCCTACCAGGAGAAGGTCCTGGGCTGGGCGGCGTGGCCGATCACCAAGACCTACTTCGACGCCGCCCAGAACAAGAACGTCACCGAGGGCGGCTACAACTACGCGTGGTGGACCAGCGACGGCGCCCGCACGATGATCGTGCCGACGATCTCCAACACGGGGATCGTCGACAACAACACCTTCTGCGCGCCCGGCAACGAGTGCCAGCCGCCGTCGACAGGCAACGGGCGCGGCACCTGCCTGCGGTCCGACTCCAAATGCTGGTGGCACCTGCCCAAGGAGTGGAAGGACTGCCCGTCGGCCTGCGGCAACGAGGCGTCGCTGCGGTACGACTCGACCTGGGGCGGCACGGAACGCGCCGAACCGCAGGACCACTGGTACTCCTGCCACACGCCCGGGCTGCCGTACATCAGCGGGGACACGAAGAACGTCCTGATCGTCGACGACGGGAAGCAGTACGCGATCCGCGGCGGCTGCAACAACGCCGGGTGGGACAACCACGGCACGCTGAGCTTCGAGTTCGCCCAGGACTCGGCGGGGCGGGTGCCCGCCAGGGCCGACTTCCAGCAGCTCGGCAGCGGATTCGGCGGGCACGAGTGGTTCGCGTACACGCGGATGGGCCTGCGCAACGGCGACGTGATGAAGGTGACCGGCACCTGGGAGCTCGACCAGCACATCAACGGGTGGGCCCGGGTCCTCGTCCACATCCCGAAACGACGGGCGGAGACCCAGCAGGCCCCCTACACCATCCACATCGGCGACGGCTCCGCGGAGTACCGCACCCTGAACCAGAGCCGGGAGGCGAACGAGTGGTACAACCTGGGCGTCTTCGAGTTCAAGGGGGCCCAGAAACCGAAGGTGTCGCTCACCAACCTGAACAACGAGGGCGACGGCTCGGCGGCCATCTCCTGGGACGCGATCGCCTTCCAGGTGCTCGCGAAACGGCCCAAGCACTTCGTGGTCGCCATGGGCGACTCCATCACCTCCGGTGAGGGCGTCGGGAACTACTACCCGGAGACCGACTTCGAGTACAAGACGCCACGCTGGAACGCCTGCCGCCGCAGCAAGGACGCCTGGATCCGCCAGACGGTCCTGCCGGGCGAGACCCAGACCATCGGCCAGCTGGCCGACTCCTGGGATCCGAAGCTCGACTTCTCGTTCGTGGCCTGCTCCGGCGCCACCACTCGGGACCTGACCGTGGGGCAGTACGCGTACATGCAGAACCCGATCGGCTCCTGGTCGGACTACCGGGACAGCGCGGAGGGCCGGTTCCGGGAGGCGGCGCAGCTGAACGGCGGCTTCCTGACGAAGAACACGACCCTGGTCGCCCTCACGCTGGGCGCCAACGACGCGGGCTGGTCCGGCGTCATCCTCGACTGCATCCTCGGCGTCCGATGTCGCCAGGGCAGCTTCGAGAACGACCTGCGGACCAACATCCTCGAAACGCTCAACACTCGGGTGACGCTGGGAGACCAGGCGAACGTCGCGAACATCCTCAAGGAGATCGAGTTCGATGCGGACAACAAGAACCCGTCCCGGGGCAAGAAGGCGAAGATCGTTCTCATGGGATATCCGGACATCGCCGGCACGTCCCCGCCGCTGACGATGTGCGGGCAGTTCGGCGTCGAGGCGGTGGGCGTGCTCGGCCGGTCCAGCGCGTTCTTCGCCACCGAGGCGCGCAAGACGGTGCAGGGGCTGAAGAACAACGGGTTCGAGGTGTCCTTCGCCGACCCCATGTCCGCCTTCCAGGGCCACGGCGTGTGCGGCACCGACCGATGGGTGAACGCCCTGATGTTCAACAAGACCGGCCCCGGCGACTTCACCGATGTCTGGACCGGCTGTCTCGGCGACGGAGTCCGCTGCGCGAGCCGCAGCTCGTTCCACCCCACCAAGAGAGGGGCGCAGGAGTTCGCCACCGTGTTCGGCGACCACCTCCGCAGCTCTGAGGTGAACTACACCGGCTGGTAGCCGGGAGCGCGGGGCGTCCCGGACGGGGCGCCCCGCCATGACCACCGCCGCGCGGACGCCTTCGACGGCTCGAAGTGGAGCGAGGGGTCCGCGCGAGCCATCCGGTCGTGCAACTCGTGGAGCTCCCTGGTCGGCTCCAGGCCGAGTTCCCGCACGAAGTCGCCGCGGGCTCGGCGATACCCCGCCAGCGCGTCCGGCCGGCGGCCGTCGCGATAGAGAGCGATCATGTACGCCCGGATCAGCCGCTCCCTGAGCGGATGCTGCCGCACCAGATCGGCGAGCTCCGGCAGCAGCTCCCGGTGCCGCCCGCATTCCAGTTCGGCCTCCGCGCGCGCCTCGATCGCGGCCAGCCGCAGCTCCTCCAGCCCGACCCCCAGCCGGTCGCGCAGCCGATCGGTCGCGGCGTCGGCCAGCAGCGGCCCTCGCCAGCAGGCCAGCGCGTCGGTGAGCAGCCGCGACCGGCCACCCGGCCCAGCCGACCGGCGGGCCCGCCCGACCAGGTCCCGGAACCGGTGGACGTCGACCGCGCCGACGTCGGTCTCGGCCAGATAGCCGTCACCCTGGCGCAGCAGCCGGAACCCCCGGGACCCCGTCCGGTCGGGGTCGAGCGTGCCGCGCAGCCGGGCGACGTGGCTGTGCAGGATGCCCCGGGCGTTGACCGGCGGGTCGTCGTCCCACAGCAGCTCCAGTAACCGGCCCACCGGGACGACCCGTCCCGCGTCGAGCAGCAGCAGGCCCAGCAGGCAGCGCTGGGCGCGCCTGGCGAGCGTGATCGTCGTGTCCCCTTGCCCCACCTCGACCGGCCCCAGCACCCGGAACTCCCAACCTCGATTCGGCATGATTACGAGAGTCCGACACCTCGGTATAGCTGAGGTATAGACCCAGGTAGAACCCTTCCGCCGGTCTCGACCGGCAGCGGCAAGGCCGTGTCAAGACGGGCTGCCGAAGCTCTGAGTCGTGCTGCGAATTCACTTCACCGCCGAGGACATCGCACGAACCCGCCTGGCGACCGCGCCGCGCGCCGGCCACCACGACGATCTGATCCGCGCGAGCGTCGAGGCCGACGTCGCGGCCCGCGTCGGCGCGCTGCTCGCCGGGGGCGTCGAGGCGCTGCTACGTGGCTTCGAACCGCTGATGCGCTGGCGCGCGCCGGTGCTGGAGGTGCGTTACCCGGTCGAGCGTGACCTGCACCTCCAGGGCCGGGGCCTGCGGCTGGTGCCGTCGTTCTGCTGCGGCGCGACGCCCCTGCCGCTCGTCGAGCAGGACCTGCCGCCAGTCCTGGTCTACCCGATTGCGCCCGAACACCGCCGGGACGCGATCACCGACCCGGGGGACTCACTCGCCGACCTCATGGGCGGCACCCGCGCCGCCGTCCTCGCCGCCCTGCGCGACAGCGCTTCCACGACGCAACTCGCCACCAGGCTGCACACCTCGCTCGCCGCGATGAGCAGGCACACCAAGACCCTCCGGCAGGCGGGCCTGATCACCACCACCCGTTGCGGTCCCGCTGTCCTGCACGACCTCACCCCACTGGGCCGCAGGCTCCTCGACGGACCCCTTTGCGTTACCGCGCAAAGGTCTTCTCCGAGCCAGGGCGCTGATCGACTCTTACGGCTATGCGACTCACACGATCAATGATCTCGACGGCGATCGCACTCCTCATCGGCATCGCCCTCCCGCTGACCTCCGCCCAGCCCGCGAGCGCGCGAGCGTGCTCGAGCATGGTCAACGGCAGCTACAAGGCCTACGGCACCCTCAGCGTGCACGTCCGCGGCACCAGCTGCAGCACGCGCAAGGGACACCTCACCCTGAGCAACGACGCGCACTGCTGCCCGCAGGTCTGGGTGAAGGTCGAGCGGCAGCTGTGGGGCAGCTACGGCTGGCTGACCACGCACAAGCAGTCCGCGTACACCCTCTGGAGAAGCTACGCCGAGATCGACACCGCGACCGTACCCTCGCGGCCCTCGGACGGTGACGAGCGGTTCCACGCCTGCTGGGCTTACGGCGACCCTTATGGTCCCGAACCCGGAGCCGCCTCATGGAACTGCGCCGGCTGGGTCGACTAGCGGGATCACGTGAAGGCTCGGTCGCTCGACGCGGCCGAGCCTTTTCGTCTGCCAAAAATCTGACAAACGGATCGAAGACATCGCGCAGAGGGAAGGCCGCTACCAATCCGACGCCGAGCACAGCGCAGGCGGGCCAGCAGGATCGGATCCCCAGCCGGCACACCGACGAACGCTTCACGTCGTCGGAGATCCTCGAACCCCTCCACCGGCAACCCCGACCGCCCGCTGCCAGCTTGCTCAGACACCAGATCTCCTGCTGAATCACCGTCAACACGTTGGTCCGCGACCCGGCACTATGGCGGGATCAGGCGATGAGCAGGCGCAGGCCGAACTCTGCCGCGTCGAGGCCGGAGAGGTCGCGGTTGCGCGCGGCCCACCGGCCGGATGCGAGGTCATCACGGAGGCTGTGCACTGCCCGCTGCTCGGCATCCGGGCCGACCCTGGCCCAGATCGACATTCCACGGCGGACATGCTCGTCCAGGTATGCCTCGGGCCGGCGCCAGAAGGCGTGGTAGAAGCCGTCAGCGCAGTCCCACGGAACGAGCACCGGCTCGGTCCGAGCTCCGATCGCACCGACCAGCTCGGTCAGCGAAGGCCGGCCAGCCCAGAGGCCGGCGAACTCCGGCAGGTAGTCACGATTCAGCCAGAAGAGCTCGGCGTCACTGGCGTCGCAGGTGAACACGACCACGCGGCGAGCGACACGCCGCATCTCGCGCAGGCCCGTGATCGGGTCCTGCCAGTGTTCGATGGTAGCGAAAGCCATCGCGGCGTCGAAGGACTGGTCCTCGAACGGGAGACTCTCCGCGGTGGCATCGACGCACGGCGCTGCCCCTGCGGGGCGCTGCGCCCGCATGACCGCCGATGGCTCTACCGCAGTCACGTCGAGGCCGGGAGGCTCGTAGGACCCGGTGCCGGCCCCAACGTTCAGCACGGTCCGCGCATCGCCGAGCGCGGTCCAGATCTGCTCGGCGATCCGCGGCTCGGTGCGCCGCGTCACGGTGTAGGTAGCGCCGATGGCGTCATACAAGTGCGCGCTGGACATCAGACTGCCTCCATCTCCGGCGGCAGGTCATGTGGCAGCCCGCCAACCTAATGTATCGAGTCGATATATCGAAATATATGATGCTACGCCATTCAGACACCAGATCTTCCGCTGAATCACCGTGAACGGTGTGCCGCTCGAATATTGAGTTACGTGTACTGAGCTGCGGTTATGCCGCGTGACGGTATTCGCTGATCATGCCTGTGACGACTGCTTCTCGCTGGATGGATCGCAGGTCGGTGAGCTCGGCTGGGTCCTGAGTGTGCTGGGCTTCGGTATCAGGGGGTCGTTGTTGTCTGGCTTGGTGCGGCCGATGGCCGTTGTAGTGGATCAGGTACTCGCGGAGCACCCGAGTCAGGTGCCGCTCGCCAAGGATGAGGATCCGGTCCAGGAGCTCACGGCGGAGCGTTTCGATCACGCGTTCGCAGACGGCGTTCATCCTCGGCGTTCGCGGCATCGTCCTAATGATCCGCATACCTTCAGCCCTGAACACCTCCGCGAACGCGGCGGTGAAGAGCGGATCGCGATCATGGATGATCAGCCGCAGCGTGCCAATGCGATCACGCAGGTCCATGGTGAGATTGCGAGCCTGTTGCACAGCCCATGCACCGGTCGGGTGCGCGGTTGCGCCGGCCAGGTGTAGTTTCCGGTCCCGTGCTCGATGAACACCAGCACATACAGCCGCTTGAGCAGTACCGTCTCCACCACGAGGAAGTCACACGCGATGATCGCTTGAGCCTGAGCGGCCAGGAACTGCCGCCAAGTCGGCCCGGCCCGGCGAGGCGCTGGCTCGATACCCGCAGCATGCAGGATCTCCCACACCGCAGATGCTGCGATCACGTAACCCAAGCGGACCAGCTCGCCTTGGATTCTCCGACGCCCCCACGCCGGATTCTCCCGCGCCATCCGCACAATCAATGTCTTGATCGGCCGACGCCATCCGGCGAACAGTCTGCCGATCTGCTCGGTGGTCGGCGGGATGCGCAGCTTGGCCTGCTGGCGGCCGCGGGGCCGGTTCATCTCGTCGATCGGGCACTCGATCACCCGGCCGGTCATCTGGTGGATCTCGACCTTGTGCCGAAGCTCCAGGAATAGGAAGAACGTCTTCAACGCCTGGGCCCGCGACAGCCGCGTCCCCTTCGCCGTGCTCCGCGGCACCTTGCCGAAGTAGACGTTGGCGTCACCGGGCTCCATCTCCCACAGCGGCCGGCCGAACCATGCCCGGACCTGCTCCAGATGCATCACGTCCGAAGAGATCGTCCCGTCCGACAGCCCCGCCGCCGCCCGCGCCAGCACGAAACCCGCCAGTACGTCGGTCTCCAACGCCTCCAGGTCCTCCGCGGTGGCCGGGGCACGCGCCACTCGAAGATCCTTCACCACCGCCAGCGCCAACTCCGGGCACCTCGCCTTCACCCTCACAGCAAGACGAACGCCCAGGACGATAGGTCTTCAGAATCCCTGAAGTCTCATCAACTCCTGAACAAGCCGGAGTGCCAGCACATAAGCCCAGGTCCTGCGGTTAGAGCAGCCAAAGAGGCTCCGAGGAACTCAAGGGATATTTCTTACAAGTCGTCATGACCATCCGCGAGTGTTCATGGGCGGTTCACGCCGTTCTTGTCCGGGCTGGAGATGATCAGCCCCGAATATGGAGGTATGCGTGAATACGCGAAGAACGACTGGCCGTGTGGCCTTGATCATGTCCATCGTGGTGTCTCTGTTACTGGGCCTGACACCCCCGGCGACAGCGGCGGCGGGGCCACGGTTCGCCGTGCCGAGTGGCTCCGTCGGGAATTTCTCCGTGGTCATGGCGGAGGAGTCCGTCACCCTGGAGCTGGACGCATCCGGCTACGACCAGGACCAGATGCGCGAGATCCTCGCTGAGACGCAGGGCCGTAACCCGCGCCTCAGCGACACCATCCGCGAGGACTTTCAGGAATATACGAATAGCATGCCGCCAGGGGGCGGCGGCGACCCCAACGACTTTCCCGACTTCGACGGGCAACTGTCGATCACGGATACCGGCATCGCGATACGCGTCGACGGCGGTGAGCCGCTCACGAACGCCTCGTGGTGGGCCCAGATTCTGGCCGCGGCCGCGGGGGTGCTGACCGGGCTGGTGGTGCGGTCCATCTGCGTCGGCTTCTTCCCCGAGGCGGCCGTGATGTGTGTCGTCATCGGCAACTTCTTCGGTGGCATGACGCGGGGTATGATCATTCAGGCCATCGACGGCACCCTCAAGGACGGCAAGGCGTGGGCCAACACGCTCGCCCAGTCGATCCTCCTGGCTGCCGGGGGGGCCGCCTGGGAGGGCGGCGTCAATACCTGGAGCAAGGAAGTGCTGCCCGGTCACATCGAACGACTGGGGGAGGCGCTCGTCCGGCTGGGTGAGCGGCTGTCCGCCGGGTGGGCGACCTTCAGGGAGGGCTGCGCGGCTGCGGGCGAGTTCCTCGTGGACGTCGGCAGGAACCTCGCCGACGCGGTCTCCCGGGTCAGGGTTCCGGCCATGCTGCGGGTGATGCCGCTCGGAGACTCGATCACCTACGGCGTGGAGAGTTCCGACGGAAACGGCTACCGCGACGAGTTGTACGCCTACCTGAAGGCCAGCGCGCCCGACGTTGACTTCGTCGGGTCGGTGAAGGCCGGCTCGATGAGTGACCGCGACAACGAGGGTCACCCGGGCGATCGGATCGGCGAGATCGCGGCCTTCGCCTATTGCAGCGTGCCGCGGTATCAGCCGAACGTGATCACCCTGCACGCCGGCACCAACGACATGAACCAGAACTACAACCTGTCGCAGGCGCCCACCCGGCTCAAGAAGCTGATCAACCAGGCGCTGACGCACTCACCACGTGCCACGGTGCTGGTCGCCCAGCTCATCCCGACCGGCAAGGCCGGGCTGCAGCCGCGCATCGACGCATACAACGCGGCGCTGCCCGGCATGGTGGAGGACCTGCAAAGCGAGGGCAAGCACGTACTTTTGGTGGACATGAGCCGGGTGCTGGTCAGCGACGGACTGGAGAACGACGCACACCCGACGGACGCCGGCTACGCCAAGATGGCCGACGCCTGGTACAGCGCCGTACTACAGGCGAACGCCAACGGCTGGATCCAGAACCCGCTGCCCGAGCAGGCGGCCAACGGCTGCAACCCGACGGAATCTCCCATCGACGACGACCCGGGGACGGGCTCTACCATCGGGACCGGCGAGACGGCTCTCGGCGAGGGATGGCGCGCGCTGGGCGTGATCGCGCCCGGATACGGTACCAGGATAGGCCGCACGATCATCGCCGAGCTCAATGGCGACCAGCGGGCCGACTACCTTCAGGTCGCCGCAGATGGCAGGTTCCGCGCAGCGGTGAACACCGTCGGCACCCCTGGGCAACCCCACTGGGTGGACGTGGGCACGTACGCCCCGGCAACGAGCGACGTGTCCGCACCGATCGATGTCAATGGGGATGAGGTGCGGTTCGCCGACCTCAACGGGGACGGACGCGACGACTACCTCCTGGTCGGTTCCGACAGCAAGGTACGGGCCTACATCAACTTCCCAGGGCTGGACAACAAGCTTAAATTCCTCCACTGGGGGATCGTCTTCCGCGAGGAGTCATTCAGCCGGGACAACCTCCGCTTCGCGGACGTCACCGGGGACGGGCGCGACGACATCCTGCGGGTCGGCGCGGAGGGCGCGGTCCACGTGTACCGGAACATGTGGGACCCCAACAGCGCGCAAGTGGGCAGCGAGCCACAGCCCCCAGACTGGGGACTGTGGCTCAACTGGGCCGGCGGCACCCAGGGCTCATCGCTGGATGCCGTCCGGTTCGCCGACGGCGACGGTGACGGCCGGGCCGACTACCTGCAGGTCGGCGGAGACGGCTCGGTGCACGCCTTCCTCAACCGCGGTGGTGGGGGCAACGGTAGCTTCCAGGCCCGCTACAACTGGGCCTACGCGTCCAACTACCCCCGCCCGTACGTCCAGTTCGCCGACATCAGCGGTGACGGCAAAGCCGACTATCTGGTCGTCTACGACGGCGGCTCAGTCCGGGCCTGGCTGAACCGCGGCGGCAACTAGAAACCGTCCCACGGGCCACGGCCCGGTCCAGATGGTCGCCGCAAGAGTGTGAGTGCGGCCTGGCAGCCTCCGGCGACTTCGCCGGCGCGCACAGCCAGGCCGCACCGCCGCCGAGTCGATCGATCGACATGGGCCTGGCAGATCTTCCTGCTGATCTCCCAGCGTTGGAGACGGCGTTCGGGCTGCCGCGTATCACCGGGTACCGGCAGCTTCCGGCCGTATGCGGGCTGGACTCCATTTCCGGCCCCGCTGACGCGATGGTTACCGAGCCGGAACAGACGGCCCAGTCGATCCGACTCATCGAGCGGATCACATGTCGCTGGCGCCCAGGTCCGCCGCGGTGGCTGCCGCCGACCAGCCGTGCCGTCGCAGCAGCTTGCCGACGCCTTCGACGGTGTAGCCGATGTGAAACAGCCTGCCGATCAGCGTCTTGACCCCTGGCCCGGGACACCGGCCCCTTGGACCGCAGCGCCTCGATGCCGCCCTCCCGCCAGGTCTTGCGCCATCGGGCCACCGTCCGCTCGTGGATCCGCAGCTCATGAGCGATGATCCTGGTGCTGTGCCCATCCTCGAACCGCTCGGCCGCCTGTAACCGCACTTGTTCCCGTCGTTCCTGCTCGGCGGGGGTGTACCCGCCTCGTTGCCCGCACCGCATGCATCGGTCGTACACCAGCAACGGCGGGCCGTCACGACTCCATGACTCTACGAATTCAAGCTGTGAGTACTGTGGTTGCCGATAATGCCATCCGGGCAGGTCGTGGGCTTGTCCTGCTCTTCCTGGCCTATGCACACCCTGGGTAGGACAAGAGGAGCCGAGAGCGGCATGATGATCGACTGTGTTTCTTCGGCTGGCCTATCTCACTGTCACGAACGCCTTCGCTGCCTTGCGGCTGCTGCCGGCAGGAGATCGGGACAAGGACGCTGAAATCCTCGCACTACGCCACCAGATCGCAGTCCTGGAACGGCAACTTGGTACCGGCAGGAGGGTGAGATTCGCTCCGGAGGATCGCATCTTTCTGGCCGCGCTCCTGACCTCGCTGCCCCGGCAGGTCCTGCGCCAGGTGCGGCTTGTTGTCCGTCCGGACACGATCCTGCGCCGGCACCGCGATCTGGTGAAGCAGCGGCACGCCCGCACCTGTCGGCCCAAGCGGCCTGGGCGTCCGCCCACCGTCCGCTCTATTCGCGCGCTGGTCCTGCGTCTGGTCAAGGAGAATCCGTCCTGGGGATCGTGGCTCGAGCATGATGAGGTCTCGGGCATCCTGCTGACGGTGTTGTGGTCCTCTCTCTACCTCATTCTCGGGCGTGTCTTTCAGCTCCTGGTCCTGCTGGGTCGCGGTGATCGGCCAAAGCGATCGAGATCGTGGTGCTTCGTCATCAGGTCGCCGTGCTGCGCCGTCAGGTGAACCGTCCCGATCTCCAGCCGGAGGATCGGGTCGTGCTCGCGGCCCTGTCGCGGCTGCTTCCCCGCTCGTCGTGGATGTCTTCTTCGTCACCCCGGCGACGTTGCTGCGCTGGCACCGTGCCCTGGTGACGCGCCGGTGGACCTACCCGTCCAAACGCCCGGGGCGTCCCTCTACCCGCGCGGAGATCCGGGAGGCGGTGTTGCGCCTGGCCCGGGAGAATCCCTCATGGGGGTATCAGCGCATCAGCGGCGAACTGGCCGGTATCGGTCTTCGGGTACCGCCCAGCACCGTACGCGACATCCTCAAAAGAGCCGGACTCGGTCCGGCTCCACGTCGCACCGGCCCGAGCTGGAGCCGATTCCTCAAAGCGCAGGCTGAGGGCATCTGGGCGTGCGATCTGTTCCACGTCGACACGGTCTTCCTGAAGCGGCTCTACGTTCTGTTCTTCATCGAGCACGCCACCCGCGTGGTTCACATCGCGGGCGTCACGGCGCATCCGACCGGAGCCTGGGTTGCTCAGCAGGCCCGCAACCTGGTCATGAATTTGGGCGAGCGGGCCGAGGGCATCAGATTCTTCATTCGCGACCGCGACGCGAAGTTCACCGCGGTCTTCGACGAGGTGTTCAGCTCACTCGGCGCCCGCGTCATCAAAACACCGGTTCGCGCCCCGCAGGCCAAGGCGATAGTCGAGCGCTGGGTCGGTACTGTTCGAAGGGAATGCACCGACCGGCTGCTGATCTACGATAGAGGTCATCTCCGCCGCGTCCTGCAGGCATACGAACGGCATTACAACCGGCACCGTCCCCATCGCGCACGAGACCGTCGGCCGCCTCAACCACCACATGCCTCGGCTCCACCAAGCGATCTCGATCAGGTCCGCCTGCAACGCCGACAGGTACTCGACGGCCTGATCAACCAGTACCGGCGGGCAGCATAGGCGGGCGGATAACCGCAGGTCAGTGGCCATATCCGGGTTTTCGCACCCCACGCGAGGTGCTGACCGCAGATCCGTCGCGTATCCGCGTCTCTCCGGAATTGCTTCCGCGTGTCTTCGCTGTCTTGCAGGGGCTTGCTCGTCATGTCGAGCGGCGGGGGTATCGGCTCGGGATGTCGACGAAGAATCCCAAGGTCGCCTTCTACATCCTGATAGACACCCGGCAGTGGGGGGTCGAACTCGCCGAGGAGTGGGAGTTGATAGATCCGCCACCACCGCGTCCACTGTTTCGACCGCATAGCGGGCCACCTCGGCGGAAGCTTCGTCCGGCTGTAAATTACATGCTCCACCACGAGAAACAGCATGATGAGCCAGATTCTGGTGACCGAGTGGTCAATACCGTCTTTACCTCGGTCCGTTTGAAAATTATCCTCAGCCGATCAAATGTTCTGTCCATGTAGGAGAAGCATGCAAAAAGTTACTTGGCTCCGCCGGCTCGGCCTCGTCTCAGCGGTAGTGGCGGCCGGCCTGGCGACCACGCCCGTGGCCGCACACGCCGACGGCTATGACACTCCCCGCAACGCCACCGCCGTGGGGGCGGGCAACACCTACGCGGCCGGGTTGGCGGCGGCCGAACAGCGGGCCCGGGCGGCCGTCCTCGCGGTCGGCCACGACTGCACCCCTGGGACCTATTCCACCCTATCGACCTATGTCTCCCCGGGCGGCGGCACGTGGGTCTTCCAGTCCACTCACCACGCGATGTGCGTCGACTGATCAAGCTCGGCCTCTGCCGGGCAGCGGGGCAGGGTAGCCCCGCTGTCCGCAGCGGAGGCCGATCCGTAGCAGTGCCCGCCCGTCTTTGAACGTATCCCTCCGGTGTGAGCAAAGCTGACCTTGCTCGTCTCAGGTCAGGGTGGCTCGGTGCCGAGCGGTGTGGGCGATGTGCCGTGCGGGGGTTGGGTCGGAATGGACGCGGTTTGAAGCCATGCCTGTACCGCTTCAAAATTCGTCGCGGGGCGCTTGACCTGGGGTTTGACGTGAGGCGGCGGCATGGGCAGGATCGCGGCTTGTGTCTCTTCGTCTGCTCTATCTGATCACGGTTCGGGTGTTCGGCTGGCTGGTGGTAATGGGTCGCAGCCAGGCGTCCAAGGATGTCGAAATCATGGTGCTGCGGCATGAGGTGGCGGTGCTGCGGCGTCAGGTCGCCTGGCCGAGCCCGGTTTGGGCCGATCGGGCGGTGCTGGCCGCGCTGACCGGCTGCTGCCGACGGGACTGCGGGCTCATCGGCTGGTCACCCCGGGCACGCTGCTGACATGGCATCGCCGCCTGGTCCAACGCACCTGGACGTATCCGAACCGGCCTGGTCGTCCGAGGGCAAGCGGGGAGGTCCGGGATCTGGTGGTGCGGCTGGCGCGGGAGAACCCGGGATGGGGATACCGCAGGGTGCATGGCGAGCTCATCCGGCTTGGCCATCGGGTCAGCGAAGCGACCGTGCGGCGGATCCTGCGAGCTGGCCGCTCGAATCCGGCTCCGCGAAACATCGACACCTCCTGGCGGACGTTCCTGCGTGCTCAGGCGAAAGGGTTGCTGGCCGTCGATTTCTTCCACGTCGACACGATTTCCTTGAGGCGCCTGTACGTGCTGTTCGTCATCGAGGTGGCAACGAGACGCGTGCATATTCTGGGCGTGACCGCGAATCCCACCGGCGCCTGGACGGCCCAGCGGGCCCGCAACCTGCTCGTGGACCTCGGCGGGAAGGTCGGCGTGTTTCGTTTCCTCATCCGGGACCGGGACGCCAAGTTCACCGGCGTTTTCGATGAGGTCTTCGCCGGCGAGGGTGTGAGGGTGGTGAGGACGCCACCGCGGACGCCGCGGGCGAACTGCTACGCCGAACGGTGGGTGCGCACCGTGCGGGCTGAGTGCACCGACCGCGTGCTGATCTACAGCGAACGGCACCTGCGGTCGGTGCTGACCGAGTATGCCGATCACTACAACGGCCACCGACCCCACCAGTCCCGCGCGCAGCTACCACCTGACCTGATCATGATGAGCGGACTGCCGTAACGCTGGAGGGGCGGATCGAGCGTCGAAAGGTACTCGGCGGGCTGATCAACGAGTATCACCGAGCTGCGTAGCCGCTCCAGAGAACTCCCAGCTCAGGCCCTATGCGATGAGTTTTGAAGCGGTACAACGAACAAGCACAACGATCCGTTCCGGTAGGACCTATCAAAACGGCTGCCATCCTGAAGGAAGTTCCCCCGGCCTCGGCGCATTGACCGAGCCTTGACCGGTGAACATGCTGTCCGGGAAAGATCGAGCCCCTCAAGGCCGGCTTCACGGGTGTTCTCATGATCGTCGGATGGGTCTGACTTAGTGTGGGGCGTCTTAACGATCTTCAGGGGGCTGCGGGGTGTGCCCAGTCCGTGCCCATGAGCAACATCTTGTGGTCTCGCCTTAGCGCTGAGGCCCCAAACCGGGAGAAACCACCGGGCAAATGGGGTCAAAGGTGGTGGGGCGCCAGGGATTCGAACCCTGAACCTACGGATTAAAAGACGAATTTCTTAGTGCCATTTAGTGCCGCAGGCTATCTATTTCTATCATTCCATCCAGGTTTGCCGCCGTCAAAATGCCCGATGATGATGCGCGATGTTGTACCGTATCGCATGCCCACGAGCAACCACCGAGCAACCATCAGCTACCCTGTCCGGCTTTACTGAAACACGATCGCGTGCTCTCGACCTTGTATCCGACACCAAATTGTCCGAGTTGCCGGGCAAGCGGACTAATCCTTGAGGCCCGCAATCATTGGCACGTCCTTGTCCTGTGCCGCCGGGCATCATGAACTTCGAACGTATGGTCATCGAAACCGATCGCTACTCAGGATGAAAAGGGCTCATCGTTATGGGTATGGAGGGATTTCGGCCAGCTCGGGTTTCATGAAAAAATATTTCACGCCTGAGCTCAGGTAGGGCAGGAAAGGATCATTCTCTGTCGGAAGTCTGCAGAAGTCGCGGTCAACTATTTCATCCAAGATCGCTACTTCTGGTTTCCGATCCTGTGGGGCTCAAGAACTCGAATCACTGTCAGCGCAGAGCCCTTCATCTGGTGGGACGGAAGGATTGAGGGGCGCCGAGCGGCTGGTCCGGATCCCTGGGATCATGTTTCGTGATCTTATCCACGGTGTACGCGGTCACCCGGCGCCTGCTGTCATTGCCCGCATTGCTCTTACGAAGCGACACCTCCAAGGAGGCGGAACTGCTGGTGCTTCGCCATCAGAACGCGGTCCTGCGCCGTCAGGTCCCAAGCGTGCGGTACGAACCAGCCGACCGCCTGTGGCTGGCGGCCCTCTTACACCTGATACCCCACCCCCGATGGGAGAAGGTCTTCCCGGTCACGCCGGCCACCCTGCTGGCCTGGCACCGCAAACTCCTGACGAACAAGTGGGACTACAGCAGACATCGCCGTCCCGGACGCCCGCGCACCGCGGCTGCGGTCAAGGCCCTCATCCTGCGCATGGCCGCGGACAACCCGGGATGGGGCCACCGGCGCATTCATGGTGAACTGACCCGCCTCGGCCACAAGATCGCCGCCTCGACCGTGTGGAACATCCTGAACCGGGCCGGGATCGGCCCCGCCCCGCGCCGCAGCGGCCCGACGTGGAAGCAGTTTCTGACCGCCCAGGCCGAGCACATTGTCGCCGTCGACTTCCTGCATGTCGACACCGTCGCCCTCAGACGCCTCTACGCCTAGGTCATGCTCGAACACGGCAGCCGCCGTACCTATCTGCTCGCCGTCACAGCAAACCCCACGGGCCAATGGGCCGCCCAAGCCGCCCGCAACCTTCTTATGGACTCCGACATGGACGCGACGAAGCTGAAGTTCTTGATCCGCGACCGTGCCGGCCAATTCACCGGCGCCTTCGACGCGGTGTTCGCCGACGCCGGCCTTCGGGTCCTCAAGAGCCCTGTGGGGTGCGGAAACTCAGCTGGCGAGGTTGACTTGGGGGTTCGAGGCTTGAGCATGATGAGGTCTCGGGCATCCTGCTGACGGTGTTCTGGTCTTCCCTCTACCTCATCCTTGGGCGTGTCTTTCAGCTTCTGGTCCTGCTGGGCCGCGGTGATCGGGCCAAGGCTGCCGAGATCGTGGTACTTCGTCATCAGGTCGCCGTGCTACGCCGTCAAGTGAACCGCCCCGATCTCCAGCCGGGGGACCGGGTCGTGCTCGCGGCCTTGTCGCGGCTGCTTCCCCGCTCGTCGTGGGAGGTCTTCTTCGTCGCCCCGGCGACGTTGCTGCGCTGGCACCGCGCGTTGGTGACGCGCCGGTGGACCTACCCGTCCAAACGGCCGGGGCGTCCCTCTACCCGCGAGGAGGTCCAGGAGGCCGTGTTGCGCCTGGCCCGGGAGAATCCCACGTGGGGGTATCAGCGCGTCAGCGGCGAGTTGGCCGGCGTCGGCTTGCGGGTACCGCCCAGCACCGTTCGCGACATCCTTAAAAGAGCCGGGCTCGATCCGGCGCCACGTCACACTGGACCGAGTTGGAGTCAGTTCCTTAAGGCGCAGGCCGAGGGTATCTGGGCGTGTGATCTGTTTCACGTCGATACGGTCTTCCTCAAGCGGCTCTACGTTCTGTTCTTCATCGAGCACGCCACCCGCGTCGTTCACGTCGCGGGCGTCACGGCGCATCCGACCGGAGTCTGGGTTGCACAACAGGCCCGCAATCTGGTCATGAATCTGGGGGATCGGGCCGAGGGCGTCAGATTCCTCATTCGTGATCGGGACGCCAAGTTCACGGCGGTCTTCGACGAGGTGTTCACCTCACTCGGCACCCGCATCATCAAGACACCGGTTCGCGCACCGCGGGCCAACGCGATAGCCGAGCGCTGGGTCGGCACCGTTCGAAGGGAATGCACCGACCGGCTGCTGATCTACGGTGAAGGCCATCTCCGCCGAGTCCTGCAGGCATACCAACGGCATTACAACCGGCACCGTCCCCACCGTTCACGAGACCGTCGGTCGCCTCAACCATCACATGTTCTGGCTACTCCCAGCGATCTCGATCAGGTCCGTCTGCAGCGCCGGCAGATACTCGACGGCCTGATCAATCAGTACCGGCGGGCCGCATAGACGAGGCGGATAACCGCAGACCAGAGGCCACATCCGGGTTTTCGCACCCCACAGGCCCGCGAGCGCTACCTTCCCTTCGGCGAGCGCCGCGGCACCGACGACCTGCCCTTCACCGACATCGGCTTCCTCGGTAAGATCGAAGACGACTCCACGGGCCTCACCTACCTATCAGCCCGCTATTACGACCCCCGGGCTGCCAAGTTCATTTCCACTGATCCCCTCTTAGACCTGCGCAAGCCTCAATGGGCCAACCCGTTCGCATACGCGGGAAACAACCCCATCGGGCTGTCAGACCCCACCGGCCTGGCCACCGCCTGCGACACGGCGGCCGAATGCGCGAGCCTTGACTACAGCAAATGCATGAAGAAGGGCGCGCTCAAATGCGCCCAGGAACAGCTGCAGAATGCGCAGAACGCCACCGACCGCTACTGGAACGCCCTCGTTGGCGTGCTGAAGCGGCTGGGAGAAATCCTTTCCGATGAGCTCGGCCTGACCGACGCGTTCAATTGCGTGACGAAGGGTGATCTAGGAGCCTGCGGTGACACCGCGCTCAACATCCTCGGCAGTCTTCTTGGCGGCGTAGCCGCACGAATGCTGGCGAGATACGGTCTTCCCTGGAAGTGGAAGGAAGCCGCCGATCTTGCCAGAAAAATCGGTGGTTTGATTGCTGAGGGCATCGGACACATCAAGAACTGGCTTAACTCATTCGAGACGTTGAAAAAGGCCAGAGCCAAGGTCGCCTCCTTGACGAAGAAGGGCGACTGCCACAGCTTCGTCCCCGGCACCCAAGTCCTCATGGCGGACGGCACACGAAAGCCCCTCGAACAAGTACAGATCGGCGACCAGGTCGTCGCCACTGACCCCATATCCGGCCAAACAACTGCCCAGCCCGTAATCGACGTGATCACCGGTCAGGGCGAAAAGAACCTGGTCCAGATCACCATCGATGCAGAGGGCGACAACGACCACCAAACTGACGTCATCGTCGCCACTGATTCCCATCCCTTCTGGGCAGCAGATCAAGGCCGCTGGTTCAACGCCAGCAGCCTCACCCCAGGCATGCAGCTCCGAACTAGTGCCGGCACGCCCGCCCAGATCACCTTCGTCACCAGCCAAACCGTCTCAGACCAAAGGGTTCACAACCTCAGCGTCAATGCTGACCACACCTACTACGTCGCAGTGGGATGGGCGGATGTCCTTGTACACAATTGTCCGGCCGGTGGCGCAGATGAGGCGGAAGATGCTGCGGAAGCCGCTGCGCGGGCGGCAAAGAGGGCGGATCAGAAATTCGCGCGAAACAACTATCTCGATCCGAATAGTGATATAGTTCAGAATCGAGAAATGACCGTAGCCGACTTTATCGGACAATTCCGCGGTGGGGGAATCAAGGGAGTCATGCCGGGGGAGTATTTAAATATGACGGTGGCAGACGCTCTCCGGGCGGCCAAAGCGGCGAAGAATACCAGGCTGAGAAAACTTCTCACTGACGGTCGATTCGACAAAGAAGCTTAGCGAGGGTGGTGTGGTGGCCAAAGAAGAAGCGGGTGAATCAGCGGCTCAGAAACGCTTTAGAAAGGACGTTGACGATTTGGCGGATATCGGGGTCGCCATCCGTCGGCAACTTGATTCAATACAAGTGAGCATTCCGCTTCGATTGGCTGAGGTGGCCAAGGCGGCGTGGTCGCGGGAGGAGTTGGAGAGGCCGCCCTCTGAAACTTTCGAGCAGGGGCTTATCCGCACTCTCGCGGGTGACTTGGCACTAATTGGCCTGATCGTTGGTGAGGCGGAGCCAGCGGGAGATGAAGTGGTAATTCAACTTGATGTGCGCTTCATCTCCCATGCGATCTTCGCGGCCGATCGACGGGAGGATAGATCGACGAAGTAGCCGAAAGCGGGTGCTGCTTGAACCGCTGGATGGTTACTCCGGCTTGTTGTGGGTCGGGCCGCCTACGGTGAACGGGGTGATCACCTGTACCGCTTCAATACTTGCCGTATAGCGGTTGAGCTGCGGTTTGACCTGGTGGGGTGGCGCGGGGAGGATCGCGGCTTGTGTCGCTTCGCCTCCTTACATGATCATGGTTCGGGTGTTCGGATGGCTTGTCCTGCTCGGCCGCGTGTCGGTGCCGAAAATAGTGTCACCTTATGCGACCTGGGCATTGCGCCTGCCGATAATGCCATCCGTCCAGTTCATAGCCGTTCAGGGCTTCGCGTGGCGTGACGCGACCTTCGGCCGCCTCGGAGGGGCCGAGTGCGGCATGATGAGCCGCCGTGCTCCTTCGCCTGGCCTACCTTGCGGTCACGAACACCTTCGCCGCGCTGCGGTTGTTGCCGATGGGCGATCGGGACAAGGACGTGGAGATTCTCGCTCTGCGCCACCAGATCACCGTCCTGGAACGGCAACTCGGCGCCGACACCAGGGTGAGATTCGCCCCCGAGGACCGAGCCTTTCTGGCCGCCCTTCTGACATCGCTGCCCCGCGAGGTCCTGTGCCGGCTACGGCTTCTCACCCGCCCCGATACCGTTCTGCGCTGGCACCGCGACCTGATGAAACGGCGTCACGCCCGGACCTGTCGGCCGAGGCGACCTGGGCGCCCGCCCACGATCCGCTCCATCCGTGCTCTCATCCTGCGCTTGGTCCGGGAGAATCCGGCTTGGGGATATCGGCGAGTGCACGGCGAGCTGGTCACGCTCGGTATCAAGGTGGCTCCGTCCACGGTCTGGGAGATCCTCAAACAGGAGGGTGTTGATCCGGCTCCCGAGCGTGCCTCCAGCACGTGGGCCGACTTCCTGCGCTCGCAAGCAGACGCGCTCCTGGCCTGCGACTTCATCGAGACCGTCACCCTCAATGGCCAGCGCCAGTACATCCTGGCGGTCATCGAGCACGCCACCAGGCGCGTGCGCGTGCTGGGCACCACCGCGCACCCGACCGCGAGCTGGGTCATGCAGGCGATGAGGAATCTCGTGATGGATCTGGACGATGCGGGCTGTCGGGCGCGCTATCTGATCCGAGATCGGGATGGGAAGTTTCCGGTACTCATGGACGAGATCCTCGCCGAGGCTGGCATTCAGACCGTGCTCACCGGTATCCGGATGCCGCGGATGAACTCGATCATGGAGAGGTGGGTGCAGTCCTGCCGCCGCGAGCTACTCGACCGATGCCTGCTGTGGAACGAACGTCACCTGCGTCACGCTCTGCGCGAGTATGAACAGTTTTACAACCGGCACCGAGCCCATCAAGCCTTGGCCCAAGCGGCTCCACTGCGTGCCGTCCCGGATCCGATCATCGATCCAGAGCGAATCGTTGACTTGAACATACGTCGGCGCGACCGACTTGGAGGCGTCCTCCACGAGTACTCACCAGCAGCTTGAACTGCATGGATGTAGTTTTCGGCAGGCGCAAATAGCACAGTGGGGTTGCCATGACGTCAGCGCAGCGATCGGGTGAAGCTTCCAGTGGAGAAGCGGAAGAGACACAGCCCTCCAGCCGTCTGCGGAGATTCCTCAGCAGTCCCGTTACATGGGTGGGCGGCGTGCTGAGCACCGTGGCCGCCGGAATACTCGTCGCGTGGATGCCGACAGGAGGCCGCGATCTAATCGATCGTATGACGAATGCCGATCCGTTGCCTCTGCTTCGGGTGACGGAAGACCTTGAAGGGGCTGTAGCCCTCGATCGGCCTATCGATGACGCGGACGATCGGGCAGCACTTCTCACCGACCCTGACAGCTTCCCGCGCCTGGTCGCGAAGTACGGCGGTGCCACCGTAGGCCGTGTGGACGTCAGCATCGTTGCTGAAGGCGGTCGCGGGCGGGTCCGAGTCGTCGACATCAGGCCCCGGATAGCACGCAAGCTTCCGGCACTTGACGACTCGTACTTCCTGCCAGGCAGCGGAGGTGAGCCCGCCGTCATATCCATGACGTCCTATCTGGACCGGCCGGATATTCGCTTTCACCTCCCGGGAAAGGCAGGTGGGTTGTACTTCTCGGCCAAACACATTGAAATCGCTCGCGGAGAGCAGGTTGGTCTTCTGCTCACATTCGAGGCAAAGAAAGCGTACTACGAGTTCGACATAGTCGTCACGGTTCTCGCCGATGGACGCGAGTATCAGAAAATCATAAATCGGAAAGACGGTACTAAATTCCGGGTCACCGGAGTGGCCGCAGACTATCGACGATTTTACGAGGGAGACGGTTCAACGTGGTATCCCATGCGCAAGGGGGGCAAGTGCAGAATTTTTACAAAATCGAAAGGTTGCTGACCGATGCAGAGGCTGCTATCCGCCGCTCTTGTCGTCATGATTTCATTGTCCCTGGCAGGGGACACCGGCCCGAGCCCTTCCGCAGCGAAAATTGATGTCGCGTCGGCCGATCTTCCCGGCGGTCTCAAGCCGGTCTGGTCGGCAGTTTTCTGGGAGTCCCACTTCTCAACCCAGGGCCCATATGCATTCAGCGAAGAAAGCGTGCTGCTTCCAGCCGACTGGTTTGAGGATTTCTACCCTCCAGGCGGCGATCCAGACGGGGCCGACGCGATAAGCGATGGGGTCGACATCCGCGACACGCGAACAGGAGAGATCCGAACAAGGATTGCCGACATCCCCGACCACTCCATCACCGGCGCTGGCTTCGCCAACGGAACCCTCGTACTCGATTTCGAAGAAGACAATTCCGGCAACCGGATCCTGATGGGAGTGGATTCTCGCTCCGGAAAGCAGCTGTGGTCCACTCCCGTTCGCGACTCGGGCCCGCCGCCGGAGGACACGACCGTATTCGCGCCGACAATCATGATCGCTCCCAATGGGGTTCTCATGGTGACGAGCGACGATCGTCATCTCATCAGAGTCGATCCATTCAGCGGGCAAGAGACATGGCGCTGGCCACTTCCGATTGAATGCGTCGTAATGATAGCGGCGAAAGCGGTCGCGATCGTTTTACGGGACTGTGAGGACGGCAGCGCCACTCTCACCGCACTGGATATGCGCACTGGGCAGACCGTCTGGCAGTCGAGCTTCGCGATACTCGGACCGGAATCCACTCCTCGGAGCCTCGTCATGGGTCCGGAGGGGGAGATATTGGTTTCTCTCGGCAATGCCTATCGCATTTACGGTCCCGACGGCCGACTGATCATGGAAGATCCCGGCATCCAGGGATGGGGTTTCGGTGCGAGCGAACAGACGATGCTGGTCATTTCCAATCCGGCCGGCGCCCAAAGCGGAGGAGAGCTGAGAGCGGTCGACCGGACCACCGGACAGAGCCAGTGGACTCGACATCTCGACGCGTCACCGATCTTGGGGATTGAAAATAGCGAGGAACTGCCCAGAGCAGGAAAATTCCTGGTGGCACAGTCCTATTGGAGCGCATCCTACGACTGGCCTCTACCGTATTTCATCGCAGTGATCAATCCGGCCGATGGCCAAATCCGCAATCTTCCGGTTCCGTCAGACCGGCACAATTCTGAGCTGCTTGGCGCCATCGGCGAGTTCGTCTTTGTGCGAGACTTTTCGAATGACGGCCAGCGGGTCACCGCCTACCGTATGCTTCCGGCACAGTCGGCGGGATCTCCAGAGTTGGGTGGAATCGCGCCATCCGAGTGGCCGGACGCCTGCTCGCTGATATCCCTGTCGGATATCGCGTCCATCGGATCGGACTACCGAATGCATGCTCAGGCCGGGCGCCTTGGGGACATTACTTTCCCCCATCCCACACGTTGCGATCTCGTCCCTCAAGCAGATCGCGATCCTTTGGTTTCGCTCACCATCCTCTGGGTTGCCCGGTCCAAAGCGGAGGCATCGAGACTGGTGGTCAGTTCGCTGCTCAACGATGATCAGGATGCTATGCCGAGCGAGGCCGCGCCAGGCGTGTACCGAGTTCCCGAGGTGTCAATGAACGGAACGCACGATACCGCGTTGATACGGTCTGGAACGGTGATCGCGAAACTCGTCGTTCATCGGCAGCCCAAGGAACTGGTCAACATCGCCGAGAAAGTGGCGAAGAACATGGGCCGTTCATGACCTGGCGCTCGACGCAGGCCTGGAGCCCACCTGGTGGGACGAGGGCATCGCGTTCCGCCGATGACGGTTAGGCCTCGCGGGCGTCGTCCGCGCATATGTCCTCGCCGCGTAAAGTGGAGACGCACCACTTTCCGCTGGCCCGTCGGAAGCTGCGGAACTGTGTAGCAGCGCAAGCTGCGGTGATGCCATTGAGGATGGAGACGCTGTGGCCGACAGACACAACGCCGAGGATCTACTTGCCGCGCATGTGGCCAACGCCACCATGGCTGCGCTCGACATGCTGGGGATCTCGGAGAAGGAATTCTTGCGGGCTCTTGAAGAGACTGTGGCCAAGCGTGGGAGACCAAAGGGACGGCGTGAGGATGCCGAGTGGATACTACGGGCTCTGAGCAGGACCTTTGATCAGGTTCCGGCGCCTCGTCCTTTGAAGCGCGAGGCGTGGCACGTAATCTTCGCTGCCTTGCTGTGGGGTATGTTCCCCAACCTCTCGACAGCCGTAGGGGCGCGACGCTTCCCCGGAGATCTGAAGGGGGGGCCAGGATATCGGTCGCACCCCCGGTCGGCGCCTGAGACTGACACGTATCGGGAGTTGATGCGGATAGCCCGGGACGCTGGACTTCCTACGCTCGTCGATGGCGGCTCCCTGCAGGACGCCGACTTCGGAACGGTGGAGTTCCTTGCGAGCGGGTTCGACGTTCGACTCGCCCGAGCGTTCACTGACCTTGAACACAAGGCGAAGGCGTCCAAGAAGCGTGATCGCAGGCATCGCGAGGAGATCGTTCAAGAGTTCTACGCCTCCATCTTCGCCGCTTTCGCCCAAACTGCAGGGGAAGCTATTGATCGTCTTAAAGGTTCTGTCGGCAGATTTCTGGCGACGGTGGTCGACCCGGTTCAGTCGGCTCAATTTCTCCTTTTGAAGACGCTGGGGGAGATAGCTGGATCATACGAGGAGCCAGAAGGCCGTTACGCTAACACGCCTGTTGGCCGGGTAAAGCGGGAAGCACTGCTCGCGGCTGAGTTGCGAGTGAATCAGACTGTGTCGTCGGCCCTTTCGGATCCGGCACCCATAGTGGTCATGTACCTTCCGAACGAGGAGAGCTATCCAGAAGTCAAGCAGGCCATCGCCGATCTCCTGGACGCGTTCGGGATGGAGATCTTGCTCGAAGGCGGCATCGTGCAAGGCTCGGTCTGGCAGTCCTTTGTCGCTGTCTTTAAGCGTCGTATTACTGAGGAGCAGGCCGATCAAGCTCTTACCAAGGTGCAACGGGCTGTCGAGCTACGCGGAGTCGATAAACCGCAGGCAGACGTCACCAGGACGCAGAGCGAGTCGGTCGCTCAGCTCCTAGACTCGCTGAAGGACAATCCTTCGGCGCTCATCCAGATCGGCAACATCCTGGTGGCCAAAGTCAATGGCGTACCCATCGCTCTGGAACTCTCACAAGCTCAACTTTTCCATCTTCATGCCAACCCGACCCTCTACACGGATCCGGCCCGCGCTGTAGAGCAGCTCAGCAGGATCCAGGGCCCACCTAACACCCCTGCGGATGACCCTAGTCTTCCTGGGATGATCAGGCCCCTGCACTGATAGGGCGCTCACGCTGCGCGGGCATGGGGTATGACCGGCATCCCCACCTGCGGGAGATACTAGGTGGGGCGGCTCCGGTAAGTCTGGACGCACCCTCACCTCACAGGCGCAAGTGCAGACACGGCAGAGGTTTCCCGGAACGGACCATTGATCAGCTGCGATAGTTCTTTGGGCTACTTCAGTCGATGCTTCGGAAAGAGTGGCGATGGTCGATCTCGGTTTCGTCGGGTTCAGCAAACCTGCCAACGACTACCAACTGCTCGACATCACCGACGGCGACACCCCCAACATCGCGATGGCGATTCGGATGGTGTCCATCGACACCCCCGAAAGCGAGTACGGCGGCTCGCCTGCCACCGCCCAAGCCGCCCTGGAACGCGCCAAGACACGCTGTTGGACGGCACCTACGACGCCCTCCCTCAGGATTTGCGCACCTACCTGACAGCCCGTATCACCCCCGACGCAGCCCACCGCCATCAAGCTGCCGGCAAGGCCGCCGCCGCAACACACAAGACGATGGTGGCCACCCGACTTACCCGCCCGGACGGCTCCCAGCGCAAGCTGGCCGTCATCGCCACCGGAGAACTGGTCGAAGGCAACGGCCGCCTCCTCGCCTACACCGCCCCCTGGTTCACCGGCAGCGCCACCGACCCGCTCCCACCCCGAGACGATCCGCGGCGGCGCACCTTCAACCTGGACATGATCGCCGCAGGCTGGGCGGCCACCTTCCTCATCTACCCCTCCCTCCCATCCGCTTCCGACCTCACCCTGCTGCTGAACGAAGCCGACGCGGCCTGGGCCCAGCTGCGCGGCGCCTGGACGCAGTTCGGCGCCGACCTCCTGCTGGGTTATGAGTACCGCGCCTGCATCAAACTCGGCGTCAAAGACTTGCACGATGATCCCGCCAAGGCGATCGGCCAGGCATACCAGCGCGTGTGCGTGGACCTGCGCACCATGACCGAGGTCGGACTGTACGGCTACCACCAAGTCCCCCCACAGCATCGGCTGTGGATCTGGGCCAAAGACATCAACCAGGCTCACAAGGACCTCCCAATCGCGACCTGATGCAGAATGCACGAGCACCTGGCCTGCTGTCGGCCCTGCCCTGCATGCCCGTCGGCTACCGGGACTACCTGGTCGGGGCGCCGACCGGCTGGCCTTCATCCGTGACGCACAAGCGGCCGGTTCACATTCGCAATGGGGTACGAACAACCCCGATGTGACTCACATGTGTCCCACGATGACTCACGCTGTCATCCGGCGACTACCGGATTGGGTAAAGACGCAGCTCAGGTCGGTGGGGTGCCAGGGATTCGAACCCTGAACCTACGGATTAAAAGTCCGGAGCTCTGCCGTTGAGCTAGCACCCCTTGTCGTTGCAGGGTACAGCGAGTCGCACCCGCGACGCGACGCGCTTTCCCTGTGATCAGAGTACCGGCAACCCTCACCGATAGGCAGGCAGACCCGTCAGTGCCTCACCGAGAACCAACGTGTGGATCTCCTGCGTGCCTTCGTAGGTCAGTACGGACTCCAGGTTGTTCATGTGCCTGATGACCGGATACTCCAAGGTCACCCCGTTCGCCCCCAGAATCGACCGCGCCTGCCGAGCGATGTCCAGCGCGGCTCGTACGTTGGCGAGCTTGCCGAAGCTGACCTGTCGCGGCGAGAGTTCTCCCGCGTCCTTCAAGCGTCCGAGATGCAGGGCGGTGAGCCCGGCCTGGCCGAGGCTGACTGCCATCCAGGCGAGCTTCTCCTGGGTGAGTTGGAACCCCCCGATGGGCTTGCCGAACTGGACGCGGGTCTTCGCGTAGTCGATGGCGGCTTCCAAGCAGGCGCGCCCAGCGCCCACAACCCCCCACAGGATGCCGAACCGGGCTTCCGAGAGGCAGGACAGCGGCCCCTTCAGACCGGTGACTCCAGGCAGAACCGCGGACGCGGGCAGGCGCACATCGTCGAAGTAGAGCGACGACGTCACCGAGGCTCTCAGGGACAGCTTGCGGTGGATCTCGGGGGCGCTGAAGCCGGGCGTGGACGTCGGAACCACGAACCCCCGGACTCCTGAATCCGTCTGAGCCCACACGATCGCGACATCCGCGATCGAACCATTAGTGATCCACATCTTCGAGCCGTTGAGCAGCCAGTCGCCCGAAACATCCTGTTTCGCGTGAGTGCGCATCCCCGCCGGATCCGACCCATGATCGGGCTCGGTCAACCCGAAACACCCGATCGCTTCCCCGGAAGCCATCCGCGGCAACCACTCCGCTTTCTGCTCCTCCGACCCATATCTCCAGATCGGAAACATCGCCAGGGACCCCTGAACCGATACGAACGACCGCAACCCGGAATCGCCGGCTTCGAGTTCACGGCACGCCACCCCGTACGAAACCGCGTCAAGCCCGGCGCAGCCGTACCCGGACAAATGCATCCCGAGCATCCCCAGCGAGCCCAGCACCGGCGCAAGTGAGGAAGCGGGAAATGTCCCCTCCTCGAACCAGTCGCCGATCCCGGGTAGCACGTGTTCCCTGACGAAACCCTGAGCCGTGTCCCGGACCATTCGCTGTTCGGGGGTGAGTTGGTCGTCCAGGTTCAGCAGGTCCATGGGCCCAGGGTATCCGGGGATCATCGGGGTTGTACCAGGGGCAATCCCGATGTGCGTATGCCCACAAGAAGGGCAGAGTAAAGGGCATGAACGAGATGACGACCAACGGTTCGGTCAAACAGCTCCGTCGTCGTAAGGACGGCAAAGTCATCGCCGGGGTTTGCTCCGGTGTTGGCCACTACGTCGGGATCGACCCCAATATCCTCCGGGTCGGCCTCGCCATCGCCTCGCTCTTCGGCGGTCTGGGTGTCGGCATCTACGCGGTGGCGTGGCTGCTCATCCCGGACCAGGGCAAGGACGCCTCGATCGTGCAGGACTTGATCGAGAACAACAAGGATAAGCCGGTCTGGCAGGACACTCGCTCCAAGGTTCAGGAAACCTGGTCAAAGGCCATGAACCAGCAGAGCAAGCCGGCCGCGCCGCCCCACGACCCCTACGCCCACCACCCCTACAACCACCCCAAGGCGGACGACAAGCTCTAAGCTGCCCGGACCTTGGCGATGATCTCTGTACGGGACTCGGTCCAGGTCATGGCCAGCACGGCCGCGACGGACAGACCGGCTGCTCCGGCCAGCGCGACCACCGGCTCGGGGCCGAGTTCCTGGGCGAGCGCGCCTCCGATCAGGATGCCGACCCCCTGCGCGGCCAGCAGGCCGGACTGCACGAGACCGAACGCCTGCCCCCGCCGTTCCGGGGGCACGCATTGGACGAACGCGGCATTCGCCGCAAGCTGGTACGCCCCACCGATCCCCGACAAAATCCATAGCAGGAGCACGATCTCCAGCGGCGGCCGCATCGCGCACAGGATCAGCGGCGCGCAGGTCAGCATCGACATCCACCCCATCGCCCGAAGCCGTCCCGAGGGTGTGACAAATCGGCTGAAAAGGAACGCTCCAAGCACGGTTCCGGTCGGCATCGCGGCCATCAGCAGCCCGCTGATCACGGGCACCGGTAACCGCCCGTCGTCCAGTTCCGCCGCGTACGGCACCGCAATCCCCTCCGGCAGCACATAAAAGCCGCACAACCAAGCGAACAGCACCAACGTCCGCAATCGTCGGTCGCCGAAGACCAGGCGGGCACCGGCCCGGGTCATCGTCCACATCGACGGCAGGTTCCCGTCCGCGACGGCGGGCGCGGCGCGGCGCCGTACCCCCGCGACCAGGATCAGCGCCGAGGCCAGGAAAGTGGCGCAGTCCAGCGCCAGCGCCCGGTACGGCCCCAGCCCGGCGATCACCGCTCCGCCGGCGGCGAATCCGAGCATCTGGACCGCCTGGTTCGTCATGTTCTGCAGGGCCGAACCCATGACATAACGATCGCCTTCTAAGATCTCCGGCAGCAGGGCGGCCCGCGCGGCCGAGAACGGCGCGCTGAGCAGCACGACCAGGAACACCAGCGCGCAGAGCACCCCGAATGGGGTGCCCGGAATCGCCATGATCGCGACAAGACCGGCACGGAGCAGGTCGCACAGGAGCATGACGCGGCGGCGCGGGAAACGGTCGGCGAGACCGGCCAGCAGCGGGCCGCCGATGATCGGCGGCAGGTAGGTCAGCGCGTAGACGGCCGCGGTGGCCAGCGGTGATTGAGTACGGTTGTACACAAGCACGGCCAATGCCACCTGGGCCAGCTGGTCGCCCAGAAGCGACATAGCCTGCCCAAGCCACAAGGCCCGGAACTCGCCGATCCTGAGGACTTCGCCGTAGGTTGCCTGGCGTTCGGGCGGACGGCGGTGCCGACCCGGTAGCCGGTCGGGCTTGGTGGCCGCCATTTCTCTCCGCTGAGCTTGCAGGACTGCACCTGACAGACCGTGTTCAGTATGTCACCTACAGTGCCTACCGCGCTCGCGAATTGCAACCCCGCGACTACCATCCGAGTTCGTGCAGCCGCTCGTCGTCGATGCCGAAGTGATGGGCGATCTCGTGGACGACGGTGATCTGCACCTCTTCGACCACGTCATCCTCGGTTTCGCAGATCTCCAAGGTTGGATTTCGGTAGATCTCAATTCGGTCGGGCAGCACGCCCGAATACCAGTCGCCGCGTTCGGTCAGCGGAATGCCGGTGTACAGGCCGAGAAGGCCCTGTTCTGGCGGATCATCCACAACCACCACAACGACGTTGTCCATCACCTTTGCGAGCTCTGGCGGGATCGTGTCCAGCGCTTCGGACACGAGCTCTTCGAATCTGTTCCGCGAGACCTCGATCACAGTGTCAAATCTACTTGGCCGCGCTTTTCAGGGTAGACATGAAGGACGTGGAGCTCACCAACATCGCCCGCCGCCTTGCCAAGGGCCGGACGGCACGGATCCTGGCGATAATCATGGTCGCCCTGGCCGGCGCCTGGCTGGGGCTGTCCTTCGGCGCGTCCGCCCAGACCGCCGTCGGCCCCGCGGACATCGGCATGACCCTGCAACCCGCCTGGGGCGGCGAAACCGTGATCGACGTACGCCCCCTTGGCACGCTCCGATTCGCCACCCATAGCGGTCCGGTACGGCTAGGCATCAGTATCGACGCCGTCCATCCAGATGTGGCCCAGCAGATCCTGCAGAATCCCAAATGGGCCGATCGCCTGCCCCAGACCATCGAGACCGATCTGGTCAAGGGCCTCCGCCAGCTGATCATCCGAGCGGTGATCTGCGCCGTCCTGGCCGGATTCCTGGCCGGGCTGATCGTCTTCCGCAGGCTCTCCCGGGCCGCCTGGACCAGCGGCGTCGCGTTCCTCGCGGTCGCCGCCCTGGGCGCCACCTCGGCCCTCACCCTCAACCCGCGCTCGATCTCCGAACCGAAATACACCGGTTTGCTGACCGGCGTACCTTCGCTGGTGGGCAACGCCCAATCGATTGTCACGAAATTCTCCGAATACCGCGGACAGCTCGCCAAGCTTGTGACGAACGTCTCCCAGCTCTACGAAGCGGGCTCAACCCTGCCGATCTACGAGCCCGACCCCGACACCATCCGCGTGCTGCACGTCTCCGACCTGCACATCAACCCCGTGTCCTGGAACGTGATCCACTCCCTCAAGGACCAGTTCAAGGTCAACATGATCATCGACACCGGGGACATCAGCGACCACGGCACCGCCGCCGAGAACCGCTTCGTCGAGGAGATCGGCCGCCTTGGCGTGCCCTATGTCTACGTACGCGGCAATCACGACTCCCGCGAAACCGAAGAAGCCGTCGCCAAGCAGAAGAACGCCATCGTCCTCGACGGAACCTCCGCGGAAGTCAAGGGCCTGCGCATCTACGGCGTAGGCGACCCACGCTTCACACCCGACAAATCCGTAGAGGTCGACTCCGATCCGGCCAGTCTCACCAACCTCGGCCGCTCCCATGCGGTACGGCTTGCGCCCCCCGAATGGCCACGAAGCTCCTCAACCTCCGCGCCCGACAACATTCCCGCCGACATCGTCGCCGTCCACGACCCCACCGTCGGCCGCGGTTTCAGCGGCTCCGTCGCGCTTGTCCTCGCCGGCCACACCCACGCCCGCGCCACCGAACTGCTCTCCACGGGAACCCGGGTCATCGTCCAGGGATCGACCGGCGCGGCCGGCCTCCGGGGCCTCGAACACGCCGAGCCGACTCCCCATCAGGCGTCAGTTCTGTACTTCAGCAAAGACACCCATCGGCTTCAGGCCTGGGACGACATCACCGTGGGCGGCCTCGGCGAGCAGTGGATCCAGTGCGAGCGTCATATCGAGCCCGACCCAGGTCGTACAATTTTCCCAGAGCCAGGGAACGTCCCGTCGCCATCGGGAACGATCAGTGGCACGCCGTCGCCGATCGCTTTGGCATCGAGGGCTAACGTCCCCTATGCTTCAGAGGTCTCCGACGGAAGACGGCACGGAACAGGGACGATCCCCCCGGGGACAATCCCCTGAGCCCCCATCGTCTAGCGGCCTAGGACACCGCCCTTTCAAGGCGGCGGCACGGGTTCGAATCCCGTTGGGGGCACTGGCTCACCGGAAAAAGGCAGGTCGAAGACCTCGCAGAAACTGGTAAGCTAGGCAAGCCGAACAACACGGAAGCAAAACTTCCGGACATAGAGGTCCTGTAGAGCAGTTTGGAGTGCTCGCCACCCTGTCAAGGTGGAGGTCGCGGGTTCAAGTCCCGTCAGGACCGCTCCCGACGCAAGTCGTCGAGGTCAGGTAGCTCAGTTGGTACGAGCGACCGCCTGAAAAGCGGTAGGTCGGCGGTTCGACCCCGCCCCTGACCACATTAGTTGACATGCGAAAACGCCCCGGACGGTTCTCGTTCCGGGGCTTTTTAATCTTCATTGACAGCAACGTCCGCTACTCGTATTCGTAGCCACAGCGGAAGGCTTCCTCGATCTCGGCACGAGTGTTGATGCCCTCCCTGAGCTTTATGTCACATGCATCCAAGAAGTGGGCAACCCGTTCCATAGACTCATGAAAACGTCGTAAGCGGACGCGTGGTAGGGAGGCGAGCGTCTCGGAACCGTCGTTCCTGATGGGGTATCTGGAGTGCTCCAAGGTTGGGTCGAAGCTGTCGAGCTGTAGGAGCACCTGCTCCACGTGACTTATGGCCTTCGCGTCTGGTTCGTCAAGGTCGTCGAGGAGAAGTAGCTTCTCGGCCATTCTCCAGAGGGTTTCGATCTTGTGTGTCTTCGGCAGGCTGGAGGGTTGGCGGTGCCATTCCTGCAAGAGGGCCTCGCTGGAACTGACCGGGACAATTGAGCGGTGAGGAGGGCGGAAGGTGCTCAACGCGGATCCCCTCACCCACGCCCCGGTCCTAAACCGATGGGCAGGCAAGTTTGAAATGTCGTTCGTTCGCGACACGACTTGCTGTGGCTGGCGCAACCCGGAACCGGCGACAAACATCCCGACGACGGCTGCTGGCAGTAGCCAACGCGGATGAGTACGTGCTTGCGGCACGCTCTCAGGCACGAAATCCTCCCGCCGGATCTGCCGGGTGGGTGCCGCCGCGCATAGTTGGAAGCGGAGTGGGCTCGATCACGACTTCCGAGGAGTGAATGTGAAACGAGATCCGACCGCTTTCAAGTGCGCGCCGCGACCTCCCGTCCAGATCGATCAGACGGTGACGATCGACGAGATTCCCGATGGGCCGGTCACGATAACCGCCTGCAAATACCACACGCAGATGGACATCCAGAGCGCCCGCCTCATCGGGTCCAGGGTCATCGAGGGACCCGAGGCCGTTTCTCTCGCTCGCGAGATCAGGAACGGCCCGCCGCCGGACAACAGGCGAAGATGCCCAGCCCCCGACACCTGGGAGGTCTGGCATATTCAGCAGGAGGGTTTTCCCGGGATCCTGCTGCTGGCGGAATTGAGCGGGTGGTGCGCCTTCGTCACCGACGGGAAATCGGCGAGAGTCATTCCCGCCGGTGCGAGGTCCGGTCTCGTGGAAGGCTTCTGACCGCCCAGGTCAGAGGGCCTACACCTGGCCCAGAGTGGAAAGCTCACGGGTGTCGGCGAGATTCCCCAGTCGGTGACCTGTCCGGTCTTCGCGTCGATGAGAATCGTCATCGACCTGCCGGACACACTGCTGTTCTCGCGTATGCCGTGCTTTTCCGGATCGGTGATGCGGTTGACCTGCGAAAACGCCCCGGACAGTTTATGTTCCGGGGCTTTTTGGTCTTTATTGACAGCAACGCTGCCAGCCGAAAAGCGCCTCCTGAACAAAGACACCCGGACTGATCGAGCGAAAGCTCAATATGAGCTGCCGCACCGTATGTCAAGGCGCTCCGGCGTGGCCACTCCTGCAGGGCCGTACAGATGTCCGCCGAATGTTCGGTCTGTACCCCTTGTAAATGCCTGCGAAGAGGGAAAGGTGCCTACTCGGATGCAGGAGCAGGCGTTCGGTCAACTCACCGGCATGGATCCCGGTAGGGCAGGTCGGGGAGGTAGCGGTGCCACTCGGCGGGAGTGAGAGTGCGCCCGACACGGGCGCAGACGATGGCGGCCATACGCGACGGATCGACGGGGATGTCCCGCAGCGCGCCCGAGTCGTCGACGGTGTGGACGACCGTGCCTCTGGAGCCGAAAGCTGCTGACAACAGCTGTGTGTCTCCGCCGGAGAACGGTGGGCCCAGCCACTCCGGAGCGGACGCATCGAGTAGTTGCACCGAGAATTCGCGGTTCACCGACGCCGCGACATCGCCCTTTGGGGAGAAGATGACGTCGGACGATGACAGCTGGAGGTTCGGGCCGCGTCTCTGCCCAGTGCGGACGTCCCAGAAGGCCAGCCCCTTGGAAGAGCCGATGGCGATGGTGTTCCCGTCCGGGCTGAACGCGAGCGACACGCGCGGATCGGTGACGCGTTGAGGCCCGAGGCCGGGGCCGGTCTCCCGCCCCGTGGTGAGGTCGAGCAGCCGGTTGGACGGTCCCTCGACCTCGGCGACCATCGTGCTGCCGGGACGGAAGGCCACCGCAACGTCGCCACTGATGTCGATCGACCTGATCCAGCGCCCGGCTTTCACGTCCCACGCGAGAAGCCGCCCGCGCGTCTCCTCGTCCTCGCCGGTAATGGTCCTGGCGCCGGCAACGAGCATAGAGCCGTCGGCGTTCATGGCGAGAGAATAGAGATACCAGCCCTTAGGCAGCTCGATCTTCGCGGTCCGGATTCGCCGCTGGGTGTCCCAGACACTTACGAACTCGCCGGACGGGCCTTCCACGATCGCGAGGAGCCGCCCGTCGCCGCTGAACACGGGGAAAGGATCCGGGGTGTCTCCGGACGCCAGCGGGAGCGGGTGCCCCAGCGCCCGGCCGTCCTGAGCGTCGCGGAGGACCAGCGAACTAGCTCCCTCGTTGTGGGTCAGCAGAAATCTGCCATCCGGGCTGAACACCGCGTACGCGGGCGGCGGCCCAGGAATCCGCACCGGGTTCAGCAGGTCAGAGACGTCGACGTCCACGACCGTGGCGTCGCTGAGAAGGCGCAACGTCATACCGTCGAAGCCGGCCGCTTCGACGGCGCCGCGATAGGTCAGCAGCGTGCTGCCGTCGGCGACCCGGATGAGCCGCAGGTCGCTGTTGCCGATGGCCACGATGAACCGCCCGTCCGGGCTGAAGCGGATCCGGCCGCCGTTGGAATCCCATCCATCGGCGCGGGGCTGGTTCGGGAGCGACTTACCGGTGCGTACGTCGATGAGAGAAATGTCGGAGGTGGTCGCGCAGGCGAGGGTGTGCCCGTCCGGGCTGAACGCCACGGAGCTCGACTTGCTGAGGCACGTGTCCGAGGCGTGCCATCCCGCGACCGGCTTGCCGCCCGGAAGCCGGAGAAGGCCGAAGTGCTCCGTCTCGCCCAAGAGGGTGACGGCGGCCAGGTCACCGGCCGAGGTGAGTGCCGTGTCCGCGATCGGCTCCGGGCCGCCGACCATGGCTCCGGTGCGGGTGTCCCACAGCTGGGCGCCCTGGCCTTCGCTGATGGTCAGCCAGCGGTCGCTGAGGCCGTAGGACACCCCGTTGAAGTGCTGTTGCGCCACCAGTTTGTGCTGAGCCGTCGGGCGCTGGGTGGTCAGGTCCCACACCTGTATGGTGTCACCGGCCACTACGGCGAGGTACCGGCCGTCAGCGCTCAGGGCGATCGCACGGAACGCGCGGTCGCCGATTCCCACATCGTCCCACCCGCCGGCCTTCTGCCCGGTGCGCAGGTCGTACACGCGCACGCCTTGCGGTGAGACGCTCACCAGCCTGCGCCCGTCAAGGGTGATCTGCCGCAGCGTCTCGCCGCCGGTGTCGGGATCGATGAAGGCGGTGCGTTCGCGTTGTGCCCAGGCGTTCTGCAAGGTGGCGCGGGTGGTGGGAAGGTGGGCGAGCCGCCAGGCGGCGACGCTGAGCAGCATGGCGCGTGCCGGGTCGGTGGTGCGCATGGTGTCGGCCTCGGCGGCGAGCTTGCCCGCTGTCGTCTCAGCCAGCTGGAGCGCCAGCATCTCCCGCTGCGTCGTGACGGTCCACGTCTGCCGTACGGCTATCGTGCCGCCGATGAGAGCGAGGACGAGAAGGGCCGCCAGGGTGACGGTGAGCAGGCGGCGGCGGCGGACGCGGTGGCGGGTGACGGTGTCGCAGGCGTCGAGGAAGTCGCGTTCGAGTTTGCCCAGGGTGAGGTGGCGGCGTCCGGTGGCGGCCCAGCGGAGGGCGGTTTCCAGGCGGCTGCCTTGGAAGACGTCGGCTTCGCGGCGTCCGTGGTCGCTCCAGTGCCTGGCGGCTTTGTGGATCATGTCGTGGGCGGGCAGGCCGTCTCGCTCGTCGGCCACCCACGACCAAAGCCGCGGCCAGGCGCGGATCAGGGCCGAGCGGGAGAGCACAAGGTCGTCCCCTTGGCCGGCGAGCAGGTAGGCGAAGACCTCCAGGACTCGTCGCAGAGCGGCCTGTTCCTCGGAAGTCTTCCCGTCCAGCAGTTCCTTCCGGGATGCGGGTCGTGTGGTGATGTCCCCGGTTTCGGCTACGGCGACCATTCTGAGGAAGAAGTCGGGGACGAGGTTGCGTTCGGTGGGGTTGAGGAAGCCGTAGGCGTCTTCGGCAAGGGTGCCGAGGGAGGGGTCGGCGGTGATGCCGAGTCCGAGGAGTCCCGCTTCGGCGCTGCCCATGCTGAGGAGTTCGGCTTGAGTGCCGTCGAATCCGGTGATGAGGCCGAGGAGGAGTTCGCGTGCGGTGGGGCGGGCGAGCGGGTCTTTGGACAGTGCGGCCGCGACCAGGTGGCGTAGTGAGGGGGGAAGGTTGTTCAGGTCGGGGTCGGTGGCCAGGACCCGGTGCATGACCGCGCCGAGGCTTTCGGCTTCGAATGGGTCGTCGCCGTTGGCGGCGTAGACCACGATGGCGCCCCAGGAGAACACATCGGCGGGGGCGCCGGCGCGTTGTCCGGTGAAGACTTCGGGGGCCATGTAGGTGGGAGTGCCGGTCACCAGGCCGGTGGCCGTGAGTGACATCTCCAGGGTGCGGGCGATGCCGAAGTCGATGACGCGGGGGCCGTCGGGGCCGAGTAGGACGTTGTCGGGTTTGAGGTCGCGGTGGATGACCCCGGCGTCGTGGATGGCGGTCAGGGCGGTGGCTATGGCAGTGGCCAGCCGGTGCAGGTCGTCGCCGGTGAAGCGCCGTCCGTCGGTGACGGCTTTGCGCAGGCTGGGGCCTTGGATGTACTCGCTGACGATGTACGGCTTGGGGGCGTCCAGGTCGACGGCCAGGATTCGGGCGGTGCAGAAGGATGCGACGCGCCGGGCGGCGGTGACTTCCTTGCCGAAGCGCGAGCGCATGTCGGGGTCGGCGGCCGTGTCGGGGTGCAGCACCTTGATCGCGACCCGGGTGCCTTGGACGTCGTAGGCCTCGTACACGACGCCTTGGCCTCCGGCGCCCAGGCGTCCGGCCAGCCAGAAGTCCCCTAACCGCGAGGGATCCCCAGCCAGCATTGCCGACGCCGCCATGCCACTCACCCCGTCATCTCCGATGGGCTACTTCCGTAAGACGCCGACCACGCACCCGAAGTTCTCCCCAGCGACAAGCAGTACGGGCGCGCAAGGACGGCACCAGCCCCACGTGGGCAGCGTGGCGGCCTCGGCTGCACGCGTCGTTGCTTGCATCCGTATGCCGAGTCATGTGGACGCCTCGCCGATATTCGGATGCATTCGTGCTAATCCTCACCGGACAATTCCTAAGTGGCTGACCTGGATTTCTTTGCCGATCTGATGATCTCGGGCACGGTGCTGGGCCTTGATCACACCAGCACACTGGCCAACGTCGAGAAGGTGCTCGGGTGGGGCCACACGGTGGAGGCGCCGTCGGGGGTGATCTCCGACTTTGGTCTGGTCGAGTTTGGCTGGTGGCGGGACCGGCCCGAGGACGAGTGGGGGGTCGTTTACTTCGGAGCCCAGGTCCAACGGCTGTCATGGCTTGCCGGTGAGAATCAGATCGAGGCCGCCCTTGTGGACCGATACGGCCGGTTCCGGTCCCGCCTGGACTTTGGTGAACTGCACGTTGCCGTGCAGGCGCGAGGGTTCACATTGGAAGAGCGCCCATCGATCAACGACGGCATTGCCGAGTACTGGGAGCCCACTTCGAGGATGGGTCTTCTTGTGGTGTCGGACTCGGAGGAGTGGGATGAACCGCTCGGGACCATACTCAAGATGCTGGGGCCAGGAGGCCGGAATTCCTGGCTGTCGTTCCAAGGGCGTGAGCAGGCGTTCAAGAGCTACGCCAACCACCTGTTGATCTTGTCTGAACCGGCACTGGTTACCTGGCTGGACAAGCGCGAACCCCGCGAGGAGCCCGAACGAACCGACTGGTGGCACTATCTTCGAAGCGTGGTTGCTCACCGCACCGGAGGAACTCCCGCAGAGAACGCACAATGGCGGCTACTCGGCTTCGCTCTCGACCGCCACGCGGCACTACGGGGGATCGACACCGCGGACGAGGCGGCCGCCACCCTGATCGTCTCGCTCACCGAGGCCCGTGAACTGAGCGTGGCTGCCGAGTTGCCAACGATGGATGAGGCAGTAGAGCGCTGGCTGGCAGCCACGACGGCCATGGCGAATGCCACGCGCCTATGCACCGAACGGCCCCTCGACCCAGCCGACATCCGGCTATCCCGCCGACTGCGAAACCAGATTCACATCATTCAACCTTGCTTGCCCTATATCGGGTCCGCTGTCCTGGCTGATGAACTGCGGGCCTGGATCGAACTCAAGCACTCGCTGCTTCGGCAGTATTGAGTAGGGCTGCGCTTTCCGGCGCGGGTGACATTTCTTCTGCCGTGGCGCAGCGAAAGAATCGGCTAAAGGTGCCAGTCGCAGACATAGCTTGCCCTGGCGCCATGCCACTGCCACGTAATGCTCTCATCCTCGTTCAGAGGGGAGTCCTCAGAAAAATTCGGGTCCTGTGGCGGAGGTTCAACATACTCGGTCTGTACGCCCCAAGGCCGCTCCACCTGTACCGGGATCGGCCATTCCTCGTTGGGAACGTTGTCGCAATCGGTGACTTGGTAGACGAACTCGACGTATGCCGTGTCACCATGCTCTAGCGTGATGGGCATGCGCGTTTCCTCGATCTTGAGTAACCGCATGAAAGAACTGCTCCGACCGGCATCCACAATGGTGACGGACGTCCACGCGTCGTTTCTGATGCCGAATCGGATAGAAAAAGTTCGCGTGTCGCCGGAGCTCCAACCGCTGCTGCCCTCCAGCATGAGGGTCTGAAAGCGTGCTCCGAGCAAGCCGGATTTCGGTAGGACCAGTGCTGCCATCAGCGCGAGCACCAGGACCAGCACCCCACTTACCACCCACCGCCGGCGTCGCTTCGAAGGCTCTGACACGACCCCTGCCCCTCTGCAACGCGATCGTCCTGGGCAGAACGTGTCACGGAGGCGTGTGATTCAGCATGTGTGCGCGTCCCGGCCTCGCTGACGTGGTCTTCAACCCAGCACTGGCGCGACCCTTGTCCACCAGTTCTTTGGACTGCTGAAGATTGTGGTGCGGATCGATCCAGGCGTCCTAGGGTCGCCAGCCCGTACGGCGGGCCCATTCCTCGGCCATGACGATGACCAGATCCACCACGGGGTTCTTCACCTCGGTGTACGTCGCCGAGTCGGCCACGATGGTGGCGAGGGAACGTTTGAACTCGACATAGGCCGGTACGGCGGCCGGATGGGCGCGGAACCAGTCCCGGAACAGGAGGGCGAAGCGTTCGCCGGGGGAGCCGGCCTGGCGGATGTGGAGGTTGACGTCGGGGTGCACGGAGTCGCGTCGCATCCACAGGCGTTTGCGCCACGCGTCGGGGGAGTCGTCGTAGCCGGCCGGGACATGGTCGTGGAAGTAGGTCGTGTCGGAGAAACCCAGCTCGGGCAGGACGGCGGACAGCGGCTGTTCAGCGGTGTCGAGGTCCCTGACGCTGACCTGCAGGTCGAAGATGGGCTTGGCATCCATACCGGGAATCGACGTGCTGCCAATGTGCTCGACGCGAAGGGCGGTCGGCCCTAAAGCAGCTTGAAGATCGGCGGCGAGAGCCTTCCCGGCGGATTCCCATTTCGGGCTGTGCGTCGCGATAACCACTACCGTCACTCGTGGATTCTACCGTCAGCGGGACTGGCGGGTCATGCGGTGCAGAATCTCCAGCGTGGCCAGGGCGACTCCCACCGGCGCGGCGGCCGGCGGAAAGATGAACACGACCAGCGCCAGCAATGCCGCACCGCTGACGAGGATGGCCCATCGTTTTATCGGCGAACGTTTCTGGAGTTGGCCCGTCTCGGGTCCTGCTAATGGGTCGTTCATGACGCGTCTCCTGGAGTTCAAGGTTGCGGGCAGGTTCTGATGAGGAGCGACTCGCCGCCGATCAGGATTTCTACCGGGTCGCTCCAGATGTTCTTCTCCCGGATCTCCGGGCTGAGGAGATCGAAGGCACGCTGGCTCACCGCGATCCCCATAGACGGTTCCATAGCCTGGGATATCTTGTTGCCAATGTTTCCGCCGACCCAGAAAGTTCGGGCCGGGCCACTCAGGTCGGTCACGATTCCCGAGCACATCGGGCCGTCGTCGATTCCGATCCTGAATCTCAGTTTGATCTGGCCGCACGTGGCCGACGCCAAACCCGGTTGAAAGTCTGCCACGATACTTCGCTGAACCATCATGGCAGTGGCGAAAGCACGATCCACTCGATTGTCACCGCGAAATGCCACCAAAGCGCCATCGCCATGCATGTCGTATATTTTCCCGCCCTCTGCTTCGGCCAGCAGGGCGACCGGAGAAAAGATGATTTGAAGGAGATCTCGCATCACCTGGACCCCGAGCATCGAGGTGAGGTCGGTGGACTGCCGGAGATCGATGTACGCGCTGGCCGTGGGAATCGGATCCGGCCGCACCGGTTGGGGAAACGCGGACAGGAACTGGGAGACGGAATGTCGCAATGTACGGCCACTCATGATCGCTCCGAGGGAGTCGTTGAAGTGGCCAAGCGCCACCTGACCTCAATGTAAGTCAGGAGTTGTATTTTTACAATATGCGAGTTATAATCTGGTATATAGGCAGGTCAGGGCGCTTTGGGTGGAGGGTTTCCCTGGCGACGCAGCGCATCCATGTCAGTGATCGTGAGGCGAAGCCGACCCCTGCCCATGACGCCCTCGGTGCGCAACGTGTGCAGGGCCTTGTGCACGGCGGACTCACTCACTCCCGAGAGCGGCGCCAGGTCCGTCTGGGCGATGATCGGGTCGAGGTCGATGCCGTGCTCGGTGCTCGTCCCGTGCCGGTCCGCCAGCTCGATCAGGGTCCTGGTGACGAGCGTGAGCGCGTCGTACTGGTTGGTATCCAGGCGGTAGGTCTTCCGGCGCTCGTCGCGGGCCAGCATCACCTGGGTGAGAGCGAAATGGGCGGGCGGATTGTCCATCAGGAACTTGATGAAGTCCTCGCCGGGAATCTCGATCGCGACGAATTCCCCGGTCGCCCGCACGGTCGCCGATCGTGGCGAGTGCCGCATGGCCGCCGCCACGCCGATGGTGTCACCGCGAACCTGAAAGTCCACGACCTGCAGTCGCCCCTGGGCATCCGGAGATTCCACGCGCGCGACCCCGTGCAGAATCACGAAGACTTCCTGTGACTCGTCGCCCATGGTGATGAAGATCTGGCCATCGGAAATGACGCGACGGCGACCGAGCGCCAGCAGCATGGCGCGATTCTCCGGCGCCAACGACCCCAGATAGGTGGTCGACGGCCATTCCTGGAGAGCCTCGTCCGAGGTGGTGTTCACGGCGTCCTCGCTATTCGCCCACAGCGCGGGTCGCCCAGGGCGCAACTCCGTCATGATAGTCCCTGGTCAACGACCGCGGACGAACGCTCACACGTCGTCGGCGGACTGCGTCTGCAGGTGTGGGTTGATTTCGAAGGTGCGCCAGATCCGCCCGATGGTGGACTTCGACAGGCCACTGTGTTGTGCCATGGTCGCCCGCGACCACCGCGAACCCCCCTTCGGTGACTCTTGGATAGTGGCCATGACGACCTGTTCGATCTGTTCCGCGGTGATGGTCGCGGGACGGCCGCGAGGTTGGCGGCTGGCCAGCCCTTCCAGGCGGCGCCGTACGAAATGGTTGCGCCACTTGGACACCGTGTCCGCGTGCACGTTCAGCTCGGCGGCGACCGCTTCGTTGCTCTTGCCCTGAGCGCAGGCGAGCACGATCGCCGAACGCAGGGCGAGACCCGAGGAGGTGGCGGCCCATTCAAGCAGCTGCGCGCGTTCCTGGTCGGTGAGTTCGACGTCGGCCTTGGGGCGGCCGGGGCGGCCATTATCGGTCAGGCCGTCCAGGCGGGACTTGAGGAATCGGGTGCGCCATTTGCCGACGGTTATCGATGTGACGCCGAGTTCGGCGGCGACTCGCTCGTTGACGGCTCCGGGCGCCGCGCAGCGGAGGACGAGCTCGGCCCGCATCGCCCGGGCGGGCGCGGAGTCGTCCAGAGACCAGCTGATCAGCTGTTCGCGCTCCTCGTCGGTCAGGACCAGTTTGATCACCGGAAAGCTCCCCAGTCGCATCCACATTCCGTACGCGCACGACAAACCCGCCGACAAATTCGCGGCGGACAGGTGAGCCGGCGTACTTAATGGACGCACCAAACGGCGGAGACGACCAGAGCCATTACGTGCCCAGAAAATCCGAATACTGGTCCTGGGGGGCGCGGAATGCCGTCCGGTGGGATCGGCGCGAGTGATTCGCGTCGCTGCCCCTACTTAGGCACCCGTGACAAGCGATGCGGGCAGCGAATCTATCCGGCCTCGATTTGTTTCACACGATTAATCACACACATTCCCTTCAAGCTCTATCGGCTCGTCGTGGCTGGCCAAGTACGCGGGATCCGGAGGTGGCCCGGGTTCCAGTAATCAGCAGGGCGAGCCCTGCCGCATTTTCCGGTCGATATTAGACGCGCTTCCGACAGCCCCAGCGTGTCACCGGTTAAAATGTGATTTACGTCATAGCCCAGACGAATAGGCGTCGGTTAAGTCCGTTATACCGCCCAGTCTCATCTGCGGAAATATCGCGAATTAGAGACTCATAGCCCCATCACGGCTAATCACCCGAATCTACCTACGCATATGAATGCGTGCTATACCGTCTCTTTGTTCCTTTACTGACGCATGGGGCGCAAGTGACGTCCCACGACAGACCTGGGGTTACACCATGAAGCGCACCTTCGTTGTAGGTGGCATTAGCGCGGGCCTGCTGGCCTCCGCTCTTGTCACCTCCCCGGCCCAAGCGACCGACGAGGTCCCATCGGTCATCCTCGCCAACACGAACATGGCCGCCCGCCAGGTCGCCGCGTTCTGGTACGGCGAGCGCAAGGCCAACCTGATCGGCGCCACGCCGTACAACGTGGAGACCAAGGTCGTCGCCAAGCACGTCTCGACCGGCGGCCCGGCCGCCGACAGCAAGCCCGGAACCATTCCGGCGATCGGCGACGAGAAGAGCGGCGGCTCCTCGAAGAACGTCAACCTGCCCCGGACCACGGGCAAGGTGTTCTTCATCGGCGCCGACCACCGGCCGCACTGGTGCACGGGCACCTCGATCCAGTCGGCTCACCGCAATCTGGTCGCCACCGCGGGCCACTGCGTGTACGACACCGAGTCGAACAAGGCCACGCTCGACAAGTGGGTCTTCATCCCCGGTTACTACGAGGGCAAGACCCCGTGGGGCATCTACGTCGGCAAGCAGGCGTTCACGCACTACGACTACGACGTCTACGAGGACGGCGACCGCGACTACGCGTTCGTGACCGTGTACAACGGCGTCATCCCCACCTCGGCCGACGTCGACCGGCACTACGACAGCAAACGTTTCGAGACCAAGACCGAGGCGGAGAAGGAGAAGGCCAGGCTGCTGGCCGACCCCGCCTCCGCGCGGGCCGAGCTGACCGTGGTCCCGGTCCGCGACTACCGGCACGTGGTGCCCGGGGGCATCGTGCCCGGGGAGTACGAGACGGTCCTGAACATCAAGTACGAGACCTTCCAGAGGTTCAACCCGTCCCACCAGCTGACGGTGCAGCCGAAGCCCAAGCCCGCTGACCCGAAGGTCGACGGGACCGACTACTTCGACACGCAGATCAGGCCTGACGCGTGGAAGCCCCCGGCCGGCGACCCGAACGCGATCCAGTACCTGTCGGCGGATCACCGGACGCTGTACTTCAAGATCTCTACGAACGTGGACGGCCCGCCGGAGTACCGCTACTACTACCGGACGTACAAGGCGACCTTCGACCTGGACTACAAGGTCGTCGGCAAGCTGTACTCCATCGGCCTGAAGGACGTCGGTCGCCTCGGTGACAACGTCGGCGGCCAGGGCTTGGCGTACAACCAGAAGGTCGGCAAGAACGTCTTCGTCTTCGGTTACCCGAGCGGCTCGCACCCGGACGGCAACCACGCTTTCACCGGCAAGACCCTCAAGTACCAGTACGGCAAGACCTTCGCCGCCTCGGCTTCGGCCATCAAGGCGGAGGAGCTCATCGGGGTCAAGTCCTCGTTCACCGGTGAGGGTTCGATCGGTTCGGCGTGGCTCGTCGAATACAAGAGCGCGCGTCGCCTCGGTTTCCTGAACGGCGTCACGATCGGCGTCGCCGACCGCGACGGTAACAACCGTTACGACACCAGCGTCTCGCCGTACTTCGACGGGGAGACCTACGGGGTCTACAAGGTCGCCGCGAACCTGTGGTCAGGCAAGATCGTCTAACAGCAGGTGCCCTCGGGTCCTGCCAGGGTCCGGTCTGCCAGCGGCCGGGCCCTTCTGGAATTGTCGGTGGGGGTGCGTAGGGTGGCCTGGTGGTTGAGCGAGGGCGCAGGGGCCTCCCGCCGGAGGCGGGCACGACGATCCGTTCGGTGAGCTGGGATGGGGATGACCTGTCCGGCCAGGAACATCATCGGGTCGAGTTCGTCGACGTGGACATGACCGAGGCCACCAGCAGCCGCGCGGTCTTCTCCGAATGCACCTTCCGCGGCGTGCGCTTCAACGTCTCCACCCACACCGAGTCGGCGTTCCTCAACTGCACGTTCGTCCGCTGCTCGTTCTTCGACGCCACCTTCACCGGCTGCAAGCTGGTCGGCAGCACCTTCGACGACTGCACGTTCGCGCTGCTCAAGGTCGACGGCGGCGACTGGTCCTTCGCCGCCCTGCCCTACGCCGACCTCACCGGCACAACCTTCGATGGCGTCCGGCTCCGCGAGGCCGACCTGCGGAACACCATCTGCGCGCGTGCCACTTTCCGCGGCGTCGATCTCTCCGGGGCTTCGTTACGCCAGACGGATTTCACCGAATGCGACCTGCGCGGCAGCGACCTCTCCGCACTGGATCCCCGCGCGGCCACCGTCACGGGAGCGAAGATCGACTTTTCCCAGGCGATCACCATCGCCGCCGCGCTGGGGATGGACGTCGGCTGAGGACCGGTTTCTCGCCGTGGTGGAGTGGGACGATACCCTGATCGGTGATGTATCGAATCCTGCTCACGCGAGTTCTGAGCCGTACTGACGCCGAGACGGTTCATCATCTGACGATCCGGTTGCTCCGGATCCTGGCCATCCTGCCCCTGGTGAAGCAGATCCTCCACGGCTGGCTGGCCCCGCGTGATGAGGCTCTGCGCGTCCAGGCTTTCGGCGTGCACTTCCCCAGCCCGTTCGGGCTGGCCGCCGGGTTCGACAAGAACGCGGAATGCGTGGAGCCGCTGGCCGCGCTGGGGTTCGGCCACGTCGAGGTGGGCACGATCACCGCACACGCGCAGCCGGGCAACGCCCGCCCCCGCCTGTTCCGCCTCATCGGCGATCGGGCGATCATCAACCGGATGGGCTTCAACAACAACGGCGCGACAGCGGCCGCGAAACGCCTCAGAAAGCCCCGTAGCCTCCCGGTCGTCGTCGGCGTCAACATCGGCAAGACCAAGGTCGTGCCCGAGGACGAGGCCGCGCGCGACTACGTGACCAGCGCCAGGACGCTGGCTCCGCTGGCCGACTACCTGGTCGTCAACGTCAGCTCGCCCAACACCCCGGGCCTGCGCGACCTGCAGGCCGTGGAGCTGCTGCGCCCCCTGCTCACCCAGGTCAAAGCCGTCGCGGGCCGTACGCCCCTGCTGGTGAAGATCGCGCCCGACCTGGCCGACGAGGACGTGGACGAAGTCGCCCAGCTCGCGGTGGAACTCGGCCTCGCCGGAATCATCGCCACGAACACCACGATCAGCCGAAAAAACGTCTCATCCACGGAACAAGGCGGACTGTCTGGCCGGCCGTTGAAGGAGCGCTCGCTGGAAGTGCTCCGCAGGCTGCACGCCAAGGTGGGGGACCGGCTCGCGCTCGTCTCGGTCGGCGGCGTGGAGAGCGTGGACGACGTCTGGGAACGTCTTCTCGCCGGCGCCACCCTGGTCCAGGGCTACACCGGGCTGATCTACGCGGGACCGCTGTGGCCGTCCCGCATGAATCGCCAGCTCTCCCGCCGCCTGCGCCGACATGGGTACACCTCGATCGCCCAGGTCATTGGGCGAGTCGACTAACCCTTGTCGGAGCCCTCGTTGGCTCCCCGCACGAAATAGCGCTGGAAGACAACGAAGATTACGGCCACCGGAATGGTGGCCAGCAGAGCCGCACCCAGTTTGAGCGGATACTGGGTGCCGACCCCCAGCGACCCCGACACCAAGTCGGCCAGACCCCGGGGCAGCGTGAACAGCGCCGGATCCTGCACGGCCACCAGGCTGTGCGGGAACTCATTCCAGGTGCCCTGGAAGGAGATGATCATCAGCGTGATCAGCGCCGGTCGGGCCATCGGCAGCACGACCGACCAGAACGTCCGGAACACCCCGGCTCCGTCGATCCGCGCGGCCTCCTCGACGCTAACCGGAATGGACTCGAAGAACTGTTTCATGATGAACACGCCCGCCGCGTCCGCGATCACCGGCAGTACCAGCGCGGTGTAGCTGTTGTAGATCCCGATCTGATTCAAAACCAGAAATTTTGGGATAAAGAGCACAACGCCCGGGACCGCCATGATGGCGAGGATCGCCGAGAACAGCCCGGCGCGGCCACGGAACCGGAGGCGGGCGAGAGCGTAGCCCGCCATCGAGTCGAGCAGCAGCCGCCCGAGCGTCACCACGATCGTGATCACGATCGAGTTGCCCAGCCAGAGCGGCAGGTCGGTGCCGAGGAACACCCGCTCGTACCCGCCCGTGGACACCGGGTCGGGGAACGGCGACAGCGGGTTGGCCGCAGCGTCCGATTCGGTCTTGAACGAGTTTCCGATCTGGATCACGAACGGGTAGAGGAAGACCAGCGCGAAGAAGATCAGGACGCAGTAGCCGACGAAGGTCGAGGCGAACGTCCGCCCGCCGGTGGTGTCGCGAGTCACCTCACACCTTCCGATCCCGCATGACCCATCGCTGGATCAGCGTCAGCACCACGATGATGGCGAACAGCACGAACGAGATCGCCGTCCCGGAGCCGTACTCGAAGCTCCGGAAGGCTGTCTGGTAGGACAAGAACGCCGGAGTAAGGGTGGTCTTGGCGGGATTGCCCTGACTCATCACGTAGATCTGGTCGAACACCTGCCACGTGGAGATCAGCCCCAGCGTCAGCACCAGGAACAGCGTCGGCTTGAGCATCGGCAGCGTCACGTAACGGAAGACGCCCTTGTTGCCCGCGCCGTCCAGCTTGGCGGCCTCTTCCAGGGTTACCGGGATGTCCTGCAGGGCGGCCAGGAACATCAGCATGAACGTGCCCGAGGTGGTCCAGATGACCAGCATGATGATGGTCGTCATGGCCACGCTCGGCCCCGACAGCCAGTCCCACCAGGACAGGCCAAACGGACCCGACTCCAGCAGCGCCGTCGGCGGAGCGTCCAGATCGACCAGACCCACCCCGCTCAGCAGCAGGTGCAGGGTCCCCCGGGAATCGGAGAACCACTGCGGCCCGTCGATGCCGAAGACGCTCAGCAGGTTGTTGACCGCGCCCGAGTTGGCGAACACGAACAGGAAGACCACGCTGATGGCCACCGAGCTGGTGACCGAGGGGAAGAAGAACGCCGCACGGAAGAACGACTTGCCGCGCAGCAGCCGGTTGTTGACGATCATGGCCAGACCGAGCGCGAGCAAGGTCTGGCAGGGCACCACGATCAGCACGTAGTAGACGTTGTTCCGCAGGCTCGTCATGAAATCCTGCCGGGTGAGCCCGTCCTCGGTGAACAATCGGGTGTAGTTCTCGGTCCCCACGAAAGGCACGCTCGATTTGAACGGGCTGCCCTGCCCGTTCCAGTCGGTCACGCTGACCCACAGCGCCATCAGAATCGGCAACAGCATGAACAGGCTGAGAATGACGACAACTGGGGCCACGAACAGCCAGCCCGCGAGGTTCTCCCTGGCGGCGGCGGAGAACCCTCGACGCCGCGCGGCAACAGCCACGACGGCCTCCTTTCGGGCCGCCCGGTACGGCACCCGCCCCCCGAGGCGAGTGCCGTACCGGCGCGGAAATGGGGTTAGTTGCCGAGGGCTGCCGTGGTGTTCTTCTGCACCCGCTCCAGCAGGGTCTTCGGCTTGATCGTGTCGAGCTGCTGGATGCCGGTGTCGAAGTCGGCCAGCACGCTGTCCATCTTGGGCGCGTTGACCGGGCCGTGCGCGTAGTCGGCGCCGTTCACGAAGGGGGCGTCGTTCGGGAAGGCCGCGGTGTAGGCGTCCTTGGCGGACTGGCGGGAGGGCATGACGCCGAACGCCGTGGCGAACGCCATCTGCTGCTCGACGGTGGTCATCGCCTCGACGAAGCTGATGGCCTGCTCCTTGTACTTGCTCTTGGCGGAGATGCCCCAGCAGTTGGTGAAGGAGAGCGTGCCCTTGCCCTTGGGACCGGCGGGCATCTCGTGGACCGAGTACTTCACGTCGGGGAAGTCGTTGGTCATCGCGCCCTTGATCCAGTTGCCCTCGACCGTCATCGCGGCCTTGCCCTTGCCGAAGGCCTCACCGGCCCAGCCGGCGTCCAGCTGCTTGGGCGTCTGGGCGTACTTGTCCTTCATCAGGCCCTGGACGTAGGTCAGCGCCGTCAGGTTCTCGGGCGTGTCGGCGGTCGCGGTCTTGCCGTCCTGGCTGATGATCCAGCCGCCCGCGCCGACCATGAACGCGCCCACCCGGTCGCGGGTGTCGCCGAGCGCCAGCGGGGTGATGTCCTTGGCCTTCAGCTTCTCGCTGGTGGCGGTGAGCTGGTCCCAGGTGGTCGGCACGTCGGCGTCGGTCAGCCCGGCCTTGGCCCACAGGTCGGTGTTGATCACCAGGGCCAGGGTGGAGAAGTCCTTGGGCGCGCAGTAGTACTTGCCGTCGTAGGTGAAGGTGTCGCGCAGGCTCTGGTAGAAGTCGGTCGGGTTGGAGATCTTGTCGCCGTACGGCTCCAGCGCCCCCACGCTGGCGTAGTCGGCGAACCGGGACGCGTCCACGTAGAACACGTCCGGCGGGCTGTCACCCGCGAAGGCCTGGCCGAGCTGCTGGCCGAGGTCCTGGGCGGGCGTCACCGTGGCTTTGTTGCCCGTCTTGGTGGCCCACGCGGCGGCGGCGTCGTTGACCGCCTTGGTCTCGGCCTCGCCGGAGGAGCCGATCATGATCTGCAGGTCGGCCGGTCCGGCGGAGGCCGGGGCCTGGGTGGGAGCGGCGCCCGGCTCCTCGAAACCGCTGCCGCAGGCGGCTGCCGAGAGCAGGGCGGCGGACGCGGCCGACAGGACGGCCGCCTTTCGAAGGGTGCTGCGCTTCATCGCGATATTCCTTGTCTTTCCGGGGGTTGTGCGCTGATCTCTGGTCAGGCGGACTGCCGTACCACCAGGAAGGGCGGGAGCAGGAGGTGGCTGGGCGGTGTTCCTTCGAGGGCCCGGCTGAGCAGGCTCATGCAGCGGGCCGCGGCTTCGGTCAGGGGCTGGTGCACGCTGGTCAGCCCGATCGCCTTGGCCACCGGGGTGTCGTCGAAGCCGATCACGGCGATGCGCCGGTAGGCCTCGGCGTGCCAGGCGGGGTTGGGGGAGCGGGCCACCTGCAGGGCGCCGAGCGCGAGCGAGTCGCTGGCGCAGACCAGGGCGGTGATGTCGGGGTCGCCGGCCAGCAGGTCGCGGGCCGCGTCCTCGCCCTCGACGCTGCCGTCGTCGGTCTCCCGGCTCAGGCCGGTGGGGTCGAGCCCGGCCCCGGCCAGGGCCCGGGACCAGCCGAGCCGGCGGTCGTCGCCGACGCCGGACCCGGGCGGCCAGCCGATGAAGGCGATCCGGCGGTGCCCGGCGGCGAGCAGGTGCTCGGTGGCCGCCTCGGTGCCGGCCGCGCCGTCCACGTCCACCCACGGGTGCCGCACGTCGGGGAGTTCGCTCCACGGGCGGCCGAACGTGACGAACGGCAACTGCCGCTCGAGCAGCCAGGAGGTGCGGAGATCCTTGTGGTGGGTGCTGGTCAGCACGAACGCGTCCGGCTCGTGCGCGCCGAGCAGGTCCTCGAAGGCGGCGATCTCCTTGTGGTCGTCGGCGGCGGTGTACAGCAGCAGCCGGTGGCCTGCTTCGGCGGCCGCCTCGGTCAGCCCGTGCAGGAACCGGTCGAAGACCGAGCCGTTGATGCCGTCGCCGACCGGGTCGACCCTGATGGCGATCAGCCCGGACCGGCCGGTGCGCATCTGCCGGGCCGCGAGGTTCACTCGGTAACCGAGCTCCTCGACGACTTCCAGCACCCGCTGCCGCGTCTCCGGGCGTACGACCTCGGGGGTGTTCAGAGCGTTGGAAACGGTCTGCCGGGAGACGCCCGCGACACGGGCGACGTCGGCGATCGTCACCTTTTCGGCCATGAACACACCTTTCGGGGGGTTGAACGTTCAAATAGAAGTAAGGCATGATTTGATCGTTCAAAGTTAGAGAATTGTTTCGCAATCTGCACCTCCCGCGACCGTCTGTCAAGGGCAGGGCCGCTGGATGGAGATAACGAAAGGACTACGTGTGCTTGCCGAACCGCACAGCGGTCTGGGCGATCATCGCCTGCAACCGCTGCTGCACGACCTGATCAGCACGGTCATGGCGCCTACCAGCGCGCTCAGCGGCGCCGACGGGCAGATCCGTCCGGCGGGGGTGCAAGGGCTCTTCCACGCTGACACCCGTGCGCTGTCCCAGGCCACCCTGCTGGTCGACGGCCACGAACCGGAGGCCATCGGCTACGCCCCGGCCGGTCCGGGTCGCAGCCGATTCACCTCGCTGGCCCGCCGGCTTGGCGATCGCATGCCGGATCCGACCGTACGGATCGACCGGGTGCGCGAGATCGGCCCGACCGGTATGAGCGAGAGCGTGGAGATCACTTCTACCGCCTCCATGACCGTGACGGCCACCGTGAGCATCGAGCTGGCCTGCGATTTCGCGCCGATCAGCGTGGTCAAGTCCGGAGGTGACACCGAGACCAGCGAACCGGTCCGCACTGGGCCTGGGCAGTTGTCGTGGCGTTCCGGGCGGATCCGGGTGGTGGCGACCGGGGCGGGAGCCTCGGTTGTGGACGAGTCCCGGCTGGTGTGGCAGATCACGCTGGCGCCGCGCAGCCGGGTGATCCTGTTCTGGGACACCCTGATCGAGGATCCGGACGCGGTCGTGGTCGCGCCACCGGGGGAACTGGAGTGGAGCGTGCCGGGGGTGACCGTCGCGGACCGGCGGTTGACCCGGATGCTCGACCAGGCGCTGGACGACCTCGCGTCGCTGCGGTTGACCGAGGCCGGCACGCCGGAGGACACCTTTCTGGGCGCGGGAGTGCCCTGGTTCCTGACGTTGTTCGGCCGGGACAGCCTGTGGGCGGCGTCGATGATGCTTCCGCTGGGGACCGACCTGGCCGGGGGGACGTTGCGTACGCTGGCCCGGCGGCAGGGGGTTCGAATTGATCCCAGGACCGGCGAGGCTCCCGGGAAGATCATGCATGAACTGCGCCGGGACGAGTTCGTCGAGCCGGCGCACAACGTGCGGATACCCGCCGCGTACTACGGCACCATCGACGCCACCCCGCTCTGGATCAGCCTGCTGCACGACGCCTGGCGGTGGGGTCTGCCGGAGGACGAAGTCGCGGCGCTGGTGCCCAACCTGGAGGCGGCGCTCGGCTGGCTGCGCGACCACGCCGATCCGGATGGGGATGGCTTCATCGAATACATCGATTCCAGCGGGCGTGGCCTGGCCAATCAGGGCTGGAAGGATTCCGGTGACTCCATCCGGTTCCGGCATGGCGGCATGGCTGAGCCGCCTATCGCGCTGGTGGAGGTGCAGGGGTACGCCTACCAAGCAGCCCGGCAGGGGGCGTCGCTGCTTGAGGCGTTCGGTCGTCCGGGGGCCGAGGAGTGGCGCGAGTACGCCGCGGCGCTGGCCGAACGGTTCCGCGCCAAGTTCTGGGTGGACGGGCCGCATGGGAGGTTCCCGGCGCTCGCGCTCGATCACGACAAGCGGCCGGTGGACGCCTTGACCAGCAACATTGGGCATTTGCTCGGCACCGGGCTGCTGTCGGAGGAGGAAACCGCGCAGGTGGCCGCGCTGCTCGCCTCGCCCGCGATGGCGGAAGGGTTCGGGTTGCGGACGATGTCGGCGGAGGAGGGTGGGTACAGCACGCTGTCCTACCATTGCGGGTCCATCTGGCCGCATGACACGGCCATCGTGATCGCCGGACTGGCCCGCGAGGGCTTCGGCGACCAAGCCGCGGTACTGGCGGAAGGGCTGCTGGCGGCTGCGGAGTCGTTCGGGTATCGGCTGCCTGAGTTGTATGCGGGGGATAGCCGGGAGAGCGTGATCCGGCCGGTGCCGTATCCGGCGGCATGCCGCCCGCAGGCCTGGTCGGCGGCTGCGGCGGTGACGATCGCGCATGCGGCGGTGGGGTTCTATCCGGATGTGCCCGGCGGGCGCGCGGTGCTACGGCCCCTGGCCGGTGCGCCGCTCGGGGCGGTTTCGGTACGGGGCCTGCGGGTGGGGGGTGCCCATGTCGACGTGCACGTGGACTATGACGGCAAGGCCACAGCGACCGGACTTCCGGCGGGGATGTCACTGAGCTGACAACTGGTCTTTGGCGTCTTCTGGGTGGGTTCTACTGCGACCAATCGGGTGCCGTGTGGTGGTCGGGGTTCGTAGCGGGTAGGTGGCGCAAGCCACGGCGATGGCGGGGGCGGGCGGAGCCCGGACAAACACAAAAGGGTGGGTGGGAGTTCCACGGTAAGCGATCGGGTGGGGTGTGAGGGCTGGGGTCCGTAGCGGGTGGGCAGGACGGACACTCCGGCCGACCGTGATAGCGGGCCTCTCGTTAGCCGCTGGTCAGCGGCCATCGCGGGCGCGGTGGTCTCGGGCACGGTCTTACGTCGGCCTACGTGTCCGCCCTGCCCACCCGCGGGGTGACCCGCCGTACTTCGCGCGTCGGTCTTTTGAGGCGAAGTTGGATCACTCGGGATTGTTGGGGTCGTTGTTGGTTGGGGGGGTCGTGCCGTTCTGGCCATTTTGGCCGTTTTGGGTGTTGTGGGGAGGGAGGGCGTTGGAGTTGAGGACGCGGTGCATCCAGAGGTGGGGGTCGGAGATTTCTTGGCGGGTGGGGAGGGTGTTGGGGGAGGTCCAGACGCGGTTGAAGCCGGCCATGCCTGCTTCGTTGACGACGGCTTTGACGAAGGTGGAGCCCTCGGCGTACTGCTTCATTTTGAGTTCGATGCCGAGGAGGCGGCGGATGATCTGGTCGATGCGGGAGCCGCCGGCGCGGCGGTGGTGGAATTTGGCGCGGATGTCGGCGACGGAGGGGACCACGGAGGGGCCGACGGCGTCCATGACGTAGTCGCCGTGGCCCTCGACGAGGGTCATCACGGCGGTGACGCGGTCGAGGATGGTCTTCTGCTCGGGGGTCTGGATGGCCTCGATGATGTTGCTGTCGCCGCCCTTGAAGGCGTCGGCGACGGCGTCGGTGACGTCGCGCATGCGGTGGAGCAGGGTCGAGAGATCCAGATCGGAGATGGTGAGGAATTCCGTCATCTGGGACTGGAGGTATTCGCGCAGCCAGGGGACGCCGGTGAACTGCACCCGGTGGGTCTCCTCGTGCAGGCAGACCCAGAGGCGGAAGTCACGAGGGTCCACAGCGAGTTCGCGCTCCGCGTGCACGATGTTCGGCGCGACCAGGGTCAACCGGCCGGTGGGCGCGTTGCCGTCGGGGTCCGGCGGCAGGAACAGCTCGTACTGCCCGAGCACCCGGGAGGCGAGGAACGCCAGCACGGCGCCCACCTCGACCCCGGTGATCCGGGAGCCGACCGCGCTCACGATGCCGGGCATGCTGCTGCCGACCTTGTCGGTCAGCGGCTCAAGGACGACCTTGAACCCGTCCACGTTGGCCCGGATCCAGCCAGGCCGGTCGACGATCGTGGCCTCCTCCGGAGGCGCCGAGTCGATGCCGGTGAACTCCTTGACGTGGCCTTCGGCCTCGCGGGACAGCCGGCGGAGCTCGGTCACGGCGTTCTTGGCCTCGTCCCGGCTCACCTGCGGGCCCGGGCGGACCAGACGCACTCCGGTGGCGACGGCGAGGTCCCAATCGATTACTGCGGGCATTACTCGCTCACCGCTCCTCATTAGCTGCGTTCCGCATTTCCCCCACCGTATGTCCTGCCGTTACGCCGCGCGCGACACGATCGCGGCAAGCTTGTCAAGCGCCTCGATCGTCTTCGCCGGGTTGGCGACGTCGTTGGCCATGAAGGCGAAGCTGAGCAACCGGCCGTCCATGGTGTAGACGAGGCCGGTCAGCGTGTTCACTCCGTTGAGCGTGCCCGTCTTGGCGCGGACCAATCCGGCCCCGGCCCGCGAGTCGGACTCGTCGTACCTGTCGTGCAAAGTTCCGGTATACCCGGCCACGGGCAGGCCGCTGACCAGCGTGTGCAGTTCGGGATGGGCCGGGGAGGCGGACAGGGCGACCAGTTTGGCCAGCGCCGCCGGGGTGATCCTGTTCTGGGTGGACAGGCCGCTGCCGTCATGCACTTCCACACCCTGGTCGGCGCCGAGCCTGGCCAGCACCTGGTGCACGGCCTGGGCCTGACCGACGAAGGTGTGCGGGAGTTTCTCGCTGATCGCGACCTGCCGGGCGAGGGCTTCGGCCAGGTCGTTGTCGCTGATCGTGAGCATACGTTCGACCAGCTGGTAGACGGGGGCGGACTCGACTCTGGCGAGTTCGGGGGAGGTGGGCTTCGCCGTACCAGGCCGGATGTTGTCGTTGACTTTGATGCCCTGCTTTTCGAGGAGCTCGGCGAACGCGAGGGCGGCCGCGCGGGGCGGGTCGGCGGAGCGGGAGTCCGACTTCGGGGAAACCCGGCCTTCGTCGATCGCGAGCGCCGTCACGGGCATCGCGCTTCCTTCTGGTACGTACGTCGGCTTCCACCCTGGCGCGATCGTCGGCCCATCGAACAGCGAGGCGTCATACCTGAGCGAAACCGACCTGGTCCCCGCGGCTTTGAGCGCCCTCGCGGTACGGGAGGCGAGCGTGGCCAGCGACGCCGGGCGAGGATAGACGCGCTCCTTGGGATCGGCCTCAGGCCCCGCCAGGGTCACGTCGCCGCCGCCGACGAGCGCGATCGACGTGGTGCCCGAGCGGATCACCTTCGTCACCAGTTTGGTGTCCGCCCCGACCGAGGCCAGCGCGGCCACTCCGGTGACGACTTTGGTGGTGGAGGCCGGGGTGAGCGCGGTGCCGGCCGCGGAGTCGAACAAGGTTTCGCCGGTCTCGGTGTCGAGCACCGCCCCCGCCAGTTTTCCGCCAATCGCCGGGGCACCCATCGCATCACCGAGGAGGGCGGCCAAAGTACCCTTGGCTGGGAGAGGTCCGTCTGCCGCGGAGTCCAGCACAGGGCCCGCGGTGACAATGGGGGTGGGAGTCGGTTTCGGTGCCGCTATCGAGGCCGGGAGTTGTTCGGTGCCGTGGACGATCACATAGACGCCCACGGCGATGGCGAACGCCTGCAGCAGGGCGAGGGTGAGCAACAACACCCAGCGCTCGCGTCGCACCACGTGACCTCTTCCTGATATATGCCGCCAAATAGGATCCATGATCCCGGGCCACCCATGATGGCCCAGGTCACACGTTTCTTAATAAACGAGACACTAATGCCACCTCGGGGCCGCCCGGGGTGCTGAGCGGAGGAACCGCAGTGGAATTCGACGTCCTCGTTGAGATTCCCAAGGGGCAGCGGAACAAGTACGAGGTGGACCACACGACCGGGCGTATCCGCCTGGACCGCATGCTGTTCACCTCCACCCAGTACCCCGCGGACTACGGCTTCATCGAACACACCCTCGGCGAGGACGGCGACCCCCTGGACGCCCTCGTCCTCCTCCAGGAGCCCACCTTCCCCGGCTGTCTCATCCGCTGCCGCGCCGTCGGCATGTTCCGGATGACCGACGAGAAGGGCGGCGACGACAAGGTCCTCTGCGTGCCCTCCACCGACCCCCGGATGGAGCACATCCGCGACATCCACCACGTCCCCGAGTTCGACCGCCTGGAGATCCAGCACTTCTTCGAGGTCTACAAGGACCTGGAGCCCGGCAAGTCGGTCGAGGGCGCGAACTGGGTCGGCCGGGTCGAGGCCGAACTCGAGATCGAACGCTCGATCAAACGCGCCCAAACCGCACCCGAACACTGAACCTGATCTGTGTACGCCTTCCACGGCGGTGAGCACCAGCGTCGGCGACGTCACATCAACATGTACGTCCTCCATGGCGATGATGACAACTGACCCGGCCCGAGTCGGCGACGTCGCGTCCTCCGTTGCAGTGACGACGACCGACCTGGCCTGTGTTGGCGGCATCGCGACAACCTGAACACCCCATGGCCGTGATGACGACTGAACCTGGTCTGCGTTGGCGGCCTCGCATCAACCTCCGTGGCGGTGACGACGTTCACCGCGTTCGCGACCGCCACCCGCCAAGCCCGGCGAACCCTGGTGGATCCGACTTTGTTCGTGGCTGGCGGGGCGGTGGATCTGACCTTCCTGGCGGATCCGTGGCCGACGGACGGTCAGTGGACCTCGGCGGTCAGGCTGGGCGGGTGGCGCCGACCAGGTCGCGGCGCCAGATCGACGCGGTGCGGACCACGTCCCCCGTTTGGGGGGCGTGGACCATCAGGCCGCGGCCGATGAAGATGCCGACGTGGTGGATCGTTCCCGGGTCGCTGGAGACGCGGCCGAAGAAGAGCAGGTCGCCTGGCCGGAGCTGGCCCAGGGGCACGTGCGGGCCCGAGGTCCATTGGGTGCCGGTCCAGTGGTCGAGATCGACTCCGGCCTGCTCCCAGGCGCGCATGCTCAGGCCGGAGCAGTCGAAACTCCCCGGGCCGTCGGCCGCCCAGACGTAGGGTTTGCCCAGCTGGTTCAGCGCCCACTGGGCCGCGATCCCGCCCATCCCGGATGACGCCGCACGCGCCCATCTGGGAGCGGACCCCAGGCGGAAGTTCGAATGCCGCCCGGCTGCCGCCTGTTCCCGCCTGATGCGCGCCAGTTCCCGTTCCCGCTTGATGCGCTCCACCTTCGAGCGGGCGGCATCCAGCTGCTCGACCAGGCCGACCTTCTCCTTCTTGATCGACTTGGTCTCCGCCAGCTGCTCCTCGACCGCTTTGGCGGCGGCCTCCTTCAGCCGTTCCGCCTCTTTCGCGGCGGCCTGCTGCTCGGCCAGCGCGTGGGCCGCCTGGGCCTCCAGGATGGCGTGGACCTGCTGCGAGTCCCGCAACCGGTTCATCGTCGCCGACTGCTCGTCGCTCAGCTGGCTGAGCAGGCTGGCCCGGCGCAGGAACGCAGTTCCCTCGCCGACCACCGCGACCATCGGCTGGGAGACGTCGAGCCTGCCGTAGGTGTCGGCCGCGATGGCCGCCACCTGTTTTCGAGCCACCTCGACCTGCGCCTCAGCGCTGGTGAGGTTCGCGGTGAGAGCCTCATGGCGGGTTTTCGCGTCACGAAGCCGAACCAGTTCCCCGTTGTACGCCTCGACGAGACGTTCCGCGCGGCTGGCCAGTTCCTGGAGCCGGGATTCGGCCGTAGCCAGCTTGAGCTGGGCGCGGTTGAGGTCGCGCGAACGTTCCTCGACCTGGTCTTGGGCATCCTCGATATCCGACTTATCGGGCTCGGCGGCGACCGGCGAACCGCCTACGGCGAAGGCGAGAACGCCGACCATGGCGATCATCATCGACCTGCGAAGTGGCATGACAGTCCCCTTCCGTCACTCCACTCCCACCATTCCCATGGATCACCCTGTGCACACTTCTTATCACTCACGGTAATTTGACCAGGCGGGAGCACTCGTGCTCAGCGCTTCCCGGGGTGCTTTAGCGACACGAGCGGTTGGTTTTGCGGGTGTGGTCGCGGGTGGGGTCAGGGGTAGGGG
>NZ_BLAE01000035.1:0-153255 GCF_009687865.1 Acrocarpospora macrocephala
GAACAAAATGGGTGGGCGGGTGGGGGAATCACGGAGGTGATGTCCGTGATTGCCCCACCCGCACCACTCCGAGGTCAGTGCAGTAGTAGGTCCCAGTGGTCGGGTTCGCGGGCGTAGATGTCGTTTTCCTTGTTGCGGTAGAGGGCGGCTCCGTCGCCGCGGGTGCGGTAGAAACGGAATTTTCGGGTTATATATGAGTCGATGCATTCATTGTGTTTGATGTCGACTTTGTAGCCGTTGCCGTGGCTGTAGACGCCATGGGCGTGGCCGGTTTCGGTGCCGCCGGTGATGACGATGCGGCAGCCGCTGCGGCGTTTGAGGTCGATGGTCTTCATGAGTGTGCCGTACCGGATCGAGTGGAGCGAGGTGCAGTACGGGCGGTTCTGGTCGGTGCATCTGCCGGTGGCCTGCCAGCCGAGGCCGGCTCGGGAGATGCGGCGCATGGCACGGTTGCCGCTGATTCGCAGGCCGGACGCTCGGCCGTGCCACGTGGTACTTCTCACCTTGCCTTTCGTGGCCGCGATCCGGCTGCGCAGGGCGGCGGCGGCCCGGCCTTTCGTGCGGAGCGCCTGGAGCGGCGGCCGGATCTGCACCGATGACGCCGGAGCGCGCCGGACCGGCGTCCCGTTGGCGTCCTGGCGGGCAGCGGTGTCCTGTTTGGTGTCCTGCCGAGCCGCGGCCGGCCTGGCGTTCATGGGCAGGGTGGCCAGGACAATCATCGTCATTCCGGCTGCACCCCACAAAGTGTGACGTAACTGCACCTCGGTTTCCCCCGTTACTCTCAGTCGTGGGGGAGTTGCCAAAAGGATCAATCCCACCGGGATGTCGCGCCCATCCCTGTGTGGGGTGAGAGTTTGCCCCAGGATGCGCATCATCTGGTGGGTCCATGACCTAACGGGGGCGGGAGCCGTACAGTGACCGATGTGCCCGAGCCGCGTGTGAGAGCTTCCGAGAGGACCCGGGAGCTCATTGTGGAGACAGCCCTCCGGCTGTTCAGGGAACGGGGGTTCGAGGCGACGACAATGCGGGCAATCGCCTCCGAAGCGGGTGTTTCCGTGGGTAACGCGTATTACTACTTCGCTTCGAAGGAACAGCTGATCCAGGCGTACTATGACCGGGCGCAGGCCGAGCATGAAGCGGCGTGTGCGGAGGTGCTGGCCACCGAGGGGGCGTTCGCCGCGCGGCTGCGCGGGGTGCTGTGCGCGTGGGTGCGGGTGTCGGAGCCGTACCATGAATTCGCGGTCAAATTCTTTAAGCACGCGGCCGAGCCGAGCAATCCGCTGAATCCGTTCAGCGCGGATTCCGCGCCGGCGCGAGAGTCGTCTGTCGCGATTTATCGCCAGGTTGTGGATGGTTGTACGGATCGAATGGACGCAGAACTCCGGGCGGAGTTGCCGGAGTTGTTGTGGTTGCTATCGATGGGCGTGGTTTTGTTCTGGGTACACGACACATCCGCTGGATGCGCGCGGACCTATCGTCTGATTGATAGGACCGTGCCGCTGGTCGATAGGCTCGTCGGGTTGTCGTACTTGCCCGGTTTGCGCGGTGTGACCAGGGACTTTATCGAGGTCGTCCGCGAGCTTCGAGAGTGAGGATGGACTGTGGAACGTTGGGGCATCACGATTCCGTATGCCGGGCAGGTGCTTGATCGCGAGCTTGTCGCGGAGCTGCCGAAGCTGGGATACACGGACGCGTGGTCCGCGGAGGTGAACGGGAGCGACGGGTTCACGCCGCTGGCGCTGGCCGCGGGGTGGGCGCCCGAACTCCGGCTGGGAACCGCCATCGTCCCGGTGTCCACGCGCGGTCCCGGACTGCTGGCGATGACCGCGGCCACGCTGGCCGATCTCGCTCCGGACCGGTTTGTTCTGGGTATCGGCGCTTCGTCCCCCGTGATCGTCGAACACTGGAACGCGGGTGAGTTCGTCAAACCCTTCGCCCGTACCAGGGACACCCTCAGATTCCTCCGCGCCGCGCTCGCCGGCGAGAAGGTGACCGCGACATACGAGACCTTCGACATCAAGGGGTTCAAGCTTGAGCGAACCCCTCGTATCCCACCCAGAATCGTTCTGGCCGCGCTCCGGCCGAGGATGCTGCGGCTGGCCGCCGCCGAAGCCGACGGTGCGATCACCAACTGGCTGTCCCCGGAGGACGTACGGAAAGTCCGAGCCGAGCTCAACGACGACACCGAACTCATCGCCCGGCTGTTCGTGGTCGTCAGCGAGGACGCCGACAAGGTCCGCGCCCTGGGCAAGCGCATGATCGCCGCGTACCTGACCGTCCCCGTCTACGCGGCGTTCCACGACTGGCTCGGCCGGGCCGAGATGCTCCGCCCGATGCACGAGGCCTGGGCGGCCAACGACCGCCAGGCCGCACTCAAAGCCATCCCCGACGAGCTCGTCGACCAGCTGATCGTGCACGGCGACGCCGCCACCTGCCGCGCCCGGATCACCGAATACGTCGCGAACGGCCTCACCACCCCGGTTCTCGCCCCGATTCCCGCCGACGAGACGCCGATCGCCCAGATCGTCCGCGACCTCGGAACGGCCTGAAAAGATCGTTCGTTATCCGGGGGAATGCTCGGGTAAAGCACTCCTGAGCCCCTTGGAGGTCGGCGATGGCGAAGGCGCGGCGAGCGGCGCAGGTCTACCGTGCGTACCAGGACGTCTCCCGGCCGGGCAGCCCCGGCCTGATGGCCCGAATTCGGGCCGTCCCCCGCATGATCCGCGGGGCCATCCGCGGTGAGTATCGCGGCCTGGGCAAGGGCAGGCTCAGCATGATGGGCTTAGCCATCCTCTACATCGTCTCCCCCATCGACGCGATCCCCGACTTCCTCCTCGTCATCGGCGTCGTCGACGACTTCGGCGTCCTGCTCTGGCTCGGCACCGCCCTGCTCGGCGAAAGCGGTCAGTACGTCACCTGGGAGAAGCAGCGCCGCCTCCCCTAGAGCTCTTCCATTCGCAGCCACGCCCGCGAGGGCAGCGGATGGCCGAAGAGGCGGGCGGCATTGCCGTACGCGACCCGGGCGAGGTCGGCGGGGGGCAGGTTGCCGAGGCGGTGGGCGATGGCACGCTGCGTGTCGGGCCAGGACGATTCCGACCGGGGGTATCCGCTCTCCAGGAGCACGTGCTCCATTCCGACGGCCATCCGTACGGCGCTCAGCGCGGTGTCGTCGAGCGAGCCGAAGAAGAAGTTCCGGCGCAGGACCTCGCTCGGCTTGAGACCGCCCTCCCAGCTGGTCTCGCTGGCGACCGGGTGATCGAGGGCGTAGTCGGCCCGCTCGGAGAGCATCGGCAGCCAGCTCACGCCGCCCTCGACGATCAGGATGCGCAGGGACGGGAACCGCAGCGGGACGCCTGACCAGAGCCAGTCGGCGCAGGCGAACATCGCGCTGGCCGGGATCAGTGTGGTGATCGCTTCGATGGGGGTGTCGGTGGACGGGACCGGCGCCCAGGAGGAGCCGCCGGTGTGCAGGCAGACGACGGTGCCGGTCTCCTCGCAGGCGGCGAAGAACGGATCCCAGTGCCCGCTGTGAATGGACGGCAACCGCAGCCGCGTCGGGAACTCGGGGAACACCACGGCCTTGAAGCCACGCGCCGCGTTTGCCTTGATCTCCGAAGCGGCGATCTGCGGATCCGGTAGCCAGGGCAACTGCAGGGCGATGATCCGCTCCGGGTAGCTCCCCGCCCACACGTCCACATGCCAGTCATTCCACGCCTTGACCAGGGCAAGCCCGAGATCCTGGTCGCGGGTCCTGGCGAACGCCATGCCCGCCTGCCCCGCCAGCATGCCCGGAAAGTTGACCGCCGCCCAGATTCCGGCCCGATCCATGTCCTGGATCCGCTCATCGATGTCATAGCAACCCGGGCGCATGTCATCGAATCGCACAGGATCGAGCGTCCACTGCTCCTTGGGCAGCCCAGCACCAACGTCCAGCCCGGCGACCGGGTACGTCGCACCGCCATAGCGCCACACCTGGTGCCCGGAATCGGTGTCCACCACTCGGGGCGCCAGGTCTTCGAACTTGGCCGGAAGGCGATCTTCGAACAGGTCCGGCGGTTCGATCACATGATCGTCAGCTGAGATGATCACATAGTCCCGCCGCCTCGGCTCTGGGTCAGGAAGCAGCGGCGTGTTCACAGGAGTCAACGGTAGAGGCAAGGAATAACACCAAACAAGCTGCGAGGTCTCCGGTTGGTATCCGTTCGTTCACCCGGGGCGTCTGAGGTCTTTCGTCCAGATCGGGGGCTTGGTTAAACCTTACGTGCGAACGCGCGAGCAGGCGGAGAAATGCGGGTTCAGCGCGCCGTGGATTGCACGGATTCTGGCGAAGATTGCGCTGCGGCCCGCAGATCGCGAGCCTCCCGCCGGATCAGCAACAGCCACCCGCCGATCGCGATCCCGATGAACATCCACCACTGCACCCCGTAGGCCAGATTCAGCCCGCCACCGTTTCCCGCGTCGGGCTCCGGCACCGGCTCCGGCGCACTCGCCGCCGCGGGTTCCTGCGCACTGAGCTCGACAAATCCCCCATAAAGCCGGTACGGCAACCCAGCCCCCAACACGGAATCGTTGATCAACAGGATCTGCTTCGGAGGCAACCCCGCACGATCCTCGATTCCAGTCGTCTCCTCAGTCTCCGCAGGCCGCAACCGCCCGGTCACGCTAACCTCACCCGCCGGAGCCGCAGGCACCGAAGGCGTGCCATCCGCGTCCGTCCCCGCCGCGACCCACCCACGATTCACCAGCACCGCCCCCGTCGGCGTCACCAGCGGTGTGACCACATAAAACCCCACCCGCTGATTCTGGGTACGCCGCCGCACCAGCCACTCATGCGACGCGTCATAACTCCCCCGCACAGTCACCGCCCGGAACTTGTCCCTCTCCGGTACGGCACCGCCCACCACCGCCAGATCCGCCAGCGGAACCGGCCCGGCGGCCAGATTCGCGGAGGTCCGATCACTGGCCGACGAACGTTCCTCGTACCGCCCGAACTGCCATCGCCCCAGAAACACGAACGCCGGAATCACCAGCAGCACCACAACGTGAAGCGCCACCCAGCGGGGAGTCAGCAGAAACCGGTACACGAACTCAAGCCTAGGCACCCACCCGAGTGCCCCGTCAGCCGACCACGGCAACGCGAAGGTGGGAGCCCGCAAGACGGTGGCCCGACAACAGCGAAGGCGGGAAGCCCGCAAGTTGGTGGCCGACAACGGCCACGGCGCCCCCGGGGTCGGGCGGGAGCCCGGACAAGCACAAAGGGTGGGAGTTCCACCGCAACCAATCGAGCGTGAGGTGGTCGAGTTCCGTAGCGGATGGGTGGCGAAAGCCACGGCGCCCCCGGGGCCGGGCGGGAGCCCGGACAGGCATAAAAGGGGTGGGAGTTCCACCGTAACCAATCGACACCAGTCCGAAGGGTTGAGGTCCGTAGCGGGTGGGCAGGGCGGACACTCCGGCCGACCGTGATAGCTAGCCTCTCGTTAGCCGCTGGTCAGCGGCAATCGCGGGCGCGGTGGTCTCGGGCACGGTCTTACGTCGGCCTACGTGTCCGCCCTGCCCACCCGCGGGGTGACCCGCCGTACTTCGCGTCGGTTCTTAAGGCTTGCCGGGTGGTCTTGGTGAGTGTTAGCCGGCTGTGGCGGTTTGCTTTAGGCGGGCGCTGGGGCCTGGGCGGGGGGTGACGTCGCGGGGGGTGGCTACCTCGTGGCCTTGGGTGCAGCGCATGTGTTGTTCGATCAGGGCGCCGCAGCCTCGGTGGGTGAGGAGGACGGGAGGGCCTTCGGGGTCGGAGACGTAGCGGTCGCCCCAGTGCATCAGGGATACGAGGATGGGGTAGAGGTCGACGCCTTTTTGGGTTAGGCGGTATTCGTCGCGTTGGCGCTGGCCGGGCTCCTGGTAGGGGACTTTTCGGAGGAGGTCTTCTTCTACCAGGCGGGTGAGGCGGGCGCTCAGCACCTGGCGGGGGGCGCCGGTGTTGGCCTGGAGGTCGGCGAAGCGCCGTACTCCATTGAATGCCTCGCGTAGGACGAGGAAGGTCCACTTTTCGCCCAGCACGGCAAGCGTTCGTTCGATCGAACAGTTATCCAGCCGGTACGCGCTCCGATCGGTCACGCCGTCCATGGCTCGCATCGTAAATCATTACCTCCAGCTTCATCTGAGTCTACTTGACAGACCTAGCTGGCCCAAGGAGGCTGAGTCCATGGAGAGAACTCAGGTGGAGGTTCGGCCCACGCGGGCCGGCGATGAGGATGGCGTGCGGAAGTTCCTGCTCGGGCTGTCGTTGCACACTCAGTCTCACCGGTTCTTCGCGGGGGTGACGAAGCCGAGCGCGAGCATGATGCGGGCTTTACTGGCCAGGGACGAGCGACGGGATTCGCTTGTGGCGGTCGTGGAGGATCGGGTGATCGGGCATGCCATGGCGTTTCGGGATGGCCTTGATGTGGAGATCGCCGTGGTCGTCACCGATGAGTGGCAGGGGGTGGGGGTGGGGTCCCAGCTGGTGCGTACGTTGCTGGGGCGGGTGAGCGGGGCTGAGTGGGTCGCGATGGATGTGATGGGCGACAACCGGAAGGTGCTCGCCATGGTTCGGCGGGCCTGGCCGGATGCCATCATGACCATCGAATCCGGGTCTGTTCAGGTCAGAGCGGAACTTACATTTGCAGAACAAGGTTCTGTTGCGTCACCATTGACGGTGTGAAGAGCGCGAAGAATGGTCGTGACGGTCGGACCCGGATCATCGAGGGCGCCCTGCGCCGGTTCAGCCAGGATGGCGTCTCCGCGAGTACGCTGGCCAGCCTTCGCGAAGAAAGCGGCGTCAGCGTTGGTAGTTTCTATCATCATTTTGCAAGCAAGGAACATGTCTTTGGGGTTCTGTACTCGGAGACGCTGGCCATGTACCAGGAGGCGTTCGTCACCGAGCTGACCCGGCATGAGGAGGCTCGCGCCGGGATCGAGGGCATCGTCACCCTGCACATGGCTTGGTGTGGGGAACATCCGGAGCGAGCCCGGCTGCTGGTCAGCGAGCGTCCGCCCCGGCGCGAGGAGCCGGGGGGAGCCGAGGTGGCGGAGACCAGGCGCACCTTCTTCCGCCAGGTCTCCGACTGGTGGCGACCCCACACGAAGGCAGGCCTGCTCAAACCGGTGGACGCCACCATGTGCTACGTCCTCTGGCTGGGACCGGCGCAGGAGATGTGCCGCCTCTGGTTCGCGGGCGCCCACCAGCCCACCCAAGCGGAGATCAAGGAACTCAGCGAAGCCGCCTGGGCCAGCCTCCGCATGTGAGAAGGCCCCCGCGAAGCTGCCCGCGGCCGTCCGCCAGATCGCGCACCGCGCCCGCAGGCACGTCGATGCCCGCCGCCCTCGCGAGGTGGTCTCCCCGAGCGAGAACCCGGGTGGCTCTGGAGGCGTTCCAGCGCGCGCTCGAAAGCGGGGACCTGCAGAGCCTCCTCGATGTGCTCGCCCCGGATGTCGTCCTCGGCGGCGTGTGCACGCGAGAAGGGATCAAGGAGCTCCGCGAAGCCGTGTGCGCTTGCGAAAGGTGTGTATGTGAGCGGGTCCGAGCTGACCGTGCTGCGGGAGCGGGACTTGGGCACTCTTCGGCGGCGCTAGATTGCTTCCGTGAAAGCTCCATCTGACCTGCTGCGACGGCTTCGGGCCCGGTTCGATGAGACCGGATACACGATCGACGGGGTGCGTGAGCGGCTGGGGGACGTAGCCGCCGGGGCGCTGGCCCGGGAGGAGCTCGTTCCCGCGTTGCGGGCCACCAAGGACCTTGACCCGCTCGCGGCGCTGATCCGCCTGTGGTGGCTGGGCGTCCCGGTCAGTACGGCCGCCGCCGACCTTCCGCTCTCCGAACTCGTGCAGTGCGGCCTGCTGGTGAAAGTCGGAGACGCGGTGCAGGCCAGCGTGCACCTCCAGCCCTGGGAGACAGGCGGCTACGTCGTCTCCGACCGTAAGGTACGCCCAGGCGACCCCGCGGTTCGCCGCGACCACGTCGTCGGCGCGGGCGGCGCGTCCGCCAACCTGGCCCAGCTGGTCACCCGCCAACCGGTCGAACGCGCCCTGGACCTGGGCACCGGCTGCGGCGTACAAGTCCTCCACCTCGCCGATCGCGCCGGTCACATCGTCGCCACCGACGTCAACCGCCGCGCCCTCGACCTGGCCCAGCTGAGCTGGGGCCTGTCCGGAATCGAGGGCGTGGACGTGCGCAGAGGCTCAATGTTCGATCCGGTCGAGGACGAACGTTTCGACCTGATCGTCTCCAACCCGCCGTTCGTGATCTCTCCTCATGCCCGCCTCACCTACCGCGAGGCCGGCTACCAGGCCGACGACTTCTGCCGCGAGCTGGTACGGCTCGCGCCCACCCACCTCAACCCCGGCGGCCACTGCCAGCTGCTGGCCAACTGGCTGCACGTCAAAGGGGAGGACTGGCAGGACCGCCTGGGCGGCTGGCTGGCGGAGACCGGTTGCGATGGCTGGGCCGTACAACGGGATGCGCAGGATCCGGCCGAGTATGTCGAACTCTGGCTCAAGGACGCCGCCGAACAGGGCACGCCCGCCTACCGGGAACGCTACGACGAGTGGCTGGCCTGGTTCGAGGCCCAGAACGTCACCGGCATCGGTTTCGGCTGGATCACCCTGCACGCCTCCGGAACTCTTGATCCGGTCGTCCGCGTGGAGGAACTCTCCCAGCAGGTCGAACTTCCGGTCGGGGCCTACCTGGCCGACATCCTCGACTCGATCACCACTGCCCACCGCCTGACCGACGACGACCTGCTCGCCACAGCCCTGCACCTGAGCAAGGGCGTCCTGGAAGAACGCATCGGCCTCCCCGGCGCCGAAGACCCCACCCACATCATCCTCCGCCAGACCCGAGGCCTCCGCCGCACCACCACCGTCGGCACAGTCGAAGCCGCCCTGGCAGGCGTCTGCGACGGACAACTCCCCCTGGCCCCCCTCCTAGCCGCCATCGGCGACATCCTCGGCGAACAACACCTATCCCCCACTCCTCTCCGCCCTCTGATCGCCGAAGGCTACTTCCACACCTGACCCGGCCCGATGGCCGCCGTTCGTGTGGAACCACGGCCATGGCGGCGTCGGGCGGAGCCCGAGGGAAGGGCGATAGCGGGGCGGAGCCCGAGGAGGGCGATGGCGGGGCCGGGCGGAGCCCGAGCAGGGCGATAGCGGGGCCGGGCGGAGCCCGGGGAGGGCGATGGCGGGGCCGGGCGGAGCCCGGGGGAAACCAAAGGGCTGGGTGGGTGGGACAACCACCGAGCTCCCGGGGTGGCTTCATAACGGCAATCACGGCAGTGGCGGGGTTGGGTGGAGCCCGAAGCGCAACAAAGGGTGAGTGGGTGGGAGAACCCGGGTGACTCGCCGTTACGGCGTGGGCGGCAATCGGATGGTGATTGGACGTTGAGTTTGGTGCGGGAGGGTGAGGAGTGGGCATGGACCCGGGGGGTTCGGGGTCTGTGTCAAGTCCGGCCGGTCGTCGTAGAGAGGCGGCTAGCTGTCATGAGGCGCTCCGGTTAGCCGGGCCCCCCTACGCGCCGATTGAGAGCTGACGACCGGCCGGGCGCCCATCTGCACACTGGCTGAAAAACGCCATCAATGGGGAATGCCACCAAGGGGGCACAAAACGCTGGGGGAGCTGGACAGCCACGGAATGCACGCTTAGGAGGTCGCGGTGATCAATCACGTCTGGATGACCAGGTTGGATGATGAGCTAGGTCTCGACCTTCTGGGTGAGGAGGGCGCGGACGTCGTCGGCTTCGGGGGAACCGAGCCGAGTGAAGATGTCGAGGGCCTTCTCTAGCGCGTCGGTGCTCCGGGTGATGCTGCCCAGGCCGCGCAGCGCCTTGCCGAGGGCGGTCAGCGACAGCGCTTCGCCGTACGGATGGGTGATCTCGCGGCTGACGATGAGGGCTTGCTCGGCGTGCCTGGCGGCGTCCTGGAAGCGCCCGGCGGCGGTGAACGTGGTGGCCAGCCGGACGCAGACCCGCTGCTCCCACACGCGCTGGTTGCTGGCCCTGAAGAAGTCCAGGCATTCGGCGTGATGCACGACGGCCTCGTTGAGCCGGCCGACGGCGGAGAGCACGATGCCCAGGTGGTACCGAGCGCGGGCCACGCCGGGCGCGCTGCCGAGTTCGCTGAAGATGGCCAGCCCCTGTTCGGAGACGGCGATGGCGTCTTCCGGCCGCCCCAGACCGAAGTGGTCGCGCGCGGAGTAGCTGAGCACGAGCGCCTCACCGGCCACGTTCCCGACCTCGCGGTAGATCTTCCCGGCCCGGCCGAACCATTCCAGCGCTTCGTGGTGGCGGCGCTGCCGCCCGGACACCACGGCGAGCGCGTTGAACGTCTCCCCGAGCACGATCGCGTCGCCGCACTGCTCGGCCAGCGCCCGAGCACCCAGAAACTGCTCTTCCGCCTCGGCCATACGATTCGCCCCGAACAGCACCCGACCGAGCACATACCGGCAGCGCAACTCGCTACGCAGATCGCCGGCTTGCCGCGCGGCTTCGATGAGCACGCGCGTACGCTGGTCGAACTCGCGCCCGGTGGCACCGGTCTCCAGCAGCGGCTCCATCGCGACAAGCAGGTCCGCAGCGGGCAGCAACTCGCCGGTCGCCGCTTCCGCGGCTTGGCCGAGTATGGCGAACAGCGCCTCACTTTCGGCCGCCAGCCACGCCACCGACTCGTCCGCGGACGAGAACGTATGCCCACGATGCCCGATGACCTGGAGATTGTCGGCAACCGCGCTGCCCTCATAAGCGAGCCGATGAGCCGACCGCGCGGTCGCCAGATAGAACCCGAGCAGCCGCCGCAACGCCTCCGCCCGCTCGCCCGCGTCGTCCGCACCCTCCGACTGCCGCCGCGCGAACAATTTCAGCAGGTCATGAAAGCGATACCGCCCCGGCGCAGGCGCCTCCAGCAAACTGGCATCGACCAACGACTCCAGCAGATCCTCAGTCTCCACCAGACTCAGATCCAGTACGGCATCCGCCGCAAACACCGAAATATCCGACCCATTCGGCAGCGACAACAACCGGAACGCCCGCTTCTGCCGGTCATCCAGCTGGCCGTACCCCAGCGCAAAAGTGGCCGACACAGCCAGGTTGCCGATCTTCATCTCGTCCAACCGGCGACGCTCGTCAGCCAGCCGGGGCACCAGCGAGGCAACCGTCCAGGACGGCCGCGCGGCCAGCCGGGCGGCCACGATCCTGACCGCCAGCGGCAGGAAACCACAGGCGGCGACGACATCCATGGCAGCGGCACGCTCGGCCGACACCCTTTCAGGACCAGCGACGGCGCCGAACAGGGAGAGCGCCTCGTCGGGCTCCATCACATCCAGGTCGATCAGCCGGGCCGACGGCAGATCGCCGAGCTTCCCCCGGCTGGTGATAATCGCCGCACATCCAGCCGAACCGGGCAGCAGATGTTCGACCTGATCGGCATCACGCGCGTTGTCGAGCAGCACCAGCATGCGCCGATCGCCCAGCAGCGACCGGAACAGCGCAGACCGATCGGCCAGGCTATCCGGGATCACATCGACCGGGATGCCAAGGGCGCGCAGGAAAGCCACCAGCGCGGTCTCCGGCGGGGTCGGCTCCTGACCATAACCGCGCAGATCGGCGTAGAGCTGGCCATCCGGGAACAGATCATGAACCAAGTGAGCAACATGCACCGCGAGCGTGGTCTTGCCGACGCCGCCGATGCCGGACATGGCCACCACAGGCACACCGTCGCCGCTGCTAAGCAGTGTGAGCATGCGGTTGACCAGCTGCTTGCGCCCGGTGAAGTCGGTGACCGCCGCCGGGAGCTGCGCCGGTTTGGGCATCTCGATGAGGGTCTCAGGCTCGTCGGGCGCCGGAGGCCGTACCGGCGTGACAGTGAGCGTCGGGTCGGCGGCGAGGATGCGGCGGTGCAGGTCGGCGAGCTCGGCGCTGGGCTCGATGCCGAGTTCCTCGATGAGGGCGTGCCGGGTGTCGGTGAAGACGGCGAGGGCTTCGGCGGCGCGGCCGTTGCGGTAGTAGGCGAGCATGAGCTGAGCGCGCAACTGCTCACGCAGCGGATGCTCGGCGACCAGAGCGATCAACTCCGAGACGACCCCGGCGTGCCGGCCGAGCGCCAGGTCGTGCTCCATCAGGGTCTCGACCACGCCGAGCCGGCGCTCGATCAGACGGTCCCGCTGGTGGTCCGCGTACGGGCCGACAGCGCCGGCCAGCGGCTCACCGGTCCACAGGGCGAGCGCGGAGCGCAGCGTTTCCGCGGCCTCAGCGGTGGCCGAGGCCCGGTGGGAGGCTTCGGCGTCCGCGACCGCGCGGTCGAAGAGCGCCAGGTCCAGCATGTCGGGCGCGAGCCGCAGCGCGTAGCCGCGGCCCACCGAGGTGAGCAACTCCGGCGGCGTACGCGGCGAGCGGTCGGGCTCCAGCACGGTACGCAACCGGGACACGTATGTCCGTAACGCGCCCAGCGCCCGGGGCGGCGCGTCCTCGCCCCAGATCGCGTCGATCATTTCGGACGGCGTGACCGCCCGGCCTTCCCGCAGCAGCAACATCGCCAGGATGGAACGTTGCAAGGGCGTGCCCAGATCCAGCTCGACCTCGTCGCGCCAGGCCCGGACCGGTCCGAGTACGGCGAAGCGCAGCCCGTCCTCGGCACCGCGACCAGACATTTTCCATCCCCAGAAGGCCTCTATTGGCAGGTTTTCCGACCAAATGATAGATCCCACTGGGCCTGTCCAATAGTGCGGGATCCTCTCGTTAACCGGCGCGTTGGTTGTCATTCATCCTATTGATCAGGCGTTGATCGGTCGTTGAGCGGGCGGGGCCATCCTGTAGGCATGTGAGTCATGGCCCCTGCGGGGGCGGTCATGCCTCGTCTACATATGGAGTCCCTCCCCGGTCGGGGAGGGACTTTCCGCTGGTGGGGCGGGATCTTGCAACGGTCCCGTAAGGAACCTGTAAGTCGCCTGCAGGCGGCCGAGCCTACAAATGGGGCAACCCCGAAACGGGGGGCATCGTCCTCAAGCACACAGCAGGAGCACCCCATGCGTATCCGTAAGTTCTTCGGCGTCGCCGCCGCGACCGCGATCCTCGCGACCGGTATGGTCGGTTTCGCCTCGACCGCCGCCAACGCCTCGACCCAGAACACCGTCACCGCCTCGTCTCCCGACTGGGAGGACGACAGCTGGGGCCCCTACTTCTCCAAGAACCACAAGGCCAAGGCCAAGGGCTGGATCGACGTCGACTACTACGGCGACGAGGACAACAAGGTCCGCGTGGGCGGCAAGCTCTGGGACTACGACCACAGCAACAAGAAGTGCGCCTACGTCGTCTTCCGCTACACCAAGTGGAGCGACCACGAGGACGACTGGTACACCGACTACGTCAGCTACAAGGAGTGTGGCTGGGACAAGAAGTTCTCCTTCACCCGCTACGACGTCTCGCAGGTCCAGGTGAAGGTCTGCCAGATCGACAAGTGGAGCAGCTACCCCTACAAGTGCGGGTACTGGAAGGACATCTACAACGCGTACGACGACGACTACGGCTACGACGAGGACTACTGGGACGAGCACTAAGCCCTAACCCAGCAGGAAAACACAGCGCGGCCCGTCCCCAGCAGGGGGCGGGCCGCTCCGTTCCGTGTGCGAATAGAAGGGTCAGGCTGCTTCCACGAGGCCGAGCCGCGCGTGGAGCCGTTCTCGGACCATCGGCCATTCGGAGCGGAGAATCGAGTAGTACGCGGTATCTCGGACCGTATTGTCGGCGCCCCGGCTGTCAGCCCGTCGCACACCGTCCAGGTGCGCGCCGAGGGCCTCGATGGCGGCCCGAGATCGTGCGTTGCGTACGTCTGCTTTAAGCGTTATCCGGTGAACCTGCCAGGTCTCGAAGGCGAGTGAGAGCATCAGCAGCTTGCTCTCCCGGTTCACACCTGTGCCCTGGGCGGAGGCGCCCAGCCAGGTGTAACCGATGTCCGCCACGGACGGGACCTCGCCCACCACGCCTTTGGTACCCGGCGGCCAGGGCATGGGGCCCTGCCAGTACTCCAGGTGCATCAGACGGGTGGCACCGACCACACGATCGGTGAGCAGCCACCGGATGGCGAAGGGCATCGACCGGCCCTCCGCCTGCTCAGCCATGGCGGCCTCCACGTAGGAGACCATGTCGTCCCGACCGGCGGGAACGCGAGTGAAGGCGTAAGTTGAACGGTCCTCACTCGCCGCTGTGACGAGGTCGTCGACCACCGCGAGGCTAAGCGGTTCCAGGCGCACAGAGCGCCCGGACAGGGTGACAAAAGCGGGCATGAGCACATGATGGGGGCTCAGTGGCATTTGTGGTACCAAATGACACACGACATCTTGTGGAGACTCTGGTTAATCACCACGCGAGGCCTTGAAACCGCAGGTCAGACGGTGTGTAGCCTATCCTGCTCGCCCGCTTTTCAGGGTAAAGATTTCGACAAGATCACCGCACCGCATGGGCGGGTTTGAGGACGCCGATCCGGCGCTGGCTCGGGTGCCTGGCGGCGGTCAGATCGGCGAGGGCGGATTCGAGATGGATCAAGGATTCCGCCACCCACGGAAGGGTCAGCGGATCATCGGCGTGCAGGGTGGTCAGGCGCTGGTCCGGGGTGTCGCCGTAGAGCAGGCTGGTGGCGACGCGAACCCGGGGAGCGCGCGGATTGTCACCGAAAGCGGAGCCGGGAAGCACGCCCACCCCGTGCTGCTCGATCAGGGTGTGCGCCAACTCAGCCGCACTCTCAAACCCCGAAATTTCGGGGTATAGGTAGAAACCGCCTTGGGGGGCGTGCACGGATGCGCCCGCTTTCGTGAAGCGGTCGGCCACCGCGCGGGCGACCAGGCCGTGCAGCCGGCGTGACTCGTTCACCCGTTGGACGATCTCTGCCGGCTCAGTCAGCGCGTACGCGGCGGCGTGCTGCACCGGCGCGGCCGGGCTGGACCAGATCTCGCTGGCCACCGCGAGCAACCGGTCCCGCAGGGCCCAGCCAGCAGGGGTATGGCTCAGCCGGGCCATTCCGATCCGCCAGCCGCCGACGGCCAGGCTCTTGCTCAGCCCGCTGGTGATGATCGTCCGCTCCGGCGCGACCTCGGCCGGGCTCAGATACTCGGCCACCGGATCGTGCACCAGATCGCGGTAGATCTCATCGGAGATGATGACCAGATCCAGATCGCGGGCGATCTGGGCCAGCCGCCGGATCGTGCCCGGGCGCGCCAGCCGTCCGGTCGGGTTGTCGGGCAAGGTCACCAGCAACGACCGCACCGTACGCCCCTGCGCCCGCGCATGCAGCACCGCCGAAGCCACCAGATCGGGATCGGGCACCCCACCCTCGCCGGGAGGCGCCGGAACCATGATCGGCCGGACTCCGATGATCTCCGCCTGCGCGGCGTAGCTGACCCAGCTGGGCATGGGCAGCACGATGTCGGCCGGGCCGTCCGCGCCGATGGCCAGCAGCAGGCCGAACAGCAACGACTTGCTGCCGGGCCCGCACACCACCAGATCGGGATCGGTGGGCAGGTCGCGCCTGGTCCAGTAGCCGGCGGCGGCCTCGCGCAGCGCGGGCGACCCCGCGACCTGGCCGTAGCCGTTGTTGCCGCTCGCGTCGGCCAGCCGGGCGCGCAGGGCCGGGTGCACGGGCAGACCAGCCTCGCCGAAGGCCAGATGCAGGACCCGTTGCCCGGCGCGGCGTCTTCGCTCGATGTCCTGGTTGGCTGCCAGAGTGGCTGAGAGGGTAACGTGCATTCTTCTTTTTCCTTCCATCGCTCGGAACGTTCCCAGCCTGAGGCGGGAGAGGCATCGGTACAAGCGAGGCTTTTCGGTGCCTGGCATAAGGAGATCCGATGCTTGATTTGCGGCGTTTGACGTTGATATGTGAATTCGCCCGGCGGGGCAGCATCGCGGCCACGGCGTCCTCGCTCGGATACAGTGCGTCGGCGGTCTCGCAGCAGCTGGCGGCGCTGGAGCGGGAGGCCGGGGTGGCGCTCATCGACCGGACCTCGCGCAGCGCCGAACTCACCGACGCCGGGCGGCGGCTGGTCGAGCACGCCGAGCACATCCTCAGCCTGGTGGAGAGCGCGGAGTCGGATCTGTCCAGCCATGCGGCGACGCCGTCCGGGCGGGTGGTGGTGACCGCCTTCCCCACCGCGGCCGTCGCGTTCGCGCCCGCGCTGGCCCGGTCCTTGCGGCGGCATCAGGAGCTGTCGCTACGGCTCATGCAGAGCCGGTCCGGGCGGGGCATGCGGGAGGTCGAGTCCGGGGAGGTGGACATCGCGCTGGTGGACGACTGGTGGGGGCGGGTACGCCAGCATGCCACGCTGACGGTGTTTCCACTGCTCAACGACCCCTTGGTGCTCGCCGTGCCGCGTCGGCACCGGCTCGCGGATCCGGACGCGTCGGTGGATCCCGTACGCCTGCGGGACGAGTCGTGGATGGCGACCCCCGAAGGCGAACCGTCCCGTACGGCGGTGGACCGGCTGCTCGCCGATGTCGGGGGCGCGCCTCCGGTGGCGTGGGAGTTCGAAGGGCTCGGCACGATCCTGAGCCTGGTCGCCAAGGGGATCGGGATCGCGGCGGTGCCCGCGCTCTCGCTGGCCGCCGGGGTGCGCGGGGTGGTGGTCCGGGAGTTTCCCGGGGAGCAGATCGAGCGTCGCATCTATGCCGTCGCGCGGGGTTCCAGCGTGCAGCGGGCCTCGGTGGCGGCCGTGCTCCGGGCGCTGCACGTGGCCGCCCGCTATCTCGCGGCGGATCTGCCGCATCTGACCGTCGCCGAAGACTAGTCCGGATATTTCGTGACATCTTCCGCCTTGCTGGGGACGCCTAGGCGGGGTCGACGTCCCCGGTGGCAGCAGCCGAACCGGCCCCAGGGGCGAAGCCGCGCGCCCGATTTTCCCCTTTGAAGCGTTCCTACCATTCCATTCGAGAATGTAGAAGATCCGATGTCTAGTCGACCGAGGGTCCTCGCCATCTGGGGAATTAGGCGGTATCGGAATCGTAAGTCAACATTACGCCTCCCATACATCCTATCTATCTCTTGACGGCCTTGATGTGTCGGCTTAATCTCACCGTGATTACGCCAGGCCCCGAATCACCGATGAAGGCCGCCCATTCACGAATCCGGTTGCCCCTGACAAGAAGGACACCATGCGCCGAAGCCCTGTCCCCCGGCCGTCCACAACCTCCCTCGTGGCCGTCCTTCTCATGGTGATCGCCTTCGCGATCACCCCGTTGGCCACCGGTACGGCCATGGCCTCGACCTGGACCGGCACCTGGGCGGTATCGCCGCAAACCGGCGACCGCGAGTTCACCAACCAGACCCTGCGGCAGATCATCCGTACCAGCATCAGCGGCACGGCGATCCGCGTGCAGCTCTCGAACGCCTTCGGCAACCGGCCGGTGACCTTCAGCAATGTGCATGTGGCACGCCGTACCTCGGGATCTTCGGTGGATGTCAGCACCGACAAGGTGCTGACGTTCGGCGGCCAGCAATCGATCACCGTCCCGGTCGGCGGCCTGGCGGCCAGCGACGAGATCGCGATGAACGTCGCCGCGGAGTCCGACCTGGCCGTCAGTGTGCACCTGCCCACGGCTACCGGCCGGGCCACCTACCACCAGATGAGTTCGCAGAGCAACTACGTCGCCCCCGGCAACGTCAGCGGGAACGCCAACCTGACCGGGGTCCAGGAGTTCGGCAACTACTTCTTCCTGGCCAATCTGGACGTGGTCCACGCAAACGCGGCGGGCGCGGTAGTCACCTTCGGCGCGTCCATCGTTGACGGTGTCGGCTCCAGCTTCAACGCCAACCGGCGCTGGCCCAACCGTCTGGCCACGCGTCTCAACGGCTCGGGCCGTACCGTCGGAGTGATCAATCAGGGCATCAGCGGCAACCGGCTCCTGGTTGACGGAGCCGGGCAAAGCGCTGGAAACCGGTTTGATCGCGACGTGCTCAACCAGCCCAACGTCCGCTGGGTGATCTTCGCGGACAATCCGATCAACGACCTTACGTCCAGCAATCCGCCGCCCACGTCCAGCCAGCTGATCGCCGCGGCGCAAAGCCTGATCAACCGGGCGCATGCGCGCGGCATCACGTTCATCTGCGCGACGCTGACCCCGTTCCAGGGCGCCGGCGGCTGGACTCAGACGGTGGAGACGCATCGGGTCGCGTACAACAATTGGGCGCGCGGCGCGGGCAGCGGCTGTGACTCCTTCGTCGACTTCGACGCCGCCACCCGGGATCCCGGCAACCCCCAGCGCCTGCTTCCCGCGTACGACCCCGGCGACCACCTGCACCCCAACGACGCCGGCCTCCAGGCCATGGCCAACGCGGTGGACCTGAACTGGTTCGGCCCGCCCGGCACTCCCGTCCCCTCCGGAGTGAGCCTCCGCTCCCGGGTCAACAACCTCTACGTCACTGCTCCCGCCAACGGCCCGCTGATCGCCAGCAAGTCGACGGTCACGACCGCCGAACTCTTCGAGCGCGTGGACTTGGGCAACGGCAACATCGCCCTGCGCTCCAAGGCCAACAACCTGTACGTCGCCGCCGAGGCGGCGGGCACCCAGCCACTGATCGCCAACCGGACCGCCGTCGGCCCCTGGGAGACTTTCCAGGTCGTCACCAACCCGAACGGCACGATCAGCCTCCGCGCCCAAGCCAACGGCCGCTACGTATGCGCCGAAGGTGGCGGTTCCCAGGCATTGATCGCGAATCGCACCGCAATCGGTCCTTGGGAGCAGTTCGACCTGATCACCAACTAGCCTCGGGGCTTTCGCCTGGGCAGCGGGTGACCGGTCTGCTCCGCCACCTCCCCATGGACAAGCTCCGGCAGCTCACGCTGTTGGTCCGCCCGGACACGATCCTGCGCTGGCACCGGGACCTGCTGCGGCGCGGCCTGCGCCCCCGAGGGCTAGGACGGCCGCGCACCGTTCGGTCCATCCGCGCTCTGGTGCTGCGGCTGGCGAGGGAGGTTCCTGGGTCTGATGGCTTTACCTGGATCCGAAAGGTGAAGGGGACAATAGCGTGCCAGGAAAGCAGCGGTCGTGTTCAGGCGTATGAAGCGAGGCGCTGGGGGACCCGCGTGATATGGCGAAAGCTCGATTGCCTGAATCTCAATCTCCAGACGATGCAACAGGACATCCGTCGGAAAGACGTCTGAAACCGGCACCACGCTCTGTGTCGGTGTAGGTAACCCGCCGATGCAACCTCCAGGTTGGGTCTCGGCGGGAACCTCTGCTCCAGTAGGTTGTGCGGCGTGACGGATGCCCCCACCTATGACCTGGAACGCCTGCTCACCAGCGCCGGTGGGGCCAAACTCGTGGCCGGGGTGGACGAGGTGGGCCGCGGCGCCTGGGCGGGTCCGGTGTCGGTGTGCGCGGTGGTGACCGATCTGTCCGAGCCGCCGGCGGGTCTCACCGACTCCAAGATGCTCACGGTCAAACGCCGAACCGCCATGGTCGCCGAGATCGAAGCCTGGGCTCTGGGCATCGGCCACGGCGAGGCCACCGTCGAGGAGATCGACACCCTCGGCATGACCGAAGCCCTCCGCCGCGCCGCCCGCCGCGCCCTGGAATCCCTGCCGGTACGCCCCGACGCGGTCATCCTCGACGGCAAACACGACTACCTCGGCCCACCGTGGCCCGTCCGCTGCGAGATCAAGGGCGACCTGACCTGCGTCTCCGTCGCCGCCGCCTCCGTCCTCGCCAAGGTCAGACGCGACACCCACATGGCCACCCTCGGCTTCGAGGCGTACGGCTTCGCCGACAACGCGGGCTACCCATCCCCCGTACACCAGCAGGCACTGGCCGAATTCGGCCCCACTCCACACCACCGCCTGTCCTGGTCCTACCTGGACGACCTCCCGCAGTGGCGCCACCTCAAGCGCCACAGAAACGCCCTGGCGGGCGAAGGACAATTGCCGCTCTTCGGCTAATTCCCCGGCGTGGCCCCGCTGGCCACGGCCTGTCTTGGCCTGTCTTGGTCCTACCTGGAGGCCTTCCGTAGTGGCGTCACCTTAAGCGGGCGGGAACGCCTGGCGGGCGAAGGGCAATTGCCGCGCTTCAGCCGATTGAGGGGTGGCCCCGCCGGGATTGGCGGCGGAGCCACGGGAACGCGCTTAACAGTCCACGAGTTCGGGCTTCTGGTTCAGGATCTGGGCCCGGGGGCTGGTAAATTCCGTGAGGGCGTCGGTGGCGCTCGGGTGGAAGACAGCCACGCGGTGGCAGTTCTGGAAGGCGAGCCGGATACCGAAGTGGCGTTCCAGCGCGCCGCGCATGGAGTCGCTGGCCAGGCAGCGCAGGAGCTGGCCGCGGGCGGACTCGTCCGGCGGCGGGACGAGGTTGTCGGCGAACTCGGCGCCGCTGGTGGCACGCTGCTCGACCAGATCGCTGATCACCGACCAGGCGTAGGGAAGCGAGTCACGAACACAGGCGACGAAAGCCGCGTCGTCGACATCCCCCTCCCGCGCCCGATCGAGCAGATCGTTGGAAACGGTCAGCGACATGTGCTTTCTCCTCTCAAAGAGATCCATCTGACTCAAAGAGATCGATCCGACGCTATGTCGGCATCTCAGCGCCTCCACCTGTCGGCGAGGCGACACTCATATCCGCCCAACGCCACGCTTCACCCGGCCCAAAGGAGATCGTTACACCCAGTGAAGTCCTACAACCCCAACGGATTACCGCCGCTCTCCGAGCCAGCACGGCATGATCGGCTCCGATCAGACGATCCGCACCTTCACGATTGCCGTGGGTCCGGTTCAGGGAATCCGGGTCTGTCACGGTTGCCGCCGGTATGGCGTGATGGGGTCCGGTCAGACGATCCGCGCCCTTCACGATTGCCGTTGGGTCCGGTTCGGATGATCCGTGTCCCTCACGGTTGCCGCCGGTATGGCGTGATGGGGTCCGGTCAGACGATCCGCGCCCTTCACGATTGCCGTTGGGTCCGGTTCGGATGATCCGTGTCCCTCACGGTTGCCGCCGGTATGGCGTGATCGGGTCCGGTCAGCTGATCTGCGCCCTTCACGATTGCCGCAGCTCTTGGCGCCGTTACGGCGAGGACCATCACTGGCGTGAACGGTGCCGGATAACGGCGAGTAACCCGGCACCATGCTCATCCGTTGTGGGCTCTCAGAAGTGGGCGGGGGCAGGGCCGTACTGGTGGTGGGGGTCGATCTGGGTGGTTAGGTCGGTGCCGGTGGCGAGATTGGCCCAGGAGTGGGCGTTCTTGCGGTGGAACTCGGCGGTCTGGCGGGCGAAGCGAGGCCAGTTCTTCTCCTGGGCGTCGAGCGTGGTGAGCATGGTGGCGAGGGTTGCGAGGTTGGTGGGCTCCAGGTCGTGGAGGGTGAAGGCGTGGCCCTGTTCCATGGCGCGGATGGCGGGGGAGTGGGTCATCGTGGCGAGCAGGGCGTCGCCGACGTGGTCGCGCAGGAAGGCGAGGTCGGCGGGGGACTGCACCTTGTTGCCGATGACGGCGAGGGGGACGTCGAAGCCTGCGGCGTACTCGCGGTACTGCTGGTAGACGCCGATGCCCTGGCGGGTGGGTTCGGCCACCAGGAAGGTGAGGTCGAAGCGGGTGAACAGGCCGGAGGCGAAGGAGTCGGCGCCCGCGGTCATGTCCACGACGACATATTCGCCGTGGCCGTCGACCAGGTGGTTGAGGTAGAGCTCGACTGCGCCGATCTTGGAGTGGTAGCAGGCGACGCCCAGGTCGTCCTCGCTGAACGGGCCCGTTGCCATCAGGTGGAGGTCGCCGTCGCGGACGGCGAAGGTGTCCAGGAAGAAGAGGTCGTCGATGGTGGGCTGGCGGGAGCCGCGGCCGGGCGGGGTGGTCTTGACCATGGCCGCCGCCGAGGGGATGAGCGGGTTGTCGCCGCGCAGGTAATCCTTGATCTCGGTGAGCTGGGCGCCCATGGGCGGGGGCGTCGTCTCGATGCCGAGGGCGAGCCCGAGGTGCTGGTTGATGTCCGCGTCGATGGCCACGACCGGGCCCGCCGTCGTCGCGTACCTCGCGAACAGCGACGACATCGTGGTCTTGCCGCTGCCGCCCTTACCGACGAACGCCACACGCATGAGCGCACTCCTGAGTGAATGTGAAAACCGTTTCCACTGTCACTCGGCATCATGCCACACTTCGACCCCCTGGAGTCGCCGTGGCGCCCTTACTGTGGTTGCCACGGACGAAGCCGGAGGTCGTTCCAGGTCGTTTCCCCACCCGCCCACATTGGCACTGAACCGAGAAACTGCGGGGCTTCGCTCCCTCCGCTGCATCAGGAACGCCCCTCGCCTGCCTGGCAACAGCCCACGCGGAACGGCTCAACCCCGGACTTGAGGCATGACCAGAGGGACCACAGGACCTGGGAGGCAGCCTCACCTCAGCAACTACCCGACACGCCCCCGCGAGCCCGGACCGCCGCTGGCATCCTCATTCCCGCTGGCGCCGTCATTCCCGCTGGCGCCGCCCTTGGCTGAACCCGCCTGACAGTCCCGGAGGGGCAGCTATCGGGAGCGGGGAGGAGTGTGCACCCGCGTGTTGCGATGGCGCGCGTCGCGGATCCTCATGGCCAAAGCCCGACGCGACCTTCCGATCTAGTGCTGCGATCTCCCGCAGATCGGCACGCGGTCATCCGCGCTGTCAAAGCCGAAGGACCCGACGAAGTCGGCGCCGACCAAACGAGAGTCGGCACACAAAGTCGGCACGCAGTCGGCACGGACGGTTCCCGGCCTGGGTGGTTCCCGGCCCTGGGTGGGTGGCGTGCTCGTGCCGGTCCGGTTCAGCGCCGGAATCGTCCAGCGAAGCGGCTTTTGCCGAGGTAGAGGAGGGTCCAGGTGCCGTCGTGGTTGCGGCGGGTGCGGTAGCGGTCGGGGTGGGTTGCTTTGTCGCGGTTGTGCCAGGTGCAGGCGGGGGCGAGAAGGTCCAGGTCGGTGGTGCCGCCCTCGGCCCAGCCCTTGACGTGGTCGATTTCGGCCATGTCGGCGGGGATGGGGCAGCCTTCGCGGTAGCAGGTGGTGTAGCGGGCCAGGACGGCCCGCCGCTGGGCGGGGGTGGCCAGGCGAACGGCGCGGCCCATGTCCAGGACGCGTCCGTGGGCGTTGACGACCATGCGGACCAGTCGTGAGGTCCGGGCGAGCCGGTGGACGTCGGAGATGGGCAGCAGCTGCCCGGTGGCGATCAGCAGTCCGGGTGCGAGCCGGTCCGGCGCGTGCCCACAGGTTCTGCATGCATCGCTCACCGGCCTCTCACCCGTGCCCGCGCTCCCGGCACCCGCCCCGGCTGAACCGATGCTCGTGCTGCCCGCACCCGCTCCGGCTGAACCCTTGTCCATGCTGTCGGTGCCCGCTCCGGCTGAACCGGTGTCCGTGCTGTCGGTGCCCGCTCCGGCTGAACCGGTGTCCGTGCTGTCGGTGCCCGCTCCGGCTGAACCGGTGTCCGTGCTGCTGGGACCCGCTCCGGCTGAACCGGTGCTCGTGCTGCTGGGACCCGCTCCGGCTGAACCGGTGCTCGTGCTGTCGGTACCCGCTCCGGCTGAGTTCGTGTCCGTGCTGTCGGTACCCGCTCCGGCTGAACCCGTGTCCATGCTGTCGGCACCCGCTCCGGCTGAAGCCGTGCCTCCAGGGTGGCGGGGACCGCCCGCGCGGCAGGTCGAGCCGTCACCGGCATGAGGTGTCCCGGGCCGGGTATCGCTGGAGCCTGTGGTGTCGGCGTTGGCGGTGTCGGCCGCGGCGGTGTCGGCGGTGCCAGCTGCAGCTGTATCGGGGTTGGCGGTGTCGGCCGCGGCGGTGTCGGGGTCGGCGGTGTCGGCGCGTCCGGCTGTGCTCGGCGAGGGCGGCGCCCCCGTGGCAGGTGTGGTCGGCGTGGCGGGCGTGCCGGACGCCACGGTGGAGGCCGCATGGGTGGAGTCGGCGTCACGTGTGGGGTGGTCGGTGGTGGGGTGGTCGGTGGGGAGGGATTCGGCGCGGACCAGGACCAGCAGTTCGGTGGTGACCTTTTTGCTCAGCAGCGCTGACAGGGCGTCGGCTTGGCGGACCCGGAGTGGGCGGTCGTCGTCTTTGCCTTTCGGCCGGGCGTAGGCGGCCAGGAACTCGCGCAGGCGGGCGCCGGCCTCCCGGGGCAGCCGGAACTCCCCTTCCACGCCGCCGGTGCTGGACGGGCGGACCAGCAGGAACCGGGTGGCGTAGTCGGTTTCGGCGTCATCGTCCAGGGTGCCCGGGTCCAGCAGCTCACGCAGGTATCGCCCGGCCTTGCCGATCTCGGCCGGGGTGGCGGTGTCGGCCAAGTCCAGCAGGATCGGCTCGGCCAGCGCTGCTTGGGCGTCGGTCAGGTGGGTGGTGACCTGGCTGATCGCATCCGCCGATCCCTCGGCGAGGGTGCCGGAGGCCAGCCGGTCCCGGACGACGGGCAGGCGGGCCAGCTGGGTGGCCAGCCGGATCAGACGGGACGCGCCTCCGCCGCTCATGCCCGCCGAGGCGCGCAGCCAGGTGCTGGTGGAGGCGTGCCCGCCGCTTCCGGCGCTTTTGGCCTCACCGGTGGCGTGGACTCGTCCCACCCGGGCGGCGATCGCCGAGCTCAGCCGGTCCTGGGAGAACAGCAGGTCTTCGGTCTCGCCCACGCACAACCCGGCATCCTCGGGCAGGTCGGTCACCGCAATCCGGGAGGCGAGCTGCTTGAACGCGGCCACCAGCACCCCCGAACCCACCGACTCGCCCCAGGCCTCCGGCCACGCCGAGCGGCCAGCGTCGGCCGAGCGGCCAGCATCGGCGGAGCGACCGGCGCCGGCCGAGCAGCCAGAGTCGGTGGAGCGACCAGGGTCGGGGGAACGACCGGCGTCGGCCGAGCGGCCAGGCTCGGGGGAAGGACCAGAGTCGGGGGAGCGGCCGTGGAGGAACTGCTGCCGTGTGTTCTGCTGCGGCGTGTTCTGCTGCCCTGTGTCGCCGTATGGGTCGCCGTGTGGGTCGCTGTGCGCGTCGTCGTGGGTGTCGCCGGCGGGACGCTGGGGCGGGACGTAGTCAGGGTCCAGCACGGTGCCCTTCAGGAACGCGGGCAGTTCGCGTCCGCGGACGCCCTTCGCGCGGGAGGGATCCCGCACCTCGATCGGAGAACCGAGCATGAAGGCGCCCCCCTTTCGCTTCGGCGGATCCGAACAACCACCCTCACGCTATCCAGCGGCTACGACAAAACCTGGCCTTGATCCGCGGTAAAACCGCAGGTCACGCGCCTCGTGAAAAGATCTACCTACCCACCGGCATCCGAAGAGTCATCCGCCACACCCGATCAGGAGCAGGACACCAACCCGCAGACCCTCAACCCGCGAAGAACAGGTCCTCGGTTTGCTTCGTTCGAGCGACCACGGGGATGGCGGGGGGCGGTGCCCGAGATCAAAGGGCTCGTTGGGGGAACCACCGGTCCGGCGGATAGTGCGGTTCCGGGCGAGGCCACGGGGAGCGGCCGTGGCCGGGCGGGGCCCTGGGCGGAGCCCGGGAGCAAGTAAGGGGGAGGGTGGGTGGGAGAACGACCCGGGCACGGCGACGGGCGGAGCCCGAGGGGAACGAAGGATTGCGTGGGAGAACCGCGGTGCTGTGTTGTCGTGTGGGGACCCATGGTGGTGGTCGGGGTGGGCGGAGCCTGAGGGGAGGCAGAGGGCTGGGGGGTGGGAGGACTCGCGTAACGCTTGAACCCCTGCGGAGCCTCGGGGACCATCTCTTCGAGCCTGATATCCCGGTAATTACCTTCGCAGTCGGAAATCAACGAAAACGCTGGGGCGGACGGTCTTCAAAGGCTTCATTGGGGATAGAAGTGGACGTTTATTTTTCGATGTTTTGAGTGTGGGGTGCGGGGTAGATCTGGCGCTGTCGCAATGCGTCAGCCAATTGAGGCCGAAGGTCTTCACCCCCGAATTGGCGACAGGCGGTGAACGTCGTTAAGGGGGAAGTGTGTACCGATTCTGGGAAGTTCAGGCGGGTTGGGGGGTTAAGCGCCTCCTCGCTTTGCTGACGACCTTCGTGCTCACGCTCGTCGAACTAGTGCGCAACGTTTTCCCGAAGCGCGCGGAATCCATCGAAGACGTAGCTGGTCAGGCTATGTCCGATTCCGCAATCTCGGTCCGGCGTCCGGCCCTTCTCCCGAATTCACCGCAATCAACAACGACCTTCTGGACGGTACGTGAGGAACCGCCACTACCGGCACAACCGGTGCTGGCGAGTACCTCGCAGAACATCCAGATTCTGGAACACCCACGACCGGTCTCCCGCAATCCACTCCGGGAAGTTTCATCCTTCCGAGCGGTCATGCGGCTTTTTGAGGGATTCACTTTCGGGCGGGTAGTCCCATTTAGGTGCCGTGCGCCGCCACTAACGAAGTTCTTTACCTGAGTCACACCAGTCACGTGTTTAACAGCAATAACCCAGGGCATCAAAGCCCTTGAGAGCTTCAATCCCCCCGTAATTGAATGCGTGTTTGTTGATAGGGGATTGTCTATGTCAGTTGTGGCATTGGCTGGGCGGTGTCGGCGCACCGCCTCAGCGGTCAGACGGACCATGGTGGCGGCCGTGGTCATGTCACTGACCTTCTGCGCGGCTTTCGTGCTGCCTTTCATGGCGGCTTCCGACGCGTATGCGCAGCAACGGCCTGCCCACTACATGGACGCCTCCCGAGGGGCCCGCGGTGTCGTGGTCATGACACCGCACCGCCCCCTCTGGGTGGACGTGCGATCGTCGCTATGGAGCAACGCCACGATCAGCCGAGCACCCGACCACAGTGGCCCAAATCCAGCCTTCATGGGCGTCAAACTGACCGACCTCAACAAACTTCACACCTGGTACGCACACGTTCGCAACCCCGGCCAAACCAGCGCCGTCCACAGTTCGACCACGGCCAGCCGGGCGGACCTCCCCCGGACGGCACGCCACGCGGCCTTCACCCACACCGACACCCACATGGCGGCCTTCACGGTTCCCGGAGCCCGCGGCCCGCCCACCAGAACAGACCTCTAACCGCAGAAACCCGCGATCGATCCGATGACAGAAGCCACAGCCGAGACCACGACATGACAGGAAATCCCGCGATCACCGCGGCGTCAGTCGAGCTCCATCGGCGGATCGAACCGATCGCAGCAACCACAGCCGAGACCACGCTGGAGACGAAACCACCGCGATCACGCGGCCGTCAGGCAGGGTCCTTCGGCGGATGAACCGATCGCAGCAACGACAGCCGAGACCACGCCAGGACACGAACTACCGCGATCACGCGGAGTCAGGCAGGGCTCTTCGGCGGTTCGTACAAGCGCAGTAACCACAGCCGAGACCACGCCAGGACACGAACTACCGCGATCACGCGGAGTCGGGCAGGGTCCTTCGGCGGTTCATACAAAACCACAGCCGAGACCACGCCGGCGACGAAACCACCGCGATCATCGCGGCGTCAGGTGGGGTCCTTCGGCGGTTCGTACAGACGGAAGACCCGGACCAGGGTTGGGCGCAGGCGTTCCCAGTCGTCGGCCATTGTGGTCCAGGTGAGCACGCTGGTGGTGGTACCGGTGGAGATGACCCGCCGGTACTGGTGGTAGGTGACGCCCTTGACCAGATGCGTGTCAGCCGAAGTCTTTCGCTGCTGCCAGGTGAACTCCCAGTCGGCGGAGGTGCCGTGTTTCGACGTCACCGACCGCAGCCGCAGCTTCTCGTAGTTCTTCACATTCGGATAGAGGAAGGCCTCGGCCTCGTGCAGCGCCGCCAGCGGATCGGTGCCGCTCTGGTTGGTGACCTCCACGTTCAGCTGGGCTCGGCCGTCGGGGTCGAGCCACCACAGCGAATACTCGGTCTCCTCCAGCCGCCACTTCTTCGGCACGGCCGCCCGCCATCCGGCGGGCGCCTCATACCACGACAGCTTCAGCCGCGGCGCGGCCACCGGACTGACCGAGGGCGTCGGCGACGCGGAGACCGCGGACACAGGCGGCGGACTGGAGGAATACGCGCTCAACGTCTCAGTGACACCCGGCTCGGGGCGCATCAACGCCCACCCGCCCACCGCACCCGCGAGCACCACCGACGCGGCCCCCAGCGCGATCATCCGCGCCCGGCTCCGCCGTGGCTTGACCTCCGGCGGCGGCGCGGGCGGCTCGAACTCGGCCAGCATCCGATCGGCCACATCCGGCGCCAGGCGCCGCTTGGGATCGCGCGCCAGCAGGCCGGTGAGCAGCGGCTTCAGCTCCGCGGGCACGGCGGACAGATCCGGCCCGCCCATGGCCTGCCCAGGTTTCGCGCTCGGCCACACGGCCGCGGGCGGCCGTCCGGTCACGGCCAGATACAGGCTCGCCCCCAGCGACCATAAGTCAGAGGAATCCCGCGCTCCCTCCCCGCCGGTGCGCTCCGGCGCGAGAAACGCGCTCACGCCGCGGGTCGCGCTCGCCGCCTCGCCATGCGCAGGGGAACGTTCCCCCGTCCGGCCGGTGAAGGCCGGCTCGTCGGCGAGCACGCTCACCCCGAAGTCGGCTAACAGCACCCGCCCGTCATGCCCGACCAGGATGTTCGCCGGGCGCACGTCCCCGTGCCTGACCCCGGCGGCGTGCGCGGCGGTGAGCGCCGCCAGGATCTGCCGGGTGATGACCGCCGCGCGTTCCGGGCTCAGCGGGCCGTCGCTGGCCACGATCCCGTCCAGGGACCGGGACCGTACCAATTCCATGATGATCCAGGGCGTGCCCTCGTCCTCGGCGACGTCGTAGACGGCGGCCACGTTCGGGTGCCGGAGGCGTTCGGCGTGGCGGGCCTCCCGGGTGACGCGCTGGGTGAGGGCCAGTCGCCGGCTCTCCCGGAGCCCGGCGGGCAGGAGCACCTCCCGGATCGCGATGGGGCGATCGAGGAGCGTGTCGTGGCCTTCCCAGACGATGCCGGTGCTGCCCTGGCCGAGTGCCCGTACCAGCCGATATCGCTTGACGATCAGCTGACCCGGAGTTCCCATCACGCCTGCCTCTGCACACGGCAAATACCACTGGATGGGGAGTCTTCCATAACTAGAGGGGCGTACGGGACCTACTGCTCACTCCGTCATATCAGCGTGACAGGTTGGGCAACGAACCAGCCGCCACGTGGGCGAGCGTGATCTCGGAGAGCAGGCTGTCCTGGTGTTCGCGCAGCGCGCCCAGGACCTTCTCCAGCGGTTCCGAGACCCCGGGGAAACGCTCGTTCTCCTGGGCGACACCCTCGATGACCAGGATGATGTCGGCCAGGCTGATCTCGGTGGCGGGGCGGGCCAGCCAGTAGCCGCCGTCGGGGCCGCGCTGGCTGTGGATCAGCCCGGCCCGGCGCAGCTGCAGCAGGATGTTGTCGAGGAACCGGCGGGGGATGCGCTGCGCGACGGAGATCCGTTCCGCGGGCACCGGCCCGCCGGGAGCGGCCGCGAGTTCGACCGCCGCGCGCAGCGCGTATTGGGTGCGTGCCGACAGGCGCACCAGCGGTCATCCGATCCGCTGGTCCAGGCCCCACCGCTGGCGCAGGGCGCTGTCCGCCACCCCGAACAGCACGTCCACCAGCACTCCGATGACCAGAATGACGATCATCGTGGCCAGCAGGCGGGCCGAGTCGGCCAACTCCCGCGCGTAGTGCAGCTGCTCGCCCAGGGACGGCTGGTTGGCGATGATCACCAGGATCTCGCCCGCCATCAGCGACCGCCAGGCGAACGCCCAGCCCTGCTTGAGCCCCGCCAGGAACGACGGCAGCGAGGCCGGCAGGATCAGGTGCCGGTAGAGCGCGACCCGGCGCAGGCCGAGCACGTGCCCGGCGCGCAGCAGGATCGGCGGCGTGTAGTCGACTCCGGTGATCAGCCCGTTGGCGATGGACGGCGCGGCGCCCAGCACCACCACGAACGTGATCGCGCTCTCGTTCAGGCCGAACAGCAGGATGGCCAGCGGGAACCAGGCGATGGACGGCATCGTCTGGAGCCCGGTGATCAGCGAGCCGAACGCGGCCCGGAGCAGCCGGACCCGCGACACCGCGGCCCCGACCACCACGCCGGCCAGGATGGCCAGCGCGAACCCGGTGATGCCGCGGCGCATCGTGGTGGCGATCGCGTGCCAGAACTCGGCCGTGCCGAGCCGGGCGCCCAGCTCCTGCAGCGCGGTGAATGGCCCGGCGAAGACGTATTCCGGCCAGAAACCGGCCAGCACCACGCCTTCCCAGATGGCCAGCACGATGCCGACCGCGAGCAGCATCGGCCAGATCCGGCCCCACAGCAGGGCCGGGATGCCCCGCTTGCGCTTGACCTGGATCTCCAGCGCGTCGAGACCGGCGATCTGCTCGTTCAGCCGGTCGGGCGCGTCAACGGCCATGCCGGCTCACCTCCTCCTTGAGCCGCTCGGTGATCCGGCCCGCCAGCTCGGCCACCTCCGCCGATTCGGTACGGCGCGGGCGCGGCAGCCGTACCGGATAGTCCTCGATGACCTGGCCGGGCCGGCTGGACAGCAGCACCACCCGATCCCCGAGGCGTACGGCTTCGCGGACGTTGTGGGTGACGAACAGGACGGCGAGGTTGCGTTCCCGCCAGATGCGTTCGAGTTCGTCGTGCAGCAGGTCGCGGGTCATCGCGTCGAGGGCGCCGAACGGCTCGTCCATCAGGAGCAGGTCGGCTTCCTGGGCGAGGGCGCGGGCCAGGGAGACCCGCTGGCGCATGCCGCCCGACAGCTCGTGCGGGCGTTTCTTGGCGAAGCCGCCCAGGTGCACCACGTCCAGGAGTTCGGCGGCTCTGGCCCGCCTGGCCGTACGGTCCAGGCCTTGCACGCGCAGCGCCAGTTCGATGTTGCCCGAGACGGTCAGCCACGGGAACAGGGCCGGTTCCTGGAACATCATGGCGATCTTGCGCTCGCCGGTCTCGATCGTGCCGGTGGTCGGGCGGTCCAGGCCGGCGACCAGGTTGAGCAGGGTGCTCTTGCCGCAGCCGGAGGCGCCCAGCAGGCAGACGAACTCGCCCTGGGCCGCGTCTAACGAAACCTTGTCGAGGGCGAGCAGGCTGCTCGCGCCCCGGCCGTACACCTTGGAGACGGCGTCCAGCCGGACGGCGGGCCGCTGCCCATCCGTCCGGCCGGAACCGAGCTCCTGAGTAGGAGCGGTCACTTGTCGGTCACCGCCGTCTCTCCCTTGGCGGCCAGGATCTGGTTCAGCACGGTCAGGTCGTAGATCCCGTTCAGGTCCACCGGCTGGAGCAGGCCGACCTTGATGGCGTGGTCGGCGCTGCCGATCAGGGAGGAGGCGATGGGGTCGTTGGTGAACTCGATGTTCTTGAACGCGGTGTCCAGCACTTCCGGCTTGAGCGGCTTGCCGGTCAGGGACTCCAGCTGCTTGTTCACGGCGGCCGCGGCGCCCGCGGGGTCGGACTTGATGTACGCGGTGGACTCGACGTGGCCTTCGATCAGCTTCTTGAGCAGGTCAGGGTGCTCCTTGGCCCACTCCTGCCGGACGATCAGGTGGGTGATGACGAACTGCTTGTTCGGCCACAGGTCGCGCTCGTCGATGAGGATCTTGCCGCCGCTCTCCTGGATCAGCCGGCTGGCGAACGGCTCCGGCACCCACGCGGCGTCGATGTCCCCGGTCGCGAACGTCTGCAGGGTCAGCGAGTTCTCCTGCGGCACGATCGAGACCTCGCCGCCGCCCTTGGTGTCGGTCTTGATGCCCTTCTCGTCCAGGTAGTAGCGCAGCGCCACGTCCTGGGTGTTGCCGAGCTGCGGGGTGGCGACCTTCTTGCCCTTGAGGTCCTCGATCGTGTTGATCTCCGGCTTCACCACCAGGTAGACCCCGCCGGAAGCGGCGCCTGCGACGATCTTGATGGCCTGGCCCTTGGACTTCTCCCAGGCGTTGATCGCCGGGTTCGGCCCGATGTAGGTCGCGTCGATGGCCCCCGAGAAGACCGCCTCGATCGCGGCAGGTCCCGCGTTGAACGTGCTGGTCTTCAGCGTGACGCCGCTGCCGAGCGCCTTGGTGAAGAACCCCTTCTCGACCCCCACCAGCGCGGTGGAGTGCGTGATGTTCGGGAAGAATCCCAGCCGCACCTCCCCGGTCGCCGCCGGCGCCGGCTCCCCACTCCCGGCCGTCGTCCCAGCGGAGTCCCCACCCCCGCCGCAGGCGGCCGCGAGCGCGGTAACCGCCACTGCGACCAACGCGGCCGCCACTCCGCGAATCCTGCGAGCATCCATGCGCTTCTCCCTGATTCCTACTAAATAAGTCGGGTTATCTGTATTTAAAGCGATCCCCAGATTTCCGTCAAGTTTGGTGGGGATCCGTTATCGGGCCGTGAGCGGCGGGAGTCGGGCGCGAGAACGGTTGAGTCAGCCGCAGGTTGCGTCGAGGGAGACGGTGTCGGCGGGCGGCGCCAGGGTGAGGGTGCGCTTCGAGGGCATCTCAGGGTGCGCGGGGGCGTTGACGGTGTCGTTGACCTTCTGGCGGATGAAGGTCCAGTCCGGGTTGCCGGTGCTGATCAGCGGGGGGACGAACTGGAGGCTTCGGATCTCGGTGAGCTTGAGCTTGGCGGAGAGCGTGACCAGGGAGGGCAGGAGGGACTGGGGGATGTCGGTGGAGACGTAGCGTTTGGTGACGGTGGCGATCCGTTCGAAGCCGCGCAGGACGGTGAGGGGGTCGGCCTGCTTGGCGACCGCGTGCAGGAGGCACTTCTGGCGGCCCATGCGGACGTAGTCGTCGCTGTCGGTGCGGGAGCGGCCGAACCAGAGGGCTTCATCGCCGGTGAGGCGGCGGGTGCCGGCTTTGACGAGGCCCTCGCGGTAGGCGCCGAAGACGATGTCCTGCTTGACGGTGACGGTGACGCCGCCCATGGCGTCGATGATCTGGGCGAAGCCCTTCATGTCGACCATCGCGTAGTAGTCGATGGGAAGGCCGAGGATGCCGCCGACGGTGGCTTTCAGCAGGGTGATGCCCCGCTGGCGGTCGGGGACGCCGGGAACCAGGGACGGATTGTCCTCGGCCCACTGATAGACCTCGTTGAGCAGGCCGGGTGAGGCGCCGCCGCCGGTGAAGCCGTCCGGGAAGGCGGTTCTGGCGGGGCCGGCGGGCATGGGGACGCGCTGCAGGTTGCGCGGCAGGCTGAACAGCACGGTCTGGCCGGTCTTGGTGTTGACGCTGGCGATGGTCATGCTGTCGGTGCGGGCGCCGGGGCGGTTCTTGGCGGCGTCGACGCCGACCAGCAGGAGGTTGATCCGCTGCTTGCTGCCCAGGTAGTCGACGTGGTCACCCCGGTCCGGCGGGAAGGCTGACTGGTCGGGGAAGACGGTGGTCATCAGGTCGTGCGAGACGTAGGCGACCCGGCTGGCGTACGCCAATGGAGCCGCCACCACCAGGCAGAGCCCGCCCACCAGCCCGCCCGCGAACAGGCGGCGGGTGCCGTGCAGCGGTTGTGGCCGGACCAGCCGGTACGACGAGACGATCACGAGCGCCCAGACCAGGGCGGTGACCAGGGTGGCCACGACGGTGGCGGTCAGCCAGCCGGGCCGTACCAGCAGGGCGAGCACGGTGGAGCGGAAGCTGGTCGCGACCGCGATGCCGGTCGCGAGCAGGAGCGTGTAGATCGCGGCGAGGGCGAGGCCGGTGCGCGTACGGCCGACCCACAGATGCGCGATACCCCAGAGCACGGCGGAACCCAGAGTCAGCCCCAAAGCACGCCAGAGGCTCCTGTTTCCGCCCATTCACACTCCCGGTCCGTTATGCCCCACTATGTCTACCTCTCAGGGCTAGTAACAGGCTAGTTGCGCAGCGTCATTTTGCTTTGAATGATCAACCGCACGTGTCGTGAGTTGCGTCGAAACTGTCGATGTCGTCCAGGGTCTTCGGCGGTTTGAGGCCCTGCCAGTCGCCGCCGAGGACCAGAACCACACGCGGAGTTGTGCCGGATTCGATGCGGGATGTTGTTGTTTGCTGGATCTCGCGGAACAGGCGGGACGCGCGGGCGACGCCCACGGGGGTGTATTTGACCACCGTCTTCGCGGCGAACTTGGGCGCCTGCTCGACCCGGACGATGTGGTAGCCGCGCTGTTCCAGGTTGGCGGCGGCGATCGTGCCGAGGCTGGCGCGGCCGGAGGCGTTCTGGACGATGACGTGGACCTGGGACTTGGGGATCTTCTGCTCGCCGGTGGTGAGGTCGCGGGCGACCGTGTCGGAGGCGACCATCTTGAACAGGCGGTCGGCCTGGGGCTGCACCCATTCGACCCGGCCGGGACTGGTCAGCGAGTAACGCCAGGGTGTGGTCACGAATTTGATCTGACCGGCGGTGATGCCCTTCGCGCTGAGGGCGAGATCCTTCATGACGCCGACCGACAGCGCGGGATCGGTGGTGATCGACCGGGTGACCGCGTCGAGGAAGTCGAACAGCAGGGCCGGGTCGGTCAGGGTCTCGCCGCTCATCGCCTTCTTGGCCATGGAGGCCAGGAACATCTGCTGGCGCTGGATCCGCCCGATGTCGGAGCCGTCGCCCAGGCTGTAGCGGGCCCGGACGTAGCCGAGTGACTGCTCGCCGGTGAGTAAGTGCCGGCCGGCGCTCAGCGTGAGCAGCGCCTTCTTGTCGGCGATGCCGGGTGCCGGCACGCAGATGGGTACGCCGCCCAGCGCGTTCACCATCTCCTTGAAACCGGTGAAGTCGACCTTCACGAAGTGGTCGATCCGGATGCCGGTGAGGTTCTCGATGGTCTTCCAGGTGCAGCCGATGCCGCCGGAGTTGAACGATTCGTTGATCATGCCGACGTGCGCGCGCTGGCCGGGGAAGCCCGCGCGCGCCGGGCAGTTGGGGAGCTTGACCAGGGAGTCGCGGGGGAAGCTGATCAGCAGCGCGCCGTCCCGCTTGGGGGAGACGTGGGCGAGGATGATCGTGTCGGTGCGCTCGCCGCCGAACTTGCCGTAGCGGGCGTTGGCGCCGTCCCTCTTGTCCGACCCCACCAGCAGCACGTTCATCGCCTCGGTGGCGATCTTCACCGGGCGCGGGCCGAGGTCCGCCTCGGTGACCACCTGGCGGGTCACGTTGCTCGTGAGCGTCACGACGCCGGTGACCAGGAAGGTCACCACTCCGGTCAGGACGCCGGTAGCCGCGGCCACGAATGCCCATACCCACGCCCGCCATTTCGGCGCCGGGCGCACGTCGACAGCACTCACGTGCTCACTCCTGAAGGGGGGTCGGCGAGAATCGGCAGTGTAGCGACCGATCCTGAACGTCAGATTCGGGTCGCAATACCAGCACACACTTAGACGCCGAAAATTCAGGAAAAGTTGTGAATTGGAGGGTCTGACGGCACGAGCAGGTCGTCGGCTTGCTCGCCGTTATCCGGCGCCGTTAACGCAGGTGACGGTTCTCGCCGCACCGGCGCCAACAGCGGCTGCGGCACTCTGTAGGTGTTCTTAGGCGGCGGGCGGGCCGGTGCTTCCTCTGGGGTTGAGACGCGCCGCTTGGTCTTCCAAGGCCGCCACCTCGGTCCCGTCGATCAAGGCCAGCAGCAGTTGGGCGGCATGTCCCCCATACGCCGGGATGTCGCGGCTCAGCGCTGTCAGCGGTGGGCGTACCACCTGGGACAGTGGGGAGTCGTCCCACGCCACGATGGACAGGTCGGTTGGCACGGTGAGTCGCAGCTCCTGGGCTACCGACAGGCCGGCCACCGCCATGATGTCGTTGTCGTACACGATGGCGGTCGGCCGGTGTGGTGCGCTGAGCAGGCGGCGGGTGGCTCGTGCGCCCTCCTCGCCGGTGTAGTCGGTGTGCACGGTCACGCACGATTCGAGCCCGGCCCCGGCTTCGCTGAACGCCCGATCCCTTATCGCGGTGTGCATGAGCTTGGGCAGCCCGGCCACCCGCGCGATCCGCCGGTGCCCGAGCGCGGCCAGATACTGCACCGTCTCCCGCACCGCGCTCCGCTCGTCGGACCACACCGACACCAGCGACCCCGACGCGGACGGATCCCCGACCACCACGGCCGGCATGCCGAGCGACTCCAGCACGGGGACGCGCGGATCGTCCATGTGCAGGTCGACCACGATCGCCCCGTCGATCCGCCCCTCGCCCCACCAGCGGTGGTAGACCGCTATCTCGGTGTCGTGATCCCGGACCACCTGCAGCATCAGCGCGCAGGACCGCGCCGACAGCTCCGCCTCGAGACCGCTGATCAACTCCATGAAGAACGGTTCCATGCCCAGGATCCGGGCGGGGCGGCACAGCGCGAGCCCGATCGCGTTGGCCCGGGCGCCGTTGAGGGCGCGTGCGGCGCTGTTCGGCCGCCAGCCGATCTCGTCGGCGATCGCCAGGATCCGGGCCCGGGTGCTCTCCGACACACCGGGCTGTCCGTTCAACGCATAGGACACCGCGCCTTTCGACACACCCGCCTGCCGCGCGATGTCCGCGATGGTCGGTCTTCTCACACACCCACCTTGACGTTCACTGAACCGGTCTAGTCCCTGCTCGAACAGGGCACACCCTACTACGCCCCCTGATTCAAATGTCTCGGTGCCATCACACCTCATCTCGCCCCTATTGACACCCCTGACATGCAGATTTTACGGTCACGGTACTTATCCGGTTCAGCCACCCGTACGACGGGAAGGGAGTCGACACGCGGCGGCTGTTCGGGGCCGGGAGCGTGCTGCTTGCTGACGTGGGAGCGCTCCCACGTACGGTCCAGGAGAGGTGAAGGCACCACCTCTCACGGTCGATCCATCGGGGATTAGGCCTGCTGATGTACGGACCTCCGCGCGGTCTGACCCGCGAGGAGGAAGGAGACAAGACGATGCGAAACCGAACTCGGTTTCTGATCCCGTTCGTGGTGGTCGGCCTGGCTGCCGCCGCCTGTTCGAGCGGAGACACGACGCCATCGACGCAAGGTTCCGCCCCCGCGGCGAGTGCGGCGGCCCCCGCCGACTCCAAGTCGTTCCCCCGGAACGAGACGCTCTACTCGAGCGGCACGATGTGGGGCCCGCCGGCCAACTGGAACCCGCTCCGCGAGTGGGACTCGGCCACCGGAACCAAGGGCCTGCTGTACGAGACGCTCTTCCTCTACGACGCCACCACCGACAAGTTCCAGCCCTGGCTGGCCGAGAGCGGTGAGTGGACGGGCGACAAGGAATACACCCTGAAGCTCCGCTCCGGCATCACCTGGTCGGATGGCAAGCCGCTGACCGCCGACGACGTGAAGTTCACCTTCGAGCTCGGCAAGATCGAGACCGTTCCCTATCACAACATCTGGACGTTCCTGGACTCGGCCGAGGTCGTCGACCCGCAGACGGTGAAGTTCACCTTCAAGGAGGCCCGCTACCAGCAGTGGGCCAACCACGTCTACCAGCGCGCGATCGTGCCCAAGCACATCTGGGAGTCGGTCAAGCCGGAAGAGGTCGTGGACTTCGCCAACGAGAACCCGGTCGGCACCGGGCCGTACAACTACCACAGCCACGACCAGGACCGGCAGGCCTGGGTGAAGCGTGACGACTGGTGGGGGATCAAGGCCCTCGGCAAGGACGTCAAGCCCAAGTACATCGTGGACATCGTGAACTCCAGCAACGAGGTCGCGATGGGTCTGCTGCTGCAGAAGGGCCTGGACCTCAGCAACAACTTCCTGCCCGGCGTGGCCAACCTGGTCAGGGGCAACTTCGGCGTCTCGACCTACTACGCGGACGCGCCGTTCATGCTGTCGGCCAACACCGCCTGGCTGGTGCTGAACACCAAGAAGAAGCCGATGGACGACCCCGCCTTCCGCAAGGCCATGGCCTTCTCGGTGGACACCAAGCGCATCGTCGAGAACGTGTACGGCAACCTGGTCAAGCCCGCCGACCCCACCGGCCTGCTGCCCCAGTGGGACAAGTACGTCGACAAGAGCGTGACCGGCTCGATGGGCTTCAGCTACGACCCGGCCAAGTCCAAGCAACTGCTGGCCGACGCCGGCTACAAGGACACCGACGGTGACGGCTTCATCAACAACAAGGACGGCTCGAAGATCGACCTGAAGATCATCGTGCCGACCGGCTGGACCGACTGGATGGAGTCCATCCGGGTCATCGCCACCAGCGCTAAGGACGTCGGGATCAGCCTGACCCCCGAGTTCCCCGACTACAACGCCCTGGTCGAGCAGCGCAGCACCGGCAAGTTCGACATGCTCATCAACAACGAGCGCCAGCTGTCGAACACGCCGGAGCGCTACTACGACTACGTCTTCAACATGCCGGTGCAGAAGCTCCAGAACACCGTGAACTTCGGCCGGTACGAGAACGAGAAGGCCTGGGATCTGGTCGGCCAGCTCGACGCCACCAAGACCGACGACGTCGAGGGCATGAAGGCCATCACCTCCCAGCTGCAGAAGATCCAGCTGGAGGACATGCCGGTCATCCCGCTCTGGTACAACGGCCTCTGGTCGCAGGTCAGCAACTCGGTCTGGAAGAACTGGCCGTCCGACGCTGCGGGCACGCCCAAGACGCCGCCCACCATGTGGCGTAACTGGCTCGAACTGGGCGGCGTGCTCACGCTGACCGAGCTCCAGCCCGCCGGCGCGTAGTCGGGACCTAGTGGATCGGGCGGGCCAGCCAAGGCCCGCCCGCATCCCCCGCCTGGCCAGGCTGGGGGACACATCCCCCGGAGGATGGTTTGCGACAATATTTCGGCCGGAAACTGCTTATCTACGCACTGACGTTCTTCGTCGCGGTCACCGTGAACTGGATGATCCCGCGGTTCATGCCGGGCGACCCGGTGGCGAGCATGGTCGCCAGGGCGCGCATCTCCGACCCGGAGGCCGTGGCGGCGATGCAGCAGTACTACAGCAATCTCTTCGGCTTCGACCAGCCGATCCTGGCGCAGTACTTCAACTTCTGGGGAGCGCTGTTCGCCGGAAATTTCGGCATCAGCATCTGGGCGTATCCGCTGCCGGTGGCCGACGTGATCATGGACGCGGTGCCGTACTCGCTGGGGTTGCTGATCCCGTCGATCCTGCTCAGCTGGTTCGTCGGGAACTGGGCGGGCGCGCTCGCGGCCCGGCGCAAGATCCTCGACAACACGGTGCTTCCGGTGGGGTATGTGCTGACCGCGATGCCGTACATGTGGATCGCGATCCTGCTCTGCTGGGGGTTCGGGGTCGTCTTCCAGGTGTTGCCGGTGGCCGGGGGTTACAGCTTCGCGATGCAGCCGAACCTGTCGTGGGAGTTCGTCGGGAGCCTGTTCCAGCACTGGCTGCTGCCGTTCGTGTCGCTGTTCCTGGTGGCGCTGGGCGGCTGGGCGATCGGCATGCGGAACATGATCATCTATGAGCTGGAGGCCGACTACTCCAACTACCTGGCCGCGCTCGGCGCGCCGCACCGGCTCATCCGGCGGTACGCCTTCCGCAACGCCGTCCTGCCGCAGATCACCGGCCTGGCCCTGCAGCTGGGCGTGCTGGTGGCCGGCGCGCTGGTCACCGAGATCGTGTTCTCCTATCCGGGGCTGGGCAGCCTGATCCTCAAGGCCATCCAGAACCAGGACTTCTTCCTCCTCCAGGGCACCTTCCTGTTCATCGTCCTGGGCGTGCTGATCGCCAACTTCGTGATCGACGTCGTGTACGTGATCGTCGATCCGCGGACCCGGGCGGGAATGACAGGGGCGACCACATGACCACCACCGATCCGATCACCGCGATCACCGCGCCGGATCCGGGCACACCCCCGGTCACCGTGCGACGGGAAGCCCTCTACTTCGCCGTACGGAACGGAAAGCTCCTGCTCGGCGCGGGCATTGTCGCGATATTTCTCCTCATCGGCATCATCGGGCCGTTCCTGGTGGATCGCCCGCCGATGGAGTACGTCGGCCAGCCCATGATGCCGCCGGACGGCGAATACTGGCTCGGCACCACCACCTTCGGCCAGGATGTGCTGGCCCAGTTCGTGCACGGCGTGCGCAACGCCTTCGTGGTCGGGCTGCTCGCCGGCGGCCTGGCCGCGCTCATCGGCATGGTGATCGGTTTCGTGGCCGGTTACCGGGGCGGCCTGGTCGACGAGATCCTCAACATGCTCACCAACGTGGTCCTGGTCATCCCCACCCTGGCCGTGCTGCTGATCATCAACGCCTACCTGGGCATCCGCAGCGTCGGCATGCAGGCCCTGTTCATCGGCCTCACCTCCTGGCCCTGGGTGGCCAGGGCGATCAGGGCGCAGACGTTCTCGCTGCGCAGCCGCGACTTCGTGGATCTGGCCCGGCTGAGCGGGGTGCGCACGGGCAAGATCATCCTGCGGGAGATCGCGCCGAACATGAGCTCCTACCTGTTCATGACGTTCATCCTGCTGTTCGGCAGTTCCATCCTGATCGCGTCCTCCCTCGACTTCATCGGCCTGGGCCCGACCGACGGCGTGTCGCTCGGCGTGATGCTCAACCACGCCAACCAGTGGAGCGCGCTCCATCTGGGCATGTGGTGGTGGTTCGTCCCGCCGGGTGCCGCGATCACCGCCATCGTGGGCGCCCTCTATGTCGCGAACGTCGGCCTCGACGAGGTGTTCAACCCCAAGCTGAGGGAGCTCTAGATGACCCTGAGTGTGCAGGATTTAAGGGTCTATTACCGGACTCTTCGCGGCGACGTGAAGGCCCTCGACGGGGTCAGCTTCGACGTGGCGGACGGCGAGATCCTCGGCCTGGCCGGGGAGTCCGGCTGCGGCAAGACCACGCTCGGCAAGGCGCTGATCCGGATGGACGGCCGGATGAAGCTCGTCGGCGGCCAGGTTGAACTCGACGGCGAGAACCTGCCGATCGGGGACACGGTCAAGATGAACCCGTTCCGGTTCACCGAGGTGTCGATCATCCCGCAGTACTCGATGAGCGCGATGAACCCGACCCGCAAGATCGGCCGGATGGTCCGCGAGCTGCTCGACTCGCGCGGCGTCACGGTGGACACCGACGAGCTGCATCGGCGGCTCGACCTGGTCGAACTCTCCAGGGACGTGCTCACCAAGTATCCGCTGGAGCTGTCCGGCGGGATGAAGCAGCGCATGGTGATGGTCATCTCCACGCTGCTCAACCCGTCCCTGCTGATCGCCGACGAGATCACCTCGGCGCTGGACGTGTCCACCCAGAAGGCCGTGGTCACCACGCTGAAGGGCTTCCGCGAGCTGGGCTTCGTGAAGAGCATGATCTTCATCACCCATGACATCTCGCTGACCAACCAGCTGGCCGACACGATCATGGTGATGTACGCGGGCAAGCTCGCCGAGAAGGCCCCCGCGGACACGATCGTGAATCGGGCCCGCCATCCGTACACGCAGCTGTTGATCTCCTCGCTGCCCGAGGTCGGGGTTCGCTACGCGGAGAAGAAGCTGACCGGCATTCCCGGCAATCCGCCCTCGCTGCTCAATCCGCCGGTCGGCTGCCGGTTCCAGGATCGTTGCCCGCTCGCTTTCGACAAATGCCGGGAGGAACCCCCGGCCGTCGAGGTCGAGAAGGATCATTTCGTCGCGTGCTGGAAGGCATGATGCTGAAACTCCAGGAAGTCTCGAAAGTCTTCAGAGTCGGCGCCTTCGGCGGCAAGACCATGACGGCCGTGGACGAGGTGAGCTTCGAGGTCGCCCGGGGCGAGGTCGTCTCGCTGATCGGGGAGAGCGGCAGCGGCAAGAGCACGATCGGCAAGATGGTGCTCCGGCTGATGTCCGCTCAGAAGGGCACGATCACCTTCGACGGGGACGACGTCACCAAACTGGAAAAACGCGCCTACTACCGCAAGATCCAGGGCGTGTTCCAGGATCCGTTCAGCTCGTACAACCCGATCTTCAAGGCCGATCGGGTGTTCAGCATGATCAAAGAGGTCTACTTCCCCAAGGAGGCGGACCGGATCTGGCAGGACAAGGTGGCCGCCGCGCTCAACGACGTCCGGCTGGAGGCCGGTCAGGTGCTGAACAAGTTCCCGCACCAGCTCAGCGGCGGCCAGCTGCAGCGGCTGCTGATCGCGCGGGCCCTGCTGCTGGACATCGACCTGCTGGTGGCCGACGAGATCACCAGCATGCTCGACGCCTCCACCCGGATCGATGTGCTCAACCTGCTGGCCGACCTGAAATCCCGCGGCCTCGGCGTGCTGTTCATCACGCACGACCTCGCGCTCGGCAACTACATCAGCGAGCGAACGGTGGTCCTGCACCAGGGCAGGATCGTCGAGTACGGCCCGACGGAGAAGGTATTCGAGACGCCGGAGCACGCCTACACCAGGAAGCTGCTCGCCTCGGTGCCGCAACTGCACAGGAAGTGGGAGGGCGTGTGATCACGATGTTGCACGAAGGCTGGGCCGTCACGGCGGTCTCCTCGACCGGGCAGTCGCGCCCGGTCGTGGCGGGACTCCCGGCGACGGTGCCCGGATGCGTGCACACCGACCTGTTGACGGCGGGGATCATCGCCGATCCCTATCTGGACGACAACGAAGTCAGGCTGACCTGGATCGGGCGGACAGGCTGGTCGTACGAGACCGCGTTCGTCTGGGACGGGACCGAGGATGAGCGGGCCGATCTGGTCTGCGAGGGCCTGGACACGGTGGCCACGGTGCTCCTCAATGGGGTGCAGATCGGGCAGACCGCGAACCAGCATCGTTCCTATCGGTTTCCGGCGAAGCACCTGCTCGTGGAGGGCCGGAACACGCTGAAGATCCTCTTCGAGGCGCCGTACGCGTATGCGGAGCGGCAGCGGGCCGCGCTCGGAGACCGGCCAGGGGCTTATGGCCAGCCGTACCAGTTCATCCGGAAGATGGCCTGCAACTTCGGCTGGGACTGGGGCCCGACGGTGGTCACCTCCGGCATCTGGCGGCCGATCTACCTGCACACCTGGAGTACCGCCCGGCTGGCCGAGGTCCGCCCGCTGGTCACGGTCGCCGACGGCGTCGGCCAGGTCGAGGTGCACGTCACCGCCGACCGCGCCACCCAGGCCCCGCTCACCCTGACCGCGTCCGTCGCGGGCGTGTCCGAGCAGGTACGGCTCGCGCCCGGCGAACGAACGGCAGTGGTCTCGCTCACCGTCCAGGATCCCGACCTCTGGTGGCCGCGCGGGTACGGCGAGCAGCCGCTCTACCCGCTGACCGTGCAACTCGGCGACGACGTGTGGACGAAGGAGATCGGCTTCCGCACGGTCGAACTGGAACCGGACGCGTTCCGGATCATCATCAACGGCGTGCCGGTCTTCATGAAGGGCTTCAACTGGATCCCCGACGACTGCTTTCCCAACCGGGTGACCCGCGAGCGGCTGGCGCAGCGGTTCCAGCAGGCGGTCGAAACCGGGGCGAACACGCTGCGCGTGTGGGGCGGCGGGCTGTACGAGAGCGAGGACTTCTACGCCCTGGCCGACGCGCTCGGCATCCTGGTGTGGCAGGACTTCCCGTTCGCCTGCGCGGCCTACCCGGAGGAAGGGCCCTTCCGGTTCGAGGTGGAAGCCGAGGCACGGCAGCAGGTGACGCGGCTGGCCAACCATCCGAGCCTGGTGTTGTGGTGCGGCAACAACGAGAACCTCGAGGGCCACGCGGACTGGGGCTGGCAGGAGAAGCTGGAGGCGCGTAGCTGGGGTTCCGGGTTCTACTACGAGTTGTTGCCCCGGGTGGTGCGGGAGCTGGATCCGACGCGGCCGTACTGGCCGGGGAGCCCGTATTCCGGGTCGCCGGAGTTGGCGCCCAATGATCCGGCGCATGGGTCCACGCATATCTGGACGGTGTGGAACCGAGAGGACTACACGTTCTACGCGACCTACCAGCCGAGGTTCGTGGCGGAGTTCGGGTTCCAGGGGCCGCCGACGTACGCCACGTTGCGCAGGTCGGTCAGTGACGAGCCGCTGGCGCCCACGTCCAAGGGGGTCATGCACCACCAGAAGGCCGTGGACGGCAACGGGAAACTGCTCCGCGGTCTGGGCTCGCATCTGCCGGAGCCGTCGAACTTCGACGACTGGCACTACTACACCCAGCTCAACCAGGCGCGCGCGATGGTGTTCGGGGTGGAGCGGTTCCGGGCGCTGGCGCCGTACTGCATGGGCACCATCGTCTGGCAGCTCAACGACTGCTGGCCGGTGACCTCCTGGGCCGCCGTCGACGGCGACGCCCGCCGCAAACCCCTCTGGTACGGCATGCGCCGCGCCTTCGCCGACCGATTGCTGACATTTCAGGACTCGTCCGTGGGGGCGGCGCACGGGGTGGACGGGGACGTGCTCGTCGTGGTCAACGACACCGGCGAGGAGTGGGCGGGGGAACTCGCGGTGGTCCGGCAGACGATCGCCGGGGAGACGCTCGCCAAGGAGCACCTCCCGGTCACCGTGCCCGCGCGCGGCACCCTGGCCGTCCCGCTGCCCGGTTCGCTGACGGCTGCCGACCCCGCCCGCGAACTGCTGGTCGCCGTGCTGGGTGACGCGCGGGCGCTGCGTTTCTTTACCGAGGATCCCGCGACCGATTTCCCGCCCGCCGAGTTCGAGGCGACCACCGAGCCGGCCGACGGGGGGCTGCGGGTCTCGATCACCGCCAGGACCATCGTCCGCGAGCTGGCGATCTTCCCCGACCGGCTCGATCCCGACGCCACCGTGGACGACCAGCTCGTCACCCTGCTCCCCGGCGACACGGCCACCTTCCACGTGTCCGGAGACGTGGATCCGGATGAGCTCACCGCCTATCCGGTGCTGCGCTGTGTCAACGAGGCCCACGTGTGATGCCCTAAAGCCCGATATGGGATGGTTCCGGAAAAGTTCTCTTAACGGAGGGGCGGAACATGACGGTTCTGGCGATCGACATCGGAGGGACGAAGTTCGCGGCGGCCATGGTGGAGCCCACCGGGGTGATCACCGCCAGGCTGGAACTGCCGGTGGGCCCGGACGCGACCGCGACGCTGGCCGAACTGGTCGGCCGGATCGCGGTGCCCGGGCTGACCGGGGATTCGGGGCTGACCGGAGTGGGCATCGGGTCTGCCGGGCCGCTGGACGTGCTCGGCGGCACGGTGAGCCCGGTCAACATCCCGTCCTGGCGGGAGTTTCCCCTGGTCAAGACCGTGAGCGAGTTACTGCCCGAGCTGCCGGTGCGGCTGGCGGGGGACGCCCAGTGCATGGCGCTGGGGGAATGGTGGCAGGGCACGTACGGGAAGCGGGCTTCGGACGCGGGGCCGTACAAGACCTTGCTGGGCATCGTCGTGTCCACCGGGATCGGCGGCGGCGTGGTCGTGGACGGCCAGCCCTTCCTCGGCCCCACCGGAAATGCCGGACATATCGGTCATATCAGTGTGGACCGGGATGGGGATGCCTGCCCGTGCGGGGCCACCGGCTGTGTGGAGACGATCGCCAGCGGGCCGAGCATGGTGCGCTGGGCGCTCGACAACGGCTGGCGGCGGGCGGTCGAACCCGCCTTCTGGGCCGGGCGCGCGGTCGACGCGCGTTCGTTGGCGGCCGACGCCAAACGCGGCATCCCGGTGGCCAAACTCGCCTTCCAGCGCGCCTCCGACGCCCTCGGCACGGCAATCCTCACCGCCGCCGCCCTCTTTGACATTGACAACGTTGTCATCGGCGGTGGCGTCGCCGCGGCGGGCCCGACCCTGATGGTCCCGCTGCGCCAGGCCATCGCGCGCCAGGCGGGCCTGGGCTTCCTGCACCGCCTGCGCGTGGACGCCACCTCACTCGGCCGCGACGCCGGCCTGTACGGCGCCGCGGCCCTCGTTCTCGGGGATCGACCATCCTGAAGGAGCAACCGTGAGATTCACCGCCATCCTGACCATGGCGTTATCGGCGGCCTTGATCGCCACCCCAGCGGCCTCAGCGACCCACCAGAACGACGGCTTCGTCCAACGCCAGGGCGCTGACCTGGTGCTGAACGGCAAGAAGTTCCACTTCTCGGGAACCAACAACTACTACTTGCACTACAAATCACGCCTGATGACCGACGACGTCTTCACCGACGCCGCAGCCGCCAAGTTCAACGTCATCCGCACCTGGGGCTGGCTCGACATCGGCAACCAGGACGGCAGCAACTCGGTCGCCGGCAAGGCCGACGGCGTCTACTTCCAGTACTGGAACGGCACCCGCCCCACCTACAACGACGGCGCGGACGGCCTGGAACGCCTCGACTACGTCCTCTACAAGGCCCGCCAGGCCGGCATCAAGCTGATCATCCCGTTCACCAACAACTGGGCGGACTTCGGCGGCATCGACCAGTACGTCCGCTGGGCCGGCCTGGACAACCACGACGACTTCTACACCGACCCCACCATCCGCGGCTGGTACAAGGACTGGATCGACCACGTCCTCAACCGCACCAACACGCTGACCGGCGTCAAATACAAGGACGACCCCACGGTCATGATGTGGGAGCTCGGCAACGAGCCGCGCTGCAAGGGCTCAGGACTCTACCCGCCGTCGGCCACCTGCACCCCGCAGACCCTCACCACCTGGGCCGACGAGATGACCAGGTTCATCAAGTCCAAGGACGGCAAGCACCTGGTCGGCGTCGGCGACGAGGGCTTCCGCTGCACCGACCCCACCAGCTCGGACTGGACGATCAACTGCGGCGAGGGCGTCGACAACACCGCGCTGACCAAGCTGCCCGCCGTGGACGTGATGTCCTTCCACCTCTACCCGGACGGCTGGCTGAAGGACGCCGCCTGGGGCACCGAGTGGATCAAGAGTCACATCCAGAAGGCCCGCCAGCTCGGCAAGCCATCGCTGCTGGGCGAGTTCGGTTTGCGCGACAAGGCCACCCGTAACGTCGTCTACCAGGAGTGGACCGAGGCGGTGCGGTCGTCGGGTGGCACCGGCTGGCTGTACTGGATCCTGTCCGGCATCCAGGACGACAACACGCTTTATCCGGACTATGACGGCTTCACGGTCTACTGTCCGTCGCCGGTCTGCCAGACGCTGACCAACGCCGGGACCGAACTCGCATTTGGGCAGCGTTCGCTGCCGCCGGTAGCCGATCACGACGCCACCACCGTCGAATTCGGCACCGGGGCGACGCTGGACGTGGCCGCCAACGACATCGCATACCGGACATATGTGAAGGCCAGCACCATCGACCTCGATCCGGCCACCGCCGGGCGGCAGACCAGTTCCGGGGACTTCACGCTGGTCGACGGCAAGGTCTCGTACACGCCGCCCGCCGAGTTCGCCGGCCGCGCCACCGCGCACTACACGATCAAGGACGCCGCCGGCCGCACCTCCAACGTGGCCAACATCACCGTCACCGTGAAGCCTGACCCGACCGGCGCGATCAAGCTGTTCTCCTTCGAGGACGGCGTCCAGGGCTGGGCTCCCGGCAACTGGCAGCCCGACGCGGGCTCGGTCGAGCAGACCTCGGCATACGCGACCGACGGCGTCTCCGGCCTCCGGATCAACTCCACCGGCGGCGCCTGGTTCGGGGCGACATTCCCGGAACCGGTGAACCTGGCCAACAAGTCGCAGTTCAAGTGGGACCTGAAGACCGGCCCCGCGGGCACGTCGGTGGCGGTGGCCCTGCAGTTCGGGCCAGGATTCACCTGGTGCCAGTCCAACTTCACCTGGGCCAACCAGGACAGCGTCGTTCCCGTGGAGATCGATCTCACCTCGGCCATGTCCTGTTCACTGGAGGACCTCGCCGATGTGCGAGGAATGTTCCTGTGGATTAGCCCAGGTTCGTTTGACATTGACAACATAAGAGCTGAATAGCCCGCTGACATACCGAAGGACGCCACGTGGACCTGCTGACCAATCCGATCAAGGACTATGCCTGGGGCTCCCGCACGGCCATCGCCGCGCTGACCGGGCGGTCCGCGGCAGGTCCCGAGGCGGAGATGTGGCTCGGCGCCCATCCCTCCGGCCCATCGTTGCTGTCGCGCGACGGGTCGCAGCGCTCTTTGCCCGACGTCATCGCCGCGAATCCGGTGGCCGAGCTCGGGGCTGCCGTGATCGAGCGGTTCGGGGAGCGGTTGCCGTACCTGCTGAAGTTGATCGCGGTGGATCGGGCGCTCTCCATGCAGGTCCACCCGTCGCTGGAGCAGGCCGCGGAAGGCTTCTGCCGGGGCGACCACAACTACTCCGATCCGTGGCCCAAGCCCGAGATGATCTGTGCGCTCACCCCCTTCTCCGCCCTTGCCGGGTTCCGCCCGCCCGGCGAGGCCGCGGAACTGGTCGCCGCCCTCGGCCTGCCCGCCCTCACCCCCATCGCCGACGCCCTCGCCTCCGGCGACGTGCTCGCCGCTCTCCGCATCCTGCTCGGCTGGCCCGCCGCCGACCGTCCCGCCCTGGTCCACGACCTGGTACGGACGGCTGACCACGACCTGGTCACCCAGCTGGCCGAGCAGTACCCGAACGACCCCGCCGTCCTGGCCCCCCTGCTGATGCGCCACCACCAACTCGCCCCCGGCGAGGCCCTCTACCTGGGTGCCGGCGTGCTGCACTGCTACCTCGACGGCTTCGGCGTGGAGATCATGGGCAGCTCCGACAACGTGCTGCGGGCCGGGCTCACCCCCAAGCCCATCGACATCGAAGAACTCCTCCGCATCACCGACCCCGCCGCGCAGCCCGCCGCCATCGAGCCGGTGGCCGACGTCTACCTCACGCCGTCACCGGAGTTCCAGCTCCGGCGCTTCACCCCCGGCGACGCCTACCACGTCCCCGGCGACAAGCCGCGCATCCTCATCTGCGTCGACGGCGTCGTAAGCATCCGGAACGCCGCCCAGGAAGAGCTCAAACTGCACCCCGCGGAGGCCGTCTTCGCCGCCGCTTCCGACGGCGCCCTGGAACTCTCCGGCAACGGCACGGTGTTTTGCGCGGAACCCCGCTTGTGACCGATGCTGGTTTCGCGATGCGCGAACCCATCGACTCCGACGTCGACCTCCACGTACCCGCCGAGCGCGCCGAACTGCGCCCGACGCCGTTCCCCGTGCTCGCCGCCATCTCCGCCGGCGGCGTGCTCGGCGCCCTCGGCCGGTACGGCATCGGCGTGGCACTCCCACACCCACCCGGCGGCTTCCCCTGGTCCACCTTCCTGGTGAACATCTCAGGCTGCCTCCTGATCGGCATCCTCATGGTCCTGATCACCGAGGTATGGACCGCCCGCCTCCTACGCCCATTCCTAGGCGTCGGCGTCCTCGGCGGCTACACCACTTTTTCCACATATGTCCTGGACATCCACCAGACGATGACCAACGGCGCCCCCACCACCGCCCTCCTCTACGCAGCGGCCACCCTCATCGGCGCCCTCCTGGCCGCCTGGACAGGCATCACCGTGACCGCCCGCCTAGTCATCAGATGACCGCCCTCCTCGTAGCCCTAGGCGCCGCAATCGGCGCCCCCCTCCGCTACCTCACCGACCGTTTCATCCAGTCCCACCACGACTCGGTCTTCCCCTGGGGCACCCTGACCGTCAACGTCACCGGCTCCTTCATCCTCGGCCTCCTCCTCGGCCTCCCCGCCACCACCCAAGTCACCGCCCTGCTCGGCCCCGGCTTCTGCGGCGCCCTAACCACCTACTCCACCTTCAGCTACGAAACCATCCGCCTAGCCCAGGAAGGCTTCCGCTTCTACGCCACCGCCAACATCACCGCCAGCCTCATAGCCGCCCTAGGCTCCGCCACCCTCGGCCTCATGCTCGCCCAAGCCTTGACAACCTGAGAGGCTCACCATTCCGCCATTGCGGGGCCTTTAGCGGCACCCTTGCTGCCACGACTACGTCAAAGGAGCTATTCAAAGTGCCCTGCGAACTGACTGCTGAGAGAGCTCGGTCACTGACGCAAGCGTTGGTATCGGTGCAGGCTGAAGGGCTTACGATGGGCGCCGATGTCGAGGCCATCGCTGAACGATGGGCGCGTGGCGAAATCAGCACCGTACAGATGCGTGAACTGGTTCGGCGGCTGTACGACGGACCGTGAGATCCATACCTCGACCGCGCGAGTAGTGTGCCGCGCAGCAAGCCCGGCGTCTCCGACCTGTGGCGCCTGCGTGCAGTGGAGCGGGCGTCAAATGGGCGTGCGAGCTAGCCTGCCACCACGTGGATCTCGAAGCCGTCGCCGCTGACGATTTGGCCGTTGCGGACCTTGCGGCGTTTGCGGAGTTCGACTTCGCCGTCTACTAGGACGTTGCCCTCGGCGATGAAGTGTTTGGCTTCGCCGCCGCTTTCGGTGATGGCGCAGTATTTGAGCAGGTCGCAGAGGGGGATGTAGTCGGATGCCAGGGTGAAGGTCTCTCGCACCTAACCAGGATAGGTCTCACCAGGTGTTGGCCCAGAAGGCCAGGGCGAGGGCGGCGACCAGGAGGCTGGCGGCGCTGAAGAGGGTGCGGAGGGTGTTCCAGCGGTTCCAGCGGGGGGCGAAGGCCGTCCAGATGTCGGTGGCGGGGCCGGTCGCGTGGTCGAGGGCGTTGTTCAGGGGGATGTTGACGGCGATGGTGGGGATGAACGTGCCCCCGAGGTAGACGGCGGCGGCGGCCAGGAAGAGCAGGCCGGGGAGGGTCTGGCCGTCGATCAGCACGAGGACGCCGGTGATGATGCCGACCAGGGGTGTGCCCAGGAAGGACAGGAAGAAGACCGGGTTCTGGATCTTGATGTTGATCTGGCGCATGACCGGGACGGCGTGTTCCGGTCCGGCGGAGTCCATGGCGAGCATCACCGAGACCGAGTAGGCGTAGAAGAGTCCGGCGATCCAGCCGGTGAGGAACACCGTTGCGAACGCCGCGATTGCCGTCAGGGCGAACATCTCGACCATCTCCCCTCGTTTCGGCTAACCCTATGAAACCCGCGTGCCGCGCGCATCGTCCCCAGGTCGGATGCGCTCCCGCCTGTAGCGTTGGTCTGGGGGGAACGCATGGGTGGTCGTTCGCGGGTGCCGCGGATGCTGTCGATATCTCTGACGGTGCTCGCGGTGTATTCGGCGGTGATCGCGCTGATCCCGCCGCTGCGGCGTGGCCTGAGCGGTTTGACCGAGTTCGTGGACAGCTGGCTCTTCCCCATCGCGCCCAACCTCGCCTACGCCGCGTTCACCGCGCTGTTGGCCGGCGCGCTGGCCCGGCGCAAGCGGATCGCCTGGCGGCTGGTCGTGGTCCTGCTCGGCATCTCCCTGGCGCTCAGCCTCGCGGGCGTGCTGGTGCTGCTCTACGTGCCGGGCGGTACGTTCGAAGGCGGCAAGGGAACCCTGGCCGAGACGGCGTTCAGCCTGGTCGTGGTCACCCTGCTGATGGTGCTGATGCTCTGGTCGCGCCAGGAGTTCTACGCCCGGGTCCAGCCCGCGTCGGCCCGCAAGGCGATCCTGACCCTGGGCGGCCTGCTCGCCGTCTCGTTCGTGGTCGGATTCCTGCTGGTCACCGCGTTCTCCGGCACCCTGCCCCCGCACCGGCGGGCGGTGTGGACGCTCAGCCACACCCTCGGCGGCGTGTTCGACGTGCCCCACCCGGGTCACCCGCCGAGCTGGGTGTCGTTCCTGATCGGGCTGATGAGCGCGATCGCGCTGATCACCGCCTTCGCGGTGCTGTTCCGGTCGCAGCGGGCCAAGGCCGTGCTGGCCCCCGAGGACGAGGAACGGATCCGGAAGCTCCTGGGCGAGCGTGATTCGCTCGCATATTTCGCGACCAGGCGGGACCGTAGCGCGATCTTCTCGCCCAGCGGGAAGGCGGCCGTCTCCTACCGCGTCGTCAACGGCGTCAGCCTGGCCGGGGGCGACCCGGTCGGCGACCCCGAGGCGTGGGAGCACGCGATCCGCGCCTGGACCGACCAGGCCGCCGCGTACGGCTGGACGCCCGCCGCGATCGGCGCCAGCGAGGAGGGCGCCCGCGCCTACCAGCGCGGCGGCCTGAAGGTCCTCGAACTCGGCGACGAGGCGGTCATCGACGTGGCCGCGTTCACGCTCACCGGCCGGGAGATGCGCGGCGTCCGCCAGGCCGTCAACCGGGTCGAACGCGCCGGTTACACGCTGTGCGTGCGCCGCCACCACGAACTGAACCCCGAGGAGATGCGCACCATCATCGGCCGCGCCGAGGCCTGGCGCGACACCGAGACGGAACGCGGCTTCTCGATGGCCCTCGGCCGCCTCGGCGACCCGAGGGACGGGCAGTGCGTGCTGGTACAGGCGCGGAAACCGGACGGGGACGAGGCGGCCCTGCTGTCGTTCGTGCCGTGGGGCGCCACCGGTCTTTCGCTCGACCTGATGCGGCGGGACCGGGACGCCGAGAACGGCCTGATGGAGTTCATGGTCGCCGGTCTGGTCGAGGCGGCCCCGGGGCTCGGCGTGGACCGGATCTCGCTGAACTTCGCCGTCTTCCGGTCGGCGTTCGAGGAGGGCGCCAGGATCGGCGCGGGCCCGGTGATCCGGGCCTGGCGCCGGCTGCTGCTGTTCCTGTCCCGCTGGTGGCAGCTGGAGTCGCTGTATCGGGCAAACGTGAAATATCACCCCGAATGGGTGCCCCGATTCCTCGCGTACGGGGACACCAGAGACCTGGTCAAGGTCGGCATCGCCTCAGCCGTCGCGGAGGGGTTCCTGCGCCCGCCGAGCCTGCCGCAGCTGCTTCGGCGCGGGGAGGCGTGACTTAGGGTGGGCTGATGGATCTGACGTTGATGGCCGTGCACGCTCATCCCGACGACGAGGTGCTCACCACCGGGGGGATCCTGGCGCGTTACGCGGACGCGGGGTTCCGTACCGTCCTGGTGACCTGCACCAACGGCGAGGCGGGGGACGGACCCGGGGGAGTGAAGCCGGGCGAGGACGGCCACGACGGCGAGGCCGTGGCCGAGGAGCGGCTGGCCGAATTGCGGGCGTCGGTCGCCCATTTAGGGATCGGTGACGTCGAGCTGCTCGGCTACCGCGACTCCGGCATGGACGGCTGGGACACCAACAAGGACCCGCGGGCGTTCTGGAACATCCCGATCGAGGAGTCCACCGCCAAGCTCGCCGCGCTCATGGAGCGCTACCGGCCGCAGGTCGTCGTCACCTACGACGAAAACGGCGGTTACGGTCACCCCGATCACATCCAGGCGCACCGCATCGCGGTCGCGGCCACCGAGGCGACCGGCATCCCGGACAAGCTCTACTACACGGCGATCCCCCGGACCCGGGCCAGGGCGATGTTCGAGCGCATGCGCTCGATCGGCATCGACCTGGGTTTCGAGCCGTCCCCCGACTTCGGCACCCCGGACGAGCTGATCACCGCCACCGTGGACGTCACGCCGTACGTGGACCGGAAGATCAAAGCGCTGCGCGCGCACGCGAGCCAGAGCGACAACATCTGGCTGCTCCAGCTGCCGGACGAGGCCCAGCAGCTCGTCCTCGGGCATGAGGCCTTCGTCCGGGTCCGCTGCCAGATCGAGGCTCCTGACCAGGAAGACGACCTGTTCGCGGGTTTGACGGAGGGCTAGCACCCTGTCGAGCCCGGCTCACGTCAGCGGAAACTGGCGGCGTGATTCCGGTTGCGGTGGTCTGGCTGCGGCTCGAACTGGGCAGGCGCCTGCGATCCCTGCTCGTGCTCGGGCTGCTGGTGGCGTTCGCCGGGGCGACCGTGCTGACCGCCCTGGCCGGAGCCCGGCGCGGCGACAGCGCGGTGGACCGGCTGCTCGCCGTGACGCTTCCCGCCTCCGCCTCGGTCCTGCCCAACCAGTCCGGCTTCGACTGGGACGCCGTCCGCCGCCTGCCTGGCGTGGCGGCGGTGACCACGTTCCCCAGCTACACCGAACTCCCTGTCGACGAGGCCCCGGACGACCAGATCACCCCGTTCGTCCCCGCCGACACCGACGCGATGGCCACCATCGAGCGACCGGTCGTGTTGAGCGGCCGCCTGCCCGACCCGGTCCAAGCCGACGAAGCCGTGGTCACCGCGGAGTTCGTCCGCAACGTCGGCAAGGGCGTGGGCGATAGCGTCACCCTCCGCCTGCCCACCCCCGAGCAGTCCGATACCAGCATCGGCGCGCGCGACACCGGCGGCCCTCAGGGTCCCGCGGTCCGGATGCGCATCGTCGGCGTCATCCGCTCGTTCTGGTACGCGGACGAGGTCGGCGGCCCCGGCAAACTCATCCCGTCCCCCGGCCTGTTCACCCGCTACCGGGCCAACCTGCTGGGCGACCGCGCCCAGGTCCCGCTCAACGGCTTGGTCCGCCTCCGCGACGGCGAAGCCGGACTCGCCCGCCTCCAGGCGGCGCTCCCCGGCGTCGACGTGGTCAGCCGCTCCGAGACCATCCAGCACACCCGCAACGTCATCGCCTTCGAAAGCGCCTGCCTGGCCGCCTTCGGCCTCGCCGCCTTCCTGGCCGCAGTCGTCCTCATCGGCCAGGCCGTCATCCGGTACGGCGCAGCCGGGGCCACCGAACTGAACGCGCTGGTGGCGCTGGGCCTGACCCGCCGCCAGGGCACCCACCTGAGCGTGATCGCCCCCGGCTTGGCCGCTTTGGCGGGCACGATCGTCGCCGTCGTCCTGGCGGTGGCCGCCTCCTCCTGGATGCCGTTCGGCGCGGCGGCAGCCCGCGAGCCGAACCCTGGCGTGGACGTGGACTGGCTGGTTCTCGGTGCCGGATTTGTGCTCATTCCGATCCTGGTGGCGGTCGCGGCCGGAGCCTCCGCATGGACCGGCCTCACCAGCCCCGAGCGTTTGCGGCCCGGGCGGCAGTCGGCGCTGGTGACGGCGATGACCGTGCTCGGCCTGCCGGTGGCCGTGGTCGTCGGCGCCAGGTTCGCGCTGGAACCCGGGCGAGGGCGCTATCGGGTGCCGGTCCGGCCCGCGTTGCTGGGGGCGGTGACCGGGGTGCTCGGGGTGCTGGCCGCGTTCACCTTCTCGGCCGGGGTCGCGGACGCCGCCAGGAACCCGGCCAGATTCGGGCAGAACTACCAGCTGATGGCGATCTTCGGCTTCGATGGGCACGACTTCCAACCGCCCAGGCCCGTGCTCTCCGCGCTGACCGCCGACCCCGACGTGACCGGCGTTACCGACCTGCGGATGGCCGCCGGGCGGATCGGCCCGCTCACCGTGGTGACGCACAGCTTCGACCCGGTCGGCAACCCGGTCCCGCTGGTGCTCACCGAGGGACGTTCGCCGGCCAACGGCGACGAGGTCGTGCTGGCCCCGACGAGCGCGCGGCGGCTCGGCGCGGGCGTGGGCGACCGGGTCGCGCTCACCGGCGACCTGGGCACCCGCGAGCTGATCGTGACCGGCGTCGGCTTCGCCGTGGAGACTTCCACCCGGGGGTACGAATCCGGCGCGTGGGTCACCTCCGACGGCTACGACGTGGTCTTCCGCGGGTTCAAGGAACACGGCAGCCTCCTCGCGCTCCGGGAGGGCGCCGACCCGGAGGCGGTCGCGGCCCGGCTGCGGACAACCGTGGGTGGCGGACTGCTGATCTTCACGCCGTTCGTGCCCCGCCAGTTCGGGGAGATCAGGAACGTCCAGGTGCTGCCGCTGGTGCTCGGCGCGTTCCTGGCCCTGCTCGCCGTCGGCGCGGTCGGCCACGCCCTGATCATCGCCGTCCGCAGGCGCGGCCACGACCTGGCCGTGCTGCGCGCCCTCGGCATGACCCGCGGCCAGTGCCGCCTGGTCGTCGTCACCCAGGCCAGCGCGATCACCGTGCTCGGCCTGCTCGCTGGAGTCCCGCTCGGCATGGCGCTGGGCCGGATCCTGTGGCGGGCCGCCGCCGGCATCATGCCGTTGCAGTACCAGCCGCCCACCTCACCATGGACGCTCATCCTGATCGCACCGCTGGCACTGCTGATCGCGGCCCTGCTCGCGACCGGTCCAGGACGGCATGCGGGTCACTGTAACCTCGGGCAGGCATTGCGGGTGCTCGACCGCGCCTGAGTCTGGACTGAGGAACGCAGGTCGCGAAGCGGCCGGAGAGACGAGGGAAGACACAGGCTGAAGGCGGTCGAGCCCGCCGTGCCGGAGGCGCGGCCATAAACACAGATAACGTCGCATTTCCGGAGATGCGGGGAAATTCTCGCCGGGTGAATCTGGTCAAGTCACCATGATTTCGTCTGCGGAGGAGGCGTTCATGCCACACATCACCCTCAACTCTGATGAACCTGGAATACGCGGGCTGTTCCGGTTCCGGCCAGAAACCGCGCTCCCACTGAACGAGCTGGCGGAAGTGCTGTTGTGCGGGGAGAGCACGCTCTCCCGAGGCGAGCGGGAGTTGATCGGGGCGTACGTGTCGGCGCTGAACGCGTGCCGATTCTGCTACTCCACGCACGCGGCCATCGCGGCCGTACAGCTGGGCGAGGACCTGGTCCTGGTGGAGAAGGTCCGCGCGGACGTCAACCGAGCCCCGATCTCCGACAAGCTCAAGGCCCTGCTGGCCATCGCCGGAGCGGTGCAGGAATCCGGCCAGAAGGTGTCGGAGCAGCATGTCACCACCGCCAAGGAGGCGGGCGCCACCGACCTCGAAATCCACGACACCGTGCTCATCGCGGCGGCGTTCTGCATGTTCAACCGTTACGTGGACGGTTTGGACACTTTCGCCCCCGACGACCCAGCCGTGTACGCGGCCCGCGCTCAGCGCACCGACGGATATTTGGCCGTATTGGCCGATTCTCTGCGTTTGGGATAGTACGCAATGTGCGGCATGAATGGCCGGGGTTGACCAGTACGAGGTGATCACCCACCCTGCGTGTGGAGGCACCGCCTGCTGATCACCAAGGAGTGTTCATGCCGCACATAGCCCTGGGGAACGAAGCACCGGGAATCATCGGCCTGTTCGAGTACCGCCCGGAGACCGCCCGCCCGATGAGCGCCCTCGCCGAGGTGCTGCTGCGGGGCGAGAACGCGCTGCCGCGCGGGGATCGCGAGCTGATCGCGGCCTACGTGTCCGCGCTGAACGACTGCCGCTTCTGCTACAACTCCCACGCGGCCTTCGCTGCCGCCCAACTGCCCGAAGGCATGGACCTGGTCGAGCAGGTCCGCGCCGACCTGGGCGGGGCGCCCATCTCGGCCAAGCTCAGGGCGCTGCTGATGATCGCGGGCGCGGTCCAGGAGAGCGGCCGCAAGGTCGCCGAGGAGCACATCGCCGCCGCCAGGGACGCGGGCGCGTCCGACGTCGAGATCCACGACGCGGTCCTGATCGCGGCGGCGTTCTGCATGTACAACCGGTATGTGGACGGCCTGGCCGCGCTCACCCCCGACGACCCGGCAGACTACGCGGTGATGGCCCAGTTCATCGTGGCCGCCGGATATGTCCGGGATGAGGCCTGATGCATCGCTATCTCATCATCGGCGCAGGTCCCGCCGGTCTCCAGCTCAGCTACTACCTCAAACGCGCCGGCACCGATTACGTCACCCTCGAACGCACCGAGGCCCCCGGCGCCTTCTTCAAGGAGTTCCCCCGGCACCGCCGCCTGATCTCGCTCAACAAGGTGCACACCGTCGAGGACGAGCCGGAGATCAAGCTCAGGTGGGACTGGAACTCGCTGCTCAACGACTCGCCCGACCTGATGTTCCCGAAGTATTCGAGCGAGTACCTGCCCGGCGCCGACGATCTTGTCAGGTATCTCGCCGACTTCGAGCGCGAGCACGAACTCAATGTACGTTTCATGACTCCGGTCGACCGAATTGAGAAGATCGACGGCCGATTCCACGTGCACACGCCCGCGGAGACGTACGTGGCCGAATGCGTGATCGTCGCCACCGGCTGGGGCGGGCCGAACATTCCCAATATTCCGGGTATCGAGCTGGCGACCGGCTACGAGGACATGGAGGTCGAGGGTTCCGCCTACGCGGGCCAGCGGGTGCTGGTGATCGGCAAAGGCAACTCGGCGTTCGAGACCGCCCAGGCGATCCTGCCGCACGCGGCCATCGTGCACCTGGCGAGCCCGCACGGCGTACGCCTGGCCTGGCACACCAAGCATCCCGGCGACGTGCGCGGCCAGTACGGCGCGTTCCTCGACAGCTACTGGTTCAAGACCCTGCACGGCGTGCTCGAATGCGACATCAACCGCATCTGGCGCGAGGAGGACCACTTCAAAGCGGCCATCACGTACACGCTGGCCAACGGCGAGCAGGCCCTGCTGGAGTACGACTCCGTCATCCGTTGTACGGGCTTCACCATGGATCGCAGCATTTTTGACGACTCCTGCTTACCCGAAATGGCCCCCAACGGGCGGATCCCTGCCATCCGCCCCGACTGGCAGTCCGCCAACGTGGACGGTCTCTACTTCGCGGGCACGCTTATGCAGGCCCGCGACTTCAAGCAGGCGTCGTCGGCGTTCATCGACGGCTTCCGCTACAACCTGCGCACGATGACGGCCTTGCTGGCCGAGCGCTACGAGAACACGCCGCTGGATCGCCAGGTGATCCCACTCGACCACGAGAAGCTCGGCGCGACCATGCTCGACCGCGTGAACTGGAGTTCCGCTCTGTGGACCCAGTTCGAGTATCTATGCGACGCGTTCGTGGTCGACCGCGCCAACGGGCAGATCCAGCATTATCAGGATCTGCCCGAGGACTACGCCGTCGAACGCTTCGCTGACCAGGAAGAACTCTTCACGATCACTCTGCGCTGGGGCCGCCAGAACTACGGCGACGTGTTCGCCATCCAGCGCGACCCCACCCCCGACATGGCCCACGAGAGCGCATTCCTGCACCCCGTGATCAGAGCCTGGCGGCACGGCGAAAAGGTCGCCGAGCGGCACCTCCTGGAAGACCTGCTGGCCGTCTGGCGCAACCCGGTCCGCCACGTGGAGCCGCTCTACGCCTTCCTATCCGAACAACTGACCTGAGAAATCCCGCACCAGCTCGTCGACCACGTCCGCCGCCGAACCCCGGCGGGCGTGGACGACGGCTTGCCGGGCCGCCCCCGTCCCGACCACATGCAAGCGCGCCACCCGCTCGACCACCAGATCAAGATCCCCGGTTTCCTCCAGAGCGGGCCGAAGAAGCGCCAGCAACGCGTCCACCTGCGCCGACGCCGGGAGCAGCCGCCCGCTGACCGGATCGATGGCGTCCCCGGCCAGCCCATCCCTGGCCGCCTGCCAGTACGACGCCCGCAGCAACTCCCCCCGGATCCGCGGCCCCGGATCACCCCGTTCCACCCGTTCCAGCGCGGTCACCACCAGCGCCCGGACAATCGCGCCGAGCAGCGCGGACTCCCCAGCGGTGGCCGGCACGTCGGTCACCCGGACCTCCAGCGTGGGCAGCCGCGCCGACGGGCGGATGTCCCAGAAGATCGTGCCCGGGTCCACCAGGACCTTGGCCTCGGTCAGCTGGGCGATCACCTCGTCGTACTCGGCGGCCGAGGTGAAGTACGGCGGCGGCCCGGCCACCGGCCACTTGCCCCAGCAGAGCGTGCGCCAGCTGGCGTAACCCGTGTCGCGCCCGCACCACAGCGGCGAGTTGGCCATCAGCGCGATCAGCGTCGGCAGCCACGGCCGCAGGTGGTTGCTCACCAGCACGGCACGTTCCCGGTCGGGCAGGTGCACGTGGACGTGACCGGCGCAGATGCTCTGCTCGTCGTGGAGCGAGCGGTAGTTGGCGATGCCGATGCCGTACCGGGGATTCTCGGTGATCAGCGGCGGGACCACGTCGCCGAGCACGGCCGTGCCCGAGGCGACCACCCGCAGCCCCTCGTCGGCCGCGGCGGACGCCACGGCGGCGCGCATCTGGCGGAGCTGGGTCTCCAGCTCGGCGGTTCTGGCGCAGGGCCGGGTCTTGGCCTCCACCTGGTAGCGGGTGATCTCGGTGCCGACCTGCTCGCCCAGCGCCGCCGCCGCCCTGGCCACGACGGCGGCCGACCGCGGGGCCGCCTCCCGCGTCTCGGGGTCGACGACGAGGTATTCCTCTTCCACTCCGACGAGGGGACAGGCCGCGTCGAAGGGCACCACTTGCTCGATATCCGCGGTGGCAGTCATGCCGCTCCTTGGTTCCCATACTTATGACGCGCGTAGGGTATCCGCGTGTCCCCGCGCACGGGCGGATTCCCGGCGAGGTGCGCACAAATAGAGGTCCGAATATTGCGGTGCTCACCGACATGTCCGGCGCCTATCGTCGGGGGGTGAACGAGACCGTGACGATGGTGGACAGGCGGGCGCTGGCCGCTGCCGGGGTCACCCTGGTGTTGTGGGCTTCGGCCTTCGTGTCCATCCGCAGCGCGGTGGCGTCCTACTCGCCCGGCGCGCTCGCGCTCGGGAGGCTGCTCGCCGGCTCGCTGACGCTGGTGGTGATTCTGCTGCTGCGCGGCGAGCGGCTGCCGCCGAGGGCGGCCTGGCCGGGGATCGTGGTGTCCGGGGTGCTCTGGTTCGGCGTCTACATGGTGGCTCTCAACTGGGGCGAGCAGGAGGTGGACGCGGGCACGGCGGCGATGCTCGTCAACATCGGGCCGATCGTCATCGCGCTGCTGTCCGGCTACCTGCTGAAGGAGGGCTTCCCGCGCCCGCTGCTGATCGGCCTGGCGGTCTCGTTCGGCGGGGCGCTCCTGGTCGGCTTTTCGATGTCCGGCGGGGGTTCGTCCTCGGTGCTCGGCGTCGTGCTGTGCGTGCTGGCCGCCGTCTCGTACGCCGTCGCGATCGTCGCCCAGAAGCCCGCGCTGGCGCACGCGTCCGCGCTGCAGGTGACCACCTTCGGCTGCGTGATCGGGGCGGTCGTCTGCCTGCCGTTCGCCGGTCAGCTGATCGACCAGGTCGGCTCCGCGCCGCTGCCGGCCACGCTCAACCTGCTCTATCTGGGCGTGTTCCCGACCGCGCTGGCCTTCACCACCTGGGCGTACGCGCTGGCCAGGACCACCGCGGGCAAACTGGGCGCCACCACCTACGTGGTGCCCGCGATGGTCGTGCTGATGGCCTGGGCGTTCCTCGCCGAGGTGCCCGGCTGGCTCACCCTCGCCGGGGGCGCCCTCTGCCTGGTCGGGGTTGCGATCTCACGCAGACGGCCGTCATAGCAGTTTGTCCAGCGTAATCGGCAGGTCGCGGACTCGTTTGCCGGTGGCGTGGTAGACGGCGTTGGCGATCGCGCCCGCGACGCCGACGATGCCGACCTCGCCGATGCCGAGCAGGCCGAGCGGCATGGTCGGGTCGGGATCGTCCAGGTAGCGAATGTCGATCGAGGGGATGTCCGCGTGCACCGGCACGTGGTACTCCGCCAGACCGGCGTTCATGATGCGGCCGTTGCGCGGATCGACCAGGGTCTCCTCGGCCAGCGCCATGCCGATGCCCATCACGATGCCGCCGCGCAGCTGGCTGGCCGCCGTCTTGGCGTTGATCACCTTGCCCACATCGAAGACGCCCAGCCAGCGGGAGATCCGGATCTCGCCGGTGTCGGAGTCCACCCGCACCTCGCAGAACTGCGCCCCGCAGGCGGCCTTCACCCAGCGCCGCCGATCCATCAGGAACTTGGACATGAACCTGACCTGACCGGTGATCTCGCCGAGCCTGGTGTCGGAGCCGACCTGGGCCTCGATCGAGGCGCGATCGGCGCGGCGCAGGATCTCCTGGTAGCTCTCACCCCGCGAACCGTCGTAGAGGCCGCCGTCCTTGGCCCGCACGTCCGCGAAGCGGCGACCGCGTAGGGGAGAGCCCGGCGTCTTCCTGGCCACCGAGAACACCGAACGCCTGAGCTTCTCGCAGGCGGTGATGAGGCTGGCGGCGATGCTCGCCGTCTGCCCGGAACCGCCGGCGCCGGGTCCGGTGGGCAGGGCGGTGTCGCCGTACTCGACGGTGATCGCCCCCAGCGGCACGCCCAGGGCGTCGGCCGCGATCTGCGCCTGGGCGGTCGCCGCGCCCATACCCATCTCGTGGAAGCCGCAGCGGACCAGAACAGTTCCGTCGGCCGACAGGCGTACCGTCACGTTGGCCTGGAACTGCCAGGCCGGATGGTACGCGGAGGCGACGCCCATGCCGATCAGCCACTTGCCGTCCCGCATCGAGCCGGGTTCCGGCGACCGTTCGCCCCAGCCGAACTCCTTGGCGCCCACCTCGTAACATTCGAGCAGCATGCGGTGGGCGAACGCCTTGCCGTCGATCGGGTTGCGGGCGGGCTCGTTTCGGGCGCGCAGCTCGATGGGGTCCATGCCCAGCTTGTACGCGAGCTCGTCCACCGTGGCTTCGAGCGCGAACGAGCCGATCGACTCGCCGGGGGCGCGCATGACGGTGTTGGCGATCGTGTCCAGCTCGACCAGGTTCTGCTGGACCTGGAGGTTGGCGGCGTCGTAGAGGTGGCGGGTCTGCGAGGTCACCTGTTCCGGGCCGCCGCCGACCTTGCCGTTCTGGGTGATGCTGGTGTGGATGAGCGCGGTCATCGAGCCGCCGGCCTCCGCGCCGATGGCCACCCGCTGGATCGACGGGGTGCGCCCGCCGACCGTGCGGTTGACGCCTTCCCTGGTCAGCATCAGCCTGACCGGCCGTCCCGTCACCTTCGCGGCGAGCACGGTGAGCACCGTGCCGGGCCACACCATGGTCTTGCCGCCGAACGCGCCGCCGACGAACGGCGAGATCACCCGGATGTTCTCCTTGGGCACGTCGAACCGGACCGCCAGATGCCCCTGCGTCCAGGCGATGTTCTGGCTGCCCTCGTGCAGGATCAGCCGATCCTTGTCCCAGAACGCGGTGGTCGAGTGGGGTTCGATCGCGTTGTGGTTGTGCCCCGGCGTCGTGTACCGCAGATCGAGCGAGAACGGCGCCGCCGCCAGCGCCGCGTCGGGGTCGCCCTTCTTGGCTCCCCCCTCCGAGATCAAGCTGTTCTTCTGCGGCGTCGCGTTGCCTTCCTCAGCGGCGAAGTCCAGCACGGCGGGGAACTCGGCGTACTCCACCTCGACCAGGTGCGCGGCCTCCCGCGCGGCTTCCAGCGTCTCGGCCACCACCACCGCGATGGGCTGCCCGTTCCAGTGCACTTCGTCGGTGTTCAGGTAGTTGACCGTCGTGCCGGTGGCGAGCGTGCTCAAATCCATCGGGGTCATCTTCGGCGCGGGTTTCATCGGCGGCGCGTTCTCGTGTGTGATCACCGCCAGCACGCCCGGCGTTTTCCGCGCCGTCGCCGAGTCGATCCGCGTGATCCGCCCGCGCGCGATCGTCGAGTGCACAAGAGCGGCATAAGCCATATTCGGGTACGGATACTCCGCCGAGTACCGCGCCTCCCCCGTGACCTTGGCAGTGCCGTCAAGCCGATCGACCGGCTGTCCCACATACGTCATGCCGCGCTCCCCTCCACCTGCAACTGCCGCAGCGTCGCCGTGATCGCCCGCCCGGCCAGCTCGATCTTGAACGCGTTCTGGGACTGCGCCACCGCGCCCTCCAGCTCCGCGTCGGCGGCCAGCCGGAACCGCTCCTCCGTCGCCGGGCCGCCCATCAGCGCACGCTCCGCCGCGTGCGCCCGCCACGGCCGGGCGGCCACCCCGCCCAGCGCCAGCCGGGCCTCGGTGATCACACCGTCCCTGACCTCCAGCGCGGCGGCCACGCTGACCAGCGCGAACGCGTACGACGCACGGTCGCGCACCTTGCGATACCGCGACCGCGCGGCCACCGGAAGCTCGGGCAGCTCGATCGCGGTGATCAGCTCGTCGGCGGCGATCGCCGTCTCATGCTGCGGGGAGTCTCCGGGCAGCATGTGGAAGCCGACCAGCGGGAGCCGCCGCACCCCGCGCACGCTCTCCAGCTCGATCGTGGCGTCCAGCGCGGCCAGTGCTACGCACATGTCCGAGGGATGCGTCGCCACGCAGCTGTCCGACGCGCCGAAGATGGCCGCGTTCCGGTTGAACCCGCCGATCGCGTCACAGCCCGCGCCCGGCTCGCGCTTGTTGCAGCGCGCGGCCAGATCCGCGAAATACGGGCAGCGGGTGCGCTGCAGCACGTTGCCGCCGACCGTGGCCATGTTTCTGAGCTGGCCGGACGCGCCGGTCAGGATCGCCTGGGCCAGCATCGGGTAGCGCGTGCGGATCACCCGATGGGCGGCGAGGTGGCTGTTGCGGACCAGCGCGCCGATCCGGACGCCGCCGTCCGGCAGCTCCTCGACCCGGTCCAGCGGCAGCCGGGTGATGTCGATCACCGTGTCCGGGCGCTCGATGTTCTGCCGCATCAGATCCACCAGGTTGGTGCCGCCGCCGAGGAACTTGGCCCCCGGCTCGGCGATCGCGCGGACGGCGGTGGCCACGTCCTGGGCGCTCACGTAGGCGAAATCCTTCATCGGCTGCTCTCCTGGATCGCGGCCACGATGCCGTTGTACGCGCCGCAGCGGCACAGGTTTCCGCTCATGCGCTCCCGGATCTCCTCGGGCGTCAAATCGATCTGCTCGGCGGCCAGGTGGCCGGTCACCGCGCTGGGCGCGCCCGCCGCGTGCTCGGCCAGCATGCCGATGGCCGAACAGATCTGGCCCGAGGTGCAGTAGCCGCACTGGAAGCCGTCATGGCGGACGAACGACTGCTGGATCGGGTCCTCGACTCCCTCGATCGTGGTGATGTCGCGGTCGGCGTACTGCACGGCCAGGGCCAGGCAGGAGCTGATGCGCTCGCCGTCCACCAGCACCGTGCACGCGCCGCAGGCGCCCTGATCGCAGCCCTTCTTGGTCCCGGTCAAGCCGAGATGTTCCCGCAGCGCGTCCAGCAGACTCACCCGCGGCTCGAGGTCGAGCTTTTCTATCGAGCCGTTCACTCGCATTCGTACGTCGACCACGACGCCCTCCCGATAGGTATGTCCCTTCTGCCGGACGCTAACAGAACGGTGCTCTCTTAACAAGACGTAAAAGAACGGTCGTCTTTTAGTTGACTGTATGCTTGCGATGACATGGCACAGGTGACATTCATCCGGGCACGGCGCCCGGAGCAGAAGCAACTCCGGCGCGAGGCGATCCTCGCCGCCGCGCGCGAGCTGGCCCTGGAGGTAGGGGTCCAGCATGTGAGCCTGGGCAGCGTGGCGGCGGCCGTGGGCCTGGCCAAGTCCAATGTGGTGCGATATTTCGGGACTCGCGAGGAGATCTATCTCGAACTCGCGGCCGAGGCCTGGCAGGAGTGGGCAGACGCCGTGACCGCGCTGCTGCGCGCCGGCGGCGACCCGATCATGGTGCTCACCGAGACCCTGGACGCCCGCCCGCTCTTCTGCGACCTGCTCAGCCAGACCTCCACGACCCTGGAACACAACGTCTCGGTGGACGCTGCCCGTAAGTTCAAGCTGGTCGCGCTCCGGGTCATGGCCGAACTCGGCGCGGAGGTGGGTGCCGTCCATCCCGAGCTGACCGAGAGTGAGAGCACCGAACTGGTCATGGCCGCCAGCGCCCTCGCCGGCACCCTCTACCCGGTCGTGCACCCCTCCCCGATCATGACCGAGCTCTACGCCCAGGAGCCGGAGATCGCCGCCTCCTGCCCCCAGATGATCCCGACCATGGTCCGGACCCTCTCCGCGATCGCGATGGGCCTGCCCCGCCTGCGCTGACGCGGCGTCTAGGGGAGTTCGGCGAAACGTTCGACGTCTTCGGTGGGGCCGGAGACGATGATGATGTCGCCGTAGGCGAGTTCGGTGTCGGCGGTGGCGTAGGTGAACCGCTCCTCGGGGCTCTTGACGGCCACGATCGTCACGCCGTACTTGCGGCGGAGGTTGGAGCTGCCCAGGGGGATGCCGACGTATTCCTTCGGCGGGTGCGTCTTGGCCAGCGCGAAACCCTCGTCCACCTGCATGAAGTCCAGCATCCGGCCGCTGACCAGGTGAGCGACCCGCTCACCCATGTCGTGTTCGGGGAAGACGACATGATGGGCGCCGATGCGGCGCAGGATCTGGCCGTGCTGGACGGTGACCGCCTTCGCCCAGATGTCGTTGATCTCCAGCTCGACCAGCAGCGACGTGGTCAGAATGCTGGCCTCCAGGTCACCGCCGATCGCCACCACCGCCCGGTAGAAATCCGACACCCCGAGCTGCTTCAGGGCCTCCATGTCGGTGGAGTCGGCGGTGGCGATCTGGGTGATCTGCCCCGCCAGGCCCTGCACGACCTTCGGGCGCCTGTCGATGGCCAGCACTTCGGTGCCGCGCCGGGTGAGCTCCAGGGCCAGCGCGGTCCCGAACCGCCCCAGCCCGATCACGACGACCGGGTAGCTCGACTTCTCAGCCAACGATGACCCTCTCCTCGGGGAGTTCGAAGCGGCGGGTGCGCTCCTTGAGCGCCAGCGCGGACCCCAGCGTCAGCGGCCCGATCCGGCCGACGAACATCAGCACCGCCAGCAGCACATGCGCGGCCATGGATGTGTCCGCCGTGATCCCGGTCGACAGCCCGTTCGTCGCGAAGGCCGAAATCACCTCGAACAACACCCGATCCAGACTGTACGGCGTGAGCACCAGCAGCACATACGTGGAAATGGTCACCAGGGCCACCCCGACCAGGGTGATCGTCACCGCCTGCCGCTGGGTGGCCTCCGCCAGCCGCCGATGCCCCACGTTGACCCTGTTCTCGCCGCGCAACTCGGCCCAGATGATGAAGGCGAGCAGCCCGAACGTGGTCACCTTGATCCCGCCGGCGGTGCTGGCGCTGCCGCCGCCGATGAACATCAGCACGTCGGTGACCAGCATGCTGGACGGGTTCATGGCCGCGATGTCGACCGTGTTGAACCCGCCGGAGCGTGGCATCACGGCGGCGAAGAAGCTGGCCATCAGCTTGTCGGGGTCGTCCAGCGGGCCCATGGTCCTGGCGTTGTTCCACTCGGTGGCCAGGTAGATGAGCGTGGCGCCGACGATCAGGATGGCGCTGACGCCGACCGTGACCCGGGTCAGCACCGACCAGCGGCGGGGATGCCGCCAGGAGCGGGCCAGCTCGAACACGACCGGGAACCCGAGGCCGCCCGTGACGACCGCGATCGCGATGGGCAGGCAGATCCACGGATCGCTGACAAAACCCATTAAGTTGTCGGGCCACAACGCGAATCCCGCGTTGTTGAACGCTGAGATGGCGTGGAATCCGCCCAGGTAGAGGGCTTCGCCGAACGGCTCGTCGTACCCGATCATGAAGCGGGCGGTGAGGAAGACGGCGGTGATGGCCTCGCCCGCCAGGGCGAACAGCACCACGTTGCGGACCACCCGGCGGACGTCGCTCATGCTCAGTGACTTGGTCTCGGTCTGCAGCGCGATCCGCGCCCGCAGGCCGAGGCGGCCCGCGAGCAGGACGGTGAACAGGGTGGCCAGGGTCATGATCCCCAGCCCGCCCACCTGGATGAGACCGGCGATCACCACCTCGCCGAACACCGACCAGTGCGTCGCGGTGTCCACCACCACGAGCCCGGTCACGCACACCGCGGAGGTCGCGGTGAACAGCGCCGTCACCCAGTCCGCGGGCTCCCCTGTGGTGGTGGCCATCGGCAGGGTGAGCAGCACGGATCCGAGCAGGATGGTGACACCGAACCCGGTGGCGACCACCTGCGTCGGATGGTGGAACCGGTCGAGGAAAACAGACCCCCACGTGCGGCGTCTCACAACCGGATGCCCTTGCGACTCACGGTACAGAAGGTAGACCACATTTGCCTGGTTTGGGCACCTTTGATCATCACGGCCCACCGTGCGGCCGGGCGATCGCTAGGGCCGGGTCCGGCCTGGCCATCGCGCTCTCCATCCTGCGACGCGACCGCCGACCGGTGGGCTGCCATCCCTGAATATCAGCGGCGGGGGTCCACGTGGATCTTAGGGGCGTGGCCCCATTCGGGTGGTCGGGTTCCGGCGAGGATGCTGGGTAGGTCGTCCAGGCCGGTGGTGGTGGCGACGAGGGGGCGGGGGTCGACGGCGCGGGAGGCGTACAGGTCGATGGTTTCGGCGAGGCCGCCGGAGGCGCTGAGCACGCCGGCGATGGTGATCTCCCGGAGCACGGCGGTGCGGGTGTCGAGCAGGCTGGGGTCGCTGGAGATGCCGATGCAGACCACCCGGCGGCCGGGTTCGACCAGGTCGAGGGCGAGCGCGGGGAGGGTCTCCGCGGTGGAGGCGTCGACGATGGCGTCCCAGCGCAGGGCGGGGAGGGTGTCGGCGGTCCAGACGTGCGGGAAGCCGAGCGAGCGGGCGAAGTCCAGGGAGGGGGCGTCGCGGCCGAGGAGGTGGACCTCGACTCCTTTGGCAGCGGCGATCTGGGCGGTGAGCAGGCCGATCGTGCCGGGTCCGAGGACCAGGAGGCGCTCGCCGGGTGCGATCTCGGCGGCGCGGAACGCGCGCAGGGCGTTGCCGCCGGGCTCGACCAGGGCTCCGAGGGTGGCGTCGACGGTGTCGGGCAGGGGGTGCAGGGCGGTGACGGGGACCGGGAGGCGTTCGGCGAGGGCGCCGGGCCAGCCGCCGCGGATGCCGATCTCGTAGCGGTCGGCGCACAGGTGCTGGCGCCCCGCCGCGCAGCGTTCGCAGCGGCGGCAGCCGAGCATGGTGTCGGCGGTGACCCGGCGGCCGAGCCAGCTGGGATCGACCCCTTCACCGACGGCCGAGATGGCGCCCATCCACTCGTGGCCGATCCTGATCGGGTAGGGGGCGTCCCCGGAGTGCACGTAAGCCATCTCGCCGGCGAAGAACTCGGCGTCGGTCCCGCAGACTCCGGCCCGCTCGACGTCCACGACCACCTCATCCCGGCCGGGGACGGGCGGCTCGACCTCCTGGACTTCGGCGGTGCGCGGGCCGGTGATGACGAAGGCGCGCATCTACATCAAGCTGGGGGTGATCTGGTGCACACGTGTACCGTATACGGTCAGATGGCCGAATTGCGCGTCGTCCGACGAATCCTCCAAAGGGCCCGCCGCGAATTAACTTGCGCGCTCGCCAAGGGTTCGCCGAGGTCGGTGGCTTGAGGATCTATGAGTTATTGCTCCGCGGGCCCTAAGAGCCCCCTAACGGAATGCCGCTACCACTCCTAGCGCCGGTGCGGCGAGGACCACCGCCAGCGTTAACGGCGCCGGATAACGGCGAGCAACTGAGCGAGCTGCTCATTGTGCTAGGTCAACCCTCGCGCCGGGCCCGGGCCCGGCGTTTGCCTTCATGCATGGCCTGGACGCGGGCGACAGGGATCGTGTGTCCTTCCTCGATCAGATCGGGCGGAAGCTGCTGGGGTTCCGGCATGCGTTCCGCCCATGGATCTCCGTTGCCGAGTAGGTCCGGAGCGGTGTGAATGGTGAAATCTCCTGGCACGACCTGATCCAGGTCCTCCCACGACACCGGGAACGAGACCGGAGTGCCTGGCCGGATCCTCGGGCTGTACGCGGCTGCCACGGTTGCGCCGCCTGCTCGGGTGGAGTCGAGGAACACCTTGCCCGCGCGGTCCTCGCGGATGAATGCCGTCGTGGCCAGCGTGGGGTCCACGCGTTCGGCCCGGGCGGCCAAGGCTCGGGTGGCGGCGGCTAGGTCTTCGATCGGGATTCCGTCGGCGACCGGGATGAAGATGTGCACGCCCTTGGCGCCGCTGGTTTTCACGGCGCCGGTCAGGCCGGAGTCGTCCAGGGCTTGGCGTACCAGGCGGGCGGCCTGGATGACCAGGGGGAACGACTCGCCTTCCGGGGGGTCGAGGTCGAGGATCAGGTGGGTGAAGTGGGTGTCGCGGAACAGGGCGGGGTGGTATTCGACGGCGCGCTGGTTGCCGAACCAGAGCAGGGTCTTGCGGTCGTCGCACAGGGCGTACGAGATTTCGCGGTGGGAGGCTTCCGCCCAGACGGGGACGGTTTTCACCCAGGAAGGGGTGTATTTGGGGACGTTCTTCTGGACGAAGGGGGGCTGGCCGGGGCGTACCCGGATCACGGATAGGGGGCGGCCGCGCAGGGCGGGGATGATGCGGTCGTGGACCGCGTCCAGGTAGTTGACCAGATCCCGTTTCGTCGCGTTCGAACCGTCGAACAGCGGCTGGTCGAGATTGGTCAGCGAGACTCCGTCCCGCGTCTCATCGCTGGTCACTTTGTCCACTATGCCATCGAGTCATCGGCTGGTGCGTAGCCTGCGGAACAGGGCGAAGCCTGACATCAGCACGATCACGAACCCGCCGGCGGCGAGCGCGCCGTTGCGCGGGGTCACGGCTACGGCGGTGCCGAGGATGCCGGTCAGTTTCACCACCGGCGCCTCGCCTGCTTTGGGGAAGGTGATCGTGGTGTCGGCGCTGCGCTGGGTTCTGCCGCTGGCCAGGTAGAGCGTGGCCTGCCAGGGGCCGTCGCCGAGGCCGCTGGCCAGGGGGATCACGACGCGTCCGCGTCCGCCGGGGGGCAGGGAGATGCCATGGTTGACCGGGAACGGGCCCGCGCTCGCGCCGCCGGGGCCGTCGGTCAGGCGGAGCGTGCCGGACATGTCCACCGCGCGCTGGCCGCTGTTGTGGACGACTGCGCGGAACTCGGGACGTCCGGTGGGGCTGCGAAGCGCGATCAGCTGCTCGATCCGGAAGTCCGTTGGTGGTTCGCCGCCAGCACCCACGTCCAGATATATCCGGACTCCTACGCGGTGGGTTTCCTCGGTGTCTCCGATTGGTTCGGCTTCGGCCCACAGGACGCCGTAACGTTCGCCGCGCCAGGCTGTCCGGGGGACCTTGATCGTGGCCTTGACGGTGGTGCGGCCGCGGGGAGGGAGCGTGAGGGAGGTGCGGTCGAACCGTACCCATTCGGTGAGTTCGTTGCCGAGGCGGTCCGGTGCGGAGATGAAGCGGTGCCTGCCCACGCTGGCCGCGCCCGGGTAGAGCTGCACGCGTTGCGGGCGGCGGGATGTGCTGGTCACCTGGAGCAGGCGGCTTATCGTGGCGCCCGGCGACAGGTGGTCGACGATGTGGATCCGGGCGCGCGGGTCGCCGCGGCGCACGGCCGGCGCGTCCATCAGCCGGATTCCGATCGGCCCGGAACCCTCGTCCGCCCAGGTGGGAGTGAGGCCCAGGAATCCGATCATCACCAGGCCCGCCATGGCGGAGATCGCCAGATATCTGATGATTCGCAACTTCCCCGCCCCCGAAACCAGAGATGTGGACATGTCTGGACGAGCGTAAGAAGCCGACCCCCCGCCGTCCCGGGAAGCGCTCCGGCGCTTGATCAGGAAATGACTATCTCAAGGAGAATTCGGTCAGAATCGGCGCGAGCGCCTCGGGCACGTGGTTCTCCCACCCGCCCTCCCCTTGTTTCTCCTCGGGCTCCGCCCGACCCCGCCGTCGCCGTGGTTGCCCTGTACCGGCTCAGGGAGCTCATTTCAACCCGTCTCCGCAGGTCGGAAGGCTGCGGCCGCGAGGTCGGGCCCGTTGACCTGCATGCGGAACCTTGCAAATCTTCACCGGAGGCCTTCGTTGTCAGCAGATTGGCCCTGCTCAACGGCCATACCGCCAGAGGATGAAAGGGTTCAGGAAAACTCGGTTCACCTGGATTCGCTTAGGAAGGACTCCGTCAGGACCGGGGCGAGCGCCTGGATTAGTTTAGGAAGAACTCCGTTAGGACTGGGGCGAGTACTTCGGGGGTCACGCCGTGCCACTCGCCCTTCAGTTGCCGGTGTTCGCCGTTTGGCAGGGTGGTGGCGACGTGAGTTGCCCAGCCGCGGAGCCGGTCGTCGGTTTCCTCGCTGTTGACGACCAGTGTTGGCACGGTGATCGCGCGGACCTGGTCGGTGGTCAGGGTCGATGTGATCGTCGTGTCGTAGACGAGCGTGTGGGCGAGTTTCTCCAGCTCGGGCCAGAACGGCGCGTGTCGCATTCCGGCCGTGATCTCTTCTGGCACCCCGATTGAGGCGTGGAAGTGCAGGACCGCGTCGCCGCGTCGACCGGCTGTGACGAGTTCGGTCAGTTCGGCGGCCAGCGTTGTGTCCGGGGGACCGTCGAGGTCGAGCGGGGGTTCCAGCATCGCCACCTTGGTGATCGGCAGCCCCTGCCCGGCCGCGTATAACGCCAGGACGGAGCCGGAGGAGAACCCCTCCACGAACGCGGGCCCGCCGACGGCGGCGATCACCGCGCCCAGGTCCTCGACCTCCCGCTCGATCGCGTAGGGCAGCGTGTCCGTGCTCTCCCCGCGTCCCCGCCGGTCGTAGGTGACCACGGTGAAGGAGGAGGCGAGTTCTGCCGCGAGCGCGCCCATCGGCCCGAACCCGCGGAAACCTCCGGCGGCGTCCACCAGCACGAGCGCGGGCCCTTGCCCGACCTGGTCGTATCCGATCGTGGTTCCGTCTTTCGACTGCACGGTGGCCATGTCAGCTTCCTTCGAAGAGTACTGGACAGTCTAGTACTGGGTACTGGACAGTCTAGTACCCTTCAAACATGAGCAGCCAGTCCCGTTCCGCCCGCAAGCATGACGCGATCATGGACGCCGCCCGCACCCTGTTCCTGCGCAACGGCTACAGCGGCACCAGCATGGACGAGATCGCCGCTCTGGCCGCCGTCTCCAAGCAGACCGTCTACAAGAACTTCGCCGACAAGGAACGCCTGTTCATTGAGATCATCACCGCGGACATCGCCCAGGCGGAGGCGCAGACGCAGGCGAACGTGCAGGCCCTGGCGAGCAGCGAGGACATCGCCACCGACCTGCGCGACTTCGCCCGCAGGCACATCACCATCGTGCTCCAGCCGCACCTGATCCAGATGCGCCGCGTCATCATCGCGGTCGCCGACCGCTTCCCCGACCTGGCCACCACCTGGTACGCCTCCGGCCCCGGCCGCTCCCACACCACGCTGGCCGCGCAGTTCGAGGAACTCACCCGCCGCGGCCTCCTGCGCACCCCCGACCCGCTGCTGGCGGCTCAGCACTTCAACTGGCTGGTCCTGTCGATCCCGCTCAACCAGCTGATGTTCAGCCCGGAGGAGTTCACCCAGGCCCAGTTCGAGTACTACGCCGATGAGGCCGTGCGGGTCTTCCTCGCCGCATATGGAACGTGAATCTCGGGGGTGCCCTCAAGGCGCCTGGACCGGGCCGGTTGGGTGATTCCCAGCAGCGCGACCAGCGTGAGCCCGGCGTAGAGCAGCGCCCCTAGCCTTTGGTCGGCCTGTGCCGCCGGCAGCCATTCGAGTTCCAGCCCAGGGAACCACGCCTGCCCTTGGATCGGGCCGGTGAGCAGCAGGAATGCCACGACTGCCTGCACTCCGGCGACCACTCCCGTCGCCGCCCACGGCCGGACGAGCACAAAGAACACCGCGCCCGATATAACCAGATAAATCATCACGATCAGCCGGACAGCCAGCACGGATTGCGAAATTTCGTACAACGGCGTCAGGAACAGCAACGGCAACGGCAACGCGTAGGCGACCGCCGCCACCGCCGGATAAATCCGCATAGGTCGACGTATCAACGCGAGCGGCATCCCCAGCGCCAGCAACACCGGCCCAACCGTCCCGACCAACGCGTACTGCACCATGTGCACCGAGAAGATGGCCCGCGCATAAACCCCAACCCCGCCCACCATCCCGTACGCGACGACAACAAGCCCGGCAAACCACGCCACCGTCCGCCACCGCGGCCACGACGACATCCGCCGTACCCCCACGACATAACCAACCCCCGCCGCCACCACAACCAGCAGCAACAACGGATCCAACCGCATCTCCGCAGCCAGCCCCCAAGCCGTGAACGGCGCGAGATCGAACCCCAGCACCGCATGCGTGCTGTCCCCACCTGGCGGCGGTGGCGTCCGCGACAACGCGACCGCCAACCCCATCCCCGCCGCCATCAGCACCAGCTCACCCCCGGCCAGCCGCAGAAACGGCGCCCGCACCCCCGCCTCCATGGCGACGATCGTCGACCGCCGGTGCCGCCACCCGAAGAACCCCAGCACGACGAGCGCGACCACCTTGCCCACCACAAGCAGCCCATACCGCGACCCGAACACCTGCGACAACGACCCCAGCCGCACCCAGGCATTCACCGCCCCGGAGATAGCGACAGCCCCGTAACAACACAACGCGATCGTGCTGAACCTCCGCACCGCCGCGAGCGGCTGCTCCGACTTACGAAGGAACACCAGCAACCCGAACAGCCCGCCCACCCACAGCGTTACAGCCGTCAGATGCACCATCAGACTGGTGATCGCGAAATCGTGGTCGGCGGCCGACGCCGAATGCCCGGCATACGCGGGCGGCAGCAACGCCACCAGGGCCAGCCCGAGCAGGAACCACGGCTTCGCACGCAGGAAGGTGAGCAGGGTGATCGTCAGAGTCAGGCCGTACACGATAAGGAACGCCAGCCCCTGCGGCACGTAGAGCAGGAACGTCGACAGCGCCCCAGACCGCAGCGCCTCGCCCACCGGCACCCCGACGAAGTCGGACAAGGTCAGCAGCACGGTCACCGCCGCGCTCGCCGCCCAGGCCAGCGCCCAGCGCGGCACCGCCCGGCGCAGGATCGACCGCCCATCCTCCAGCAACACGGCGGCCAGCAACGATCCCGTGGTCGCCACCGCGCACAGGTCGTGCAGCAGCCGAACCACCGGCAGCCCCCACGACGTCAGCGGCCCCGGCGACGGCAACCCCCGGATAGCCGGAAGATCACGATCCCCGCCGAACCAGAACGCGACCAGCAACACCCCGAACCCGGCGAACAGCACCCCGAATCCGACCAGTCGGCTCCTCATGGTCAGGAGTGCCCGCCGCCGTGCTCCGCCTGCTCCAGCCGCCCGCCGAGCTTCTCGGCCAGCGGTTCCACCATCTCGGGCAGGCCGACCACCACCCACCGGGTGCCGATCACATAGGTCCCGCCGTAGGCTTCGGCCGCCGTCAGCCAGTCCTTCTGCCCGGCGTCGGTGTCGAACGACACCAGGGTGAACGGGCTGCCGGTCCCGGCGCACGACCCCTGCCGCATGTCCTTGCCCTTGCCCTGGATCGAGAGCGAACACCCGATCTTGGCGGCGAGCTCCTCCAGCGTGGCCGGGCCGCCCGCGGGCTTGGCCTGATGATGCTGGTGCTGCCCGGCGGGCAGCTGGGCCGCGCTGCTGTTGCCGCTGAGGGACCCGGCGATCAGGGGCACCGAGCCCACCAGCGCTACCGTCCAGCACAACCGGCTGACCACCTGGCGCAGAACCGTCATGAGATCACTTCCCTGGCGCGGGACATCGGTCGGCCCCGCGCTGGAAGGTACGGCTCAGCCCGCCCCGGCGTTCAGCCGCCGTTGAAGTAGCGCGCCACCACCTTCGTGTGCAGCGGGAACGCCAGCTCCTGCGCCTTGTCGATGACCAGGAACTCGCTCGCCTCGGCCGTGGCCGCCGCCGGCGGCAGCGCGACGCCCGGAGTCCACGCCCCCAGACCGAAGATCAGGACAGTCCCGTCGGGCGCGCTCAACGCGTCGAACAGGCGCACCCCCGCCACGGAGGTAGCCACCCCGGTCTCCTCCCGGAGCTCCCGGACGGCCGCCTCCTGCCAGCTCTCGCCCACTTCGATGAATCCGCCCGGCAGCGCGAGCCCGCCGATGTGCGGTTCGACGTTCCGCCGCAGCACCAGCAGGCCGTCATCCACCGGCAGCAGCAGGACCGCGACCGGCAGCGGGTTGCGATAGCTGGTCTTACCGCAGTGCGCGCACGCCCGCGGCCACGGCTGATCCGGCGTGAAAGCCGTGCCGCAATAGGTGCAGTGGGTGTTCACGGACGTCAGAGTAGCGTCAAGACATGAGGGGACGCCGTATCGGAAGCGTCAAGTGGGGCATTGCCGCCTGATTCACGGTCTTTGCTGGTCATGTACATGATCCGACTAGTGAGGAACGAGGATGGCCGACCTCATCTTCCTGGCCCTGACCATCGCGATCTTCGTGGTCTTCGGGTTCGTCGTGAAGGCGGTGGAACGGCTGTGAGCGCCGTGAACGCCATCGGCCTCGCGGGCGCGATCCTGCTCGCGATCTTCATGGTCGCCGCGCTCCTGTTTCCCGAGCGGTTCTAGATGTTCTTCATCGCCTCGCTGATCCTCGCGCTCGCGCTCGTCCACAAGCCGCTGGGTGACTACATGGCCCGCGTCTACAGCGGCCCGCCCGGCCGGGAACGGGTGCTCTACCGCTTGCTCGGCGTGCGCCCGGACATCGAACAACGCTGGCCGTCCTACGCCCGAGCCCTGCTCGCCTTCTCCTTGATCTCCGTCCTGGTCGTGTACGGCCTGCAGCGCCTCCAGCACCATCTCCTGCTCTCCCTCGGCTTCGACGCGGTCCCCACCCACGTGGCCTGGAACACCGCGATCAGTTTCGTCACCAACACCAACTGGCAGGCGTACGCGGGCGAGAACACCATGGGCCACCTGGTCCAGATGTCCGGCCTGGCCGTGCAGAACTTCGTGTCGGCGGCCGTGGGCATGTCGGTGGCCGTGGCCCTGATCCGCGGCTTCGCCCGGCGTGGCAGCGAGACCATCGGCAACTTCTGGGTGGACCTGATCAGGGGAACCGTCCGGATCCTGCTGCCCATCGCGTTCGTCGGGGCGCTGATCTTGGTGGCGGGCGGGGTCGTACAAAACTTCACCGGTCCGCACGAGATCGCCACCCTCGCGGGCGGAACGCAGCACATGACCGGCGGCCCGGTTGCCAGCCAGGAGGCCATCAAGGAACTCGGCACCAACGGCGGCGGCTTCTACAACACCAACTCCGCCCACCCCTTTGAAAACCCGCAGACCTGGACGAACTGGATCGAGATCTTTCTCCTGCTGCTGATCCCGTTCTCGTTCCCGCGCACCTTCGGCCGGATGATCGGCCAGCTCCGCCAGGGCTACGCGATCCTCGCCGTGATGGCCATCCTCGCCGTGCTCAGCGTCATCCTGCTCAACGTCTTCGAACTCAGCGGCAAGGCCATCGTCCCCCAAGCGGTCGGCGCGGCCATGGAAGGCAAGGAGACCAGATTCGGCGTCGCCGGCTCCGCCACCTTCGCGGCGGCGACCACGCTCACCTCCACCGGCGCGGCCAACTCGGCCCACGACTCCTACACCCCGCTCGGCGGCATGATGACGCTGCTCAACATGATGCTTGGCGAGGTCGCCCCCGGCGGCACCGGCTCCGGCCTGTACGGCATGCTCATCCTCGCCGTCATCACCGTCTTCATCGCCGGCCTGATGGTCGGCAGAACCCCCGAATACCTGGGCAAACGCATCAGCGCCCGGGAGATCAAACTGGCCTCCCTCTACTTCCTGGTCACCCCCGTCCTGGTGCTCACCGGCACCGGCATCGCGATGGCCAACCGGGCGGGCCTGGCGGCCATGCTCAACGCGGGCCCGCACGGTTTCTCCGAGATCCTCTACGCCTTCACCTCCGCCGCCAACAACAACGGCTCGGCCTTCGCCGGGGTCACCGTCAACACGCCCTGGTACTGCGTGGCGCTCGGTCTCTGCATGGCCTTCGGGCGGTTCCTGCCGATCATCTTCGTGCTCGCGCTGGCCGGGTCGCTGGCGCGGCAGCAGGCCGTACCGGTGTCGGCGGGCACGCTGCCCACGCACCGGCCGCAGTTCGTCGGCCTGGTCGCGGGCGTCACCGTGATCCTGGTCGCGCTGACCTTCCTGCCCGCCCTGGCGCTCGGGCCGCTCGCGGAAGGAGTGCACTGATGGCGGTCGCCGCCGGACTTCTGGACCCCCGGCAGCTCGTCACCTCCCTTCCCGACGCGGTCAGGAAGCTCAACCCGCTGACCCTGTGGCACAACCCGGTCATGCTCATCGTCGAGGTGGGCGCGCTCGCCACCACGATCCTGGCGGCGGCCGAGCCGTCGTTCTTCGCCTGGGCCATCGCGGTCTGGCTCTGGCTGACGGTGATCTTCGCCAACCTGGCCGAGGCCGTCGCCGAGGGCCGGGGCAAGGCCCAGGCCGCCAGCCTGCGGGCCGCCAAGCGGGACACCACGGCCAGGCTGCACGAGAGCGGGGGCGTGGTCAACGCCTCCGACCTGCGCCCGGGCGACCTGGTGGTGGTCGAAGCCGGGGAGATCATCCCCGGCGACGGCGACATCGTCGAGGGCATCGCCTCCGTGGACGAGTCGGCCATCACCGGCGAGTCCGCCCCGGTGATCCGCGAGTCCGGCGGCGACCGTTCCGCCGTCACCGGCGGCACCAAGGTGCTCTCCGACCGGATCATTGTCCGGATCACCCAGAAACCCGGGGAGAGCTTCATCGACCGCATGATCGCCCTGGTCGAAGGGGCCGACCGGCAGAAGACGCCCAACGAGATCGCGCTCAACATCCTGCTCGCCGCGCTGACGATCATCTTCCTGGTGGCCACGGCCACGATGCAGCCGATGGCCATCTACGCCAGGGACATCAACCCCGGCGTGCCGGACTCGCTCGCGCTGACCGCGGACGGGGTCAGCGGCGTGGTGCTGGTCTCGCTGCTGGTCTGCCTCATCCCGACCACCATCGGCGCGCTGCTGTCGGCGATCGGCATCGCCGGGATGGACCGGCTGGTGCAGCGCAACGTGCTGGCCCTGTCCGGCCGCGCGGTCGAGGCGGCCGGCGACGTCAGCACCCTCCTGCTGGACAAGACCGGCACCATCACCCTAGGCAACCGGCAGGCCGCCGCCTTCGTGCCCGCCTCCGGCGTCTCCCCGGCGGAACTCGCCGCCGCCGCCCAGCTGGCCAGCCTCGCCGACAACACCCCCGAGGGCCGCTCCATCGTCGTGTACGCCAAGGAGGCCTTCGGCCTGCGCGAACGCGAACTCATCCAGCCCCGCTGGGTGCCCTTCACCGCCCAGACCCGGATGTCCGGCGTGGACGTCGCCGACCGGCAGATCCGCAAAGGCGCGGCGTCGGCGGTCATGAACTGGGTCCGCGTGCACGACGGCCATCCGGGCGAGCAGATCAGGGGCCTGGTCGACGGCATCTCCGCCTCCGGCGGCACCCCGCTGGTGGTCGGCGAGGTCAACGGCGGCCAGGCCCGCGTGCTGGGGGTCATCCACCTGAAGGACGTCGTCAAGCAGGGCATGCGCGAACGTTTCGCCGAGATGCGCCGGATGGGCATCAGAACCATCATGATCACCGGTGACAACCCGCTGACCGCGAAGGCCATCGCCGACGAGGCCGGGGTCGACGACTTCCTGGCCGAGGCCACCCCCGAGGACAAACTCACCCTGATCAGGAAGGAGCAGGCGGGCGGGCGGCTGGTCGCGATGACCGGCGACGGTACCAACGACGCGCCCGCGCTGGCCCAGGCCGACGTCGGAGTCGCCATGAACACCGGCACCTCGGCGGCCAAGGAAGCCGGGAACATGGTCGACCTCGACTCCAACCCCACCAAACTCATCGAGATCGTCGAGATCGGCAAGCAACTCCTGATCACCCGGGGTGCGCTGACCACGTTCTCCATCGCCAACGACATCGCCAAGTATTTCGCGATAATTCCGGCCATCTTCGCGGCCGTCTATCCCGGCCTCGACGCGCTCAACGTGATGCGCCTGGCCACCCCCCAGTCGGCCGTGCTCTCCGCGGTCGTCTTCAACGCGATCATCATCGTCGCGCTCATCCCGCTCGCCCTGCGCGGCGTGCGCTACCGGCCGTCCAGCGCCGCCGACCTGCTCTCCCGCAACCTCTACCGGTACGGCCTGGGCGGCGTCATCGCCCCCTTTATCGGCATCAAGCTCATCGACCTCGTGCTCCAGCACCTTCCAGGGATGTCGTGAATGGAACGCCTGCTCCACTGGACCCGCGCGCACCTGGTCGCCATTCGCGCGATCGTGGTGCTGACCGTGCTCACCGGAGGGATCTACCCCTTGCTCGTGATGGGCGTCGGACAAGCCCTCTTCCACCATCAAGCCAACGGGTCGCTCGTCCAGAAAGACGGCAAGACCGTCGGCAGCGCGCTCATCGGGCAACTCTTCACCGGCAAGGACGGCAAACCGCTCGCCCGCTACTTCCAGACCCGCCCGTCAGAGGCCGGGGAGGGGTACGACATGCTCTCCACTGCGGCCAGTAACCTGGGCCCTGAGGACATTGTGGACACCCTTCCCGTGCCGGGTCATGCGGGCCGAAAGAGCCTGCTGACTCAGGTCTGCGCCCGGAGCAGGGCGGCAGGAGAGCTCGAAGGGGTGTCCGGCGCACGGCCGTACTGCACGGACGAGGGGGTGGGTGCGGTGCTCAAGGTCTTTCCCCACCGGGTGGTGAGCGTCAACCAGCCCTGCCCCGCCACCCCCTTTATCCCGAAATATCGGGGTATGGCGGTGGAGTGTGCGCGGCCGGGCGAGGATTACGCGGCCGGCCGCACGGTTCCCGTTGACGGCGGTGCCACCGCCGAAGTTCCCCCGGACGCGGTCACCGCCAGCGGCTCCGGACTGGATCCCGATATTTCCGTCGAATACGCCCGGCTCCAGGCACCCCGGATCGCCCGCGAACGCCGTACCCCCGTCGAACGGGTGCTCGCCCTGATCGCCGCGCACACCACCGGCCCCGCCCTCGGATTCCTGGGTGAACCCGCCGTCCACGTGCTCGACCTCAACCTGGCCCTCGACCAGGCCAGGTGATGGCCATGCTCCGCGGGCGCCTGCGCGTCTTCCTCGGCTCGGCCCCCGGCGTCGGCAAGACCTACGCCATGCTCGACGAGGGCCGCCGCGCCGTCGAACGCGGCCGGGACGTGGTCGTGGGCCTGGTCGAAACCCACGACCGCCCCCGCACCGCCGCCCTCCTGGACGGACTGGAGATCATCCCGCGCCGCGCCATGACCCACCGCGGCGCGGCCTTCACCGAACTCGACGTGGACGCGGTCATCCGCCGCGCCCCCCGGATCGCCCTGATCGACGAGCTGGCCCACACCAACGTGCCGGGCTCCCGCAACGCCAAACGCTGGCAGGACATCGAGGAGATCCTCGAAGCCGGGATCGACGTCGTCTCCACGGTCAACATCCAGCACCTGGAGTCCATCAACGACGTGGTCCAGGCCATCACCGGCGTGCCGCAGCGGGAAACCGTCCCCGACGAGGTGGTCCGCCGCGCCGACCAGGTGGAACTCGTGGACATGGCCCCCGAGGCGCTGCGCCGCAGGATGGCCCACGGCAACGTGTACGCCCCCGAGAAGGTGGACGCCGCCCTGGCCAACTACTTCCGCGTCGGCAACCTCACCGCGTTGCGGGAACTCGCCCTGCTCTGGGTCGCCGGAAAGGTCGACGAGCAACTCGACCGCTACCGCGCCGAACACGGCATCGCCGGAACGTGGGAGGCGCGCGAGCGGGTCGTCGTCGCGCTCACCGGCGGCCCGGAGGGCGACGTGCTCATCCGCAGGGCGGCCAGGATCGCCGACCGCTCCAAGGGCGCCGACCTGCTCGCCGTGCACGTCACCAGGGCCGACGGCCTGGCCGACGCCGACCCGGCCAACCTGGTGCGGCAGCGCGCCCTGGTGGAGAGCGTCGGCGGCACCTACCACCAGGTGGTCGGCGACGACGTGGCCGGCGCGCTGATCGACTTCGCCAAAGGGGTCAACGCCACCCAGCTGGTCCTGGGCGCGTCCCGGCGCGGCCGGTTCGCCCAACTGTTCGCCCGTGGCGTGGGCATGGAGACCACCTCGCGCTCCGGCTCCATCGACGTGCACATGGTCACCCACCCGCACATTAAGAAGGGCAAATCCGGCGCGCGGCAGCGGGCGGCGCTGACCCGGACGCGCCGGATCGGCGGCTGGGCGCTGGCCCTGCTCGGTCTGCCCGTGCTCAGCGCCGTCCTGCTCCCGTTCCGGGAGATGATCACGCTGCCGAGCGAGATCCTGCTGTTCCTGCTGCTGGTGGTGGCGGTCGCGCTGGTCGGCGGCATGCTGCCCGCGGTGACGGCGGCGGTGCTGGGGTTCCTGCTGCTGAACTATCTCTTCACGCCGCCGACGAATCAGTTCACCGTCGCCGAGCCGGAGAACGTGCTCGCGCTCGGCGTCTACGTGCTGGTCGCGATCATGGTCAGCATGGTGGTGGATGTCGCGGCTCGCCGTACCAGGGAGGCGGCGCGGGCCGGCGCCGACGCCGAGGCGCTCTCGGCCCTGGCCGGATACGTGCTGCGCGGCGAGGCCGCGCTGCCGTCGCTGCTGGGCAGGCTCAGGGAGATGTTCGGCCTGACCTCGGTCACCCTGCTGGAGCGCGGAGCGGCGGCGACCCCGGACGATCAGGGCGATCCGGCGGCCTGGCGGATCGTGGCGACCTCCGGCGGGGAGCCGGCCACGTGTCCCGCCGTGGCCGAGACCGATGTGGTCATCGACGAGGAGCTCGTACTCGCCGCGCGCGGGCGGCTGCTGGACGCCTCCGACCGGCGGATCCTGGAGGCGTTCGCGGCCGAGGCGGCGGTCGCGCTGCGGCAGCAGCGGCTGGCGGAGCAGGCCGAGCGGGCCAAGCCGCTGGCCGAGGCCGACCGCATGCGCACCGCGCTGCTGGCCGCCGTCAGCCATGACCTGCGCACCCCGCTGGCCTCCGCCAAGGCGGCGGTGGAGAGCCTGGGCAACACGGCCATCGACTGGTCGCCCGAGGACCGTAAGGAGCTGCTCGCCACCGCCGACGAGTCGCTCGCCAAGCTGGACCGGCTGATCGCCAACCTGCTCGACATGAGCCGCCTGCAGGCCGGCGCGCTGGGCGTCTCGCTCCAGCGGGTGGCCCTGGACGAGGTGGTGCCCCGGGCGATCGACGACCTGGGACCGCTGAGCGACCAGGTGGAGACGGACGTGTCGATCGAACTGCCGGAGATCATGGCCGATCCCGGCCTGCTGGAACGGGTGCTGGTCAACTTGATCTCCAACGCGCTCCGGCACAGCCCGCCGGGCGTCAAGGTGCTCGTCTCCGGCAGCTGGCACGAGGAGCATGTGGAGATCCGCGTCATCGACCGGGGGCCGGGCATTCCGGCCGACTCCCACGAACGTGTCTTCCTGCCGTTCCAGCGCCTCGGCGATCGGGACAACCACTCCGGAGTCGGCCTCGGCCTGGCGCTGGCCCGCGGGTTGACCGAGGCCATGGGCGGCGCGCTGAATCCGGATGAAACCCCCGGCGGGGGTCTTACTATGATCGTGACCATGCCGATGGCGGCCGCATGACCCGCATCCTGATCGTCGACGACGAGCCGCAGATCCTCCGCGCGCTCCGGATCAACCTGGTCGCCCGGCAGTACGAGGTCGCCCTCGCCGCCGACGGAAGCGCCGCCCTGCGCGAGGCCGCCCAGTGGCACCCCGACCTGGTGCTCCTGGACCTGGGCCTGCCCGATCTCGACGGAGTGGACGTCATCCACGGCCTGCGCGGCTGGACCACCGTGCCGATCGTGGTCCTGTCCGGCCGGGCCGGAAACCAGGACAAGATCGAGGCCCTGGACGCGGGCGCCGACGACTACGTCACCAAGCCCTTCAACATCGAGGAACTCCTGGCCCGGGTCCGCGCCGTGACCCGCAGGACCCGCGCCCAGGAGGCCGAACTGGCCGCCGTCCAGCTCGGCGACCACACCATCGACCTGACCAACAAGACCATCTCCGGCGGTGTACGGCTCACGCCCACCGAATGGCACATCCTCGAAATCCTGCTGCGCAACCCCGGCCGCCTGGTCAGCCAGCGCCAGCTCCTGACCGAGGTCTGGGGCACGAAGTACCTGAAGGAAACCCACTACCTGCGGCAGTACATGGTGCAACTGCGCCGCAAGCTCGAACGCGACCCCGCCCACCCGGTCCATCTGATCACCGAACTGGGCATGGGCTACCGCTACCTGCCGTGACGGGGGCGTGCCGGGCGGGGCACGCCCCCTGCTCGGTTCTGTCAGGGCGCGTACGCTCTGACCTCCAGCAACCCGACGGAGTTGCTCCCGTTACCGGTGAGCAGCACCCGCAACCGGGTCGTGCTGGTGGCCGTGAACGTCACGTTGTTGAACGCGTTCTTGGTCAGCGTGTATCCGGAAGCTCCGGGCACGTCCACATACGCGGTGCCGTTCCAGGACTGCAACTTCCACGACGCGGGCATGTCGATTCCCTGCTCGTCGTCGAAGAAGTACACCTCGGCCCGGTTCAGCGTCTGCGCCGACGGCCAGGTCAGATCCACCCACTGCTCGCCGGTGTTCGGCCAGCAGCCCCAGCGCGGGTTCACGGTGTCGTTGGACGACGGAGGCTGGATCCCGTCGTTGATCGCCGCCACGCTCTCCCACGCCGACGTGAACGACGCCGACGGTGTGGCGATCAGCGCCAGATTGCTCGGCGGCTGCACCACCCCGCCCCGGTTGAAGATCTTCACCTCGGTGAGCCCGCTCCGCGACCCGGAGGCGTTGGTGGTCACGATCCGCACCCGCTGCGCGCTGATCGCCGGGAACTGCACCAGGTTGTAGTTGGCCTGCGGCGCGGCCGGACTCTTGTTCTGACCTGGCACGTTCGTCCAGGTGCTGCCGTTGAGGTACTGGATGTTGTACGACGCGGGCGCCCGATAGGTGGCATTCGCCGGACGGCTGTCCTTGAAGTGCACGCGCACCTCGTTGAACGTCCGCGCGGCCCCGAAGTTCACCTCGTACCAGTCGGACGCGGCCGTGTTGCCGCCCCAGAACGGTTCGTTGGTCGGGAACCCGTCGATCGCCCCGGCCACGTTGCTGCCGGACGCGGTCGAGGACGCGGTGGCGGTCGCCCCGGCGGCCAGGTTGGTGAGGTTGGCCGTGAGGTCGACGCCCGCCTTGGCCAGCATGTCCACCATGCGCGGGCTGGACTGGGTCACCTGCGTGGGGGTCTGCAGGCTGGGGAAGGCCTGGTTGAAGGCGACCGTTCCCGTGGTCGTCACCGCTCCGGTGGCGGCGTCCCAGGTGAAGGGCACCAGCGAGTTGACCGTCGCCACCCGGGTCCCGTTCAGGAAGATCGAGTAGCCCTGCGGCACGCCGGGATACCGGGTGATGCCGTCGGCCGGGTCGTCCCAGACGATGGTCAGGTCCGTGTTCCGGTAGCGCAGGTTGTTGACGGTGAAGTGGGTCCAGCCGATGTTGATCGGCGAGAGCTCCACCTTCGCGTCACTGCGCGGCCGGAGCCCGGCCACGTCCTCGATCACGGTCCAGTTGGAGCTGCCCAGGATGTTGTGGTGGATCCAGGACCGGTAGTTGATCGACGAGCCGTTCCAGTCGGCCCAGAACTCGTTGGCGTCCGGCCACTGGGTGTTGCCGCCGACGTACTGCGCCCAGGCGTTCCAGTAGAGCAGTTTCTTGTAGTCGGTCGCGCTCATCCACGCGTTCGGGTAGTTGCGCAGCACCGAGGAGTAGAGCCGGAACTGCACGGTGGAGTTGATGGTGGAGAAGTTGTTGGACCCCGGGTTCCCGGCCGCCGCCGCGGCCGCCTTGTCGACCTGGTTGGCGGTGTAGTACGGGAAGATCGGGTATTGGGCGGGGCTGTCGTAGAGGCGCAGCGCCTCCCGGTAGGTCGCCGTGTTCGGGATCGCGCCGACCGCGAACGGGTAGTAGTTGTTGATCTCCTTCCACGGCACCCACTCGTTGGTCGACTTCAGCCGGTGCTCGAACAGCTGCCGGTTGGGGTTCCACAGCACGTTGACGATCGCGTTCTGGATCTGCGTCGCCAGCGTCCGCATCTCCGTGCCCTTGGCCGTGTTGCCGATCGCCTCGTAGGCCTGCGCCGCCGCCAGCGCCCCGCTGTACTGGTAGGCCGACTCGGCCCGGTCCATGTTCCCGGGCTTCCAGTGGAACGACACCGCGTCGGCGTCGTTGCCGGTCAGGGCGCCCCAGTCGTACTCGATGAGCTTGTTGTTGTCGTGGTCGTAGAAGGCGAGCTGGCCCTTGACGTCCTGCTCGGCGTAGCGGGCCAGGTTCCCGGCGATGGCCGGCTGGCCGCCATGGATCTGGTAGCTCTTCCAGGCCGCCTCGGCGATGTACTGCGTGTAGCTGTTGGACCAGTTCTCCGGGTCACCCGGATTGTCGAGGAACCGGCCGTTCTTGGAGATCTGTCCGACGCTCAGCCAGTCGCCGTACGCGTAGATGGGGTTGCGCAGGTACTTGAGATCGTCGATGTGCATCGGCTGGGTGAGCGCGATCGCGTTGTTGTAGCCGAGCACGCCCTCGGTGGACGTCGGGAACTGGAAGGTCTGCCCGGGAATGTCGGCGTCCAGGTTGTTGAAGCGCATCAGCCACCAGCGGTAGTAGATGTTCTTCTTGATGGCCGGTTCCGGCACGTCGATGTAGGGCAGGTTCTGCGCCCACCACAGGTTGTACGCCCGGACGTGCGTGGCGAACGCGGTCGCGTTGCTGTATCCGGCGTAGGCGTTGAACTCGGTCAGCGACTCGGGGATCTCGTTGGTGACGAAGCCCATCACCACCTTCGCGGTGACGGTCGCCCCGGGCGCGACCGTGACCGAGCGGTTGAGGCCCCCGCTGGTCACCGTGAATCCGTCCCCGGTCAGGCGGGGGAGGATCGTGGTGAGGTTGTTGTACGCGTTGACCTGCCCGGTCAGCGTGTTGCCGCTGCCACTGGTGGCGTAGGGCGAGGTCGCCCGCAGCTGCAGCGTCGTGGACGCCGAGCCGTTGTTGGTGATCGACAGGTTGGCCACGGCCACGTTGTTCTCGGTGATGAACTTGGTCTGGTTGACCGTGATCGACCCGCTGGTGTGCACGCTGCGCCAGTGGCTCGGCGCCTGCCAGCGGGAGTTCACCTGCTCGGTGAACGTGCCCGGCGTGATCGCGACCGTGAACGCGTTGTTGTTGCTGATGCTCTCCCAGTACGCGACCTGCCCGCCGAACCCGAGCGTGCCCGGATTATGGGTCTTCATGAAGACCGCCCGGCCCCGGGTCATCAGCCACGTCCCGGCGGGGTCGTTGCCCGGCCTGGCCAGCAGCCGGTCCATCCAGAAGTCGGTGCCGCCGCTCTCGGCGTCGTAGATGGCCTGCATGGAGTTGCCCGGCGCGGCCGGGATGGCGGGCCCGCTGAACGTCGGGAACCCGATGGTCTGCGCGGCCGACGCGGGCGGCCCCGCGACGATCAAACCCGCGACGAGGAGTAAGGCGGCGCTGATCCGCTTCATGAGTGTGCCGTCCATTCGAGCACGCCGGTCGAGAAACCGGTCCGGGAGGTGATGTTCAGCCGCAGCCGCGTCGTGCTGACGGGGGTGAACGTGGTCACGTTCGCGGTGTTGGCGGCCACGCCGCAGGCCGACTGGCCGGGCACGTTCACATACGCGCTGCCGTTCCAGTACTGCACCTGGCAGGAGGCCGGCAGGTCGATGCCCTGGTTGTCGTCGAACCAGTAGGTGGTGATCCGCCGGATGCTCTGCGCGGTCGGCCACTGGTACTCGATCCATTCGGTGCCCTGGTGGTTCCAGTTGCCGTACGCGCCGTGGCTGTGGTCGGCGGAGCTGGTCGGGGTGAAGCCGTCCTTGATCGCGCCGAGGGTTTCCCACGGGGAGACGTAGGAGGTGGACGCGGTCGCGGTCAGCGCGAGGTTGCCGCCCGCCGGGGGCGGACCGCTGGTCTGCACGACCTTCTGCATGGTGCCGTCGGCGTTCCAGAACAGCTTGTCGATGGTGACCGAGCGGCGGAAGTTACCCCCGCCCGGGGCCGCGGCGTTGTGGTAGACCATGTACCACTGGCCCTTGAACTCGATGATCGCCGGATGGTTGGTGGTTGAGCTGACCTGGTCGAGCACGACGCCCCGGTGGGTCCACGGGCCGAGCGGGTTGCTCGCGGTGGCGTACCGGATGCAGGCGTAACCCGGCGCGGAGCAGGCCGAGTCGTTGGCGGCGTAGGCCAGGTAGTAGGTGCCGTTGCGCTTGAACATCCAGGGTGCCTCCCAGAAGTTGGAGACACCGGTCGGGGTGATCACCGAGCCCACGGTCTGGGTCATGTTCGCGTTGAGGCGCACGGCCCGCAGCCCGTAGTAGGAGCCCCAGTACATGTAGACCTGGCCGTCGTCGTCGGTGAACACGGTGGGGTCGATGTTGAGCGGGGAGGAGTTCGGGGTGCTGTCGCTGATCAGCGGCCCGCCCCGGGCGTCGGTGAACGGGCCGGTGGGCGAGTCGCCGACCGCGACGCCGATGTCCATCCAGCCGGCGCCGTTGCCGTTGACCGGGACGTACCAGTAGTACCGGCCGTTGGCCCCGCGCTCGACCTCGCCGGCCCAGGCGTCGGCCCCGGCCCACGGGAAGTTGGCCAGCGACAGCCGCGCGCCCAGGTCGGTGAAGGTGGTCGCGTCGCTGGAGCTGAACACGTGCCAGTCCCGCATGACGAAGTTCCCGCCTCCGGCGGGGGCCTCGTCGTGGCCGGTGTACAGGTAGAGCGTGTCACCGACGACCAGGGCCGAGGGATCGGCCGTGTAGATCGCGGTGGTGATCGGGGCGGCGGCGATTGCCGGGGCGCCGGTGGTGAGGACGCTTACGGAGAGGACGAGGACGGCGGTTGCCGCGAGGGCGGCCCATCGTCGTTTCATGGGGGTGCTCCTTGCCGAGATGTTAGCGCTAACATTCTTGGGGAGGTGCATGAAGGAAGTGGGATGAAAGGTTTTCGGAAACATAAACTTAACTAGGGAGGCTGTCAATAGAGCAGCCTCCCTAGCGGACCCTGAGGATGGAAAAGGTTTTCGTAGCCGCGCGTCAAGGCCTACAGGTCAGGAGTAGGCCTTGACTTCCAGCAGGCCGACCGAGCCGGCTCCGCTCTGCAGCGCGACCCGCAGCCGGGTCGTGCTGACCGCAGGGAACGTCACCCGGTTGTACGCGTTGAGCGCCACCGGATAGCTGCCCGCGATATCCACGTACGCGGTCCCGTTCCAGTACTGCAGCTTCCACGAAGCCGGCACCCGGACACCGCCGCCGTCATCGAAGAAGTACACCTCCGCGGAGCCGACCTGCTGCGCCGCGGGCCAGGTGAGCTGGGCCCACTGCGCGCCCGTCTGCGGCCAGGTGCCCCAGCGCGGATTGGCCGTGTCGTTGGACAGCGCGGGATCGATGCCGTCGTTCACCGCCGCCACGCTCTCCCACGGCGAGGTGTACGAGGCCGACGCCGTCGCGGTCCTGGCCAGGTTGACCGGGGTGGTCCCGCCGCCGGACACGGTGAGCTGGAAGGTCCGGGTGACCGGGGCGCTCTGCCGGTCGTAGTCCCGCAGCTGCACGGTGAAGCTCGCGGTGCCCGCGGTCGTGGGCGTACCGCTGATCGTGCCGGTGAAGCGGTCCAGGCTCAGCCCGGCCGGCAGCGCGCCGCCGACGACCTGCCAGTCGTAGAACGGCACCCCGCCCTGCGCGGCGAGCGTCTGCTGGTACGCGCTGCCCCGGGTGGCCTGCGGCAACGTCGTGGTGAGGATGGCCGGCGCGAGGAACGGCGTCAGGTTGCGGTTGATCTTCCAGCCCGCGTTCTCCGCCACCAGCAGGGCGAGCTTGGTCAGCATCCACCTCCGGGTCGGGAACAGATGCGTCCAGCCGCCGCTCTGCCCGCTCAGCCGGTCCCAATAGCGCTGGTCACCGGGGATGTGGTAGCTGCTGTCCAGCGGCACGGGGTAGCCCTGGTACGCGACCACGTCCTGGTCATTCCCGCCGCCGGCCACGTAGGCGCGCATGCCCGCCCAGTCGCTGTGGAAGGCGACGGCGTGGCCGTACTCGTGCATGACCAGGCCGTGCACGTCCAGGACCGAGCCCTGGATGGTGGTGCGATACCAGTCCTCGTCGGCCAGCGAGGTGAAGAGCTGCTTGCCGGCCTCGTCGTACTCGAAGATCATCGCCGTGGAGCGGTGCAGCGGACCGGGGACCTGTGTGCCGTTCCTGGTGTGGTATCGGCCGTTGTTCGCCGGGTAACCCGTCGAGTACGGGGTCTGGATGCCGCGGAAATACACGTACATGCCGGTGAACGCCGCGCCGTTGGTGACGTTGATGGTGTTCTGCCAGTCGTTGCCCGGCAGGTGGTTGTTGTCCGCCCCGGCGGCCACCGTGTCGAACGGCTGCAGGTCGAAGAAGCGGAACCAGTCCCGGACGGCCTCCTCCGCCGCGGTCCGGAAGGCGGCGTTGCCGAAGTACCCGGTGATCGTGTCGAAGCGGTAGTCGAAATTGATCGGGATCGTGGGCTGGATCGCGGTCTTCTCGTCCTGCTGCACCCGGATCGGCATCGACTGCTGGTACGTCGCGCCACTCCCGTCCCGGATGTTCAGCCGCAGCGTGTAACTTTCATCGGCGCCGGGCCCGCGCTTGGAGTGGATCGCCAGCCGGAAGATCTTCTGCTCGGACGCGTTGGCGAACGTGAGCGTCTTGATCGCGCCGGTGGCGGTGAGCTGGCTGGGCAGGTCCATCATCAGGCGCGAGGTGCCCTCGGCTCTGAGCTCGATGCTGACCGGGAACGGCACGTCAGCCGGGGGGCGGACGGTCAGTTCGACGTACGGGTTGGCGAGGTAGCCCTGCCAGTCCACCAGCTTGACGCCGTAGCTGTTGACGTTGCGGCCGAACAGGTCGATGACCTGCGCGGTTGGTGCGCTGTGGGCGGGGGGAACCCCCACGAGTAAGGCGGCGAGCATGGTCGCCACCACGGTGAGCCGTCTCATGGCCTGAGACCCTTTCCGTCGCGGAATAGGTTTTCAGGCGCGGACGGTAAAGTGTCACACCGTACCGGTCAAGCTCGACTCTCGGATGATCAGGCGGCAGGGCATGCGGTGCACGCCGGGCGTGGCCTTGCCGTCGATGGCGGCGAACAGGTGCTGGGCGGCCGTGCGGCCGAGGCGTTCCAGGTTCATGTCGATCGTGGTCAGCGGCGGGCGCGTCTCCGCGGAGAGCACCTCCCAGTTGTCGTAGCCGACCACGGCGATGTCGTCCGGGATCCGCCGGCCGCGCTCCCGCGCCGCCTCGATGAACCCGGCCGCTATCTGGTCGCTGCCGCACATCACCGCGTCCACCTCGTGCTTCAGCACGATCTCGGCCGCCTGCCGGCCCCAGCGCTGCGACCACACCCCGAACAGCGGCTGCCCGGCGACGAGCTCGAGCCCGGCCTCGGCCAGCGCGGCCTGGGTGCCCTCGGCCCGGTCCTGCGCCGCCCGGTAGTGGGTGGGCCCGGTCACGTGCGCGATCCGCCGCCGCCCCAGCGTGATCAGATGCTGGACGGCCATCTTCGCCCCCTCCACGTCGTCGGGCACGAACGACACGTCGTCGGGGTCGTCCGAAGGCGCGTACGCGTAGACCACCGGAAGCGGCAGGTTCCGGCTGATCGACGGGCGCGGGTCGGTGCTCTCGCCCACCACGATCAGCCCGTCCACCCGCCGCGCCAGCAGCGTGCGCAGGTGGTGCTGCTCGCGGATCGAGTCGCCGCGCGCGTCGCAGAGCATCACCGACATCTCCCCGGCCCCGAACGCGTCCTCCGCGCCGAGCAGCACCGGGATGCCGAACCGGCCCACGCTGTCGCTGGTGAGCAGCCCGACCGTCCTGGTCTGCCCGGAGATCAAGCTCCTGGCCAGCGCGTTCGGCTGGAACGACAGCTCCTCCGCGGCCACCAGCACCCGCTGCCTGGTTTCGTCGCGCACCTGCCCGCGCCCGTTGAGTGCCTTGGACGCCGTCGCGATCGACACGCCAGCGAGGGCGGCCACGTCGTTGATCGTGGCCGCTCGTGGTCGGCGAGGAGTCATCAGCGAAAGCCTTTTCTGTTGGTATGGGATCGTTATCCTAGCCCGATTTCGCAGACCATAACCCCAGTTGGGCCTTGCGGGCAACCCGGGCCCCCCTTGACACTGTCTCATGTTGCGTTTACGTTTCCGAAAACCTTTTCAGTGTGCTTCGGGGGATGCAGAGGAGAGAACTATGGATATGCCTCGACGCCTCGGCGCGCTGCTCGCCGCCGCGCTGCTGGCCACCGCGTGCGGTGGTGGCGGCGGTGCCGAGAGTCCACCGGCGGCCAATCAGAGTCAGGCCCCGGTGACGATCAAGGTGTGGACCCGGGCTGCTACCGAGTCCCACACGAAGGCCCTGGCCGACGCCTACAACGCGTCGCACACCAACAAGGTCGAGGTGACGGCGTACCCGAACGAGGAGTACCCCGCCAAGATCGCGACCGCGGCCGGCGGCAAGAACCTGCCCGACCTGTTCGCCTCCGACGTCGTGTTCGCCCCCAACTACGTCTCGCAGGGCCTGTGGATCGACGTCACCGAGCGGTTCGGCGCGCTGCCCTTCAAGGACAAGGTCGCCCCCGCGCACATCAAGGAAGCCACCGTGGACGGGAAGATCTACGCGGTCCCGCACACGGTTGACACTTCCGTGCTGTTCATGAACAAGGCCCTGTACACGAAGGCGGGCCTCGACCCGGAGAAGCCCCCGACCTCGCTGAAGGAGATGGCCGAGCAGGCCACCACCATCCGGGAGAAGGTCGGCGGCGACACCTACGGCACCTACTTCGGCGGCAACTGCGGCGGGTGCACCTTGTTCACGTTCTGGCCGTCGGTGTGGGCCGGGGGCGGCGACGTGATGAACCCCGAAGGAACCCAGTCCACCGTGGACGCGGGGCCGATGGGGGCGGTGTTCGACGTGTACCGCAAGCTGTTCGAGGCCGGAGTGGCCGCGCCCGGCTCCAAGGAGGAGAACGGCACCACCTGGCTGGGCGCGCTTCAGGCGGGCAACATCGGCGTCGCCCCTGGTCCCTCCGCGTGGCTCGGGTTGCTGGAGGAGAAGGGCATCGACGTCGGCGTCGCGCCCATCCCCGGCGTCGATGGCGGCACCTCCACGTTCGTCGGCGGTGACGTGATCGGCATCAGCGCGACCTCGACGCAGGCCGACGCGGCGTGGGACTTCCTCGCCTTCACCCTCTCCGACCAGGTGCAGAGCGACCTGCAGACCAAGAGCAGGACCACGGTCGCCCGTACCGACCTGACCGCGAGTGACCCCCGCGTGCAGACCATGAACGAGGTGATGGCGGTGGGGCGCACGCCGTACGCGCTGAAGTTCAACGAGTCCTACAACGACTCGCAGAGCCCGTGGCTGAAGACCCTGCGGGACGCGCTGTTCGGCGCGGATCCGGCGGCGGCGCTCAAGGCGGGCGCAGGGACGATCACGGCTTCACTCAACCAGCAGTAGCGGACTCGCCGGCGCTCCGGGATCTCCGGGGCGCCGGCAGGAGAACGAATGACCAACCTTCTCGAACGCGTCCGGCCTGCCCAGGCCGCCGCGCACGCCCGCTTCCGGCGCCGCCGCTCACCCGGCCTGGCCGGGCTCGCCTACGCGGCCCCGGCAGCGGTGATCGTCGCCCTGTTCTTCCTGTTCCCGCTCGGGTTGGTCGTGTGGATGTCGCTGAACAAGTGGCCCCTGCTCGGGCCGCCCACGTTCAACGCGCCCACCAACTACGCCCAGATCGCCGACAACGCGCTCGTTCTGGACGCGGTGGTCTTCACCCTGAAGTACACGGCCGTCGTCACCGTTCTGCTGTTTTCCATCTCGTTCGGGCTGGCGCTGCTGATCCAGAACCGCCGTCCCGGCGTCGGGTTCTTCCGCGGCGCGTTCTTCCTGCCCGCCGCGGTCGGCTGGGCGACGGCCACGCTGCTGTTCTTCGGCCTGCTCAGCGACCAGATCGGCCCGATCAACGACATCCTCCAGTGGGTCGGCCTGATCGACGCGCCCGTGTCGTGGACGGCCGGGGACCCGGGGCTCGCCTTCGGCTCCACGGTCACCCTGGTCATCTGGCGGTGGGCCGGCTTCAACATGCTGATCCTGCTCACCGGGCTCCAGGCCATCCCCACCGAGCTCTACGAAGCGGCCCGGGTGGACGGCGCGTCCGCCTTCCACGCGTTCCGCCGGATCACGCTGCCGCTGATGCGGCCCACCATCGCGCTGGTGCTCTGCCTGATGATCACCGGTTCGCTGCTCGGCTTCGAGCAGTTCTACATCCTCACCCGCGGCGGCCCCGGCAGCAGCACCACGTCGGTGGTGATGGTCATCGTCCGGGAGGCCTTCATCCGCTTCAACCTGGGCTCGGCTGCGGCAATGTCGGTGCTCGTCCTCGCGGCGCTGGTGCTGCTGAACGCGCTCCAGCTCGCCTTCATCCGGCGGAAGACGTCATGAAACGACCCACGTACTACGTCAGCATGGCCATCCTGTCGCTGTTCTTCGTCTACCCGATCGTGTGGAGCGGCTGGTCGTCCATCCGGCTCGGCGACGCCTTCAGCCTGGACAGTTACCGCAAGCTCGCCGACTACGGCGAAGGCGTCGGCACCTATCTCACCAACACCGTCATCCTGGTTCTGCTCACCGTAGGTGGCACGCTCATCGTCGCCACCTTCGCCGGGTACGCCTTCGCCCGCTTCCGCTTCCCCGGCCGGGGGCTGCTGTTCGTGCTGATCCTGGCCATCCTGATGGTTCCGTACCCGACCATCCTCATCCCGCTTTATGTGCTGCTGGGCTGGTTCGGGCTCCAGGACTCCCTGCTCGGCCTGGCGCTCGTCATGATCATGTTCCAGCTGCCGTTCGCCGTCTTCATGATGCGCAACGCCTTCGAATCCGTGCCCCGCACCCTCGACGAAGCCGCCATGATGGACGGCTGCGGCAGCTTCGGCGCGCTGGTCAGGGTCCTGCTGCCCGCCGTCGTGCCCGGCCTGGTGACCGTCGGCCTGTTCGCGTTCCTGGCCTCGTGGAACGACTACGTGGCCCCGCTCATCCTGATCAGCTCCAACGATCGCTTCACCCTGCCGGTCGCCGTGGTCAACATGCGCCTGCACGACTTCGGCGCCGTCGATTACCCCACCATGCAGGCCGGCGTGGTGTTCATGGCCTTACCCTGCCTGGCCATCTTCCTCCTCCTCCAGCGCTACTACGTGCGCGGATTCATGTCGGGAGCTTTGCGTGGTTAACCCAGTCGTTCCATCCAATGGCGTGCTCACCCCTCTCGGCCTCGACGCTGTACGGCTGTCGCCCGGCTTCTGGGGGGACCTGCGCGAACTCAACCAAGAAGTGATCATCGGCCACTGCCTGGACTGGATGGAGAAACTCGGCTGGATCGGCAACTTTCGCGGCGAGCCCGCGCGCGGGCGCGAATTCGCCGACTCCGAGGTGTACAAGCTGCTCGAAGGCATGGCGTGGGCGCGTGATCCGCGTTTCGACGAGCTGGCCGAGACGGTGGTGGCGGCGCAGGAGCCCGATGGATATCTCAATACGCGCTGGAGTGGGGATCGGTATCGGGATTTCGAGTGGGGGCATGAGCTTTACTGCTATGGCCATATGATCCAGGCCGGCGTGGCGCGGTGGCGCACGTCGGGGGAACATGCGTTCACGGATACGGTACGGCGTGTTGCCGATCATGTGTGCCAGCGTTTTATGGACAGTGCCGAGGTGTGCGGGCATCCAGAGATTGAGATGGCGCTGGTCGAGCTTTATCGGGTGACCGGGGCTGAGCGTTATCTGGAGATGGCGCGGCGTTTCGTCGAGCGGCGGGGTGGGCCCGCGCTGGCGGAGGTGGAGTTCGGGCGGGCCTATTTCCAGGACGATATGTCGGTTCGTGAGGCGGAGGTGTTTCGCGGGCATGCCGTGCGGGCGATGTATCTGGCCTGCGGGACGGTGGATGTGGCCGTGGAGACGGGGGATACCGAACTGCTGGCCGCGGTGGAAGCGCAGTGGGAGAGGACGATCGCCCGGCGTACGCATCTGACCGGCGGGATGGGGTCGCGGCATTCCGGGGAGTCGTTCGGGGATGATTTCGAGTTGCCGCCGGATCGGGCGTATTCGGAGACGTGTGCGGCGGTCGGGTCGGTGATGTTGTCCCATCGGCTGTTGCTCGCGACTGGGCGGCGGCGGTATGCGGAGCAGGCCGAACGCACGTTGTACAACGTGGTCGCGGCTTCGCCTGCTTCGGATGGGAGGTCGTTCTTCTATACGAATCCGTTGCAGGTTCGGGTGCCGGGACAGGCGGCGGAAGGGGTGAATCCGCGCGCGGAGGGGGCGTTGCGTGCGCCGTGGTTCGCGGTGTCGTGTTGCCCGAACAATCTGGCGCGGACGTTCGCGTCGTTGCCCGCGTATGTGGCGACTGGGACGTCGGAGGGGATCCAGATCCATCATCCGACCCCGAGCGAAATTTCCCACGATGGGCTGGAATTGCGGGTCGAAACCGGATACCCGTGGGAGGGCGGGGTCGCCGTGCACGTGGTGTCGGCGCCCGCCGAGCCTCGGCGGATCAGCGTGGGCGAGCATGCGGACCTGCGGGTCTGGGCCCCCGGGGATGTGTTCGCCGTTGATCTCGATGTCCGGCCGCGGTGGGTTCGGCCGGATCCGCGGGTGGACGCGGTGCGCGGGTGCGTGGCGGTCGAACGCGGCCCGCTCGTGTACTGCGCGGAGTCACCGGAGGGTGGGCCTTCCCTGGAGCTCGTCCACGTCGATGCCGAAGTCCCCCCTCAAGAAGACGTGGTGGATGGCGTTGTGGAGCTTGACGTGCAGGCCGCCACTCTCGGGGAGGCCGAGGAGTTGACGTTGCGGCTGGTGCCCTACCACCGGTGGGGGAATCGCGGTCCGGCGACTATGCGGGTGTGGATGCCGGGCATGTGACGACCGTGGATGACGCCGCCCAGATGGGCCGTCACGGGTGTTCGCCGACGAGGTTGTTGATCCAGGAGAGGTGGTCCTGGATGTCGGCGCGTCTGCGGTCGGCCTGCTGGCGGCGGACCTCCAGGTCGCGGGCGTGCTCCTGTTCGGTCACCAGGAGGATCTCCGCGGCCCGGCGCAGTCGTTCGCGCAGTTCGAGTTCCAGGTCGCGGGCGCGGGCCTCGGCCTCGGCGATGATCGACTCGGCCTGCCGCTGGGCCGTCGCGATCACTTCGGCTCCGCCCTGCCAGCTGGGCGCGAGCGCCGTGCTGCACAGACCGCACCGCGCTTTCAGCTGCTCGTAGTCCCGGTGCAGGCGGCTGAGACTGCATTGCACTTCACCCAGGAACATGTCGACCTCCGCGAGGTCATAACCCTCCCGGAGCCGGCTGGTGGAGAAGACCTTGTTGCGGACGTCCTCCGCGGTCAGCACGCCGTCGTATCCCTCGCCCATAACGGTCTCCTTTCGGGAAGCGCCTATGACAGTTTCGCCAGCAGGCGGGCGCGTTGCCGTTCGTTCAGGTCGCCGACCGTGTGGTCGGGCGTGATGCCGTTGACGTGCAACAAGTCGGCGATGTGGTTGTGGTCGTAGCCGGGGTGGCCGTCCAGCAGCCACGCCACCCGGGTCCGCAGGGTCAGCCGATCGGTCCGCGCGAACACCTGCGCCAGGGTCAGCGCGCCCGACGCGAAAGCGGCACGCAGGTGCCTTCTATCGCGAAGCGGAAACAGCGTGGGGGTGGGTGCGGGGGACGGGAACGGGCTCGGCACGGTTCTGGGCCGGGCGATGACACGCCCGAGCACCTGTTTGTCGCTCAGGTTCGGCTGCCCGGGAAGCCATTGCAGGGCGCTGATCGCCAGCGCCACCGTGGCGGCCACCCCGGCCGCGGTCAGCACATGCCGCCTCGGCACCCGGCGATCCTCGTGCCTGCTCGCCGCGAGCCGGACGCCGAGTATGGCCGTACGCAACAGGATTCCGGTCGCCACCCCGAGCAGGATCGGCACGACCTGGCCGGGCAGGGGACTGACCGTGCCGATCACCATCCCCACCACCGGGCTGACACACGCCACCGCCAGCAGCGGCGCCAGGCGCTGCCCCGCCATGTCCAGCAGGGCGACCATGGCCAGGCCCTCGCTGGCCGAATGCACCACCAGCGCGATCACGACCACGGCCGAGGCGCTCAACGCCAGCGTGGCCCCCTCGATCGCGCGGTGCACGGTGAGCGCGGCGGCCGTGCCGAGACCACCGAACAGCGCGGCCCCGGCCCATTCCCTGACCCGCCGATGCAGGCCGGGCGCGTGCCGGGCGCCCGGTCCTGACACCTGCGCATGCTCTTTCCTGGTGAAGTAGGTGACCACCACGAAGCCCACGCTGATCGAAACGCCCATCGCCCACAGCGGCACGCCCTTCTCGACCGACTCCCGCCAGGCGTCGGGCAGCAGGTCGATCAAGGCGGTGACCAGCATCAGCGCCGAGGCGATGGCCAGCCAGACGGTGACCCGGCGGGCATGCCGCCTGGCCATCCACGCGCCCCCGAGGGTGGACAGCGAGACCAGCGCGACGGCCACCCATGCCGCCCCGCCAGAAGATCCTGCTTCCACCTGCGCTCCCCCTTTTACCCAAGCTACCTGCGATGATTACTCAGAGTAGATTACCAGCCACTATCTGTTTACACCTCCCGGCGGGTGTCTTGACCGTCCGCTTTGAGGGCGAGGCCGTAGTCATGCCAAACTCGATTTGCTGAGGCCGGAGTATTCCGACATCCTCGGTAGGAAATTCCCCCGCGCGTCCCCGGAGGCCACCTTGCCCCGTTCCGCACTGTTCCTGGCCGCCGGTGTCCTCGCCCTGGCGTCGGTCGCCTGCGCGCCCGAGGACCAGCCGTCCACCGCCAGCGCCACCGCCGCCGCGCCCGCCAGCTCGGCGGCCCCGTGCGCGAAGGATCAGCTCAAGCTCATCACGCCGGGCAAGCTCACCATCGGGACGGACAAGCCCGCGTACGAGCCGTGGTTCAAGGACGACGACCCCGCCAATGGGCAGGGTTTCGAAGGCGCGGTCGCCGCGGCCGTCGCCACCACGCTCGGCTTCACCCCCGCCGAGGTCGCCTGGGAGGTCGTGCCGTTCGACTCCTCGTTCGCGCCCGGGCCGAAGAAGAAGTTCGACTTTGACATCAACCAGATCTCGATCACCCCCGAGCGGGCCAAGGCCGTCGACTTCAGCGACGGGTACTACGCGGTCAAGCAGGCCGTCGTCGCTCTGGACGGGGGCTCGATCGCGGGAGCCACCTCGCTGGCCGCGCTCAAGGGCGCCAAGATCGGCGTGCAGGTGGGGACGACGGCGCTGCAGGCCGTACAGGACGTGATCAAGCCGGACGCCGAGCCGAGCGTTTTCAACCAGCAGATCGACGTGGTCACCGCGCTGAAGAACAAGCAGATCGACGCTATCGTGCTCGACCTGCCCACCGCCTTCTACGTCACCGCCGCCCAGATCGAAGGCTCCAAGATCGTCGGCCAGTTCGCCGCCACCTCCGGCGCACCCGAGGAGTTCGGCCTGCTCTTCGAGAAGGGCAACCCGCTCGTGAGCTGCGTCAACCAGGCGCTCGGCACGCTGAAGTCCTCCGGTGAGCTCGCCAAGATCGAAGGCCAGTGGCTGACCTCTACGGCGGGCGCTCCCGAACTCTCGTGAGCGCCGACTGGGTCAAGAGCGACCGCCAGCTGGCGCGCGAGGCGCTGCTGCGCGCCCGCGGCCGGCGGTCGCTCTCCGCCGCCACCATCTCCACGATCGTCGTGGTCGTGGTGGTGGTCGTCCTGGTCGCCGCCTCGCCCGGCTGGCCGCGCGTCCAGGACACGTTCTTCAACTGGGATGCTCTCGTCACCGCGCTCCCCGACGTGCTGCGCGGCTTCCTGCTCAACGTCATGATCTTCATGATCGCCGAGCCGATCGTCCTCGTTCTCGGCCTGGGCGTCGCCCTCGTCCGTGGCCTGCGCGCCCCCGTGTTCTTCCCGCTCCGCGTGCTCGCCGTGCTCTACACCGACATCTTCCGCGGCATCCCCGTCATCCTGCTCGTTTACCTGGTCGGCTTCGGCATCCCCGCCCTGCAACTCCAGGGCACGCCCGGCGACCCGGTCACCCTGGGCATCATCGCCCTGGTCCTCTCTTACACCTCGTTCGTGGCCGAGGTCTTCCGCTCCGGTATCAACTCCATCCACCCCAGCCAGCTCGCCGCCGCCCGCTCCCTGGGCCTCACCCACGCCCAGACCATGCGGCACATCGTCGTCCCGCAGGCCATCCGCCGCGTGGTCCCGCCCCTGCTCAACGACTTCGCATCGCTCCAGAAGGACAGCGCACTGGTGGCCCTGCTCGGCCCGCTCGAAGCCCTCCGGCAGGCTCAGATCCACGTCGCCAAGACCTTCAACTACACGCCGTACGTGGGGGCAGCGCTGCTGTTCGTCGCGCTGACCGTCCCGTTGGCCCGGTTCACCGACCACCTCGCCGCCCGCGCGGCCCAGCAGCGCGGAGGCGGCTGATGGCCCTGCTCACCATCGACGGCGTCTGGAAGCGCTACCGGCATCACAACGTGCTGCGCGGCGTCGACCTCACCGTCGACCCGCACGAGGTCGTCTGCCTGATCGGCGCCTCCGGATCCGGCAAATCCACCCTGCTCCGCTGCGTCAACCTGCTCGAAACCGTCGATGACGGCGCCATCTACCTGGACGACCAGGAGATCACCGACGTCCGCGTCAACCCCGACCAGATCCGCCAGCGCATCGGCATCGTCTTCCAGGCCTACAACCTGTTCCCGCACATGACCGTCCTGGACAACATCACCCTCGCCCCCCGCAAGGTCCACGGTGTGCCCCGCCCCCAGGCCGAAGCCCAGGCCCGCGACCTGCTCGCCCGCTTCGGCCTGGCCGACAAGTCCGGCACCTACCCCGACCGCCTCTCCGGCGGCCAGCAGCAGCGCGTCGCCATCATCCGCGCCCTGGCCACTCACCCCCGTCTGCTCCTGCTGGACGAGGTCACCTCAGCCCTGGACCCCACCCTCGTCAACGAGGTCCTCGGCATCATCCGCGAACTCAAACAGTCCGGCATGACCATGATCCTCGCCACCCACGAGATGTCCTTCGCCCGCGACATCGCCGACACCATCTGCTTCCTCGACCAGGGCACCCTCCTCGAACACGGCCCCCCGGCCCAGATCTTCGACGCCCCTCAAAACCCCAGAACCCGCGAATTCCTGTACGGCTGACGCCACCGCCCGGGATCTCGGCATTCTGGTGTACGGCGTGCTGGAATGGGGTGATCACGGAGAGTGAGCGAATCGGAGGGGGCAGTGGTGGACATGATGCGGGTGGTTGGGTTTCGGGAGAATCTGCCAGTTGAGGACGCGGAGTGTCTGGTGGATGCGGAGCTGCCGGTGCCGCGGCCGCAGGGGCGGGATCTGCTGGTCCGGGTGCAGGCGGTTTCGGTTAATCCGGTGGATGTGAAGGAGCGGCAGGGGCGGGAGACCCAGGGGGAGCTGCGGGTTCTGGGGTACGACGCGGCTGGGATCGTGGAGGCGGCGGGGAGCCAGGTCGGGTTGTTCGCGCCGGGGGATGAGGTGTATTACGCGGGGTCTATCGGGCGGCCGGGGAGCAATGCCGAATTTCAGCTGGTAGACGAGCGAATCGTCGGGCGCAAGCCGTACATTCTGGATTTTGCGGAGGCGGCGGCGATGCCGTTGACGGCGATTACGGCGTGGGAGACCTTGCATGGCAAGTTTCGGCTCACCAAGGACAGCGGGGGGACGCTGGTCGTGGTGGGGGCGGCGGGGGGCGTCGGGTCGATGGTGTTGCAGTTGGCGCGGCGGCAATGTCCTGATTTGACCCTAGTGGGGACGGCTTCGCGGGCGGAGTCGCGGGAGTGGGCCGAGGCGATGGGGGCGCATCATGTGGTCGATCATCGGGGTGATCTCGCGGCGGCGGTGCGGGCGGTGGCGCCGGACGGGGTGGACTACGTCTTCAGTCCGTATTCGGAGGGGAATGTCGATGCGTACGCGGAGATGCTCAAGCCAGGGGGACAGATCACCGCGATCGACGATCCCAAAGCGCTGGATATCAGGGGGTTGAAGGCCAAGAGCCTGACCTGGCACTGGGAGTCCATGTTCACCCGGCCGCTGTTCGCGCCACATGACACTACCCAGCATGACCTGCTCAATGTCGTCGCCGAGCTGGTGGACGGGCAGCAGGTGCGGAGCACGATGACGCGGCGGCTCGGGCCGATCAGCGCGGCCACGCTCCGGGAGGCGCATGCTCTGGTCGAGGGGTCGGGAATGGTGGGGAAGGTCGTGGTTGCGGGGTGGTGACGTGGGCGACCCGGCAGCAGTGAAAAGGCCGCGCCGCCGTGGAGTTCACAGCGGCGCGGCCGAAATCGCGGGGTGATCAGTCGCCGAGGTCGATGGTGCCGAGGACCGACGGCGGGAGCAGGAGGATCTCCTTCAGGTCGGCGACCAGGCGCTCGTCCGGAGCGTAGATCCACACCTTGTCTCCCCAGCCGGAGAGGTAGGTGTCGCTGCTGAGCTGCAGCTTGATCGGCTTGCCCTTCTTGGGGGTGAGCACCAGGTTCTCGTTGGCGGCGACCCGCCGGATCAGGCCGTCGTTGGCGCCGATCCAGACTTTCCAGTTGAGCTTGATGGCGAACTTGTCGCCCCCCAGCTCCAGGCGGAACACCTCGGCGCCGTTGTACAGCGTCGTCGCCACACCGTCGACGGTGCCTCCGGCCTTCTTGCCCTGCGCCTTGGCGAGCAGGGCCTTCAGTTCGCGCGGCGAGAGCACGTTGATCGCGGATCCGCCCAGACCAGGCTGGGTGAGCACGTTCTCCGACTTGAGCCAGGTCTTGCCCTCGGGCAGGAAGATGTCGGTGATCCCGCCGGTGACGTAGTTGTCGTCCTTGAGGGTGATCGTCTGGGTGGAACCGGTGATCTTGTCCGGGTCCAGGCCGAGGAGCTCGGCGACCTCCTCGGCCGCCTTGGTCATGGTTCCGTAGTCGACGGTGGTGATGATGTTGCTGGCGGCCACCTGGGAGCGGCCGAACTGCAGGTCACCGTACGACCGTGTCTTGATGCCGTAGCTCGGGTTGGTCTTGGAGACGGACGTGAAATGCACGCCGTGTCCGCTTTTGAGCTGTTTTGCCAGTGCGGCGACGGGATCGACCGCCCGCGCCTGCGCGATTCCCGATGTCAGTGCGGCGGTTACCGCCATGCACATGATCACCGTGATCAAACGCCTCATGTGAGGCCCTCCGTGTCAGATCCGGTTTCCCCGTAGATGCCCGCCAACCGGGTATCTTGCGAAACTTTGGCCTACGGGGAAGCGGCTGACAAGCGGTTTCCGGATCTTGCGACCTATTTGAGAGGTACGGGACCTGGCGCGGGGATTTTCACACGCGCCGGGCACCCAATCGGCATATTTTCTTAGCGATTCATTAAGGCAGGGCCACCGCCAAGGGCTTCATGCTGGGGCCGTCCACGGAGTCTGCTTCGGGGCACCATAAGCTGCCGGACATGGGGGGTGATCGCGGTGGCTCTCGACACGGGAGAGGCGGCCGCAGGGTCTGATTCGGTCGCCAGACCGAGACGGCGTTGGGTGACCGTGTTTGTCTGGCTGGTCGTGGCCGTGTTCGGTTTGTGGGCCGCGCTCCGGCTGCTTCCCTGGGATGTGGATTTCGCCTGGGTTCAGCTGGTGGCCTTCACGCCGACGGTCGCCCTGCTTTCCCTGATCGCGCCAATCCTCGCGCTGCTGCTCCGACGATGGATCGCCCTGGCCGCCGGGCTTGCGGTGTGCGCGGCATTCGCGACGGCGGTCCTTCCTCGCGCATTTCCCGGATCGAACCCCGCCGCATCCGGCCCGCCGCTCCGGGTCCTCGCCGCGAATCTCAAGGTCGGATCCGTTCCTTCGGACGCCCTGATCACCCTGGTCCGCGACCTCCGTCCCGACATTCTCGCCCTCCAGGAACTCACCCCGACAGCCGCCGAGAATCTCCGCACGGCCGGGCTCGGCGAACTCCTCCCCTTCTACGCGGGAGAAGCCCGCGCCGGTGTCGGCGGATCCGGCATCTATTCGCGCCACCCGCTACAACTGACCGACCTCATCGACTTCGGCGGATTCGGCCAGGCCAGAGCGACCGTACAAATCCCCGGCGCACGCGTCGACGTCGTCTCCGTCCACCCCTGCGCCCCCTCGCAGAAATCCCGCTACCAATGCTGGGCGGATGGTCTCACCGCATTGCCCCACCCAGACGACACACCCAAAATCCTCCTGGGCGACTTCAACGCGACCCTCGACCACGCCCGCATCAGAGCTCTCCTCGCCACGGGCTACCAGGACGCCGCCGACACCACCGCCTCCGGCCTCACCACCACGTGGCCGGCCACCCCGTGGACTTTCCACGGCCTGCCCATCCCATCGGTGACCCTGGACCACATCGTCGTCGACCAGAGCACCGCCGTACACAAATTCAGCACCCACCTCCTCCCCGAAACCGACCACCGAGCCGTCTACGCGGAAGTCACCTTCGCCGCGAAATAAATACCCGGTGCCCGTGGTGGCACCGGGTATTCGAGGTCAGCGTGCGGCGGGGCACCCATGGACGGCATAAGCGAGGAACTGGGTGACCTCGCGGTCGTCGAAATTGTCGTCGGAGCCCATGACGAGGGTGCATTCGCCGGTGCGGAGCCGGGGTCCCCAGGCCAGGCTCTCCAGGTTCTGGGTCGGCTCGTGCCGGCTGCTCAAGTCGAGCACCAGCCTCTTCTCCACCGGCTGGTACGGCCGGCCATCCGTCAAACTATCCCGGCCGAGCACGTTGGTCGCTCGTCGCAGGTCGATCTCATAAAGCTTGACGCGGTAGTTGACGCCCTCGATCCAGGAACGCTCAAGGGCGAGGTAACGGAAATCGTCGATGGCCAGGATTTCGGAAACTCCGGTATCGGTGTGCCCTGTCGGCGGAATCGGCGCCGCCGGAAGCGGGTCGAGCGGGTACGCGTACTGCGCGAGCGTACGGCCCCGGCGATTCCACACGGTGATGCGGGCGGGCGCGCCACGGTCGACGGTCGGTGGCAGGCCGTCCTCGAAACGCGGGCCTTCGATGACGGCGGCGATGGAATGCGGGGCGAAGGTCAGGCCCTCGAACCCGAAATTGCGGCGAGGCCCATTGTCGGTTCCCGTCAGGTGCAGGTTGGCCGGGATGGGGAGTTCACCGAGGTGCTTGCCATTCGTGTCGGCCCAGCGTACGAACAGGTCGGAAATCGGGATATTCGGATTCCTCTCATCCGGGCGGTCGCCTTCATGACCCCACAGCAGGCTACGGTTCCAGGGGTCGTACCGGATCGTCTCCGGGTCGGCCGATTCGGCCTGGCCATAGGCCGGGTACGGACTGCCGTCCGGCCGCCGGAGGGTGGTCACCCCATCGACATGCACGCCCGTGAACGCACCCGTCGTCCGGTTGATGGACAGTCGCCCGGTGTAGAACCGGGCGGGCTGGTATCGCCAGCGGTCGTCGGCGATGAAGTACCAGGTGCCGGTGCGCGGATCCCGGTCGATCCCGGACAGACCACCGAGCGTGGTTCCGTTGACCTGCATCTTGTGAGGCAGCCGCTGCTCACCGAGAAAACGGACGATCCGAAGGCCCGACCCATCGGCGTCCGCCGCGGACACCCCGACATCCATGCCGCCAAAACCGACCGTGGCCACGATCGCCACTGCGATTCTTCCAATTTTCCCCGGAATGTGCACGCGATTCTCCTCGTCCCCGATAATGGATCGGGAATATGAGATCGCGAAGCCGCCCGAATGTCCACGCCAAATGAGCCGATCTTTATTGTCGGCGTACGACCCAGCCCGGATTTATCCGTATTTCGTACATTGGGAGAAGGTCGTGTCTTCCGAGATAGGAAGACACGACCTTCTCCGGAAACGACACCAGGCGGAAGCCCCGGCCGATTCGGTTACGCGATGGAGCCCGACCAGAGGTTCTTGGCCGCGCTGTAGACGCCGAACAGCTCACCGTCGAAGTACGGGGAGACGCTGGTGTCGTAACGGTTGTTGCTGTCGGTGTCGGAGACGCCGATGGTCACCCCGTTCAGGTAGCCGAGACGGCGGGTGTTCTTGTACCCGACCAGCCACGACGAACCCAGCGCGCCCTCACCGGTGAAGCTGGACTTGACCCCGATCAGCTCCTCGGCCTTGATGGCCGAAGCGCTGGCGGCGAAGGTCTTGCCGTAGCTCCACTTGAGGGTCTTGCCGGAGTAGGCGTAGTTGCCGTCCGGGTGCGACCCGCTCGGGTAGCCGAACACGAAGACCGGCTTGCCGACCTTCTGGTTGTAGGCCAGACCCTGCCCACCGACGTTGTCCCCAAGGCGACCGGCGTCAGCGAACTTCCAGACGAAGTAGTACGTCTTGCCGTTCCAGTGGACCTGGTCGATGTCACCGATGAAGGTGTCGAACCCCTTGTACTGGTCGTAGACCTCCTTGGTGACCTCGACCCAGCCGCCGAGCTGGTTCCAGCCCGTTCCGCCGCTGCTGAAGACACCGCTCGGCTTGCTCTTGCCGGAGGTGACTCCGTCATGCGGGGCCTTGAGGCCGTTGTACACGGTGACGAACGCGTAGTCGCGGTCGCCGTCCTCGTACACGTCGTAGTCGTAGTGCGTGAACGCCTGCTTGCCGACGTAGATGCCCCACGGGGTCTTCCCCTGGTAGTACCCGGGGATGAACACCCAGTAGTCCAAGGTCTGGCCGTTGCTCTCGGTGTCGTAGACGGCGTGGCCGGCTGTGGCGACCAGGTTGCGGTACGCGGACTGCACCGAGGTGGCCGTGGCCCAGTGCGGCTTGCCGTCAGTGCCGAGGAAGAACACCTTGCCTGAGGTCTTGGGCAGGTTGACGTTCTTCGACTTCGCCGTCGACTTCTTCTCGTCGCCGATCGCCGGGACGACACCAGGCTTGCTGTCCGCGGCCGGGCCACCGGTCGAGACGTGCTTGGCCACAACCTTGGTCTCCACGTCGTACGGCGTGGCTCCGATCAGGTTGGCGGCGTCGTTGGCATACCAGTACGCGACGATGTTCTTGGCGGCGATGCCGGTCGAGGCCAGGGGAACAGCCTTGACGTCGTCGGCCGCCGAGGCCGGCGGGGTGACGAGGGCGGTGGCCAGCAGTCCGGCCGCGACACCGCCGATGGGGAGGATGCGCTTCATGGGGAGAACTCCTTGGTCTGTCGTGGAACGCCTCATGCGTCCCATGCGTCAGGAAAGGGATCACGGGGAACCTACTCCCCATCCCTTACGTTTCCAAGTGAGTTGGTAGGAAATACGGGGTTGGCTACCGAGGTGATGAACATGGGCGGTGCCCTGTCCAGCCAAGAGGCGGAAATTTGTAACAGAGCCCGGCAGGGAATGTGATCCATATCACAAGGCAGGCCTGCTCTGATCAGTCGTTCGCCATGGTGTATTGGCCAGTCAGGCGCTGGGTGAGTCGGCGTCGCCGGGTCGAAGGAACTTCGGATGTGCTGGGCTCTGGGGAGATCGGCCCGGGCACTTCGTCCGGGGCGCTGTCCATGAAGAACAATTTTCTCAGCGGCTGGAGGAGGGTGCAGGCCAGCGCCAGCGCCAGAAGCGGCAGCGTCATCATCCACAGAGGGGTGAGGATGCCAAGGTGCTCGACCAGAAGCCCACCGATCAAGGTACCCATCGCCACCGCGCCAAACGAACACAGCCGCGTTACACCGGTGACCCGGCCCAGCTTCTGCGGGTGAACGTAGCGGGCCGCGAACTCTCTGATCGTGATGTTGCTCCGGCCCCCTGCCAATCCCATCAGCAATAGGGCTAGCAGGAAGGACAGCGCGTTCTGGGTGAACAACAGGCAGGCCAGCGCCACCACCCACAGCCACAAATGGACCAGCAGCATGGAGACGCGGTTGATTCGCTTGGAGGAGTTCACCATGCGCCGTGCCAACCCCTGGGAGGGCGCTGCGATGGCGGATCCGAGGACCCCTCCCAACCCGGTTGCGGCCATGACAATGCCGACCACCAGCGGAGACTCGTTATCGCTCAAGTACACCAGGAAGATCGTCAACACCGCGCTGCACACGATATTGGTGATCACCGTCAACACGGTGGCCGTGCGGAGATAGGACAGGCGACGCAACTCCGCGAAGCCGCTGGTCGTCTCCTTCAGTAAGCGGCGCCTGGACGCCGATTTGGGCGCTTCGATGCCCTGACGGGCCAGTTTGATCACGACGAGAGAGGCAAAGCAGAACATCAGGTTGGCGATGAACGGGCTGATGACGCTTATCCCGAACAGCATCCCTCCGAGGGGGCGCCCGACCATCACGGCCAGATGGATGGCGCTCTCATTTCTCGACAGAGCCCCGATCAGCTCCTTCTCGTTGACCAGCGTAGGCACTCGGGTCGATTCCGAAACCAGATAAAAAACGGACAAAGTGCTTTCAATTGTGACAATTAGAATTAAATGGTAGAAACTCAGTGATTTTAGGTCAATAAAGATAAATATCGACGTTATGAGGCTGAATCGGATCGTTTCGGTGACAATCATGATTCTGCGATGATCCCAGCGGTCCACAAGCGCGCCGGCTGGGATGTGAAAGAGCAAGTTGGGCACTAGCCACGCGAAACTCACCCATGCCGCCGCCGTCGGCGAGTAACCCAGATGAAGGGCGAGCAGGGGGTACGCGACACCCACCATTTGCAGCCCGAACGTTGAAGACGCCGAACTCAGCCAAGTGAACGTGAAGGCCCTGGATAGTGCCGGAGGAGCTTTGATGGACTGAAGTGGTGGCGTCTCGCTGGGTAGAGGGCTCTCGGAGGAGCCGCCCGTCATGGGCTGGGCAGGTGCGGGTGAGCTGAGTCCTGCGTGGTCTGGTGCGGGAGAAACCGTATTCCCGTGTTTTGTCTCATTCGTGCCCGACCCCCCCGGTTGTGACTCTTGAAGGTCAGGTGCCCCGGAGTGGTCCGGGGATTCCCGTTCGGGCGAAGCTGTACGCAACAATGTAGAAGCTTGCCCTTTCCGGTACTCAGCCATCCCCCTTTCGCAGGATGATCAGAGATTGAAAAGCATAGTCCTAGCGCGGACGAACTCATGTGGGAACAGCTGAGGCGATGAGGCGTCTGTCGCGCGACGAGCGAGTTCGTAGGATTGCTCCTGATCGCCCATTCGCTTCGCGACCTGGGCGGCGGCAAGCAGGGCAGGGCCGTGGTTCGGCCCCATCGAAGTCGCGATCCTTGCCTCGATCGCTGCTTCGTCCAGTCGCCCGACACCTGCCAGAGCCAGTGCCCGCGCCGCCCGCACAGCCGGATCGGCCAGCACCATCGGATTCAGTTCCGCCGCTCGAAGAAGATCTTCCAGGGCTGCCGCCGCGTCCTCTCGCTCCGCGCGAATCCGGCCCCGGCTCACCAGCGCGGCCGGGTCGTCGGGCGTGACGGTGAGCACCGAGTTGAAAATCGCGATGGCGGGGTTGAGCTGGCCGATCGCCCACAGCGCGTTGGCGAGTTCCCGTTTGATTGAAGGCTCGCTGGGGAGGCGGGCCACCGCGGCCTGGAGTTCGTCGATGGCCGGCCCGAACTGCTGCCGTTCGATGAGAATCTTCGCGACCGCGGATAGCAGGCGGGCCACCGCGCTGGGCAGCTGTAGCGCTTCAAAATTTTGGGCGGCCTGCCGGAAGCGGGCCAGCGCCGCATCGGGTTGGTTCTGGTACAGGGCGAGGTTGCCGAGCAGGGACAGAGTCTCGGCTCGAGTCCGGGTGGCGTTGGCGCCGCCGGCGTCCGAGGTCCTGCGCAGGGCCTCCAGGGCGTATTTCTCCGCCGGCATGAACTCACCCGTCGCGAGCGCGGATTCGGCCGCTTTCAAGAAGTCGGCCCCGCTGAGGGCGGTAGGCCCGGCGGGAACGTGGGCGTCTGGGTCTATCGAGGAGTCGTGCAGGATCTTGACCGCTTCTATCAGGCGGTCGTGCTGGAGTTCGTACCAGCGGGAGCCGGCGCGCTCCTCAGCCCGCAACACCCGGCGTCGTTCGAGCGCCTGGGCGATTTCATTGGGCATGCCGCCGGTCTCGCTCAGCCCCTCGTACGCGGTTCCTCGGGTGCCGTGTTCGGTGACGAATCGGTCGTACAGCCATTTGCGGAGAACTTCTTCGGGGATGCCATGGTCATCCGCGACGGCTTTGACCATCCGCGCACAGAAGCTGGTCAGCGCCTTGGCCACGTCGCCGTACTCGTCGATATGGGCCAGCGTGATCTCTTCTGTGTCTGCGGGGAGGGCGTCCCATAGCTGCGCGCAGACGATCTGAATCTGCCAGGGTTCCACGGAGTCGAGTTCGATGCTGCGCCGCTCACCCAGGACGTTGAACGCGTGAACGGTGCTGAGGTCGCGAACCAGTTGCTCCGCCACCTGGGGGGCGAATCGCCGTGCTGTTCCGGCCAAGGGGCCCGTCACCGCGCTGAGCGCCGCGTCGACGCTGAGCGGGGACAGGCGCAGTCGGGCCCGCGAGTGTCCCGCCAAATCGGCCTCGCGCGGAAGCAACTCGGCGATCGCGTCCTCGCGGATGGAGACCAGCAGCCGGAGGTTCGGGATCTCCTTGGTCGCGTCGCCCAACTGGTCGAGGAACGCCTCCCGGTGCTTGCGCCACGGCGAAGGAGAGTTCAGGACCTCTTCGAACTGGTCGATCGCGGCGAACACCGGTATGTCGTCGCCGTAGCGGTCGGTGCGCCTGGGCCGGCTCCGCAGGAACTGCGAGACCGTGAGCTCGGAAAGCCGGCCCGGCGAATCGGCGGGCGACCACGAGGAGAGCAGGCAGAATGTGTACGGGTTGTGGTGGGAGGGCGTCGGGAAAGGCGTCCCGGGAGAGGCGCGCCCGGTCGGAAGGATATCGAGGTGGTCATCCTCAAGAAGAGGCATGGTCCCCGCGTGTAAAAGCGACGACTTCCCGATTCCCGATGGTCCGTAGAGCACGACCAGGCGGTTGCTCCGCCACAGGTCGGACAGCTCGCGCGATTCCCGGCCACGACCGAAGAACACGTCGCGATCACTACCCGCGAACGCTCGGAGCCCAACATACGGGTTCTCCCTCACCGATGTCATCGGCCCCACCCCATGCGGGTGCGCAACTCGCTACAGAAGTCTTCGACCTTACCCCAGTATACGGATATATTCCATCGGCCGAAGAATTCGGTCAGATAATTCTGCGCGCTGTCGTCTGCACCGTCGCGAACGGTCGGCGGGAGGAGTTGCACGCTGATGTGCCGGCGGTGGTGCACGGCGGACACCGTCTTCAGCAGTCCTTGGAACAATACGGCGAACGACCAGTCCTGCAGGCTGTAACCAATGAAGAGCAGGGGACGGGTGGTGAGGGCGGGGAGCAGCGCCGATGGAATCATCGCGTGGTCATCACTGGCGTGGTCCATGGATAGGCTGATCAGGAATTCGATGTAGTCACTTTTGCTGAGCACCAGGGAACTGGGGTCGGCCATGTTCCCGTGCAGATGGAAGACTACCGGTTCACCCGGGCTGGGAATTAATTCAGGCCCGAAAGTGCCGTTCTGTCGATACCGGTTCACATGCCAGGGGCACGAGAGCGCGGTCGGCTGCTTTCCCGCACGTTTGAGCGCTTCAACCATGAAATCGTCATAGTTCGTGGTGAAGTAGACCGGTATCGGAAATCTCGCCATCACCGCGTGGGCCTCCACGTCCGACGAGAAATCGGGTCGTCCCCGGGCCGTGAGCTCCTGGATCACCTGCCTCTTCACATAGATGGAATCGCCCTGGGTGATCATGGCGTAGTCCATGACCTCGGGCAGCAGGTCGCTGGCCTTGAACGGGTATCCCAATCGGTTCGCCCAGTCCTCACTGAGCTCGCTACCGGTGGGCAGGGTTCCCCGGCTGACCCCAGCGCCGAGAAAAGGAGTGCAGTCGCCTGTGGTCAGCCCGTCGATGAGCCGGTTCCAATCGACCTCACGCATACGACCTACCGCCCCGGTCCATGACGGCGAGTCTCGCCGACGTTGGATGGTACCCCCGATACGGGATTATTTCCCAGGACGGATGGTTTTGGTGGGGCCCTTGCTACAGGGCTGCCTGGAATCGGGACAGTGGATCCTCACGCAATGCCGCTTCCGCTATCACACGGCTGATCGCCTTGCTGAGAACACCGTGATCAAGAGCTGCGATTTCAGTCAAGGTCATCTTTTCGGTGTCCACAAGCGTGGTGTGTTCCGTCATTCGGAGTCCTCCCGGGATCGGCCGCTCGCGTGTCGCGTCACCCTTGTTAATAGAGGAGAATGCGTGCTAAGTCCATAGCCGCTCAACCTAAGTCCAGAGGGCCCCTCGACGGTCGCGATCTAATCCGGTTTAGGGTTGGCCGAATTTATTTCGTGTTTCGGACGGCGGTCGATTGTGCGTTAGCATCACTGAAGTGTCGCCCAGTTACCCGGAGGCGTTTGTGGTCGATTCTGACACGCAGGGTAAGGGTCCCGCGGGAATTGGTTTTTCTGCACCCGAAGTATGGGGGAACGTTCCGCAGCGAAACACCAGTTTCACGGGCCGGTCGGAGTTGCTTGATCAGCTGCGCGAGCATCTCACCGGGCAACGGGACGCTGTGGTGCTTCATGCGCTGCAGGGATATGGCGGCGTGGGCAAGACCATGCTCGCGATCGAATATATCTATCGTTACTCCCGGGACTACGAAGTCATCTGGTGGGTCCCATCGGACCAGCAAGCCCTGATGCGAAGCGCGCTCGCGGCGCTCGCGCCTCGGCTGGGCATTACCGGTCTTCCGCCGGACAAACTCGATGAAGCGATCGGTGCGGTGCGTGACGCTCTCAGGCGCGGCCAACCGTATGGTCGATGGCTGGTGGTCTTCGACAACGCCGACCAGCCCGAGGATCTCAAGGAGGTGCTCCCGCACGGCACCGGGCATGTGCTCGTCACTTCGCGCAACCACCGCTGGAAGCAGTCGGCCAAGACGCTCGAAGTCGACGTGTTCATGCGGGAGGAGAGCCAGGAGTTCCTGGGGCGGCGGGTGCCCGGCATCAGCGAGGCCGACGCCTACCGCCTGGCCGAGAGCCTGGGAGACCTGCCGCTCGCCCTCGAACAGGCCGGCGCGCTGATGTTCGAGACGGCCATGAGCGTCGACACCTATCTGGACCGTCTGTCCGAGGAGGCCGGCAAGGTCCTCGGGCAGGGCACCGTGCTCGACTATCCGGTTCCGATGGCGGCCGCGTGGAGCATCTCGCTCCAACGTGTGCGCGACCAGATGCCATCAGCCATGGCTCTGCTGCACCGCATCGCCTACTTCGGCCCTGAGCCGATCCCGCTCGATCTCATCAACCTCGGGCGTTTCGTGCTGGCTCCGTCGAATCTGCGGGACACGATCCGCGATCCGTACCGGATGAGCGACGTGGTTCGTGAGATCGGCCGTTACGCTTTGGCTCGCCTGGACAACCTGCGCCGTACGCTTCAGATGCACCGGATCATCCAGGCGCTCATCCGGGAGGAACTGAACGAGAAGGAGCAGGAGACGGCGCGGCACGATGTTCACCTGCTGCTCGCCGCCGCGGACCCGGACCGGCCAGACGACTACGAGGCGTGGGAGGACTACGACAACCTGGTCGCCCACGTCGGTCCCTCGGCCATTATTGACTGCGATGATCCCGACGTGCGCAGGCTCGCCACGAATGTAGGCCGATTCCTGTTCGTCAAAGGTGACCTCAAGGCGTGTGAGGCATGGCTGAGCCGTGCCCTGGAACAGTGGACGGACAAGTTCCCGCCAACCGATCTGCACCTGCTGATCGTTAAGCGGTTGCTGTCCACACTGCTGAACGCGTTAGGCCGTTTCGACGAGGCGTTCGCCATCGGAGAAGACGCGCTCGGCCTGCTTCGGCAGGAGCACGGAGAAGAGCATGACGAGACGCTGATCATGCTCAACGTGCTGGGCGGAATCCTCCGCCAACGCGGCGAGTTCGTCCGCGCGCTGGAACTGGACGAAGGGTCGGTGCCGCTGCACACCCGGGTGTTCGGCAGCCAGCACCCCAACACCTTCCGAGCCACGAACAACTTCGCCATCGACAACGCGCTGGCCACCCGATATGAGGAGGCCCTCCGGCTGGATGAGGCGATCTACGAAGGCCGGCTGAACCACTACGGCAACGACGGTCACTACCAGGTGGCCTTCAGCCGGAACGCGATCGCCCGCGATCTTCGCCTGCTCGGGCGTTATGCCGAGGCGCGTTCCGAAGGCGAGCGAACCTTCGCCACCTACGCGGATATCGTCCGGCAGAAGACGCTCATCGAAAATCACACCGATGTGCTGCTCCAGGCCCGGGAACTGTCGGTGGCCCGGCGTAAGGCCGGCGCCTTCGACGAAGCCATCGAACTCGCCCGGACCGTGTTCCATCGTCACCGTGACACCTACGGGGAGGATCACCCCGGCACGCTCGCGGCGGCGGTGAGCCTGGCGAACGCGCAACGGCTGGTTGGAGATCACGAGCGGTCCGCTGAGTTCTCCGCGGACACCTCGGCTCGGTATGCCAAGACGCGAGGCCCTGACCACCCCTTCACCCATGGTTCGGCGTTGAACACCGCCATCGCGCACCGCCTGCTCGGTGAGCCATTGAAGGCCAAGAAGCTCTTCGAGAGTGCTTTGGCAGGCCTGACACGAAGCCTGGGCGAGGAACATCACTACACCTTGACCTGCGTGACGAACCTTGCCAGCGTGCTGGCGGATCTCGGGGACAACGCGGAGGCGCGACGCCTGGGCGAGGAGAGCCTGGAGCGTTTCCGCAACGTGCTCGGCCTGGACCATCCGCACACGCTCGCCTGCCAGGCCAATCTGGTGCTCGACCTCAACGCGCTGGGAGAGACCGAACGGGCGGCCGACCTGAAGGATGACGCGATCAAGCGATTCACCCGTGCGCTGGGCGAAGACTATCCAGATGTGCTTGCTGTCCAGCGCGGGTTACGGCTCGACTTCGACTTCGAGCCGCCGAACGTCTGATCGCTGGTTCCGGGCGTTTCGTCAGATGTTGCGCTCGGCCCAGCGCTTCTGGTGTTCCAGCGCGGCTTCATGGGCCCGGCGAGCCGCGGCGAAGGGGACGTCGTCGTCGCGCCAGCCGTCGATGGCTGTCGCCATCCCGCTGACGAACGCGTCGCCGGCCGGGGTGAGCATCCCGCAGACGCGCAACGTCTCGATGACGTCGATCGTGTGTTGCCGCCAGCGGGCGTACTCGGCGTGCGCGTGCAGCGCTTCCTCGCCCTGATCGAGGAAACGCTGGACTCGCCAGAAGGCGGCCACCGCGAGGTGTGCGTAGGCGCCTTGGAGGAGAGCCATCAGGGGACGTGGATCCTCTCGCCAGGGGGCGTACCAGAGCGGGCGGTCGGCGTGGTCGTGGGCCGCGGTGAGCGGGATGAGATCGAGGAGGGCCCAGAGCTTCGAATGCTGGACCTCGTGGGACAGCAGCGAGGCCAGCATCCGGCCGTTCGGCGGGAGCGAGCCCGCGAAGGCGCCGAAGGCATAGCGTGACGTGGCACTCGTCGGCCTGCCTGCTGGGCGGGACAAGGGGACGAACGTGGTCACTCCCCCGAGCACCTCCTCGGCGTACCACGGATGGTGGTTTTTCAGCAGGACCCAGGCTTCGGTCAGCGCCTGCTGCCACTGCTGTACGGTGCCGGGTCGCTGGCGGGCGGCCGGCCAGCCTTCAGGAAGCCGGAACGGGTCGATGTCATCGAGCAGCACGTGAAATGTCTCGTTTCGGTGCGTCGTCGACAACCGGCGCAGGCCCATCCAACCCTCCGCGTAGTGCTCCGGGTTGCCGGGCACGGATGCCGACATCCCGCCGCTCCAGAGTTGGGCGCCGTCGGCGTGCGTGCTCACCGTTACCCGGGTCGTGGTACGGCGCGGCACGCCGTACACACGCGCCACTCCGAGCGAGGGCAGGACGAGGCGGCCATTGGGGACCGTGACCTCGAGCGTGGTGGTGGCGCCCGCCCGGATCGCGGCTGCCAGGGCCAGGCCCGGCAGGTAGGCGAAGGAGAGCGGGCCACCGGTCTTGGACGGAAGGACGCGGAGCAGCATGCGAATCGCCCACGTCCCGACCGAGGGGTAGGTGAGCACTGCTTCGACTGCTTCCGGAGCGTCCTTCTGCAGGTTGGCGAGCAGGTCGTAGGCTTCGGCGAGTTCCCAGGCCCGCTCGTGGCCCATGCGCTCCGCCGTGACGACCACGTTCCGGACCAGGAGCAGATGCTTGCTGCGTTCCGCTTTGGCCAGGAACTGCATGGCGCGCCTGCCACCCGCACCGGTGGCGAGTTCGGAGAAGACGTCGCCGGGGACCGTGTATGGGCGGGTCAATGTGCCTGCCCTTTCGGTAGATCGCGCTGGATTCGTGACCGTACGTGGTGGATCAGGCGATAGAGATCGGCGCAGTAGACCGAGGGGTTCAGATGCCCGGTGCCCGGGCGATATCGGTGCGCGTAGAGGCCCCCGCCGCAGATTGTGCTGAATCTGCACGCGCGACACGTTTCGGAAAGGCCTTCGAGGCCGAGTTGCCGGGCGGCCACGCCGGGATGGTGCAGGGCCTGGTCGAGGTCATGGTCAGTGATGTTGAGTCCCGTCATTGCCGCGCCCGGGCCGACCACTTTGAGGAAATCGGATTGCTCGATGGTGCCGTCAGTTTCGATCACCAGGAGCGTCGAGGGGGTGAGGCCGATGGTTTCGACCCCGGAAGTGCCGCCCAGAAGCAGATGAATGATCTCCTCGAAGAGGCGGATTCCGGTGACGGGCTGCCCCTGGCCGTACCAGTGGTCGAAAACGGTGATCAGCCAGTCCGCGTACGGCGCCGCCGACGTGTCCGTGGACTGGCCGGGTGGGGGTTCCGCCCAGGTGCCGTGCGGGAGAAGCAGGTCGATCTTGGGTGGCAGGAAGGACGCCAGCGACTCGTAGATTTCCACGGGGTCATTGGCGAGATCGATGGTGCACAGGATGCCGCCATAGACGGAGCGGTATTCCGGACGGCCCAGAAGTTCGAGTGCCCGGGCCACCGCCCGGTAGGAGCCGCGCCCTCCGACGGTCTTGCGATGGCGGTCGTTGACCTCCTCCCCGCCGTCCAGGCTGACCCCGACGCGCACGCCTTGGTCCGCGAACAGAGCGAGATAATCCTCATCAAGAAGGACGCCGTTGGTCTGCATGCTGAATTCGACGTCCACATCCGGCGCGGCGGCGCGCATCGTGGTGATGATCTCGGATAGCCGGTCGCGACCAGCGAGGAGCGGTTCTCCGCCGTGCAGGATGACCTGTACGGCCGGAATACGATGACGCGCGGCGTGTTCGGCGATTCTGCGCGCCGCGACCGCGACGATCTCCGAGCTCATCACCAGCGGCTGGCCACTCCAGCTCTGGTCGGCCAGCGTGTACACATAGCAGTAGTCGCAGGCAAGATTGCATCGACTGTGCACTTTGAGGATGAACTGCCGGAAGGGCTTCGGCTGCCATCCGGCGGCGAGCAGCATTCCGACATCGAGAGTGGCGGGCCACTCCGGCAACGCCCTTCGCTGTGGTCCTTCGATGTCGTTGCTCACGCTGGGACACTCCTGGACCAGCCCGGCATTCACTGCGATTAAGGCTATGCTAACGACGAAACCAGAAACTTAATACTCCCCCCAGTTCTTTACTGACCATAAAGGGATTAGCGCCCGCTCATATACCAGGGGATATTGGCGGGCTATGGCGCTCCATCAAGAATTCATCCCGCCACTGTCCGTCGAGAAAGACGTGGTCACGGGCCGTCCCGATGAGATGGAAGCGGTTCTTCTCCAGTACCCGGCGCGACCTCGGGTTGTCGGTGCGTACGGACGCCTCCACCCGGTGCAGGGCGAGTTCGCAGAACGCTACATCGAGGACCAGCCGTAATGCCGTGCTGGCGACGCCACGGGAGCCCTCCTTCTCCGCGACCCAGTACCCCACCCGGCCGCACTGCAGGACGCCGCGGAGGATGTTGTTGATCGTGATGAGCCCGGCCGGCTGACCGGTGAGGTAGATCAGGGCGGTCCAGCGCAGGCCACGGTCCATCTCGCCGAGGATGCGGCGGATGTGCCTGAGTTGGCCGTTCGTGGTGAAGAAGCTCTCTGGGCGGTCTGGCTCGTACGGCCGGAGGAAATCCCGGTTTTCACGGTAGATCTTGGCAAGGTCCTCAGCGAACTCGAGGCCGATTGGCCTTATCTCCACGTGCATGCGCCACCCCGCCATTTCCCTCGGCCAGGCGATGCTATGTCAGGCGGGTCACAAGATCTTTAGCTGTCCCACCCTTAGGAAAGGCGCTCGATCGTTACGGGGATCAGGCCCTCGTAGCGTGTGGTCGTCATTAGTTCCCGGAGTAGCGTGCCGACGGTGTCGTGTGGCGGATCGTTCAGGCAGGCGGTCAGGTCGATGCAGGAGGCCACGCCTGGGCCGATCTGGCGAAGATCCCAGGTGAACACGTCGTCGGCGACGCGTAGCTGGGCGGTGCCGAGCACGCGGGCTTGCGGGTCGGTGAAGTCGTCGGCGAGGGTCATCCCCCAGATCTTTTGCAGGTTCGCCAGCCGGTCCTTGCGCAATTCACTGGCGAACAGGATCCGGTAGACGCGCTTTTCGCGGAATCCTTCGGGGACCTCCGGAGGAGTAAGTCGCAGCGGGGGCGAGCCGGGTAAGGACGCGTGGTCGTGGAAATAGGTCCGCAATGTTGCCTCATCAGGCAGTGCACCGGCCCCCAGCCGGCGGTAGGCCAGCTCTGCGTCCTCCCTGCGGACCGGGACGGTTCGGACGCGGAGCCTCGGATCGGTTCGGATCGCGCGGCTGAAGGCCGCCGAACTCCACCAGTCGCCATCGGTCCACACGGCGTTGGCCAGGTCGGTCGCTGTGTGATCTTCCGCGAACATGAACTCCTCGACGGCGATTCCCTCCGGCTGCGCCGGTGAGCCGCCCTCGGGGAAGATCAAGTAGTAGTCCAGCGCCGCAGTCAAATGTGGTGTCCTTCGTTTCCGGGATGAAGAGCCTCGTTACGGCACCGTACGGGAACCGATGGTGTCCAGTTCGGCGATCGCGTCGGCCGGGAGGGTCAGTTCGGCCGCGGCGATGTTCTCCCGCAGGTGGGCGAGCGAGGAGGTGCCGGGGATCAGGCCGATGGCAGGGGAGCGCTGGAGCAGCCACGCGAGGGCGACCTGCTGCGGGGACGCGCCCAGCCGCTCGGCGACCGCGGTCAGCGTGCCGGACTGCAACGGGGTGAAGCCGCCCAGCGGGAAGAACGGCACGAAAGCGATGTTCTCCGCCGCGCACCGGTCGACCAGGGCGTCGTCCTGCCGGTTGGCGAGGTTGTAGAGATTCTGTACGGTAACCACCGGCGCGATGCCCTGCGCTTCGGTGAGCTGCTTGCCGGAGGCGCAACTGAGCCCGAGATGCCGGATCAGTCCCTCCCGCTGGAGCTCGGCCAGCGCGCCGAACTGCTCCGAGACAGGCTCGTCGTTGGTGCCGTCGACCTCGCCGAGACGCAGATTGACGACGTCCAGGGTCTCCACGCCCAGGTGCCGCAGATTCTCCCGCACCTGGGCCTTGAGGTCCTCGGGATCCCGCGACAGCACCCAGCTGCCGTCCGCACCTCGCCGGGCGCCGACCTTGGTGACGATGCGCAACTCCGCCGCGTACGGCTGCAGCGCCTCCCTGATCAACTCGTTGACGACCACGGGACCGTAGAAGTCGGCGGTGTCGATGTGGGTGATGCCCGAGTCGACCACCGCACGCAACACGGCCACCGCCTGGTCGCGATCCTTCGGCGGCCCGAAGACGTTCGGCCCGGCCAACTGCATGGCGCCGTAACCCATGCGGCTGAGCCGCAGTCCCTCCGCCGGGATGACCGAACCGCCACTGACACTCGTGGACATGACAAGCCTTTCGTTGTACGCCTGAGGCACCCATCGTCGGTGGCGACCGGTCCCGGCGGGAGTTCCCCGTTGTTCCTGGTAGCAGCAGGGACACCCACGCCTAAGGTTGAAGCATGGACGGAACGAATGCCCTCGGGGAGTTCCTACGCGCCCGCCGAGCCCTGGTTCAGCCCGAGCACGCCGGGCTTCGCGGCGGCGGGCTCAGACGAGTCCCAGGCCTGCGCCGCGAGGAAGTGGCGATACTCGCCGGCATCAGCTCGGAGTACTACCTCCGCCTGGAGCAGGGCCGCGACCGCAACCCGTCCGTCCAGGTGCTCGAAGCGCTCGCCGAGGTCCTGCGCCTGAACGCCGACACCACCGCGTACATGATCAGCCTGACCAGGCCCCGCCCGGCCGACGCCCGGCGCCCGTGGCAGCCGGAGACCGTGCCGGCCAGCATCCGCCAGCTCATCGACGGCTGGACCACCAACCCCGCCTTCGTCCAGAACAAGTTCACGGACGTGCTCGCCGCCAACGCGCTGGCGACCGCCCTCGCTCCGAAGTTCGCCCCCGGCGTCAACCTGCTGCGGGCGGCCTTCCTCGATGAATCCCACCGGGAGAGACACCGGGACTGGGAAGAGATGATGGAGGAAGGCGTGGCCGGCCTGCGGGCCCACGTCGGCCCCGACGTCGACGACCCTCGCCTGACGGAACTCGTCAACGAGCTCTCCGCCCACAGCGACCACTTCCGCCGCCTTTGGGACCGCCACGACGTCCAGCCCAAACGCGGCCGCGCCGTCAGGCTGCGCCACCCTCAGGTCGGCGACATCGAACTACTGAAGAACAAGCTCACCATCGGCGGCACCGACGACCTGATCCTCGTCGTCTTCCACGCCGAACCCGGCACCCGCAACACCGAACTCCTCGAAATCCTGAGCGGCCTCGCGGTCTCCGTCGAATGATCTACTTGTAGGCGATCGCTGCGGACGAAGTGCCCGTGAGCGGAAATGTCTCGTATTTTGAGAATCCGGCTGAGGCGCACCACTGGCGGAAGTCGGTCATGGTGAATTCGAAGCCGTCGCCGAACTCGATGAGCATGTTGAGTGACGAGAGCAGGGCGGAGAGGTTCAGGCGGCGGTTGTCGTCGATCATGTTTTCCATGACCACGAATGCTCCGCCCGGTGGCAGTGCGGCGTAGGCGGAGCGGATCAGGTGGATCTTCCGGTCCAGGTCCCAGTCGTGGAGGATCATGCACATGGTGATCACATCGGCCTGGGGCAGCGGGCCGGTGAAGAAGTCTCCCGAGGCGATGGTGATCCGGTCGGCCACCGCTGAGCTTTCGACTGTACGCCGCGCGACCGGTTCCACGACGGGCAGGTCGAAGGTCGTGCATCGCAGGTGGGGGTGGCGGGTGGCCAGGGTGATGGAGAGGTGTCCGGCGGCGCCGCCCACGTCGCAGACCGTACGGTAAGGGCCGAAGTCGAAGACCTCGGCCAGGGCGGTGAAGTTGGCCGAAGACACCCCCGCCATGCCTCGCAGGAAGAGTTCCGCGCGGTCGGGATCGGCGTACAGCTTGTCGAAGAACGGTGCCCGGCCATGCCGGACCTCGCTCTGTGCCTGGCCGGTCTGCAGCGCCTCGGTCAGCCCACCCCAGAAGGGGTAAAGCCGCTCATTGGCCAGCTCCAGCGCGGCGCCCAGGTAGCGAGGACTGCCCCGGTCGAGGAAGGTCGCGGTGGCTTCGGTGTTGGCATAGCGGGCTGTCGTGCCGTCCCCGTGGCGGTGTAGCAGGCCCGCGGCGACCAGGGCGTCGAGGAAGTCGTACACGGCTCGGGAGCGCAGGCCGAGCCGGTCGGCGAGTTCCCGGGCGGTCAGCGGCGCGGCGGCGAGCTGGGTGAACACGCCGAGTTCCACGGCGGACAGCAGCGTCTTGGACTGCCAGAAGGCGAACGCGGTCCGCATGATGTGGTCCGATGTCACCGTACGGCGGCTGGTCACGGCTCAGATGAACGCGTAGTCGGGTTGCCCGCCCAGGAGCAGCTCGCCGGCGTGCTCAAGGGTCCGGCTCTGGGCGACCACGTGCTGGCAGGCGGTGATCAGATCGCGGTGGATCCGGTCCAGCGGGGTGCGCGCGGAGTAGACGGCCTCGCCGCCGATGAGGTCGTAGAGCTCGCCGACCACGTCCCTGGCCTCGCGGAAGGCGTGGTAGCGGGCGAGCGCCACCGCGGCCCGCACCCTAGGGCTGGGCTCCCGGCCCGCGGTCAGCTCCGCCCACTGATCGGCGAGCGAGGAGTAGACGAAGCTCCGGGCGGCCGACAGGCGCATCTCGCACGAGCCGATCGCGCGCCACACCCGCGGGGAGCGCGCCCAGCGCATGCCGCCGGGTCGTTCCGTGCGCCGCGCGGCCACCTGATGCACGTAGTCGAGCGCCGCGCGGGCCGCGCCCAGCGGAACCCCCGGCATCTTCCTGTTGATGGCCTCGCGCTGGCGGGTCAGCGGCCCGGGGTGGATCGGCTGGTCGAAGGAGAAGGTGTGCTCGCGCGGCACGAACAGGTTGCTCGCGGTGTAGTCCCTGCTGCCGGAACCGGCCAGACCGGTGGTGTGCCAGGTGTCGACGATGGTGAAGTCGGACGGCTGGGCCACGATCACCCGCCAGCTCTCCGCGGCATGCACGGTGCAGCCGCCGACGATCAGGTCGGCGTGCGTGCAGCCGCTGCCGAACCGCCAGTGCCCGTCGACCAGGTAGCCGCCGTCGACCTCCCGCGCCAGCCCGGCCGGCGGCAGCCAGCCCGCCGTGATCATGTCGAGCCGGGGGAAGAGCCGCCGGGCGACGGCCGGCTCGAGGTAGCGCGCGAAGATCCCGGAGTCCATGCCGATCATCACGCACCAGCCGACGGAGGCGTCGATCCGGGAGACCTCCTCGACGATCTCGGTCTGCTGGGCGGGGGTCAGGTCCGGGCCACCCCACTCGGCCGGCATCGCCAGCCGGAACACGCCCGCCTCGCGCAGCTGCGCCACCAGATCGTCGGGTAGCCGCCTGAGCTCGTCGATCTCGTCGGCGCGGGCCCGGATGCCCGGTTCGAGCTGCCGGACGCGGCCGATTATCGTGCCGAAATCCAGGGTCGTGTCGGTGGGCATCAGGCCTCCAAGGGAGCGGCCCGGTCATTGTTGGGCGCACGCGGCGACGACATCAAGACCCCGGTGCCCGCGACCGCCCCGACGGCGGCACCACCGTGAACCTTTCATCCGGTCCGGTGGAGTTTGGCCCGCACCTCCTGCGCGTGCGGGTCGCCGATCTGTTCCAGAATCGCCAAGGCCCCCGTCCAGCTGGTACGGGCTGCGCCCACATCGGCGACACTCAGGTAGGTATCGCCCAGATGATCGAGCACGACGGTCTCGTAAGCGCGGTCCCCGAACCGGCGCAGCATCTCGACCGCGTGCTCGTAACAGGCGATGGCCTGGCCATGGTCGCCCAGCTGGTGATGCGAATAGCCGAGCCGATGCCAGGTCACCGCCTCGGCGCGTACGTCGCCCTGCGCCCGATGCAAGTCCAGGGCCCGCCGCCCGCACCTGAGCGCCCGATCATGATCGCCGAGCAACGCGTGGTACCACCCGATCGCGCTGAGCGCCTTGGCCTGACCGGTCCGATCCCCGATGACCCGATAGATCTGGTACGCCTGCCGCGCATGCGCACGGGCAGGCGCGTGCCGCCCAAGCCCTTCCAGCACCTGCGCCAGATTGCGATGGATATGCGCCTGATCAGCTTGATCGTCCACCTCCCCGAACAGATCCAGCGCCCGCAGCAGGTGATCGTGGGCTTCGCCATGCCGGGCCAGCAGCGCACAGGCGCCCGCGAGCCCTCGGTGCGCGTGCGCTTGTCCAGCCGGGCTGCCCAGCCGCCGCGCCACCTCAAGCGCGATCCGATGCGTCGTCGTCAGGTCATGCCACCGCCCCCGCCAATAAAGGAAATCGGAGTATGCCCAGGCCAGCTGCCACACATATGCGGCGAACCCGGCGGTGGCGGCGTGCCGGGTGAGCGCCTCCAAAGTAGGCCACTCGGCGGCGAACCAGGCGAACCCGGCCGCGGAGTCGGGGAGGTGCTCCACCGTGACCCCGGGCCGTGGCGGAGGCAGGGCGATCGGCACCCGGTAGGGGTCCATCAGCAGATCCGCCCCGTCGGCGGTGTGCAGGTAGTGGTCGAGCAGCCGGAGCAGGGCCTCGCGCCGCTGTTCCGCGGAGTCGAGCGCGTGGGTGCGCTCGATGGCGTACGCGCGCAGCAGGTCGTGGAAGCCGAACCGGCCTGGCGCCTGCTCGGTGAGCATGTGGGCGCGGGCCAGTTCGGCCAGCATGCGCCGGGCCGGGCCGACCGCGAGCCCGGCCAGGCTGGCCGCCGCGATCGGGGTGATCTGCGGGCCGGGATACAGGCCGAGCAGGCGGAACAGCCGCGTGGCGGGTTCGCTCAGCAGCCGGTAGGACCAGGAGAACGCCGCGCGTACGCCGCTGGTTTCGTCGCCGTCCAGGGCGTCGAGGCCGGGTCCGGCGTCGCGCAGTTCCTCGGCCAGCGCGGCGAGCGGGAAGTTCGGATGGGTGGCGGCTCTGGCGGCGGCGGTGACGAGCGCGAGGGGCAGCCGCGCGCACGAGGCGCTGATCGCGTCGGCGGCGCCGGAGTCGGCGGTCACCCGGTCGCGGCCGATGCGGTGGCTGAGCAGCTCCCGGGCCTCGGCCACGCTGAGCAGGTCGAGGGTGAGCGGCTGGGCGCCCTCGGCGGTGAGCAGGCCGGTGAGACCGCTGCGACTGGTCACCAGGACCAGGCAGCCGGGCTCATCGGGCAGCAGCGGCCGAACCTGCTCCGCATCGCGGGCGTTGTCCAGAAATATCAGGATCCGGCGGCCGGTGAGCAGGGTCCGGTACAGCGCCGCCTGCGACGAAGGTTCGACCGGCACCCGCTCCGGCGGCACGCCCAGGGCGTGCAGGAACTCCCGGATCGCCTCCTCCGGCTGGAGCGCCCGGCCGCTCGGGTCGAACCCGCGCAGGTTGACGAACAGCTGCCCGTCGGGGAAACGTTCCCTGGCCTGGTGAGCCCAGTGCACGGCCAGCGCGGTCTTGCCGATGCCCGCCGTACCCATGATCGCCGCGATCGTGACTGAGTGGTCCCGGCGGCTCTCGTCCGCGAGCCCGTCCAGTTGCGCCAGCTGGTCGCGGCGGCCGACGAATCCCCGTACCGCCAAGGGAAGCGGCGTGGAGCGGACCACGGCGGGACCTTCCTCCCGCGCCACCGCGGCGGAGTCGTGCAGGGACGGGTCGCCGCACAGGATCCGCCGGTGGGTCGCCTCAAGGACAGGGCCCGGCGGCACCCCGAGCTGCTCGGCCAGATCCTTGCGCGCCCGCCGGTACACCTCCAGCGCCTCGCCCTGGCGTCCACTGCGATAGAGGGCCACCATCAGCTGGCGGATGAACGTTTCACGCAGCGGGTGCCGGGTCACCAGTGCGGTGAGCTCGCCCACCAGATCGTCGATCGTGCCGAATCGCAGCCCGGTGTCGGCGTATTCCTCCCACACGGTCAGGCGCAACTCGTCCAGCCGCGCTGCTTCGGCGCGCGCGGCCGGGCTGTCCAGCGTGGCCAGGGCGGGGCCGCGCCACAGGCCGAGCGCGCGCCGCAGCAGCCTCCCCGCCGCGGCCGGTCTGCCGTTCTCCAGCTCCTCCCGGCCAAGCGCCACGGCCTGTTCGAAGACCCGGACGTCGAACTCCTCGTCGCGAACGTGCAGCTTGTAGCCGGGCGCGCTGGTGTGAAGTGCCTGGTTACCGAGGAGGCGGCGTAACCGGAACACGCACCCGTGCACCTGAGCGCGCGCCGAGGGCGGCGGTTCATCCGGCCACAGGGCGTCGATCAGCTCCTCGGCGGTCACCACCTGATTGGCGTGCAGCAGCAGCACGCCGAGCGCCACCCGCTCCCGTCTGGCGTTGATGGCGACCTGCGCGCCGTCCTGCCACAGCACCGGCGGACCGAGGAGGCCGTAACGCAACACCTCGTTCACACCTGCGCACGGTAGCGGGCCGATGCCGCCCGCGGAAGAGTACTGGAAGCCGGACGGAAGGCGCCGTGTCTAGCGTGGCCGCACCGACGTCAGGGGAGGGAAACGATGGGGCTGTCTCTCGTCTACGGCGGCGATCTGCCGGAGTCCGGCCCGCGGACGTTGCCGGAGCTGCTCGCCCGCGCGTCCAGGGTCACCGACGCCGAGATGATCACCTATCTGCGAGCGGACGGTTCCGAGCTGACCCGCTCTTACCCTGAACTCCTCGCCGAGGCGGAGGCGATTCTCACCGGCCTGCGCGCGCATGGCCTGCGTCCCGGCGATCCGGTGCTGCTCCAGATCGAGGACAACCACGACTATCTGCCCACGTTCTGGGCTTGCGTGCTGGGCGGCATGCCGGCCGTGCCGATGACGGTTCCTCCTGGATATGAGCAGCCGAGCGTGGCCACGGCCAGGTTGCGGCGGTCCTGGGAGCTGTGCGGTCGGCCCCTGATCGTGGCGAGCTCGCGGGTCGCGCCCGAGCTGGACCGGCTCGGCATGGGCCTGACCACCGTTGACGCCCTGCGATCTCACCCGGCTCGGTCGGATTGGTACCCGGCCCAGCCCGACGACCCGTTCGCCATCCTGTTCACCTCGGGCAGCACGGGCGTCCCCAAAGGGGTGACGCTCACCCACCGGGGCGTGCTGGCCATGCTCCGGGGTTACCTGCACCTCGTGCCCCTGACCAGCGAGGACATCAGCTTCAACTGGATGCCGCTGGAGCACGTGGCCGGGCTGCTCGCCTTCCATGTTCGCGACGTCTATCTGGGCGCTCGGCAGATCCACGCCGGCACCGAGGCCGTCCTGCGGGATCCGCTCAGCTGGCTCGACCGGCTGGACCACTACCGCGCGACCTGCACCTGGGCACCCAACTTCGCCTTCAACCTGATCAATGAACACCTCGCCGGGCACCCGGACCGGTCGTGGGATCTGTCCGCGATCCGGCACATTCTTAACGCGGGCGAGACCATCGTCCCGGCGACTATGCACCGGTTTCTGACGTCACTTGGTCTGCGCCCCGACGTGATGCACCCCTCCTGGGGGATGTCGGAGACCACCGCCGGAGTGACGTTCTCCGACCGGCTCGGCCAGGATCGGTTTGTCGACGTGGGGCCGGTGATCCCGGGCGTCTGGCTGCGTGTCACCGACGCCGCCGGCCAGATCCTGCCCGAAGGGGAGATCGGCCGGATCCAGGTGAAAGGACCCACGGTCACCCCCGGCTACTACCGCAATCCCGAGCAGGTTTTCACGGCGGACGGCTGGTTCGACACCGGCGACCTCGGCGTCCTGCGCGACGGGCGGCTCACCATCACGGGGCGCGAGAAGGACATCATCATCGTCAACGGTCTCAACTACTACTGCCAGGAGATCGAGGCCGTCGTCGAGGAGATCGCCGGAGTCGAGGCCACCTACACGGCCGCCTGCGCGGTCAGGGCCGACGGCGACGACACCGAATCCCTGGCCGTCTTCTACTGCGGCGGTGAGGAGCACGCGCCGGAGATCCGCTCGCGGGTCCTCAACGCGGTGGGCATCAGCCCGGCCTACGTCATCCCGCTCGCCAAGGAGGCCGTGCCCAAGACCGAGACCGGGAAGATCCGGCGCGGCGAACTCAGGGAGCTGTTCGACCAGGGCGCATTCCCGGCCGTACGCCTGGCCGGAGCAGTTGTGGAACCGCGCTCGGAGATCGAACGTACGTTGCTGGACGTCTGGCGGCGCGCGCTTGGAGTCGACGAGATCGGCGTGCACGACGACTTCTACGACCTCGGCGGCGACTCGCTGGTCGGCATGCGGGTGACGGCCCTCGTCCAGAACGCCGGGCTGCCGATGAAGCCCTGGCACCTGGCAGAGCATCCGACCATCGCGGAACTGGCGGCCGAGCTGGAAGGGATGTAAGCGATGGAGATGGTGCCGCTGTCCGATGTGCAGATCGTGTTCCTGGATCGCGACTGGTCCGGCTCCGACTATCCGGAGGGAATCGAGACCAAGTTCCCGCCTGCTGACGAATTCGTCTCCTGGCATGCTTTCGAGGCGCGGGAAGAGCTGAGTCCCGAGCTGCTGACCCTGGCTGTCCGTGGGTTGCTGGCTCACCATGACGGGACGCGTACCCGGCTGGCCAAGGCCTACGGCAGGTGGACGCAGCACATCGCGCCGCTCGGCGACGACACGCCCCTGGTGTGGCTGGACGCCGAGCTGGACGCCGTCATCGCCGAGCAGTTGACCTCGCTCAACCTCGCGCGCGGGCCGATCCTGAGATGCGTCTACTTCAGGCGGCAGAGACTGGTGGTGCTCTTCTACAACCACATCGCCCTGGATCGGGTGTCGGCGCAGATCCTGGCCGAGGACTTCGGCGCCCTCCTCGCGGGGCGCGGCCTGGCGGCCAAGACCACGTCGCTCAAGGCGTGGGGCGAGCGGCTGGAGGAAAGCATCCGGTCCGGAAAATGGGAGCCGCACCTGCGCCGCCTGACCGACCACAAACTCTCCTGGCCTCCAACCGGTACGGCCCTGCCCATCGATCACAACCCGAGCGAGGAACCCGGCGACGAGGTCACTTCCCGCATGGGCGCCGCGGAGACCACCGCCCTGCTCCGGCGCGGCGGAAAGGACGCCCGCCCGATCGACCTGCTCCAGACCGCGCTCGCCCGCACGATCGCCCCCTGGGCCGGGGTCGAGGCGGTGGCTATGTGCGTGGTCGTCCACGGCCGCGACCCGATCTTCGACGACATCGACCTGTCCCGCACGGCGGGTTCCTTCGCCATGGGCCTGCTTGAGGTCATCGATCCCGCCCGCCCGCCAAGCCGCTCCCCGTACGCCGACCCGCGGTTGCGCTTCGCCCAGGTGCTGCTGAACTTCTCCCGCGCGCTGGAGATGACGTACGAATCCGACGGCGGCGACCGTTACGTCAACATCTACGATCGCCACAACCCGCGCGTGACGCTCAACTATGTCGGCAGAGTCGAATCCCCAGGCCAGGACGACCTGCTCCGCCCGGTCGAACTGCCCGACTGGGGCGACACCCGCATCAGGGGCATCTCCACCACGCTGGACTGCGTCGTCACGATCGAGCACGGGCGGCTCCACGCCACCTTCAAGTTCAGCCCGCGCTACTTCAGGCGGTCCACCGTCGAAGGGCTCGCGACGACCTACATCCGCGAGCTCACCACGTTGATCGGGTGAATCGGGTGCGTATCGCCATCGTCGGGTGCGGCTACGTCGCCGACTTCTACCTCGCGACGCTGCCCAACCATCCGTTCCTGCAGCTGACCGGCGCTTACGACCGCGACCTGCGGCGGCAGCGCGAATTCACCGGCTATCACCAGGTCGACGGCTACGGCTCGCTGCCGGATCTGCTGGCCGACCCCGCCGTGGAGCTGGTGGTCAACCTGACCAACCCCTCCTCGCACGCCGAGGTGACCCGGCTCGCGCTGCTGGCCGGCAAGCACGTGTACGTCGAGAAACCCCTGGCCATGACCCTTCCCGAGGCGCGTGCCCTGGTGGATCTCGCCGCCGGGCGCGGCCTGCTGCTGGGTTCCGCGCCGTGCAACCTGCTCGGGGAGACCGCCCAGACGCTCTGGCGTGCCCTGCGGGAGGGCGTGATCGGCACGCCGCGGCTGGCCTACGCCGAACTCGACGCCGGTCCGATTCCGCGGCTGCCGTTCGAGACGTGGGTGAGCGCGTCGGGGGCGCCCTGGCCGTACCTCGACGAGTTCAGGACCGGATGTGTGATCGAGCACGCCGGGTACTACCTGACCTGGCTCACCGCCTTCTTCGGCCCGGCCGTCGAGGTCACTGCGTACGCGGCGGCCGTGGTTCCCAACCCCTACCTGGAGGGGGCCGCGCCCGACTTCGCCACCGCGTGCCTCAGGTTCGGCGGCGGTGTGGTCGCCCGGGTCACCAGCGGCATCATCGCGCCGGGCGACCACTCCCTGCGCATCGTGGGCGACGAGGGCGTGCTCACCGTGACCGACTGCGGCGACTACGAGTCGCCGGTCACCCTCACCCGGGCGGCTGGTGAGGCCCCCGTGCCGCTGGTCCGCAGCCGTGGGCCTTTGCACGGGTACGACGACGTCCACCGGATGGACTTCGCGTGCGGGGTGGCCGACCTCGCCCGCGCCGCCACCGGCGAGACGCCCTCGCACCTGCCGGTCGAGCACGCCCTGCACGTGCTGGAACTGACCCTCACGATGGCGGAGGCGACCGGCGGGACCGTGATGCGGCCGAGCACCACGTTCGCGCCGTTCCCGCCGATGCCCTGGGCCGGGGAATGATCACGCCGCTGCTCATCCTCGCCGCCGGTCAACGCTGCGGCAGCACGCTCCTGCAACGGTTGCTGACCTCCCACCCCGGCGTGCTCATCTGGGGCGAGCAGGGCGGCCACCTCGCCCGGATCCTGGACGCCGTCGACGGCCTGCTGTCCTGGTCAGAGGATTTCGGCGAGCACGCCCGCGCGGAATACTCGCACCACGCCCACCACGCCTGGATGGCCAACCTCACCCCTGACCGCGACCAGATCCTGGACGCGCTCCGCCACTTCGTTCACGCCCTGTACGGCGAGCCCGCCGCTCGCCGCGGTCGTCCCCTCTGGGGCCTGAAGGAGGTACGCCACAGCCTGGCCGACGCCCGCCGCCTGAACGTGCTCTTCCCCGGCATGGCCGTCATCCTGCTCATTCGCGACCCAAGGGATGTGCTGCGCAGCTTGGACGAGTGGGAGCGCCGGTCGGCTGGGCTCTGGACCCGCGAGCACACCGAACAGGCACTCGCCAACTGGCAGCGCGTAGCCGAGGACTTCCTGGCCCCACCGGACACCGGGCTGCCGGTGCTGCGCTTGCGGTACGAGGATCTCGTCGCCGACCCCAGCGGCACCTGCGAGATCATCGCGACCCACACGGGCCTGGACGCGGGCGCCTTCGACCCGACGGTGTTCACCAAGCGGGTGCACATCGGCGAAGGGCTGGCCCACCTTCCGCGCGACCTGCGCGAATGGGACAACCTGCCCGTCTCCCTGCGCCGCCTGCTCGACCCGCCCGCGATCCGGTCGATCACTCGCGCCTGCGGCTACCGGACCTGATCCGCCACGTCGCGCGGCCTGCTGAACATGCGCTTCAGCTGGGTTGCGGCGGCTACGGCGGGCCACAGGCGGGTGGCCGTGTTCCGTGCCAGGATGCCCAGCCGGGTCGCGGGGACGATGACCGCCGAAGCCTGTTCGATGGCGCGCTGTTTGGGGTCCACCAGGAGTCGGTGGGAGCTCTCGTACCGGCGGAAGGCCGCCTGGGGGTCGTCCGGGCTGGCGGCGAGTTCCTCGGCGAGGGTGAACGCGCCGATCATGGCCAGGGTGGAGCCGTCTCCGAACAGTGAGACGCAGGACGCGGCGTCGCCGAGGAGTGCGACGCGGCCGGTCGACCAGCGCGGCAGGCGTACCTGGCTCACCGAGTCGAAGTAGAGGTCGTCGGTGGTGCGTACGTGCGCGAGTAGTTCGGGGGCGCGCCAGGAGACGTCCGCGAACGCGCTGGTCAGCAGGCGTTTGTGCTGGGCGGTGTCGCGGTGGTCGAAGCCTGGTTCGGCTGGGCTGCGGTAGAGGAAGAACGCCAGGTCGCCGCTGGGGGCGGGGTGGACGGCGACCGCTTTGCCGGGGGTGTTGTGCATGAGGACGTCCCGGCCGGGTTTGGGCTGGCCGCCGAGGGGGGTCGTGGCGACGTAGAGGCCCATGTGGCGGACGAGCCCGCCTTCTGGTCCGAATGCCAGGCGGCGCGTCATCGAGTGCAGGCCGTCGGCGCCGATCACCAGGTCGAAGCGGCGGGGGGCGGCGTTGACGAAGGTGACCTCGACGCCGTGCTCGTCCTGGTCGAGGGTGGCGATGGAGTCGTCGAAGAGGTATTCGGCGTGGCCGCGGCTCGTGTCGTACAGGATCGAGGCGAGGTCGCCGCGCGGCAACTCGACCTCGCCCGGCTGTTGCATGGCGCGCATGTCCATCCGGCCGACCCGCTTGCCTGTCGCGTTGACGAAGGTGAGTCCCGTCGCGCCGGTGGCAGCCTCGTGCAGGCGGGGGAGGGCGCCCATACGTTCGGCGACGTGTACGGCGCGTCCTCTGACGTCGACCGGGTTGCCGCTGGAGCGCGGGGTTTCGGCGTGTTCGACCACGGTGACGGCGAAGCCGTGCCGGGCCAGCCAGTAGGCCAGGGTCGGGCCGCCGATGCCGGCTCCCGAGATCAGAACGGTGCGGTTGCTCATGATGTCCTCACTAACCGGATGATTTTCCTCCACTTTTCTTCACTGTATCCTAAGCGGAGGAAAATCGTCCAATTTGAGGTGTTGTGGAGATCGAGAAAGGGCTGCGTGCCGACGCACGCCGGAACCGGGACCTGATCGTCGCGGCCGCCCAGAAGTTGTTCATGGAGGAGGGCATCGACGTGCCGCTGGAGGAGGTGGCGCGGGAGGCGGGTGTCGGCATCGGCACGCTGTATCGCCGGTTCCCCGATCGGGACGCGTTGCTTCGCGCCGTTGGCGAGGAGGCCCTGCGGCGGCTGGTGGACCTGGTGGAGACCGCCTTGCGGGAAGAGCCCGACGGCTGGCACGCGTTGTGCCGCTTCCTGCGTGCCTCCATCGAACTGCGGCTGGGGGTGCTGCCGGCGAAGCTGGAGCCGCACTTGCACCAGCGGCTGCGAATCGGCCAGGAACTGCACGAGATGCGGCAGCGGGTGATCGCAGGCGTCCTGCGGATGACTGAGGAGGCGCAGGCGAGCGGCGCGTTGCGTGCCGACATCGGTCCCGGCGATGTGGCTGTGTTGATGACCCTGCACATCTACACACCGCCGAGCATGCCCGACGAGCAGGCCATGGCCCGGGTGGTGGAGATCATGCTGAGCGGCCTGCGCGCTGGTGGGGGATCTCCGCTTCCCGGGACTCCGTACAGCGAGGGTGACCTGCGCAGATACACGGCCGTGGAGCATCCTCCCGCCTGACCGTCTGACCGCGCTTTCGAACTACCGCCTGGGCTGTGTTGCCGAGGCGGCCTCTCCCATGCCCGGATTTTTCCGGAAATTGTCACTTGCGCCCGGGGGATGGGCATGTCTAAGGTTCGCTTGGAAACGACAACCGTTTTCATTGTCGAAGGGAGAGTTCATGCACATCCTTGAGGTCCAGGACCTGGCCCCGGAGGCGGCGCTGCCCGCGCTGCAGGGGCCGGGCACCAACGCGCTCGTGCACACCCCGTTCGGGTTCGAGGAGCTGGGTGCTGAGGCGGCGCTTCCGGCGCTGCAGGGTCCCGGCACCAACGCGCTCGTGCACACGCCCTTCGCGTTTGAGGAGCTGGGCGCTGAGCCGGCGCTTCCGGCGCTGCAGGGGCCGGGCACTAATGCGCTGGTGCACACGCCGTTCGGGTTCGAGGAGCTGGGTGCCGAGGCGCCGCTTCCGGCGCTGCAGGGGCCGGGCACCAATGCGCTGGTGCACTCCCCGTTCGCCTGGAACGCCTAGTTCCGGCAGGGCGGTCCGCTTCCCCGGCGGGCCGCCCGTCCCTCCTCAACCCTGCAACCTGGAGAAGAAAGTCGATGGAGTCGATCGCCCCCGGTCATCATCTGTACCTCGGTCCCGATGGGGCCTGGCGCTCGTGTGACGAGCATGAGCGGTTCGCGCGGCTTTCTGGTCCGGCCGCGTTGCTGGAGCGCATGCGCGACCAGGCCTATCAGGGTGGGAATGATCAGGAGTTGGAGCCGCTGGCGGCCGTCCTGCGGGAGCGGGGTGTGCTCGCCATGGCCGCGGAGGTCGCGGAGCGCGAGCTGCGGGTCTGCGTGAGCGGGGAGGGGCCGGTGGCCCTGCATGTCGCGCGGTTGTTGGAGGGGGTCGCGACCGTGGTCGTTGACGGTGACCCGGATGCGGCCGATGTGCTGGTTGCCTGCGCGGGCTGGTTGCCGGACGAGCGCTGGCAGGAGATCGACGCGGGTGGGAGGGTCTGGCATCGCTGCCATGTCGAGGGGACTCGGCTGGTGCTCGGGCCGATGACGGTGCCGGGGCGGACGGCGAGTTACCGGGATCTGCGGGGCCGCAGGCTCGCGGCGGCGGCGTTGCCGGACGAGCTCGCGGGGTTGTGGGCCTACCTGGACGCGGGTGCGGTGGGCGCGGTGTCGCTGCCGCCGGTTCCGTGGCCGAACACAGGGGCGGTCGCGTTCGCGGCGGGACTGCTTGTCAACGATGTGCTGACCTGGCGTGTCACCGGTCTTCCCGCGAGTGGCTCCTACCAGCTCGTCGTGGATCCGGCTTCCGGCGGCCTCGATCGGCATCCTGTGCTGCCGCTGCCGGTCGCATGAACCGGTTCAACGTGCGGTTGCCCGGCTGGGACGGCACCCCGCTGGCGGTAGATGTCCGCCTTCCCGACGCTTCGTGCGGGCCTGTCCCGACGGTGGTCACTCGCACGCCGTACGGGCGGAACCAGCACTTGGCGGAAGGAACCGGCTGGGCGCGGCGCGGTTTCGCGTATGTGGTCCAGGATGTGCGCGGACGGTATGACTCGGACGGGGTCTGGGAGTGCTACCGCAACGAACGTGGTGACGGGGCCGCGCTGGCCGACTGGATCTGTGCGCAGGAGTGGAGTGACGGACGCCTTATCGGCTACGGCGGCTCCTACAGCGGGTACACCGCCTGGGCGCTGGCCGTCGAGCGGCCGGAAGTTGTCTCGGCGGTGGTCAGCATGGGGCCGTCGATGGCGCTGCACCGCACCAAATTCGAGAACGGTGTCCTCCGGCTGGCCGAGCACGCGGCCTGGTGGCTGGAGCGCGCAGATGGGCGTACCAGCCGCGACGGACTCACCGCGCTCCTGCTCGGCGCCGATCCCAGCGCGTTGGCTCACCTGCCGGTGATCGGGCTGCCCGACCGGATCGGAGCAAGCCTTCCCGGCTGGGCGGACGTCGTCCGTGACGGACCGCATCACCAGCCGAAGGAGGAGATCACCGAACGGGAACTGGCCGCACTGCCGGTCGCCGGGCTCCATGTCGGAGGGTGGTACGACCTGCTGGTCGAGGAGACCCTGCTCCACTGGCGCATCGTGGGCAGCGCCCTCGCCCCTCGCCCGCCCCAGCGGCTAGTGATCGGCCCGTGGGGTCACGATCTGGCCTTCACCGGCAGGACCAGGTATGGCGACCGAGACCACGGCCCGCATTCACTGTTGGACTTGGGCGCGCTCCAGGTCGCCTGGCTCTGGGACTGCCTCGACGGCACCGCGCGAGCAGAGGAGCAGATCCTCCCGATCGGCGGGACGAGTTGGCTGTCCTGGCCGCAGAACACGACCACGCTAATCCTGTACGCCCATCCGGACGGATCCCTTCACCCCAGCCAACCAGAGGCCACCCTCGGCGGTTTCGTTCACGGCCCGGCGGACCTTGGTGGCTTCGTTCACGGCCCACGAGGGCTTGGCGGCTTCGTTCACGACCCAGCCAACCTTGGTGGTTTCATCCATGGCCCAGCAGAGCTTGGCCGTTTCGTTCGCGGCCCGGCAGAGCTTGATAGCTTCGTTCGCGGCCCGGCCAACCTTGCTGGTTTCATTCATGGCCCGGCAGAGCTTGGCGGTTTCGTTCGCGGCCCGGCGGACCTTGGTGGCTTCGTTCATGGCCCGGCAGAGCTTGGCCGTTTCGTTCGCGGACCGGCACAGCTTGGTGGTTTCGTTCACGATCCTGGGGATCCGTACCCCTCGCTGGCGCCTGGTGCCGACCGCAAGGCGCTCGATGAACGCTCCGACGCGCTCCGCTTCGCCACACCGCCGCTCCCGGATCCGCTTACCTTCACCGCGGCCGAAGTACATCTGGATGTCACCGCTCCGGTCGAGGACGTGGACTGGATCGTGCGGCTGACCGAGTACACCGCCGATGGACGGGTCTTCGAGCTGGCCCGCGGCCGGGCAGGCGGATCCGGCCGTCTGGTTCTGAATCCCGTCGCGGCCACCCTGCCCGCCGGGTCGCGGCTGCGGCTGGAGATCACCGGTAGTGACTTCCCCCGCCTTGCCTTGGCCCTCGGCACGGGGGCTGACCGCTACACCACCACTGCGACCGCTTCTGTCCGGCAGCGCGTGCACGCCGCAAGGCTCGTCCTGGAGACCTCATGAACCGACCCGAAGACCTGCTGGTCGACCCGCGCACTATGAGCCGACCCGAAGACCTGCTGATCGACCCGCGCGCTATCAACCGACCCGAAGACCTGCTGGTTGACTCGCGAGCCATGAACCGACCCGAAGACCTGCTGGTTGACTCGCGTACCGGAGTGTTGACTGCGCTTGAACCCCAGGCACGGCCGCCCGGCGTGCCCCGTTTTTGGACTGGGTGGGGGGCGGCTGTCTCCGATACGCGCAGGTTCGCGGGTTGGACGGCCGATCGGCACGGGTTTGGCGCGGCCATCGCGGACCCGGCCCGGGCCAGGGGCGCGGCGCTGGGTGAGGCCGTGGAGCGGTATTGCGGCAACGCCATTCCAGGGAACCTGCGCGTCTCCTCCTGGCGGCGGCTCGGTGAAGCAGCACTCGATCCTGAGACGATCCCGCTGTATTCGCTCGCCCAGTACCGCGAGCCTGGATTTCCGTTCGTCCCGCTCACCCGCGATCTGGAGATCGCCTGGACGCCCGCCACCAACCTGCGGACGGGCGCATCGGTGCTGGTCCCGGCGTCGATGGCTTGGCTCGATTACTTTCATGGTCCGCGCGCGGCGGAACCGGCCACGCATTCGCTGTTCTACTCCGGGATCGCGGCCGGTCCGAGCAGGAGGCGAGCCGAGCAAGCCGCCTTGGAGGAGTTGTTCGAACGGGACGCGACCACGATCTGGTGGTCGAGCGGGGCCGACGTCGAGACGGTGTCCGACCCGGAGCGGGTGACCGCGACGCTGGGCGGCGACGGTCCCTCGGTGCGGCTGCTGGTCATTCCTTCGCAGTTCGGCGTGCCGGTGATGGCCGCGTTCCTGGAGGACGAGGGGATTGTCTCGTTTGGTAGCGCCTGTCGCAGTACTCCAGATGGGGCTGCGGCCAAGGCGCTGGCTGAGGCGTTCGGCCTGTACTCCCTGACCCTGCAACTGGCCGACCCCGATGGCGAAGTGTGGCGAGCGGTGGCCCAAGGCGCTCTCGCTCCGCATGTGTTCCGGCCCTTCCGCGCCGACAGGACCTATCGCGACGCCTTCCGGCTCGACTATCGCGACCTCACCGACCTGCCCGCCATCGCCCAGCTCTACCTCGACCCCCGCATGCAGGGCGCCCCGCTCGACCGGCTTCGCGCCGAGCCGGGACCCGCGCTGGCGGATCTGCCCTCCGCCGACCCCGCCACCTATGTGGACCGGCTGGCCGAGGCCGGATTGACCGCTTACAGCGTCGACCTGACCACTAGTGACATCGCGGCGGCGGGATTGTCGGTGGTGCGGGTCCTGGTCCCCGGGCTGGTGGGCAACGCCCCACCCGCCTTCCCACTGCGCGGCGGCACCCGCCTGTACGAAACGCCGCGCCTGCTTGGGCTCACCGACCGCGTCCTGACCGAAGACGACCTGTTCCTACACCCTCTCCCCCTGGCGTGACTATGTATGACTCCCACCTGATCTGGCCCGAATGGGCTCGCGTGACCGTGCATGACACCTCCTGGTCCGGCCTGATCAAGGGCATCGGTCCAGAAATGGCCTGGCGTGACTATGTATGACACTCTCCTGGACGCCCGTACTGGCATCGTCCGCGGCCTTATCCGCACCGACGTTCCCGCCCACTTGCCCGGCTCGTTTGAGCTGGTCACCGCCCTGCTGTCCGACACCACCCGGTTCAGCCCTTGGCCATCCGACTCCGCCGGGGCCGGATACGCGTTCGCCGACCCCGAAGCCGTCCTCGGCGCGGCGCTCGGCGAGGCCGCCGAACGCTACTGCGGCAACCTCGTCCCCACCGGACTGCTCACAGCCACCCACGGGGAGCTCGGCCCGAAGGCGCTGGATCCGGCGTCGCTGGCCCTGTACTCCGCCGACCAGTACGCCCGGGCGGGCTTTCCGCTCGTCGAGTTCACCTCGGCACTGCCAGTGGAATGGACCGCGGCCACCGACCTGGTCACCGGCGAGGCCAGGCTTGTCCCGGCCGGTCTGGTGTGGGTGTCGTACTTTTCTGCCGACCTGGAACCGCCGACGCCACGCACCAACCCGGTCATCCAGGCGGGGCTGGCCGCCGGGCCGACCCTGGAGTTCGCCCTGTGGGGCGGGCTGTGCGAGATCGTCGAACGGGACGCCATGACCCTCGCCTGGCACGGCCGGGCCGGACTCCGCGCCCTCACCCCGCCGCCATGGCTGGCCGCCTTCGCCGAAGGTCCGCGACGACGGCTGGACGTCCGGTTTCTCGAATTCCCGAATCAGAGTGGCCTGTGCGTGGCCGGAGCGCTGGTTCGTGATCGCGAGAGCGGCTACCTGACCCTCGGCATGGGCGTACGCGCGAGTGCGGAGGAATCGATGGTCAAGGCCTACGGCGAGGCCCTGCAGCTGCAGCTGTTCGTCGCCGGTCTGGATGACCAGGACGGGCCTTATTGCCGGGTCGCGGCCGATCCGCGCAGCCCTCTCAAACCATGGCGATCCGACCGCGCCTATGGATCCTCCTACCGGGCCGACCTCGCCGATGTCGTCGACTACGGCTGCCACCTGCAACTGTTCCTCGATCCCGCGATCCAGGAGGAGTTCGAGGACGAACTCGCCCAAGCCCTCACCGAATACCAGCCCACCGTGACGCCACCGCCGCCGGGCAATATCCCTGAGCTGGCCTTACGGCTCGGTCCCGAAGTCCTCTACAGCGACCTCACCACCGCCGACGTACGCGGCGCGGGCCTGCACGTGGTCCGTGTCATCGCGCCAGGCACCTACTCCAACACCGCCGCCGGGCTGCCGTTCCTGGGCGGGACCCGGCTTGAGGCGAGCCTGGACGGCCGTCCGCGCCGCGCCCTGCCCCTCCCGCACTGAAAGACCTCAGTTGAGCTCCCCTCACCTCATCTCCGAACGGCGCTACCCGCTCCTGGTCGTCCTGCTGCTCGCAGCCGTGCCCGTCCTGCTCGTGGCAGCCGTCACCTACGGAGCGGTCGACCTTCCCGCCGCCGACGTGTGGCGGGTAATCACCGCTCACCTGACGACCGGGCGCCCGCCCGCCGACGTCAGCGGCATCGACAACGAGATCATCTGGAACTCGCGCGCGCCCAGGACGGTGCTCGCCCTGATCGCCGGGGCCGGGCTCGCGGTCGCCGGAGCCATCCTGCAAACCGTCGTACGCAACCCGCTCGCCGACCCCTACGTCCTCGGCGTCACCTCCGGCGCGTCCCTGGCCGCCGTCGCCGTCATCACCCTCGGGAGCGTCGCCGGACTGGGCGTGTCAGGGGCGGCCTTCGTCGGAGCGTGCGCGACCCTCGCGCTGGTGCTGGCGCTGGGCAGCCGCCGCGGCGCGCTCACCCCCACCCGGCTCGTCCTGGCCGGGGTCGCTTTGTCCTACCTGCTCCAGGGGGCCACCAGCTATCTGCAGCTGCGCGCCCAGCCCGACCAGCTGGCCGGGATCCTGTTCTGGCTGCTGGGCTCGGTGGCCGGCGCCCGCTGGAGCGACCTGACCGCGCCCGGCGTGATCGTGGTGGCCTGCACCGGCTGGCTGCTGCTGCAGGGGCGGCGGCTGAACGCGCTGCTCCTCGGCGACGAGACCGCCGCCGCGCTCGGCGTTCACGTGCACCGCTTCCGGCTGGCGCTCCTGGCCGTGGCCGCGCTGGTGACGGCCGCCGTCATCGCGGTCGCCGGGGGGATCGCCTTCGTCGGGTTGATCGTCCCGCATGCCGTCCGGCTGCTCGTCGGTCCCGACCACCGGCGGACGCTGCCGCTGATCGCGGTGACGGGCGGGCTGTTCCTGGTCGCCGCCGATCTGGCCGCCCGTACCCTCTCGCCGCCGCTGGAACTGCCGCTCGGCATCCTCACCGCGATCCTGGGCACGCCCTTCTTCCTCTGGCTGCTGCGCCGTGAATCGGCGGTGGCCTGATGCGCGTCCAGCTGTCCGGCGTCCACGTCGAGATCGGCGGCGTGAGCGGAGTCGACCTCGAGGTCGAACCCGGCGAATTCGTCGGGCTTGTCGGACCGAACGGCAGCGGCAAGTCCACCCTGCTGCGCGCGCTCTACCGCGCCCGGCGTCCCGACGCCGGGACCGTGCGGGTGGACGGCGACGACGTTTGGCGCACTTTGTCGGCCCGCCGATCCGCGCAGCGTACGGCCGTCCTGGCCCAGCACAGCACCGACGGCTTCGACTTCACCGTCGCCGAATTGGTCGCCACCGGCCGCACCCCGCACCGCTCCGCCCCCGCCGCCGACCGGGAGATCATCGCCCGCGCGCTGGAACGCGTCGGCATGACCGGCAGAGCCGACCGCCCCTACGCCACCCTCTCGGGCGGGGAACGCCAGCGCGTCCTGCTCGCTCGCGCCTTAGCCCAGCAGGGCGACGTGCTGGTCCTGGACGAACCGACCAACCATCTCGACATCGCCGCCCAGCTCGAACTCCTCGAACTCGTCCACGAGCTGAAGATCACCACATTGGCCGCCCTGCACGATCTCAACCTCGCCGCCGCCTACTGCGACCGCCTTTATGTCCTGGCCGCCGGCCGGGTCGTCGCGTACGGCCCTGCCCTCGACGTCCTCACCCCCGCGCTCCTGCTGGAGGTGTTCGGCGTCCGCGCCCACCTCGGCCTCAACCCGCTCACCGGCCGCCCCAACCTCACCTTCGCCACCGGAGATCCCCGATGAAGATCAACATCGCCTTGTGCGCGCTGCTCGCCCTCACCGCCTGCGGCGCACCCGCCGAGCCCGACACTGTCGCGGCCGGCCCTGCCACCACGGCCTTCCCCGCCCAGGTCACCAACTGCGGACGAACCGTACAGGTGACGCAGCCCCCGCAGCGGATCGTGTCGTTCTTCCCCTCCAACACCGAACTCCTGCTCGCGCTCGGCCTGAAGGACCGCATAGCCGGGCAAGTCTGGACCGACCAGTCACCGCCCAAACCCGCCTACGCCGCCGACTACGCCTCGGTGAAGGTCCTCGCGTCCGGCGAGATCTCCCGAGAGGCGCTCCTGGCCGCCCGCCCGGACTTCATCCTCGCCGACGGCGAATACAACTTCGACGGCAAGAAACTCCCCACCATCGCCGAACTCGCCGACCTCGGCGTCCCCGTCTACGTCGACGCCGCCTTCTGCCCCGACACCACCGGCACCGCCACCCTCGCCGACACCGGCCGCGACCTCGACGCCCTCGGCGCTCTCCTCGGCGTACCCGACCAGACGGCCAAGGCCAAGACCACCGTCGAGGTCGCCCTCGGCGACCTCCGCGAGCGCCTGACCGGACAGCCGCCGGTCAGCACCGCCATGGTCCAGATCTTCGACAAGCAGCTGTACGGCCTGGCCGGCGGCCTCTACTCCGACATCGTCCGCACCGCGGGCGGCGCCAACGTCCTGGACGGCATGGTCCCCGCGGGCAAGAACTTCGACGTCGTCTCCGTCGAGACCGTCGCCAAGGCCGACCCCGACACGATCGTCTACCACTACACCGACGACACCGACCGCGCCTCCTCCGAGCAGTGGCTGCGCGAGCACCTCGGCCAGACCAAGGCCGTCAGGAACGGACGCCTCATCGGCACCCCCGCCGCCGACTACTCCGCCCTGCGCGCCATCGACGGCACCCAGACCCTGGCCCGCGCCCTGCACCCCACCGTGTTCTGATGTTCCGCTCTGCGCGTCTTCGAAGGAACCCAGACCCCGGGCCGCGCCCCGCTCCCCACCGCGTTCCGATGTACCGCTACCTGTCGGCCCGGGTGGTCTCCTGGATCGGGTCGTCGATCACGCTCGTGGCCCTGCCGGTGCTGCTCTACCAGCGCACCGGCAGCGCCGCCCTCAGCGGTCTGCTCGCCACTCTGGAAGCCGTCCCGTACCTGCTCCTCGGCCTGCCCGCCGGAGCACTCGCCGACCGGTGGGACCGCCGCCGCACCCTCGTCCTCACCAGCTGGACCAGCGCGCTCCTCATCGCGAGCGTCCCCGTGGCCGCCACGCTGGACCTGCTCACGACACCTCAGCTGTTCGTGGTCGCCGCAGGCTCATCGGCATCCTTCGTGTTCTTCGACGCCGCCGCGTTCGGAGCACTCCCCGCCCTGGTCGGACGCGAGGGCATCGCCAAAGCCACCAGCACCCTCATGACATTCAGCACGCTGGTCACCCTGATCGGCCCCGCGCTCGCCGGGATTCTCATCGCGGTCACCGGCGCTCCCCACGCCATGAGCCTGGACGCGCTCAGCTACGCGGCCGCCGCCCTCCTGCTGTCCCGCCTGCCGCTCCCACCCCCGCCACCGGCGCAGACCCGGAACCTGCGCGCCGAGATCGGCGACGGCATCCGCTACATCCGCAACCACCCCATGATCAACTCACTGACATTCCTCGGCATCGGCAACAGCCTCGCCGAGGGCGCGGTCCTCGGCCTGCTCGTAGTCGTCGCCGTCGAACGGTTCGGCCTCTACTCCGGCGACGGCCGGATCGGACTGCTGTTCGCCGCAGCCGCCGCCGGCGCGATGCTCGCCGGTCTGGCCCTGCCCCGGCTACGCGACCGCTTCAGCACACCCGCGATCTCCCTCACCGGGCTCGCCACCGTCGGGCTGCTCCTCATCGTCTGGGCGTGCACCGACCGGCTCCTGCTCGCGCTCCCCGTCCTGGCCTGCTGGCAGGCCGCCAACACCCTGGTCAGCCTCAACGGGATCGTCGAACGCCAGGAACAGACCCCCGACGACCTCCAGGGAAGGGTCAACACCACCGCCCGCATGATCGCCTGGGGCGGCCAGCCCGCAGGCGCCGCCCTCGCCGGAACCCTCGCCGAACTCACCTCCGCCAGGACCGCACTCCTCCTCATCGCCGCCACCGTCCTGGCAACCCTCGCACTCCCCCCGGCCCGCCGCCTGGCGGAGCAACGCCAACCGGTCGAACCCCACAAGTAGCGCGCGAGCCCTCAGGAAACACGTTCGATGATCACCACGGGAATCTCGCGGTCCGTCGTGGCCTGATAGGTGTCATATTGCGGGAAAGCCGACGCAGCGAGCTTCCACAGCGCTGGTTTCTCCTGGGCGGTTGCGGTTCGCGCACGCGCGAGGAGCTTGTCCGCGCCGACCTGAACGGCGACCTCCGGATGCTCGATCAAGTTGAGATACCAGGCGGGGTGGTGCGACGAGCCACCATTGGATCCCACCAGCACGTAGCGATCACCGTCCTGGGCATAGATCAGCGCAGTGCGTCGCGGCTGTCCGGATTTGCGGCCACGCGTGGTGAGGAGCAGCGTGGTCAAGCCCTGAAACAGGTGCCCTTCCCGGCCGTCGCTCTCGACGTAAGCGCGGACATGCTTGGCCACCCACCCAGTCGGACTCTCGGGCATGTCATCCCGCTCGAACTCCGCCATCGATTGCATATCGCTCATTTTCTTCCTCAGTTTCATCAGAGCGCACTGACCAGCACATTCCGAACATCATGGCACCGGCGTGCGGTCAAGCCGCCGGTGCCATGGTCATACCTGACCGAAATCAGGTAACTCCCGCTGATCTGGTACGCCTTCCGCCCCCCAATTAGCGTTCCTCGCCCAGGCAGTCGGCCGGTGACGGGAGTGAACGATGGCTGGGCCGGTGGCGATCGACGTGGTGCACGGCGTGTGGTCCGACGGCCGCGAATACGCGGCCCTGATTCCCCCACCGATCGCCACGGCGGACGTCTGCGGCGGCTTCGATGCGGCCGAAGAAGCGGCGCGCGAGTGCGACGCGATCCTGGCCCGGCACCGCCGCGGGGAACAGCTGGTCACCTCGCTGCTGCATGCCGAGTCGCTGCCGAGCCCGCAGGTCAACGCGCTGGCCGTGGGACGGCAGGTGCGTCTGGGCCGCGACCCCCACCGGGCGATGGCCGCGTTCCGCCGCGCCGTGACCGTCGGCGCCGCCGCGCCGGCGGTCGAGCTCGACTGGCTGACCGGGCTGCACGCCACCCTCGTGCCGGGCCTCGGCGGGCTGCGCGAGCGGCTGGTGTGGCTCTGCGCGGCGGCGCCCGCCGACGCGGTGTTCGTGGGGCCGCCGCACGAGCTGGTCCCGGAGCTGATCGCGGACCTGCTGGCCTACCTGCGCCGCGACGACGTGAGCCCGCTGGAGCAGGCGGCCGTCGGATACGCCCAGCTTGAGTTCATCCATCCATTCGTGGATGGCAACGGACGCCTCGGCCGATGCCTGATGCAGGTGATTCCCCAGCGCCGAGGGCTCGTCACCTCGCTGGCCCCGCCGCTGGGCCTGCTGTTCGCCGCGAACATGCCCCGGTTCCTGGAGGCGCACCGCCGTTTCCGCGAGGGCGACCGCGCCTTCTGGTGCCGGTACGTGGCGGAGCTGGCCGTGATGTCGGCCGCCAACGTCCAGGTCCTACTCGGCCGAAGTGGAAGAAAGGAGAGAACGCATGGCAGCACCAAGTAACCAGACCAAACGGCGCAGACGCCGCTCACGCAAGTCCCGTGCGATCACCGCCGCGGCCCTCGCGGCGGCTGCGGCATTCGTCGGAATGGTGCAGGTGGTAGCCGCTCCACCGAGCTACGCCAACTGCACCGTGAACACCTCGACGGGATCGGTGTGGTGCGGCGACATCGGCGGGGGCACCATCACCGCCCCGCCCGATGATCCCATTCCGCCCGCTCCCTGGCCGCCGATAGACCCGCCGCCGCCTCCCCCGCCCAACAACCCGCCTGAGGAGCCGCCACCGCCGCCACCCACGTCGCCGCCCAACCCTCCCGACACGCCGGGGCAGAAGACGTCCAAGGCCTGGAATGTCGCCTCCAAGGCGATCCAGAAGCAGAGCTGCAAGGACTTCCTGGCGAATGCGGGGATCACCGCCGACCAGGTGCCCGACGTGCTGCACAAGAGCACCATCAAGATGGAGACCGACCGGACCAACCCGGAGGCGGCCGACGCCATGGCTTCCGTTCCGAGCTCCGGGAACGGCCAGGGAGCCAGCCAGATCACCTTCTGGCAGCCGTTCTTCAACGAATCCCGGGTGGAAGGGTACAAGGCGCTCGTCAACACATCCGCGCTCGCCCCTCTCTACAACGTCGTCAGGATGTACAGCAACGATCAGATCCGCGCGCTGCTCGTCCTGCACGAGGTCGCCCACCTGACCGGCAAGCTCCCCGGCGACCACTCCGGTCCCTGGGGCTCCAATCCCAACGCACAGCGGGCCTTCGAGCGGGAGCTCGCCCTCAAGTGCCCCATACCCAGCTCATAGGGGGAGGTCGTCATGTCCAGAGTCACAACCCCTGGCCGATGGGGGCTCGTCCCGTTCGGCCTGGCGCTGATGGCGTCGCTCGCGGTGGCGGCGCAGCCGGTGCAGGCCGCCGGATGCGCGACGGCGGGCCATGTCTACGTGCGATCCGCCGCCGGACTCCACCAGTCCGGATACGAGGGAAACCAGCAGTTCGGCGTCCCCGTGGTCGTGCTCTCGCCCCACGGTTCGCTCGCGCTGTCGATCGGCGGGAACGGGCTGAAGAAGGACACCCAGATCTTCTACCAGATCACCAAATTCGAGGATTACTGGTACACCAGCAACTCCTTCCGGCTCACCGGGTCGAACTGCGTCCACAACGAGGTGAGCATCGGCTCGCTCTCGGCGTCCGAACCCGGCCAGTACCTGCTGCGCGCCAGCTACACCGCCGGAAACACCGGCGCGCCCATCAACGCCGAGCCGGTGGTCCTGCTCGTGGTCCCAGCCATTCCGTGATTCAGGAGGACATCATGCACATGCGTTCGCGCGCCCACCGGGCGGCCCTGATGGTGGCCGCGTTGCTGGGCACGGGCGTCATCGCCGTGGCCACCGCGGCCCACGCGGGAAGCATTCCGACCCCGATCCCGCTGCCCTCGCCGACGGGCTGCCCCCCGGACGCGCTCTGCACCCCGGAGCCCGTCCCCACCGTGCCGTTCCCGTAGGCACCATCGAGCAGGCGGCCGGCGGTGGGCCCCCAGGCAGATCCCGCCGCCGGCCGCCGTTCACCCCCCGTCGGTGACGAAGATCGCCGCGAGTTCACCGCGCCGGCTGACGCCCAGCTTGGCGTACGCGCGGGCGAGCGTGTTGTTGACGGTGTTGACCGACAGGCCGAGGCGCTCGGCGATCTCCCGGCTGGGCAGCGAACCCGCCAGCCGGGCGATCTCGCGCTCGCGCGGGGTGAGCACGGCGCTGAAGTCGTTGAGCTCCAGCAGGGGCGTACGGGCCTGCGGGCACATCTCGGCCAGCACGGTGGCCCGCTCCCGCGCCACGCGCATCTCGGCGCCGCGCCCGTTCCGCATCCGCGCTCTGGCCGCCAGCTTGGCCGCCTCCGCCGCCAGTAGCAGGTACCCGCGGTCGGCGAAGACACCCGCGGTCCGGTCCAAGGCGTCCGGCGCGCCCGTGGCCAGCGCGGCCGCCGCGTCGGCGAGGACGGGCGCGAAACTCTGCGGGGCCGCCGCGGCGACCGCGGACAGGCGACCCTGTACGGCGGCGCCCAGGCGGACGGCGTCGTAGAGGCACCACGCCTCGATCATGGGCTGTTCGGTGTCGCGGGCCAGCTTGGCCGCGTGCGCCGCCGTGTCCGCCGCCGTCGACAGCATGCCCCTGGCGGCCTCGGCCCACGCCCGGTTGAGCTGGATCCAGGCGTCGAACATGCGGTTGTGGTCGCCCACGTGCTCGTCGGCGCGGGCCAGCAGGTCGCCGGCGCCGGTGGCGTCGCCGGTCAGGGCGAGCGCTCCGGCCAGTTCGGCCAGGCAGACCCGGGTCAGCCCGTAGGCGTCCTCCTCTTCCAGCAGGGCGACGGCCTCCCGCAGGGCGGCCTGCGCTGTGCCGAGGTCGCCTCTGGCCTTGGCCACGATCCCGCGGAAGGAGGCCCAGACCCCCGTCATCATGGCGGAGTCGCTGGCGACCGCCCTCCGGTAGCCGCGTTCGGCCACCCGTGCGGCCTCGATCGGCCTTCCTGCGGTGTGCAGGGCCATGCAGAGGCCGTACCCGACCTGCGCCTGGCCCCACGGGAAGCGGTCGGCGTTGGCGTCGGCCACGCGGCGGCCGCGTTCGGCGATGGCGGCGGCCCGATCGGGCCTGCCCAGCAGGCCGGCCGCCATGGCGCCGCTCATCGCGGCCCAGATCACGGCCTGCTCGTCGGGTTCCGGCAGGCCGAGCACGTCCTCGGCGGACCGCAGCGCCGCCCGGCTCCGGCCGTCGAACAGCATGATCCACGAGCGGGTCGCCTCGGTCAGGTCCTGGCCGGACCCGACGTCCAGGGCCTGCTCGGCCTCGTCGGTCCGGCCGAGGCCCCAGTGCAGGATCAGCGCCCGGGTGACCGCCCGCATGGGCTGCGGCTCGCTCGTCGGCTCGGGCTCCGCGGGCAGCACCTCCACCGCCTCCCGGCCGCGGCCCTGGTAGGACAGGATCCGGGCCAGCAGCCAGTCGGCGTCTTTCCCCGGACCTGCGCCGCGTGCCGCGCGGGCCAGCCGCTCGGCCAGATCGAGCTCGAACCGCCCGATGGCCTGCCGGGCGGCGTCGAGCACCTGTTCCGGGCGTCTGATCGTGCCCGACTGGAGCTGCCATACCCCGGCGAGCAGCGTGTCGTCGCGCCGGCGCATCGGCTCGGCGGTCAGCGCCTCGGCGAGGCGTCCCCAGATCGCCCGGGCCCGGGTCACCGGGAGGCCCGCTCGCAGGACCTCGCCGTACAGCGAGTGGGCCAGGCGCAGCGTCACCCTCGCGCCGGACTGTTCGGCGACCGCCATTCCGCTGCGCTCCGCCGTCTCGATGGCGTGCTGGTCGGCCAAGCGCTGGAGCAGGGCCAGCGCGAGCGGCTCGCCGCAGGCGATCATCTCCAGCACCTCGCGGGTGGCGGGGTCCAGCGTGCGCAGCCGGGCCGTGACCAGGTCCGCCACCCGCGCCCTGGCCGGCACGCCGCCGCGCCAGCGCCAGAGCCCGTCCCGGCGGGCCAGCGTGCCGGTCTCCACCGTGTCGGCCAGCAATTCTCGCAGCAGCAGCGGATTGCCGTCGGCGAGCCGGTGCAGGCGCCGCCGGCTGAGGGGATCGATCCGGCCGTCCAGCGTCAGGTCGAGCAGGCGGTCCACCGCCTCCGGGGGCAGCGGGCCCACGCTTAGCCGTACCGCCGTGTCTTTCCAGAGGGCGGCGACGGCGTCGGTCGCGGGCTCGCAGCAGCAGGCGGTGACCAGCGGGATCACCAGGCGCTGGGCCGCGAGCTGGCGCAGCAGCGCGGCCGAGGCCTCGTCCAGCAGGTGGGCGTCGTCCACGACGAACAGGGTCGGCTTCCCGGCGGTGCGCGCGGCCATCCGGTCCGCCACCCGGGCCAGCAGCTCCACGCGGCTCTCGGCCAGCCATTGGCTGCCCGGCAGCAGATGGGAGAGCGCGCCGAACGGGATCGAGGCCGCCGCGCGGGTCGCCGCCACCCACTCGGCCGCGCCCCCCGCGGCCGTCCACCGGGCCAGCGCCTCGCGGGCCAGCCTGGTCCGCCCCATCCCGGGCGCGCCGATCAGGGCGAGGCCGTCGTTCTCGCCGCTCGCCAGCACTGTATCGATCACGCTCAGCTCCGCCTGACGCCCAGCCAGCGGCCATTGGTGCACCTGCGCAACTCCCACAGCGCCCTCCCGATACGTCGCCGTGACGTTATCGCCTGGCGACCTATCCGCTATACGTCCGAAACTCGGGGTCAGATGAGGCTCGCTGCCCGAGATCAGGTGAATTCTTGCCGACGTCGTACGGCGGACCCCGCTCGCTCGAAATTGAGGAAGAAGGTGGTCCTGCCTTCGTTGGGTGTTTCCTCGGAGGTCACAGATCATCGGCAGGTTGGACTCTGGCCGTGTCCTGGTTCTGATCCGCGGCCGTCTTGTCCAGCATCCCCGTTCCGCTGATCACCGACGTGCGGGCGAAACAGGAAAGATGTCATGACCTTATTTCGTACCTCCTCCGTGGCCCTCCTCGCCGGAGCGGCCGTTGTGGCCCTCTCGGGTCCGGCGCTCGCCGACCCCGACCTGTACGGCAAGCACCACCGCAAGGACTTTGACCTCCAGGCGCACCGGGGCGGGCTCGGCCTCGTGGTGGAGAGCACGCTCGACTCCTTCGCCAATGGGTTGCGCGTCGGCGTGAGCACGCTTGAACTCGACATCCAGATCACCGAGGACGGCAAGGCCGTCGTCACCCATGACCGCAGGGTGGACGGCCGCAAGTGCCAGGACACCGGCCCGGTCACCGCTGGCGACCCCGAATTCCCCTATGTCGGCAAGTACGTGAACACGCTGACCTTCGCCCAGGTCAGGACGCTGGACTGCGGAACCAAGACCTTGCCGGACTTCCCCGGCCAGCGGCCCGCGCCCGGCGCCAGGATGCCGCTGCTGAGCGAGGTGTTCGACCTGGTCAAGCGCTTCCGCGCGCACGACGTCATGCTGAACGTCGAGACCAAGGTGGAGGCGGGAGCGCCCGCCGAGACCGCGCCGCGCGAGCAGTTCATCCAGGTCGCCGTCCAGGAGATCCGCCGCGCCCGCATGCTCAAGCAGGTCACCATCCAGAGCTTCGACTGGGGCTCGCTCATGCGCATGCGCCAGGTCGAGCCGCGGCTGCCGCTGGTGGCCCTCACCAACTTCGACTTCCTGCAGACCGGCCAGCCCGGCGCGTCGCCCTGGCTGGGCGGGATCGACATCGACGATTTCGGCGGCAACCCGCTCAAGGCCATCAAGTCCTTCGGGGCCGCCGCGTTCTCTCCCGTCCACGGGTTCCCGCAGAACGGAAAGGTCACCGACCCCGGCTACCGCCCGTACGTGACCAAGGCCATGGTGGACGAGGCGCACAGCCTCGGCATCAAGGTGATCCCGTGGACCGTCGATGACGAGCCCACCATGAACAAGCTCCTCGACGACGGGATCGACGGCCTCATCACCGACTACCCCGACCGCCTGCGCGCGGTGCTCGCCAGCAGGGGCTACAAGCTGCCCAAGCAGTACACGCGCGGCTGATCGCCACTACCCGCGCAGGTGATGTCCACCTGCGCGGGTCAGCCGAGGAAATGCGGGCTGAAGATGGCGTACGCGCCGCCGCCCTGAGCGCCGTTGAGCAGCAGGCCGTTGTTCATGCGGGCGGAATAACCGATCACTTTCCCCTCGAGCACCGGCACGACCACATCGTGCAGGTAGGGGCCGTCATGGGTCTCCACCGACGCGGCTCGCACGCGCTCCTGAACCAGCCAGCCCTGGTGCTCGCGCACCACCTGGGCCCAGGAGGGCGCGTCATGCTCGGAACCGATGAACACATCCCTGCCATGAAAGCTGTAGGGAGCCTTCAGGACCAGGTTCTCCCGCCTGGCGACGACCTCGTCCCCCTCAATGCCGTCCCCGAGCTTGCGGCTGTACGGCACCAGGGCGTCCAGGCAATCCACGTTCGTCTCGCCGAAGAGCCGGCGAAAACGAGGATCGGAAAGCACAGCGAGGCAGAGCTTGTTCTCCGCGACCCATCGTTGCCCCAGGGGATTGGGCACGACCAGCGTGCCTTCGATGAGGCGGGCGCAGAAACGATCCCACTGCCGTACTTCGTCTGGCTCCACTGGAATGTATTTGAGATAGCCCAGCCGGACGTCCTTGATGGAATCGATGGCGCACGGCTCGATTTCCACGACCTCTCGGCCGCGCCTGGTCAGTTGCCTGTGTACCTGGTCGAGTTCGAATTTCGTGCTCTCGCGGGAGTGGAAGAGCGCGATGCGTCCCTGGTCGTGCGCGCCTACATGTTCGCGGCCGAAGCGAAGCAGCCAGCGGGCGAACCAGTCCTCGCTTTCGAAGGGGGCGGCGTGTGGCGCCCATTCGGCGAGCGTCGGGCCGAGCCTGGAGGCACGCCAGAATCGGTTGACCATGCCCGAGGCGATCACTCCGCCCGGGCTGCTCGGATTGAATTCCAGGACCCGGACCGTGTCGAGGGTGCTGCCCAGCAGGTCCAGGCGGCAGTAGTCGACGCGCAGCTGTTCTGGCGCGGGTTCCATCATGATCCAGCGGTGCAGCCGTGCGGGAATGGCCAGGAAATCCTGTAGCTCCCGGTCGGTGGGATACTGCCTGACCAGCTGGTTCAGGCATTCGACCAGCCCCTGGACCCGGTGGCGGAGCACGGGTTCCGCGGCGGGGTGCAGGACGGCGAGAGCGGGCCGTACGGGAAAGGGATTGTGCCCCCGGCCGTGCACGTTCAGGTCCATCAGGGACTCGGCCGCCACCCGCTCCTGGACCTGGCGCCACGCCTGGTCGAGGCCGAGCGTCGCCGCGAGGGCGCTCGCCGAGCAATGGCCCAGAGATCGTTCCGGATCCACGAGCGGAAGATCGTTCCCCGAGCACCGGCCCTGCGACGATTCCGGAACTTCCTTTGACCTATACACCTGCCCCCCACGGGTCAATCGACCACATATAGGAACATTCTAGTTACGTAAAGTAACTATTGAGCAGGCTCCGCCCCCCAAGGGGCCAAGGATCGGCGGCCGAACGTCAAGCAGAAGTCGGGTCAGGAGGGGCCGATGATTACGGTCATCATGGTGTCCGTGATGGTGAAGCCAAGCCTGGCGTAGACGTGTTTGGCTGGGTTCGCGTACGACACGGCCAAGCCCATGGTGGGCAGACCATCCGCCGCTCCGCGGAGTTGCGTGTGCCGAATCAGCCGGGCACCCAACCCAGGAGGGGATTTATCCGGATGCCGGAAGACCTCGGAAATCCACGCCACGTCCCGCCATTGATTGACCAGAACCCCGCCGACGACCGCACCGCCGCCGTCGACCGCGACCGTGCTGCACGGCAGCAGCGTGCCGATCAGCTGCCCGCCGATCAGCGGAGCCAGCTCCTGCTCGTACGCATCCTCAGGGTCACGCCCCGAGTGATCAGGATGCCCGGGCGGATACGCGGCCACCATGGCCGGCAACATCTCCCTGCCCTCATGCTCATGCGCCGGCGAGAACCGGAATCCCGGCGGTGCCTCGCTGTCGGCGGGAGGCAAGTCTTCGGTCAGATCGCAGTACATCGTGTGCGCATGCCGGCTCAGCCGAGCACCACTCTCGATGAGCTCTCTCCCAAGATCGACCGGTACGGAAACCGCCCAGCCAACAAAGGCACTCATAATCAATTTGGCCGGCTCAGGCCCGATCACCTCGACCATGTCCGCCCAGGGCAGCCCGTCCCGGACCCCCTTCTGATAACTGATAACCGGCACGCCCTGAGGGTCGGTCGCTATCTTCCGCATCCCGCGAGCATCCCGCCGATATCCCGCGACAGGCAATCCATTTACCTCCCGCTCAGTCGGAAGAAGCCCAGCCCGAGCACGACCATGGCGTAGCCGCAGAGCACAGCGAACCCGGCCCATCCGGGCAGGGGGAAATAGCCGCCCATGGGCGCGTAGTAGGCAATCACCTGCGGATACTCCCTGATGCTCTGCTGGACGGCGAAGGCAGCGGCTGGGGTGACGCGCAGCAGCCACCTCGACACCTCATCCGGCAGCAGCGGAAGGACTCCCAGCAGGTAGGGGAGGACGACGGCCGAGATCGCGACGAGGATCGCCGCCCAGGCTCGCCGTACCAGCGTGGCGAGGGCGAGGGTGAAGACGGCGGCGACGGCGAGGAGCGCGGCGACGCCGACGACGACCCGCAGCTGGGTGAGCGCGGACGTGGCCAGGACGCTGATGCCGTTGGCCCGCAGCAGCGCCGAGCCGGCCCTCCGCCCGCACCCGGACCCTGCGGGCGGTCGGCCTCGAACTCGACCCCGCCCGGCGCACGGCCACCCGCGACGGCCGCCGGCTCGATCTCTCGGTCAAGGAATTCGCGCTCCTGGAAGCCCTCCTGCGCGCCGGCCCCGCCTTCCTCAGCACCGAGCAACTCCTCGAACAGGTCTGGGACGAGAACGCCGATCCATTCACCAACACCGTCACCGTGACCATCGGCCGGCTACGCCGCAAACTAGGCAACCCACCAATCATCACCACCACACCTGGCGTGGGCTACCGCATCACCGATCCAGCATCATGAACGCCAAGACGCCCATCCGGTGTGGATGGGCGTCTTGACGGAGTCGGTTACTTGAGGATCGGGTACTTCTGGACGATCGCGGTGCGCGACCACCAGGTGCCGATGCCGAGGGTGTTGCCGGCGGAGGCGAGGGCCAGGCCGATGAGGACGACGGCGTAGATGAGGTGTTCGTCCATGAAGGGGTTGTTGGCGAGGGGGAGTTCGGCGGCCCACATGAAGACCAGGAGCAGGGTGCCGGTGGCGGCGGCGATGCGTATTCCGGCGCCGGTGATGAGGGCGGCGCCGATGCCGAGCAGGCCGAGCATGAACAGCCAGTCGACCCAGGTCTGTCCGGCGAGGCTGGAGAAGAAGCCGCCGAGGGCGTTTTCGCCGGTTCCTTTGAGGAAGCCGGTGGTGGGGCTGCCGCCGTTGATCCAGGAGCGGGCGGCGGGGGTTGCCAGGCCCCAGCCGAAGGCCTTGTCGAGGAAGGCCCACAGGAAGACCCAGCCGAGGGAGATGCGCGCGACGGCCCAGACATAGTCCACCGAGCGCGAGGTCTGCGAGTTGAAGGGGTGGGAGGTGTGGACGGTGGGGCGTCCTTCGGTGGTGGCCATGGTGAGTCCCTTTGGAGAGCGGTCCTTGTCTTGTTCTCGCACCTCAATGACACCGGTTCGGCGGGCCGGCGCTTAGGGCTGGAGGACTCGCGCGCGGGGCCCGCAAGGCCCGTTCCGTACGGGACTTTCGGCCCTGAGCCGCTCGACGGGACCAAAGTCCTCCCGCGGTGAGCCGTCCGGCTCTGCCTCCCGCGCCCGCGCGAACGGGAGCCTGGCGGCACAGCGTACGAAGGAGGCGTGCCATGATCGCTCCGCTGGCCACCGATCTCGGCGTACGGCGGCTGCTCATCGCGGCCGGTGCGGCGCCGTCGGTGCAGAACACCCAGCCGTGGCGGTTCCGCGTCGTCCGCCGGGAGTCCGTCGAACTGCTCGCCGACCCCGAACGACGGCTCACCGTGAGCGACCCCCGGGGCCGCTCCCTGTACGTGAGCTGCGGCGCGGCCCTGTTCAACCTCCGCCTGGCGATCAAATGGGCCGGCTTCCGCCCGCTGGTATGGCTGCGCCCCAACATCGCCATGGAGCCCCGGCTGCTGGCCGCCGTCCGCATGGCGGAGACGGGCCCGGCCGGACCGGCGG
>NZ_BLAE01000035.1:153726-286587 GCF_009687865.1 Acrocarpospora macrocephala
CCGCCTGTACGAGGCGATTCCCGCGCGCAGGACCAACCGCGAGCCGTACAACGGGAAGCCGGTCCCGCCCGCGGTGCTGGCCGAGCTGAGGATCGCGGCCAGCCGCGAAGGCGCCTGCCTGATCCCCTTGGACCCGCCCGCCGTCGCCGAGATGCTCGAATACGCCGCCATGGCCGAGGACGAACTGGCTGCCGACCCTGACTACCGGGCCGAACTCGCCCGCTGGGCGCTGCCCGGATTCGTCCGCGGCCCGATGCCGGCGGGGGACCCGCCCGTGACGCGGTGCTTCGGCGAACGCGGCCGGATCGCGGCGTTCGAGCCGCGACCGCAGCTCGCCGTCCTCACCACGCGCGGCGACCGGCCCACCGACTGGCTGTGCGCCGGGCAGGCGCTGGAGCGGGTGCTGCTCACCGCGACGGCGCACGGGCTGTCGGCCTCCTTCCTCAACCAGCCGCTGGACCTGCGGGACATGCGCCGGCGCAGCGATCCCCGGCACCGCCGCGGCCACCCACAAATGATCATCAGGCTCGGCTACGGACCGCTCGTCCCGCGAGCACCTCACCGCCCCGCCGACCAAACCCAGTGAGAGGAGATGAGCGCCCATGCGCGCGCTCGTCGTGTACGAATCGATGTTCGGCAACACCAAGAAGATCGCCGAGGAGGTGGCGCGCGGCCTGACGACCCGCATGCCCGTGGAGATCCTGGAGGTCGGCTGCGCGCCGGAACGGCTCCCCGATGAGGTGACCCTGCTGGTCGTGGGCGGCCCCACGCACGCGTTCGGCATGTCGCGCGCGAGCACCCGCGATTCCGCCGAGCAACAGGCCGACGGCGACCTGATCTCCCGTGGCGAGGGGATACGCGAGTGGCTGTCGGCCCTGCGGGTCACCATCCCCATCGCCGCCGCCGCCTTCGACACCAAGATCCGCGCCGCCTACCTGCCCGGCTCGGCGGCCAAGGGCGCGCACAAGGCGCTCCGCAGGCACCACCTGCGCCTGGCCGCCCCGCCGATGAACTTCTACGTCACCGGGACCAAGGGCCCGCTGGAGGAGACCGAACTCCAGCGCGCCCACGAGTGGGGCGAATCCCTCGCCGACGCGATGGCGAGCACGTAAGACAAAGCGGCGTGCCGGACGGCAATCGTCCGGCACGCCACCGGAGTCAGAATTCGAAGACCACGCGCGCGTCGACGCGGCCTGACAGCACGTCCTCGATCGCCTCGTTGATCTCCTCCAGCTTCCGCGTCTCGTACCTGACCTCGGTACGCCCTGCCGCGTGCAGCCGGAAGACCTCGGCGAGGTCGGCCCTGGTTCCGACGATGGAGCCGATCACGCTGATGCCGCCCAGGACCGTCTGGAATATCGGCAGTTCCATCGTGTTGCCCTTCGGCAGGGAGACCAGCACCAGCCGGCCGCCGCGCCGCAGGCTGGCGTGGGCCTGCTCCAGCACGTGCGGGTTGGCCGCCAGGACGACGGCCATGTCGGCACCGCCCAGGTCCTTGATCGCCGCGACCGGGTCGGTCCGGGCCGCGTTGACCGTGTGCGTCGCGCCCAGGCCACCGGCCAGCCGGAGTTTGTCGTCGGTGACGTCGACCGCGATCGTTTCGGCGCCGAAGATGCCCGCGTACTGCAGGGCCAGATGGCCGAGCCCGCCGATCCCGAAGATCGCCGCGCGCTCGCCGGGCCGCAGCCCGGAGACCTTGACCGCCTTGTAGGAGGTCACTCCGGCGCAGGTGAGGGGCGCGGCCTCGCTCGGCGAGACGCCCGCCGGCACCGGGACCACGTAGCGGGCGTCCGCGACGGCCCACTGGGCGTGGGAGCCGTCGATGCTGTAGCCGGTGTTGCGTTGCGATTCGCAGAGGGTCTCCCGGCCGCTGACGCAGTACCCGCAGGTGCCGCACGCGGACCCGAGCCACGGGATGGCGACCCGCTCGCCGACGGCCCGGCCGGTGACGCCGTCGCCGAGCTCCTGGACGATGCCGACGCCCTCGTGCCCGGGGGTGAACGGCAGGTGGGGCTTGACCGGCCAGTCGCCGCGGGCGGCGTGGATGTCGGTGTGGCACAGCCCGCTGGCCTCCATGCGGACCAGGACCTGGCCGGGCGCCGGCGAGGGAACGCGCATCTCTCGCACCACGAGGGGCTGGTCGAACGCGATGACGGTTGCTGCTTGCATGGTCGCCTCCAGGTTTCGCCGTTTACTCCACTCTCCGAGTGGCGGGCGCCGGCGCTTAGAGGCGTTGGTCCACTCCTGGCGGGACCATGCGCACTGCGGCCACGTGGCATGGCCGATGGGCTGGGCGGGGCGGGACCTTCGGCTCTGGGTCGCGACGCCGCCGACGCGGTGCGATGGAGGGGACGAAGGAGGAGATGGAGATGTCCATGGAGGTCAGGCATGTGATGGGGCGGGTCGCGATCGCCGTCGCCCAGGATGCGGGTTTCGGCGAGATCGTGTCCGCCATGCAGCGGTTCAAGGTCGGCGCCGTCACCGTCATCGACCAGGATCGCCGTCCGGTGGGCGTGGTGTCGGAGGACGATCTGCTGCTGAAGGAGGCCGGGCCGCCGCGGCACAGCCTGGGCGCCCTGACGCCGGCCCGGCGCGCGGACCAGCGCAAGGCGGCCGGCGTGACGGCGGTCCAGCTGATGAGCTCGCCCGCGATCGTCGTCACGCCCGCCACCTCGGTCAGGGCCGCGGCGCGCCTGATGCACGAGAACCGCGTCAAGCAGCTCCCGGTCATCGACCCGGTCACCGGCCGCGTCTGCGGCACCCTGCACCAGTCCGACCTGCTGCGCGTCTTCGAACGGCCGGTCGGCGAACTGCAGGAGGAGATCGCCTCGGCCATCCGCGGCGTGCCGGGTCTTGACCCGGCGGCGCTGACCGTCGACATCAGCGAGGGCGTGGTCACGATCGGCGGGCAGGCCACGGCAGCGGAGGTCAGCAGGCTCCTCCAGGCGGTGCGTCAGATCGACGGGATCGTGGACGTCGTCTCCGAGATAGGCACGCGGGACGACGCGGTCTTCCCGCCGACCTACTGAGCCAACAAAGAAGCCGGCCTGACGTCAGGCCGGCTTCTTTGTTGGGTTCAAGCGCTCTTCCAGTCGGCGGCGTCGTCTTCCTTCCACTCCAGCTCGTTGATCACGTCGACCACGCCGTTCACCCGGCCGACCATGCGGGCCGCGATCTCGGCCTCGCTCCGGCGGGTCATGCTGCCGCGGAGGGTGACGATGCCCTGGTCGACTCTGACGCGGACGTGCTCGGTGTCCACCCACAGCGAGCGGCCGAGAACCTCCTGGCGGACATCGTGGGCGATGTCCGAGTCGGGTCGGACGAAGACCCTGATCAGGTCATGGCGGCTGACCATGCCCACCAGGCGGTCGCTCTCGTCCACGACCGGCAGCCGCTTGATCCCGTGCTTCTCCATGAGCCGGGCGGCCGCGACGGTCGACAGCTGCGGCCGTACGGTGATCGCGGGGGCGGTCATCAGCTCGGCGGCGGTGTCGCCGTGGGCCTTGGCCTCGGGGTTGCCGGATTCGCGGTTCAGCCGGTGCCGCAGCCGGGCGCGCAGCGGCGGCTGGTAGCCCTCGCGGTAGTAGAGCTCCCGGAACTCCTCCTTGCGGAGCAGGTCGGCCTCGGACACGATGCCGATGACGCGGTTCTCCCCGTCCACGACGGGAACGGCGCTGACCCCGCGAGCGATGAGGATCTCGGCGATCTCCTTGAAGGGCGTGTCGGCCGTGACCAGGGCGACCGTCCTGGTCATGACGGCTTCTACCGTGGTACGCATGGTTCTCTCCCGTAACGATGGGTGCGGGCCCACCCGCGGGCGGGCCCGCGGGTGATGTCACTTGGTGGTGCGGGGCTTGCCGACCGGGATGCGGATGCCGGCGTTCTTCGCGTCGTCCAGCTTCACGCTGATCTCCAGGAGGCCCTTGTCGTAGACGGCCTTGACGTCCTTGGGGTCCGCGCCCGGGGGCAGGACGACGGATCGGGTGAGCGCGCCGTACCGGAACTCGGTGTGGTGGGCGTCCTTGTCCTCGTGGTGCCGTTCGGCGTGGATGGCCAGCACGCCGTCGGTGAGGGTGATCTCGAGGTCCTTGTCGGGGTCGATGCCGGGGAGTTCGGCCAGCAGGACGTACCTGCCGTCCTTGATGTAGTCCTCGAAGCGGATCGCGGGGCCGAATCCGGCCAGGGGTGCTTCGAGCCAGTCGAAGATCTCTGGGAAGAGTCCTCTCGGCTGCCTGCGGATGAGTGTGGTCATCTGTCCACCTCCGTGGTCTTTGTTTCTCATCTCCATCCCACGCCGGGTGGGGTGCCGGGCGTAGGGCCGGAGGTCCCCGCGGCGACGCCGTTGGTCAGCGCAGCCGGCGGGCGAAGGGGGAGGGCGGCGGGTCGGCGGGAGCCAGCCGGATTCGGGCGTCGACGGTGATGGCGGCGCGCGGGGTGACGATGACCGGGTTGAGGTCGAGTTCGGCGACTTCCGGGAGGGCGTCCAGGAGGCGGCCGACGCGGACGATCTGGTCGGTCAGCGCCGTGGTGTTGGCCCGGGGGCGGTTGCGGTAGCCGTACAGGAGGGGGGAGCAGCGCAAATCGGCGATCATCTCGGCGGCGGTGGCCGGGGTGAGCGGCGGGACGCGGAAGCTTCGGTCGGCGAGCAGGTCGGCGGTGACGCCGCCCATGCCGACCATGACGAGCGGCCCGAACGCCGGGTAGTTCACGCCACCGAGGATGATCTCGACGCCGTCGGGGACCATGTGCTGGACGACCGCTCCGGTCATCGTCGGCCCGACCTGCGCCGCCATGTCGCGGTAGGCCTGCTGGACTTCTGCCGGCGTGTTCAGGCCGGTCCGTACGCCGCCGACGTCGCTCTTGTGCACGGGACCGGTCGCCTTGAGCACGACGGGCAGGCCGAGCAGGGCGGACGCCTCGGCGGCGGTCTCCGAACCGTCCACGGTGATCGACTCGACGGTGGCCACGCCGAAGCAGCGCAGCAGCCGGTCTGTGGTCACCGGATCGAGCCAGCCGCCGTCCGGCCGGATCGCGAGTTCGGATCGCACGATCTCGCGCGCGCAGCGGTCGTCCGCCCAGGGCGTGACCGCAGGAGGATCCTCGGGCGCGCGCCGCCACTGCGCATATGCGCCGGCCCTAGCCAGCGCCTGTACGGCCTGCTCAGGAAAGGCATAACTGGGAACCCGATCATCGATCATGCCGTCGTAGCCCATCACGCACGCCACCACGGTCTTGCTCGCGGCCCGGGTCGCCTCCGCGATCGCCTTCCTGGTGGCGTCCACACCCGAACCGAACGGCGGGGTGTAGATCACCAGAACCGCGTCGATCCCCGGTTCCGCCAGGGCACCCTCGATGGCCAGGCCGATCTGCTCCGCCGTGGCGTCGGCGGTGAGATCGATCGGGTTGGCCAATGCCGCTGTGGCCGGAACCCGCGCGGCCAGCGCGGGAGAGGCGGGAAGTTCGGGGACGATCAACCCGTTGCGTTCGCAGGCGTCGGCGGCCATCGCCTCGGGCCCGCCGGAATTGCCGACGATGGCGACGCGGCGGCCCTCCGGGAGCGGCTGGGCGGCCATCAGCCGGGCGGTGTCGATCAGGTCGCGGATGCTGTCCACGCGGATCACGCCGGCGGCGCGGACGAGCGCGTCCACCGCGATGTCGGGCGTGGCGGCGGCCGCGGTGTGCGAGCGCACCGCCCGGTCACCCGATCCTGAGCGGCCGCTCTTGACCAGGAGGACCGGCTTGCGGCGTCCGACGCGGGCGGCGATCCTGGCGAACTTGCGGGGGTTGCCGAACGATTCGAGGTAGAGCGCGATCACGTCGGTGGCGTCGTCGTCCTCCCAGAATTCGAGCAGGTCGTTGCCGCTCACATCGGCCTTGTTGCCGACCGAGACGAAGGAGGAGACGGCCAGCCGGGCCATGAGCGTCGCCCCGACCGCACCCGACTGCGACATCAGCGCGATCCTCCCGGTGGCGGGCGCCAGGGGGAGGAAGCTGGCGTTCAGCCGCGCCGAGGTGTTCACGATGCCGAGGCAGTTCGGGCCGATCAGGCGGATGCCCGCCGCCCGGCAGATCGCCAGCAGCTCCCGCTCGGCGTCCCGCCCGCTGTTCTCGGCGAACCCCGCCGAGAGGACCACCAGCCCGTTCACCCCGGCCGCCGCGCAGTCCCTGGCGACATCCAGCACGGCCGGTGCGGGCACCGCGATCACCGCCAGGTCGACCGGTCCTGGCACGGCCGGGTAGGCCCGCACCCCGGCCACCTCCGCAGCCTTCGGATTCACCGGGTAGAGATCGCCGCGGAAGCCGCCGTCCAGCAGGTTGCGCAGCACTTTGTGCCCGATCCTGGCGGGGTCACGGCTCGCGCCGATCACCGCCACCGACGCCGGCGCCAGGATCCTCGCCAGCGAGGCCCGCTCGGCCTGGTGCTCCCGGGCCTCGATGCTCGCCAGCAGCTCCGGCGTGCGATCCAGCTTGATCCGTACGTCCACCGTCGTGTTGTCGAAATGGAAGTCCACCTCCAGGCCGATGTCGCGGAGCACGCGAAGCATCGCGGAGTTCTCGGCCAGCACCTCGCCGACCAGCTCCCGGATGCCGTGCCGGGCGGCGTGGTCGGCGAGATGTTCCAGCAGGATCGTGCCCAGGCCCTGCCCTTGCACGCGGTCGTCGAGCAGGATCGCCATGTCGGCGACAGCACGTTTAGTGGTTGGGATGTATTCGCCGACCCCCGTCAACCGGCCGTGCATGATCGCGATCAGCGCGTGGCCCTGGTAGGTGCCCCGGGTGAGGAGATCCATGTACGCGTGCGCGCTCGACCGGCCACCCGTGAAGAAGCGCAGGTAGGCCGAGCGCTCGGAGGTGCGGTCGACGAGCTCGTGCAGCTGGGCGAGATCGCCGGGCGCGAGGGGCCGCACGTGGGCGATGTCGCCGTTGCGCAGCAGGACGTCGCATTCCTCAGACATGGAGATCTCCAGTTCGCGCTGGGACGGGGGAGCACGAGCTACCCTCCCGCCGACCGGCCCCGCACGGCAGAGCCGGACGACCCTTTCAGTGCAGGACCTTGGTCGCCTGACCCGTGGCCGACCACAGGCGGCGCCCGGAGATCTGCTCGGTATGGATCACGATGAAGTGGTCCATCCGCCCCGGCGCCCACGGCGTCAACGGCAGCTCGGCGAGGCGCTGGGCCTCGGCCTGGTCCGTCACGGCTCGCGCGCTCCCGACGGCGGTGACCGACCAGCCCGTACGGCTACGCAGGTCGATGTCGTCCGCTTCGAAGGCCACGATCGCGTCGCGGGTGGCGACGGCCAGCTTGGAGCCGGTCGCGGTGCGGATCACGATGTTCTGCCCGTCCAGGTAGTAGTTGACCGGCTGCACGGCGGGCAGGGCGTGATCGGTGAAGACGATTCGCCCCAGCGGTGTCAGCGACAGCAGGTGCAGGCACTCCTGTCGGGAAAGCACCCGCAGTCCGGCCGCGTCGAGTCTCATACCCTCCAGGCTGGCACCCCCGGCCGCCGCCGGTTGAGGGCCGAAGGTCCCTTCGCTCGGTGCGTTCGACCCTTATCCGCCTGGGGACCTGCGGAATATCACCGCTATCGATGAACCGTATTGATATCAATCGTTTCTGGATATCATTTTCGGCAATTTATGCTGCCTGCACGGCGCGGTGATGCCAGGCGCCGCCCCCGCGAAACTTGGAGGTGGCGTCTGTCATGACCGGCTGCCCAGTCCATTTCGACCCACTCTCGCCGGAGCAACTCGCGGACCCATATCCGCTTTACGCCCAGCTGAGAAGCGAAGCGCCGGTTTTCTACGACAAAGCACACGATCTGTGGATCGTCACCCGGTACGACGACCTGCTCACGGTGGTGCGCGACACCGAGACCTTCTCCTCCAAGAACGCGGTCCGCGCCTCCGTACGGCCCCTTCCCCAGCCCGTGCTCGACGTGCTCGCCGCCGGCTGGGCGCTGACGCCGACGCTCACCGACAGCGACGGGGATGTGCACAAGAGGCTCCGCCTGCTGGTGGGCAAGGCGTTCACCCCCAGGCGCGTAGCCGAGATGGAGGGACGCATCCGGAAAACCGTCGACGCCTTGATCGACGAGTTCGCCGACGACGGCCGGGCGGACATCATCGAGAAGCTCGCCTGGAGCCTCCCGATGTTCGCCCTCACCGACATCCTCAACGTCCCCCGCGAGGACGTGCCCATGCTGCATCACTGGAGCGTCAGCTGGTTGCGGATCATGCAGGCGACCGACGGCGTCGAGGACCTCATCGGCTGCGCCAAGGACGTCGTGACGATACAGCGGTATTTCATGGACGCGCTCGAAGCGCGGGCGTACCTGGCGGGCCACGACTTCATGTCGAGCCTCCTGCATGCCCGGGTGCCCGACGGCGAGCCCATCACGCTGGAGGAGGCCATGCGCGTCGTGGTCAACCTCATCATCGCCGGACATGTGACCGTCACCCGCAGCATCGGCAACGGTCTCACCACGTTGCTGGCGCACCCTGACCAGCTTCAGGCGGTCCGGCGTGATCCTGCCCTGGTTCCTTCGATGGTGGAGGAGATCCTGCGTTACGAATCACCCGCGCAAGGGCTCTTCCGCACCGTCCGCAAAGACACCGTACTCAACGGCGTGCGGATCCCGGCTGGCGCGCACCTGATGGTCCACTGGGCGTCGGCGAACCGCGATGAGAACGTTTTCGACAACCCCGGCGCTTTTGACGTAACCCGCGATTCCGTGATGGCCCACGTGGCCTTCGGTAAGGGAATTCACGCCTGCCTCGGCGCCCCTCTCGCCCGCCTGCAACTGCAGATCGTGCTGCCTCGGCTGCTCGAGCGTTTGCCGAATCTGCGCCTCGTCCCAGGCGCGGCCGTGCGCGACACCATCTTCTTCGCGCGCGGATTCAAGAAGCTGGAGATCGAATGGGACGTTGATGCACCGATACATCACCATTGACGGGCGAAGAACACATGCGCTGCACGGGCCGATGCCCGTGGACACCCTGTTCCTGCACGGCGTGGGCGGTTCCGCGTGGACCTTCGCCGCGACCCTCGACGCGATGACGGCCGGATGGATGTCGGTCGACCTGCTCGGGTACGGCGAGAGTTCCTGGCTACCCGACGGCGACTACTCCTCGCGCCGGCAGGCCGAGCAGATCATCAAGGTGATGGATCAGCTCGGCGTGGGCGAGGTGCGCGTGGTCGGTTTCTCCTGGGGCGGCCTGATCGGCTTGGAGCTAGCCAGGAGGGACCCCCGCGTCACCAGGCTCGCCGTCATCGACATCGCCCCATCCTCGAACCTGTCGCCCACCGACGTGCCGCCGATCCCGTCCCTCTACCCCGACATCGACGCGGCCTCCGCCGTGGTCCGGCGGCTGGCCCCGCGCGCGACCCTCGCGGTCGCCGAACGTGACGCCCACCTCTCGACGACCGGTTGCGCTGAAGGACTACGGAAGAAGATCGACCCGGTTCTGCTCTCGAACTGGCAGTTCCGCACCGAGAACCATTGGGACAGCTGGCGGCGCAACGCACTGCCGACAGTTCTCATCCGCGGCGCCGAAAGCCCGGTGCTCGGCCGCGAGCAGGCTCAGCGAATGGTCGGCGAAGCCCAGGCGGCGAGGCTCGTGGAGATCCCCGGCGCCGGGCATCTGATTCCACTCGAACAACCCAAGGCGCTGGCGGCTGAGCTCACCGAATTCCTGTCCTGAGGCATCGACGGCATCGATTGAAAGCATCGACAACATTCGTTTATAGATGAGCCGATTCCAAGGTTAGCGTTTGCTCAATTCACCAAGGTGCCAGCTCATCCGAGGCGTGGCTCCCCCCAGGAAGGGGCTCACATTGATCCTTCCGTCGTTTCGCTACCTACGTCCTCAGTCACTCGAAGAAGCGGTGTCGATGCTCGTCGACACCGACGGCGCGGCCGTTCTGGCCGGTGGCCAGACACTCATCAATGTGCTGAAACTCAACCTGGCCGCTCCCACCGCACTGGTGGACATCCACCGGCTGCCGGAACTCCGCATCATCAAACCAGCCGAGGACGGCGCCTTGGTCATCGGCGCCGCCGCCACATACGCCCAGGTCGCAGCCGACCCGATCGTTTCGTCGGCGCAGCCGTCCGTCGCCGCCATGGCCGCCGGCCTGGTCGACCGGCAGGTACGCAACAGGGGCACCATCGGCGGCAACTGCTGCCTGAACGACCCGACCAACAACTTCCCGCCCCTCCTGGCCGCTCTAGACGCACGGTTCCGCATCGCCGGACCGGCCGGAGAGCGAGTCCTGGACGCCGCCGACTTCTTCACCGGCACCATGTCCACCGCCCTCACCCCCGACGAGATCCTTATCGCGATCGAGATTCCGCCGCTGCCCGGCAACGCCCGCATCGCCCACCGGCACCTGCAGATCGGCGCGGACTCGTGGGCGGTCGCCCGCGCGGCGGTCCGCCTCGACATCGACGCCGGCATCGTCACCTCGGCGCGCCTGGTCGCCGGCGCCGTCCAAAACTCACCCGTACGCCTCCACGACATCGAGACCACCCTCACCGGCCGAACCGCCGACGCGTCACTGCCCCTCGCCGCGCTCGAAGCCTTCGACGACACACGGATCGTGACCGTGGACGACGTCCACTGCTCGGCCGCCTACCGCAAGCAGATGTGCAAGATCCAGGTGCGCCGCGCCCTGGAGGAGATCCTCGCTCAAGGGAGCCGATCGTGACCTCCGACCCGAACCCCATCACGGTCATCGTCGACGGCAGGGAAGAGCGCGGGGTCGTCTCCGCCCGCAAGCTGCTCGTGCACTGGCTCCGCGACACCCTGGACGAGCGCGGCCCGAAGATCGGCTGCGACACCGGCAACTGCGGCGCCTGCACCGTGCGCTGCGACGGCCACCTGGTGAAGTCCTGCATGGTCCTGGCCGTCCAGGCCGACAGCACCGAGGTCGAGACCGCCGCCGGCCTGGCCGCCGAGGACGGCACGCTCAACCACCTGCAGTCGTGTTTCAAGCGCTACCACGCGCTCCAGTGCGGCTACTGCACCTCCGGGATGCTCATGACCGCGACCGACTTCCTCGAATCCGGCGAAGAGGTCACCGACCAGAGCACCCGGCGGGCGCTGAAGGGCAACATCTGCCGCTGCACGGGATACGAGAACATCGTCCGCGCCGTCCGCGCCGCCGCGGGCCAGGACGTGCCGCTGCCCCACGGGGCCGTCCCGACGCGTGAGGGAGACGACCTGTGACCCTCACCGACACCCGCGCCGCCAAAGCTTTCACCGGGCAGGCGATGCCGCGCAAGGAGGACGATCGGCTCCTCAAGGCTCAGGGCGAGTTCGGGGACGACACTCCGATCGCGCATCTGGCATATGTGAACTTCGTCCGATCTCCATACGCACACGCCCGGATCACCTCGATCGACGTCTCCGCGGCCGAGCAGGTCGACGGCTACCTGGGCTGCCTGCTGCCGGAGGAAGCCGAGGCGCTCACCGACGGGTTCATGGAGCTGCAGGGGCCTCCCGCCGATGTCGAGGTGGACCGCTGCCTGACCAGCCTCGGCAAGGTGCGGTTCGTCGGCGAGGCCGTCGTCGCCGTGGCGGGCGAGACCAGAGAGGCCGCACGCGACGCCGCCGCCGCGGTGCTCGTGGAGTACGAGCCGCTGACGGCGGTGGCCGACGCCCGCGAGGCGATCAAGCACGACGCCCCCGCCGTACACGACCAGATCGGCCACAACATCGCCTGGGACGGGACCTTCGACTACGGCGACATCGACTTCGCGCTCGACCAGGCCGACCACGTCATCGAGGCCGACGAGCTGCACTTCCACCGCTCCTCCGCGACGCCGCTGGAGTGCAACGCCATCACCGTCCAGTACGACGCCGGCGTGGAGACCTTCACCATCATCGGAGGCTGCGCGCAACCCCAGGTCACGACGCTGATGGTCGCCGCGGCGCTGCGGCACTCGGCGGAGCGGATCCGCATCGTCAGCAAGGACTTCGGCGGCTCGTTCGGCGTGAAGATCGGCATGTACGTCCAGGCGACCGCGCTCGCCCTCCTCTCCCGCAAGCTGGGCCGGCCCATGCGCTGGACCGAGACCCGTACCGAACACCACCTCACCGGCGGGCACTGCAACGAGCGGTGGTTCCGCAACGTCAAGATGGCCGTCCAGTCCGACGGCACCGTGCTGGGACTCTCCTACGACGCGCTGGACGACATCGGCGCGTACACCAGATACGAACCCCTCGGCGCGGTCATCTGGTCGCACGTCACCAACGCCTGCTACCAGCTGAGCCACCTGAAGGTCAGGTTCCGCACGGTCTACACGAACAAGGGCCCGGTCCTGCCCGTGCGCGGCTACTCGCGGGTCCAGCACCTGTGGCTGGTCGAGCGCATGATGGACATCGCGGCGCACGAGCTCGGCTTCGACCCGGTCGAGTTCCGCATGCACAACTACATCAAGCCCGAGCAGTACCCGTACACGACGGTGAACGGGTGCGTCTACGACTCCGGGAACCTGCCGTTGTCGCTGAGCAAGGCGCTGGACCTCATCGACTACCAGCAGGCCCGCCAGTTGCAGGCCGAGGTCAGGGGCACCGGCAAGCGCATCGGCATCGGCATCGGCTCGACCCTCGACTCCGGCACCAACAACTTCGGCCAGGCGCGCATCATCTACGAGCACCTGCCGTTCGGCGGCAACACCGAGGGCGGTCTGGTCCGGATGGGCGCGGACGGCACCATCTTCGCGGTCACGGGCGGGGTCGCGTTCGGCCAGGGGCACGAGACCACGGTCGCTCAGGTCGTCTCCGACATGCTCGGGGTGGGCTACGACGATGTCGTGGTCCACCGGGGCGCCGATTCGTCCCTGTCGGCGCAGACGGGCTTCTCCGGGTCGTACGCGTCCCAGTTCGCGGTGACCGGCATCGGCGCGATCATCAACGCCACCAGGAAGCTGGCCCGCGAGATCCGCCTCGTCGCCGCCTCCGTCCTGGGCGCGGAGCCCGACGACATCATGCTCGAAGGCGGGTTCGCGAACAACCCGCCCGAGCGGGTGCTGCGGGTCGTCAACGGTCAGGACCGCTCGAAGGTACGGGTGACGCGATGAAGATCAGCGGCCAGTTCACCGCGCAGACCGGCGTGCGCGCCCTGCTCGACCTCAGCGCCTCGAAGTTGGAACAGGTGTCCACGCTGCGGGACGTGGCGGCGAAACCCGACGGATCGATCAGCGCCCTGTTCACCCCGGCCACCGGCTTCGGACGGCTCCCGATCACTATCAAGATCATCCAGCAGGGCTCCGACGAGTCCGGCGCCCTGCTGCGGGTCCAGGGACGGCTGGGGCCGAACCTGTTCGACGTCGAGTTGGCGCTGGCCTTCACCGCGAGCGGGGCGGGCACGGATGTGAACTGGGAAGCCCAGTTCATGGCCCTCGGCCCGGCCGCCAGCGTGGGCCAGCGCGTAGCGGGAGACATCGCCACCCGAGCCATCAACGACGTGCTCGTGGCGGCCGCGACTATTGGAGCAGCTCATTGAGAAAGCCGAATGGCGAAGTCGTCGTCATCACCGGCGGTGCCAACGGCATCGGCCGCGCCTATTCCACGGCGCTGGCCGATGCCGGCTACCGGGTGGCCATCGCCGACATCGCCGACCCCACCGACGCCGTCGCCGAGATCCTGGACAAGGGCGGTGAAGCCCTCGCGGTCGACGTCGACATCTCCTCGCCGGAGTCGACCGAGGCGATGGCCAGGCGGGTGGTCGAGAGGTGGGGCCGCATCGACGGCCTCATCAACAACGCCGCCTATTTCACAACCGTCAGGAAGGCGCCGTTCGACGAGCTCACGGTCGAGGAGTGGGAGAAGGCGTTCCGGGTGAACGTCCTCGGCACCTGGCTGTGCTGCAAGGCGGTCTTTCCCACGATGCGCGAGCAGAGCTACGGGAAGATCATCAACACCTCCTCGATGGTGGTGCCGACCGCCGTGCCGATGTTCCTGCACTACGTCACCTCCAAGTCGGCGATCATCGGCTTCACCCGCTCCCTCGCCCACGAGCTGGGCCGGTACGGCATCGCGGTCAACACCATCTCGCCGTGCTACGTGCCCCACGACGCCTCGTACGTCGCCAGGCAGGACGACGCCATGGGCGCCGCGATCATCAGCGAGCGCGCCTTCAAACGCGAGATGACCCAAAGCGACTTGGTGGGCACGGTGCTCTACCTCATCGGCCACGGCTCGGACTTCGTCACCGGCCAGAACCTCTTCGTCAACGGCGGACGCGCCTTCACCTGATATCCGGATCTTCAAGGGGGAATGCAGTGAGCGCGCTCCTGCCCACCGGCTGGCTACGCGAAGCGGTCACCGCCGTCTTCCACGCCGTCGGCTTCAGCGACACCGCCGCTCAGGCCGTGGCGGACGCCCTGGTCGAGGCGGACATGCGCGGGGTGACCTCGCACGGGACCATGCTCGTCCCGATGTACGTGGATCGGGTGCGGGCCGGCTCCGTCAGCCGTACCGAACAGGCCACGGTCGTGGTCGACGCCGGTGCGATCGCCGTCCTCGACGCGGGCCACGCGCTGGGCCAGCTGACCGGCGATCAGGCGATGGCGCTCGCGGTGACCAAGGCGAAGTCCTTCGGCGCCGGAGCGGTGGCGGTCCGCAACGCCTTCCACTTCGGCGGCGCGTTCCGCTACGTCGAGGCGGCGGCGCGTGACGGCTGCGTCGGGGTGGCTGCGGCGAACACCCGGCCGCTGATGCCCGCCGTCGGCGGCGCGGCCCCCGTGGTCGGCAACAACCCGCTCGCCGTCGGCGTGCCCATGCCCGACGGGCCCGCCCTGGTGCTCGACATGGCGCTGTCCGAGGCGGCCCTCGGCAAGATCCGCCTGGCCGCCGCGGAAGGGCGCGAGATCCCGCCCACCTGGGCCTCGGACGCGCAGGGCCGGCCCACCACGGACCCCGTGGCGGCCCTCGCCGGCATGCTCCTGCCCGCGGCCGGCCACAAGGGCTTCGGCCTCGCGCTGATCATCGACGTCCTCACCGGAGTCCTGTCCGGAGGGGGTTTCGGCGGGGGCGTCCGCGGCCTGTACGCCGACGTCTCCGTGCCCAACAACTGCGCCCACTTCTTCATGGCCCTGGACGTGGCGGCGTTCGGCGACCCGGCGGATTTCGCCAAACGGATGGAGTGCCTGGCCGCCGAGGTCACCGGCTCACCGGCCGCTCCCGGCGTGGACCGCCTGTACCTGCCCGGCCAGATCGAGGCGGACCGGCGCACGGCCGCCGCCGTTGGGGTCCGGGTGGAGGCCAGCGTCCTGGACGCGCTGCGCCGTACGGCCGGTGAGGTCGGCGCCGTGCTGCCCGACCTGCCTGGGACGACATGAGAGCCCGCTTCGACGCGACCGGACAGGTCGTCGTGATCACCGGGGGAGCCAACGGGATCGGCGCGGCCCTCGCCCGGGGGGTCGCCGCCGCCGGTGGCACGGCGGTCGTCTTCGACGTCGCGCACGTGGCCGGCGCTCCCGGGGTGGAGCAGGCTGTCGTCGACGTCGCCGACCGTGACGCGGTCTTCGCGGCCGTCGACGACGTCCTCATCCGGCACGGGCGCATCGACGGGCTGGTGGCCGGGGCGGCGATCCAGCCCCGCACCAGCGTGGTGGACATGGCGGCGGCCGAGTGGCGCCGGGTTCTCGGCGTCAACCTCGACGGGGTCGTCTGGTCCTGCCAGGCGGTGCTGCCCTCGATGATCGAGAGCCGCTCCGGTTCGATCGTGGTCTTCACCTCGGGCCTGGCCCACATGGGCCGGGCCGGGGCGTCCGCCTACGCCGCCAGCAAGGGCGCCCTGATCTCCTTCGCGAAATCGCTCGCCGCCGAGGTGGCCGAACACCGGGTCCGGGTCAACATCCTGGCCCCGGGCGTCATCAACACCCCGCAGTTCCAGGCCGCCAATCCGTCGGGCGGCGAGCGGGAGCACTGGGCGCGCACGACCGGAATCGGCGACCCCGAGGACGTCGTCGGCCCGCTGCTCTTCCTGCTGTCCGACGCGGCGAGCATGACCGGATCGCAGCTCAGCCGCGATCGCGCGTACCCGAAGGAGTGAATCCCATGAATGGGGAGATCCTTCCCGTGGCGGTGGTGGGCGCCGGTCCCATCGGGCTGATCACCGCGCTCGGGCTGACCCACTACGGCGTGCCGGTGACCGTCTTCGAGGAAGACGAACGGCTGTCGCTGGACACCAAGGCCGGGACCGTGCTCACCCGCACGCTGGAGGTGCTGCACCGCTACGGCGTGCTGCCCGAGGTGCTGCGCGCGTCCCTGCGCATCGACGAGATCGGCGAGATCGACCGGGTCAGCAACGAGCCCACGCTGAGCGTACGCACCGGCGAACTCACCGAGGACACCCGTTTTCCCTTCGTCATCAACATCCCCCAGCACCACCTGGAGCCGGTCCTGCGCGACAGCTTCCGGGGCCCGCTGCACATGGCGCACCGGCTCACCACCTTCAAACAGCACGACGACCATGTCGAGCTGACCTTCGCCACTCCCGGCGGCGAGCGGCACGTCAAGGCCCGCTACCTGCTGGCCTGTGACGGCGGCCGCTCGCAGATCCGCGAGCAGCTCGGCATCGCGGTGGACGGGCACACGCTCGACGAGCGCTACATGCTCGTCGACCTCAAGGCCGACCTCGATGTCGCCAACCCCCGCGATTACCCCTACCTCGCCTACTTCTCCGACCCCTCCGAATGGATGATCCTGGTACGCCAGCCCCACTGCTGGCGCTTCCTCTACCCCCTTCCGAAGGGCGCCGGCGAGCCGACGCACGAGGAACTGCGCGACAAGGCCGTTCGGTTCATCGGAGAGGTCGACGGCATCGAGGTGCTCGGCGCCAACATCTACACCGTGCACCACCGGGTGGCCGGGCAGTGGCGCGACGGCCAGGTGTTCCTCCTGGGCGACGCCGCGCATCTGATCACGCCGATGTGGGCGCTCGGCCTCAACACCGGGGTGCTGGACGCCTCCAACCTGCCGTGGCGGCTGGCCTGGGTGCTGCGCGGCTGGGCCTCGGAGTCGCTGCTCAACGGGTACGAAATCGAGCAGGTGCCGGTCGCGATCAAGGGCTCGGGCCAGATGGCCGAGGCGGCCCGCTCGTATATGAACCGCCAGGGCGAGGCCGTCGAGGCGATGACCGACGGCAACTGGGGCAACGCCTTCACCCGCGGCCTGCTCGGAGTACGCCTCGACGTCGACGGCACCGGAGACTGGTCGATGGTCAAGACCGGCTCGGCCCCGTCCCCGGTGCGCACCGGCGACCGCGCCCCCGACCTGCCGCTCTTCGGGCCCGAAGGGCAGGTCTACCTGCACGACCTGGCCGCGGACTCCTTTGTCGCGCTCTATTTCACCGACACCCGCCGCCGCCCGCGCGTGCCCGCTCAGGAAGGTCCCGCGCTGCGGCGCTTCGCGGTCTCCCGCTGGGACGCGCCGCACGACTCCGGGCTGCGGGACCGGGCCCTGTTCGACCCCGCCGGCCGGGTCCGCCGCCGGTTCGGCGTGGCGGCCGACACCCTCGTCCTGCTCCGGCCCGACGCGCACATCGCCGCGATCGTGCCCTTCGACCCTCTCGCGGACGAGGATCCCGCCGCAGCCATCTACCAGCGCATCTGCGGACGCGCACCAGCCCGATTCGAGGAGACGCAGCAGTGACCGACATTGAACTCGGCCCCGTCGGCCAGGAGATCGTTTTCGAGAACGACCAGGTACGAGTCTGGGAGATCGAGCTGGAGCCAGGCCGATCCCAGCCGTGGCACCACCACCTCAACCCCTACCTGGTGATCGCCCTTGAGGCGGCCGACAACCGCATCGACTCCATCCACGGGGGAGAGCCGCGCCTGGTGCACGAGCCGGTCGGCGGCGTCGTCTACCGCGAGCCCGGAGAGATCCACATGCTTACCAACCGCGGGGAGACTCGCTACCGCTGCCGCCTCGTCGAGCTCAAATACCTGGGAGAGAACCGTGCTTAGGCCGCTGGGCATCCCGGCGGAGGAGTGGGAGAACAACCTCTCCGAACCCGCGGCCTACAGCGGGGAGGCTCCGGACCGCTCGCGCGAGCAGGAAATCGACACCCTCGACGGTGTGGCTCTGGGTCGCTTCAGGGAAATCCTCCTGCACGTCGGCGACCTCGAATGGATCGACAAGACCCTCGCGGGCCTGTCCCACAAGATGCTCTGGCGCAACGACGAGACCGGCGCGTCGATCGCCCTCGTCCGCTTCACGAAGGGCTCGGGCATCCCATCCCGGCACTCCCACGCCTCCAACCAGTTCATGTACTGCCTCCAAGGCCGCTACACGTACGTCCCGACCGGCCTGACCCTCATTCCGGGCTCCTTCTACTGGAACCCCAAGGGCAGCATGCACGGCCCCACCCACGCCGATGAGGACACCGTCCTGCTCGAGATCTACGACGGCCCGCACTACCCGACCCAGCCCGACTGGTACGCCAGCGCGGACGACGCCCGCTGAGCATCACGAACAGGAACCACTCATGCCCACGCGAGAGATCCGCGCCGCCGAACTGGCGACACCAAACGGCCACTTCTCCCACGCCACCGAGGCCCGCGGCCGCCTCGTCTTCATCTCCGGAATGACCGCCCGCAACAAGGACGGCGGCGTCACCGGCATCGGGGACATCACAGCCCAGACCCACCAGGTCTGCCAGAACCTCAAGGCCGCCGTGGAGGCGGCCGGCGGCACGCTCGACGACATCGCCCGGGTGGACGTCTACGTGCGCAACATGGAGGACTTCGCCGCAATCCACGAGGTCCGCCGCCAGTACTTCACCGCAGTGGCCCCTGCCTCGACGCTCGTCGAGGTGAGCAAGTTCGTCAACAAGGACTACCTCATCGAAATCAACGCGATCGCGGTGATCCAGGAATGAACCTCGCCGCCATCTGTTTCGAGGGCGAGGTTCGCCCCGGCCTCGTGGCCGGTATCGAGATCAACGTGATCGAAGTGATCCCGGCATGAGGCTCGCCACCTTCCGCTTCGAGGGCGAGGTTCGCCCCGGTCTCGTTGCTGGTATCGAGATCAATGTGATCGCGGTGATCCCGGCATGAGGCTCGCTGCCTTCCGCTTGGAGGGCGAGGTTCGCCCCGGTCTCGTTGCTGGTATCGAGATCAATGTGATCGCGGTGATCCCGGCATGAGGCTCGCCGCCATCTGTTTCGAGGGCGAGCTCCGGACCGGCCTCGTGGCTGGCGAGGACGTACTGGTGCTTGCCGCCGCGGCGCCTTCGCCCGACGACGTCGTACGCGGCGGCGCCGAAGCCCGAGAAGCGGTGCGGGCGGCGGCGCGGGGCGCGTCGCGGCATCCGGTCGAGAGTCTCGACCTGCTCGCGCCGCTGCGCCGGTTCAACCGCGACGTGCTGTGCACCGGCTGGAACTACTGGGATCACTTCGACGAGTCCAAGGGCAAACGCGAGGGCCAGGACCCCGAGGAACGGCCCACGCACCCGACCTTCTTCACCAAAGGGCCCGACACCGTGATCGGCCCGCGCGACGACATCGCCTGGGACCCCGGCCTCTCGGCCAAATGGGACTACGAGGCGGAGGTGGCGCTGGTCATCGGCCGGGACGGCAGGTCCATCCCGGAGGAGCGGGCGCTCGATCACGTGGCCGGATACCTGGTCGCCAACGACGTCTCCCAGCGTGACCTGCAGCGGGCGCACGGCGGCCAGTGGCTCAAGGGCAAGAGCATCGACCGCACGATGCCCCTGGGCCCCTGGCTCACCACGGCCGACGAAGTGCCGGATCCCCACGACCTGACGATCACCCTCGATCTCAACGGCCAGCGGCTGCAGCAGGCGAGCACCCGGCAGACCGCGTTCTCCTTCGCCTGTCTCATCGCCGAGCTGAGCCGGGGGATGACCTTACGCGCCGGGGACGTCCTGCTGACCGGCACGCCCAGCGGCATCGGCAACGCCCGCGAGCCACAGATCTTCCTCACCGAAGGCGACCTGCTCGTCACCCGCGTCGAAGGGCTCGGCGAACTGCGCAATCGGGTGGCCCGCTACCCCCTCACCTAACGTTCAGAGAACTGCGCAACCGGCTGGCCCTACCTAACGAGCTCGGAGAGCTGCGTAACCGGGTGGCCCGCTTCATCCCCACCTAACGGGCTCGGCGAACTGCGTAACCGGGTGGCCCGCTACCCCCTCACCTAACGCTCAGAGAACTGCGCAACCGGCTGGCCCTACCTAACGAGCTCGGAGAACTGCATAACCGGGTGGCCCGCTTCCTCCTGACCCAACGGGCTCGGAGAACCGCATAACCGGGTGGCCCGCTACCCCCTCACCTGAAGGAGGCCGAACCGCCGATGGCCGGTATCGATCTGCACACCCACCTGGCACCCGAACTGGGCGAAGCCGAGATCGCGGAACTGCCCGGCGTCTCCGCTGACCACGGGCGCCTGGCTGTGGACGGCTCGCACGGCGGCCCGCCGCGGTTGAACCAGCCCGAGGCGCTGGAGGCGTGGCTCGACGAGCGCTCCCTGGACGCCGCCGCGGTCTCCCCGCCGCCGCCGTTCTTCCGCCAGCACTTGCTCGTGACCGAGGCCGGACGCTGGGTGCGCGCGCTGAACGACGGCATGCGCCGGGCTGTGGCGGGTCGGCCGCGACTGCTGCCGATGGCCTACCTCCCGCTGGAGCATCCGAAACTCGCCCTGGCCGAGCTCGATCACCTGCTGACCCAGGACGGCTGGGCGGGGTTCGCCGCCTCCGCCGGCGGGCGCTCGACCAGCCTCGCCGATCCGTCGCTGGAGCCACTGTGGCAACGACTGTCAGCCGACGGCCGGCCGGTCATGCTGCACCCTGGCAGCAGTCCCGACGCGCGGCTGGGCGAGTTCTACCTGGCCAACCTGCTGGGCAACCCGTACGAGACCGCCGTGGCCGTGGCGCAGCTGCTCTTCGGCGAGGTGACCACCCGCCACCCCGGGCTGCGCTTCCTGCTTGTGCATTGCGGCGGCTGCGTGCCGGCCGTGCTTGGACGCTGGCAGCGAGGCGTGGACACCAACCGGCCGGACGTGCCCGCGCTCGCGACGCCGCTGCGGCAGGCGATCCGTAGCTTCTACATCGACTGCCTGGCCCACGATCCCGACGTCGTCGATCTCGCGGTGCGCGTGTTCGGCGCCGACCGCATGGTCCTCGGCAGCGACTGGCCGTTCCCCATGGGCAGCGACGACCCCGTCACCCTGCTGTCGCATCGCGACGCCGGGTTCGTACGGCAGGTTGGCGAGGAGAACGCCAGGACCCTGCTCGGAACTTTCACATAGTCCGGGCCAAATCGGTGATCCGGCGGCGGAGCCACTGATGCGCGAGATCGTCGTCGCGGCGCGGATTCCAGTACATGGCTTCGTGAATGGTCCGCAGCGCCAGCGGACACTCCACGATCCGCAGCTGCGCCGTGCCCGCCAGCTCGCGAGCGAGGCGTTCGAGCGCGATGGTCGCCAGCCCGGTTCCGCCGAGCAGGAGCAGCGCCACCACGAAACTCTCCGTGGTCAGCTCAACCGGAAGATGCACCCCCAGCGACTCCAGCTCGGTGTCGCTGATCGGTGAGACGGTTCCTCCGCTGAAGGCGACGTACCTGAGCGAAGTGAGCTGCTCAAGCGTCACCCTGTCGCCCACGTCAGGGTGGTTCTCATCGACCACCAGCACGTAGCGATCGGTGAACAGCGGCTCATGCGGAAAGGGAACCCTCCGCCCGGCGAGTTCGGTCGGGATGATGACCATGTCGACCGCCCGATGGCGCAGCTGGTCGGCGAAATCAGCCTCCACCGGACGCACACAGATCCGTACGTTCGGCGCCTCCGCCGCAATCGACTCCAGCAGCGGACGCAGCAGCACCATCGTCACGTAATCCGCCGCCATGATGGTGAATGCCGCGTTGTCCTTCCGCGGATCGAACGCAGGCGAGCGGAGCAGCACCGCCTCGGTGGCGACCAGCGCTCTCCGCACCGGCCCGACCAGCGTCTCGGCCAGCGGCGTCCGTTTCAGACGCCGCCCCTCCCGCACCAGCAGCGGATCATCGAAATGTTTGCGCAGCCTAGCCAGCGAGGCACTCATCGCCGGCTGCCCGACAGAGGACCGCTCGGCGGCCCGAGTGACGTTGCACTCGGTCAGCAGCGCGTCCAGCGCGACGAGAAGGTTGAGGTCGATCCCCGTTAACCGCATAACGGGCTCCGCCGACTGATGACGATCACCGTTCTTGATGTTGCCACGATCCGCAGTTTCCTCACGCGACGCGGTGCCATACGCCGATCAGCTTCTCACCTCCGAGCCGGAAGAGAGAGACCCACCCGCGCATGAGCGCCACCCCACACATGGAGTGACACCGCCACCGCGTCCCGTGACGTAATGAATCCATGGGTCGCCACGGATAGTTCATGCTGCTCTCGGGGAGTGGCTACGACCTCGTAATTCTTCAAGGCCGGAACTCGCGTACGCCAGGAATTCGAAGAAGAGCCGCTCCGGCTCTGAGAAATGCGAGAATAGTAAGAGCGGCTCGAGTTTCCTGAAACATCACGGGACGCTGGCCCGTCACGGGCACCGAGAGCAGTGCCGGAGATCAGCCGTTCGACTTCTGGTTACCCCAGCGGGATGGTGACGTCACAAAAGTTCCCTTGCCGTGGATGGTCTGCACGAGACCACGCTCTTCGGCCAACTCCTGGATGGCGCGGCGAACGGTCATGCGAGCGACCCCCCACATGTTCGCCATATCCAATTCGGAGGGAAGGCGGGAGGCCGGCGCTCGGCGACCATGCTCGATCTGCCCGGCGATGAAGTCGGCCATCACCATATAAACGAGATCGGGCCCGCTGCGATCAACCGGCGGAAGTTCTGCTCCAAGGTCATCAACTGCCACCGCGACAACATAACCTCCGTTCTCTTCGAGAGAAATCTATAGACCTCTTAAGATGTATACAGAGGTCTACTCGCTGAGCTGCGAATACTCATCAAGAATCTCTCCGATTAAAGAGGTTTCGCTCGATGTCCGCTTCCCGTCAAGGGACGTCCTGGATCGCCGGAGATGGCGACGACAATGTCCCAGACCTTTGTCCCCCTACCATTCGGCACAGCGAGCCCAGCCCGAGCGAGTGCGAACTTCCGAGGTTCGTCAAGGCCTGACCGACCGGTGCCGTAGCCGATGGGCCGGCGGCAACGGCTACGGGGCAATGATCGAGCAGTTCCGCGAGCCGATCAAGCCAGGTCGATCAGCGCCAGCCCGGACGCCGGAACCGCGCGGCGGGCTCCTGGGTGTCGCTCGGCACGTTCCGGATGACCGCGGGGCTGACCACGATATCGCGGGGCTGACCACGATATAAGGGAGCAACGCCGCCGACGGAGCGGTCATCGCCGACGCCGTCCGCTTACTCCACTGAGCCCCACACGTGGCGTGATACCGCCGTTCCCGAGACGCTCGAATATCCAGGACGGAAAGCTCCGCCTTTCGCGGCGTAATAAATCTAAGGGTCACGGCAGGATAGTTCATGGTGCTCCCAGAGAGCGGCTGCGTACCTTGCCTTGAAGACCTAACTCGCCGTAACCGTTCGGGTGTGTGGAATTCGGGGGCACGCCAGCCATACATCCATCCCAAGGACGGCACCTTCCACCCGCGGCTGGTCGGCGCGCCGCGGGTGGAGGGTTGCCAGGCGAAGCCGATCAGGCGATGGCGGGAGAGACGACTTGAAGCCGGAGACCATGGCGAGCAGACCGGCTTCGCACCATTGGCCGTAGAACGCGGTGGCGGGAGAGACGACTTGGAGCCGGAGACGATGGTGAGCAGACCGGCTTCGCACCAGTGGTCGTAGGACGCGGTGGCGGCGGGGTCGTCCACCGGTCTGCGGAGGCTTGTGAGCCACGGTCCCGACTCTCCCGGCGGGCGCTGTACCCGCGCGACCAGTTCGGCGACGGGCGCGAGCGCGTCGCCGGAGAACACCCCGGCCCGCATGGCGCCGCGCTCGCGCAGGTGGCGGGTGAGCGCCCTGGTGCCGCGCACGGCGATCCCGACCACGCCCTGCCGGCGCAGGTAGTCCTCCAGGGACGTGGTGGCGCGCCAGTTGCTCGCCACCCGGGCGGGCTCGCGCACCACGTAGCCGGCCACCCAGACACGGCCGGACTCGGGGTCCTCCTCGTTGACGCACCCGCTCGTCGGGCCACGCCTGGGGTACAGGCGGACCACGCTCCAGTCTCCTGAACCGTGGCCCGCCTGGGTAGGGAGCTCGCTTGATCAGGTCGTGGTGCCGGTGACCGTGGTTCCCGACTTGGTGACGAAGTAGGTCACGGTCGTGCCGCTCCAGAAGTGGAGGGTGAGCGTGACTCGCGAGGCGTCGTTGACTTCGGCGAAGAAGGCCGGGGTGAGCGTGATGGTGTTGGCGCTGTAGTTGGGCGCGAACGCGACGTCGAATTCCTTGAACGAGGTCCAGTTGTGGGGGCCGGCGTTGGTGCCGTTGGCGTACTTGGCCTCCATGGTGGCGAGCTGGTCACCCTTGAATGTGGTGGGGATGGCGAAGGAGTTCGTCGTTCCGCTCGCGTTCTGCACTGTCGGCGTGTCGTAGGTGAGTATGTTGATTCGCCACGGGACGCCTTGGGAGAACCGTGCCGAGAGTGTCGCGTTGACGCCGTAGGCCCGGGAGCCTGTCAGGCGGGTGAGTGCGGATGCCGTGAACGTGAGTTGGCTGCCTGAGACGGTGTAGTCGGTGCCGCGTACCAGGTCTGTGTTGCCCTGGCGGATGCTCACGAACGAGGTGCCGTTCAGGTTCAGCGTGAGCGTTTTGCTCGTGATGGCGGACGCTCTCGCGTTGAATACCTGATCCGATGATGCTGTGCCCGAGCGTGTCGTCCAGCTGGACTTGATCTGCGCGAACAGTTCGGGGTCGGACCACTGGAACGAGGTCCGGTTGAAGTGCTGGCCGTTGTCCCACAGCATGGTGGTGATCTGCCTGGTACGGGCGTAGTGGCCGAGGAATTCGAAGAACTTGAGTTTCTCGCCCTGTTGGATTGTGCCGGTGTGGCGGTCGAAGCCCAGCAGGCCGTACTCGCCGATGATCACGGGGATGCCGCGGGTTATGAAGGCGTTGTACACCCGGTCGAAGGAGTCGGTCAGGTCCTGCTGGACGGTGGCGTCGAAGCGTGTGCCGCCGGCGACGTTGACGCTGAATGGCCAGTATCCGTAGAAGTGGACCGTCGCGATGAGGTTGGGGTCGTTCATCGCGTTGAACGTGCTGACCAGTTCGTCGACTCTGGGCTGGTCGGCCGAGGTGTGCAGGGTCGGCAGGACGAGCAACCGGGTCGCGTTGTTGCCGCCCGACTGGCGCACGATGGTACGGAAGGACGTGTTGAGGTCATTCAGCAGCGTCGCGTTCTGGGCGTCGCCGGAACTGCCGGTAAAAGTCGGCTCGTTGACGCTCTCGAATATCAGCTTGGCGGAGGAGTTCCGGAAGGTGCTGGCGATCTGGGTCCAGATCGCGTTGTACCGGGCCAGGACGTTCGTCCGGTCGCCTGGCATGTTCTGGATCCACTGCCATGAGTCGTGATGGATGTTGATCATCACGTAGAAGCCGTCGGCGAGGGCCCAGTCGACGACCTCTTTCACCCGGTTCATGTGGGTCGCGTTGATGGTGTAGTTGGGCGCACCACCCTGGTACTGACCCCAGGTCACCGGGATCCGGATGCTGTTGAAGCCTTGCGCCCTGATGTTGTCGAGCAGCGCCGCCGTGATCTGCGGGTTGCCCCATGAGGTCTCGCCCGAGCCGGTGGAATCGAGAGAGTTGCCCAGGTTCCAGCCGGGCTGCATCGCGGCCACGACAGCCCGCGCGTTGCCGGGCGTGGGTGTGGGTGTTGGTGTCGGCGTCGGGGTGGGCGTTGGGCTAGGTGTCGGGGTAGGCGTTGGTGTCGGGGTGGGCGTCGGGGTGCCGCCGCAGGCCACGCCGTTGACGGTGAAAGCGGTGGGATTGGTGTTGGCGCCGCTATAGCTGCCGTTGAAGCCGACGGTGACGCTGGCTCCCGTACCCAAACCGGGCGCGTACGACGGAGCGGTCACGGTCACGCTCTGGCCCGACTGAGTCCAGGTTCCGCCCCAGCCCTGGGTGACCTGCTGGTTGCCAGGCCAGGTGTAGCGCAGCGTCCACGGGCTGACCGGGTCGCCGAGGTTGTTGATCGTGATGTTGGCGCCGAACCCGCTGCCGTTGTCCCAGGCCTTGGCGTAGGTCACGGAACAGGCGACCGCCGCGTGGGCCGCGGGCGAGGTGACGGCCACCCCGATCGCCGCCAGGAGCACGGCCGCTGTGGACACAGCCCACAAACGTAATCTCTTCATCTTCAAGCCTCCATGGATGGAGCGCCCGATTTGGGAGCGCTCCCATGTTTGGCCTGTTTCGCGGATGTGTACAGGACGTTTCCCCAGGCCGTACCGCTGACCTGCTCCTGGGCATGAACGATTCAGCGGAGGAATATGGGGGGTGCCGTACAGCTCGAACAGCGGCGGCAGCCGAAGGAATGGTGGTTGTCACCTTTCCGCCAGATGGCCCTGCTCCGCTAGATCGGCGAGCATGGGGCGGCTGATTCGGGGTGTTTCCGGCATTTCCATGTACGGAGGGACTCTCGCGTATGCGCAGCGATGGCGGCACCGGGCTCATGCTCTACTACCGCGCCCGCTAGGAGGCCGCCATGCATCATCCGCGAACCAAATCCAAACCGAAGAGAAGATCCGGCGGAGCAGATTCCACGTCCACATCGGGGGAGGATGGCGGCTCCGGATCCCCCACCTCGTCGTCTGGACAGAACCCCACGCCGACCGCCCAAACGCCCCTTCCCAATACGCGACCCAAGCCGCGACCGAAGCCGCTGCCGAAGCCTCCGGAGAAGCCTCCGGAGAAGTTGGACATCCCAACCCCGACGATCACGTCTCCGCAGGTTCCTCAGGACCCAGATCCGTTGCCCCTTAAGATCACCTCGGAGAAGCCACCCAGAGCGAGGCCGCGCGCGATCCGAATCACCCCCGATGGTTCCGGGTTCACGGTGCAGTACGCGCCGCTGCGGCCCCAACGTGATCGCGAGCGTCCCGCGCCCGTCCTGACCCTGGGACAGCCCAGCCAGCCACCGTTCAGCGACACCACATCGTCCGACGAAGAGCCGTCCCTCCAGATCTTGGAGCCGTCCATCCGGCCTCGTCCGCTGTTATCGCCGTCCACACCATCGAGGAAGCCGCCGGTTCAGCTACCGCCGATCACGTCCAACACGACGTCGCCGACGAGGAAGCCACAGGTCCCGCCGCCGCTGATCATCTCCAACACGACGTCACCATCGAGGAAGCCGCCGGTTCAACTACCGCCGCTCATTTCCCAGACGACGACCACGACGTCGCCGGCACGGAAGATCCTCACCACCGACAACCCTGGCGTGATCGAGATCAGGCCGAGCGCACAACCGGCGACCCTACCCGTTCCGTCTGTCGCCCGGCCCGAGCGAAAGCTGCGGCGCGAGAAGCCCGAATCCGGGGAGTCCGAGATCGGCGAGCCGGAGCGTACGGGAAGGAGCATGATCCGTTCGCAGGGCGGCCCGTCGCAGCGGACTGCGTCTCCGAGCGGGAGATCACAGGCGCTCAAGAAGACACGTGGCACCCGCCTGCAGGACCTGAACCGGCATGACGAGACCCGCCGCCGCCGGAACGAGGCCCGCGACATGGCATTCGTCCGAGCTCTCTACGATGATCTGTACCTGCTTGGCGTATTCGTCGGCGATATGGCCACAATCGAGAAATACGTCTACAACAAGCTGGGCTTCAGCGCGCCCGGCTATCTGAGCAAGCCGATCCCCGCCACGGAGATCGCCCCCTTGATCAACGGCGCCTCCACGGAAACGTACAAGGTCCTTAGCCAGCTCAACGTGCTGGAAAGGATGGACATGTGGGACGCGCTGGCGATCGGGGACTACATCGCCTTCACAAATGCCCGATACCCGGGCATACGCACGACCCAGGAGCAACGGCAACGCCGTCTCATCGTGAACGTCGTCGGCCAGCAGTCGGCTATCAAGATCGTGCGGGCGCTGATCCCCCTGTTCAACGACTCGACCACCGAACGCTACTTCAAGGAGGTCAAGGTATTCCTCTCCACCGAAGCCCTGCCCGAGGACGAGGTGAAGAACGACAAGCTGGTCGTCTACTACGACGTCGCCCCTGTCCGGGAGGACACGGCCGACTACATCGGCGACCAACTCGTGGCCATGATCTATAGCACGATCGAGCACGGTGACGTCGACGAGACGATCACCCCGTTCTACTCCGAGCTGATCCCCGCCATCTCCTGGGCCGAGGATCCGATGGACTTCGTACCCGCCATCTCCGAGCTCAGTTTCACCCAATCCCGCGCGAAGGCTATCGCCCTGGCGATCCGTACAGCCGAGAGCAGGTGGCGGACCACGGGCGCGACGATCGACAGCGCGGAGGACTTGATGACCCTGATCCGGATGGCCTTCGAGATATTCGGCATCCACCCGGCCCTGCCGCACCGCCATGACCCCTCGACCGCCGTGTGACGACTATTCGACGGCTCTCTCGATGCTGGCGTTGAAGTGGGCCAGGCCTTCGGCGAACGAGGCCAGTTCCTGCGGGGTCCAGCTTTTCAGGACGCTGGCGAGGCCGTTGAGCCGGCACGTGCGTTCCTCGTCGACCCGGCGCAGTCCTTGCTCGGTGATGCGGAGCTTGCGGGCCATGCCGCCGTCGGGATCGGGGATGCGCTCAGCCAGGCCACCGCGGAGCAGGGCGGTGGTCTGCCGGTTGACGGTGGAGGTGTCGAGGCTGAACGCGTGCGCCAGCTGGCCGATCGACATCGGCCCCTTGACTTCTAGCCGCCGCAGCAGGATGTAGCTGCTGCGCTCCAGCCGGCGTTCCTCGGCGCCGTCGGCCGTCGCCACCAACTCCTTGTAACGGCCGATCAGCATGAACTCACGCTCGATATCGGCGATCACCTCGCGCATGGAACCCTCCGATCGGGGGGTCAGGTACCCCACCATCAGGCTATATGTATTATGCACATCATATGCATGATGCACAGAGCTGACAGATGCGGAGAACCCATGAGCCCCTCGCACGCCGCGCCGCGCACCGGAGCCATCATCAGCGTGCTGGCGGCAGGGGGCATCACGGTCTCCCTGATGCAGACCCTGATCGTGCCACTGATATCCAGCCTGCCGACCCTGCTGCACACCACCGCCGCCAACGCCTCCTGGGCGATCACCGCCACCCTCCTGGCCGGCGCGATCGCCATGCCCGTCGCGGGACGCCTCGGCGACCTGTACGGCAAACGCCGCGTCATCGTCGCCAGCGCGATCCTGCTCGCCATCGGCTCCCTGGTGTGCGCGCCCGCCAACTCCCTGACCCCGATGGTCATCGGCCGCGCGCTCCAGGGGCTCGGCATGGCCGTGATCCCCCTGGGAATCGCCATCATGCGCGACATCCTGCCGCCGCAACGACTGGGCTCGGCCATCGCGCTGATGAGCTCATCCCTCGGCGTCGGCGGCGCGCTCGGCCTGCCCGCCGCCGCGCTCGTCGCCCAGAACCTGAACTGGCACGCGCTGTTCTGGGGCTCGGCCGGTCTGGGCCTGCTGCTGTGCGTCCTGGTTCTGCTGATCGTGCCGGAGTCCCGGGTCACGTCGCCGGGCCGCTTCGACTTCGTCGGCGCGGTCGGCTTGTCCGCCGGTCTGATCCTGCTCCTGCTGCCCATCTCCAAGGGCAGCGACTGGGGCTGGACGAGCGCCACCACGCTCGGGATGTTCGCCGCCGCGGCCGCGATCCTCCTGCTGTGGGGTTGGTGGGAACTGCGCGTGCCCGCACCCCTGATGGACCTGCGTACCAGCGTGCGCCCCCAGGTGCTGATGACCAACCTGGCCTCCGTCGTCATCGGCTTCGCCATGTACGCCATGTCGCTGATCACCCCCCAGCTCCTGCAACTGCCCGCCGCGACCGGGTACGGCCTGGGCCAATCGATGGTCGAAGCCGGCCTGTGGATGGCCCCGGCCGGGCTCGTCATGATGGCGATCTCGCCCCTGGCCGCACGCCTGTCAGCGGTTCGCGGCCCCAAGACCTCCTTGCTGCTCGGCACGCTCGTCATCGCCTCCGGCTACGCCCTGGCCCTCGCCCTGATGGACAGCGCCTGGGGGGTCCTGATCTTCTCCGCCGTGATCAGCGCCGGGATCGGATTCGCCTACGCGGCCATGCCCACCCTCATCATGAGCGCCGTGCCGCCCACCGAGACGGCCGCCGCCAACGGCCTCAACAGCCTGATGCGCGCGATCGGCACCTCCAGCGCCAGCGCGGTGCTGGGCGCGGTCCTGGGCACCATGACAACCAAGCTCGGACCGGTGACGCTCCCCTCCGAGGACGGCTTCCGCGTCGGCCTCTTCATCGGCGGCGGCGCCGCACTGCTGGCGGCCCTCGTCGTCCTGGCCATCCCCGGCCGCCGCGCTGGCGCCCACCGTCTGGTCGAGACACCCGCCAGTCTCGACCTGGTCCGGGCATGACGGTCAGCGCTTGAACTCGACGGTCCTGACCAGGCTGGTTTCGGGGATCCGGCCGAGCGCGCGATAGGTTTCCTCGGCCTCGCCGACCGACGTCGTCGGGGCCAGCGGTTTCGCGTGTTCCGCGACGCTGTCGGCGACGGCCTGCGGGTCGAACACCCAGATGGGGACGGCGGCGGGTCCGATGTGCGCGACCTCCCCGAACGGGTTGCTCTTCAGGGTCCGATGCAGGCCGAAGTCCCCGCGGCCGGCCTTGATGACCAGGCTGCCCACCGGGTCGTGCGCTTCGCCGTGCAGGTCATGGACGCGTTCCAGCGCCTCGTGGCTGGGGCCGATCACGCCGCGCAGGGCTTTGGCTTTGATGGCCAGGCTGAGGTTGTGGTCGAGTTCCTCGATCTCCATCTCGGCGTCCACGCCGTAGCCGGCGAGCGCGAAGTAGGTGCGGCAGTCCTGCTGGAGCAGGCCGGCCAGGGTGAGGTGGTCGGCGAACGAGGTCTGCGTCGGCCGTACCTCCTTTCCGGTGGACAGGGTGTCGGAGCCGACGTCGACGCTGATCAGGAGGTCCGCGCCGTAGTGCTCGGCCACGGCGCGCAGGCCCTGCGCGACGCCGGTGCCGCCGCCGCGCAGGGAGATCAGGAAGGCCTCGCCCCCGAAGTGCCTGGCGGCTGTGGCCTCATGCGGCTGGCGACCGTCCACCTCGCTGTCGGGGTACACGATCACGCTGTGCTCGTTGAGCGGCTTCGCCGGAGCCAGGCGTGCGGGGTCGTAGAAGTCCGGTCCGACGGTGACGTGGGTCGCGGTCCGCTGCTCGCCGACCGGCAGCCACCACTGGCAGGCGACGCCGCCCAGGATGACGCGCTCGACCCCGAGGCGCCGTAGCCAGTCCGCCACGAGTGAGGCCACCAGGCAGTCGCTGCCTCCGCCGTGGCCCATCACCAGCGCCACGCGGGATGTTATAGCGGCTTCTTCGATAGTGGGAGTGGACATGGCGAAATCACCTTTCGACGGTCGGTGAATTGATTAACAAAATCTATTTACTAAAGGATAGTTCGTGCCTTTAGCAACTTCAGACGAACCGTCTCCCCAGAAGGCTCGAACGCGGTGCCGGAACTCGGCCACGTGGACCCGCAGCGCTACCGCGACCGGGGTTCCCTCCGCCGACGCGTTGCCGTCATCCGGGCCGCCAGGCCGCCTGCGGGCCAGTTCTCGCAGGTCGACCACGGTCTGACCCCACGCCGCGCTGCCCCCCGTGTCCACGGCCACCGGCAGGATTTCGGTTTCCACTAGTGCGGTGTCCACTGCGACCATGGCGGCGAGCAGGTCGTGACAGGGGATCTCGCCGGGGGCGCAGAACGTGCCGGCGGCTCGCCCGTACACCTGCAGCGGCTCGCGGAGGAACGCCGCCGCGGGGCTGCGCCGGCGATCGAGGAGCTCCAGCTCAACCCGGGTGAGGGTGGCCTTGTGCGTCACGTCCAATCCGACCATGAGCGGCGGTGACGACCACGCCGCGCCGAGGACGGCGGCGGCCGCGCCGGGATCGTGCGCGATGTTGGCCTCGGCCCAGGGGCGGGCGTTGCCTCCCGCGCGTGCGCTTCCCCCCATGAAGGTCAGCCGGCTGTCGCACGTGGCCGCGCCGGAGGCGATCGCCGCGGCGACATTGCTCAGGGGACCCAGCGTGAGCAGATCGGTTCCCCGGCCGAGTTCGCGGGCCAGCACGGTGATCGCGGTCTCGTCCTCGCGAGGCCCGGTCCGCGGTGGGCCGAGGCCGACGTCCCCCAGGCCGTCGTGGCCGTGAATCAGCACCGGCCGGCGCGTACGCGGGGCCGGGGCGCTCGGGTCGAGTCCGAGGTAGATGGGAATATCCGGCCGCCCGGCGGCCTCCACCACGATCCGCAGATTGCGGGCGGCGAGTTGCGCGGGCACACTGCCCCCGACGGCGGTGATCGCCACGACGCGCAGGTTTTCCTGCGCGCACAGCCAAAAGACAGCCGCGGCATCGTCGATTCCCCCGTCGCTGTCCACCACGAGCCGTCGCGCGGCATCATTGCGTAAATCCTGCATTAGCATTTTAATTCCGAGGCTCAACGTAAACTCGGGTAATCGAGGAGTGGCGATATTGTCCGAAGCCGGTGCCGACGCGGTTCCCGTGGAAGATCTTGAGGAGGCTCTTCGCGGGCACTCGGCGGGCACCACACCAGGGTTCCTGCTGCGCCATGCCAACCTGCGCTGGCAGCGGCGCGTGGCCGCCGCGATGGCCGACATGTCGTTGACTCATGTGCAGTTCCTGGTGCTCAGCAGCACTTGGTGGCTGGGCCGCAACGGTGACGCGCCGCGGCAGCGTGACGTGGCCGAGCACGCGGGGCTGGAGGCCGTGCTGACCTCGCAGGTGCTCAAGGTGCTGGAACGCGATGGCCACATCGAACGGGTGCGTGACAAGGGTGACGCGCGCGCCGTCCGGGTGGCGGTGACCGTGCAGGGCCGCGACCTGGCCCGGCGCTGTGTCGTGATCCTGGACAGGATCGACGAGACGTTCTTCGCCGAGGCGTACGAGACGCCAGGGTTCATGGACTGCCTCCGTTCGCTGGCGGGTCGTGACGTCACGGGCGACGCCCTGGCTGACTAGAGCGGCCGGAAACCGGCTCGTACGGCCCAGGTGTTGTCCGGGGGGACGCACGCGCTCTCGGCCGCGAGCTCGGCCAGGATGCGGCGGTATTCGACCGTCATGCGGTCGGTCCTGGTGTGCATCTCGGTCTGCATCTGGAGCGGGAACTCCGGCCGGATCCGCTCAAGCAGCTCCCGATCCTCGTTCTGGATCTTCCGGTCCAGCTCGATGATCCCGGCCCGCTTGGCCTCGTCTGGATTGTCGTTGCGGGCGATGAACTGGCAGAAAAGGGTGTGCGTGTCGTCCACCGGGGTCGCCGTCTTGAAGAGCACGTGCCGGAGGCCGTTCTCGTACTCCATGACGTCACGGAAGACGAAGGGCTGCACGAGCTCGGAGTTGGTGACGCGGGTGGTGAACTCGCCGGTCAGGCCGGTGTTCGCGCGCTGCGCGTCGGTCAGCCGGGAGGCGTAGCTCACCCGCGATCGCAGTCGTTCCGCGTCGCGTTCGACGGTCAGGCCGTTCATCCGCGGGCGCGAGGAGTCGCCGATCGTGCGCCGGTGCGTCCAGGCCAGGTGGGAGACGTCCAGCGCGTTATCGATCACACGAGGGGCGGAGGCCGTCCACACCTCCATGATCTCGTGGATCAGGACGTACTCGGGGTCATCGGCCTCGGGCAGCTCCGGGATCGAAGCTCGGGGCATTCCCGGGCAAATCCAGATAAGCCCATAGCGTTCGGCGACCAGAACCGACAGGGTCCGGGCTCGGGGTGGGATGGGTTTGTCGGGATCGTTCTGAGGGATTCGCGTGCAGACCCCGGACGGGGCGAAGGACCAGCCGTGGTACGGGCAGACCAGATCGCCGTTCTCCACCCAGCCCTGGGACAGGCGCGAGCCGCGATGCGGGCACTCGTCGACCGCGGCGCCGATCTCACCGTCGCGACCCGACCAGATCACGTAGTCCTCACCGAGCACTCGGACGGCACGTGGTGAGAGCGTGAGGTCGGCGGCGTACGCGACGGGATACCAGTAGTCACGGAACGCTGGGACCTGGCTGACCAGCATCAGATCTCCTCCCGGCATTGCTTAAGGTACGAATAATAAAGGTACGAACCTATTTTGGCCAGGCCCAGGCTGGTCCACCGGCGTACCTCGGGAGGATGGCCGTCTTGAATCGGGGAGGCACTCCTTGGCTGAGGCTTTCCTCTGGCTTCGTGGTAGCAAGGGATGGCCCCGCTAGCGTGGAATTGTGGGTAAGTATTTGTTGAGATTGCGCCCACGGTCGATTCGCGGGCGGCTCACCCTGCTCAGCGTCGTGTGTGCCCTGGTCATCCTCATTCCCATGGCCGCGGTGATGAGCACGGTCATTTCGCAGATGTTCGCCGATGTGGCCTGGCACGACACGCAGCAGCAGGCGATCCTGATAGCGGCGGCCATCCGTGGGGGCTCGTTGCCGCACGTGGTCACGCCGACCGTACCGGGCGTCGACCTGGTTCAGGTCGTCGCGCCGGACGGGCGTGTCCTGGCCGCATCCCCGGCGGCCAGGAACAAGCCGCCGATCAGCGTCGCCCGGCCCGCGCCGAACGATCCGCTGCTGGATCTGCAGACCTGCTCCAACGCCGAACCAGGCTGCCTTCGGTACAGCGCGCTCCGGGTCGACCCCCGCGCCGACTCCCCGATCGTGCTCGCCGCCCGTCGCACCTCAACCACTCTGTCCACTGGCTTCGTCGACGCCATCGTGGCCGCGCAGGCCACTGTCCTGGTCTCGTGCGTGGCCGGGCTCACGTGGGCGGTCACCGGGCGCATCCTGCAGCCCGTGAACGCCATCCGGTCGGAGCTTGCCAAGATCACCTTCAGCGATCTGAGCCATCGCATCGCCGAACCGGCGGGAGACGATGAGATCTGCAGATTGATCCGTACCCTCAACCAGACGCTGCTGCGCCTGGAGACCGCCACGCACCAGCAGCGGCGGTTCGTCGCCGATGCCTCGCACGAGCTGCGCACCCCGGTGGCGGGATTGCGGGTCAAACTCGAGGAAGCCCAGATGCACCCGCGGGACATCGACGTGAACGGGCTGGTGGAGCACACGCTGAACGATGTCCTCCGCCTGCAGGCGATCCTGGCCGACATGCTCATGCTGGCCAGTCTCGAATCCAGCGCGGAGCGCAAACGTCAGCGGGTCGACCTGGCGGCCCTGACGCGTGCGGAACTGAAAGGGCGCGCCCATACCCCGCCCATCCGATCGAGCCTGGAGGACGGCGTCACCGTGGCGGGCGTGCCCAGCCAGCTCAGCCGGATGCTGACCAACCTGCTGGACAACGCGCAGCGGCACGCTCGGCACGTGGTCGACATCGAGGTGCACCGGGACAGCGACAGCGCGCTGGTGACGGTCTGCGATGACGGTCCCGGCATCGCGGAGGCCGATCGCGAGCGGATCTTCGAACGGTTCACCCGGCTGGACACGGCCCGCAGCCGCGGCCACGGGGGTACGGGCCTGGGCTTGGCGATCGTCAGCGACGTGGTGCACGCCCACGCGGGAACCATTCTCGTCGGGGAGTCCGTCCACGGCGGCAGCCGTTTCGACGTGCGATTCCCCCTCCTTACCGATGCTCCGTGACGCGCCTACCGGTGCTGAGGCAGCGCGAACGTGGTGAGGATCTCCGGGGCGGAGAAGGCGACGATGTGGCTGATCCCGGTGGTGGTGAGGGTGAGAACCTGCAGGGTGGCGAGCATGTGGTGGCCGCCGCTCGGGAGGTAGGTCGCGAACGCGGGCTGGCCGTTGGCCTGGGTGGCCACCAGTCGCAGGTCGCCGGGGCCGGCGGGGCAGGATCCGGCGAGATGGCGGACGATGTCGTGCGGGCCTTGGAACCAGAGCGTGGTCGGGGGCATCTCCCAGATGGCGTCGCCGGACAGCAGCTCGGCGATCGTGTTCATGTCCTTGCGTTCGAACGCGGTGGCGTAGCGGGCGAGCAGCTCGCGCTGTCCCGCGGCGGTGGGTTCGGTGATCTCATCCTGGTCTGGGGCCACCTCGTCAAGGCGCGCGCGGGCGCGTCGCAGGGCGCTGTTGACGGCGGTGGTCGTGGTGCCGAGGGTCTCGGCGACTTCGGCGGCTCGCCAGCGCAGCACGTCCCGGAGGATCAGGACCGCGCGCTGCTGCGCCGGGAGGTGTTGCAGGGCGGCGATGAAAGCCAGCCGGATGCTCGCCCGGTCGGTGACGATCGTGGCGGGGTCACCCGGGCTGATCATGGCGTCAGGGATGGGTTCCAGCCACGTGACCACAGCCCGGCGGTCCTCGCCGGGGCCGCCTAGGCCGACCGGCAGCGGCTGCCGCCCGCGGCTGTTGAGCGCGGTCAGGCAGGCATTGGTGGCGATCCGGTACAGCCAGGTACGCATGGACGCCCGGCCCTCGAACGCCTCGTGGAAGCGCAGCGCGCGCAGGAAGGTCTCCTGAACGACGTCCTCGGCGTCGTGGACGGAGCCGAGCATGCGGTAGCAGTGAGCGAGGAGTTCGGGGCGGAAGCGTCCGGCCAGGACATCGAAGTCCTCATCGACTCGTGTCTCCAACTCCGACCCTCCCTGACGAGTTCTCCTCGTACAGACCATATGCGGAAAAAATCTCACCGCCCGAGCGGCGACTTTCGCCGGTGCCCGTGGTCTGTATCCCAGGAAATCGTTCAAAGGATCTTTATATGCGAACACTGACGGGCGTCATTGCAGGGAGGCGGGAGTGGAGCGGGCTGGCCGTGCTGGCTCTGCCGACCATACTGCTGTCCCTGGACCAGAGTGTGCTGTACCTCGCGCTGCCGCATCTGAGCGCGGATCTCGCGGCGGGCAGCACCCAGACCTTGTGGATCATCGATATCTACGGGTTCATGCTCGCGGGTTTCCTCGTCACGATGGGGACCCTGGGCGACCGGATCGGACGCCGGAGGCTGCTGCTGATCGGGGCCGCCGCGTTCGGCGTCGCCAGCGTGGTCGCCGCCTACTCCACCAGCGCGGAGCTCCTGATCGTGACCCGGGCGCTGATGGGAGTCGCCGGGGCGACACTGATGCCGTCGACCCTGGCGCTGATCACCGACATGTTCGCCGAGCCCAAGCAGCGGGGCATGGCGATCGCGGCGTGGTTCGGCTGCCTGATGGTCGGCGGTGCGCTCGGCCCGGTCGTCGGCGGTGCCCTCCTGGAGAACTTCTGGTGGGGTTCGGTCTTCCTCATGGGCGTGCCCGTGATGGTTCTGCTCCTGGTCCTGGGCCCGGTGCTGCTGCCCGAGTCCCGGGATGCGACCCTCGGCCGGCTGGACGTGCCCAGCGTCGTGCTGTCCCTGGCCACGATCCTGCCGGTCGTCTACGGCATCAAGGAACTGTCCAAAGGCGGCCCGGCTTCCCTGCTGGCTGTCGTGGCCGGAGTGGTGGTCGGGGTCGCTTTCGTACGCAGGCAGCGGAAGCTGGCCAGCCCGCTCCTGGACCTCCGGCTGTTCGCCAACCGTACTTTCGGCGCCGCGATGCTCATCTTGTTGCTCGGCTCGGTGACCACGGGTGGGATCTATCTGCTGGTCAGCCTCTACCTGCAGGCGGTCGAGGGGCTCTCGCCGCTGCGCGCGGGCCTGTGGCTGGTGCCCTCGGCCGTGGCGATCGTCATCGGCTCCATGCTGGCCCCCGGCCTCGCGCAGCGTTTTCGTCCCGCGTACGTCATCGCCGCCGGCCTGACGGTGACCGCGCTGGGCTACCTGCTGCTCAGCCAGGTCGGCAGTACCGACGGGTTGCCCTTGCTGGTGGGCGGCTTCGTGCTGGCCTTCTTCGGCGCCGGTCCCATGGGGGCACTGGGCACCGGCCTGGTCGTGGGCTCCGCGCCACCGCGCCGGGCGGGCTCGGCGGCGTCGATCTCCGAAACGGGCAACCATCTCGGCATCGCGCTGGGCATCGCCGTCATGGGCAGTATCGGCGCCGCGGTGTACTCCGCGCGACTGGCCGTCCCCGCGGGCGTTCCCTCCGGCGTGGCCGAGGCCTCGCGGGAGAGCATCACTGCCGCCGCGACCGCGGCCGCCGGGCTGACCGGTGGTCTCGGCCCCGAACTGCTGGATGCCGCGCGGCGGGCGTTCACCGCCGGGCTGAACGTCTCGGCCGTCGTGGGCGCGGGCCTGTTCATCGCGCTGGCCGTCCTGGCGGCGGTGGGTCTGCGCCAGGTACGGCCCGGCGGGCACTGAACTTATCCGAACCCCATCTCAAGGAGTCACCATGGGCATGATCTTGCTGGATATGACGATGTCGCTGGACGGATTCATCGCCGGGCCGAACGGCGAAGATCGCGGCCTCCATCACTGGTGGTTCTCGCCTGCTGAGGGCGACCGTCAGGTCATCACCGAGCTCATCCGGAACACGGGAGCCGTGATCATGGGCCGGCGCACGTACGACCTCGGAGCCGAGCAGGACGGCTTCCTCGATAACCCCTTCGACGTGGAACACTTCGTGCTTTCCCACGATCGCCCCGAAAAGCCCGCGAAGGGGGAGACGTCGTTCACCTTCGTCTCCGACGGCATTTACGCCGCGGTCCGGATGGCGAAATCGGTGGCGGGGGACCGGGACATCGTCGTGGCGGGCGGTGCGGACGTCGCCGGCCAGTGCCTGGCGGCCGGCCTGATCGACGAGATGCGGATCGCGCTGGCGCCGGTGCTGATCGGTGCTGGGATCCGCCTGTTCGACTCGTCTGCTGCCGGCAGCCTGGACAAGGTCTCAGTGATCGATTCTCCGTTGATCACGCATCTCAGATTCCGCCTCCAGAAATGAACATGAGCCTCGTACCGACGATCTCCTTGGCGGCGCGATCGAGTCCATTGGGGAGAGCACTGGAGCGTTAGCGTTAACACCGCTCTGCCAATCGTGTTCCTTTCTCCGTCGGGAGGTGGGAAGTGGTGGTGGAGCGGAGCTAATACGAGGTGGAGACCTGCCGTCAAGGGGCGACCCCTGCCGTTCCGTGATAGGCGCGGGCCAGGCGCGGCTCATCTGGGTACCCGCGTCGATCGGTACGGACGCTTCAATGAAAATTCCATCGGCGCTCAGGATGACGAGCTCGCCGAAAATTTCATTGGCAAGGTCAGCCGTTGGCGCACTTGTAAAGCGCGTATCGGCGGGCGGGTAACCGAAACTTTCAGGGAGATCTTGACAAATTTCGGAGAGTTCTCCACCCTGAGTCTCCGAGCGGTCTCCCCTGCCAGGTCGGTGGTGCACGGCAGCGGGTCGCCGTCCGCGACGCCCTGGTGGTGTGCGTTCCGGTGATAGGGCGCGGCGTCGATCCCGCGGGATGCTCCCGCGTTTCCCCTCTTCCGTGATCCAGTTATGGAGGCTCAGGCATGGGCACGAACGCCTTATCACCCCCCGCGACCAGGCGACGCTTCAACGGTCTGCGCCAGGCCCTGATCGCCGGCGCCGTCGGGGTGCTCGGCATGGCGCTGCTAGCGCCGATCCCCGCCGACGCCGCGGCGAGCACGCTCGGCGCGGCGGCGCAGCAGAGCGGCCGGTACTTCGGCACCGCGATCAACGCCGGCAAGCTCGGCGAAGCGGCGTACACCACGATCGCCAACCGTGAGTTCGACATGGTGACGGCCGAGAACGAGATGAAGATCGACGCCACCGAGCCGAACCGGGGCCAGTTCAACTTCACCAACGGCGACCGCGTCTTCAACTGGGCCCGGCAGAACGGCAAACGGGTACGCGGCCACACCCTGGCCTGGCACTCCCAGCAGCCCGGATGGATGCAGTCCCTGTCCGGCAGCACCCTGCGCCAGGCGATGATCGACCACATCAACGGCGTGATGGCCCACTACCGCGGCAACATCTACGCCTGGGACGTCGTCAACGAGGCTTTCGCCGACGGCAACGGCGGCGGCCGCCGCGACTCCAACCTCCAGCGGACCGGCAACGACTGGATCGAGGTCGCCTTCCGTACGGCCAGGACCGCCGACCCGGCCGCCAAGCTCTGCTACAACGACTACAACATCGACAACTGGACCTGGGCCAAGACCCAGGCCGTCTATAACATGGTCCGCGACTTCAAGCAGCGCGGCGTGCCGATCGACTGCGTCGGCCTTCAGGCCCACTTCAACAGCGGCAGCCCGTACAACAGCAACTTCCGCACGACCATACAGAGCTTCGCCGCCCTCGGCGTCGACGTGGCCATCACCGAGCTGGACATCCAGGGCGCCTCTGCCACGACCTACGCCAACGTGACCAACGACTGCCTGGCCGTTCCGCGCTGCGTCGGCATCACCGTGTGGGGCGTCCGCGACAGCGACTCCTGGCGCTCGGGCGACACCCCTCTCCTGTTCGACGGCAGCGGCAACAAGAAGCCTGCCTACACCTCCGTCCTGAACGCCCTCAACGCCGTAACCCCCAACCCCAGCCCGACTCCCACCCCGACGCCCACTCCCACCCCGACACCGACGCCTACTCCGACACCTTCGCCCTCGCCTTCGCCGTCTCCGGTTCCGGGGGCCTGCTCGGCGACGATCACCACGGTCAACAGCTGGCCGGGCGGGTTCCAGTCGACGGTGACCGTACAAGCGGGCAACGCACCGGTCAGCGGATGGACCGTCCGGTGGACCTGGCCCAGCGGCCAGACCTTCATCAACCTGTGGAACGGCGTCCAGACCGTATCCGGCTCCGCCGTGACGGTCCGCAACGCCCCTTACAACGGCTCCATCGCCGCAAACTCCTCCACCACCTTCGGCTTCACCGCCAACGGCACCGCAGCCACCCCAACCGCCACCTGCACCAGCCCCTGACCCGTTAACCGGCGAACGGATCCGATCGGTACGACCGACCGGATCCGTTCGGCGTATCGAAAGGCGGCGGCCAGGCCGCACCAGACGGCTACGCTCTGCTCTGCGAGAGGTGGTGGGTGATGCGCTATCGCAGAGCGGTGGAGAGGCTTCGGACGCTCGCCGAGGCCTGCGAGCGGACCAAGCTACTGCAGCTGGAGGAACCTTTCCTACACGAGGCCTATGTGTTCGGCGACCTGCTCGCCGGTGCGGATCCGCTCGACCACGTGCAGGTCGCTTTCGTACTGAACCTCCCACCTGAAGAGGTCCCCTGGGAGTCGCATCCCCCTGGCACCGCGTGGCTGGTCGATCTCTTCCGGCTAGACAAGGGCGGGGTCGCCTATTGGTGGCGCTCCCACCTGGATCCCGTATGGAACCACCTCATCCGCGGCCCGGTCCGGTTCTGGTCGCTGGACGGCCCAGATGAGGTCGTGCTCGACGCGCTGTCCGAGCGTCGTTTCGACCACCTGCGACAGGTGATCCCAGACCCCGGCGAAGAACATGCTCAGACGGCTGAGGAACTTCGGGCAGCGCTGCGCCACCTGCGCGCCGTCCATGAAAGGTATTGGGATCACGAGTGGCGCCATGAGCATCGGGGGTCCGGTCGCTATCCAGAGCACTATCTGTGGGAGGCCGTTCAAGGCTATCTGGACCTCCTCGACGCGCATGATGGGTGAATGATCAGATTCGCCAGTTCGCCGAGGGGCGGGGTGTGACAGCGATGCCCAACCATGCCGAGCTGACCACACGGCAGGCGGCGGACCTGCTGAACGTGTCCAGGCCCTACCTCATCGGGCTGCTCGAGGCGGGAAAGATTCCGCATCGGCTCGTCGGGCGGCGCCGGCGTGTCCGGTTCGAGGATCTCATGGCCTACAAGCGCCAGAGCGATGCCGGCAGGCGCAAGGCCGCTGACGACCTCATTTCCCTCAGCGAGGAACTGGACCTGTACTGATGGCGTTCGCCGTGGTGTACGACGCGCATGTGCTGTACGGCAATGAGGTCCGCGACCCTGCTCATCCGGATCGCCCTATCCGGTGCGGTCCGGGCACATTGGACCAACGAGATTCTCGGTTCGAACCAATTGGATGCGACGCCCGCGACGGAGCGGCGCATGAGCCGGATCAGACGGGAATCTTCCAGGTCTTCGTGAGCCAGGCTAGGTCTGCCTCGTTACGGGTACGGGCGAGACGCTCTCGTTCGAAGAGCGCCTCGGTCTTGGTCAGCACGAGGGTGTACGGCCGGCCCTGCCGCCTGGTCTCGTGGCGGACCGGCAACTCGGCCATATCTATCAGAGCGTGGACATGCGCTCGGCCCGCCTTCGCGAGCGGCCACGCGAAGGTACGCCGCTTCGGGTCCCGGAGGAACGCGCCAAGCGTCGCGCACAGATCACACGCGCAGCCGGTGGGCGGCTCGATCGACCAGTCATCGGGCGCGCGCTGCGGCTGGGCGAGCGACGACCGGATCCGTTCGGCGCAGCCGACGGCCAGTTCGTCGAAACCGCGGCCGGTGTGTGCTGGCAGGGTCCCGGCAGCCCGCAGCGCGGCCGTCACAAGCAGGATCACCTGGTCGCCGTCCGCATGTCCGAGCTTGACGGCGTCGTCCAGCACTGCGTCCGACCCGGCCTGAGCCGCGGCCGTGAGGATGCCGGCGAACGGTCGGCCAAGGTCGGCCAGCCACTCGTCTTGGCCGTTGGAGGATGGCCCTGTGAGTGAGGGTCGGACTCCGCCCGCGAACCACTCCCACGACAGGTCCAGGACACGGCGGGCGGTCGTGACCCCCTCGCTCCCGGTGGCCAGCAAGGCCGTGCACAGTTGCGGGAGACCCGAGAGCCATTCCAGCAGCTCCGGGGAATATCCGAGGGTTCCAGGCCGCCAAGCTTCGGACCAGTCGCGCAGGAGAGCGGCCATCCAGGTTTGGCCGTAGTGCGCGGCCAGGTCCACGAGCGCTGACGCGTGGTCAGGAACCAGTCGCTCAAGCTGGAACGGGTGTAGGAGCATCGCGGCCGTCTCCGCGTCATCCAGTCCCTTGACGGTCCCGAGTGCTCTTCCGAGGAGTTCGTCCTGCGGACCGGAACGGACCGCAGCGTCCCAGAACGGCACCAAGGCCTGTGCCGCGTCGCGGGCGTTCGTGACGTCTCCCGCGCGGATCATCTTGCCGAGTTCGTCCAGCGCCCAGGCTGGGGATGCCTGGGCTCTGTTGGCGAAGCCCTGATTCCGGGGCCAGACGACGACCGCCGCCCGCCGGTACCAGCGGTCCAGTGTGTTGCCATAGTTGCCCATATAGCCCTCGTACTCCGAGGCGTAGGGCGTAAGACCAGCCGATGGAGTCGTCGCAGCCACCTCCGCGTCGCGGAGAGTCAGCGAGATCTCCTCGGGTTGGCCTCCCCCCGGACCGACCCAGTGCGCGAGCGTGATGTCCGAATCGATCAAGTCCTGAAGAACGTACTGCCCGTCGTCGGCTTCGTCGGAGTCCTCCTCCAAGTAGTCGTCATAGTCGTAGTCCTCCTCATCGGAATCGATGGCATCCCAGGTTTCCTGGATTTCCGCCAGGGCCAGTACCACGTCACAGCCCGCCTTGTCCGCTGCCGCCCTCAACAGGGCGGCACGGTCGGCGTCGGCGCCCTTCAGCCGGGACCAGCTCAGCCCCCGGGCGGTGTACTCATGATCGAGCAGGTACGCCAACCGCGTTGGCGGATCGGCCTGGCCGCCGCCGTACGCGAGGGTGACCGGAGTCGCGAAGTGCTCGTCGAGACAGGCTGCGAGCTCACCAGCCAGCGTGTCCTCGGCTGAGGCGCTGCTGTCTCCCGTCAAGAGCAGGTTGTACGTGAGGGTGATCCGGTTCCCCGTCTTTACCGGGAGGACCTGGTGACGGCAGTCGGCATAGAAGGCGACCAGCGAGACCGCGACCTTCGACCCCCGGTACTCCGCGGTCTGGCCGCGGTGTTCGATGAGGAGCTCACCGCCGGTGTGCGCGGACGGCAGCGTCACCACCAAGGTGCCGACCATGGAGTCGTCCTTCTCGGAGTCTTGGTGTGTGACGAAGAATTGGCCGGTCTCATACACGAGCATGGAATGGAAGTCCGGCGTGAGCTCGCAGTGCGGTGGCAGTCCCAGCTCGTCGCGCATCACCTCGAGGACGGCCTTGAACGCGTCTGTCCACTCCATGCGCACCAGGTCCTTGGGGATCTCCCAGGTATCGCGGACCTCCGGGTCGGTCAGGGTCTGCTCGCCACGCCCGAACCGCGCACGGTGGCCGAGCCCGCGCAACCGGATGGCCTGCTCCTCGGAGACAGGGAACTGAAGCGGACCGAGTCCGTCGACCGCCACCGACAGATCGGCCATGAAGAGTTTTCGGTAGACACTCGACGCGGGAGACTTCGCCTCACCGAGCAGCTCAGCAAGTCGTTCGCGGGCCGTCCCAGGCATGAAACACCCTCTTCACGTGAAACCCAAATCATCCGCTGACCTCATGAAACTCGATATGGGCCCAGCGTCCGACACACCCGTCCCTCGCGATGCAGACTGAGATCATGGCACGCGGAACCGTGAAGTTCTGGAAGAGCGACAAGGGCTGGGGCGCGATCTCCTCCCCAGAACTACCCGAGGGGCACGACGCCTGGGCGCACTTCAGCGACATAATCGCGACAGGGTTCCGAGAACTCCACCCGGGCGACGAGGTCGAATGCACCCTCGTCCAGCGTAAACAGGACAGCTTCGACTTCTGCGCCACCGCCATCCGCAAGCTATGACATCCCCTGGTACGGCCGAATCGGGCACGGCGTCGTCCAGCGCTGGGAACTCCCCGTTGGTGCCGGCGACGAACACGCCATCGAGGTCCACCTCCATGCGATCGTCGAAGGGAGTGGTCATGCCCGTGTCCGGGTTGAAGTGGATCGTCACCGTCTCGGCATCGTCGAGAAGGGCTTCGCGCTGCGGCGTGGTTCGGCGGTCCGCACGATGCGCCGAACCCGTGGACCTTATGGCTTGCGTACGACCCCGCACCACTGGTCGACCTCGACCGGCAGGCTGCCGTCCCACTCCAGGTCGGGGCGCCACCGCGAGCACGAGACCCACCCCGGCTCCACCACTTCAAGGCCGTCGAAGAACTCGGCGATCCGCTTAGGGGTCCGCAGCTTCAGCTTTGGCTGGGCGTCGATGTTCCACACGCGCACCGCCTCGGCGGTAGCCTCGCCGTTGACCGCCGTGGTGGTGTTGGCCACCGCCACGTAGCTCCCGGATGGCACCGCGGCCACCAGCCGGTCGATGATCCGCTGCAGCTCATTGTCGTCGCCTATGAAATGCATGACGCCCAGCAGCATGATCGCCACCGGCTGGGAGAAGTCCAGCGTCTTGGCCGCGTCCCGCAGGATGGTGTCCGGGTTGCGTAAGTCGGCGTCGATGTAGTCGGTGGCGCCCTCCGCGGAGCTGGTCAGCAGGGCTCGCGCGTGCACCAGCACCAGCGGATCGTTGTCGACGTAGACGATCCGCGACTCGGGGGCCACCTGCTGTGCGACCTCGTGGGTGTTGTCTTGGGTGGGCAGCCCTGTGCCGATGTCGAGGAACTGCCGGATTCCCACCTCGGCGGCCAGGTACCGTACAGCCCGTCCCAGGAACAGCCGGTCGGCCCGCGCCAGCTCGATCACCACGGGGAAGATCTCCCGAACCCGGTCCCCGACCTCCCGGTCCACGGGAAAATGATCTTTACCGCCCAGCCAGTAGTTCCAGATCCGCGCCGTGTGCGGCACGTGCGACTTGAGTTTGTCCTCAATGGCGGGTTCGTCGGCCATCATCAGCCCTTCCAGGGATAGCGGGGAAGCCACCATATTGCTGGGCTCTAGCCTAATTCTAGGCGGGGGTAGCGTCGGCCACGGCGTGGATTCCTGGATCTAGGAGTCGTTCGCCGTAGCCAGGTCGCCTCCCGGTGACGTTCGTCGGTGCGCCGAGGCGTACTGAGCCCTAAAGGCTGCTCCAGCGGAGGTTGAGTTGGTTCAGCAGGGCGGCCTCGCCTGGTGCGGTGAGGCGGATCGCGCGGTTGGAGCCGATTCGTTCGGTCCAGCCGATTTCGAAGAATCGGCTGCAGACGGCCGCGCCGGCGGCTCCGGCCAGGTGCGGGCGGCGTTCGGTCCAGTCCAGGCAGCTGCGAACCATCGGACGGCGTGTCCGACGCAGTGCCTCGGTGTCCGCGCCCAAGTCGCGCAGCCAGCCCAGGCCGCTGGCGGTGAGCGTCCAGCCGTCGTGGCGAGTGAGCATGTCCTGGTCGGTCATCGCGTCGGTGACGGCGACGCCCAGCCAGCCGGCGATGTGGTCGTAGCACGTCCTGGCGCGCGCCAGGGCCGCCTGTGTCGTCACGGTGCGTAGTGTGCGCGGGTGCTCGCGGCTGGGTGGAGTGTGTGCGGCCAGGGTCTCGATCAGCTCGGCGATCTCGGTACCGGCCAGCCGCAGGTAGCGATGCCTGCCCTGGCGTTCCTCGGCGAGCACGTCGGCGGCGACGAGCAGGTTCAGATGCTCGGTGGCCGTCGAGCGGGCAATGCCGGCGTATTTTGCCAGTTCGCCCGCGGTCCAGGCGCGTCCGTCGAGCAGGGCCACACACATCGACGCCCGCGAGCGATCGGCGAAGATCGCCGCCAGTTCCGCTATTCCCGAAGCCGCGTCCACCTGAACAGTCATACGTCCTTAGTATCCGCCCATCGTTTCGGGCGGCACCGAACACTCCGGCCCGCACGATGGGCCCATGACCTTGACAGACCGGGGCACGCACCGCGTGATCACGCCCAGCATCCTATATTTCGGCACGCCCGTCGTGGTCCTGTCGTCCGAGAACGCGGACGGCACCGCGAATCTCGCGCCGATTTCCTCCGCATGGGCACTGGGCAACGTCTTCCTCCTCGGCCTCGGCGCGAACGGCCACACCGTCCACAACCTCCGGGCCAGACCCGAACTTGTGATCAACTTCCCCTCGCCTGACCAGTGGCAGCAGGTCGAGCGCCTCGCCCTGCTCACCGGCGCCGATCCGGTCCCGGCCGGCAAACCGGCCGAGTGCCGCTTCGCCCCGGACAAGTTCGGCGCGGCCGGATGGCACCCGACCCCATCCGAACTGGTACGCCCGCCCCGCATCGCCGAGTGCCCGGCACAGATCGAGGCCACGGTCACCAGCCTGCGGCCCGACGCATCTGAACAATTCATCATCGTCGAAGCCACGGCGGTCCGGGTGCACGCGGACACCGGCATCGTCATCGACGGCACCTCCCATATCAACCCGACCGTGTGGAGCCCGCTGATTTACAACTTCCGCCACTACTTCGGCCTCGGCCCACGCCTGGGCAAGGCGGCCCGGGCGGAGCACTGATAGGCCCCCCGTCAGGCACCCGAGCAATAGCGGCTTAACGATGAATTCCTAAGCGAAGAATCTCATGTGAGAATGCGGGTGGCCTGAATTGGCCCGTTCCAGGCCCTCGCGCGAAGATCACTCACTGTTCGCTCAACATTTGCCTGCCGGCCGCCGAGATACACAAGGCTGCTAGCACGTTACTGCTAGTGGTCTGCTGCGGCGACCTGTGAAGAGGGCCCAAAATTGCGTAAGTATTGGCGTGGGACAGCCACCTTAGTAATCGCGTTCCTGACCGCTATTCCACTCCTCGTGTCACCCGCCTCGGCGGCGGAACCGGTTCCGTCCATAAAGGTCAACGAGGTCGAGTCCAACGGCGGCACCCCGGGTGACTGGGTCGAACTGGTCAACACCGGTACGACTCCCGTCGACCTCTCCGGCTGGCTCGTCAAGGACAACGACGACACCCACATCTTCACGATCGCCTCCGGTACCACGATCGCCCCCGGCGCGTTCCTGGCCCTCGACGTGGACACGGCCTACGGTCTGGGCGGCGCGGACTCGGCTCGGGTGTTCCTGCCGGACGGCCTGACCCTCGTGGATTCCTACACCTGGCCCACGCACGCCCCGATCACCTATGGCCGTTGCCCCGACGGGACCGGCGCGTTCGCCGCCACCGTGGCATCGACCAAGGGCGCGGCGAACGATTGCGGCACGCCTTCGGCTTTCGTGAAGCTCAACGAGGTCGAGTCCAGCGGCGGCACGCCGGGCGACTGGGTGGAACTGGTCAACGTCGGTCCGATTCCGGTGGACCTGTCGGGCTGGCTCGTCAAGGACAACGACGACACGCACATCTTCACGATTTCGTCGGGTACCACGATTGCCCCCGGGACCTTCCTGGCCCTGGACGTCGAGACGGCCTACGGGCTCGGCGCCGCGGACTCCGCTCGGCTGTTCCTGGCGGATGGTGTCACTCTCGTCGATTCGTACAGCTGGACCTCGCATGCCGCGACGACCTACGGGCGCTGCCCGAATGGTGTCGGCGCGTTCGCGGACACCGCTCTGGCGACCAAGGGCGCGGCGAACAACTGCGGCACGCCGGCGGCCGTCGTGAAGGTCAACGAGGTCGAGTCCAGCGGTGGCACGCCGGGTGACTGGGTCGAGCTGGTCAACACGGGCGCGGCAGCCGTTGACGTGTCGGGCTGGCTCGTCAAGGACAACGATGACACGCACATCTTCACGATCGCTCCGGGCACCACGATCGCGCCCGGTGCGTTCCTGGCGGTGGACGTGGAGACGGCCTACGGGCTCGGCGCCGCGGACTCCGCCCGGCTGTTCCTGTCGGACGGCCTGACCCTCATGGATTCGTACACCTGGACCACCCACGCCACGACCACCTACGGCCGCTGCCCCGACGGGACCGGCGAGTTCGCCGAAACGACGACGCCGAGCATGGGCGCGGCGAACACGTGCGCCGGGCAGGTTCCCGCCTCGCCGTGGCCGGGTGGCGCGGCTGTCGCCACCGCCGACGCCGCCGGCTTCCTCGGCGGCAACATGAGCGGCCTGGCCTACGAGGCGTCCGGCGACGGCACCCCCGGCGTGCTCTGGGCGGTCAAGAACGGCCCCGGCATGCTCTACCGCCTGGAGTGGGACGGCGCCACCTGGGCGCCAGCCACGACCGACGGCTGGAACACCGGCAAGACGCTGCGCTACCCGACCGGCACCGGCGATCCCGACGCCGAGGGTGTGACCCTGACCGGAGCCGGTCTCGCGGGCGGCGTGTTCGTCTCGACCGAGCGCGACAACGGCAACAGCGGCGTCAGCCGCCCCACCGTGCTCCGCTTCGACCCGTCCGGTACGGCCGGCACCCTCACCGCCACGAAGGAGTGGAACCTCACCGCGGACCTGCCGACGGTGGGCGCGAACGCCGGGCTGGAGGCGATCTCCTGGATCCCCGACTCGTTCCTGACCTCGCGCGGCTTCCTCGACGAGCACACCGGCGCGGCCTACGACCCGGCTGGCTACCCGGGCCACGGCGACGGTCTGTTCTTCGTCGGCCTGGAGGGCAACGGCAGCGTCTACGCGTACGCACTCGACCAGGTCGGCGGCGGATTCACCCGGATCGCCACGATCGTGAGCGGGTTCCCCGGCGTGATGGACCTGGAGTTCGAGCCCGAGTCGAAGCGTTTCTGGGTGGTGTGCGACGACACCTGCACCGGCCGCACCGCGATCCTGGACATCGACGCCACCGGCAAGTTCGCCGTCAGCACCCGCTACGAGCGTCCGGGTTCGATGCCCAACCTCAACAACGAGGGGTTCACGATCACGCCGCAGTCGGAGTGTGTGGACGGCCACAAGCCCGTCTTCTGGTCCGACGACAGCAACACCGGCGGCCACGCGCTGCGCAGCGGCACCCTCAACTGCACACTGGTTGACCTCGACGCGGACAACGACGGCATCAACGACGACGTGGACGTGACGTTCCCGCCCGGCGCCTCGCAGGCGAACGACCCGGGCAACCAGACGTTCTCCGACAAGCTCCTCGGCGGCACAACGTCGGGCAAGATCCTCAACCGCAACGGCCGTACGCTCACGATCTCCGACGCCCACAACCCCGCCGGGGTCCTGGTGGGCGCCGGCCCGGGTGCCCTCCCGGCACGATTCCAGCTGGCCGACAACTTCGGGACGATCGAGCTGGGACGCGGCTCCTACCGGCTCACCGCCGCCGGCAAGACCAGCACTATCACGACGGTCATCGGCGAGCCGGCGGTCGTCACTGTCACGGTGAACGGCACGCCGATCACCTTGACCGTCGGCGCGGGCGGCTCCCTCACCTACACCGAGGTGCCGGGCAACGGCACGGTCGCCGGGCTGACCGGCATCCAGCGGACGGGGACCGTCGGCATCCGGGCGAACGGCCTGCCCGCCAGCGCCTGCGCCGGGATCGAGATCCAGAACGTCATCGTCGCCACGAGCGCCAACAACCCCCTCGTCGGCACCGGTGGCAACGACCTGATCATCGGGCGGCACGACAACGACCGCGTCACCGGTAACGGCGGCAGCGACTGTGTCGCGACGCAGGGCGGCGACGACGAGATCACCACGACCGGCGGCGACGACTGGATCGACGCGGGCGGCGGCGACAACCTGGTGAACAGCGGCGCCGGCGACGACACCATCACGACCGGGAACGGCGATGACAGCATCGACTGTGGCACGGGCGTGGACGTGGCGCGGCCGGGTCGTGGCACCAACGCCAACGTAAGCGACCAATGTGAGACGTTCGGGACCTGAAGTACCAGGTCGTGACTGAAGCAGAGCCCGTGACCTGTTCCTCAGGTCACGGGCTCGTGCAATCTTTCAACCACTTGCGCAAAGTTCTCTAGAGAACTTTGCGCTTTCTCCTGAAACGCCTGCAAGGGGAATCGGTCCCACGCAACCACCCTTGGGGCGGGCATCTCGGACCTCTAAGAACCGCACTCTAACTCAAAGTCAAATTGCTTGTCAATTAAGCCACATTCCCGCCGCCGGGGAGCTCTTCAAACTTCTCGGCCTGCTCGATCTCCCCGAGATGACGACCCCCGACGCCGCGGCCCTCCTGGACGACGACACCGACGACGTCCAGACGTTCCTCGACGCCCTGGTCCAGGCCCAGCTACTGGAGGTCCGCGCCCCCGACCACTACCGGATGCGCACACTGATCCGCCTCTACGCCCGCGCCCAGGCCACCCACCCGACCGCCGCCTACTTCTAACCGTTCAGTGCGCGTCGGGCGAGGGTGACGGTTACCGCGCTGCTTCGAGTCGCTCAGCGCGAAACTACGCGTGCGACCTGGGGCCGTCATTCGCGGATGGCGGCGGTGAGCATCGCGTGGGCCGACCAGCACATCGTGTCGGCGGCCTCCTGGCGGGTCATTCCGGCGATGTCGGTCAGCCAGATCAGTGCCTCGATGCCGGTCGCCGAGCGGATCGCCACGGCCAGGCGGTGAATGTCCAGATTCGGGTGTGTGGTGCGCAGGGGCGTGAGCGCGTCCTCGATCCAGCCGATGGCACGGCCCTGGCGCAGGACCGGCTGCTCGGCGCCCGGATCGAGGGACAACCGCAGCGAGGTGCGCAATTGGGGCTCCCATTCCAGGGTCAGGCGGGCGAAGGCGCGCATGACCAGGTCGAGCCGGGCGGCCGGGTCGTCCGGCGCGTCCTCGGGGAGCAGGGAGTGCCGTTCGATCTCGGGATGGGCGGCCGTCAGCAGGCTGCGCTGGTTCGGGAAGTAGCGGTATGCGGTGGTACGGGAGATCCCCGCTTCGGCTGCCACGTCTTCGACGGTGGGGTCCGCTCCTTGAGCCAGGAGTCGACGGGTCGCGTCGACCAGGGCCTGACGGGTGCGGGCCTTCTGCTGGTGGCGACCGGTCTGCTCATATGGTACTGGCATGCCATCATGGTACTGTAGTCCCATGAACGATCCTGTGATCGGCAACCCCGACCTCTACCGGGTGGTCTTCGAGAACGAGCGCGTCCGGGTCCTGGAATACCGCGACCGGCCCGGCGACAAGACCACGACGCATGGGCATCCCGACACGGTAATGGTCACGTTGAGCTCGTTCCGGCGCAGGCTCACCGCCGGTGGACGGCAGGTCGACGTCGAGCTGGACGCTGGTCAGGTGCGCTGGGTCGGTGCGCAGGAACACGCGGGCGAGAACGTCGGCGACACCGAAACCCACTCGATCTTCATCGAACTGAAGGAGCCGGCACCGACCGCCCCAACCGGAGCACGCTTGGGCCCGGAGGACAGCTGACTCACGGCGACCTGTGCGCGCGCGAACGCTTGACCGTCGGCTGATCCGCCTATTCGCCCGTACCCAGGCCACCCACACGACCGCGGCCATTTAGCGCAAGTACGGATATTTCCGTCGAAGTTCTACGGGACCGGCTGGGATCATGCCTCCATGACGTTCCGCAAGGAGAGGCAGATTCTCGCCGAGTTACATCGTTCGCTGGACCGGCGTTACCGGCCCGAAGACGTCGCCGACCTGGTTCTCGCCGCGCTGAGCGGTCGGCTGACGCGGCGCGAGCAGGTCGTGCTGGAACGTGCGGCTCAGCACTCCCTCCGCCGGACCGGTTCGTTCTCCTCGATGTCCGCCGACTACGCCAGACCGGTCGGTGGCGCCAACCAGGTGGCGGCGGCGAACCGCCTGTTCGGCCGGTGGGTGGAGGCCGATCCCGACGATCCTGAGTCGCTGCTGGAGTTCGCGGCGACCGTCGGGCAAGAGATCCAGTGGGAGCCGGAACACACCGACTTCCTGGCTGACCGTCTCAACCGGGAGGCCAGGGAGGCGGTGGGAATGGACCTGTCCAAGCGCCAGTACAACCGCCGGTTCAGGGTGCTACGCCGGATCGCCGCCAAGGCGACCATCCTGGGCACCGAACAGGACAAACGCCGCCTGCTCATGGTCGGTGTCACCGGCTTCGGCGCGGACATCCCCCTGGACAGGTTCCTCGCCGACCCGGACGCGGCGTGTTTCGTGGCGTACTACACCGCCCGGCGCAAGACCCGCCGGGAGTTCAGCCTCTCCGGCCGGGACAACCCGTTCGACGAGATCGCCCAGGTGCTCCTCGACCGGTGCCAGCCCCGCAGCGACTGGTGGATGATCGCCCAGGTACGGGCGACCCCCGACGTCCTGCCCCAGCTGACCGACGAGGAGCGCGGCCGTCTGCTGGGTCAGTGGTCGGCGGTCATGCGACACAGCGCCGACCTGCTGCGCGCCCGCTGGAACCCTGCCACCGACCGCACCACCATGATCGTACGGCGAGGCGACGACTCCACCACGTGGAACAACCTGGCGGTGGCCTACAACGCGGCCCGCTCCGGCTGGCTGGCCTGCCTGGCGTCCCTGGACGCGCTCGAGCTGCTGGACGTGGCCTGCCCCGGCAAGGTGATGCGCCTGATGGCCGCCGACCTGGCCGCCTGGCATCGCAGCACGGGCGGCGGCGTCGACCCGAACACGGAGGTGTGGGCGGCCCTCCCGCTTCCGTGGGAGGTGCTGGACGGCACAGCTGTGTGCACGCGCTCCGACCTGGACACCCTCTGCCGCGCCGCCGGGCTGGATCCGGAACAGTCAGGCTGGACCGCACCCGCCCCGCCGAGCGGGGTGGCGGTGTTCCGGCCCACGCCAGAGCTGGTCCACGGCGTGAGCATCGCCGACCCGGTGTGGGCCGCCCTGTTGCGCCGGGCCGGGGCGTTCAGCGGCCGACGCATGAACCCCGACCTGGCCACCGCCGTCCACCACGGCCTGACCTCCGGCGTGGTGATCAGCGACCTGCCCACGACAGATAAATAGCCGCAGCCCCTCACGGTTTCCGTCCATAATTGACGCACCCTCGTTGTAGCTCAGTGGTAGAGCGCCCGGCTCCAGACCGGGTGGACGCCGGTTCGAGCCCGGTCAGCGAGGCCATCAATCTTTCGGAGGAGCCTGGGTGGCCATCGCTGCCATTCCTTTCACACGATGGCCGCGGACGGCCCCCTCCTGGGTTCAGCCGCGCTCGTACGGGATCTTCTCGCCGGCCTCGATCGCGACCGGCAGCCGGTTCTCGGCAGGCGGCAGCGGGCAGGTGGCGAAGTCGGTGTACGCGCATGGCAGGTTCACGGCCCGGTTGAAGTCGAGCACCACGCGGCCATCGGGGCCGGGCGCGTCCAGTTGCAGGACGCGGTTGTCGGTGTATGTGGTGACGCCGGACGTCGCGTCGGTGAACAGGACGGTCAGGCTGCCCGGTGCGTAGCCGTCGAACGCCGTGAGGCTCAGCGCCTGCCCATCGAGCTCGAATTCGATTCGCCCGGGCGCGTGGTACACGTGCTCCAGCCCCTCCACCGCGGCCCCGACGGTGGTCGGCCGGGGCTGGTCGAACGGCACATAACGACCCTCGATCACCCACCGCGGATCCGGCGCGAACACCGGCGTGCCGGCGTACTCGACCCGCAGCGGATGGTCCGGATGCCTCGGCCGGACGATGTCGTGCCCGCCCCGCTTGGCCACCTCGATGACCGCGTCGCCCCATCCGGCGTTGATCCCGCCGCGCTCGGGGATGACGCCGAAAACGTACCGCTCCCGGCGGGGAGACCCGGCCACGACCAGTTCCTCCCCCGCGCCGAACGTGACCACGACTCCCTCGGCGCCGGTCGACCACTCCCCGGGCGCGCCCGGCACGCGCCGCGGCTCGGCCGTCAGCCAGTGCAGCCCGGTGACGGCGAGAAACCCATGCCGATCGGCCCGCACCGCCTCGTGCCGCCGATGCCAGTCATGCCACTCCTGAACGAACGCCTCTGCCACGGTGCCGGCGACTGCCATGTCCTTGCTCCTCATGCTCGTGTTTCAGTGGTGCGAGGCGATGACCTCGCGGCCGTGCGGTGAGTCCCAGTCGCCGGCGTACGGCTCGACCAGGACACGCCAGGGGGACGCCGGCGGCGCCTGGGCCATCCGGGCGATCGCGGCGAAGTCGGTGGTGTCACGGAACGGCGGAAGCTGGTACAGATCCCTGGCGTACGCCCACAGCTGCGGGAAGTCGATCAACCGCAGCTTGCTGATTTTGACCAGCGGGTTGTAGCCGAGGTCGTACCGGACCAGCAAGGTCCACAGCCGCAGGTCGGGCATGGTGATCCGCGATCCCAGCAGGAACCTGCGATGCCGCAGTCTCCCGTCCAGCTCGTGAAAGACAGCGGTCAGCCGCTTACGTTCCACCGTGTACTCTTCGCTGGTCGCCGCGCGGGCGACGCGATGGAGGGTCCGCTCGACGTACTCCTCGATCACGTCGTCGAGTTCGTCGAGTTCTCGCCGCAGCCGCTCGGGACGGAGATCGGGCTGCTGCCCGCCGCCGAGCCGGACCAGCTCCCGCACGATGGCGATCCGCTGCTCCACCGCGTCGGCGCCGATGACGGCGAGCCGCGATTCGACGTCGGCGGAGTCGTACTCAGTCGCCCATTCGGCGAGATTCACGTGGTTGATGATGGTCTTGGACATGGTGCTCCCTCGTCAGAGCCGTCAGGTGATCAGGGAACGAGGGAACGACACCTGGCGGAGTGCGAACGGCACAGATCGATCTCCAGCCGCGCCACCAGAAATGACGACCGCCCGACGACATCGGTGGGGACCAAGTCCATACCCACCCAGGAGCGCCGCCGAACAAGACTCATAATTCAAAGCTAGGTACCCCGATGAGATAAGTCAATATTCCCTACCTGATTTACATAGATTTCGAACCGGCCGCGGGACGGAGCACGCTCGCGTTCCTATCGGGTGCGGATCGGCCCCGCGATGGTCCGCAGTTCCGAGCGATCGGCCGAGCTCGTCTTGGCGAGCAGGTTCGCGACATGGGTGTCGACAGTGCGCCGGGAGATCACCAGGCGCTCCGCGATCTTTCCGTTGGTCAGCCCTTCGGCGACCAGGCTGAGCACGTCCATCTCGCGGCTGGTCACCCCGGCGGCCCGCAGGCCGGCGGGAACCGGTGCGAGGCCGCGCCCACGCCGGGTGGGCGCTCCCGCGCCGCGCAGCAGATCGCGGCAGATGCGGGCCATCTGGTGTTCGCCCGCGCGAACATGGGCGTCCAGATCGACGCGTAGCTCGGGCACCGGGTCGCCCCACCCGTCGGCGATCGCGGCCTCCAGCGCGAGCAGCCGGAGCAGGCGCCGCCACCAGTGGTGCTCGGCGAGAGCCTGGTCCGCGTCGGCGAACAGGGCAGCGGCCCGCTCGGGCCGTCCGGCCCGCCCTTCGGCGACCGCGTCGGCGTACCGCAGCCCGGCGCGGTTGACCACTCGCAACACGGCCGGGGACCGGCGCAGCGTCTCCCGGGCCTCGGTGTCGCGGTCGGCGAGCACGGTCCGCAGCAGCGCCCACAGGCCCCAGTGCTGCACGGGACCGGCCTCGCCGCGGCCGTCCAGTGCACTTATGCCATCGTCGAGCAGCGCGGACGCGGCACGCAGGTCACGGGAGAGCAGACGGCGGAGCCCGCAGGTCGCCTGTGCCAGGGCGGTGACCTCGACGGGCGCGTGCGGGCGGGCGACTGCCCTGGCGAGCACGGCCTCCATGCCTAGCTCGTCGCCCGCCACCGCGTGGCCTGTGGCGATGAACATCTCCGCCACGCCCTCCAGGCCGGGCAGCCGCAGGCGGCCGGCCTGCTCGGCCGCGCTCCGGGCCAGTGCCTGAGCCGCCCGCGGCCCCTCAGTGGTGGTCATGGCGTCCGCCAGCAGCAGATCGCACCAGATCACTTCGGCGAGCAGGCCGGTACGCGAGGCGAGCTCGCGCGCCTCGACAATGGCGGGCGAGGCGGCGTGGTCGAGCAGTTCAACCGCGCCGAGCCCGAGCAGGGCCGTGACCCGCGCCGGAATCAGGCCGTGTTCCGCACCGGTCTGCGCGGCACGCGCATAGGCGGCCCGCGCCGTCGCGGTGTCGTGGCGCATCGCACACCGGCCCAGAGTCGTGAGCGCCTGGCACACCGTCTCCCAGCGCGCCTCCTGTTCCGCCCGGCCGGCGGCCGTCGCGGCCAGGTCGCCCGCCCGCCGCAGATCTCCCGCGCCGAACGCGGAGTCGGCGGCCAGAACCAGCGCCCGGGCGTCGCCGGGCCGCCCCGCCCGTTCGATGAACCTGTCGGCTTCACCCCAGCGACGCGCGACGATGGCCGCCTCGGCCAGCCGAAGGCACAGCTCGGCGTGCCGGTCGCCCACCACCTCGGCCAGCGCCCCGGCACCGGCCTCCAGCGCGGCGGGCGCCTGACCGAGCAGCGTCAGCAGACGGACGTGTTCGATCACCACCATCGGCCGCAGCGTCCTGGTAGCCGACGCCCGCACCAGGTGATCCTGCGCGCTGCGCAGCGCGCCGGTGTCCATGTCGCGGCGGGCCAGCCGGAGGAAGATCTCGGCCGATCTCGTCCCTTCGCCGGCCGCGGCCAGCAGCTCGGCCGCGTACGCCTCGCGCGCCGGTTCGCCACGGCTCAGCAGCACCTCGGCGGCGCGGCGGGCCACGGCGGCGCGCTCGGGCGGCGTCACATGTGCCAGCACCGCCGCTCGCGTCAGCGTATGCCGCCAGTGCAGTTCGTCTCCCGCCGAGACGAGCAGGTGCGGGGTGGCGCCCCGCAGCGCGCCCAGCACCAGCGGCTCCGGCACGCCCGTCACCGCGCCCAAGATCGTCCAGTCCGGGTCCGTGCCGAGCACGGCGGCCGCCTCCAGCACACCGCGCTGCACGGGTTCGAGCGCCGCCAGTCGAGCGGCGACGCGGCAGACGATCCCCTCCGGTACCGCCGGTGTCCCGCGCCCGAGAGCCGACTCGAGCACACCGGCCACCAGTTCCTCCACCATGTACGGCAAGCCGTCGGCGTGCTCCACCACGAAGCGAAGCCCGGCCTCGGCAAGCGGGAGACCGCCCGTACGGTGCTCGGCCAGGGCCTCCACCTCGGCCGTGGTCAACCGCCCCAGCCGCAGCGCCGTGACGTCCTCCCTGCGGCTCAGGCGGCTCAGGCGGCTCAGCACGCCAGGCAGCGGCTCATCGTCACACGCCGACGCCGCGACCAGGATCGGCTGGCCCCGCACCGCCCCCGCCAGATACTCCACCACAGCCAGCGTCTCGGCGTCCGCCCAGTGCATGTCGTCCAGGACCAGCAGGCAGCCATGGTCGCCGCCGATGACCCGCAGCAGCGACAGCGCCCCTTCGCAGACGACCAACGCGGGATCCACGTTCAGCGGCATCCCGCCGTCGCCGGCCCACTCCGGCAGCAGCCCTCCGAGGACCGCCCGGCACGAGGAGTCCTCGGCGGAGGCAGGCCACGCCTGCCGCAGATGGCCGACCAGCGCTTCGGACAGCGGGCGATAGGTACCGCCCCCCTCCACGGCACGTCCGGTCACCACGGCCAGCCCCGCGTCCCTGGCCCGCTCGGCGGCCTCGCGAAGCAGGCGGGTCTTCCCGATGCCCGCCTCCCCACTCACCAGCAGCACCCCGCCCCGCCCTCGCCGCACCCCGTCGACCAGGCTGCGCACGGTGGCCAGTTCGGCCGCTCGACCCACCATCACCCCGTCACTCGCCATCAACCCCATCCCTTCAGTACAGCCGACGGGCCACATCGGGAGTAGGTCGTAATGCGCACTCGCTGATCCCCGGCCCCAAGGCCGTGCCATCTTCGAGGGCCCGAGTCATGCATTCCGCCGCTCGCGGCCTACACGGGGGCCGGCATCGACACCACGATCAACTCGATCGCCGATGCTCGAGGCAGCCCTCGCCATCGTCATCGTCGCCGCGCTGTACGCGTCGAAAACGATCAGCGACCGGGCTTTCCTCATGCTGCCGTGGACAAACCCCACCCGATCACGCCGCCAGTGAGCGGGCTTCGGCGATCAGTTCGCACTGGCGCTGCCAGTCGTCGCCGATGACGCCGAGGACGAGGTGGTCGGCGCCGGCTTCGGCGTACTCGCGGAACCGCTCGGCTGCCTGGGGTGGGGGGCCGGTGATCGGTAGGTGGGCGGCGACCTCGGGGGGCACGCCGTACTGGGTGAGCCCGGCCGTGGTGTCGCTGAGCAGCGACTGGGAAGGGGCGGGGCCGAGTAGTACGCTGCCGCCGACGGCGAGTTGCGGCATCGGGCGTCCGTACGTGGCGGCGAGCTCGGCCAGCTCGCGGCGGCCGTCGGCGACCGCCGTCGCGGTGATCATGGAGGGGAACCAGGCATCCGCGTATCGGGCGGTGCGGCGCAGTGCCGCCCGGGAACCGCCGCCTACCCAGACGGGCGGCATGGCCGCTCCCGGGGCCAAGGCGATGGAGACGCCGGATGGCAGCACCGCCGACCGGCCGGTGACCAGGTCGGGCAGCACGTCCAACGCGGCATCGGTACGGCGGCCGCGCTCGGCGTACGGGACTCCGACCGCTTCCCAGGCGCTGCTGCCGTGCACCGCGCCGCCGGAGCCGACCCCGAGGATGACCCGGTCTCCGGACAGGTGCTGGAGAGTCGCGATCTGCTTGGCGGCCCAGGCCGGGTGGCGCAGCGCGAGGACCATCACCCCGAACCCGATCCGCAGCCGCTCGGTGACCGCGGCCACGGTGGCGAGCGTGAGGGTGCTCTCCATGGTCCCCACGGTGGCGGCGAGGTGGTCACCGGTGAACAGCGCGTCCAGGCCGAGGCTCTCGGCGTGACGCGCGCAGGCCCGGACATCGACGGCCGCGCTCCGGGACGACGGAAACATCACTCCGATCGACAGGCGCTCACCGTGCCTGATCACTGGGCGCCCCCCGGAGATCGTACGAGGAGGAGGGTCTTGCCGACGGTCGCGCGGGAGGCGATGGCGGCGTGGGCGTCGGCCGCGCGGTCCAAGGGATACGTCTGGCCGATCAACGGCTTGAGCCTGCCGGTGGCCGCCGCCGTGAGGGCGGCCTGGGTCAGCTCGCGCATCTGTGGCGGGGTCGGGGGAGTACCTCGGATCGGCGTTATGTTCTTTCCATCGGGCAATGCGGTGAACGATCCGCTGGCCATGCCGTACGACGACAGCCGCCCGCCCTCGCGCAGCAGGCCGGCCGCCGCGCCGCCGATCTCGCCGCCCACGCCGTCGAAGACCACGTCGACGTCGCCCACCTCGCTCCTGACCTGGTCGGCCCAGCCGGTGACCGTGTAGTCCACCGCCACGTCGGCCCCGAGGTCCTTGGCGATCCCGGTCTTGCGCGGCCCGCCCGCCGTGGCCACCACGCGGGCTCCCGCGTCGCGCGCGAGCTGGACCAGCAGGCTCCCGACCCCTCCGGCGGCGGCCTCGATCAGCACGGTCTCCCCGGGCCGCAACGCCGCGGCACGGATCAGGCCGACCGCGGTCCGCCCGTCCGCGAGCAGCGCGACGGCGTCGGCCAGGCTCAGCTCCGGCGGGACGTCGATCAGCCCGGTCGCGTCGACCACCGCCAGCTCCGCGTAACCGCCGCGACCGCCCGTCGTCGTGATGACGCGCCGACCCGCCAGTGCCGGATCCCCCCCTTCGCCGACGGCGGTCACGATGCCACCGACCCCGTTGCCGAGGATCGCGGGCAGCGGCGGCAGCATCGCCGGATTGGGCGCCTGGCCCGCACGCACCTGGGTCTCCACGAACGTGATGTTCGCCAGGTGCACGTCGACCAGGACTTGGCCCGGACCCGGCACCGGGTCCGGCACCTCGGCCAGGGCGAGGTTGGCCGGCGGGCCGAACTCCGACAACACCACAGCGAACATGAGTGTCACCCCCAAAGGCTGCTATCGGAGCGAGATGCTCCGATTTACCGTGAAGGCATGCTATCGGAGTGTTTTGCTCCGAATGAACTAGGCTTCGCTCGTGGCAGAATCGCAGCACCGCTCCCGGCGGGGGAGGCAGGCCGAAGCCGAGCGGAACGACCGCCGCGTGCTGGACGCGGCCCGGGAGGTCTTCGCCGCGCACGGCGCCGACGCCACGGTCGCCGAGATCGCGGCGCGGGCCGGGGTCGGGATGGGCAGCCTCTATCGCCGGTACGGCAGCAAGTCCGACCTGCTGCGGCAGCTCTGCACGCAGGCCATGGAGGAGTCCATTCAGGCGGCCGAGGCCGCGCTCGCCGCCCCCGACGCCTGGACGGGCCTCAGCGACTACGTGCGCGCCTGCGTCGCGCGGGGTTCGGGTGCGCTCGCGCCGCTGGCGGGCTCGCTGGAGACCACCCCGGAGATGTGGGAGACCAGCAGGCGGGGCCGTCGCCTGCTGGAGCACGTGGTGGCCCGGGCGCACAGCGAGGGCGTGCTGCGCTCCGGCGTCACGGCCCTGGACGTCGCCTGGCTGGTGGAGTTCTTCGGGCGGCGCGGCCCGGCCGCACCGGGCACCGAGGACGAGGCCATCCGCCGGCGACTGCTCGCCATCAGCCTCGACGGCCTGCGCAACCGCGACGCCGGACCACTCCCCGGCCCCGCGCCCAGCGCACAGCACTACGAGCGACGCTGGCAGACCGAACCGCGCACGAGCTGAATGCCCGCGGATCGAGGCCATCGATGAAGCCCATTGATAACAATCGTTTCTGTAGATCGATCCGCGTCCTTACGCTGGTTCACGCCGTCACATCGAATCCTTGTAAAACTGGAGGTGGCGTCCGTCATGACCAGCTGTCCTATCCGCTTCGACCCGCTCTCGCCGGAGCAACTGGCGGATCCGTATCCGCTTTACGCTCGGCTGCGGCGTGAGGCTCCGGTCTTCTACGCCGAGGCGCACGGGCTGTGGGTCGTCAGCCGGTACGAGGACGTGCTCGCGGTCGTGCGCGACACGGAGACCTTCTCCTCCCAGAACGCGGTCCGTGCCTCCGTGCGACCGCTTCCCCAGCCGGTGCTGGACGTCCTCGCCACGGGCTGGCCCATGTCGCCGACGCTCACCGACAGCGACGGGCAGGTTCACCGCAGGCTCCGCCTGCTGGTCACCAAGGCGTTCACCCCCAAGCGCGTCGCCGAACTGGAGGGCCGCATCCGGGAGAACGTAGACGCTCTCATCGACGAGTTCGCCGATGACGGCCGCGCGGACATCATCGAGAGGTTCGCGTGGAATCTTCCGATGTTCACCCTCACCGACATGCTCGGTATCCCCCGCGCTGACATACCCACGCTGCATCGGTGGAGCGTCAGCTGGTTACGCATCCTGCAGGCGACCGACAGCGTCGAGGAACTCGTCATTTGCGCGCGCGACGTCGTGACGATGCAGCGGTATTTCATGGACGAGTTTCAAGGGCGGCTGGGCGAGGACCTCATGTCGAGCCTGCTGGCCGCCCGCGTGGCCGGCGGCGAGCCCATCAGCCATGAGGAAGCCATGCGCGTGATGATCAACCTCATCATCGCCGGACATGTGACCGTCACCCGCAGCATCGGCAATGGTCTCACCACATTGCTGGCGCACTCGGATCAGCTTCAGGCCGTGCTGAACGACCCGGACCTGGTTCCGGCCATGGTGGAGGAGGTCCTGCGCTTCGAGTCACCCGCGCAGGGACTTTTCCGTACCGTCCGCAAGGGCACCGTGCTCAATGGCGTGGAAATCCCGGCCGGCGCGCACCTGATGGTCCACTGGGCGTCGGCCAATCGGGACGAGCAGGTTTTCGGCGAGTCCGACGTCTTCGATGTCACCCGCGACTCCATGGCCACCCACGTCGCCTTCGGAAAGGGAGTCCATGCCTGCTTGGGCGCCCCGCTCGCCCGCCTTCAGTTGAAGATCGCGTTACCTCGGCTGTTCGAGCGGTTGCCGAATCTCCGCATGGCCGCGGGTGCGGACACCGCCGTGCGCGACACCATCTTCTTCGCGCGCGGATTCAAGCGGCTCGAGATCGAATGGGACGTGCACGAGCCCTCGGCCGGATGAAACAGGCTCCGCTCGAGCAGCCCAGGTCCCTGGCGGCAGAGCTCATCGATCACAGCGATGACATCCATCGATGACAACCGTTTCCGGTGCTTCCCGTCGTCGCGTAGGTTCACCGCAAGACACATCTTTCAGCTCGCCAGGTGAACGCTTCCGGCTGAGCGACCGGTACGGGTCATTTCGCGGTACGCACAGAGCGCCGCACGCACGCGCCAGCCGTCGATGGCCGGGCTTTGTCCGGCGGTCGGCAGGAGAACGCCAGGACTCTTCTAGGAATACCTGACAAGGAGGAACAGTGAAGGCCACCTGGTTCACCCGCATCGCCGGGGCCGCCGGAGTCGTGCTCATGGTCGCCGCGTGCGGCGGCGGAGGCGGCAACGAAGGTCAAGCCGCCGGCGCCCTCGAGCCCGTCCGCTATCTGACCTCGTTCAACACCTTCGGCCGCGACGCCTACGCCTATGTGGCGCTGGAGAAGGGCTACTTCAAGGAAGCCGGGCTCAACGTCGACATCAAGCCGGGCACCGGCACCGTCGACTCGATGAAGCTGCTGGCCGGCGGCCGGGCCGACTTCGGCATCGGCGACTTCACCGGCACGCTGATCACGACGGCCAAGGAGAAGCTGCCCGTCATCGCTGTCGGCATGGTGCACCAGAACTCATTAGCCGCGATCATCGCGCTGGAGGAAGGCGGGATCACCACGCCGAAGGACCTGGAGGGCAAGACCATCGGCGACCAGCCGGGTTCCACCGTCCAGGTGACCTTCCCCGTGTACGCCAAGGCCGCCGGCATCGACGCGTCGAAGGTCAAGTTTGTCCCGGGCGCCCCGCCCGCGTTACCGCAGCTGCTGGCGAGTGGCTCGGTGGACGCGATCGGCCAGTTCGTCGTCGGCCGGGGGCTCATCGAGAAGGCCGCACAGGGGAAGAAGGCCGTCGTCCTCCCCTACGGCGAGGTCTTGCCCGACCTGTACGGCAACGCGTTGCTGACCTCGAACACCATGGCCAAGGAAAAGCCCGAGGTGGTCAAGAAATTCATGGCCGCCCTGTTCAAGGGCCTGGAGTACTCCATCGCCAACCCCGAGGAATCCGGCGAGATCCTCAAGAAGTACCAGCCCACCCAGAACCCGGAGGTCGCGGCCGCGGAGGTCCGGGCGATGGCTCCCTACGTCACGGCGCAGGGCCAGCCGATCGGCGCGGTCAGCAAGGCCAAGGTCGAGGCGAACATCAAGCTTCTCACCGAGTCGGGTGCGATCCCGGCCGGAATGACTCCCGAGCAGGTCATCGACCTGTCCTTGACGCCGCAGGGCTAGGCGCGGCGGCATGATCAAGCTCACGCACGTCTCGCACGTCTTCGCCGGACGTCAGGGTGAGGTCCATGCGCTGGACGACATCACCCTTGAGGTGCGCCGCAACGAGCTGGTGACGCTCGTGGGCCGCTCGGGCTGCGGCAAGTCGACCATGCTGCGGATGGTCGCTGGGCTGCTGCGGCCCTCGTCGGGAACGGTCACGGTCGCCGGTGAGCCGGTGGGCAAACCCCGGCAGGATGTCAGCTTCATGTTCCAGCGTGCGGCCCTGCTGCCGTGGCGTACGGTGCTGGACAATGTCCTGCTCCCGGTGGAGATTCTCCGCCTGGACCGGGCGGCCAAGCGCCGGCGGGCCCATGAGCTGCTCGAACTCGTCGGCCTCGCCGGTTTCGAGAAACGGCTGCCGCACGAGTTGTCGGGCGGCATGCAGCAGCGCGCGTCCCTGTGCCGTTCGCTGATCCAGGATCCCCTCGTCCTGCTCATGGACGAGCCCTTCTCCGCGCTCGACGCGCTGACTCGGGAGGAGCTGTCGATAGAGCTGCAACGCATCCGCATGGAGCAGGAGATGACCATCATCTTCGTCACCCACTCCATCGAGGAGGCGGTGCTGCTCGCTGACCGGGTGGCGGTGCTCAGCCCCCGGCCCGGCCGGCTTCGCAAGATCGTCGACGTGGACATCCCGCGCCCGCGCACACTCGGGCGCAACGCGTACGCGGACCGGGTCGCCGAGGTCAGCGCCGAACTGCACGAGCTGCTGATGCCGGCGCCGATCGCATCGGAGGGTGCCGTATGACCGCCGCGCGGCGGAGCGGCTCCAGGGTGGCCCGGCGCCTGGTGGACTGGGGTCTCCCGGTCCTCGGGCTGGCCGCCCTGGTCGCCCTGTGGTGGCTGGCCACGATCGTCTTCTCGATCGAGAAGTTCCTGGTGCCCGCGCCGGACGACGTGGTCGAGGCCTTCATCGGCCAGGCCGGCTTCCTCATGGAGCAGACCTGGGTGACCCTGCTGGAGACGGTCCAGGGGTTCGCGGTCGCGGTCGTCGTCGGAATCCCCACGGCGATGGCGATCGCCAGTTCGCGGTTGCTGGAGAAGATGATTTACCCGCTGCTGCTCGCGGTGAATGCCGTACCGAAGATTGCGATCGCGCCGATCCTGGTGGTCTGGATGGGCTTCGGGCCGGTTCCGAAGATCGTCATGGTGTTCCTGCTCTGTTTCTTCCCGATCGTGATCTCGACGGCCACCGGCCTGAAATCCACTCCCGCCGAGCTGACCGAGCTGGTCCGCTCCTACGACGCCAGCCGTCTGCAGGTATTTTTCAAAGTTCGTTTTCCGTACGCGCTGCCGCAGGTGATGGTGGGTCTCAAGACAGCGATCTCGCTGGCGGTCATCGGGGCGGTCATCGCGGAATTCGTCGGTGCTGACGCCGGGCTCGGCTTCGTCATCGTGCAGTCAGGCGCGAGCGCGGACACTCCGCTCGCCTTCGCCGCCATGGCCCTGCTCGGCGTCATCAGCATCGTGCTCTTCTACGGACTGAACGCGCTGGAGAAAGTCATTCTCCCGTGGGCGGAGGAGAACCGTTGAACCACCTCCACGTCCGAGATGCTCAGATGGTGCGAGCCGTGTCGATGATCCGGCGGCGGAGCCACTGATGCGCGAGGTCGGCGTTGTCGCGAGAATTCCAGTACATGGCTTCGTGGATGGCGCTCAGCGACAACGGATATTCCACGATCCGCAGCTGTGCCACGCTGACCAGTTTGAGCGCCAGCCGTTCGGGCGCGATGGTGGCCAGCCGGGTTCCGGCGAGCAGGAGCAGCGGCACCACGAAGCTCTCCGTCGTCAGCTCGACCGGAACGTGCACATTCAGCGCCTCCAGATCCACGTTGGTGATCGGTGAGACGGTTCCCCCGCTGAAGGCGACGTACCGGAGTGAGGTGGCCTGTTCGGGTGTCACCGAATCGTTCACTTCAGGGTGGTTCCGATCGACCACCAGCACATAGCGATCGCTGAACAGCGGCTCGTGGGGGAAGGGAATCTTCCGGTCGGCGAGCTTGGTCGGGATGATGACCATGTCGACCGCTCCCGAGCGGAGCTGGTCGGCGAAATCGGCCTCGACCGGACGCATGCAGATTCGAAGGTGCGGCGCCTCTTCGGCGATCGATTCCAGCAGTGGGCTCAGGAGCACGATCGTGACGTAATCCGCCGCCATAATCGTGAATGCGGCCTTGTCCCTTGCCGGGTCGAAGCTCGGCGAGCGCAGCAAAACCGCCTCGGCGGCACTCAGCGTCTCCCGCACCGGCCCGACCAGCGCATCAGCAAGCGGCGTTCGCTGCAGGCTCCGCCCTTCCCGCACCAGCAGCGGATCATCGAAATGCTTCCGCAGTTTCGCCAACGAGGCACTCATCGCAGGCTGCCCGACCGACATCCGCTCGGCCGCCCGCGTGACGTTACGCTCAGTCAACAGCGCGTCCAGCGCGACAAGAAGGTTGAGGTCGACACTCGTCAGCCTCATGAGGGCTCCGGCCGCTTATCAGACAGATCGACAACTCTCCACCGACGCTACCACTCCCTGAAGCGCAGCGCGTCTATCCCCACCTTCCACCGAGTGGGGCTGCTCCGGCACATGCTTCGCCTTCGGCCACGCCAGTAGCGTGGAGGCCGCTTCCTGACGTGAGGCGCACGCGGACGGCCTCGTCTTTGAACTCCCGCGAATACGCGACCCTACGCCGTGCCAACTCCTACATCCTTCCGGTCGCCCCAACCCTAGTCGGGGAGCTGTCCGGAATCTCTAGGGCACCTCAACGGTCACGGGCCGATCCTTCCTTGTCGTCTGACGTCTGACAAGTGGCTCGTAAGTGTTCTGCAAGTGGTGATCGCCATGCTGGAGCCACCTAAGAGAAGGAAGGAAATCGAGATGCGAAAGATCGTGGCTGTGCTCGCCCTGGTGGCCGGAGTGGCGGGAAGCGTCGCTGCAACGTCCAGCGCAGCGCAGGCGAGGCCGAGCGTTTGCGCGGCAATCTGGCAGGCTATGTCGGACTCGCTGGACATGGCGTCGGATGCTTACGAACACGGAGACTCCGCTGGCGGCGACGAGTGGGTGGACACGTACTGGATGGCTTCCCGCAACTACAAAAGGTTCCGCTGCTAGTAATGCCTGTAACAAAGGCAGGTTAGCCAGTCGTTGATGATAGCGACCAATTGTCGTTTGCTCCAGTTCGACGGTCGGCCCGGCAGTGCGGGGATCTTTCTGCCGGGTCTTAACCTTTGTCGGCCACGGCCTTAGCGATCTCGGCGATGGCTGCCGGGCGGACTCTGCAACATCCGCCCACGATCCGTGCGCCGTCGGACACCCAGGAAGGCCAGCAGGTCCTCCTGCCCCGCCTCCCGCAACGTCCGGCCGCCCCGGTGCTGATCGAGGAACCGGCCGAACACCGCCAGATCATGCGCGTAGGCATTGATCGAGTTCGGCGCGTGGACGCCCCAGCCCGGTAGCTCTCGCAGGAACCGATTCAGCTCCACGTCGTAGGAGCCATCGGCCGACAGAACGAACGGCGTCCCGTCCTTGCCATCGACCCGGGACAGCACCGCAGCCTCCCCGCCAAGCACACACGGGGTACCAACTGCCCGCTTCAGAGACGTCTTGTAGACGAACAAGCCCAGCCCTCCAACGCCCTACCCAGAGAAACAAGTGAGGCTAATGCGACACCAGAGAACTGTGAACATAACTTACGATCTCCACGGGGTTTCCCATGAAGGTGGTCCAGGAACGGCTTGGCACGTCCTCAAAGGCATGCACGCGACCGGTGCTCAGGCGCTGACGGCTAGCATCTCGCGGAACTCCTCGACCACCGGACGTTCCCGTTGCGGAAGGGGTACGGCGCTGAAGACTCGCCGCGCTGTCTCCATGATCATGACGTTGCGGTAGGCGTCCGGCAAAGAGTCGATCACTGTCGCGGCCTGTCGGATTCCCTCATCGACGCCGCCGTTGACCACGGTGCACCAGGCGGTGTGCAGGCGCAGGTTGATCGGGGTGTGGTAGCCGTGAGGGTTGCTCGCGAGCGTGTGTTCCTGCGCCTGGCTGGCCTCGGCTTCGTTGCCCGCAGCCGAGAAGACCTGACTTGCCGTGAAATGGACGGGGTTAAACGAGGAGTCCCAGAATCCGAGGACGACAGGTAGCTGACTTGTCTCGACCAGATCGATAAGGGCTTGTAGGGTGCGGCGGGCTTCGTCGTGGCGGCCCAGCAGGGCCAATATTTTGGCCTGTGCGCGGAGCAGGGTTGCCTGGCCGACCGAGGGACGGGCGGTCATGCCGGTGATCTGCTGGGCGCTGTGGATCAGGCGCAGGGCGGTGGCCGGATCGTGCAAGCCAAACTCGCTATGTCCCGCTTCGTGGGCGCGGATTCTCACGCGCAGGTCGAGATCGTTGGTTGCGTCAGCGGCGGTGCGGGCGGTGCGGTACCAGCGCAGCGCGGAGCCTGGTTCCCCGAGGCGGACCAGGACGCTGGCGTGGAAGGCGGCGAGCACGGCGGTGACGCGGTTCAGCTCGATACGGTCGTTGTCACCGGCGGTGTGCAGCTGTCGCTGTATCTCCGACAGGTCGGCAAGGAGATCGTTGTGAACCTGGTCGGCGGGCCGGGTGTTGATCGCGTGCAGGTGGTCGGCACAGGCGAGTTCCCAGTCTTCGACGCTGCGATGCTGATCGCCGAAAGACAAGTCGAGTAGCTGGCGTACCGGCTCGCCTGCCGCGCCGAGCACTCCGATCCCAGCGCCTGCGGCGGCAAGCTGCAAAAGGCGTCGGCGTTCCATGTCCTCATCCTTGCTGTGAGCGGGGGAGGCTGTATTGAGGGTATTGCGCCGTAGTCGATCCAGCTCTTCTGCAGCGGTGTGCAGCGCCACCAGGTAACCATCCGCGCCGAGCCTGGCATCCAGGGCCTTGACCGCGTCGGCATGTGGTTGTTGTTCCCCGCGTTCCCATTTGGCCAGAAGGGAGTAGCTCCAGTGGATTTCCTCGGCGAGGGGACGCAGATGGATGTTGCGTACCTGCTCACGCCAGTGGCGGAGGGCGAAGCCGAACAGATGCCAGGGCGATTGATTCGGGTCGATCGGGTTGGACTTCGGGCTGGATGTGGTCATCCCTGTCATCCCTTGTGATCGTGTCACGGCGTGTCATTGGCCCATGACACGCTATTTGTCTTTCCCGTTCTTTGTGGCGTGCCAATTATGGCACTGCAATAGGCGAATTCCCGGAGAACGTAAGCGGCTCGGCTGTCGCTGGCACGATCAGCCGAGCCCTGATCGCAAGCGAGGTGCGATCGTGAGGAAGTTTAGGGCTGCGGTCGATCGCAGACGCAAAGACCGTCGAGCGGTCCGTCAGGAGGAGCGGTGCCCGGTGACGGATGTGGTGCGGCTGCGGGAGGAACTACGGCGCGAGCGGTTCGCCCATCTGGCGTTCGCGCTTAATGGACAGGGCGTGTCCTGCACGCTGCGGCTGCCGGGACAGCGCCGGGAGTACGCGGTCCTGGAGATGCCGGGCGGTGCCAGCGGGCTCGTACGGGCGGAAATGCGCAAGGAGACCGCTGGCTGGCGATACACCATGAGCGCCTACACCCTGGGTGGGCGCACCGTGGATGCCCGCACCGTATGGGCAGCGGATGCCGACCCGGTGGGGCGCATTCTGCGGGCGGTGTCGCGGTGACGGTCATGCGGGTGATGGGGTCATTTGTTCTGCCGGGTGAGGCGTTTTCGGTCACGTTCGGGCGTGCGCTCGTGCGGGCGCTGCTGAAGCGGGAGGGCGTCGGCGAGTCGGCGGATGCGCTGCTGCTGGTATCGGAGCTGCTGGGAAACGCGCTCAAGCACTCCAGGTCCGGCATGCCGGGCGGCCGGGTGGAGGTCGCGGTGATCGACTGCGGTGACGGGGTCGTGCGGCTGGAGGTGACCGACGAGGGGTCGGAGGCGAGCACGCCGCAGGTCCGGGACGTGCCCCGTGTCCACGGAATAGGTGACGGGCTCGATGGCCGAGTGCTGGCCGCCGATGGGCATGGTCTGCGGCTGGTGGAGCAGATCGCTCGCCGGTGGGGCTGGGAGAACGACGGGCGCGGCCGGATGGTGTGGTGTGAGGTGGCCCGGTGACCGCGTGGGCGTGGATTTTGGTCCAGCGGGTCACCGATGAGCTGGCCGGGCGGATCACCAGTGGTGAGCTTGGGCCGGGTGCGCCGGTGCCCACGGAGGCCGAACTACAGGACACGCACAGCATTCAGCCCGCGCAGGCGTACTGGATCTGGCGTCAGCTCCAGAAGCGGCGGCTGGCCCACATGACCCGCGGCCGGGTCCTGGTCGTCGGGCCGCCGGCTGAGCAGTGGCCGTCGATGTGGACACCGCCCATTGAGCGGCGGATCGCGGAGGTCGTCGGCGTGCTGGCCAGGCGGATCCAGGCCGGTGAGATCGCCGTGCATGAGCGGGTGGCCACCCAGGAACAGCTGCGGAGCGAGTTCGGGATCTCCCGCGAGGTGGCCACCGAGGTCAGGTACCGCCTGGAGGATCTGGGCTGGGCCTACAGCATTCCCCACTACGGCATCTTCGCGGCTCCGACCGATGAGTGGCCCGCCCAGGGCGGCGGCGAATGACGGAGGTCCACAGCGCGGGGACGCCACAGCTGGACAGAGCCGGTCCGGTTCCGCTGTATGTGCAGATCGCCGACCTGGTGGCGGACCAGATCGAGCGCGGGGAGCTGAGGTTGGGGGAGTCGGTTCCCACGGAGACCGAGCTGCTGCGGGCCTATCGGATTTGCCGGGGGACCGCGCGGCATGTGCATCGGGAGTTGCGCGAGCGCGGTCTGGTGTACACGGTGCCGGGGACGGGAACCTTCGTCGGGCAACTAGGCGTCCCACCCTCACCGTATTCGATGCCCGCGTACGTGCTGATCGCCCGCGACCTGGCCACGCAGATCCAAAACAGCGTGTACCCGCCCAATCGGGCGATCCCCACTCATGGCCAGCTGAGCAAGCACCATCAGGTCTGTATGGGTACGGCCCGGCGCGCGGTGAAGATGCTACGGGAAGCGGGCTGGGCGTTCTCCTGTGGGCCGCGCGGGACCTTCGTGGCACCGCCTGACCAGTGGCCCGATCCCGGATTGTGGCACAAGATGATCACGGCCGCTTGCGGTGCGAACCGGGCTGAGCACGCGCCCGGGGAAGACCCGCCGGATCTGCGCCGATGGGATGACACGTCCGCGCCGGTCGACGGTGAGCCGGTCGCGGGGATCCGGGCCGGTGTGAAAGCCGCCGAGGATCATCTGTCGAAGGTAGGCTGGCTGCGCTCCGCCGCCATCGACCGGCCGCCGTAGAGCCTTCTTCGACATCTCGCGCAGAGGAATCCGCATTGCTGATGATCTGCCTGTACGGGCTCGCCGGCTCGGGCAAGTCGACCGCCGCCGTCGCGTTGAGAACCCTGCTGACCGAACGCGGCTATGCCGTGGAGATCATCAAACTGGCCGCGCCCCTGTACGCGTTGCAGGGTCAGGTCTACCGCGCGGCGGGGCGGCAGATCGGTGCGTGGGAGCACGACAACGAGCTGCTGCGTAGCCTGGCCGCCCACCTTCGGCGGATCAACCCGACTTCGCTGGTCGACAACTTCCTGAGCCGGGTGGACCGGGCACAGCATGAAGGTGCCGACATCGTCATCAACGACGACATGCGCAACGTCGATCCCGATTACCACGCCATGCGGGCTGCGGGTTTCTCCTTCGTACGAGTGGCCTGTTCCGATGAGGTTCGTGCACGGCGTCTGACCGTGCGTGCTGACCGCAACATCGTCGCCGACAGCGACGCCACCTGGGGCTACGACCAGATCGAACCCGACTGGACCATCGACACGAGCCCTGAGGACACCGATCTCGACCACCAGGTCGAGATCGTCGCCGACAAATGGCTGGCACGCGAAACCACGATGTGACGCACGGAACGGCGCAGCCATCCGGTGGGGTGCGATGGCTGCGCCGTGTGCGAGCTCCGGCATCAGAGGGTGGCGGGCCTCGGCCGGCAGCGAGGGCGGAGCATCATCCCTTCAAGCCCGTGTGCGCCAGCCCCTCGATGAACTGGCGCTGGGCCAGGACGAACACGACCAGGATCGGCAGTGCCGTCAGTGAGGCCGCGGCGAGCTGGATGTTCCACATGGGGCCGCCGTAGGCGTCGACGAACTGGGTGAGGGCCTGGGGCAGGGTGAACTTCTCCGGCGTGGAGAGGAACACGATTGGTTCCAGGTAGAGGTTCCACGAGTGCAGGAAGGTGAAGATGGCGACCGCGCCAAGAGCAGGGCGGGCCAGAGGGAGCGCCACCTTGCTGAAGGTGCCGAAGCGGCCCAGCCCGTCGACGCGGGCGGCCTCCTCCAACTCTCTCGGCAGGCTGATGAAGAACTGGCGCATGATGAAGGTCGCCATCACGCTCGGCGCCCCGAGGATCGGCACCAGGATCAGCGGCCAATGAGTGTCGGTGAGGCCGAGTCCGTGGAACATCTGGAACAGCGGCACGATCGTCACCTCGCTGGGGATCAGCAGCCCGATCAGCACGACGACGAAGAGCACGTTCTGGCCGGGGAAACGGATGCGCGCGAAGGCGTATCCGGCCATCGCCGAGACCGCCATGGTCCCGGCGGTGACCAGCAAGGCGATGTAGAGGCTGTTGAAGTACTGGGTGGTGAAGGGCTGCAGCTCGAAGACCTGCCGGTAGGCCGACGTGTCCCACGAGGAGGGCAGCAGGGCGGGCGGGAAGGCGAAGATCTCACTGTCCGGCTTGAACGACGAGGTGACCATCCACCAGGTCGGGAAGACGAAGGGCACACACAGCACGCAGAGCAGGCCGTACAGAGTGATCTTAAGTTTAGGACTCATGGAAGACCCACTTCCTGCGCATGCGCCACTGCGCGAAGGTGAGCGCCGCCACGATCGCGAACAGCAGGGCCGACAGGGTCGCACCGTAACCGAAGTGGTGGAACTGGAAGGCCTGCTGGTACAGGTAGTAGATGAGCACGGTCGTGGACAAGCCCGGCCCGCCCTGGGTGAGGACGGCGATCTGGGCGAACACCTGGAGCGAGCCGACGACCGTGATGATCGAGGTGAGCAGGATGGTGGGGCTGATCAGCGGCACGGTGATGCGGACGAACCGGGTCCACACCCCCGCGCCGTCGACGCGGGCGGCCTCGTGAAGCTGGCTCGGCACGCCCTGCAGGGCCGCCAGGAACAGCACCATGTTGAGGCCGACGTTCTTGAGCACCTGGACCACAACCACCGACACCATCGCCGTGGTTTCGCCACGCAGCCAGTTGGGTCCGTCTACCCCGACGGCACCGAGCAGGCCGTTGACGCCGCCGTCCGCCTGGAGCAGGAACCGCCACACGATCGTCCACGCCACCAGCGAGACCACGACCGGGGAGAAGAACAGGGTCCTGAAGAACGTGGTGCCGCGCAGGCGCTGGTTGAGCAGGATGGCCAGCACCAGGGCAAGGCTCAGGTTGAGGACGACCAGGCCGACGGAGAACATCGCGGTGCCGCCGAGCACCTCGCCCAGCTTCGGGTCGTTCAGCAGCTTGGTGTAGTTGTCGCCGCCGGTGAACTGGAAGGTCCCGGCCAGCACGTTCCACTCGTGCAGGCTGTACCAGAGCACCAGCCCCAGCGGAAGCAGCACGAAAAGCACACTGCCGACGAGCTGCGGCGCGATGAACAGGTAGCCGACGAGGTTGTCCCGGCGGCGGAACGTCCAGTACGGGGAGACGACGGCACGGTGCGTCGCCGTCGTCTCCCTGGTCCGGGTGAGGGTCACGTCACGCGCCGATCATCGGCTGGATCTTCGCGCAGACTCCGTCCAGCACCGCCTTGACGTCCGCGTCGGCCTTCCACAGCGGGTCGAGCTCCGCCCGTACGGTCTGCGACAGTTCGGCCTGCCCGATGTGGCTCGGCTTGACGACGGCCTTCGCGATGCCGTCGATCACGACCTCCTTGAGCTGTTCCGGCTTGAGCAGCGGGTTGGACTTGGCCAGCGTCTCGGTGGTGAGCTGGGAGGCCCGGGGCGGCGGGAAGTAGGCGGCGAGCTTGGCGGAGTTGGCGGGGTTGGTGAAGAAGGCCAGGAAGTCGATGGCCTGGGCGGCGTTGGGGGACTTCTTCAGTGCGCCCAGACCGGCCTGGCCGATGACCGCGTAGTCGCCCTTCGGCCCGGCCGGCAGCGGCACCAGGTCCCACCCGAACTTCGCCCCGTCCAGCAAGGAGGCGCGGGAGATCTGGGTGATGGTCATCGCCGCGTCACCGGCGAAGAAGTCGACGGTGGTGCCGGGGCCCGGCAGCGCCTTGTCCACGAAGATCGCCTTGTGCAGGAACGTCATGGCCTCGAGCATCTCGGGGCTGTTGAAGCCGCACGTCTTGCCGTCCTCGCTCCACGCCCTGGCGCCCCAGCCTCCCCAGATGGAGGCGAGGTTGTCCCAGCTCTTGTAGTCGAAGTCACGGACGATCAGGCCCGCCTTGCCCTCCTTCGCCACGGCCGCGTTCATGGCGACGGCGTTGTCCCAGGTCCACTCGCCGGCCTCGATGAGCTCGCGCGGTGTCTTCTGCCCGGCCTTCTTGACCAGGTCGTCGTTGACGAAGATGCCGAATGGCGAAGTGGAGAACGGGTAGGCGTACAGCTCGCCGTCCTGCTCCCACAACTTCGTCGCGGCCGGAGTCAGGTCGGCCAGCTCGTACCCCTGCGCTTTGCCGAGCTCTCCCTTCAACGGCGCCAGCGCGCCGGAGGAGACGAAGTCCGGGGCGGAATTCTCCAGTACCCAGGCCAGGTCGGGGGCGTTGCCGCCGGCGATCTGCGTGGTGAGGGTGGTGGTGTAGCTCTCGAAGGGGATCGAGTCGAAGGTGATGGCGCCGACGTCCGGATGCGTCTTCTTGTACTCGGCCGCGATCTCGTTGAAGAGCTTCAGGTGGGCCTCGTTGGACGTCCAGATCGTCATGCGCAGCGGCTGCGGGCCTTGCTCGGCAGGTGTCTGGCCGCCGCCGCACGCGGTGACGGTGAGCAGGGCGGCCATGGCGAGAGCGGCCAGTGTCCTGGTTGGCTTCATGGGGTGATCTCCTTATGTGGCTTCCCCCGAACGGTCATGTGTCAGTAGCCGGTGACGTCGGGCCAGCGAAGCTCGACGCCGTCGCGGGTCAGGCGCTGCTGGAAGTCCGCGAGGAGGGTTTCCTTCTCCCGTACGGCGTGTGGGGTGGTGGCCTGGTCCAGGCAGAACGCGGCCAGCGCGCCCGCGGCCTCGCCGGCGTTCCACTCCACCGGGTGCAGCCGGTAGGCGCCGTTGGTGATGTGGGTGGTGCCGATGTTCTTGCCCGCGGCCAGCAGATTGGTCATGCGGCGCGGGATGAGCGCGCCCAGCGGGATCTCGAACGGCGAGCAGGCCACGTCGATGTAGTTGTCGCCGCCGGTCGAGGGGTGCAGGTCGATGCGGTACATGCCGACGCCGACCGAGTCGGTGTAGGAGACCGCGCCCTTGTCACCGCGTATGGCCAGCGACAGGTCCTGCTCGGTGACGGTGCACAACGCGCGGATGCGGCGGGACTCGCGGATGTAGGCCGCCTGCGCCAGGCCGTCGGCGCCGCCCGTCACGTCGCCGCGCAGCCGCAGGCCGGGAAAGCCGGTACCGCCGTCGGCACGCGGCGCCTCGGTCTGCAGCCAGTAGAAGACCGAGCGCGACAGCTCGCGAGCCGCCTCCAGGTGCCGGGCGGCGTCCGGCACGTCGATGACCGGTCCCTCCAGATAGTCGATCATCGGCCAGTTGACGAGCGTGATGTCGCTGGCGTACGCGCCCTCGGTGAAGTTGCGGCGGGCGGCGATCCTGCGGAAGGTCCACAGGTTGGCGTCGCCCGCGCTGATCCGCTGGTCGGCCTCGACGAGCTGGGGGTGGTCGTCGGGGTTGGGAGTGAAGGAACGCTCCATGATCGCGAGCGTGCGCGGGTTCGGGCACCGCCACGACAGCAGCTTGTCGCCCCAGAACGGCGGCTCGTAGGCGCGCCAGAAGTCGTAGGAGGCGGGCCGGTCGATCGTGTGGTCGCCGTCGACGTGATCGATCGCGAAGCAGACGGACACGGCCTGCATGTTCAGCGGCTGCGCCTCGGCCGGAGCGCTCGGCTCGCCCGTCTCGGACTGTGCCTCGAACCCGGTCACGTACTCGGTCCCCGTCAGCGGCAACAGCTCGCCGGTCTCGGTGGCGTCCAGCACGTACGGCGCGCGGAGCACGACCTGCTCGGCGGTGTCGCGATGGGCCAGCCGTACGGACGTGACACGGTCGCCGTCCACCTCCGCGCCCACCGGCCGGTACGGCTGAAGCACCCGCAACCGGCCCGAGCCCCGATAGGGGGCGAGCATGGCCTCGATCACCGCGACCGCGACCCTGGGCTCGTGGCACAGGCGGCTCACGTGTCCGGCGCCGGGGTTGAACTCCCGCTGCGCCCGCGCCCGCTCGGTGAGCGGGTAGTGGTCGCGGTAGTAGCGCCGGATGCCCTCACGCAGGGCCCGATAGCTCGCCGTCACACCGAACCGCTCCACCCAGGAGTGCTCGTCGGGCGGGACGGCCTGGCTGGTGAGCTGGCCGCCGAGCCAGTCATGCTCCTCCGTGAGGACCACCGTGCGGCCGGCCCGCAGCAGGGCCAGCGCGGCGGCGACGCCCCCCAGCCCGCCGCCGACGACGGCCGCGTCTGCCGATATCTCAACCACGGGGGAGGTCTCCTGTCAGATTGGGGGCCGGGGCCAGCGTGGTGCCGTCGACCAGCTCGCAGGGCAGTAGTTCCTGCGGGGTTCCGCCGGTCTCCAGAATTTCGGCCAGCAGCTGGACGGCTCTGCGGCCCATCTCGCGCCTGGGGATGCGAAATCCGGTGAAATCTGTGTCGACCTGGACGGGCCGGGTTAATGCGCCCAGGGTGAGGATGGAAAGGTCGTGGGGCACGTGGACGCCGCGCTCCGCGGCAGCTGTGGCGATCGCGACGCAGTCGGCGTACTCCTCGACGAAGACCGCCGTCACCCCGGACGCGACCACGTCCCCCAGCGGCACGTCCGGGGTGAAGTGACGGCCGTCGGCGCCCGTGGCGGCCACACCCTCATGGAATCCGCGCAGGCGGTCGGCCATGGACTCGCCGCCCGTCCCCGCCCCGACGTAGCCCAGCCGCCGGTGGCCGAGGGCCACCGCCCGCTCGACCAGAGCCAGGACGGCCGGAGGGTAGTCGGCCCCCACGTACGGCACGGGCCCGCCCGCGTCGTCGCGGCGGCCGACGGAGACGAACGGGATGCCTTCTGCCAGCAGCCGGGCCAGGTCCTCACGGTCGACCGTTCGGCCGAGTAACACGCAGCCATCGGCCAGCCGTACCCGGCTCTCCTCGTTGAAGATCCGCCGCCGCGCGCCCGAGGCCGCCTTGGCGCTGGTGAACAGCAGCAGGTCGCAGCCGATCTCCTGGGCGCACTCCTCGATGCCGACGAGGAAGGGGTGATAGAAGTCGGCGCTCTCGGCGGGGAAGACCGCCTCGTAGGTGAACACGCCGAGGATGCGGTTGCGCCCGTAGGCCAGCCGCCGCGCGGCGGGATCGGCCACGTAGCCGGTCTCCCTGATCGCCTGCAGCACCCGTTCGCGGGTTTCGGGCGCGATCCGCACGTCGGCGTCGCCGCGCTTGTTGAGCACTAGCGAGACCGTCGTTTGGCTCACGCCGGCCATCCTGGCGATGTCCTGCTGCGTGAGACGCCGACCTTGAGTAGTCACCGTCCGTATCCTTCGTGATCAGGTAATGCGCATTAGCCGCTGGTGGAGCATCATCCTGGACAAGGCCCCCCATTCCTGTCAAGAGTCGATATTTCCTGAAGTAATTCGCATTAGCACCTTGACGCGGTATTCCTCGCGGGATGAACGTGTGAATCCGCACCACGACGTAGCGTGAAGGAGCAGACGTGGAAACTCCCCAGCAACTGATCGGACGGCGGACCGTGTTGCTCGGCGCGGCGGCGGGCGTGGCCACGGGCCTGGGACTCGGATCGCCCGCGAGCGCGGCGGCGGGCCCCGCCGGAATGCCGACCTACCGCTACCTGCGCGACGCGCTGTCCTTACCGCTCAGCCACAACCCCACCGGGGAGTTCATCTTCCCCTGCATCAGAGGGATGTACGACAAGCTCAGCAATCCCCGGGCGCGCTACTACCTGTACTACGCCCCCCACGAGAACCCCGGCGGCATCTGCGTGGCCTTCGCCGACTCCCTGGCCGGACCGTTCGACGACTACTCGGGCAACCCGCTCATCGACAACCGCCTGCCGACCACCACGGTCTCCCACGTGTCCTCACCACACGTGACCTGGGACGCCGCCACCAGGCAGTTCTTCTGCTACTTCCACGGCGAGAACTTCACCACGCGCGTGGCCCGCTCCACCGACGGCATCAACTTCACCAACGAGACCCCGATCCTGAGCACCCGCCTGGTGTCCGGCACCTCCGAGACCTCCTACGCGAGGGTCTTCGAGCACTCGCTGCCCGGCCGGAACAACAAGTACGTGATGATCTTCATGGGCGTACGTAACGGCCGCCGCCTCTTCTACGGCTGGTCGCCCAACGGCTGGGACAACTGGCAGTTCAGCGCCACCGCGCTGGTGAATCCCGAACCCGACGGTCTGACCGACATCTCCGGCCCGCACCTCGTCAAGCGCAACGGAACCACCTACGTGGCCTATCACGGCAACGACGGCAGAATGCGGATCACCGAGGTCGGCAACGCGTTCGACCGGGAGACACACCTCGGCGTCTTCCACTCCCCGATCCCCTCCGACAACGGCAGGGTGGCGGCACCGTCATTCGGCACCCAGGACGGCGTCTCCTACATGTTCTACGAGGCCGGACCGCGACTGGACGCGCGCATCTGCATCGCCCGAGAAGTCTGAGACATGCGGTCGGGCTGGTGAGATGTCGCGGACCACGTTGAGCAGTGGGCGCAGCAGCGGGGAGTCCGCGTCGGCGGTACGCCACAGGACGACCTCGAGCGTTTCGTGGTGCAGGCCGGCGACCGGTCGCCAGACGGCCGAGCCGAGGGCCAGGCTGGCGGTGTGCTTCTCCGGCAGGAACGTCAGGCCGTCGCCGGCTGCCACCAGCGTGATGATGGCCTCCAGGTCGGTGATGTGGGTACGGATGTCCGGGTGCACGCCGCGCGCCCGGACCATGGCGAACAGGTCGTCGTGCAGCCTGGGATAGAGGATCCAAGGTTGTAGCAGCACGACCTGTCCGTGGAAGTCCTCGACCCGGAGCGCGTCGCGAGCGGCGAGCGGATGGTCGTGCGCGAGGACCGCGCCGAGCCGGTCCCTGGCGATGACGGCCGAGGTCAGCGTCGGATCGTCGGCCGGGTGGAAGCCGTACCCGAGCGCGATCTCTCCGGCGCGCAGCGCCTCCCACTGCTCGGCGCCGGTCATCGGGGTGAGCTGGATCGTGATGCGCGGCTCGCGGCGGCGCGCGGTGCCCACGATGCCGGCCAGGTGCCCCCAGTAAGCGGTGCCGGTCTCGAAGCCGATCGTGACCGTGCCGATCTGGCCGGCCGCCACCTGCCGCGCGCCGTCGACCGCGGCCTCGGCGGAAGCGACGATCGAGCGTGCCCGGTCCGCGAAGTAGCGGCCGGCGGGAGTGAGCCGCACCCCGCGGCCGTCCGGTTCCAGCAGTTCGACGCCCATCTCGTTCTGCAGGTCGCGCATCTGCCGGCTGAGCGGGGACTGCGACATGAACAGTCGCTGCGCCGCGCGGTGGAAGTTTTCCTCCTCGGCGATCGCGATGAAGTAGCGCAGGTGTCGCAGTTCCACGGCATGCCCCTCGCTTTGATGCCTTCGAGGTCTCAATATGGTGCAAATAATATCTTGGACGACAGAATGGAGTGCGCTGAAGAATCGGCGCCATGAACCGAATCACGACCGCCGGCGACCTCGAGGCGATCATCGGGCGTCCCGCGGACCTCATCCTCGCGAAGGAACTGCCCGCGCTGGACGACGCTGCCCGGCATGTGCTCGCCACCGCGCCGATCGCGGGCTTCGGCTACCTCGACGCGGCCGGGCGGCCGTGCACCACCCTGGTCGGCGGCCGACCGGGCTTCGCGGAGTCCGCGTCGCCGACCAGGATCGTGATCCCGGCCGACGTCGACGCGGACGGCCCGGTCTCGTTCGTCTTCCTGATGCCCGGCGTCGGCGAGACACTGCGGCTCAACGGCACGGTCGCCGCGCGCACGCCGGGCCGGCTCGCTATCACGGTCGAACAGGTGTACATCCACTGTGCGCGCGCGATCCTTCGCTCCCGGCTGTGGGAGACGGCTTCGCCCGCCGCCCCGGCGATGCCCAGCACAGACGGCCCGCTCGCCGGCCCGCGCGTGGCCGGATTCCTCGCTGCCGCACCGTTCCTCGTCGTGTCCACCTGGGACGGTGCCGGCGGCGACACCAGCCCGCGTGGCGACCTGCCCGGCTTTGTCCGGGTACTCGACGGGCGCACGCTCGCCATCCCGGACCGGCGCGGCAACAAGCGCGCCGACACCGCGCACAACCTGCTCGTCGACGCGCGGATCTCCGCCGCGATGCTGGTGCCCGGCCGCACCGAGGTGCTGCACATCAGCGGTACCGCTTACCTCACCGACGATCCGGCGCTGCTCGCGGACATGGCGCTGGGCAGCGCCGTACCGCAGACCGCGCTCATCGTCACGGTCGCGCTCGCGGAGGTGCGGCGCAGTGACGCGATCGCCGCCGGGCGAATCTGGGACCGGGCCGGGCACGCGGACGCGGACACCGCGCGGACGCTGATGGCGCTGTCCGCGCGGCAGATCGGCGAGATGAAGCCCGCGTTGCGCTGGCTGGGGAAGCCGCTCAGCGCGCTGGCCCGGCCGATGCAGTGGCTGCTCGACAGGTCCTACCGCCGTGCGCTGAAGAACGAGGGGTACGGCGACCGCGCGTGACCGGCTGGCAGGTGCCGGTGGTCGGTGACCACGACTTCACTAGCGTACGGGTCGCCGACTAGCGCCCCGGTAGAACCTCGTGGCCGGTGCGCAGCCGCTTCCAGTCGCCGGCGGGGGATGAGGCGGACGGCTTTCTGGACGCTCATGTCGCCCGGCTCCGTGCCATTACCGGTTCGAGTTGAGTGAAGTCGGTGGGTGCTGTTAGCTTCGCACGGTGGACGACAGGCGTGCACGGACGGAGACAATCGAGGACTTCGCGGCGACCCTGCGGGAACTGCGCAACTCGGTCGGTAACCCGCCTTTCCGGGAGATGTCCGGCCGGTCGGGGGCGATTTCTCACACGACGTTGCACGAAGCCACGAAGGGTAACCGGCTCCCGAGCTGGGAGACCACCGTCGAGTTCGTTAAGGCGTGTGGCGCGGACCCGGCCGCGTACCGCGAACAGTGGGAGAGAGCGAACCTGGCGGTCAGATCGGATCCTTCCATCCGCGCGGACACCTCGGTGGACCGTCCGGCTGGTGGACTCGTAGCCGCTGCCACAGGCGCCGCGGAACCTCGTACCGCGCCCTGGTCGGCTGGCGAGACCTTGGCATCCGTGCCTACGCCGCCGCCCGACGAGACCGCGGGCGACGTCCAGCCTCTGCTTCCTGCGCCGGGGAACAGAGGGCGATTCCGGCTGACCCGCCCGGTCGCGTTCGCGACAGCGGCCGTCACTGTGGGGACAGTGGTCCTCATCGTGGCCGTCGTCAATCGCGGCTCCGGGCCCGACGGACACAGCCTGAACCCGTCCGGCAGCCCATCGATTGCCGCGCTGTCGCCAGCCGATTGCCCGGTGCGTTCGACCAACCCGCCTGCGGCCCCGCCGGTGCACAAGGGCGATGTGGCCGTGTTCATCGACGACATAACGCTCCCCGATTGCACGCGCGTCGGCGCTGGGAAGACCATGACCAAGGTATGGCGGCTCAAGAACGCCGGGACCGTGCCGTGGAAGGGATATTCGCTGCGTCGCCTCGACGTCACGCAGCAAGCTGATCAATGCCAGACCATTCCCGACGTGCCGATCGAGGACACGCAACCAGGCGAGATGGTCGACATCCGGACCGTCATCACCACGCCGAGGAAGCCGGGCCTGTGCTACGTGCGATTCAAGATGGTGGACGCTTCGGGAACGGTCGTGTTCCCCGGAAGCCGGCCGGTCAACTTCCAGATCATCGTCGACGGACTCTAGTTCCCGCCATGCATGACGTGGCGGGGAACTAGAGTCGTACGGTCTCAGGAGCTGACAACGATCCCCGTGTAGTAGTGCTGGAGGATCCTGGAGTAGCTCCAGCCCGCTCTGGCCTTATCGCGAGAGCCGTTCTGCGACATCCAGTCCCCGTTGACCCAATTGCCGCACGCCGTCGTCGTAGCGCAGTATTGGGCCCGGAAGATCTTCCCGTTGCGAGTCAGCCGGGTGCCCCACGTCGCGTCCACCGCGGCGCTCGTCACCGCCTTCGCGGAGCCGGGCTTGTACACCTGGCTCGACGTGTGGTCGTAGACGTCGAAGCACTGGCCGCTCGCCGTCTTGCGGTTCGAGTGCAGCGCCCAGTACCAGCCGAAGTTCTTGACGGCCATCGCCCCGGCCCTGAGAGACTCGCTCGGCCAGCTCGACACCCACTCGTTGGGCAGGACGTTCTTGACGTAGGTCTTGAACGCCACCCGCTCCACGCGATTGAGGGACTTCCGGTACACCAGGATCGTCGTGGGCAGCCTGGTGTCCGTACCGTCGGTCTTGCACCCGGTCGGCGGCGCGGAGCTCAGGAGCTTGTGCGAGGCGTTCTGGTTCTTGAGGGTGGAGTTCAGGTTGCCTTTGGCGCCTGGGGCGAAGTCCTGGTACGTGCCGGTGTGGCCGGTGTTGTAGTAGACGCGGACGGTCTTGCTGCTGCGGTTCCAGACGGAGGCGGCGGCGTTCTTGATGCATTTGCCCTTGCCGTTGCCGGGTCCCTTGAAGTCGTAGCAGGAGGGCTGTTTGGTGGCGTAGTCGGCGATCGATCCGGTGAAGTCGGAGACTGATCCTTGGTTGTTGCTGTTGAAGTAGTAGCAGAATTCGCCGGTCTGGCAGATGCCGTCGCGGTTCGCGGCCGAGGCGGGGGATGCGGTGGCGAGTACCGTCCCGCCGAGCGTCATCGCGGCGGTGAGCCACGAGATCAGCCGTACAGTTCGTGGAGGCACAGTTGTCTTCCTCGTTTGGTAGAGGCCGCGGTGCGTTATCGGACGCTGTAGCCCTGGGAGTTCCAGAACGAGGTCGGGTTCGGGTTCTCCAGGTGCGGGTCGCCGACGCTCTTGGCCGCACGCGTCTTCCGTCCGGGGCGCATCTCGATGTGGGTGTGTGCGGATGACCTGCTCGACACCCCATGCCACGACTCGTCGGCGATGATCTGGCCGCGGCTGACCTGCTGGCCCACGCGCAAGGACGACAGCGGAGCGGAGTGCAGGTAGATCACCGTCTTGTTCAACGCGGCGTTGTAGATGGCGATCGTGGAAAGTCCCGCCCTGCCGGTGGTCCCGCGCACCAGGTTGATGACCTGGCCTCCCACCAGGGCGTGCACATCCGCGCCCACACCGCGGGCGATGTCGATGCCTTCATGCCGGCCGGAGGTGGAGGTGTAACCGTCGAAGCCGCAGGTGATCGTGCCGCTGGCCGTGTACAGCGAGAACGACATGTTGCTGCGCGATGGTGATGACGACGGGCTGAACTTGTGCGAGGCGTTCTGGTTCTTGAGGGTGGAGTTCAGGTTGCCTTTGGCGCCTGGGGCGAAGTCCTGGTACGTGCCGGTGTGGCCGGTGTTGTAGTAGACGCGGACGGTCTTGCTGCTGCGGTTCCAGACGGAGGCGGCGGCGTTCTTGATGCATTTGCCCTTGCCGTTGCCGGGTCCCTTGAAGTCGTAGCAGGAGGGCTGTTTGGTGGCGTAGTCGGCGACTGATCCGGTGAAGTCGGAGACCGATCCTTGGTTGTTGCTGTTGAAGTAGTAGCAGAACTCGCCGGCCTGGCAGATGCCGTCGCGGTTCGCGGCCGAGGCGGGTGATGCGGTGGCGAGTACCGTCCCGCCGAGCGCCATCGCTGCGGTCGCCGCGGTGAGGATCCTGGTGAGCGTTCTCATGCTGTTCTCCTTCTGGCTGCGGAGCCTGGGTTTCGGATGGTCAGTGGAGACTGGGTTTCGGAAGAGTCAGCGGCGCTGGTACTCCTCCCAGGTGCGGATAGTCACCTTCGGGCCGTCGTCCGGGCCACGGCCGGTGAGCCCGTTCAGGCCGAGGTAGTAGTCACCGATCTGGTGCTGGGCCTGGCTGGAGAGGCTGGTGTCGCTGATGGCGGCGGCGTGGATGTGCCACGGCCAGTCGCCTTGCCTGGGGCTACGCACCCATGCCGCGAAGCCGACACGGCGCAACGCGCGGACGGCCGCGGTGCGGGTGGCGGAATTCAGCCCCGTTACCGAGATGTCGACGACGCCGCCGCCGTCGTGGGTGCCCGCGGACGTGGGGTCGCCGCCGGGGTTGTACGAACCCTGATCCAGCTTGAGGTCGCGGCCGAGCAGCCGCTTCGCCTCGGCCAGCATGCTTCGCGTGCGGGTGTTGATGACGAAACCGCCGGTGGACACCCGGGTGCCCGGGTCGATGACGTTGGTGACCGTGAAGCGGCCGGCTCCGAGCCTGGTGAGCGACGTCCTGCCCGGCAGGCCGTTGGCGTCGAGGCCAGTGAGGCCGAGCGACTTCTGGTACTTCGCGTAGGCGGCGACCGTTGTGGTGCCGAAGTAGCCGTCCACCCACTTCGCGTCGAGGAGGCGCCGGTCGCGCAGCGCCCGCTCAACGAGGAGCACGCTGGCCTTGGCACCCGGGGTCAGCGTGTCGTCAGGCCGCCGCGGGTCGATCTGGGCCGCCTTGACCGTGGCTTCCATGTTCACGCTCGGAAGGGCCCTAACGTCGGCCGCCTGAGCCGCCGCCGTCCCGGACGCTCCGGTCAGCGAAGCGTGCAGGACGGCCGCCGTGAGGGCAGCGGCGTATGAGGGCAGCTTCATCGTTACTCCTGGATTCGGGCGCTGGGGGCGATTCCTGTGCGGCCGAATCCAACGTTTCGGATTGCTTGCGTGTCCTCAAGAAGATCGTGTTGTCAGCCTGTTCGACAGGCTTTCCCGTACAGGCGTACGCGCCATCTGACAGGTGATCCGATGGCGAGTGCCCTCAACCGCGACCCCACAACGCATCGAGTAGGACGCGTATACGCGCGGAACTCACCTGCTCGGCGTGGGCAGCAGCGCGTCCGCGGCCTGTTGCAGCTCATCCCGGTCCCAGGTGGCAACGGCTCCGGGGATCGCGTCCGGGAGAACGTCCTCCATGTAGCGCAGCGTGTGCCAGCGAAGCCCGACGAGCGCCAGCGCGACCTGGAGGCAGCCGAGGATAGCGATCATGACGGCCATGCCTCGGCCAGGGCCGGAGCCGAATGCGCCACCCACCGCCTCGCTCAGCCAACCGCCCTCGGCCATGGCGGGTTCGAAAACGGCGTCGGCCAGCCAGCCGGCGGCGAAGTAGCCGAGAGGCTCGGTCAGATTGGCGGTCATGCGGTTGGTGGCCAGGATCCGGCCCTGCAGTTCCAGGCCGACCTTAAGCTGGATCATGGTCTGCCAGTGGCCGTTGATCAGCGCGATGGAACACATGATCATGGCGAGGCCGACGACCGGAAAGGCGGCCATCGGCTGCGCTCCGGCGACGATCATTCCGAGACCGGTGAGCAGGACGAAGCCGATCATGCCGGTGGCGCGCCGCTCGAATCCGCCCCACAGCGCCATCGCCACCCCTCCGGCGATCCCGCCCAGCGCGCCGACCATCGTGGCCAGGCTCAGCGCCGTCGTGTCGGCAAACGAGAGCATCATCGGGGGTATCAGCGCGAACGTGAAGCCCAGCAGCAGGTTGTAGCCGAGGAAGAAGACCACCATGGCGACCAGGCTGCGACGCCGAGCCAGGTACCGCAGACCTCCGGCGATCTCTCTGAAGATCGACTCTTCGCGCCTGCGGAAGAGCAGTTCCGGGAAGCGTACGGCGAGCAGGGTCGCCATCGCGACGAGCGCCGTCGCCAGGTCGGTCAGCATGGCGCCGCCGAGGCCGGTGAGCACGATCAGCACGCCGCCCATCAGCGGGCCGACCGCCTGGCTCAGGGCCAGCACGACCTGCAGGATTCCGTTGGTCCGCGCCAGGTACTGCTTGGGGATCAGCTGCGCGACGGCGGCCAGGTACGCCGGCTGCTGGAAGGAGGTGGCGATGGAACCGATGGCGGCGGCGAGGTAAACGTGCCATAGCTGCAGTAATCCGGTCGCAAGCATCAGCAGGCAGAACGCGGTGCCGGCGGCGTTGGCCACCTCGACGGAGATCAGCAGCGATCGCCGGTTCCACTTGTCGGCCGCCGCGCCGGCCAGGGGCAGGACGAGCAGCCCGGGCAGCAGGGCGGTGGCGAGGATGGCCGAGAACTGGGTGGCGCTGCCCGTGTCCTGGTAGACCCAGATGCCCAGGGCGAACGCCAGCGCCCTGCTGCCGATCATGGAGACGAGCTGGCCGATCGTGACGAGGGCGAATCCCCACAGATTCGTGGTGGCACGTGGCCTGGAGCGCGGCCGGTCAGGCGGCGGGTTAGGGGTCGCGTGGAGTCGCCGGTTCACCCAGTCGGCGATGGTGGCGGCAAGCGGACCGGCCTGATGCTGGAGGAAGAAGTGCCCGGCGTCGGGCAGAACGGCCAGTTCGGTGTCCGCGCACAGCAGGTTCCACTCGCGATGCCGCTCCTGGTGGAATTCGGTGATGCGGTCGCGTTCCCCGACCACGCTGAGCGCCCGTAACGTTCGGTCCCCTGGGGCATGGCACAGCCGCGAGTAAAGTTCCTCGGCTTCGCGTGCGTCGTGCCGCACTGCCTGGAGCGTCGCCGCCTGCTCGTACGGATCCAGGGCGCCTTGGAGCCCGCCTATCCCACGCAGCACGTCACGATAGAGCCGGTCGGAGCGCCAGCGGTCGCTTGGCAGCAGCTTCGCCCACAGGTCGAACAACCGTCCGGGCAGGCGGGGCGCCGGGAAGGCCCCGCCGAGGACGACGCCGACGACCTGGCTGCCTTCGGCCTCCAGCCGCCTTGCTATCTCGTACGCCAGCGCCGCGCCGACGCAGTGGCCGTAGACGACGATCGGACCGTCAATGGTCGCGCGGATCTCCCGGACGGCGCCTGCCGCGGTCGTCTCGAACGATTCCAGCGGCTGGTCTGGCCGGGTGGGATCGTGGCCGGGCAGTTCGATGGCGTACAGGGGGAATTCCGGCGGCAGCGCCTTGGCCAGCTCGGCGTAGGCCGCGGCGGTTCCCCCGCCGAACGGCACCGCGACCACCGTCGCCGTGGCCTGGGCCGTCCGCTCTCCGCCGGGCAGCAGCCACAGATACTTCCCGGTGTCCGCCTGGCCGAGGAAGTCGGCCAACCGCCGGACGGTCGGATGCTGGAAGATCGAGATGACCCGTACGTCTGGGCCGATGCGGCGGGCCAGTCGCATGGCGGTGAAGGAGTCCCCGCCGGATTCGAAGAAGTCGTCGTCTATCCCGATCTGGTCGAGTCCGAGCACGTCACGCCAGATCTCGGCGATCCGCGCATCCCGGGTGTCGCGCGGGGGTGTCCGCTGCCCGTGCCGCAACGTCGGCGGGCCGGGTTCCGGCAGTGCGTTCCAGTCGAGTTTGCCGTTGGGCGTCAGCGGCAGCCGGTCGAGTTCGACGTAGGCGGTGGGGACCATATAGGGAGGCATCGCCGCTTGGGCGAACTCCACCAGTTCCGATAAATCGATGTCTTTATCGGAGACGTAATAGGCCGCCAGGGATGCCCGGCCGTTGTTGTCCTGCCGGGTGGCGACCGCGACCTCGGAGATGGCCGGATGGCGGCGGAGGACCGCTTCCACATGAGCGGGCTCGACCCGGTACCCGCGGATCTTCGTCTGGCGGTCCAGCCGACCGAGGAACTCGATCGAGCCGTCCGGATGCCGGCGGACCCGGTCACCGGAACGGTAGGCGCGCTCTCCGGAGAATGGATCGGTCACGAAACGGGTGGCGCCGGGTTCGTCCGGGTCGAGGTACCCGCGCGCCACGCTGCTCCCAGTGATCAGTAGCTCGCCCGCCGTGCCCTGGGGGACAGGGCGCAGCTGCTGGTCCACGACATCCGCCCGGACGTGCGGCAAGGGCGACCCCAGGGGAACGGAAACCCCTTGCCGTGAACCCGATTCGGCCGGGACCTGATAGGCCATCACGGAGACGGTCGTCTCGGTCGGCCCGTAATGATTCCAGATCGACACGTCCGGACGAGCGGACCGGATGGCGTCGACCAGGTCCCACGGACAGGCTTCCCCCGCCAGCACCAGGAACCGCGCGGGCACCACGTCCGCCAGCAGGCCGGCTTCAGAGATGGCTTGCAGATGGCTGGGCACCAGCTTCATGAAGTCGATGCGGTGCCGGCGGAAGTAGGCCGCGAATCGGTCCGGGTCGGCCGCCCATTCGTACGGCAACACATGGAGCGTGCCGCCGGTCGCCAGGGCGCCGAAGAGGTTGGTCAGCCCGAGGTCGGCGGCGAAGGTCGAGACGATCGCGAAATTCAGACCCTCGGGAATCCGCATCCGGTCCAGCAGGGCGGCCAGATAGCTGGCGAAATGCCGATGTTCGACGACCACGCCCTTCGGCTTGCCCGTCGATCCCGAGGTGAACAGGATGTACATCACCTGGTCGGCGTCCACCTCCGGCGCTGGCTCGCCGCCGGGGCATCCGGTGAGATCCTCCAGCATCACCGTGGTCACCACGCCCTCAAGCGGCAGGGCCCGATCCACCTGCGCATGGGTGAGCAGCAGCCCCGCGCCCGAAGCCCGCAGCACCGCCGCCAGGTGGTCGGCCGGCATCGACGAGTCGAGGGGGACGTAGCTCAGACTCGATTTCAGCGCGGCAAGTATCGCGACGACGTAGTCGATGGAACGCTCGAACGCCAAGGCGACCGGGCCTGCCTGGTCGCGCAGGTATCCGGCCAGCCGGTTCGCCCTATCGTTGATGTCCCCGTAGGTGATGACCTCGTCGCGGCACCGTACGGCGATCCGATCGGGATGCGCCTCCGCCTGGGCCTGGAAACGCGTGATCACGGGTATCTCGTCGTGGGCGGCGGGAACCGGCCCCGGCATCGGGTCGCTGGGCGGAACCGCGGGCAGGGTGGCCGCCGGGGCGTCGAGATCCGTGAGCAGGGCGTCCAGGACCGCGACGAAATGCTCGCCGAGTCTGGCCGCCAGGTCCTGACCGTACAGGTCCGTGGCGTAGTTGAGTGTTACCCGCATCGAGTGGCGCGCGTCGATGAATGTGCAGGTCAGATCGAACTTGGCGCGTGCCCTGAGGACGTCGAAAGGCTGGATGTCCAGCCCGGGCACCGGCTCGGTCAACTCGGTGGCCGGGTAGTAGTTGACCATGACCTGGGCCAGCTTGCCGACGCTGAGATCACGTTCGGGGGCGAGTTCGGCCACCAGATGCTCGAACGGGAGTTCCTGGTGGTCGAGGTCTTCCAGGGTGCGCTGCCACACCTGCCGCACCAGGTCGCGCCTGCTCCCCGGACCGCCGAAGCCGAGCCGTAGCACGAGCGTGTTGACGAAGCAGCCGATCAGCTTCTCGGTCTCGAGGCGATCGCGCCCCGACACCGGTGTGGCGACCACGACGTCATCGGCGGCGCAGTGCCGGTGCAACACCTGGCCAAAGGCGGTGAGCAGCAGGGCGAACGGGGTCACCGAGGCGTCCCTGGCGACTGCGTGCAACCGGGAGCGTTTGCCCTCGTCGAGCTCGATGTGGAGTTCCGCGCCGCGGTCGGAGCGTACGGGGGGTCGCGGGCGCGCCAGCGGTAGTTCCAGAATCGGCGGCATACCGGACAGCCGTTGGCGCCAGTACGCCAGCTGGGCCGCTGCCTTCCCGGTGTCCAGGTGCGCCCGCTGCCAGGCGGCGTAGTCGGCGTACTGGATCGGCAGCGGGGGCAGATCGGAGCCGGTGTAGCCGCGGAAGACCTCCTCCAGCAGGAGGCGGCACGACCACGCGTCCGAGGCGATGTGGTGGACGACGAACAGCAGCGCGTGATCGTCGGGGCCCAGCCGCGCCAGCGTCACCCGCAGCGGCGTCTCGCGCTCCAGGTCGAAGGGCTGTTCCGCGAGGCGGGCGAACAGTTCGCCGGCCGCATCGGCAGACAGATCGACGTATTCGATGACCGGTGGCTCTTCGTCGACAACGAGCAGCGGCTCTTCACCGGCAAGGGAAGAGCACCTCGTCCGGAGCACCTCGTGCCGCGCGACCGTCGCGGCCACGGCCGAGCGCAGGGCCTCGGTGTCCAGGTGGCCGCGCAGGCGTACGGCTTCGATGTTGTTGTACGTCGGGCTGTCCGGCCGGAGTTCCTGAAGGAAATGGATCCGGTTCTGCGCGAACGACATCGGGAGCAGCCCGGATGAACGGTCGATCACGGGTATGGCGGCGGGTTTGGTCCGCATCATGCGGCCGAGCTGGGCTCGCTGCTCCGGCGACAGGCGCGCCAGACGTTCGGCCAGGGAGGACTCGGTCATGACGTCTCTTCGCGCTGGAGGTCGCCGTCGCTTACCTCGCCCAGAGCGTCGAGTAACGCGTCCAGGTCGGTGGGACCGTCCGCGAGGAGCCGGCGTTCCATGATCGTTATCCCGATGCCGGCGACGGTGGCGGCGGCGAACAGGTCGCGCTGCGACAGCCGTACATCGAACTCCTGCCAGATCCTGGACGTCAGCTGGGTAGCCATGATCGAGTCGCCGCCCAGAACGAAGAGGTCGTCGGCCGCGGATACCCTCTCGACACCGAGCAACTCGGCGAACCGGTCGGCCACCCAGCATTCGATGTCGCCATGCGGTGCGATGTATTCGGGTTCGTCCCGGGCGGCGAGTTCGGTCAGCGCGGCTCGGTCGATCTTTCCGGTTCGGGTACGGGGCAGTTCCGCGACCTCGACGAAACGGGCGGGGATCATCGCAGCGGGAAGCGCGCTCGTCAGGTCGCGCCGCAGATCCGCGACGGTGAAGCCGGCCGTGGGCACGACATAGGCGGTGAGGCGGGCTTCCTCCCGTGCTCCGCCCGCCCGGGTCGCGGTCACGAACGCGTCGCGGACCGACGGGTGGGCGCGGACGGCGCGGACGACCTCGGCGGGGTGGACCCGTACGCCGTTGATCTTGACCTCGTCGTCGGCGCGGCCCAGGACGACCAGGTCGCCGTGCTCGTCCACGTGGCCCAGGTCACCGGTCCGGTAGGCGATGACCCCATCGCCGAGGGCGGCGAAACGTGCCGCGTTCTCTTCGGGCATGTTCAGGTAGCCGTGGCTGCACGAGCGGCTGACCAGCACGATCTCGCCGGAGGGCACCGGCTGGGTCAGGCGTGCGCGCACCAGGTCGGCGTCCAGCACGGCGTCGGGTTCGATGAAGCAGTAGCTGGTCCCGGGCACCGGCCGGCCCGCCGGGAAGGTGGCGGGCTCAGCCGGGATGCGCTTGTAGACGGTGGCCTGCCCGCTCTCGGTGGAGCCGTAGGAGTTCACCCGGAGCGTCGTGTTCGGGAAAAGCGTGGGCCATCCGCTCAGCACGTCGGCGGCCGGAGGCTCGCCCACGAAGAACACCGCGTGTACGGCGGGGCATGTCACCCTGCCGTGATGCAGCCAAGCCCGGGCTACCGACGGCACGGCCGTGATCACGCTGATCCGCCGCCGGGCGAGCCACGACACCGTGGCTTCCGGTTCCTCCGTCGCGCCGGGCTCGGGTATCACCACGGTCGCGCCCGCGACCAGCGGGGGGAACATGTCCCGCAGGCTGGCCTCGAAACTCAGTCCGGTGAGGAAGGCGAAGCGGTCGCGGGGCCCGATACCGAACTCCGGGCCGAACCACTCGGCGAAGGACAACACCGACGCCGCCGAGCCGAGCACCGGTTTGGGGGTGCCGGTGGAACCAGAGGTGAAGTAAACGAAGGCCCCATCACCGGGAACCTGCCGGCGCGGGTGGTTGTCGAGGCGGACCATGCCGGTGTCGGTCAGGAGAAACTCCGGGCGTACCATATCGAGGAAGATCGCCCGTCGATCTGTGGGGGTGTCGGGGTCGATCGGGAGCACCGTGCCGCCCGTGGCGAGAACCGCCAGAAAATCAAGCAAGAATTCTGCGGATTTCGCACGTTCCATCGCGACGAATGTGTCGCGTACGCCACGGGCTTCCAGCTCGGCGGCCCGATCGTCTATGTATTTGCCCAGCTCCCGATAAGTGATGGAGCCGCCGGCGTGCTCGATGGCGATGTCCGGTTCCAGCTCGTCCGCGTGGGAGCGAATCACCTGAACGAGACGCTGCTTGGTATTCATTAGGTGACCTCACAAATTAGGGGCAGATCTTCCGGAACGGTTCTGTCGGTATGTAGCGCTGCCATTCTTCGAGAGTCAGAGACCGTCCCGCGATTTCACAGATCAGCGAGGAGGGGTCGGCGGGCAGGGTCATCGCCCACAGGCGGGCGGAATCCCGGCCCGCGCTGGCGACGGTCTTGCCGTCAGGACTGAAGGCGACCGCCTTGACACCGCCGGGATGCGGTCGCGGGTCACCGAGCCGGCGGCGCGTGGCCATATCCCACAGCTGGAGGGTGCCGTTGCTGCTCGCCGTGACCAGGTAGCCACCGTCCGGGCCGAACGCCACATCCCAGACGGCGTCGCCGTTGTCGAGAGGGTCGCCGATGGCGCGGCAGCCGCGCACGTCCCACAGCCGAACGGTGTCCTCCAAGCCACCGGCCGTGGCCAGAATGCGGCCATCCGGGCTGAACGCCAGGTCCGCGACGCTGCTGGTGTGGCCGCGCAGCGGAGGGCAGACCTCCTGGCGGGTGGTCACGTCCCACAGGCGGACCGTCTTGTCGGAGTTGGCGGTGGCGAGGATCTTCCCGGCCGGGCTGAACGCCGCACCCAGGACGCCGCCGTCCTGCAGCGCTGGCCCGATCGGCTCGCCACCGGGCACCGTCCAGAGGCGTACGGGACCGAGTCCCGCGGTGGCCACCATCGCCGCGTCCGGGCTGAAGGACACCGTGCCGATGACGCCGATCAGGCCTTCCCTGGCGGGGCCGATAGGGTTGCCGGTGGCGACATCCCACAGGCGGGCGCTGACGTTCCGGTCGCTCGCGACCGCGAGGATCTTGCCGTCCGGGCTGAAGGCCACGCCGCCGACCTCGCCGGTGTGGGCGAGCGGAGCGCGCGTGGCCGCTCCCCACAGGCGGGCGGTGGTGCCTCCCCCGGTGGCTATCGTCCTGCCGTCCGGGCTGAACGCCGCGTCGCTGATCCGCTCGTGGCGCAGTTCGCCGGTTGGGCGGTGGGCCGCGACGGTCCACAGGCGGGCGGTCGTGTCGCCGGCGGTGGCCACCGTCGTGCCGTCCGGGCTGAAGGCCACCGCGTCGATGAGGTCGGTGTGGCCCGTCAGCGGAGTGCCGATGGATTGCCGGGTCTCGACGTCCCAGAACCGGGCGGTTCCGTCGAAGCTTCCGGTGAGCAGGGTCGTGCCGTCCGGGCTGAAGGCTACGGAGGACACGCTGCCCGGATGGGTGAGGGGTTCGCCGATGGGGCGCTGAGCCGGCACGTCCCAGAGCCGGGCGGTGCTGTCGAAGGCCGTGGTGGCCAGGGTCTTGCCGTCGGGGCTGAACGCCACGGCCCTGACCTCATTGGTGTGACCTTCGAGGGGTGGGCCCGCCGGTCGGCGGGTGTCCACGTGCCAGAGGCGGGCGGTGTTGTCGAAGCCGCCCGTGGCCAGGGTCTCCCCGTCCGGGCTGAAGGCCAGTGCGAAGACCGCGCCGACGTGGCGGCCGGGCAGGGGCTCGGCATGCGGGTCACCCGTCAGGTTCCACAATCTGGTGATGCCGTCGCCGTTGCCTGTGGCCAGGGTCGTGCCGTCCGGGCTGAAGGCCACCGCGTAGACGTCGTCCTTGTGGACGAAGGGCTGGCCGATGGGGCGCTGCGTGGCCACGTCCCAGAGGCGGGCGGCGTTGTCCCGACCGGCCGTGGCCAGGGTCTTGCCATCCGGGCTGAAGGCGACCGCGTACACGTCGTTGTCGTGGGCGAGTGGTCGGCCGAGGGGGCGTCGGGTGGCCGTGTCCCATAGTCGTACGGTGCCGTCGTCGGAGGCCGTGGCGAGGATCGCGCCGTCCGAGCTGTACGCCACCGCCCGCACGCGGTCTTCGTGTCCGGACAGTACGGCCCGGACCGAAGTGGCGACAACGGCTTTCATGCCGTAACCCGCTTCGGGAGTCGCGTGGAATTTCCAGGCGGCGAGGGAAAGCAGGCCGGAAAGAACGGGGTCGGCGGTGCGGACTTCGTCACTGCGCAGGGTCGTCAGCCGGGACAGGGCTTCTTTGCGCCGGGCCTCTATCGTCTGCTGCTTCTCCCGCGAGTCCTTGATCCAGAGCGTGCCGACGGCGATCAGCGCCACGGCGAGGGGAACGGCGATCCAGCCGGCGAACGGCCAGATGTTGGGGCGGCGTGCCTGTCTGGCGGCGATGTGCCAGTTCGGTGCCGGAACGATGACGACGTCCTGTCCGGCTGCCTCGGCTTCCTGCTGGTCCGGGGTGGGCACGATGACGCGGGCGTTCTTGCCGGCGGCCTGGAGTTTGCGTTCGTAGCCGCCGACCGACCGCATGTTACCCAAGTCGTCGATCTTGCCGACCACGGCGTTGGCGCTCACCAGCCGCCAGATGGGCGGGGGCAGGTAGAACGGCCGTCGCAGGCTCCGCAGTTCGTCGAGCAGTACGGCGAACGCGGCGCCCAGGGATTCGCCTTCGACTTCGCCGAGCGGCCCTTCCGTGCGTTCGAGCGACCACAGGACCGTACCGGTGATCTTCTCACCTGCCTGGGACCACGCGCGGCCGAGGGCGATTTGGAACCTCTCGTCGGCGATGAACAAGGACATGCGCCGGGGGTCGGGTACCAGCCCTCGGGGCGAGTCGCGGACCAGAGTGGCCTTCAGCTGGGCGTGCCATCCCTGGTCGGCAAGGTCGAGCAGCACGCGTGGGCCGGTCAGGCGGCGGCCCTCGGGTGGACGGCCGGCCAGGGTGCGCAGGGTGACGGCGATGGCCGGGGCGGCGCCGGCCAGGCGGCGATCGTCACCGGCCAGCGCCGTGAGGATCTCCAGCTGCCGGGTGTCGTCGTGCCCCGTCCATTGATCTGACAATGGTGAACCGTGCGCCGCCGCGTGCCAGAGGAGGGCCTTTCGCAGGTATTCCTCGGCGCGTTCTTCCTCGACCAGGCTGAGCGCGAGTCCCGCCAGGCTGCGCAGCGCGTGCACCGTCGGCTTGTCCGATGCCTGGAATGGCGGGCCCAGTTCTTCGACTATCCGCCTGTCCACCAAACCGTGGTATCCGAGTGGCTCGTTGAGCGCGGCGTGCAGGCGGGTTTCCCCATGGTGGAGGCGCTGAAGGGAAGCGGTGTCGCGGTCCGCCACCAGGCGGGCGAGCAGACCGGGCAGCGGCTGCTCCGGGCCGAGGAACTCGTCGCAGAGCAGGCGTTCGTCGCGGTCGGGCCGGCCGTCGCCGAGGATGTCGTCGAGGGAGTCAGCCTGATTCAGGCTCACCGTGTCTCCCCGGTCAGCGCGGCCAGCAGCCCGTGCAGCGGATGATCGGCGGGGAGGCGCGCGGCGAGTTCCCGCCAGGGACGGAGCGCTCTGTTCGTCCTGACCGTACGCACCGAGCTCCGGAGATCGTCTGCGTGCAAGAACTTCACCTCGGCCAGGCCGATCGGCGGATCGTCGAACGTGACCTCGAACTCTCCGGAAGGCATGGGGAGGCTCGCGAATCCCACCAGGCCATCAGACGTGACCTGTAGAGGGATGAAGTACGAAAAATCACCATCGGTTCCCCGTACGTCGACGGGCAGCACCATCACGTGATAGGTGCGGGACACGGTGGCGGCCAGGTCCGGTGTCAGCGTCGCCGCCACGTCGATCTCAAGGCGCCCGGTGTCCGTGACATGGAGATCGATCGTGAAGGGGTCGCGATGCAGTTGTTCGGAATGGCGCCTTATGCGCCGGTCCGTCGCGGCCGCCGGGCGGAGCGTCGAGGTCAGGCGCACCAGGTGCCCGTTTCGGGCGCCTGCGTGGTCATCGCCCGTCAGGTGCTGGGATGCGAGCCGGGCGCTGTATGCGAGGAATGGGTCACCCGAAGCGAGCACATCCATGAGCCGGGAGAGGCCGAGCCGCGCTACCCGCGGCACGCGCGAAATCTCCAGGCGTGGCAACCGGGCGCACAGCGCGGTGGCGCCCAGCCGAGCCACCGTGGCGTCGGCGGCGCGCTGACCGGCGGCGAGTTGTTCCAGCGCCGCGGTGAAACGTGATCCCGCCGGGGTGAACCAGTGCCGCAACCAGATGGGCGTTCCCGGGGTGGTGCCCTGGAGAGCGGCGATCACCTCCTCGGCCAGCCGGGAGACCAGGTCCCACGGGAGCACGTGGAACAGTTCCGCCGGCGGGTCGCCCTCTTCGGCGAGACGCCGTACCAGCAAGTGACGTAGGGGGATGCGCTCGTTGCCGAGCGCCTCCAGTTCGGCGGCGTCAAGGACTGCTTCGGGCCACTGGGCCTCGATCCTGTCGATGATCGCCAGCCCTGCCTCGGAGACCTCGATCGGCTGGGCCATCTCGTCGAGTTCGACCACGATCCGGCCACTCTCCTGATGGACCAGCCCGAGGACGCCGGGACTGATGTCGAGGGTCACGCGCCGTCGCAGCCAGCCGGCTCCGAATTCCGGCAGTAGCCGGGCGTCGGCCCGGTCGTCGCCGTCGTTCACATCGGCCGAGGGATCCCACCGGGCGGTCCCGGTTTCCGGCCGGTGGACGGCGATGGTCCAATTACTCAGAGGTTTATGCGGCATTGTGTGGTCCGTCCGACAGTTTCCGGAGGAGAGCCGCTGCGACCGGGCCCAGGTCCGCGGCCAGTTCGATTGCCCGGCGGCGGTGTTTCTTGGCCACACCGTTGTGCCAGACGGCGGTCAGCAGCTTCCATTTGCCGGTCGGGATCCGTTCGTTGAGGTCCGCCGGGAGCGAGCCGGCCCAGTTCGCCAGCGCGGAGGCGTCGGCGTCGGGCCAGCGGATCAGGAACTTCAGGCCGCGCAGCACGATGCTCGCCTGCTCCACTGGGTTGTCGCCCTGGTAAGCGATGACCAGCCTGCTGGGAGCGTGCCGCAGGTGCTCGATGCCGTGCCCCGACGGGTCGATGATCAGCTGCCGCCGGAGGTCGTAGTAGAGGGAGTTGACGGTGAAATCGCGACCAGCGGTGTCCTCGGTCAGGTCCCCGCCGGAGGAGAGGAACCGGAATCCGCCGAGCGTCAGCGCCTTGTATTCCACAATACGTTTTCCCGCCGCGAGCGGCTTTATGTAGACGACGCCCCGCATTGAGACACCCCGCTCATAGTCGCCGGACCCGGCGCGCGCCAGCGATTCATGGGCGAGGTCGTAGAATTCGCCGGTCGGTATCGTCCCGCAGAAGTCCAGATCCTTTATCGGGTGCTCGGGCTCGGTGAGCAGATCGCGTACCGCACCGCCGACGAGCCAGATCGTGTGGTGCCGATCGTCGATTTCGCTGAGCATTAACGGAAGCAGCGCTTCGACTTCTGAACGGGAGATGGCCCGGTCGACCGCGCTGGGCAGATAGGGTGCGATATCGTCGGCCGAGCTCAGATATTCTTGTTTCAGACCGGCTACCGGATGTAATCCGCATCGGTCGATCCGAATGCCGTTCGCCACGTCCCGAGGGGAAGGTATCGGCCGCGCCGGGGGTTCGTCGCGATTCTCATCCCCTTCGAGCAGGAGTCGATCGCCGTCGGCGCCGGGTGTGCTCGGTTCGTACGCGAAACCGAGGACCAATTCGCCGTCCACGAGGTCGCCTCTGACCAGAGGGCCATTCGCAGGACGCTCGTACGACGTACGGAGATCATCGGGCCTGGATAGCCCCACAGGCGACACCACCATCGAAAATCCACCAATCGACCATCAGATCCAATGGATGACATACACGCATATTTCGACGCAGCGGTGCTTCTTTGAGCGCCTGTCCCCTATCGTCGGATAAGCGGCAAACGGCTGGTCCGAGCACTCGGCCCACTCCGGATGTCTAGCTAAGCAGCCCTATGTCGCTGTTGTGGCGCAAGTTACCAAGGGTGCGAGATGTCCAACGATGCAAAAGCGGCCGGGCTGCTCCTTCGCCGCATGCTCACCGAGCGTGCGGAGTACCGGGCGAAGTGGCAGTACCAGCAGAAACGGAGATCATCATCGGATATGAACCGGACTGCCGTCGCGGAAGTGATCACACAGTATCTGTGGGCTGAGGGCGAGCGTCATGAGTCCAAGACGGCTCGCCACATGAAGGACCGCGTGGGCCGTGCGCTCGCGGGCCAGGTGATGAGCCCGGAGACGCTGGAGTGGTTCATCACGGCATTCGAAATGCCTACCGAAGATCAGCGAATGTTGGAGGAGGCATATCTGCACGGAATGCTCCCGACCGACCTGCCGCCCGCCGATACCCTGCAGAAACGGCAATCGCTCCCTCGCCCCCAACGGCACCGCACGATGATGGCCTTCGAGCGCCGGACCATCGACGTCACCGGACGGGCCGCATCCCACCACTCCCTCCGCACCATCATCGCCTGCGAGGACGGAGTGGATCGCTATCCCTGTTTTCTCTCCCCCCGCATGGCCGGCATTCGCGTCATCCATGGCGGTCGTGTCGTCACCCCTTACCGCCCACCCGTCATCGAGATCGCACTCGCCCGGTCGCTGCGGGAAGGCGAGACGACGTCATTGGAGTACCGGCGCGATTTCGAGCAGATCGGTGGCGTCGACACCGAGTACCGCCGCGTCGCCAACGGACGCGCGCAGAACCTGGGAATCGTCGTCCAGTTCCACCCGCACCGCTTGCCGAGCAAGGTCTGGTGGGCCACCTGGGATGCCCACCGTGGCGGCAACGTGGTGGAGGAGCAGCCGGTATCCCTCGACGCTGACCATCGGGCCCATCGATTCCTGCCCTACATGAAGAACGCCGCCGCCGGTTTCCATTGGGTCTGGTGACCACCGATCAGCGCGGGTGTGCCGGGGCTCCCTCCGACAGAAAGTACTTGACGATGTGGAAAGTGAAAAATACTTTCCAAGTAGGAAAGCCAAGAGGAGGTCATCATGCACATCACCCCCGAAGAGGCGGCGCAGTCGCTGGCCCAGATCCGCGAGACGCAGCACAGGGCGCTTCGATCCGCACCCCCGATGTTCCCGTCCTGGTACGTCGTGGCGGTCTGGGTCTTCATCACGGGCGTACAGTTCTTCACCGAGGTCACCCCCCTGTGGGCGCTCTGGATCGCCATCCCTGTTCTCTCAATCGGGCTCATAGCCGCCGTGCTCAAGTTCGTCATGGAGGTTCGGAACCAGTCCGTGCGCCCCCATCCCTCCGTGGTGGATCCATGGGCATGGGGTGGCTTAGCGATCTGGATCGTCCTCACGGCACTCGGAAGCACGGGATTGGCGCTGGGGTTGCAGGCGCTCGGCGTCGCGTACCCGCGAACCGTGATGGGCGTCACAATGACCGTGATCGTGGTGATCACCACGCCTATCCTGACCCGATGGATGTCCATGCGGACCGTTCGCCGGGCGGAAATGAAGAACTGATGACCCCGCAACTCGATCCGGTCATCCACGCCCCGACCCGGCTGCAGATCGTCTCCCTGCTCGCCGCCGCCGAGGAGGCCGAGTTCGCCTTCGTGCGCGACAGCCTGGACATCAGCGACTCGGTGCTGTCCAAGCACGCCAGCGCCCTAGAGGCGGCCAGGTACGTGAAGATCCGCAAGGGACATGTGGGCAAGCGCCCGAGAACGTGGTTCAGCCTGACGCCCGTTGGCCGCAAGGCGTACCAGAACCACGTGGCCGCCCTCCAAGGCATCGTCGCTCAGTCCGGCCTCTCGGTCGTTGACGTGCAAGCCGGACAAAGCTGGAGTGCCGATCTCCTGGGAGCGGCAATGGAGCAAGCCGTGATCGACCCTCATGACGTACGAGCCAGCGACCAGGACCGGGACAAGGTGGCCGAAATGCTGCGTATCGCAGCCAGCGACGGCCGCATCACCATGGACGAACTGACCGAGCGCATCGAGCGCACCTACACTGCGCGAACAATCGGCGAGCTGGCTGTGATCGTGGCCGATCTGGGGCCGACCAACGTGCTGTCATCGACCCCGATGTGGTAGGCCAGCTGTTTCGGCCGGCAAGAGAACGAGAATGAGCGTTTATCCGGCTGGCGACCAGTGGGCGCGGCTCATTTCACACGGTTTCGAGGCCAGGTTCGGTGCCATGTGGGTGGAAGGCGATGATCCCGAGGGCACCGCGCACGAGTTACGGGCCGATCCGGCCACTCGGCTGGACTGCGATCTCCAGACCGCCATGCGCTGGTACCAGGCGGATTCCCGACGGGGCCTGGGAAGACTGAGGGCCGGGGGTTCGCTGGCTACTGGAACGGCAATCCACGCCTTGGCGTACGTGCGAGTCGCCGGAGTTTCTGCCGCGATCCACGGGCTGGTCAGGTGACGGGTACGATCTTCGCCTCTGTGAGCGTGCCGTTCTCGATCTGCAGCAATCCCAGTGTGCCGTGCGGCTGGCGTCTGCGGTCGGTGGGTGAGCCCGGGTTGAGGATGCGCAATCGGTCGGCGGTCTGGTCGATGGGGATGTGGGAGTGGCCGAAGACCACCAGTTCGGCTTCGGGGAATCTGGCCCGCATTCTGGCCAGCCGCCCTTTGGCCTGGCCGCTGTCGTGGATCATGGCCACGCGCAGGCCGCCGAGCGTCAGCTCCAGTGTCTGCGGGGCGTGGACGTCTGGGCCGTCGTTGTTGCCCTTGACGGCGTGGACGGGCGCGTAGGCGGCCAACTCGTCCAGGACCCAGCCCACGCAGACGTCCCCGGCGTGCAGGATCGCGTCGGCACCGCGCAGGTGCTCGGCCACTCTGGGAGGGCACGTCTTCCAAAAGCGCGGCGCGTGTGTGTCTGACAGTACGACGACCTTCATCACTTCCATGATGCGGCAGAAGGTCTGCGGTCAGGACGGTGAGGTGGCGGACCTCGGTCATGGCGGTGTGGGCGGAGGCAGGCGCTGCAGGACCCTGATCAGGGACAGGTACTTCTGGTCTACACCGCGACCCCGGGAACCGAGAGCTACGAGAACTCAAGCTCCTGTCCGCGGTTCGGAGATCGTCAACCCGGTGGAATCACAGGCATGATGGCACCGTCCCGTGTTCTTCAAGCGCTTGACCGGTTCAATGCCGCCCACCCTTGGGACCACAATGCTCACTATCACCACTGGATCCTGCGACAGCTTCCCAGAAGTTTCGGGAGCGCCCTCGATGTCGGCTCCGGCAGTGGTGATCTGGCCCGGCTCTTGGCTACCCGCGCCGAATCGGTGTACGGAATCGACGCCGACGCCGCGATTGTTGCCCGAGCGCGGGACTCGACATCCTCGGCTTCGGTGCGATTCGCGGTCGGAGACGCGCTGACCGATACGCCGCCCGGTCCGTACGACGTGATCACGTGCGTCGCCGTGGTTCATCATTTACCGTTCACGGACGCGATCACCCTGTTTCGCCGGCAGCTGGCGCCCGGCGGAACCTTGGTGATCGTTGGCGTGTCCCGTGCGCACAGTCTGAGTGATCATCTACTCGGGCTCGCAGCCGTTCCGCTGAACCTGCTGATGGGCTGGCTCAAGAACAAGGGCCGCCGGGCCGCCAGGCCGATCTCGATGAACGCCCCGACTCGACCAGCGGCCATGACATTCCCAGATATCGTCCGCGAAGCCAGTGGAGTACTGCCCGGGGTGCGGTTGCGTCGTCGGCTGTTCTGGCGTTACACGCTGGTTTGGCATCACAGGCCGTCTGGAACGGTGAGTTCGTGTACGAGTCCGTAGATGATCAGCCCCAGCCGCTGTCGACCTGCTGGAATTACTGGATCGCGGTTTCTACCGGCGATCAGGCGGGCGTCATGGAGATCTTGGGTCTGACCGAGCCCGAGCCCGTGTCGTTCGCGGCCGCCGCGGAGATCATCGACACTGACGGCCACAATGGGTATCTGGGTCGCGTCTTCGTGACACCTGAAGTCGGTGGCTGGACGCTCGTCATGGGTGCTTGGTGTGATCCTTACGGCATTGAGCGGCGCGAAGACGTGCTCCGGCTGTGTACGGAACTCAGCGAACGCTATAGCCGGGCGCACGCCTATTACTACAGCGAGCAGGCCGACGGTTCGGCGTGGCTCGTCACCGAGAACGGCATGGTGGTACGGCGGTACGCCGCCGCCGGGGAGCCGGGGGACGAACTGCTGGCACTCGGTGAACCACTGCCCGTGGAACAGGCGAAGCGGACCGAGTTGGGGCTGCCGACCCAGTGGGATCCGGCCGCGGAGGACGACGAGGAGTGGTTGGGCGCCGCGTTCGAGTTGGCCCCGGAGGTCGCCTCGGCGCAGGGTGTGAGTCCGTTCGTCCTCACGGCCGACACACCGTGGAGTGGGGTGGGCGTCTTGGCGGTTACGCCGTACGGGGGCGCTATTCGCCGATCTTCTTTGCCCAGAGGGTGACGACTGTGGAGATGGGGAGCGTCTGGTCCGCTGGGGGTTCTTGGCGGGTGACTATCCAGTTTCGGTCGTTGACCTGGAAGCGGTTCTGGCCGGTGGCGTCGCGGTCGCGGAGGAGGTAGAAGCCGGCGGCCTGCATTGTGTCTTGGGCCTGCTGGAGGTTCATGCGGATCCTTCACCTTTTCAGCGGTCGGCCAGGCCGAGGTAGAGCTGCTCGACGAGTTCGGCGGCGTCCACACTCTTGGGTGCGGCCATCGCTTGGTCTCTCCTTCGTTGCTTGGTCGTTTGGAAGGATCAAGCGATGGCCGCCCGTATTTCCGCCATCGCTACAAGTTGGCGATTCGTACACCACTTCCGCGAACGTGACCGCGGACAACACACCCGTCCGACAAGATGGCGGTCAGACGACTCTTTCGGCTCGCAGTTCGGCGATCTCCGACTCGGTCAGGTGGAGTGTCCGAAGTTCGGCGTCGGTGTCGGCGCCAAGGCGGGGAATCCGGAGTTCTGCTGGCCGGCGTGGGCCTAGGCCCAGCACATTGCCGATCGCGTGGAAGTCACCGAGTTCGGGGTGCGAGGTGGTGTACAGGATGTCGCGAGCCTGAATCTGCGGGTCTGCCATGGCGCCGCTCATGGTGTTCACCGGCGCTGCGGCGATCTGTTCGCGCAGGAGGTCGGCGATCCATTCGTCGCGGTTGCGCGTGCGGAACGCCTCCCGGATCGCCTGGTCCTGATCGGCCGGCGGGAGATCCGCGTCGGCAAGATCCGGACGTCCCAGGACGGCGCACAGGGAGCGCCAGAACTTGTCCTCGGAGGCGGCCACTGCGATCCATCCGCCGTCGGCGCTCTGGTAGAAGGAATATCCCGGGGCCGGGCCGAGGAACCGGGATAGGCCTCGCGGCTGGAGGTCGGTGCTGCGGGCCGGCTCGATGCCCCCACCCCAGTAGTCGGCAAAGGCCTGGATCATCCACGAGACGGCACCGTCGAGCATGGAGATCTCGATCGCGCGCCCCTTCCCGCTGGCGCTGCGCGCGATGATCGCGGCGAGGATCGCGACGACCGCTCGCTGGCCGGACTCGAGGTCTGCGATGGGTAGCGGGATGAGGCGGGGCTGGTCGCCCATCAGGGATGCGGCTCCGGTTACGGCGAGGTAGTTGTGGTCGTGACCCGGGAGGTTCGCGTAGGGGCCGGTGGAGCCGTACCCGTTGATCGCGCAGTAGATGAGGTGCGGGTGGCGCGCAAGCAGGCGGTCGGCTCCGAGGCCGAGCCGAGCCATGACGCCGGGGCGGAAGCTCTCGAGTAGCACGTCCGCGCCCGCGCACAGTTGATCCAGCAGGTCGACGCCGCGTGCCGTCTTGAGGTTGAGTGTCATCGAGCGCTTGCCGTGGTTGAGGAGTGCGAACAGATAGCCGACATCCGTGTTGTTGATCCGTGGACCCGACTCGCGGAGGTAGTCACCGCGAGTGGGCTCTTCGATCTTGAGGGCATCGGCGCCAAGATCGACGAGTAGCCGAGAGGCGTAGGGGCCCGGCATGAGCCGAGACAGGTCCAGCACCTTGATCCCGGCCAGCGGCGCGTCGTCAGTGGTCATGTCACTACCTTCTCGTGTCGGTGATCGTCGGCCACGTACCGGGTCAACCCAGGTCGGGCAACCCCTACCGTAACCCTGCAACCTTCTGTAACATACGGCTACACGATTACTGGAACATAGTTGCAGTAACTCTGTAACAACCCGTAAACATTCAGGCGGGATGGTCTCGGTAACGAAGTCGGCGGCCCGAGGGCCCAGGTGGAGAGGCATCAGAGGCAATGGAAGGAACAGGCGCGGAGGCGGTCGAGCCGCTTAGGAGCCCGCCGCTCCCGGAGCGCGGCGGCCGTGCGCCTATCAGTGGGTGGTCGCTCATGGCGATTCCCGGTCTGGTGGTTCTCGCACTCACAGCGCTCGCTCCGTTGGGCTGGATCCTCGTGCGCAGCGTCGCGGACGGCGGATGGGACGACTACGGGCGGCTGTTTGCTCATTCGTACCTGGCGAGCTTCCGGCAGACGATCTACATCGCGTTCGTTGTCGCCATCGTCACGACGGCGCTCGCCTACCCGTTCGCATACGCGCTCAAGACCGGCCCCAAGTGGCTTCGTGCCGTCCTGGTCGCCACCCTGGTCATCTCCTTCGCCTCGGCGGACGTATCACGTACGTTCGGCTGGCAGACGTTGCTCCAGAACACGGGCGTGATCAACGTGCTGCTGAAGTCGGTTGGCGTGATCGAACAGCCGCTTCCGCTCATGTACAACGACTTCGGCACGGTTCTGGGGACAAGCAGCGTCCTGCTTCCCTTCGGGGCCATGACGATCTACGCGAATCTCCGCAACGTCAATACCGATGTCGTCTTGGCTGCGCAAACGCTCGGCGCACGTCGGCTCACCGCCGTCATGCGCATTCTTGTCCCGATGACCGTTCCGGGCATCGCCGCGTGCGCCGGGCTGATTTTCGTCCTGACCCTGGGCTTTTACGTGACCCCGGCCAGGCTCGGTGATCCGAAGCAACCGATGATCAGCGGGCTCATCGTCGACTCTGCGAGCTTCGGTGACTTCGGCCGCGCCGCCGCGATGAGTGTCGTGCTGCTCGTACTCGCGGTCATCATCGGTGGCCTGGTGTCCGGCGGGGCATCGCTGTTGGGGAAGCGGTCGTCGAAATGAGCGGAAACTATCGGATGCGGGCCGCGGGAATGCTCCCCGCCCTCCTGGGATGCGTCCTTGCGCTCGCTCCCCTCGTGATCCTGGCGATCATGTCGTTCAGCGGGCAGAACAATCTGCTGTTCCCGCCGGACCACTACTCGACGAAGTGGTACGGCGAGCTGGTGTCCGACAGCGCTTGGTCAGATGCGATCAAGACCAGCACCGGAATAGCCGGTCTGAGCACCGTGCTTGCGGTGGTGATCGGGATCCCGACCGGACTTGGGCTCTCGCGTGGTCTGCTCGGCCGGATCACCGCCGTCCAGGCGCTCGTGGCGACGCCGCTCGTGCTTCCGGTTGTCAGCATGGCGTTCGGCTTCTATTTCGTGTCGGCCTATCTCTCGATCCTCAATACGCCGTTCCCCCTTGTCCTGTTCCAGCTCGGTCGCTCGCTTCCACTCGTGATCCTCACAGTGATCGCCGCGGACAAGGGCCTGGATACGGTCTACGAGCGAGCAGCGCGCACGCTCGGGGCCTCCTTCAGCAAGACGATTCGGACGATCGTTCTGCCGCTCATCGCGCCCGGGATCGTCGCCGGGACCGTGTTCGCGTTCATCCACTCCTGGGGCGATGTGACCGGTCCGATCTTCCTCGGATCGCCAAGGGCCAACCCACTTCCCCTGCAGATCTGGAACAGCATCAGCTTCACACTCACGCCGATCCTCGCGGCCGCGACCACCTTCTTGTCGCTCGGCGGGCTCGCCGTCGCGGGGGTTGTCTCAGTTCTGTACGTCCTACGCCGACGCAGGCTCTCCGATTCGGTCGTTGAAAGCGCCATCCTTCGTCAGGAGTCCAGCAAGTGAGTTCTCGACCTGATCGTCCTGGGGCCCCCGTCCAGCTTTCGGGCGTCTCCAAGTGGTACGGCGCCAAGCAGGTGCTTCGGGGCATCTCGCTTTCCGTGGCGAGCGGAAGCTTCACGAGCCTGCTCGGCCCTTCCGGATCGGGGAAGACGACGACGCTCGGCACCGTTGCGGGGCTCGTCAAGGCCGACCAGGGCAGCGTGCTGATCGATGACCGCGACGTCACGCGCGTGAAGATGGAGCATCGCGACATCGGGTTCGTGTTCCAGAACTACGCGCTCTTCCCCCACATGACGATTGCGAAGAACGTCGCCTTCCCGTTGCGCATGAGGCGCCTCGACCGACGCCAGATTTCAACGCTTGTGCACGAGGCGCTCGAACGCGTCCGACTCGACGGCCTTGGTCACCGCTATCCGTCGGAGCTATCGGGAGGTCAGTCGCAGCGGGCCGCACTCGCCCGTGCCATCGTCTTCCGCCCGCGGGCCCTGCTCCTCGATGAGCCGCTCGGGGCACTCGATGCCGCGCTACGCACGTATCTGCAGAGGGAGATCGTCGAGATCGCCCGAGAGATCAACGCCACCGTCCTCTACGTAACGCATGACCAACAGGAGGCGCTCTCCATGAGCGACCAGGTCGTGCTCTTCCGAGACGGTGCCATCGAACAGTTCGGCACGCCTCACTCGCTCTACCACGCCCCACAGACGCGATTCTCGGCCCAGTTCATCGGGGCCGGCTGTCTACTCGACGGTGTTGCGGCGCAGACGGGGGGCGGCTGGTGCCTCGTTCGTCCGACCGGCGAGAAGCTTGCGTTGGGCAACGCAGACCTCACGGAGGGTGCGGCCGTGGGAGTGCAGATTCGCCCCGAAATGGTCCGCGCGAACGAGATTTCGGAGCCCGTCCCCGCGGGATGGAATCTGCTCGGCATCGGCAGGGTCACGGACATGATCTTCAAGGGCGAGTACGTACAGAACCTCGCCGAACTCACCACCGGGGAGTGCGTCGAGTGGCGCACGACGGACATGACCCCGAACTGGAGGCCAGGAACGCACGTGAACCTGCTGCTCTCCGAGCAAACCGCATTGAACCCGATCGTCGAGCCGGTCGCCGGCCCGCAGATCAATGAGCCTGTGAGCGCCAATCCCAGAGCCGCGGTGCGTTGACGGACGCTGAACCGCGGCAGAAAACCTGAAACCCACCAGAAAGGACTGCAATGAGAACAGTACACGGACTGCGCCTGCGACGCAGCCGCGCATACTCCATGGCCGCAGCATTCGTCGCCGTCGTGACGGCGACGGCGGTCGCCGGCTGCGGTGCGAGCTCGGACGAGACTTCGGGCAGCGGCGAGCAAACCACCCTGGTCTTCGCGGGCTTCGGCGGAGCGATCGCCGACGCGGAAGCAGAGGCCTTCTTCAAACCCTTCGAAAAAGAGACCGGCATCAAGGTCAACTACACCAACGCACCGGACTGGGGGCAGTACACGGCCGCGATCCAGGCCGGCGACACCAAATGGGACGTCCTGGCGATCGACGCACAAGCGGACGACCTCGAGAAGTACTTCGAGAAGCTTGACTGCACGATAATCTCGTGCAATCAGATCCTCGACTACAGCAACGTGACCGATTACTCGACGATCGTCTACACCTACGCTGCGGCACTTTGCTACAACCGTGCGGGTCTCAACGGCAAGGAACCGACGAGCTGGGCGGACTTCTTCGATCTGAAGAAGTTCCCCGGCAAACGCGTCATTCAGAATACGAGCGGCAACCGGATCAACCTGCTCGTCGGCGCCATGATGGCGACCGGCGCGACGCCCGAGACGGTGACACCGTTCGATCTCAACCGTGCGTTCGCCGAACTCGACAAAGTCAAGGGTTCGATGATGGTCACGGACGGCCAGCCCGCGACGACCCAGGCCGTGCTGGGCGGCGAGGGCGTCATGGGCACCTGCCAGGACTCGCAGGTCGCGGCCGTCGACCCTGACCTCAAGACCATGGGAATGATGTGGAACGGCCACGTCGCGGGCGGTGCGGCCATCCAGATCGCCAAGGGGTCGAAGAACGTGGCGGCCGCACAGAAGCTCATCGCCTACATGACAAGCGCGGAGCACAACGCAGAGCTTTCATACCACCTTGTGGCCGCACCTTCGAACAAGACGGTGCTCGACAAGGCGAACCCTAAGTGGTCGAACTGGTACGCGACGGGGATGACCGACGTTCAGTCGATTCAGTATCCGTGGCCGTACGTCCGCCAAAACGGCACCAAGATCCAGGACGCCTTCACGGCCTGGATCGCCGGCTAGGCCTGCCATTCGGTGCGCCTCGGACCACTGTCCCGGACATTGAACGGTGGCCTGGGAGAAGGAGAGGTTCTGAATCCCGTGAATAATGCAAAAACGCTGAAGTCGGCATTCGACATCGAGGTGCGCGAAGGCGTCCTGACGGTGTGGATCAACCGTCCGGCGAGCCTCAACGCCCTCCGCAGCGGGGACAAACTCGAGCTCGCGACGATCATTGAAGGGGTTGCGCCGGACGTACGCGTCATCCTCATCCGGGGTGTCGGCACCCGTGCCTTCTGCGCGGGAGCCGACATCAAGGAGCTGGCGAAACACTCCGTGGGCAGTGGTGTGGCGTCGCTTTCCGCGGAGGCACGACTGTTCGACGCCTTCCTCAGGTGCCCACTTCCGATCGTGGCCATGGTCAACGGCTACGCGCTCGGGCTCGGGCTGATCATCGCGTGTGTGTGCGACGTCATCCTCGCAACGGAGGACGCGGTCTTCGGCATGCCGGAGGTGCGCAATTCGGTTCCTGCGGGAATGCAGACGCAGTTGCTCGTGGACATCATCGGTCTCAACCGGGCGCGCTACCTGCTCTACACCGGCGCCCAGCTGTCCGCCGCCACAGCGAGAGAGGCCGGATTGGTCTCCGAGATCCTTCCGGATCTCGACGCGATCGAAGCGCGAGCCGGCGAGCTCGCGGCGACGCTGAAGTCGCTGCCGAAAGAGGGGCTCGCACTTCAGAAACGTGTTGTCGACAGCTGGATCCGCAATCCCTTCAACGCCAACATCGAAGGGAATCTGTATCTTGCGGCCTCCGCGTTCGGCGACGCCACTCCAGCCAACGAAATCGGCCGATTCCTCGCCAAGAAATCGGGGTCATAGGTATGCCCCGACCGGACTCGGTCCCGAGAAGCCAGGGACGAGCGGCAGTGGGACGATTCGCATGACCGCCGAATCCGCCGCCCGGCCCCAACCGCTCACCGGCATCAAGGTCGTTGCCTTCACCCAGTTCCTCGCCGGACCGGCGTGTGCTCAGTACCTCGCCGACATGGGGGCGTCGGTGGTGAAGATCGAGCACCCCGACGGTGCGTTCGAACGACGCTGGTCCGGCGCCGAGGTCTTTCCATCCGGCACCGGTGGCCTGTTCCTGCTGGGGAACAGGGGATGTCGAAGCGTTGCGATCGACCTCAAGCATCCGGAAGGCCTGCGAATCGCGCGCCGGTTCCTGACCGCCGCTGATGTACTCATAGAGAACTTCCGTCCGGGCGTGATGGAGCGGCTCGGTCTCGGCTATGACGCCGTCCACGATCTGAACCCCGCGCTTGTCTACGCATCGATCTCCGGTTTCGGACCCACACAGGTCGGCGTTCCCGGTCAGGACCTTCTGATCCAGGCCAGAAGCGGCATGATGGCGATCACGGGACGCCAAGGTGATCCACCGGTCCCGGCCGGCGCGCCGGTCGTTGACGTGCACACCGCGTCGCTCACCGCGGTGGGGATCCTCGGCGCCCTGTTCCAGCGCCAGCGCACGGGACGAGGGCAACACGTCGGAGTCTCGATGGTTGAGGCGGGGATGGACCTCCAGATGGAGCCGCTGTTCTACCACATGAACGGCGGAGCGTTGGAGCGGCCGCGGAGCCCGGTCGGATCGAGTTTCCACGATGCCCCGTACGGCGTCTACCAGACGAGAGACGGCTATATCGCGCTATCGATCGTTCCGCTGGACGCGTTGGAGCGCGTACTGCAACTGCCTCCGGGAACACTCTCCCCGGCCGGGGAGCGTCCCTCGTTCGCACAACGCGACGACATCGCCCTGCGGCTGGTCGGGGAACTCGTGCGCTACGACACGCAGGACCTCCTCGACAGGTTTTCGCGCCAGGACATCTGGGCGGCGGCGGTCAACGACTACGAGGCGGCACTCGCCGACCAGGCCATCGGCGACGCCATCCAGCTCATCGAACTGACCCCGCTTGCGTCCGGTGGACAGCCGACCAGAGCGATCGGTCACCCCATCCGCTACGACGGAGCGCACCCCGACGTGGCGGTGACTCCACCGCGGCTCGGGGAGCACACGGCGCAGCTGCTGGGCGAGCTGGGGCTGTCACGGCAAGAGATCGACAAACTCCGAGACGACGGTGTTATTCGGATGGCGAGCGAAACGGACGGCGACTCGCGCGGTCGCCGGAAAGGCGCATCGTGGGAACGGAGATAGAGCAGAGACTCGCGCGGCTCGAGGCGATCGAGGCCATCTCACGACTGCAGTACGACTACGGCATCGCGTGCGACGACGGCTACCACCCCGAACGTCTGAGCGCCATGTTCACCGAGGACGCCGTCTGGTCCAGGACGCTCGGCGATGGTGACGCGACGCGGGAGTTCGTCGGACGGTCTCGGATCGCAGCGCACTTCTCGGAGTCGCCCAAACGGTTCCTCTGGGGAATGCACAACTGCCTCCCCATCCGGATCGACGTGGAGCCGGGAAGTCGGCGCGCTTTCGGCGTCTGGCGGCTGCTGATGCCATGCGTCGTGCTCCTCGACGGCGAACCCACCGACTTCTGGGTCGCCGGTCGCTATGAGAACGACTACGTCGAGCACGACGGCGTCTGGCGATTCCAGACCGTACGCATGATCTACGAGGTTGCGGCACCGATCCGGTCCGGATGGCCGCCGAGGCTGCTGGATCCTCGGCTGTTCGCCGCGTCACACGTTCAACTGAAGAACTACGAGCAGCAGGGAGACGCGAAGTGTCAGGCCTGAGTGAAGCGCAGCGCAGTGCGGTCGAGGCCGTCGATGAGATCAGCGCCGAGCTGTCGGAGTTCCACATGCAGATCTGGTCGTTGGCGGAGCCGGCGTGGCGTGAGTATCGCTCCGCCAGGCTCTATGTCGACCGGCTGCGGGAGGAGGGCTTCGAGGTGGAGGAGGGATCGGGCGGTATGCCGACGGCATTCGCCGCCCGATGGGGGGACTCCGGCCCGGCCATCGGCATGTATGCCGAGTACGACGCGAGCCCGGGCTACTCGCAGGAGCCGGTGCCCTACCGCAGTCCCCGCGCCGGGTTCCATCCGCTCGCTCCTGGATTCACCGATGCGCACTGTGCGCTCGGTGTTGGCGCGCTTGCCGGAGCGATCGCGACGAAGCGTGCGCTCGAGCGCTCCGGGATACCGGGTCAGGTCCGGTTCTTCGGCGAACCCGCGGAGAAGGTCTCCGGGTCGAAGGTGGTCCATGCGACCAAGGGGTACTACGACGATCTCGATGCCGCCATCAGCTACCACCCCTTCTTCCACACGTGCGTTCGGTGGGACTACCAGAACGCGATGTACTCAGCGGTCATATTCACCTTCGAGACACTTCCCGATGACGAATGGGTCCAGGCTCCCCCGTCGATCACGTCCTACGGTCCGCAGTCGGCGGCGAAGCCGCCGGGGGCTCTCGACGCGCTGGGCCTCATGTTGACGGCGACCAAGTACGTCAAGGAATCACTGTTCCCGCACATGGGGTTGTGGCGGCTCAATGAGTCGATGCCCAACACGAGTCAGGCCACTGCGGACAATCTGCCGATCCGCTTCACTCAGATCCAGTACAGCTGGTCCTCGCCGCTGGCAGAGCTGCAGGACAGCATCCTCGACGCACTCAAGCGCAACGCACGGCACGCGGCGGGGATCGCGCACTGCAAGGTCTCGATGCGTTGGGTGAGCCGGACCCGTCCGGCCCTGGTCAACCATGCAATGGCGGCCACGGTGAACAAATACCTGCACGAGCTCGGCCCGGCCACCTTCAGCGAGGAGGTGTACGAACACGCCCGTGCGCTCGAGGCCGAGCTGGGTTTCGAGCCCAGCGCCGACCCGTTCCTGCGCTCGGTACACGTCATCACCGAGCCGCAGGAGTGGGACGCGATCCAGAGATCCAAGCTCCCGCCATGGCAGGAGTGCACGGGGTCGGACGACTACACTGAGTACTCGTGGCATGCGCCCGTCGCCAGGGTGTTCACGGCCAAGCCGACGCTGCACGCGGTGGGCGACATCTTCCACTGGGCGAACAACACCATGAACGGCATCCCAGCGGCGATCGATCCCACGTGGATCTACGGCGGGAAGACGCTCGCCCTCAGCGCGCTGGAATACTTCGAAAACCCCGAGCTTCGCAAGGAAGCGAGGGAGGAGTTCCTGCGCCGGCGTGACAACGCCGACGAGCGGTTCCACTCGCCGCTGCTGCCAGCCGATTTCAAGCCGCCGATCGATCTTCCCTGGCCCGAGTATGTCGAAACCGCGAGGGGTTTGAGTTGGCAGCTGCCAACCACTCAAAACTTCGGTGAGGAACTCTGAGCATCCACAGCACGTGCCGGGCGGCGGCCTCGCCGCGCCCGGCACCCGCTCGAGAGGAGAACGGATGAACCAGGATTCGGGCCGCGACTTCGTCGGTTACGGTCCACGCCCGCCGGCTGGTCCATGGCCGAACGGCGCCCGAGTCGCGGTGTCGATCGTCGTCAACTACGAGGAGGGCGGAGAGATGACGCACCTCCAGACCTCCGCCCCCGCGGAGACCTCATGTGAGTGGCCCGACTACCCGTTCCCGGCGGGAACGCGCAACCTCGCCGTTGAGTCCATGTTCGAGTACGGCTCTCGCGTCGGGGTGTGGCGAGTCCTGCGAACGATCGACGACTTCGAGGTTCCGTCGACCGTCTTCGCCGCGGCCGTGGCCCTGGAAGCCAATCCGGAGGTCGCCGCATATCTTCGCGCGAGCGACGTGCACGAGGTCTGCAGCCACGGCTACCGGTGGGAGGAGGTGTTCCGGCTGACAGAGGAGGAGGAGCGGGCACACCTCCTCGCCGCCGTCGACAGCATCGAACGAACCACCGGACGCCGACCGGTCGGTTGGTACAGCCGCTACGGAGCAAGCGAACGGACACGAAAGCTCGTCGTCGAGGAGGGCGGTTTCGAGTACGACTCCGACAGCTACGCCGACGACACCCCCTACACCGTAACCGTCGACGATCGGCCCTGGGTGGTTGTGCCGTATTCGCCGGATGTCAACGACCTCAGATTCTGGCAGTCGAACGGTCCGTACCTGGCCCGCGACTTCTTCCGGTACGCCGCAGACTCGCTGGACGTCCTGTACGAGGAGTCCTCCAGTTCCTGCCGGCTCATGTCCGTCGGATTGCATCCCCGTATCATTGGCCGCCCTGGGCGAATCTCGGCACTTCGTGACTTCATCGACTACGCCGCCCAGAAGGACGGCGTATGGTTCGCGACGCGTGCGGAGATAGCGGCTGCGTGGAAGGCACGTGGGGAGGCATGAGCGACCCGGCTGTTCCGGTACGGCGCCTCCGGCTCGAAGAGGACGAGCGACTGCGCCCCAGCGTTGTGGTACAGCGAGTCCTGTCCATTATGCCCGACGTCGAAGCCGCGGACTCGGCGGCGATTCACATCGGTGTGACGGTCATGTCCGCCGGGGCCGCGACGGAGCACTTGTGCCACTCCATCAGCGAGTTCATCTATGTCGTCGACGGGGAGCTGGTCATGACGCTCGACAGACGCGACCTGCTGCTGTCGGCTGGTGACTATCTGACGATCCCGGCGGGTCGGTGGCATGCGTTTCGGAACGAGACCGCACAAATCGCCCTCATGCTCTTCGCGTTCGAGCGCAACCCTACGATGCTGACGTCGAGGAGAGCCCCCGCTTCGCAGAGCTCATAGGTGCTTGCAACGGGCGGCGATCGATCTAAGTCGCACGGGTGATCGTTGGAGAGGCCATGACAGACGGACGTATCTTCGCAATTGCTGAGGTTGCGAAGACTATCGGCGTAAGCACTGGGACCATCCGGGCGTGGGAGGAGCAGGGCCTCCTCTCACCGCTGCGCGACGAGCAGAACCGGCGCATGTACACGGCCGATGACCTCGTCAGGCTCCGCACGATCCGATGGTGGCGTCGTGTTCGACAGGTGAACGCGGCGGCAATACGTGCCATCCTCGACGAGGAGGATGGGGCCCGTGCCGAATCCGAGAGCACGTGGTCCGCTCCCGCTACCGGCGAAGAGGAGACGGACGGCGCGTACTACCGGGGGCTTCGCAAGGCCGCCGGGCTCACACTACGCGAGGTGAGCGCACGGTCAGGGCTGAGCGTTTCCTTCATCAGCTCGATCGAGCGTGGGGTCGGCGCGATGTCGCCGACATCGAAGGCTCGGCTGACCAGCGCGCTCATGGGGAACCCACCGGTGGACGTGCAGCCGCATTCGGGAACGCACTCGGCCGGGACCGGCCGGGTGCTCCAGGTCGCGCCGGGCATCCAGTACGAGTGGCTGTCCGAGCTCAACGGTCTGCTCGAGCCCCAGTTAGTCACCCTCGCCCCTGGCGCAGCGAGTGAGGGAACCTACCAGCACGACGGCGAAGAGTTTCTCTTCGTGCTCGAGGGGCGCATGCGCCTTTGGCTGGGGAGTGATGTCCTCGTCCTCTCGCAGCAGGACAGCACCCATTTCAGCAGCCATGTCGCTCACCGCTGGGCAAACGACGCCGCCACGACGACGCGTGCGCTATGGATCACCACCGAACGCGGTGTCTGGAACATGTCGTCGACTTCGCAGCATCCAGTGACAGATGCGCACGACAACCACAAGAAATAGGGATCATGGAGAAGAACACCGAGTCGCCTGAACTTACCCTTCCCGCTGGCGTGTGGCCGGCCGCACTGACCCCGTTCTCCCACACGCTGGAGATCGATCGGGAGGCATTCGTACGCCATGTCACGGCGCTTACTCAGGCGCCCCACGTTACTGCCATTGTCGTCAACGGTCACGCAGGTGAGGCGTCGAGTCTCAGCCAGGCCGAACGTCTGGAACTCATCGCATTGGCGAAGGCTGCTGTCGGGACACAGGTAGCCGTGATCTCCGGCGTCATCGCGGATGCGACGGACGAGGCCGAATCGCTCGCCGGCGAGTTCGAGCGGGCGGGCGCGGACGGGATCCTGCTGTTCCCGCCGTCCGGGTTCCGGCTCGGGGTGCAGGATCGGCCGGACATGGCGGTGGAGTTCGTCCGCTCCGTCTCGTCCGCGACGTCGCTCCCAATCTGTCTATTTCAGTACCCGCTCAGTTCCGGCATGGGCTACCCGACCTCGCTGCTTCGGACGATCTGTGAGCAGGTCGGCGCCGTGGTAGCCGTGAAGGAGAGCAGCGACTACCCGGCCGACTACGAGCGCAACTGCGCGGCGCTCGCGGATCTCGGGCGACCGGTCCGGATCCTCTCCTCCAACAACGCCTGGCTGTTCGCCTCGCTGGCCATCGGCGGAGACGGCATCATCTCCGGCATCGGCAGTGTCGCCGCTCCCATTCTCAGCGATATCTACGACCGCGTCCTCGCCGACGACCTTGTCGAGGCACGCGCGGCGCAGCGCAGACTCTTCGCGCTTACCGAAGTGCTTCTTGCTCCACCTTTGTGCGACTCGCACACCCGGATGAAGGTCATGTTGTGCGAACTCGGGATCTTTCCCACGGCGACCGTGCGCGGCCCGCTGCTCCCGATAACCGATCCCGGCGAGGTGCAGGCACTATCGCGGGCACTCGACGCAGCCGGTCTGCGCGCGACAACGGCTTCACGATGAAGGCGGGGCAGCAGATGAATGAAGGTCTGCTCTCGGGCGTGCGAGTCGTGTCGTTCACGCACTTCTTCGTAGGAGCCGGAGCGGCACAGTATCTGGCCGATCTCGGGGCCGAGGTAATCAAGGTCGAACCGGTCGGTCGCGGTGCATGGGAGCGGTCGTGGTCACCGGGAGGCACGATGTTCGGCGACACGAGTCTGCTCCTCATGATGGGCAGCCGGAACACTAAGAGCATCGCTGTCGACCTCAAGTCCGACGAAGGACGGGCGGTAGCGCTCGACCTGGTCAAATCTGCCGACATCGTCATCCAGAACTATCGGCCGGGGATTCTGGCGAAGTTCGGCCTCGACTATGCGTCGGTGTCGCACCTGAACCCGGCTCTCGTCTACGGATCAGCGTCGGGCTACGGGCTCAACAGCCCGTTCGCCGACCTGCCCGGTCAGGACTACCTCCTCCAGGCTGAAGCAGGGATGCTGTGGATGTCGCAACGCGCCGGCAGCATTGCCCACTACGGCGCTCCGATCGTCGACATGCACACGGCCACCCTGCTCGCGTTCGGCGTCACCGCGGCGCTCGTGCGGAGCCGGCAGACCGGTATCGGAGAGCACGTCGAAGTCGAGATGCTGCGTGCGGCACTCGAACTCCAGGCTGAGCCGCTATCGGTATACCTCAATGGGGGGAGATACGAACATCGCTCAGTTCCGCTGACCGCCAGCTACACGGTTGCGCCGGGAGGTGTATACCCAACCTCTGACGGGCACATCGCGCTCTCCCAGTCGCCGCTGGCGGATGTGCTCGCCGCGATGGAAATTGAGATCGATCTGAGCGACCTCGGCGACCTGGCCGACGAGTTCGGCGATGCGTTCGACGCCCGTGAACAGATCTACTCGCGAATCGCGCCGCACTTCCTCGGCCGGACGTCGGAGGAATGGATCGGAATGCTCCGAGCGAAGCGCATCTGGTGCGCGCAGGTCACGAGCTACGAGCACATAGCCGAACATCCGCCGGTCAGCGCCCTTGATCCTTTCATTACTGTCGATGTCGAGGGGGGGTCAGGAGTGCGGCTCGTCGGGCACCCGATCAGCTACGGCGGTCGCACTCCAGCGCCTGAGTCGGTCGCGCCGGCCCTTGGGGAGCACACGTCGCAGATCCTCGCAGGCATCGGCTACTCGGCGGACCGGATCGAGCAGTTGTACAAGAGCGGCGCGGTGGCGTGATGGTGGCGCGCACCGATTCGACCCGGCTGGCGTCCGCTCCTCGTCGTAGCGGACGGGGCGGATCATCCGCCGGTCCTGACCGCTTGCAGCCCGCACGACACGAATTCCCCGGCCGCGGCCGCCCTGCCGAGGCTCCCTAAGCGGAGGTGCCCAGTTTCTGCTATCCCATTCCTCGACGCGGACGAGATGGTCGCCCGGTTGCCCTGGCCCAAGGTGATCGACGCGCTCGAACAGGCCGTTCCCGCCGCGTTCGGAGCCGGACAGTTCTTCGATCGTTTCGCCATCCCCACCATCGGCGGTGAGCTGCTCGTGATGCCGGCCGCCGGCGAGAACGCGGTCGGGGTCAAGCTCGTCGGCGTGGGTGCGGAGAACGGGCGGCACGGGCTTCCCCGCGTGCAGGCTCTCTACGTCCTGTTCGACGCCCGCAACCTCTCGCCACTCGCCATCCTCGACGGCACCAGCCTCACCACCCTGCGGACCGCCGGCCAGTCAGCGATGATCGTCCGAAGACTGGCCCCGCAGAACGCACGTCACCTGATCGTCTTCGGTTCGGGACCGCAAGCCCGCGCGCATGTCGAAGCCATCTGCTCGGTCAGGCCCATCGAATCCGTCCGTATCGTCGGCCGACGCCCCGAACCGGTGGCCGTACTCTGCGCCCAGCTGAGCTCCGACCGGCTCGACGTCCGAGCGGGTACTCCTGACGACGTGCCGACGGCGGACGTCGTCGTCTGCGCGACCACCTCGCCGACACCTGTCTTCGACGGAAAGAGCCTGGGAGAGCACGTGTGTGTAGTCGCGGTCGGCTCGCACACTCCCGATGCCAGCGAACTGGACCACACCGTGTTCTCCCGGGCTTCTCTTGTGCTCGTCGAACATCGCCAGACCGCGCTGCGTGAAGCCGGCGACATCATCAAGGCCCTCGCCGCTGACGTGCTACAAGCCGGCGAGATCAGGGACTTCGGTGACCTCGCGGCCGGACAGGTTCATCCGGTTGCCGGGATCTCGATCTACAAGAGCGTCGGCATGAGTTATCAGGACCTGGCAGTCGTCGAGGAAGCACTGCAGACGGCGGTTTCACGGTGACCGGCCCGCTGACCAGCGTGCTTTCGGCGAGGTAGGCCAGCGGGGAGATCCAGCGTGAGCCGGAGGACGGCGAGAGCGGCCGAAGAGGGTGTGGGTGAAGCGTTCCGGCGGCCGTCCCGCTCGAAGGCGAGGTTGTTGGCCGTCACTGTCAGGCGCCGCCGCAGCGCCGTCTCGCCCTCCAGCTGGCGAACGACTGCGGTAAGCCATTCTGCTGTAACACGGACTCTCGGGCGGTGCGCGTTCCCGATGCGCCGGAACAGGATGGACGCAGCGACCCGGAATTCCCCGTGCCAAGGCGCTCCGCGACGTTCACGACCCGAGATGCGAAGCATTGCTCGACGGCACCTTGTTCTGTGGGACGGAGGTGAGCGTCATCCTCGACCCCGCCCGCTGACACCAGCGGTAACCATCACTTGCTCTTGGTCTCAGGATGGGAGAGCTTTCGTCTGTCCGTGGATCTATCTCGAAAGGTCCCAAGTTGCTTTTGGGTGAGGATTGATCTCCCGTATCGTATTCCAGTATTCATTCTTTTCTTGCGTGAATTTTAGTGCGTTCATTGTCGAGAGTGATGCGCGTGTTTATCGATCGTGGCCACGGGGATGTCTGTTGCCGAACTCGCTCATTCTGGGCGAATCAACAGATTCGGGAGGCTGAAATGAACGGCTACCTGCCGTACAGCTCTACCGGTCCGGCTCCCCGCGTTGGGGGTGTACGCAACTGGCAGGCGGACATTCTTCGCGGTCAGTCGTAAGTGAAAGAACCGAGGTACTGCGTGCGTAACAGGCCGCAGTACCTCGGGCCTGTGGCAGGCGGGGCGATGCATCTGGGGGCGTTTATGGCACGATTGTTTTACCCTGCCGCGTGGCGCAGCGATGTGGTGGAGGATCTGTTCGGATTTCCGGTCCCCGATCCCTATCGGTGGTTGGAAGACGGCGATGACGCACGTGTGCGGGACTGGGCCGCGGCCCAGGATCGTCTCTTCGACGCGTATCGCGCCGGATGGCGTGAGCAGCAGTCGTGGGCGTCTTTGGTGGATCAGGTGTCCTCCTTCGGCGTGTCGGAACCGCCGATGGTGCGTGGTTCGGTCATGTTCCTTGCCGAACAGCTCCGGGAGGATGAGCAACGGCGCCTGCTCGCCATCGACGCTGAGCGGAACAGGCGGGTGCTGGTCGATCCGGTGGAGATCGATCCGTCCGGGCATACCGGGCTGTATGCCTGGTGGCCATCACGCGAGGGCGAACGCGTCGCTGTGCAGATGGAGGTCGCCGAGCAGCCTGGCAGCGAAATCATGGTGGTGGACGTTCGTACCGGGGAGACAGTGGACGGGCCGTTGCCGCGCGCCCGCAACACCTCGCTTGCCTGGCTGCCGGGAGGGAACGCGTTCTACTACGTCAGTCGTGTTCCCGATGAGGAACTGGCCCCCGGCGACATGCGGTTGCATCGGCGGGTGAGGTTGCATCGGGTCGGTTCGCCCTGGCAGACCGACGCGGTGGTGTTCGGCGGCGACGATGCCCCAGACCACTATTACGGGCTCACGGTCAGCGCTGACGGCCGTTGTCTGGCGATCACCGCGACGGTCGGGCCAGCCTCACACAACGATGTGTACGTGGCCGAGCTCGTCGATCCGGAAGCCCCGCATTTCATCAAGATCGTGGACGGATCTACCCTACGAGCCCGCGTTCTCCCGCGCTTCCTCGCGGACAACAATCTGCTGCTGGTCACCGACTACCAGGCCCCGTGTGGCCGCATCTGCATGGCGTACCGGCACGACACCGACCCGGCCGCATGGCGCGCGCTGGTAGCCGAAGATCGCCAAGCCCCCTTGGACGAGTGTCTCGTCCTGGACGATCCCGCGCTTCCGCAGCCCCTCCTGCTGGTGGCACGCTCCCGCCACGGCACCTCCACCCTGACACTGCACGACCTCGCCACTGGCCAGCCGCTCACCAGCCTGCCCCTCGCCGGCGCGGGCGTCGTGTCATCCCTGCGGACCACCATTCCCCACGGACATCGCGCATGGTTCAGCTACTGCGACGTGACCACTCCCCCCACGATTTATCGCTACGACGCCATCAGCGGGAGGACGGAGCAGGAAACCGGCGCCACAACAGCCGGACGTACCGGAGAAATGCGAAGCAGCAGCGTTCGTTATCGCGCCGGTGACGGCACCGAGATCACGCTGTTTCTGTTCACCCCGGCCGAAGAACATGAGGGCCCTCGTCCCACCCTCCTGTACGGCTACGGCAGCTTCGGCATGCCGATGCGTCCATGGTTCTTCCCCCTGGCAGCCGCATGGGTCAGCGCCGGCGGCACCTACGCGGTCGCCTGTGTGCGCGGAGGCGGAGAAGAAGGCCAGCACTGGCACGACGCCGGCCGTGGATCATACAAACAGCGTGCGATCAGCGACTTCAACGACGCCGCGACCTGGCTCATCGACACCGGTCTGACCACCCCCGACCAACTGGCGATCTTTGGCCAGTCCGCAGGCGGGCTACTGGTCACCGCCGCTGCCACACAGCGACCAGACCTGTACGCCGCGGTTGTCGCCGAAGGCCCACTGTGCGACATGGTGCGCTACGAACACTTCGGCCTGGGATGCACGTGGACGGATGAATTCGGCACCGCCGCCCAACCCGAAGAACTCCAATGGCTTCTCGGATACTCGCCGTACCACAACGTCACGCCCGGAGTCCTTTATCCCGCATTCCTCTTCGTCGGCGCGGTAACCGATTTGCAGACCGGAGAGGCCCACGTCACCAAGATGTGCGCGGCCCTTCAACACGCCACCGGCAGCGACCGGCCGATCCTCATGCGTCGAGAACCCGACACCGCCCATGCCGCCTCTCCCGCGAGCAAAGAACGTGCTCTGACTACGGATATCCTGGCCTTCGCCGGGAATTACACCGGCCTCGAAAAAACAATCACGCGTGTTCACGAGACTGCCGTAGAACCACACTGAGAATGAGTGGTTTATGTGCGCGAGGGAAGGCTCACGGCAAGGTGTGCCGAAGTCACGCCAGGTACCTGCCGAATTGGTATTCCATGAGGTCCCAGAACGACCGGTAGCGGACCTCGCCCGGATGCCAGCTCGCGAAGTCCCATGCCTCCCACTCGCCGTCCGGCCCGACTACGTGTGGGTTGAGCAGCCACACCTGCCCCTCGATCTCCTCGGAGACGCAGAGGCTGGCAGACATGGACTCTTGGTGGAGATACCACTCGTCCTGCGGGTCGGCACCATCCAGGCCATCCCAGATCTGGGCGATCATCGGCTCGACATCACGAGTCCACCCAACCTCAGCCAGAGTCAGTAGGCGGAGACTCGAATGGCTGTACTCATCCCAGCCATTGGTGACCTGGAGAAACTCCCGGTAGCTTGGCGGTAGGCGCATGCCGAGCCGCTCCTCGTGCCGCACGATCTCGGCTTCACTGGCGCCGGTTGCGCCGAGCCAGGACGCGCGACCGAATCCGTCGTCCGACTGCGCTGGGCGTTGCGCCAGACGAGCCCTGTACTGCGCGAAGTACTCCTGAGCCGCATTGTTCACGGTGTGGAGAAGATCGTTCCATGGATAGTGGGGGGCGTTGAAGATGGCCATGGCGGGGACCTTAACGGCCGTGCCCGACATTTCATCCGATGTACGGCAGAGCTGTACCGCCTAACCGACTTTGATCCAGGCCCTAGCCATCCACGGCCTGGATCGCCTTGATCCACGGGCGGCTTTGCCATACACCGCCAGGGCGGCGAGTTCCTTGAAGGCGCTCGTGTACAGGGCGACCTCGTGAGGCTATGTGAGGGTCAGGTGACCGGAGACGAGTTCGACCGTGACCTCGGCGTCGTCGCGCAGTTCACGGAGGTCAGGGATGTGGTTGTACAGGGTCCCCGGCGAGACACCGAGCAGCTTGGCGATCGAGGTGATCGAGTGCTTGGGATTGGGCGGTAGGTCGCGGGCCGCGCGTAGAAGTTCGGGGGTGATGACGTAACACTCGCGTCAGCGCACGCTCGGGCATCCCTGCCCCACCTTCCGCGGCCCGCACGCACACGGGTGGGTCACCTACGGCGAAGAGGCCCCAGGCAAAGGCAAGCGGCTGCTCCTCACCGCAGCCGACCGGACAGCACTGGACACGCCAGCCATCTGAGCAGTCCCGGGGGTCCGAAGGTCGCGGGGGCCCGGTGGGAGTCGGAGGCAACGGATGGTCGGGCGAGTCGGATTCACCCTTCCACCCCGCCGAGCTCCTCGATCTGCTCCTTGGTCAGCCCGGAGACCAGCGCCATCCGGGCGGTGTGTGTCCCGTCCAGTTGTGCCATCGCCTCCTGCATCGCCGCGTGCAGTTCAGCTTGGCGGACCTGGAGATACACCCGTACGGCTTGCGCCACGAACTCCTTCTTCGTCACGTGCAGGAAATGCGCCCCATGCGAGATGAGGCGATCGGTTTCGGAGTCCACCTTCAGCGGTGCCACGTTTGAACCAGCCACAACAACCTCCAGTACCCAAAGGTACCTGGGATACCCCTGGAATGAAAGTCGCGCGACGTTCAGCGATGGGCCAGAAGAGCACGCTTTGACTACGTCATAGGCGTTCATGTGCTTCGTCAGACAAGAGAGTCCTTCGAAGGAGAGGCCCTCGAATGAAGTCACGCGAGACAGCGCGATCAGGATCATTCGACCTGGCTGGGGGCGCTTGCCGCAACAGGGGTAGTCCTTGATCTAGAAGGGCGGCCCGGCTCCGGCCACCCCGTAGAAGCCTGTCACATGGCGAAGGTCCAGCTCACAGCCAGCTGTACAAACAATGATGGAGGCTCAGGTCTCCCTGGCCTCCACATGTGCGGCTTGTGTCCGAGGGGGGACTTGAACCGTTCGCCTATCTCCTGAGCAGCACCGACGCTCCATGGCTGGACATCTCATGCCCGGACTAGGTGCGCAGGAAGGTGGTGCCCACACCCACCTCAACGAGATCAGATCTGATTGTGCGGCACATGACTATGCCGCGGAACTCCAGCAACTGCCAGCTCAGAATCTTCAACAGCCGATTTCCGCCGCGCTCAGGAAAGTGGCGGTACGGGAGCAGCGACTCGGTGACTGCAACACCGAACCCCTTCCTGCATCCCAGCAACCTGATCAACCCAGGAGCCAGACCGTGCGTCACCCCTCCACACGAACAATTGCCGGGGAAGCGGTGCCGATCGAAGGAGTCTGGATCGAGCGCACCCAGCGCGATCGGCATGGAGACCGGATCATTCTCGGCTTCGCGGTGGCTGTCCTGCTGGCGGTCGCCGGCGCGGCTGCCTACGTCTCCTACCACCACTTCTACGGTCTTGCGATCGCTCTCGGTGAGCGGCACGACATGGCCATCCTGTATCGGCGATGTCTGACGGTGTCATCGTCATGGCCTCGCTAGTGATGGTCTACTGCTCGCGTCGCCAGCTTCGTGTGCCAGTGCTGGCGTGGGTGGCGCTCGCCTTGGGCGGCGCGGTGACGCTGGCGGCAAATGTGGCGCACGGCTGGTCCGGCGGACTCGGATCGCGCTTGGTCAGTGCCCTGGCACCCCTGGCTTTCGCGGGGGCGTACGAGCTATTGATGTGGATCGTGCGCAACACTCGGCGACCATCGGACGAAGTCAAGGCGAATGAGCACATGTGCCAGCCCGTTGAGACAGTGATCGAGGTGGAACGGGTGGTGCCAGTGCTGGCCGCCGACCGGTATGAGGCGGCACGGCTCAGCTACATCGACAGCCTGGGTGAGGGCAAGCAGCGCCTTGGTCGCCGTCCACTAATGCGTCGGTGGGGATTGGAGCAGCGCGAGGCGGAGGAGATCATCGCTGAGGTGGAGAAAGACAGGGCACAGACCACCGATGCGGAAGGCAGCCAGACGTTCCACACATAGGCCGTGATGCCGCCCAGCGACATGCGTGGGATGGACGCGGTGTCTGAGTTCCGGCCCCGCTAGGGACTTTCGCATTGACGTCTAAGTGTTGGTTCTATAGACCGCAAGCGTAGATTCCCCAACCTGCCGATCGCGCAATCAAAAACTTAGACACCAGATCAAGATTAGGGGTCATAAGCTACGCATGTGGAAGGGCCTCCTGCCGACAGGGAACGCAACTCTTGCGGGCAGGAGGCCCGACCACCTACGAGGTCTCGTGAGAGCGGACAATCCAGACAATCCATGCGATTGTTCGGACCGTCCTCAAGCCCGTTTGCAGAGTTCCGACCCACGTCTCACGACGATTTTCCCCGCGACGATGCTTCCCCATCATGATCCTCTCCGTTCTCCACTGGTCTGCCCAACGGATTTGCTCACTTGGGCGCATGCTCGTGTGAAGAAGCGGTTCCGAAGTGGCAGGTCTGCCTCGTCAAACGGAAAGGTACATGGTCTGCGGCAAGATTTTTCCCGTATCTCCCGCTAGAGATCATTGAGGATGAGAATTTTCAACCGAATAGGTGGCTTCCTCATCCAGTGGTGCACACGAATACTTCCTCAACTTCCCTAACTGCCCTAACATCCCTAAGTAGGTTAGGTAGGTTTCCCTGCATCGCAACTTCTGAACTCCTGGCGTCTAGAGTCCAGGGCCGTCTGACCTGGCTGCGGCTCTGATCGCTTCTTACCGTTCAAAGGAAGCCCAGCGATTCGGTACAGTTCGGCAACACTGGTCTCAGCACCTGTGGGCAGTTCCGTGACCAGGCTGGCGTGCGCTACCGGGCAGATTCACCAAAGCACCGAGGGTGATTGCTTGAAAGTGTGGCATTTGCCGGATTTGAAAGGTGAACAGTTTATGGACGTCGGTGATGTCTGGGCGTTCAGGGATCAGCCGAAGGCCGTCGGGGAGCGGGTGTACCAGGTAGAGGTGGTCCGGGTCGACGGGCCGCGGAAACACGGCGATCTGCATGTACGTTTTCTCGACGGCGAGGAGGCCGGGCTGCAGGAGTGGGTAGCACGTGGTCAACTGGTCGCTCCGTGGGCTGACGTCGGGGCGTTCCTTGATGACGATCGCCGGTGGGCGGCGGCGATTGAACGCTCACGTGAGGTTCGAGGTAGCGCGGAATTCGAGGTGGCCAAGCTGCTCTTCGGTCATGTTCGGCCGAAGAACAGGATTCGTCTCCGGCATGCTGTCGCGGATGCCGGAGTGATGGAGATCGCCGATCTCGACGGGGTGGCGTCGTGGCTTGGTCTCGACCCTCAGGAACTGCGTAAGGAGCCGCTGGCCTTTGTGGACAGGGTCGGAACCTATGTCGCCTCGTGGCCGACGACGCGCCAGGTGGCCATGCGAGTGGCTCAGGTCCTGGGCGGAGACATCCTCAAGGCCATGGCGAAGCAGGAAGCGGCCCTGAAGACACAACGCCGGAACGAGTCCTGGTACGGCCATGAGAAGACCGACCGTGAACTGGAACGACTGGAGACCGTCGTCAGCACGCTCTATGAGTGGTGCGGTAAGGAAGCCATCGACCGTTACGACGAGCTCAAGGCATTACGGGCCGAAGTCGAACGTCTGGGTGAGCTGGTCCAGCGCGCAGTGTCGGAGTTGAGGGCCCGCAAGTGTCACGCTATCGCCGCCACCATTGAGGCCGACCTCGGCGTCCATGTGACCAGCTTTCGCGGTAGGCATCGCTGACCTGTGCTCGCTGTTCGGTTTGAGGCCGGTAATACTCCTTTTGGGGGCCGTGGGGACTCCAATCCCCGAGGTAAGGGCGCAGGTCGTCTGGAGCTGGATCTTTGTCGAAACCCGCATGGGCGAGACGAGATGGACCGCGGAGCGGGTCCAGGCGGTCGGCGATCGCGTGTCCCCACTCGATCCAAGGTTGCAGGCGTTCGGCTTCCCCCGGCTCCTGGCAGTCGGCCGCAGTTTGGTCGAGCGCGGCGCAGAACTTGCGGATTTCGCTGGCCGCCCCCAGGCGTCCAAGGCATTGGCGAATGTCGTGTTGCGGTAGTCGTCAACTGCGCGGTTGCGAGCCTGCACCATCGCGGCCTCCCAGCGCGCCCGCTTCGCGGCTTTTTCTCGTTCTTGTTCGGCGAGCCACTCCTCGTATTGCTGTCTCCGGGCGAGGGCAGCCTGTTCCGCCGCCTCGACGCGATGCTCGATCTCCTTGATGACCTCGCGTACTTTACTTTCCACCAACGAGCGCGAACTATCCGACCACCGGTCGCGCCGGCCATGCGGCGACTGAGGCAACTCCAATCGAAGACGTCCCGTTGGTACGGATTCGTACTGCACGGGGACTCGCTGCCAGGCATAGGGTCTTCGGCGTTTTTCCTCCGGACCTGGCTCGCGGACCACCTGGTCCTGTTCCTCTTTGACGGTAACCGGGTACTGCCCCGTACCGACCTGTACGTACAGTCCGCGAGCTTTGCGCTTCTTGGACATCGCGAGTTTGTGGCCGCGGCGGCGAGCTTCTTCGGCGAGGGACTTGACCAGGTCGAGGGCCCGAGGCCTGAGGGCCTCGGAGACGGCCAGTACCTCGGGATGATCCCGGAGCAGCTTGACTAGCGCGTCGGCATCGGTGACCTTGTCGCGTGCACCGAGGCGGACGCGGTTCCAGTCGGTCTCCTCGGGATGCGCGTCGTCGAAGAGCCGCATGATCAGATCGCCGCCATTGCGGCCGGTGTGCCGTAAATGGAAACCTGCGGGTACCAGGTTGTGTTGTTTGGCCGCGTGGATCGCCCGCCGGTAGGACGCGCGCGTTTCCTGGTCAGGGTTTTCGATCTCGAGGGTTCCCCCGTTGTGTTGCAGGCGTTCGATCAACTTCTCGGCCAGGCTTAGGGGGCTTTGGCCGACATCGCGTCTTCTGGAGGCGACTGGTGCACGGGCAACGATGATGCTGCTCATTGTGCCTGGAGTTGGCCGGTCCGGGTGATGGCCGTGTTCCAGATAGAAGAGGCCAGCCTCGGTGATCTCGGCCTGCCAGAATCCGTCCTTTCGCGGTGTGGTGACCAAGCCGCGGTTACGAAGCGCGTACACCGTTCTCGCCAGCTCAGGCGTTTTTGCGCTGACCGGCTCCTGGCTCTTCCCGATCCGCTGCAACACCGTCAACTGGCGATCATTTAACCTATCCCATCGCTGTACGTCACCAGATCACACCGCAATGTCACCACAGGCAAGCGGTTTCAGGATTTGCGTCGCGTCGGCGACTTTCTCGGCGTGGAGCATGCGGGCGGACTTGAACCGTTCGCCCATGCCTTGAGCAGGGTCGATGCCCCGTGGCTAGACGTCTCATGCCCGGAATGAGCGCACAAGGAGGCGACTCCCGGACCCAACTCGACAAAATCGGGTCTGACAGCGCGGCACACCCTCATGCCGAGGAACTCCAGCAACCGCCAGTTGGGATCTTCAGCAGGCGGTTTCCGCTTCGACACCACCGATAGCCGGGGTGTTGGTTGGAAAGGCCCCGGTTGAACGCACTCAGCGCGATCGGTACGGGGACCGGATCATCCTGGGCTTTGCGGTGGCTGTCCTGCTGGGGGTCGCCGGCGCGGCTGCCTACGTTTCGTACCACCACTTCTATGGTCTTGCGATCGCTCTTGGTGAGCGGCACGACATGGCCATTCTGTATCCGGCGATGTCTGATGGTGTGATCGTTATGGCTTCGCTGGTGATGGTCTACTGCTCGCGTCGCCGGCTGCGTGTGCCGGTTCTGGCGTGGGTGGCGCTCTCCTTGGGGGGCGCGGTGACGCTGGCGGCGAATGTGGCGCGCGGCTGGTCCGGTGGACTCGGATCGCGCCTGGTCAGTGCCCTGGCACCCCTGGCTTTCGCGGGCGCGTACGAACTGCTGATGTGGATCGTCCGCAACACCCGGCGACCCTCCATAGAGACGCTGGCCGAAGGCCACGTGTGCTAGCCCGTTGAGACTCTCGTCGAGGTGGAACGAGTGGTGCCGGTCTGCCCACCGACCGGTACGAGGCGGCGCGGCTCACCTATATCGAGAGCCTCAGTGAGGGCAATCAGCGTAGGCCGACGCCCACTGATGAGCCGGTGGGGACTGGAACAGCGTGAGGCCAAGGAGATCCTCGTCGAGGTGGAGAAGGAACGGGCCCACGCCATCGAGGCGAAGAGTGTTGAGGTGGCCGATTCGGAGAGTGTCGTGCCACCGCTGGGCGGGCCCCCTTTCGACCGGCACGAGTGAGGCCTGAGGCGGAGTAATGAAGGACATCGGTTGCGGGTGGTCGTGTCGTCCTCCAGTTGTCCAACTCGGTCATCGGACGGTCTCCCATCTTGAAAGATCAAGGTTCTGGGTCGCGATAAGGCATTTATTGCGACCCAGGATTTGCACCAAGATCAGTTTGAGTCGCATGTAGTGCTGGCCCCGTGTTGTCGCAGGTACAAAGGCACGATATCAACGCACTTGATGAACTAGGGCTGATCGTTCGCGAACTGAGGGATGGTGCGTCCCTACATCGGGGCAGACGCAGACACTTCTGTCGCTGCAGGTAGATAGCAATGACCGGGACAAAGATAGGAACTTTTCCTAACATGCATTTGAATCGATTGCTACTTGCTTCCCATGAGTTTTGCACTACCGATCGGCGATGTCGCATCATGCCAAACTGTTAGGAGCTCTCGAATTTGCTGCGCGGCCATTCGCGGGTGAGATGACCTTAGCTCTTTATGAAGTTCTGAAAGGCTAAGTCCGGGCTGAGCAATTCCGATGCAGCCTGTAATGATTGGCGCTCTTTCCTTAATTGACCATTGGGGGTGAATGGCGTTCTCCCCGCAGAGAACACGCAGTAGTCTTTCACTCCCTCTAACGACTCGTATCGCCGGAGATGACCTACCTGCGAGACGCGCACCGAGTTCAGCCCACAGCGATCGATCCGTGATCCAACGTCGACTCTTGATGGCTTGAGCGATCACTTCTTGCATATCTTTGACGCGTAGAGAAGGCTTTTCATCGTGTGATGCCTTCGCGTGCCAGAGTTCCATGCTTACCTGGAGACCTGGATCCATTTCGATTACGATGTAATCTGCGATCTCCCGCGGCCCATCGTTACAGAGTACCCATCGATGACGCCTACGGAGCGGTTGGTCAACTAGGTGTTGCTCGAGACTCTCATGTACAGAAATTCCTCGCATCTTCCTTTTTGCGGTGTCGCGTGTTTCCGCCGTGATGTCGACGCCACTCCAAGCGGATTCAAAGTGATCTATGTCCGGCATGGAATGTAAGGCGGGACGCGATTCATAAACTGTCCCTCCATGGACCGTCCTTCCATCTATAAAGTATATCGTGGGTGGGCGATCCGTAAAAATATCTGCAAGGGAAAAAACTGGCCCGTACCCTCTTCGTACTTCGACAGGCATGGTACTGTCGTGGAATGTACCCGAAATATCTTGCGTACCAAGCCATAGAGAGTTGGATGGATTGGCCGGATCTATTGCACGCAATGGGAGTATGGCATCCGTCCTCGCGCGAGAGGTGTCTTCGCGGAGGTCGAGCTCGTCTAAAAGCAGCCCGTTAGCTAGAGACCATCCCTGTCCTCGTAAGGCGGGATGCATATCGATTGCCGCAATAAGAGCAGTCGTGAACTGAAGTAGGCGGAATCCACGGGCCACTGTTGGTAGTAGGCGACCTGGGCCATCCATGGGCGGGTACCAGTAGCGGTCAGCTAGATCGACGACGAAATCCTCATGTGCGCGCAAGGACACATGGCGTGTCTGCCACATTTTCGACTTGCCAGTCGCTATCCCGGCAGTAAAAGTGCCTGCCTCGCTGGTGATCTGTGCCATTGCATGACCGAGGGCACCACGAGCTGTATCTGCATCGCGTAACCCGCGCTCGACGCCCTTGCCGGCGAAGGTCCTATAGCTAGGAACGCCTTGACTTCCGTGATACGTATTTCTAAGTCCCACGTTGGAAACAGAGATGCGCGGCAGACTATCGAAGGCATCTTGGATCCGAGCAGGGTCAGCAGCACGAACTCGTTCTTTGGCATTTAAAGCCTCGAGTATTATGCGAATAACCCCTGTATCGGCCGAATTGATGAGAAGTAGGTGTGCCTGATCTGTCTGCCTAGCTGCTTGCCACGAGATGAGATGCAGATCATAGGTCGATGCGTCAAGTCCAGACTCCGCGTGCCACTTGGGACGTTGAACTGCCATTGTTACGATAATTAATGTATCGTTCCGTGGGCTGAGTGCCGAATAGAGGATAGCCTTTCCTCTTATAATCGAACCCTCAGTCAGTGCCCCCGGAATAGTCCCAGACAGGAACGACGGCTCCCATCCAGTCGCGGGAACTTCGTGGATAATGGATCGGCAGACTGGGTGAATTGCTTCAACCGACAACTGTGGAGGCGCTGTTCGAAAGTTACGGACGTAAGCCCGGTCGGCGATGTCGTCGGAAATCAATTCATCAATGACACCCGGCAGGACTTCCGCCCAGTCCGCGTCTTCGTCATAGAGTGAGCGAACCGCACCCTGTAGTTGTGGAAACACATCAATGTCACGAGCGGTCACAAGCATGGAACCTTGCGGGTAGTGATCATCGACACGCACTAGTCGGCCAATTAGTTGGACAGTTGCGTTGAGGGACTTGTGCTTATCGTGATATCCCGCGATACGGATGCTGGGAAGGTCGAAACCTTCGCCAAGCATGTCTACAACTGCGATGGCCCGACATGTACCGGATCTTAGTGCCTCCACTTTCTCATTTCGCGCACGTGAGGACATTTTTGAATGCAAAAGTTCTAATTCAAGCCCTAGCTGACTATAAAGGGATGCCAAAACCTCTGCTCTCGATATGCTTGAGGCGCGAACAAGTACGGTGCTTGTGGCATGCTCGGCGGTTCGCGCGATCCGAACGACCTCTTCAGCGATCAGGCGATCCTTTGTTTCCTCGCTTGCATTCTCGGGAAGGTCTAAAATTACAGGTCGAACTGGCTTATATAGACCCTCTTCGAGCGCTTGCCGCAACGGGTAGTGGTAAATATGTTCGCCTGGCAGGCGTCGGCCGTCCCTTCGCCGTGGTGTCGCCGTGATTAATAGCCCATGTGCCCTATCAAAATAGTCAAGAATTGCACGCCATGTACTGGCTGGCGCGTGATGGGCTTCATCAACCACTACGACATCGAATAGATCGCGTGGAGGGAGGTTGTTCTCATAATAGATCGGGCTTATCGAATTAGGGAGAGCCACAACTACGTCGGCCGCGTTTAGGGCTGACCAGTCCACAATTCGGCCACTTAATTGCATAACATGCGGGCGATCTTCGCTGTTTCGAGCTCCAATGCGGCGAAGTACGTCTTCTGATTGAAAGGCTGCGGAGATCTGCTTCCGTAGATCTTGCGAGGGGACGACAACGAGCACGCGGTTCGCCTTGCACAGATAGGGCGCTGCGGCAGCAACTGCGGTCTTACCCGAACCCGTGGGAAGGGACACCAGCGCAGCGGTCTTCCTCGGCAGCGACCAGTGGGCCATCACCGCACCGAGTGCGCCAATTTGCGGGGCACGCCACGCCGGGATGCCTACGCCGTTGAAAAGCGTGAAGATCTGGCTTTTGTCCTGATAGTGCCCGGCCATGCCAACCTCCTGGATGCACCCTTAGCCTCATTGACCCCATTCTGCCAGCAGACTGACTTCGACCACAGTAAACACTGCGGTTGCCGATAGTTCCATCCATCCAGGTTGGGCCTTGCAGGGCTTCTTCTGTAGGCAGGCTTCGATCCCAGTGGAGAAGCTCCTGCGGCAGGACAACCGGTCGTGCTCCTTCGCCTGGGCTACTTGGCGCTCACGAACGCTTCGTCGCGCTGCGGTTGCTTCTCCGGTGCCAGAACCGGTGCCCTGAAGAGGGTCGTTATTGGGCTCTGTTGGTGGCCTGGGGCTGATGCGGTGGCTGACGTCGGGCAGCAGGTCGGTGTTTCCCTCTCCACTGCCCTGGCGGAGAGGGAAGGGAACTCCTACGCATCCGTCCGTGCCGAGGTTCCGTGAAGGTTGCAGGTTCGCGGAGGGGATGTCCAGTGCGGCATGCCCCGGAACGTGATGTCCGCTTGGATACTGCCGCCGATGCTCCGCGTTAGGCGATCACCATGGTCGGCATCTGCGAGAACTCCGTCAACAGTTCGACGATCTGAGGTTCGACCGTGTCAGAGATCGAACCTCTGCCAGCCCGCTGGTATGGCTCGACAATGTCCACGGCGGGAGTGCTTCTCGGGCGGCCCCGGCCTCGGCGCGGGTCCTGCTACGCCCTGCCATCAACACACCCTCATGATCACGGTGTCGCAACAAGTACTAACGGGGCTTCGCCCCAGCCCGACAAGCCATGTGTGACGGCTGGGGTAGATGAAAGGGCTCCGGCCGGAGGAGACGGTGACACTGTGTGTCCCGTTATTGACCGCCTGCTGGCAGTGGCCGGCCGACTCGGGCCGACATCCGACCGGAGCTTGTCATGACGCTACCCCGAACCGTCGCCGATGTCCTGACCGAGCATGTGGCCCTCGAGATCGAGTCGATCGACCGGATGTTCCTCAACGTCTACCAGCCGCTGCTCCAACATCCGCGAGCGCTGGTCGGCTACATCCACCACCAGCTCGGTCTGCCCATCGCCTCCACCGCTCCACTTGGCCAGGTCAGCGAACGCTTCGAGCAGGCCATCCACGCCTTTGCCCGCCAGCACGCCATCCCCATGACCCACCTGGCCAAGGGGATACGCAAAGACGATGTCATGCACGAGCACCTGACCCGCTTCCAAGCGGCCGCCCGCACGGAAGGCGTGCTGTTC
>NZ_BLAE01000036.1 GCF_009687865.1 Acrocarpospora macrocephala
CGCCGATACAGCAACAAATCTGAGGAGGCAAGAGGCCCCAACGTCGTCGAAAGCCAACGCGGCGCTCACGACGTCTCGTTCCTCGGCAAGAGCCGCGAGCTCACGCCGAAACAGCAACGAATTAGAAGAGCCAAAGAGGCCTCACCGCCGTCGAGAGCCAGTCGGCGGCCACGACATCCCATTCCTCGGCAAGAGCCGCGAACTCGCGCCGAAACAGCAACGAATCAGAGGAGCGTAATGAGTACTTTCGTCCTGGTGCCGGGGTTCTGGCTGGGTGCGTGGGCCTGGAAGGACGTTGTGGACGATCTTCGGGCGTCGGGGCACGTCGCGTACCCCCTCAGCCTCACCGGGCTCGCCGACCGAGCGCATCTGCTCTCACCCGAGCTCACCCTCGACGACCACATCAACGACATCGTCAACCTCATCACCTTTGAGGATCTGCACGACGTCATCCTGGTCGCGCACAGTGGAAGCGGCGGCACGGTCACCGCGGCCGCCGGCAGGGTCCCCGAACGTGTCGCCCGTGTCGTCTATGTCGACAGCGGCCCGGTCCCGGACGGCATGGCCCAGATCGACCTCGTCGGACGGGAAACCGTGGAGGCCGCGCTCGTCGACGGCTACCGGTTCCCTTTCGTCGCCTTGGAGAGCCATCCCGGCGCCGCGGGTCTGACCCAGGAGGCCAGGGACCTGATGGCCGCCCGGGCCACCGACCAGCCGCTCGGCCCGATCAACCAGCCCATCTTCCTCACCGGCGCCGTCGACAAACTCCCCAAAACGCTCGTGAGCTGCATGTTCTCAACAGCCCAGATAAAGGACCTGATGTCCCAAGGCCACCCCTACTTCGCCGCGGTGACCGGCCCGGAATGGCAGATCCGCGAACTCCCCACCAGCCACTGGCCGATGTTCTCCCGCCCAGCGGATCTTTCGGCACTGTTGCAAGCCCCGTAAGTATCCAAGGCGAGCGCCTTTACAAAGTAGAGTACGGCGTGAGTTCCGTCGGTTCCGCGATCACGTCTACCAGGGCGCCGTTGCGCAGCACCGTCACCGGCAACGGCCGCCCGATCGCCTCCGCGAACATCAGCCGCTGTAACCCCTGCGCGTCCCCCACCGGCTTGCACCCCGCGCTCAGCACCAGATCCCCCGCCCGCAACCCGGCCCGCGCCGCCGGCGACCCCGCGACCACTTCCACCACCCGCAACGCGCTCGCCTGCCCGACCCGCTCCCTGATCGCGGGCGGCAGCGGCGCGGGCGTCGTGACCAGCCCGAGGTAGGCCCGCCGTACCCGCCCGTCGCGCATCAGAGCGGCCACGATCGACCGCGTCGTGGAGTTGATCGGAACCGCCAGGCCAAGACCGGTTCCGGCCACCGCCGTGTTGATGCCCACCACGTGCCCGCCGGCGTCGGCGAGCGCGCCGCCGGAATTGCCGGGGTTGAGGGCCGCGTCGGTCTGGATGACATCCTCGATCAGCCGCACCGCGGACCCGCTGCGCGCGGGCAGCGAACGCCCTAAACCCGACACCACCCCCGCGGTCACCGAGCCGGTGAGGCCCAGCGGCGTGCCCACGGCCACCACCAGCTGGCCGACCACCAGCGTGTCGCTGTCCCCCAGCGTGACCGGCGGCGGGGTGGGCTCCAGCGCCCGCAGCACGGCCAGATCCGACAGCGGATCCGCGCCGACGACCGCGAACTCCGCGCTCGTCCCGTCGGAGAAGGCGGCGGAGCCGGTCCGCGCCGACCCGACCACATGCGCGTTCGTGAGCAGGAACCCGTCCGTCGTGAAGATCACCGCGGAGCCGCTGGACCGCCCCGCCTTGACGCTTGCCACCTTGGGCGTCAGCTCTGCCGCGACGGACGCGACGATCTTGGAGTACTCATCCATGGGGCACCACCTTCAATACACCAATTACTTCATTACACCTCATCTCTCAGGACATTTGTCCTCCCCAACAGAGGATTGCGCGGCCTGCCGGGCAAGCCGCCAGGAAAAATACCGTTCTGACCATGACGAACGCCGTCGTCCTCGACGACATCCGCAAGAGCTACCAGGACGTGACCGCCGTCGCCGGGCTCTCCCTCACCATCCCCGAGGGCCAGACGCTGGCCCTGTGCGGCGCCAACGGCGCCGGGAAGTCCACCGCCATCGGCATGCTGCTCGGCGTGATCACGCCCGACTCCGGACAGGCCCGCCTGTACGACCGCGACCCCGCGCAAGCCGTACAGCGCGGAATGGTCGGCGCGATGCAGCAGGAAGGCGGCACCCCGCCGCGGGTCACCGTGAAAGAGCTGCTGACCTTCGTACGGGCGACCTACCCGAACCCCCTCCCGATGGCCGAGGTCGTCGCCACCGCCCAGATCGCCGGTCTCGAGCGCAAACGCGTCGACCGCCTGTCCGGCGGCCAGCGCCAGCGGGTGCGCTTCGCGATGGCCCTCGCGGGCGACCCCCGCCTGCTGGTCCTGGACGAACCCACCGCCGCCCTGGACGTGCGCGCCCGCCGCGACTTCTGGGCCGCCATGCGGCGCCTCACCGACCGGGGCAAGACCATCGTCTTCGCCACTCACTACCTGGAGGAGGCCGACCGGCAGGCCGACCGCATCGTCGTGATGGCCGAAGGCCGGATCGCCGCCCAGGGCACCGGCGCCGACATCAAGGCGGCCGCCGAACTCGCCGCCGGAAGCCCCCTTGAGGACGCCTTCCTCACCCTTACTGACCAGAAACCCGTCCCATAGACAGCCGCACACCGCCGCAGCTGTCTAGATCACGACTTCTCATCAAACCTCGAAGGAGGACTGGCGATGATCCCCTATATCCGCCTCGAAGTCCGCAAGATGCTCCGCGACACCGGCTACGTGACCATGGGCCTGGCCGTCCCCCTGATCATGTATCTGCTCTTCACCACCCTGGCCATCCCCGCCGAGGACCGCCCAGAGGGCGCCCTCTGGTCGATGATCGGCATGGCCGCGTACGGCGCGCTCGGCGGCGCCTTCAGCAACGGCACCGGCACCGCCGAGGACAAATCCCTCGGCTGGCTGCGGCAGCTCCGCCTCACCCCGCTGACCCCGTGGCGGGTCATCCTCGGCAAGACGGCCACCGCCGCGATCATCGTCGTGCCGTCGATCGCCCTCGTCCTCCTCGCCGGCGCCCTGGTCAACCACGTCCGCCTCAACCCGATCCAGTGGATCGTCATCATCGCCCTGCTCTGGGTGGGCACCATCCCGTTCAGCCTGTTCGCCCTGGGCAACGGCTACCTGCTCTCCCCGCAGAACGCCGCCGCCGCCAACTTGGCCGGATATATCGGCCTATCGGTAGTCGGTGGCCTCTGGTTCCCCACCGCCAGCTTCCCCGGCTGGCTCGGCACGACCGCGAGATTGTCCCCGGTCAACGGCTACGCCAACCTCTCCTGGAGCGTCGCCTTCGACCACGCCCCCAACCCCCGCTCGGCCCTGGTGCTGCTCGCCTGGTTCGCCGTCTTCGCCGCCTACGCCAGGTACGGTTACCTGCGCTCGGACCGCATGGTGTGATGGAGACCGTGAAGACCCCCGAAGCGACCGGGATCCACATCTGGGTCCTGCTCACCGGGTTCCCCATCGCCGAGATCATCTCCGGCCGGAACCAGCCGCCCTGGCTGGCCTGGCCCGCGATCGCCGCCGTCGCCGCCCTCTACCTGTGGACCACCCGGCTCGCCTTCACCGACCGGGCCAGGGCCACCAGGATCGCCCTCCCCCTCCTGATCGTGGTGGGCGTCGCGTCCGCGCTCGCCTTCCAGGGCGCCTGGTCGTTCGTGCTGACCATGACCGCGATCGCCACCGGAACCGCCGTCAGGGCCGCCCGCGGCATGCTGCTCCTGCTCGCCCTCACCGCGGTGGCCCTGGCCGTGACGGCCGACCTCGGCCTGCTCCTGATGATGTTCTCCGGCTGGGGCGTGTTCATCGCCGGGCTCATCCCGTGGATCATCGTCCAGCTCTGGGACACCATCCACGAGCTCACCGAGACCCGCAAGGAGCTCGCCCGCGTCGCCGTCTCGGAGGAACGGCTGCGCTTCTCCCGCGACCTGCACGACCTGCTCGGCCACACCCTCTCGGTCATGGTCGTCAAAGCGGAGGCCGTGCGCCGTCTCGCCCCCGGCGACGGCGAGGCCGCCGCCCGGCAGGCCGCCGACATCGAGCAGATCGGCCGCCAGGCCCTCGCCGAGGTGCGCGCCGCCGTCACCGGCTACCGCGGGCGCGGCCTGGACGCCGAGCTCGCCGCCGCCCGCGACGTGCTCGCCGACGCGGGCATCAGCCTGCGCGTCCAGACCTCCGCCGTACGGCTCCCGCCGGAAACCGACGCCCTCCTCGGCTGGGCCGTACGCGAAGGAGTGACGAACGTCATCCGCCACAGCGCCGCCCGCTCCTGCCAGATCACCCTCAGCGACACCGGCGGCCTCGAACTGGAGATCCTCGACGACGGCCGGGGCGCGCCGGAACCCGTGGAAGGGAACGGGCTGGGCGGCCTGCGGGAACGGGTCGAGGCGGCCGGGGGGCGGCTGGCGGTCGCCGGGTCGAGCGGGTTCCGGCTGCGGGTGACCGTACCGGCATGATCAGGATTCTGCTGGCCGAGGACCAGACGATGATGCGCGGCGCGCTCGCGCTGCTGCTCGGCCTGGAGCCGGACATGGAGATCGTCGCGCAGGTCGCCGGCGGCGACGAGGTGGTCGCCGCCGCGCTGGACGCCCGGCCCGACGTGGCCCTGCTCGACATCGAGATGCCCGGCCGCGGCGGTCTGGAGGCCGCGGCCGACCTGCGCGAGCGCGTGCCCGGCTGCCGGGTGCTGATCCTCACCACGTTCGGCCGCCCGGGCTACCTGCGCCGGGCGATGGAGGCGGGCGCCTACGGCTTCCTGGTGAAGGACGGCCCCGTGGAGGAGCTCGCCGCCAGCATCCGCCGGGTGCTGGCGGGGGAACGCGTGATCGACCCGGCCCTGGCCGCCGCCGCGCTCAGCGCCGGGCCGAGCCCGCTCACCGACCGGGAACGCGACGTGCTCGCGGTCGCGGGCGACGGCGCCACGATCGCGGACATCGCCGCCCGCCTGCACCTGTCGGAGAGCACGGTGCGCAACTACCTGTCCTCGGCCATCGGCAAGACCGGCACCCGCAACCGGGTCGAGGCGGCCAGGCTGGCCCGCCACAACGGCTGGCTGTGAGCGATCACACTTTCAGCTGGTCGGCCATCTCCCTGAACGTGATCTCGGCCAGCGCCCGCTGCCCCGCCACGTTCGGATGGAAGAAGTCCCACGCGCTGACCTGGTCGAGCGTGAACGGGTAGGCGAAGACCTGGCCGCCGTCGTAGCGGCAGCCGGGGCCGTACTCGGCGCAGGCCGCCGCCAGCTCGGCGTTGTACGCCACGACCCGCGCCCGCACCCGATCCCGGCGCTCCGCGTCCTTCTTCGCCGCCGACCCCGGATTGGCCAGCAGCGCCTGGCAGACCTTGCCGATCGACCAGAACGTCCTGGCCAGCGGGTTGTCCTTGCCGACACGCCACAGATGCTTGAGGTCGGGGACGCTGGCCAGGAACACCCGCGCCCCGGTCGGCCGCAGCTCCCGTAACGCGGCCGCGACGCGCTGCCGGTAGGCGGCCACCGGCGTCATCTGCTTCTCGGTACGGACGCAGGCGTCGTTCGCCCCGATCAGGATCGTGACATAGGTGGCCTTGGCCGCCACCGCCGCGCGCGCCTGCCCGAGCAGATCGGCGCTGGCCGACCCGGACACGGCGAAGTTCAGGTTGCGGCCCCGCACGTCCGCCCCCGCGGCCAGCATGCGCAGGTAGTGGCTGTCGACCTCCGGGTGATCGCCCGCCGCCCAGGAGCGCGACGGGCAGGCGACATACCAGCCGCAGGCGTTGAAGCCCACGCTGATCGAATCCCCGAGCGCCGCCAGCACCACCGGTTCGGCCCGGGCCGCCGCCGTCCCGGTCATCGGCCAGCACAACGCGACCACGAGCACGGGCGTGATCTTCTTGATCATGGGCACCTCCGGGAGCCCAAGCTAGAGATCGCGAAGATGTCTGCTCTATCACCATCCGGGCAGGCGTCCCTTCCATGACCAACTTCCTATCGGCTCTTGACATGGAGCCCCCGCCCAAAGGGGCACCCAAATGTCGAACACGTTCAGTTTCTGCGTAGAGTGTGTGGAGTGAGTGTCGCTCTCGGACTTCAACGTCCCCTGGTGGTTCGCACGGTTCCGGTAGGCGACGTCGGGGACCTGATCGCGCGTCTCCCCGACACCGCCCCCTACGCCTGGGTGCGGCACGGCGAAGGTCTCGTCGGCTGGGGAGAGGCCGCCAGCGTCACCGTCCCGTACGGGCCTGGCCGCTTCGCCTGGGCGCGGGCCTGGCTCAATTCGGTCTTCCACACCGCCGACATCCACGACCAGGTGGGCCTGCCCGGCTCGGGACCGGTCGCGTTCGGCTCCTTCACCTTCGACCCCGGCTCCCCCGGCTCCACCCTCGTCGTGCCCAGGACCGTGCTGGCCCGCCGGGACGGCCGCGCCTGGCTGACCACCATCGGCGAGGACACCCTCGACCTGGTCACCCCGGTCCGCACCCCCGGCCGGATCCGCTACAGCGACGGCTCGCTCACCTCGATGGAGTGGGAGCACGCGGTCGCCACCGCGGTCAAGGAGATCACCGGCGGCCGCCTGGACAAGGTCGTGCTGGCCCGCGACCTGATCGCCACCGCCGACCGCGAGATCGACCCGCGCGCCCTGCTGGCCCGGCTCGCCTCCCGTTACCCCGAGTGCTACACCTTCTCGGTCGGCGGCTCAGTCGGCAAACTCCTGGTCGGCGCGACCCCCGAACTCCTGGTCCGGCACACCGGCCGGGCGATCGAGTCGCTCGTGCTGGCCGGGACCTCGCCCACCGGCGCCGACCCCGCCGACCTGTTCCGCTCGGAGAAGAACCAGTACGAGCACGCCTGCGTGGTCGCCTCCGTGCGGGACGCGCTGACCCCCCTCTGCGAGACCCTCGACGTGCCCGACCGGCCCGAGCTCCTGGTCCTGCCGAACGTGCAGCATCTGGCCAGCCGGGTCACCGGGCGCCTGTCCGACGGCGCGTCCGTGCTGGACGTGGTCGCCGCCATGCACCCCACCGCCGCCGTCGGCGGCACCCCGACCGCGACCGCGCTTGAGGTCATCCGCGAACTGGAGGACATGGACCGGGGCGGCTACGCGGGCCCGGTCGGCTGGATCGACGCCCGCGGCGACGGCGAATGGGGCATCGCGTTACGCTGCGCCGCCATCACCGGCGACCGCGCCCGCCTGTTCGCCGGCTGCGGCATCATGGGCGAATCCGACCCGGCCAGTGAATTAGCCGAGGCACAGGCCAAACTCCGCGTCATGCGCTACGCCCTGGAGGGCTGAGCTCACCCGTTATCCGCCGCCGACGACTGTCTACGTGGCGGGGACGTGCAACCCGGCCCCAGGCGCCGCGGCCGCACGGCCCGCCGTCGCCGTGGCCAGCCAGTCCGTGAAGCCCGGCAGGCCGCTTTCCGCGACGGCGACCTCGAAGGCGACCTGGTTGCCATAGTCGACTCCGCGCGGCGGGTGGCCGGAGGCCCGTAGATCGTTCTCGAGGCGGCCGGCGTGGGCGTGGTCGATGGTGACCGTGACCAGCCGGGCCGGGACCATGGTGATCGGCGACGCCCGGTCGAGAGTCTCGCTCACCACGCCGCCGTACGCCCGGACCAGACCGCCCGCGCCGAGCAGCACGCCGCCGAAATACCGGGTGACCACCGCCACGACGTCCGCGAACCCCCGCCGGATCAGCACATCCAGCATCGGCGTCCCCGCCGTCCCACCGGGCTCGCCGTCGTCGTCGGCCTTCCGCGTGCGCGTGCCGATCACATAGGCGGTGCAGTTGTGCGACGCGTCCGCCCGCCGCCGCGCCGCGATGAACGCCCGCGCCTCCTCCTCAGAACCGGCCGGACCCAGCGCGCACAGAAACCGCGACCGCCGCACCTCGGTCTCGTGCTCCACGACCTCGCTGATCGTCAGCCAGGACCCAGTTTCCCCAGGTAGCTCTCGGGTCACCGTGTCAGCACCGAACCAGCACCAAAATTTCACCCCAGACCGGGCCCATTGAAGAGCCCGTCCAAAATATCACGTGCGCTGCGGAGGTCCCGGCAGGCCCAGTGCGGTGAGCAGGCCGCGCATGTCGTCGGCCTGTTTGCTCATGGCGCGGCCGTCGGCAGATCGCTCACCCGCTCCGGTGCCGCGCAGAAAGGGTGCGGACACGCCCGACATGACCATATGCGGAGAGAGGCAGCGTACCGGTGGCTGCCTGCCTTGCTATTCCGGCAACGAGCTGGGTTCGCCGCCACTGGCGACGATGACGGTGCCGTTGATGTAGCTGCTCCCGGCCTCGATGAGGAACTGGACGACCGAGGCGATTTCCTCGGGTTCTCCGATCCGCTCGCGGAGATTGGCCCGTCCGAGTGCCTCAACGTTGTCGCCGAGCATGGCGGTGGTACCCGCGGTGCGGACCGGCCCGGGCGACACCCCGTTGATCCGGACGCCGCGTGCGCCGAATTCCGTGGCCCAGGAACGCGTCAGCAGCTCGATGGCGGCCTTCGATGCGCCGTACGCGCCACCGATCGGTGCGGGCGACGTCGCCGCGGTCGAGGTGATGTTGACGATCCACCCGTGCCCACGTTCGGCCATGGCGGGCGCCAACGCGCCGACGAGCAGGAACGGGGCCCGGGTGTTGATCGCGAACTGCTGGTCGAAACTGTCGGCCGTTGTATCCGGCGTGCTGGTGAACGCATAGATTCCGGCGTTGTTGACCAGGATGTCCACGTCACCCGCCTCTGCGGCGAGTGCCAGGACCTCCTCGGCGTTCGCCAGGTCCGCCGCGGCGAAACGCGCGCTGCCGCCTCCTGCCGAGATTTCCTTGACGAGCTGGGCACCGCGTTCGGGGTCGCGGCCGTGGGCGATCACATCGATGCCGCCGGCTGCCAGTTGCCGCGCGACGGCGCGGCCGATACCGGCGGTCGCGCCGGTCACGAGGGCCGTACGGGCGCGTTCGGGGACGGTGGTCATTTTGTCGGCCTCACTTTCTGGGTTGTTCTGTCCAGAAAGTAGGGGCAAATTCTGGATTGCGCAACCCACTATCCGGTAACCTCGAGACGTGGCCGAAGCACCGAAACCTCGTCGTCTGACCCCGAAAGGCCAGGCAACGAGGAACCGCATCATCGAAGCGGCGACCGCGCTCATCGCCCAGCACGGCGTGGCCGGCACCGGTATCGAGGACGTACGCGCGGCCGCCGAGGTCAGCGGCTCGCAGCTCTATCACTACTTCGACAGCAAGCAGGCCCTCATCAGGGCGGTCATCACCCGGCAGGCGGACTCGGTCCTCCAGCCCGGCCAGCCGCGGATCGCGGCCCTGGACAGCTTCGAAGCCCTGCGCGCCTGGGCCGACGCGGCGATCGAACGGCAGCGGGAGAACGGCTGCCGCGGCGAGTGCGATCTCGGTTCATTGGCCGGCGAGCTGAGCACCACAGACGAGGAGTCCCGGACCGACCTCGCGAACGGCTTCCTGCGCTGGAAGGACTTGATCCTCAACGGGCTGCAGGCCATGCGCGATCGCGAGGAACTTCGAGCCGACGCAGACCTCGACGAACTGGCCTTCGCGCTGCTGTCCGCGTTGCAGGGCGGCACTCTGCTGTCCCAGACCATGCGCAACGTGCAGCCCCTCGAGGCATCGATGAACGCCACACTGGCCTACATCCGCTCGTTCGAGGGGATCACGGGCGATGCAGCACCACGTACCCCTCCTGGTCGAAGATCACCTGGTAGCCGTCGCGTTTGAGTTCCTCCACCCGTTCGCGCTGCCGGTCGGGTGACCCCCATGGGTAGGAGACCCGGGCCACGTCGGCGACGATCCACGGCGCGACGGCGGGCCGGTCCTCCCACAGCAGGACGGTGGCACGGCCGGACAGGTGCGGCCCGACGTGGTTGATCGCTTCCACCACGGCCCCGTCGGGTATGGCGCGCACCGCCGCCTCGGCGGCCACCACGTCGGGCTGGGACTCGTAGAACTCGGGGCGGATGAGCTGGTCGAACGGGAACCTCGGCGCCAGTGTCAGCGCCACCGCGCAGGCCGCGGCCGCCCAGGTGAGTCCGAGGCCGCCGCGCCCGGTCCAGCGCATGAGCCGCGCCGTGCCGTCCACCCCGGCGCAGATCACCACAGCCACGATGAACGCGCTGTGATGGAAGTCGGTGCCCCACCAGATCGACCGGTCCGACAGCATGCGTTCCAGGTACGGCGGCACCGCCAGCAGGATGATCGGCGAGCACAGGCAGGTCAGCAGCGCGGGCCAGAGCAGGAACATCAGCGTGTCGAGCTTCACCATGGGACTGACGAGCGTGTGCAGCACGCCGAGCGGATCAGTGATCATCTTCCCGGCCAGCGCCGGAATGTCGGTCCCGAGGTGGTCGTACGCCCAGTACATGCGCGGATCTCCGCCGACGGCGGGGATGAGCACGCCGCGGACGAGCCAGGTGTAGAAGATCCCCACCCCGATGTACATGAACCCGTCGAAACGCCGCCCCTTTGTCAGGGCGAACACCCCGAAACCCAGCACCATCAGGCCCATGTCCTCTTTGACCAGGATCAGCCCGGCGGCGGCCAGCGCGGCGTGGCCGTGCCGTTCGGCGTGGAACCGCTCGACCATCAGCGAGATCAGCACCGGCGCGAACGCCACCTCGTGGAAGTCGAAGTTCACCGCCCGCGCGACCGGCCAGGACAGCGCGTAGGCGATGGCCACGAGGTAGGCGGGAGCCGGGCCGAGCACCCGCCGGGTGTACCGCCAGATCGGCACGATCGCCAGCGCGAACAGCGCGGCCTGCGCGACGATCAGCGTCTCCGGGCCGTCGTGCACCCAGTAGAGCGGCGCGAGCAGCGCCAGGATCGGCGAGAAGTGCTCGCCGAGCTGGTTGAAGTCCATCCCCTCGCCGAGATTCATCCCGCGGAGCGGACTGGTCGGCGCGCCGAACCCGGCCATCCCCCGGACCGCCTGGTCGAAGAGCGTGAGATCGAGACTCGTCGTCCGGAACAGGTTGTGCCGCACCAGCGCGAGCAGGGTGTAGATCCCCATCGCCGCGATCGTGATCGCCGCGACGCCCACGACATGCCGGGACCGATCGCCGCCGTCCCGTACGGCCAGCCGGGGAAGCGCGGCCAGGCGAATGGCCATCACCCGGGCAGCCTGCGGAAGATCGCTCGCGGCACGTGCCGGAGCACCGCCATGACCTGGCGCAGCACCCCGGGAACCCAGATCGTCCCGGCCCTGGACCGCAACCCGGCGTGGATCGCGACGGCGACCGCGTCCGGTGTGGTCGCGAAGGGCGCGGGCGGCAGGCCTTCCGTCATTTTCGTGTGGACGAATCCGGGGCGTACCACCAGGACCCGCACCCCGGAACCGTGCAGCACGTCGGCCAGTCCCTGGGCGAACGCGTCCAGACCGGCCTTCGCCGAGGCGTACACGAAGTTGGCCCGGCGCGGCCGTTCCGCGGCGACGGAGGAGAGCACGACGAGCGCGCCGTGCCCCTGCTCGCGCAGCGCGTTCGCGCAGACCAGCGCGGCCGACATGGCCCCCACGTAGGTGACGGCGGCGATCTCGGCGGCTTTCACCGGATCGAGCGCGTTCGTGCCGAGCACCCCGCAGGCCACGAGCACCACGTCGATGTCGCCGCCGGCGAACACCTCGCCGAACGCCTTCTCATGATCGCTGACCGCCGTCGCCTCGAACGCCACCGTCTCCACGGCCGCGCCCGCCGTGCGCAGTTCGTCGGCCGCCCTGGTCAGCGCCCCGGACGGGCGGGCGGCGAGCACCACGCGGCGGACCCGCCTGCGGACCAGCAGCCGGGCCGTGGCCAGCGCGATGTCCGACGTCCCGCCGACGACCAGCAGCGACTGCGGATCGCGGAAAGCGTTGTTCACAGTCGGAGCCTCCTGGCCAGGTCGGACTGGAACACCCCGGCGGGATCCAGCAGAGCGCGGACCTCACGGAACCGGGCCAGACCCGGATACATCGCGGGCAACGACTCGGGCGCGAGCCGGGCGTCCTTGGCCAGGTAGACCCGCCCGCCCGCGCCGATCACGGCCTGGTCGCAGGCGTCCAGCAACTCGGGCAGCCCGGGCGCGGCGGCCGGGAAGTCGAGCGCCAGCGTCCAGCCCTCGATCGGGAACGACAACAGCCCCTCCCCCGCGGGTCCGAGCCGTTTGAGCACCGCCAGAAAGGACGGCACCCCGGATCGGGCGATCCGCCGGACCACACTTTTCAGGCCTTCCCCGTATGGCACCGCGAACTGGTACTGCACGAACCCGTCCGGCCCGTAGATCCGATTCCAGTCGCGAATCCGGTCCAGCGGGTGGAAGTACGCACCGAGCGGCATCGACCGCACGCTCACCCGGGGCGCTTTGCCGTACCAGAGGTGGTTGAACAGCGCGGCCGTGTGCCGGTTCAGCAACCCGCCGGGCATGTGCCGCGGCACGCTCAGCAGCGGCCCCTTGAGCGCCGCCGTCACCGGGCCCTCGGTGTGGGCGGCCTGGTCGACGATGCCGCGCCCGCGCTCGGACAGGCAGTCGAGCCAGGCCACCGCGTACCGGGCGGTGCTGCCGGACAGGCAGGCCAGGACGTCGTCCAGGTCGCGGCAGCGGCGGGTCTCGACCAGCAGCGTCGGCGAGCCGATCGGGATCGGACGCAGGACCGCGCGGGTCACCACCCCGGTCAGGCCCATCCCGCCGGTGGTGGCGTGGAAGGCCGCCTCGCCCGGCCGTAGCGTCCTGACCATGCCCTCGGCGGTGAGCAGGTCGAGTTCCTCGACGTGCGCCGCGAACGAGCCGTCGGCGGGATGGTTCTTGCCGTGCACGTCGGCCGCCACCGCGCCGCCGACCGTGACATGCCGGGTGCCGGGTACGACCGGGAGGAACCGCCCGCGCGGCGCCAGCGCGCGGATCAGCTCGCCCAGACTGGCGCCCCCCTCGGCGACGAGCCGGTCACCGGTCAGGTCGAACGTCCGCAACCGGGTCAGGTCGACCACGACCCCGCCGCCGTTCTGCGCCGGATCGCCGTAACTGCGGCCGAGCCCGCGGGCGATCACGCCACGCCTGCCCGCTGTCTGTACGGCTGCCGCGAGCTCGTCCACCGAACCCGGCCGGAGCACCCGGGCCCGCGAGGGGGACGTCCGCCCCCAGCCGGCGAGCAGCGCGTCAGCCATTCGCGCCCACGAACAGCGCCACCCACGCGACGCCGAGCCCCAGCAGCCAGCGATCCCCGAACACCACGCTCTCCGGCGCGCCGGCGGCGGCCCGGTCGATGTGCCAGGCATACCGCAGGAAGGCCAGGCCGAACGGGATGATCGTGAGACTGTGCGCGGGGAACGCCCACAGGCAGTAAACGGTCATCGCGACCGTCCCCGCCGACTGCCAGACGAAGCGCAGGTAGCTCACCGAATACTGGTCGAGCGACGGCCGGACGGCCAGCCCGTCCGCGCCCAGCCGGGCCAGCTCGGAGAACCGCTTGCCGGCCACCGCGAACAGCGCCGCCGCGCCGAGCACGATCAGGAACCACCGGGTCAGCGGCACCGCCGCCATCACGCCGCCGTACGCGGCCCTGAGCAGGAAACCGGATGACACCACCGCCATGTCGACGATGAGCACATGCTTCAGCCACCGGCAGTAACACGCGTTGACCAGCAGATATCCGGCCAGCACCGCGGCCGCCGCCGGCCGCCAGGCCAGCGTGAGCGCCAGCGCGGTCACCGCGAGCACCGCCGCGCCGCCCAGCGCCACGCGCTCCGGCACGATTCCAGCGGCGACCGGCCGCAGGCGTTTCTCTGGGTGGCCCCGGTCCTCGCCGGCGTCAAGCACGTCGTTGAGGAAGTACACGGCGGACGCGGCGCAGCAGAACGCCACGAAAGCCACCCCCGTGCCGGCCAGCGTGCCGCCGTCGTACCGCTCGGCGGCCAGCGGCGCGGCGGCGACCAGCACATTCTTCACCCACTGGCGGGGCCGCGCGGTCCGGACCAGACCGCCGAGCCTGGTGGACGGGGCCACGGGGGCGGTGCTGGTGATGCTCACAGGCGGTCCCCCTGCGGTCGCTGATCCCTAGCCGCAGCGGACACTATCCACTGATCCACTACCAGGGGGAGAACGGCGGGTGAAGGCTGGACCGACCGACTGTGACCCATCGGAGGCGGCACGTCCAACGTCCTGCCAGCGCATTGCCGGCGGGTGAGCGCACAGTGAAGAAGTAAGCGAGGTGCCGCCCTGGACGCGGAATGCACCGATCCCAAAGATCACCACCTTTACAAAGTATGTCCTATATCCGTTTGCCGGTATATTCCCTTCTCGGTATATTCAAGGAGTGCTGTTCGATGTGCTCGCCGAGCCGACCCGGCGGCGGATCCTGGACCTGCTCCTGGAGCGCCCGCATCCGGTCGGCGAACTGACCGCCCGGCTCGGTCTCACCCAGCCGGGCACCTCCAAGCACCTGCGTGTGCTCCGCGAGGCCGGCCTCGTCCAGGTCCGGATCGACGCGCAACGCCGCTGGTACGAGCTGTGCCCGGCCCCGCTGGCCGAGATCGACACCTGGCTCACGCCGTACCGGCGGCTCTGGGCCACCAGCCTCGACGCCCTGGAACTCCACCTCGAGACGATGGGGAACGATCAATGAACGAGACCCTGCACACCGTCGACGGCCGCACCGTGCTGCGGATGGAGCGGCTGCTCGCCCACCCCGTCGAGAAGGTCTGGCGGGCGATCACCGACCCCGCCCACCTCAGCCAGTGGTATCCGTTCCCCGCCGCCGAACTCGACCTGCGCCCCGGCGGGACGATCATCTTCGACGACGGCGCGGGCACCGTGCTGAAGGCCGTGATCACCGAACTCGACCCGCCGCGCGTCTTCGCGTTCAGCGAGCACGCCCCCGTCTCGGTCCCCCGCGAGAGCGAGGACCTGGTCCGCTTCGAGCTCCGCCCCGAGGCCGCCGGCTGCCTGCTGATCTTCACCCACACCTTCGACGACAGGTATGCGGCGGCCAGCTACGCCTCCGGCTGGCAGACCTGCCTGGTCGCCATGGAATTCCTCCTCGAAGGCCGCCCCTTCACCCCGCCGGAGGGCAACTTCCCCGAACTCCACGAGGAGTACGTCACCCGGTTCCACCTCGACGAGGGCACCCGCGTCCCCGGCGGGGTGCGCTTCGAGCGCCAGCTCACCGTCCCGATCACCCAGGCCCAGGCGGCCCTGGAGAAGGCGGACTGGCCCCCGGCCGACTGCCACCTGTCCGACGGAACCGGCCACGGCGCCCGCCTGGTCGTCACCGCGCCCGACTCCGGCGACCCCGAGCGGGCCCTGATCGAATGGCGGGAACGAATCAACCGCTTCGCCCGCGAGCGCGCCTAACCAGGCCACGGGGTAAATTGTCTTGACATTCTGACCTCCGGTAACCTCGGACAGTGACATCGACTCGGTTGGAATTCGACCTGGACCGGTCGAGCCCCGTGCCCCTCTACTTCCAGGTGGCCGAGCAGATCTCGGAAGCCATCAGAACCGGCGAGCTGACGCCGGGCTCCCGGCTGGACAACGAGATCCTGCTGGCCGACCGGCTCGGGCTTTCCCGCCCCACGATCCGGCAGGCGATCCAGTATCTGGTCGACAAGGGACTGCTGGTCCGCAAGCGCGGCGTCGGCACCCAGGTCGTGCACGGCCAGGTCAAACGTTCGGTGGAGCTCACCAGCCTCTACGATGACCTGCGCCGCGCGGGCCAGGATCCCGCCACCCGGGTGCTGTCCATCGGCACGGCGGCTGCGGACGAGACGGTGGCCGGGGTGCTCGCCGTACCCATCGGAACCGAGGTTCTGCACCTGGAGCGGCTGCGTTTCGCCGCCGGGGAGCCGCTCGCGCTGCTGCGCAACTGGCTGCCGCTCGGCCTGGCCCCGCTGACCGCCGACGCGCTGACCGAGCGCGGCCTCTACGAGCTGCTGCGCTCCGCCGGGGTGCGCATGCGGGTGGCCAACCAGCGCATCGGCGCCCGCGCCGCCTCCCCCGCCGAGGCCCGCCTGCTCGGGGAACGCCGCGGCGCCCCCCTGCTCACCATGGTCAGGACCACCTACGACGACCAGGGCCGCGCGGTCGAGCACGGCTCGCACGCCTACCGGGCCTCGCACTACTCCCTTGAGGTCACGCTGATTGAGCGCTGACCTCCTCGGCCGCGGCCCGGGCGGCGACCCGCTTCTTCAGCCACAGCGTGGTGCCGATGCCGAACAGGACGGCGGCGGCCAGCCCCACCCAGGAGAAGCCCTTCAGCCACTGCTCGGCGACCACGCCCAGGTAGTAGACGGCCGCCGTGGTCCCGCCCGCCCAGGCGATCCCGCCGAGCACGTTCGCCACCAGGAACCGCCAGTACGGCATCCGCAGCGCCCCCGCGAGCGGCCCCGCCAGGATCCGCAGCAACGCCACGAACCGCCCGAAGAACACCGCCCACATCCCGTACCGCTGGAACATCGCCTCCGCCTTGGCGAGGTGCGCGGGCCCGAAATGTTTGGGGAACCGCCGCCCCAGCCGGTCGAACAGCGGTTTGCCGCCCTTCTTCCCGATCAGATAGCCGATCGAGTCGCCGACGATGGCGCCCGCGCTCGCGCACACGCCCACCATCACCGGGCTCACCACGCCCTTGGCCGCCAGCAGCGCCGAGCTGACCAGCACGATCTCCCCCGGCAGGGGAATGCCCAGGCTCTCCAGACCGATCACCAGGCCGACCAGGGCATAGACCCAGACGGCCGGAATCGACTGCAACCATTCCTCGACGTGCATGCTCAACCCCTGTCGTCCGGACAGCTCATTCTTCCCTGACCGGAAGACTGCTCCCGCCGGAAGGCTGCCAGCCGCGCCTTGCGGTCGGCTTGCGAGTCAGTAGCCGAGCGTGGTGAGCCCGGCCAGCGCCGCCTCCCGCATCCTGCCGCGCACCGCCACGGAGGCCGCCCGGTCGGTCCGCACCTCCACGATCCGCAAACCGTCCCCCTTGATCGCCCGGGACAGCTCGTCCGGCTCCTCGACCCGCGTGTACGGCGTGCCGGTCGCCGCCGCCAAATATCCCAGATCCACCCCGTGCGGCGTCCCGAAAACCCGCTCGAAGGGCGCCCCCAGGCCCGCCTGCGGCAACATCGAGAAGATCCCGCCGCCGTCGTTGTTGGCCACCACCAGGCACAGATCGGGCCGGGGCTCGCGCGGCCCCAGGATCAGCCCATTCTGGTCGTGCAGGAACGTCAGATCCCCGACCAGCGCGTAGGAGGGGCCGTTGTGGGCGAGCGCGGCCCCGATCGCCGCCGACACCACCCCGTCGATCCCGGACGCCCCCCGGCAGGCCATCAGCCGCAGCCCGCGCCTGGGCCGCATCGCCCAGTCCAGATCCCGGATCGGCAGGGAGGAGCCGCAGAACAGCTGGGCCCCGTTGGGCAGCAGCGCGCCCAGATCCCGGGCCGTCCTGGGCTCGCTCATCCCGGCGGAGTCCAGCACCTGGTCGATGGCGTCCCGGGCGGTGAGATCGGCGTGCCGCCAGGAGTTCAGCCAGTCGTCGTCCCCGGCGGTGACCGGGATCTCGACCGCCTGTGCGACCTGGGTGGCCGACCGGGTCGGATCGGGCCATCTGGTCAGATCCTGGGCGACGACGATGTGCTCCTGCGCGCGCTTCAGCCAGGACAGCAGCGGCCGCGACAGGCCCGGCCGGCCCAGCGTGACCACCACGTCCGGCGCGTGCGCCTCGGCGAAGGCCTGGTTGCCCAGCAGGAAGTGGTAGGTCGAGACGGCGTGGTCGCCGTACCGGCCGTTGCCGCTGGGCTCGGACAGGACCGGCCAGCCGGCCATGCCCGCCGCGGCCACGTAACGCCGTACGTTGCTGGCGCCGTCGCCCACCACGAGCACGCCACGCCGGGTCGGCGAGATGTGCAGCGCCGCCGACGGCGGCGCGACCCTGGACCTGATCCACGGCCCGTTGGCGTCGCCGTCCAGCGACTCGCACCAGGCCGAGTCCCCGTCGGGGATCAGCGGCTCGCGGAAGGCCAGGTTGAGATGCACGGGCCCCGGATCCATCGGCCCGGCCGCCCGCTGGTAGGCCCGGCACGCCAGCGACCGCCAGTACGCCACCTGCCCCGGCCGCTCCTCCGGCACGCCCACCTCGGCGAACCAGCGGACCGATGAGCCGAACAGCTTCACCTGGTCGATCGTCTGGTTCGCGCCCGTGCCGCGCAGCTCCGGCGGCCGGTCGGCGGTGAGCACCAGCAGCGGCACCCCCGACTCGTGCGCCTCGATCACGGCCGGGAAGAAGTTGGCCGCCGCCGTCCCGGACGTGCAGATCAGCACGACCGGCTTCTCGGCGCGTTTGGCCAGCCCGAGCGCCAGGAAGGCGGCGGAGCGTTCGTCGATCCGCACGTGCAACCGCAGCCGGGAGTCGGCGTGCGCGGCCAGGGCGAGCGGGGCGGAGCGGGAACCGGGGGCGAGCACGACTTCGGTGAGGCCGCAGCGGATCAGCTCGTCGACGAGCACCCCCGACAGCGCGGTAGCCGGATTCACGACAGGCCCGCCGTGCCGGAGGCACGGCCATCAACACAACCTAGCGCGCGAGACATGCGGCCGCCTCCTCCATCCGTCGAACCCACTCCGGCGACTCGATCTCGAAGCGCGCCAGCGCGGCTTCGTCCACCTCCGGACGCCGTACGGCGATCGCCCCGGCCACGGGGGTGAGCGAGTCCGCGACGACGTCCCCGGTCAGGAGGGACATGGTCCCGAGGCCGCAAGCGTACGGCAATTCGGGCAATGCGGCGGCCAGGGCGAGACCGGCGGCGAGCCCCACCGAGGTCTCCACCGCGCTGGACACCACGGCGGGCAGCCCGCAGGCTTCCACCACGCGCAGCGCGGCGCGCACCCCGCCGAGCGGCTGGACCTTGACCACGGCGATGTCGGCGGCCTCGGCGGCGCGCACCCGCAGCGGATCCTCGGCCTTGCGGATGGACTCGTCGGCCGCGATCGGGACGTCCACCCGCCGCCTGACCTGGGCGAGCTCGTCCAGGGACGGGCAGGGCTGCTCGGCGTACTCCAGGGTGAACCGGTCCAGCTCCTTGAGCCGCAGGACCGCCTCGTCGACGTCCCAGCCGCCGTTGGCGTCCACCCGGATCTTCCCGTCCGGGCCCAGCGCGTCCCGGACGGCCTCCACCCGGGCCAGGTCCGCGGCGAAGTCCTGGCCCCGCTCGGCGACCTTGATCTTCGCGGTCCCGCAGCCGGACGCCTTGGCCAGCTCGAAGGCCCGCGCGGCGGGCACGGCGGGGATGGTGGCGTTCACCGGAATGGTCGAGCGCACCGGGTCCGGCCAGCCTTCGAAGGCGGCCTCGCGGGCGCAGGCGAGCCAGCGGGCGCACTCGGCGGGGCCGTACTCCGGGAAGGGCGAGAACTCGCCCCAGCCGGCGGGGCCGCGCAGCAGCACCCCCTCCCGGGCCGTCTGCCCGCGGAACCGCAGGCTCATGGGAATGCCGAAGACCCGCGTCGTCATCGTCGCGCTCGCCTCCACAGGGCTGGTGGGTTGGGGAGACAAGCGTCGCACCACCCGACAACCGCCTCCCAGCCGCCGCGCCGTGACCGCATGTCCCGGGCCCTCGGGACGGTTAACGAGAAACCCGTCCCATAGCCGCCGACCAGGCGACGTGGCGGCTGTCTGGATCACGCCTCTCACATTAATCTTGCGAGCGTGCCAGAACGCGCTGTCCATGCCCTGCTGCTCCCGCCCGGCCCCGAACTCCTGGAATCGGTGCGGAAGGCCGTTTTCGCCGAGGGGCCCGCCGTGCTCCCGCTCTCCCCCGGCCTCCCGGCGGCGGCCCTGAAGACGACCCTGGACGCGCTGCGCCCCACCCACGTGATTACCCAGGACGGGGTGGAGCGGGTCGCGGGCGGCGCGCCGGCCCGCGCCGAGGTGGCGGTGATCATCGCGACCTCGGGCTCCACGGGCGCGCCCAAGGGCGTGGAACTGAGCGCGGCGGCCCTGGTCGCCTCCGCGGCGGCCTCGCTCCAGCGGATCGGCGCGGCCGGCGAGCGGTGGCTGTGCTGCCTGCCGACCTCCCACATCTCCGGCCTCCAGGTGCTGGTCAGGGCGATGCTGAGCGAGACCGTGCCGATCGTGCACGAACGGTTCTCGGCCGGGGCGGTGGCCGCGTCGGGGGCCGGGCACGTGTCCCTGGTGCCGACCCAGCTACGCCGGCTGGTCGACTCCGGCGCCGACCTGTCCGGGTTCCGGACGATCCTGCTGGGCGGCGCGGCCGCTCCCCCGGACCTGCTGGCCGCCCATCCGGGGATCGTCACCACCTACGGGATGAGCGAGACGAGCGGCGGCTGCGTGTACGACGGCACGCCCCTTTACAATGTAGATCTGGAAATCGGGCCCGACGGCCGGATCACGATCGGCGGGCCCGTGCTGTTCTCCGGCTACCGCTTCGGGGAACCGTTCGGCGGCGGCCGCTACCGCACCTCCGACCTCGGGATCTGGGAGGCCGGGCGGCTGACCGTGCTCGGCCGGGCCGACGACGTGATCAACACCGGCGGCCAGAAGGTCGTCGCCGGAACGGTGGCCGCCGTGCTGGCCGAGCATCCCGGCGTGGACGAGGTGGCCGTGCTCGGCCGCCCCGACCCCGAGTGGGGCGAGATCGTCGTCGCCGTCGTGGCCGGCCCCGCCGAACTCGGCGAGCTGCGCGCCTTCGCCAAGGAACGCCTGCCCGCCTACGCCGCGCCACGTGCGGTCATGCGCGTTCGTTCGCTCCCGCTGCTGCCCAACGGCAAACCCGATATGGTCACCTTGCGGAACCAAATATGACCTGCGCTCGTCATAAGTTGCGTAAGCCCGCCACCAGGAGGACGTGCCCGTGCTGATTCCCACGCCCAAGATGCTGATCTCCGCTGGAGTCGTCGGCGCGATCCTCGTGGGCGGGGTGGCCGTGGCGCACACCGCCTCGGCGGGACGGCTGTACGAGGAGTCGCTGCGGTTCAAGGAGGTCACCCGCGCGACCCCGGCGCCGGACCCCGGCGTGGTCTCCGAGCCGGAATCAGGCACCCCCGACCCGAATGTGGTCTCCCGCCTCATGCCCGGCGACCCGGGCGAGATCTCCGAGTACTGGACCAAGGAACGGCTGGAGGACGCGCAGCCGATGCCGATTCCGGAAGTGTCCATCAGCATCCTGCCGAACTGACTGCTCATACTGAATGGCGCGCGGGCGGGCCAAACCACCGCCCCGGCATTCTCGGGCCCCTGGGAACAAATCACGCCTTAAGGCGTTATTGCTACTGGCACGCCGGAGCGACGAGCCACCGCCGCCGACTCCCTGACCGAGCCGGAACAGCCCATCCAGAATCACTTTACTGACGAAGTCAAGGAGGAGGTGTCCTCATGCCCCGAACCGCCGTGGCGGCCTCGCGCGCACGCGAGACGACCCCCACGACGCTCGACCAGCTCCTTGAGCGAGGCCGCGCGCAGGGTCACCTTTCCCTGTCCGAACTCCGCCAGGCCTTCACCGAGGCGGGCGTCGGCGCCGCCGAGGGCCGCGCCCTGGTGCGCGAACTCACCGAGGCCGGGGTCAGCCTGGCCGATACCCCCCAAACCGCGGAGTCCACGGCGGCGGCGGAGGAGGATTTCGACCCTCAGGAGGCCGAGGCCGAGGCCCAGTCGATCGACATCGACGACAACACCTCCGTGATGGGCGACTCCGTTCACACCTACCTCAAGTCCATCGGCCGCCGCACCCTGCTCACCGCCGCCCAGGAGGTCGAGCTCGCCCGCCGGATCGAGGCCGGCCTGTACGCCGAGTACAAGCTGGAGGAGGCCGAGGAGTCCGGCGAGCGCATGCCCCCCGGCTTCCGCGAGGACCTGGAGTGGGTGATCGAGGACGGCCGCCGCGCCAAGGACCACATGCTGGAGGCCAACCTCCGCCTGGTCGTCTCGGTGGCCAAGAAGTACACCGACCGCGGCATGGCCCTGCTGGACGTCGTGCAGGAGGGCAACCTCGGCCTGATCAGGGCCGTCGAGAAGTTCGACTACACCAAGGGCTTCAAGTTCTCCACGTACGCGATGTGGTGGATACGCCAGGCCATACAGCGCGGCTTCGCCGATTCGGCCCGGACGATCCGGCTGCCCGTGCACGTGCTGGAGATGCTGTCCAAGCTGTCGCGCGTCGAGCGGGACATGCACCAGCGCCTCGGCCGCGAGCCCACCCCCGAGGAGCTGGCCGTCGAGCTGGACAAGACCCCCGACCAGATCGAGGACCTGCTGCGCACCAGCCGCCAGCCGATCAGCCTGGACTCCACCATCGGCGAGGACGGCGAGACCCGGATCGGCGACCTGATCGAGGACGTGGACTCGCTGGAGGCCTCCGAGGTGGTGGACCGGCAGCTGCTGGCCGAGCAGCTGCGCGGCGTGCTGTCCAACCTGTCCCCGCGCGAGGCGCGCATCATGGCGCTGCGCTTCGGCCTGGCCGACGGCAAGCCGCACACCCTGGACGAGATCGGCAAGCACCTGGGCCTGACCCGGGAGCGGATCCGCCAGCTGGAGAAGGAGTCGCTGTCCAAGCTGCGCCACCCCAGCAACACGATCCCGCTGCTGGACTGGGCCAGCTGACTAGCTAACTAGCCAGCTCGATCAGCGAGAACACCGCGCCCTGCGGGTCGGCGGCCACGGTCACCCGGCCCGAGGGCAGCGCGAACGGCGGGATCTCGATGACGCCGCCGAGCGACTCCACCCGGTCGGCGGCGGCCAGGCAGTCGGCGACCGCGAAGTAGACCATCCAGTGCGGCGCGATCTCCTGCGGCCAGGCGTCGGTCATCTCCACCATGCCGGTCACGGTCTCCCGCGGCCGGCGCAGGTCGAACTCGGTGTAACTGCCGGACACCCGGCCCTGCCAGCCGAACACCCGCCGGTAGAACTCCGCCGCCACCTCGGTGTCCCGGACGGCCAGCTCGTGCCAGCAGAACGTGCCCGGCACATGATGCATGGCCGCCCCGGGAAAGTCCCGCTCCTCCCACACCCCGAACATCGCCCCCGCAGGGTCGGCGAGCAGCGCCCCCCAGCCCTGCTCCCGGCCCTCGTCGAAAACCTGATCGGGCCCGGAAACTAACCGCCCACCCGCCTGTACGGCATGCTTGACGGTCTCCTCGAGATCGTCCACCGCCATATGGGTGACCCACCCGGCCTCCCGGACCGGCCCGAACCCCGCCACCGGCTGGGCGCGCAGCAGCGCGGTCGAGTGACTACGCCCCCGCGGCTCGAACTCCCAGCCGAACAGCCCCTGGTAGAACCCCTCCGCCCCGGCCAGGTCCCCCGTGCCGAGATCGACCCAGCATGGCTTACCCGCCGCGTACCGCGCCCGTCCGGCCATCCGCCCTCCCGTACCTCACGGTAAGCTCCGGCGGCGGAACGTGCCCAGCGGTTGCGTGATCGGTTATCCGTTATCCGGGGCCTTGTTATCCGGAACCCGGACGAGTTACCCCGGAACCCGGACGATCCCGGTCAGCCGGTGCTCCTCGCGGAGGGTGCGCAGCCGGTCCACCTCGGCGGTCCACTTGGCGCCCTCGGGCGTGGCCCGGCCCTTCCTGCGCCGGATCCGGTCGTCATACGCCTTGACCCCGAAGGTGGCCCGCTGCGCCGACTCGGCCGACCGCAGCGCCCCCGTGAGCGCCTGGTCCAGCGCCACCCCGGCGGCCCGCAGGTCCGCCCCCGGCGCGTGGTCGGCCCGCTTGGCGCGGTATTCCCGCTCCGCCGAGCGGGCCTTCTCCAGCATCGCCGGATAGCCCTTCGCCGCCTCCTGGTCGGCGTGGTAGCGAACCTCCGCCTCCCGGCTCACACGCGGACGGAAAAACGCCATCGTCAGCCCCTCAAACTCTGTCCAACGCTTACTGCCGGTAAGCGTACGCCGTCCCACCGACAGTCGTGCCCCCGGCGGCCTCCTGTACGAAGTAAGGTTCTCGATATGCCAGCCAAACGCCCGCCCGTCCCGCTCTCCCGGGAGCGCATCATCGACGCGGCCCTGCACATCGCCGACGGCCAGGGGCTACGCCGGCTCACTATGCGACGACTCGGCGACGCGCTCCAAGTCGAGGCTATGGCCATTTATCATCACCTCCCCCGCGGCAAGGAGGCCCTGATGGACGCCCTGGCCGAGCATGTCACCACGATCGAGGTGGACTCGGGCGGGCAGACCTGGCAGGAGATCGCCAGAGACTGGGCGCGGGCAGGCCGGGCGGCCCTGCTCGAACATCCGGGCGTGCTGGCGCTGGCGCTGACCAAACCACCCAAGGGCATGGCCCTGGCGACGATCGCCAACCAGGTGGAACGCCTCCGCGAAGCCGGTCTGGACGACCCGTCGGGCGCGGTGCGCACGCTCCGGGCGTACATGTTCGGCAGTGTCGCGGTGGAGGTGCAGCGCTCCGGCTGGGCGGATCCGGACGCCACCGTGCAACACGCCCGGGTGGAATCCGGCGAGGAGGACTTCGAGCGCGGACTCGACGCGGTCCTAGCCGGTCTAGCCCGCCCAAATGGTATGTAACCACTCATTTATCGGAACGACGGCGTGTCGCGCTTGGGCTGTTATCTTCCGTCGGGCAGTCTTGTGCCCCAGATCACATACGGCAAGGCTTGCCAACTGGACCGGTTGAAATCGTCCCAACGGGCTATGTCCTGACCGAGTGACCTACCGCACACTGGTGTAGTCCACTGCAACACGTCCAACCAAGCGCTCGTCCCCCGTCCAACTGAGGGATCCGTCCACGAGCGACCCGAGATAGACACGGAGCCCCGGCGATGTGCCCTCATGACCCGTCTTGTCCGAGCGCGGAAGCGAAGGATCGAGAAGCCGCCAGAACCGTCGCGGCCCACCCCGAGCAGGGGTGGAGCTTGCTGTGCAACGGTGTCGTCCTGTTTGAGGACACGGGGGAGCTGCTTCCGAACGGCGTCGTCATCGCCCCCCATCGGCCGACCGACCTGGCGAGCAGCGCGGCCTGACCCGCTCCGCCAGCCACCGGGCCACCTCCGCGCCCACCCGGGCCGGCTCCCTCTTGAGATCGTGACCCTCCCCGGCCAGCACCACCAGCCGGTCCGCGTCCGCCTCGGCGGGCACCCCGAACGGATCCCGGTCGCCGTTCACCACCAGCACCCGCACCCCGGCCGCGCGCAGCTCGTCGGCCCGGGACCGCTCCGGCCTGCCCGGCGGGTGCAGCGGGAAGGCCAGCGCCACCACCCCGTCCGCCCCGGCCGCCCGCGCCGTACGGCAGGCGACCCTGGCCCCGTTGCTGCGCCCGCCCTGGACCAGCGGCAACCCCGGTAGCCGCGCGCGCAGCGCGCCGATCAGCGCCAGCCAGGCCTCGTCCTGCTTGGCGGCCGGGCCGGGCGCCCGCGCCCCGCGCAGCCGGAACGGCTGGACCACCCGGGCCACGCTCACCCCCGCGTCCAGCGCCGCGTCCCGCACCGCCAGCAGATCGGGCGCGTCCACTCCCCCGGCCGACCCGTGGGTGAGCGCCAGCACCAGCCACGGCTCCGCCGCCGCGTCAATCTCCAGCCGCCCCGGCCCGTACGGCGTCTCGACCTCCATACCCGGACGCTACCGTGTTCATGGCCGCGCCTCCGGCACGGCGGCTCGGCCGCTTTCAGCCTGTGTCTTCCCTCGTCTCTCCGGTCGCTACGCTCCCTGCGTTCCTCAGTCCAGACACAGGCGCGGCCGAGCGCTCCCCCGCGGGCATTACACGGGCGTCGTCCGAATGGAGGATGACGTCATGGCGCGGGTGTGCCAGATTTGACTACGTGCCGGACACATCAATGCCACGCGACGATCTGCGAGCCACCCTCGAAGCGCGCCGGGACCTCGGTCCCGAGTATGAGGACGCGCTCGTCGACTCGTTTTTGGAGAAACTTGACAGTGAGATCACCGCGCGGGTGCGCGCGGAGGTCTCGGTTCACCAGAGCAAAGCGGGCGTGAAGCCAAGCAAGCCCGATAACTCACACATCCCGGTGGCGCTGGGCTCGCTCGGCATCGCCATCCCACTGACGGCGATCGCGGCCGCCAACGCGGGCACCGTGGGCCTGTTCCTGGCCTGGGGTGGCATCGTCCTGATCAACCTGGCCTACGCGCTGGGCCGCCGGAAGAACTAGGGACGGTCGTACCGCTGCCTGACCTGGGCGGCGAGCGTGTCGTCCGCGTGCTCGAACCCGTATCGCCAGACGGTTTCCGCGTCACCGTCCCGGCCGCGCAGCGGCAGCGTGCGCGCCAGCAGCTCGATGGCCAGCGCGGCGGTGTCGGCGTCGGGCCCGGCCTCGACGGCGGCGGCGAACTCCGCGCAGGCCATCTCCAGGTGGGCGATGCCCAGCAGCACCCGCAACCGCGGCGCGTCCGTCACCTCCAGCACCTGGAGCACCACATCGGCGGCCTCGTCCGGCCGGCTGTCCGCCAGCAGATCCTCGGCCATGCGCTCGGCCACCACCGCGAGCCCGAGCGCCGCCTGGGCCCGATCGTGCGCGCCCTCGGTGGTCGCCAGCTCCGCGAAGAGCTCGGCGGCGGCGTCCAGCTCGCCCGCCTCGTAGAGACGGCGGGCCTGGTCGATCTGCCGCACCTGATCGGCACGAGGGTCGATGGCCGTCATGAGGGGGGCCTCCACTGCCGATCTCAGCCGGAAAAGGATCACGAGGATCCTAGCCTTCCGGGCGGCGATCCGCCCCCAGACATGCCAAACGGTTCAGTCCTCGTACGCCTCCAGCGGCGGGCACGCGCACACCAGGTTCCGGTCGCCGTAGGCCTGGTCGATCCGGCGCACCGGCGGCCAGTACTTCTGCTCCCGCAGGGACGCGACCGGATAGGCCGCCTCGGTCCGGCTGTAGGCGTGGGTCCAGGTGTCGGCGGTGACGCTGTCGGCGGTGTGCGGCGCGTTCCGCAGGGGGTTGTCGTCCCGCTCGTACGCCCCTGACCCGACCTTGTCGATCTCCCCCTTGATCGCGACCATGGCGGTCACGAACCGGTCGAGTTCGGCCAGGTCCTCGCTCTCGGTGGGTTCGATCATCAGCGTGCCCGCCACCGGGAAGGACATGGTCGGCGCGTGGAACCCGTAGTCGACCAGCCGTTTGGCCACGTCGTCCACGGTCACGCCGGTCTCCTTGGTGATCTTCCGCAGGTCGACGATGCACTCGTGGGCGACCAGGCCGTCCCGCCCGGTGTACAGCACCGGGTAGTGCGGCGCGAGCCGTACGGCCAGGTAGTTGGCCGACAGGATGGCCTGCTCGGTGGCCGCCTTGAGCCCGTCGGCGCCCATCATCCGCACGTACGCCCACGAGATGGGCAGGATGCCCGCCGACCCGTACGGCGCCGCGCTGACCGCCCCCACGCCACGCCCGGGCAGGTACGGCGCCAGATGCGCCTTGACCGCCACCGGACCGACCCCGGGCCCGCCGCCCCCGTGCGGGATGCAGAACGTCTTGTGCAGGTTGAGATGGGACACGTCCGCCCCGAACTCGCCGGGCTTGGCCAGCCCGACCAGCGCGTTGAGGTTGGCCCCGTCCACGTACACCTGGCCGCCCGCGTCGTGCACCCGGGCGCAGATGTCGGCGATGGCCTCCTCGAACACGCCGTGCGTGGACGGATAGGTCACCATGATCGCCGCCAGCGCCTCCCGATGCTTGCCGATCTTGGCGTCCAGGTCGGCGAGGTCCACGTTGCCGTCCTCGTCGCAGGCCACCACGACCACCCGCATCCCCGCCATGACCGCGCTGGCCGCGTTGGTGCCGTGCGCCGAGGACGGGATGAGGCAGACGTCCCGCCCGAGGTCGCCGCGCGCGTGATGGTAGGCGCGGATCGCCAGCAGCCCGGCGAACTCGCCCTGCGACCCGGCGTTGGGCTGGAGCGAGACGGCGTCGTAGCCGGTCACCTCGGCCAGCCAGCCCTCCAGCGTCTCGATCAGGGCGGCGTATCCGGCGGCCTGGTCGACCGGCGCGTACGGGTGGATCCCGGCGAACTCCGGCCAGGTGACGGGCTCCATCTCGGTGGTCGCGTTGAGCTTCATCGTGCACGACCCGAGCGGGATCATCGACCGGTCCAGCGCGATGTCCTTGTCCTGCAATTTCCGCAGATAGCGCAACATGGCGGTCTCGGAGCGGTGGCTGTGGAACACCGGATGCGTCAGGAAGTCCGAGGTCCGCTCCAGCGCTTCGGGAAGCGCCGCCGGGCTCCCCGCCACCGCGGGCACTCCGAAAGCCTCCCAGACCGCCTCCAGATGCCCGTATGTGGTCTTCTCATCACAGGACACGCCAACCTGGTCCGCGTCCGCCAGGCGCAGGTTGACGCCCCGCTCGCGGGCCGCCGCGACGACCTCCGCCGCCCGGCCGGGCACCCGGGCCAGCACGGTGTCGAAGAACTCCGCGTGCGCCACCTCGACCCCGCCCGCCCGCAGCCCCTCGGCCAGCAGGGCCGCGTGCCCGTGCACCCGCCTGGCGATCCGGCGCAGCCCGTCGGGGCCGTGGTAGACCGCGTACATGGCGGCCAGCACGGCCAGCAGCACCTGCGCGGTGCAGATGTTGCTGGTCGCCTTCTCCCGCCGGATGTGCTGCTCGCGCGTCTGCAGGGCCAGCCGGTAGGCCTGCCGCCCGTCCGCGTCCAGCGACACCCCGACCAGACGGCCGGGCAGCTGCCGCTGCAGCCCTTCCCGGACGGCCAGGTAGGCGGCGTGCGGCCCGCCGTACCCGAACGGCACGCCGAAGCGCTGCGAGGAGCCGATCGCGATGTCGGCGCCGAGCGCGGCGGGGGTTTCGAGCAGCGTCAGCGCGAGCAGGTCGGCGGCGGCGACCACCAGCGCGCCGATCGCGTGCGCCCGCTCGGACAGGTCACGGAAGCCGGCGACCCGGCCGCTCGCCCCCGGATACTGCACCAGCACCCCGAAACACTCGGGCAGCTCCCCATCGAGATCGGCTTCGACCAGTTCGATGCCCAGCGGCTCGGCGCGGGTGGCCAGCACGGCCTTGGTCTGCGGCAGCGCGTCGGCGTCCACCACGAACACCGCGCTCTTGACCTTGGACACCCGCCGCGCCAGCGTCATCGCCTCGGCGGCGGCCGTGCCCTCATCCAGCAGCGAGGCCCCGGCCACGTCCAGCCCGGTCAGGTCGGTGATCACCGTCTGGAAGTTGAGCAGCGCCTCCAGCCGCCCCTGCGAGATCTCCGGCTGGTACGGCGTGTACGCCGTATACCACCCCGGATTCTCCAGCACGTTCCGCAGCACCACGCCCGGCGTGATCGTGTCGAAGTAGCCAAGACCGATCATCGAGGTCAGCACCTGATTGCGGGCGGCGAGATCCCGCAGCTCGGCCAGGGTCTCGATCTCGCTCGACGCGGCCGGCAGGTTCAGCGGATCGGTGGTCCGGATCGCCTTCGGGACGGCCACGGCGACCAGGTCCTCGGTGGTGGCGTATCCCACGGCGGCCAGCATGCGCGCCTGATCGGCGGCGGAAGGACCGATATGACGAGCGGCGAACTCGGAGTGAACAGTCATGACAGGGGCCTCCAGCGGCGTCGAGACCAGCGCGCCCGGCCTGGAACCGGTCGCTCTGCGGGTCTCCCCCTCTGTCATCGGACCTGAGAGCTTCACCGAGCCCTGATGAGGTGCCCGGCTTTCCCCTTCGGTGCGGCCGCCTGGCTGGACGGCACGGCTTTCCAGAGTCGCCTCGCCCGTGCGGTACCGGTTGCCTGAGAGATTCCGGGGAGGGTTGCTCCTTCGGCGCCCCTCCTACTGGACGTGGAAGGGACTCTCCCGCACAAGGTCGTCGGCTGGTACCAGACTACCGCTACCCGGCCGGGATGCTCTCAACCGGTCTTACGGGCGCGTCGTCGCTGCGCCAGTTCGTCGGAGGGGTGGTCGGCCTCAGGCGGAAGGCCGACCTCCGCGCGTTCCCCCGGCAGCTCCGCGAGCGATCCCTCGACTTCGCGCCACACGCGCCCGAGCGCGATCCCGAACACGCCCTGCCCGCCCTGCAGCAGGTCGATGACCTCGTCGGCCGAGGTGCACTCGTAGACGCTCACCCCGTCGCTCATGAGGGTGATCTGGGCCAGGTCGTTGACGCCGCGCTCGCGCAGGTGGTGGACGGCGGTGCGGATCTGCTGGAGCGACACCCCGGTGTCCAGGAGGCGTTTGACGACCTTGAGCACGAGGATGTCGCGGAAGCTGTACAGCCGCTGGGAGCCGGAGCCCTGCGCGGCTCTTATGGTCGGCTGGACCAGGTCGGTGCGGGCCCAGTAGTCGAGCTGGCGGTAGGTGATCCCGGCCGCCGAACACGCCGTGGGGCCGCGGTAGCCGATGTCGTCGGCGACGGCCGCGGGCCGCTCGTCGAACAGCAAGCCCTGCTCACCGGCGCGTTCCCGCGCCGACTCGCGCTGAGCCGGATCATGCCCGGCCGTCTTACCCTCGCCGCTGCTGACCGCCACTGCGGACCTCCGGCTTTCTCTCATCCCACGGCCTGATCTGGGGGTTCTCGAACTACAACCGTGGTTTCCCTTGCACGGTAGGACTGGCGCCAGCCTCAGTCAACGACCTCGATCGGCGCGTCGTGAAGCCGAAATATCGACCGATCTCAACCGGCACGGCCGAAGTCCTCCGGCGTGATGTTGTCCAGGAACTCGCGGAACTTCTCCACCTCGTCCTCCTGGTCGTCGGGCATGCTGACCCCCGCCTCGCGGACCACGTCCTCGCTGGCGAAGATCGGCGTGTGGGTGCGCAGCGCCAGCGCGATCGAGTCCGAGGGCCGCGCGCTGACCTCTACGCCGTTGGAGAACACCAGGTCGGCGAAGAAGATCCCGTCACGCAGCGCGACGATGTTCACGGTGCGCAACTGGATGTCGAGCGCGTCCAGCACGTCCCGGAACAGATCATGGGTGAGCGGCCGTGGCGGTGGGTCCTCTGCCTGTGCCAGCGCGATCGCGGTCGCCTCGGTCATGCCGATCCAGATCGGCAGGTACCGATCACCGTTCGCCTCCTTCAAGAGGACGATCGGCTGGTTCGAGGGCATCTCAACGCGGACCCCCACGACCTCCATCTGCAACACGGGCGACTCACTCTCCGGGATGCGGCATATATCACCAGGCATTCAACGTAACACCCGAGAGCGACAGGCGTTGTCAGCGGCCGAGAACGCCACGAACACTGCCATTAAGCAGCGCGGCGTGCAAACGCAGGAGAAGTCCGGAGATTTCGCGCGCGGATTCCTCGGCGTGGTCGAGGGATCCGGGCGCTCGGCGGCGCAGCAGCGGCGCCACGGCCTGCTCCAGCAGCCCGGCCTCGCGCTCGGCGGCGGCTTTCACCGCGCGCAGATGCCGCGCGTGCAGCCCGAACCTGGCCAGCCGCCCCACGCTGCGCGCCACATCGAGCGCGTCGGCGTCGTAGCGCCGCGCGCCGGGCGGGATGAGGCCGTAGTCCTCCAGCTCGGCCAAGGTCTCCTCGTCGATCTCGGCCGCCGCCAGCAGCTCCTCCCGGCTGAGCCGGACCGGCGGCGTCTCGGCGCCGACGGCGCGCGGGCCCGGCGGGCCGGCCAGCTGGTCCTTGATCACCCGCAGCGGCAGGTACTGGTCGCGCTGGGCGGTCAGGATGAACCGCAGCCGCTCGACGTCGGTGTGGGTGAACTTCCGGTATCCGGACGGGCTGCGCTGGGGCTCGATCAGCCCCTCCCCCTCCAGGAACCGGATCTTGGAGATCGTGACGTCGGGGAACTCCCCCTGCAGCAGGGCGAGCACCTCCCCGATGCTCATATGCGCCCTGATCGCCTCAGCGGCCATACGGGCTCACCCCCTTCTCACCCAGCGATCACGGTCCTCCCGGGCCGCGGGTGAGGAACACCAACCGGAATTTACCGATCTGCACCTCGTCGCCCCCCGCCAGGGGGAACTCCTCGATGCGCTCCCTGTTGACGTAGGTGCCGTTGAGGCTGCCCACGTCGCGGGCGGTGAACTGGCCGCCGCGCCGGTAGAACTCGGCGTGCCGCCGGGACACGGTCACATCGTCCAGGAAGATGTCGCTCTCCGGGTGGCGACCCGCCGTGGTGAGGTCGCTGTCGAGCAGGAACCGGCTGCCCGCGTTCGGCCCGCGCATCACGACCAGCAGCGCGGTGCCCGGCGGCAGCTGCTCGACCGCGGAACGATCCGGCAGCAGCGTCTGCCCGGTCGCCTCGTCCACGGCCTCAAGGGAGATCGTCGAGGTCGTGTCCGGCACCACCTGGTGCGCGGGCGGGCTCAGCGGCGAACCGCATCGAGAGCAGAAACGGGCATCCTCGGGGTTGGGGTGACCGCACTGCGTGCAGTAGACGCTGGGCATCGAACGGCTCGGCCTCTCTCACGACTTGCTCAAAACTGCGAATGCCGAAACTTACGCTGATCAGACACGAAGGTCAAGGCAGGCACGCTGGACATTGACTACCCAACGCTACCGTCAGGCACGGTCCAAGGTCCATGCCGCCACACCATCATCATCCGCCAGGGGTTCAGGTTATCGTTTCAGGCGGATCCGGCGGCCCGCTCGACGACTAGAGCCCATCGTTCGATCAGTGTTTGGGCCGTGTCCACGTCGTGTCCCTCGGCCCACAGGTGGGTGACGGCCTCGGCCGGGTCGGGCAGCACCATGACCCAGCTGCCGTCCTCCTCGACGATCCTGACGCCGTCGGTGGTGTCCAGGCGGCGGCCCTCGGCGGCCTCCACGACCGAGCGCATGACCGCGCCCTTGTGCGCCCACGGCGTGGGGATGGTGCGTTTGAGGAGTTTGGCCTCGGGGATGCGGGCGTCGATCTGGCTGAGCGAGAGCCGGGTCCTGGCGACCAGGCCGAGCAGGCGCAGGAAGACGGCCAGGCCGTCCACGGTGGGCCCGAACTCGGGCACCACGAAGCCGCCCCTGCCGTCGCACGCGAAGATCATCTCCGGGTGGGTGGCGGCGCTGGTGAGCGCGTCGACGCCGGTGGCCGTCCAGTCCACGTGCACGCCGTGGAAGCGGCACACCATCTCGGCCACCCGGGTGGTGGTGACCGGCAGCGCCACCCGGCCGCCCCTGCGCTCGGCGGCGACCAGGTCCAGCACGACCAGCAGGGCGCGCTCCTCGCTGATCAGGTGGCCCAGCTCGTCGACCAGCGAGACCCGCTCCCCCACCGGGTCGAACCTGACCCCGAAGGCGGCCCTGGACGAGCCGACCAGCTCCGAGAGGCGCTGCAGGTCGCGGCGGCGCTCGGCCAGCGTCTCGGTCGGGGAGGCGTCGTCCAGGCGGTTGTTGACCGTGAGCACGCCGACGCCGACCCGGCCGAGCAGGCTCGGCAGCACCAGCGAGGAGGTGCCGCCGGCGCAGTCCACCACGACCTTCATCTCGGCGTCCTTGACGCCGGTCATGTCCACGCAGCGGAGCAGCTCGCGAGCGTAGGTGTCCACGGCGCGGGCCGGGAAGGTGAGCTCGGCGATCTCGCCGGGGAAGGCCCGGCGGTACTCCTGGCGGGAGAAGACGCGTTCCAGCTTGCGCTGGGCGCCCGGGGACAGGTCGGCGCCGGTGTCGTCCAGGAAGACGATGTCGACGCTCTGCGGGTCCCCGGCGGTGGTGCGCAGGGTGATGCCGCCGCGCACGTTCTCCCGGGAGGTGTGGAAGCGGGCCACCGGCATGGCGGCGGCCTCCAGGTCCAGCACGTTGATGGCGCTGGAGTTGAGCGCGCTGATCACGGCGCGTTTCAGCGCGCGGGCCGCCCGGGAGGCGTCCCTGGAGGTCACCACCGTGTCGCCCTTGCTCAGCGTCGTCGCGTACGCGCTGGCCAGCCGCACGCACAGCTCGGGGGTGATCTCGACGTTGACCAGGCCGGAGACGCCGCGCGGCCCGAACAGGCTGCGCTGGCCGCGGGACTCCCAGATGACGCTGGTGTTGACCACCGCCCCGGCCTCGACGGTCTTGAACGGGTAGATCTTCACGCCGGACGACACGTACGCCTCCGACTCGATCACGCACTCGTCGCCGACGACCGCGTTCTCCTCGATCCTGGCGCCCGTCATCACGTCGGTGTTCTTGCCGATCACGCAGCCGCGCAGGTGGGCGGCCGGGCCGATGTACACGTTGTCGTGCACCACCGCCCGGTGCAGGAACGCGCCCTCCTTGACCACCGCGTTGCTGCCGAGCACGGTGTATTCGCGCAGTTCCGCCCCGGCTTCGACCTTGGCGTAGTCGCCGATGAACAGCGGGCCCTTGAGCACCGCGTCCGCGTCGACGGAGGCGCCCTCGGAGACCCAGACGCCGGGCGACAGCTCGAAGGCGTCGTCGAAGTCGACCTTCACCCGGCCCTCCAGCACGTCGGCCTGGGCCTTGAGGTAGCTCTCGTGGGTGCCGACGTCCTCCCAGTAGCCGTCGGCGACGTAGCCGAACAGGCGGGCGCCGCGTGCCAGCAGCTTGGGGAAGACGTGCGCGGACCAGTCCACCGACTCGCCGGGGGCGACCTCGTCCAGGACGCTGGGCTCCATCACGTAGATGCCGGTGTTGACGGTGTCCGAGAAGACCTGCCCCCAGGTGGGCTTCTCCAGGAAACGCTGGATCCTGCCGTGGTCGTCGACGATGATGATGCCGAATTCGAGCGGGTTGGGGACCCGTTTGAGGCCGATGGTGACCAGGGCGCGGTTCTCGCGGTGGAACCTGAGCATGTCGGTCAGGTCGATGTCGGTGAGGGCGTCGCCGGAGATGACCAGGAAGCGGTCCTCGCGGAGCTTGTCGGCGGCGTTCTTGACGCTGCCGGCGGTGCCGAGCGGGGTCTCCTCGGTGGCGTAGTAGAGGTTCATGCCGAGCTCGTCGCCGTCGCCGAAGTAGTTGCGGATCAGCGCGGCCAGGAACTGCACGGTCACCACGACCTCGGTGAAACCGTGCTTCCTGAGCAGGCGAAGCACGTGTTCCATGATCGGGCGGTTGATCACCGGCAGCAGGGGTTTGGGCTGGTTGGCGGTCATCGGGCGCAGCCGGGTGCCCTCCCCGCCCGCCATCACCACGGCCTTCACGCCAATCCCACCTTCATCGGGACGCACGTGCGAGCCTGCGCACCTGCACCACGTACAGCACCCCCGCCCACCAGTACAGACCCGTACCCCAGATGACGAAGGCCCACCCGAATATCGCGCATATCTCCGCGTACCAGCCGGGGTGCGCGGCCAGGAACAGCAGGGGGAACGCGTACATCAGGTTGGCGGTGGCGGCCTTGCCGAGGAAGTGCACCGGGAGGGCGGGGCCGTAGCCGAGGCGGCGCAGGATCGGGACCATGCAGAGCAGCAGCAGGTCGCGGGCGAGGACCAGGGCGACCAGCCACCAGGGGATGATCTCGCGCAGCAGCAGGCCGGCCAGGGTGGCCAGGATGTAGAGGCGGTCGGCGGCCGGGTCGATCAGCCGGCCCAGCCTGCTGGTCTGGTTCCAGGCCCGGGCCAGCTTGCCGTCCAGCCAGTCGGAGAAGCCGGCGACCATCAGCAGCGCGACGGCCCAGCCGTCGGCTTTGGGGCCGAGCACCAGCCAGAGGAACACCGGCACGCCGAGCAGGCGCAAAAAGCTCAGCAGATTCGGAATGGTCCAAATCCGGTCCTCGGCGGTGTCCACGATCCAGACCCTACATGCGCGCCGCGCGGCCCCGGCGGGCGCTCCGGTCAGGGCCGGGTGGGCCGGAAGTCGGCGTCCACCAGCCCGAGCCGGTGCGCGACCACGGCCGCCTGGGTGCGGTTGCGCAGGTCCAGCTTGTCCATCACGGCGGCCACGTGGGTCTTGACGGTGGTGACGCCCAGGTGCAGCCGTTCGCCGATCTCGGCGTTGGACAGGCCGATCCCGACCAGCGTGAGCACCTGGAGCTCCCGCTCGGTGAGCGAGGGCGGCACCCGGAGGTGCCCGTCCTCGGCGGCCAGCGCCCGGGCCACCACCCGGCGCAGCACCGAGGCGGCCAGCAGGGGCTCGCCCTGGGCGGCCCGCCGGACCGCCTCCACCATCCGGTCCGGCGGATCGTCCTTGACCAGGAAGCCGAGCGCGCCCGCGCGCAGCGCCGCGTAAACGTTCTCGTCCTCGGCGAACGTGGTCAGCACCACGATCCGGGTGCCCGGCCGCGCCGCCAGGATCCGCCGGGTGGCCTCGAGACCGTCCACCCGCGGCATGCGCAGATCCATCAGCACCACGTCGGGCCGATGCCGCTCCGCCTCCTGTACGGCCTGCGCCCCGTCGGCCGCCTCCGCGCACACGGTCATGTCCCCGGCGGCCTCCAGCATCATCCGCACCCCGGCCCGCACCAGCGCCTGGTCGTCGGCGACCACGATCCTGATCATCGAAGGCTCCCCTTGGCGAAGCGGGTGACCGCGCAGTCCCAGTCGGAGCCCTGCTCGGGCAGCGCGAACGCCGCCGCCAGCCGCCAGCCGCCGTCGGGCAGCGGCCCCGCGGTCAGCCGCCCGCCGAGTGCGTGCGCGCGTTCCCGCATGCCCGCGATGCCCTGCCCGGAGGACGGCAGCATCGGCACCGCGCCGCCCGCCGCGTTGCGCACCTCCACGGTGAGCTCGTGGTCGTGCACCTCCACCCGCACCCGGGCCGGCGCGCCGGGTCCCGCGTGTTTGAGCACGTTGGTGAGGCCCTCCTGGACGATCCTGGCCGCCGAGGCGCGGGCCACCAGCGGGGCGACGGCCACCTCGGGGGCGATCTCCAGCGCCACCTCCAGCCCCGCTCCCGCCATCCGGGCGGCGGCGTCGCGCATCACGTCCTCGGGGTCGCCTACCGGGAGTTCGGCGCCGGGGGCGCGCAGCACGGTGAGCAGGCCGCGCAGGTCCTCGAGCACCTGGTGGCCGGTGGCGCGGATGTCGGCCAGGGCTTCGGCGGCGGGGCCGGCGGCGCCGGCGTACTCGGCCGCTCCGGCGCGCAGCACCATGGCGCCGACGTGGTGGGCGACGATGTCGTGCACCTCGCGGGCGATGCGCTCCCGCTCGGCCAGGCGGTCCGATCTGGCGCGTTCCGCGGCCAGCTCGACTTCGCGTCTGGTGGCGGTGCGCCGTACCCGGACGAAGGCGCCGATCGCGGCCGGGGCCGCGACCATCGTGGCGAGCACGAGCAGCCACCAGAACGTCACCTCCGCGCCCGCGCCGACGGCGGTGAGCAGGGTGACCACGCAGGTGAGCGCGGACGCGGCGAGCAGCCACCGCCAGGTGACCTGGCTGGCGAAGACGCCGAGCGCGATGAACAGCAGCACCTGGAGGCTGGCCGCGGCGTCGGGGGCGCGGCCGGCCGCGACGAGCAGCAGGGCGCTCTCCAGCAGCAGCACCGCCCCCGGCAGCCAGCGGACGACGCCGAGCGCGAGGCCGGACAGCACCGCGAGCAGGCCGATCCCCCAGGCGTGCAGCTCCGCCTCCGGCCAGTTCGCCCAGGTGCCGAGCACCGCGAACGAGACTCCGCCGCCGGCGAGCAGGATGTCCAGGACGGGCGAGCGTTCCTCCCCATCCGGCACGGCGGCCGACTGGCTGCGCAGGTAGCGGCCGATGGCGACGGGGACGCCGATGATGCCGAAGGTGTAGAAGAGCACGCTGCCGGTCGGGGCCGCGCCGGACGCCAGGTGGATCGCGGTGGCGGCGCAGGCCAGCGCGGCCACCGGCAGCGTCCACGTCCAGTCGCGCGTCCTGGCCAGCGCCCCCGCCGTGAGGGCGAGCAGGATCTGCAGGCCGTCGAGGATTCCCGCGCCCACGCCGTCGAGGGCCACCAGCAGGAGGGCGAGGTATATCGCCACCGGACCCGGCATCCGGCGGGCCAGGCCGAGCGGCAGCCCGGCGGCCAGCACGACCACGACCGTCAGCCAGCCCGGAATGTCAGGACCGCCCCAGGACTGGTGGGTAAGGGCGCACAGCGCGACCCCGGCCATCGCCAGGAGAAAGTCCAGGGTGAATCCACGCCAACGCATGACAGAAACCGTATCCGTCCCGGTCACCAGCGAGTTCCCCCGCAGACATGGAACCCGATCCTTCAGATTCCGTATCCGTCCCGGTCATACGGAGTGCCTCTCCGACACCCGACCCGATCCTCAGATTTCCGTATCCATCCCGGTCGGCCAACGTGTTCTCCCTCACACTCGAAACCCCCGTACAGCACGGCCTTCTCCTTCGTCCGGAGGAGGCGGGTCCTTCAAGTGGCCGGTGTCTCTGGCCGCTCGAACGTGGTCAGCGGTGCCGTTCACCCCTTAGCGTGCGGGCCATGGCTAACGAACCAGCGCTCTTCTTCGGGCAGTTCATGCGCTCCCCCGCCATGATCGGCGCGATCGCCCCCAGCTCCCGGCGGCTCGCCACCGCGATCTCCGTCCCGATCCCCGAGGACGGCGACCCGGTCGTGGTCGAGCTGGGGCCGGGGACGGGCCCGTTCACCGCCGAGATCCAGCGGCGGCTCGGCGGCCGGGGGCGGCATCTCGCGGTGGAGATCAACCCCCAGCTGGCCAGTCACCTGTCCACCCGCCATCCCGGTGTGGAGCTGATCGTGGACGACGCCCGCAAACTCCCCGACCTGATGGCCGCGCGCCGGGCCGGGCAGGCCGACGTGATCATCAGCGGCCTGCCGTGGGCCGCGTTCGGGGTGAGCACCCAGGAAGCCCTGCTCAACGGGGTGCTGACGTCGTTGAAGCCGGACGGGGCTTTCACCATGTTCGCGTACGTGCACGCGCGGCGGCTGCCCCCGGCCGTACGGATCAGGAAAGCCCTGCAGAGATCCTTCGAGGAGGTCGTGCTCGGCCGCACGGTGTGGCGCAACCTGCCCCCGGCGTTCGTCTACCACGCCAGGCGCCCTCGCCGTCCCGGAGTCTAAGATGGCTCGCCATGGACTTCACGCTTCCCGAGAGCGCCCAAGCCGTCCAGGCCGGGATCGCGGCCATCTGCGCGCGATACGACATGGACTACTGGCAGCGGTGCGAAGCCGAGAAGCGCTGGCCTGAGGAGGTCTGGGCCGAGCTGGCCAAAGGCGGCTGGCTCGGCCTGGCCGTACCCGAGGAATACGGGGGTGGCGGTCAGGGGCTGCTCGAACTGGCCGTGGCCACGGAGACGCTGTCCGCGTCCGGATCCGCCGGGGGTTCGGCCTTCACCTACGTGCTCACGCCCGGCTTCGGGGCGATGACGCTGGCCCGGCACGGCAGCCCCGCCCAGCGCGCCGCGCTGCTGCCCAAGCTGGCCACCGGTGAGATCGAGACCTGTTTCGCGCTCACCGAACCCGACGCGGGCTCCAACGCGCTGGCGATCTCCACCTTCGCCCGCGCGGACGGCTCCGAGTATGTGATCAACGGCCAGAAGATCTGGATCACCGGCGTGCAGCGGGCCACCTGGATGCTGCTGGTCACCCGCACCATCCCCGCCGCCGAGGCGAAACCCCGCACCAGCGGCCTGACCGTCTTCCTGGTCAACGTCCCCGACGCCGTGGCCGCCGGCCAGCTGACCTACCGCCCGATCCCCAAGATGGGCGCCAACACCACCCCGTCCAACATGGTCTTCCTCGACGACCTGCGCGTCCCCGCCGACGCGGTCATCGGCGAGGTGCACGGCGGCGCCGTCGTCCTGTGGGACATCCTCAACCCCGAGCGGGTGCTCCTGGCCGCCTCCGCCCTCGGCGGCGCCGAGGTCGCCCTCCGGGTCGGCGTCGCGTACGCCAAGGAGCGCGAGGTCTTCGGCCGCCCGATCGGCTCCAACCAGGCGATCGCGTTCCCGCTGGCCCGGGTGAAGGCCAAGATCGAACTCGCCCGCCTGATGCTGTACAAGGCCGCCTGGCTGTTCGACCGGGGCCAGCCGTGCGGCACCGAGGCCAACATCGCCAAACTCTCGGCCTCGCAGGCCGCGTGGGAGGCGGCGGACGCGGCCTTCCAGACGCACGGGGGGATGGCGTACTCGCTGGAGTACCCGGTCGCCCGCCTGCTGAACGAGGCCCGCATCGGCAAAGTCGCCCCCGTCACGGAAGAACTCCTCCTGAACTACCTCGCCACCCAGGTCCTGGGCCTCCCCCGCAGCTTCTAGGCTCCGCGGGAGGGGAACGCGGAGCCCCTGTGGCTCAGGAGGCGGTGGTGCCGAGGAAGTACTGGTTGTGGCCACCGTTCCAGTACCACGTGTCGATAGCCGCGCCCTGGGCGCCGCTACCGCCCGAAACCTCCATGAACAGGCCGCTGCCGACGTTCTGGACGAGTACCCCAGGCCGGTGCTCGGGGTCAGCGAGGTGTCCCACTGCTGCAGCGCGGTGCCCTTGCAAACCCACTGGTAGAGCTGGGCGCGTGCCGCACTTCGGGAAGCCGACCTATTCGCGCTGTTCGCCGTACCTCAGATCTGTACGGAACCCACTCAGGGTGCGAGTGTGGCGAGCATGCGCGCGGTTGTCGTGAGTCCGGTCTTCGTCGGGCGGCAGGAGGAACTGGTCAGCCTGGCGGCGGAGGTGACCCGGGCGGAGAAGGGGCTATCCGGGTTCGTCCTGGTCGGCGGGGAGGCGGGCGTCGGCAAGTCGCGCCTGATCCAGGAGGCCGCGCGGGTGGCGGAGGCCGCCGGGGTCCGGGTCCTCACCGGCCGCTGCGTGGAGCTCGGCCCGGAGGGCCTGCCGCTGGCGCCGCTGGCCGAGGCGCTGCGCGCGCTGACCCGATCGGCGTCGCCCGGGCAGCTGGACGCGTGGCTGGGCCCGGCGCGAGGCCCGCTCTCCCACCTGCTGCCCAGCCTGGAACCCCTGGCCGAACCGTCCGGCGAGGGGTTCCAGGCCGCGCAACTGCCCGAGCTGGTGCTGGGGATGATCGAACGGCTGAGCGGCGACCGGCCGCTGATGCTCATCCTGGAAGATCTGCACTGGGCCGACCAGTCGACCCTAGGACTGCTCTCCTACCTGGTCAGGACGTTGCGGGACGCGCCCGTGCTGCTGGTCGGGACCTACCGGTCCGACGAGATCCACCGCAGGCACGCGCTCCGGCCGCTGCTCGGCGGGTGGGAGCGGATGCGCGAGGTGCGCCGCCTGGAACTGTCCCGGTTCGAGCGGGACGAGGTCGCCATCCAGGTGGCGGCCATCCTCGGGCGCGCGCCCGACGCCGAGACCGTGGACCTGGTTCTGGACCGTTCTGAGGGGAACGCGTTCCTGGTCGAGGAGATGGTCGGCGTCGTCGACGAGGGCGACGCCGCGGGGCTCTCGCCCACCCTTCGCGACCTGCTGCTGGTGCGGGTCGAGGCGCGTTCCGCGCAGGCTCAGCGGTTGTTGCGGGCCGCGTCCGTGGCCGGGCGGCAGGTGCCGGAACGGCTGCTCGCCGCGGTCGCGGACCTGGAGCCGGCCGCGCTGTTCGAGGCGCTGCGCGAACTCGTCGAGAACCATCTGCTGCTGGTGGACGAGGGCGGCCAGGGGTACGCGTTCCGCCACGCCCTCGCCCGGGACGCGGTCTACCACGACATGCTCCCCGGCGAGCGGGCGCAATGGCATGTGGCGTACGCGCGAGCGCTGTCGGCCGGCCCCGAGCTGACCGACTCCTCAAGTGTGAGCGCGCAGCTGGCTCATCACTGGTTGGCCGCCCTCGACCTGCCCGCCGCCCTGCCGGCGCTGCTCGCCGCCGCGCGGGCCTCCTCCGCGTACGCACCCGCCGAGGAATCGCAGCATCTGGAACGGGCGCTGGAGATCTGGCCCCGGGTGCCGGACGCCGCCGTCCTGACCGGCACCGACCTGGTAGAGGTGCTCGCGACGGCGGGCGAGGCGGCCTGGCGGACCGGATCGGTGGAGCGCTCGCGGGCGCTGTTCGAGCTGGCGCTGGCGGAACTCGGCGAATCCGGTCCCGCCGCCAGGCGGGCGCTCCTGATGGAACGCCTGGCCACGACGCTGGTCGACCTCGGGCGGTGGGAGGAGAGCATGGAGGCGCTGCGGTCCGCGCTGGATCTGCTGCCGCCCGAGCCGCTGGAGTACGCCCACGCGGTGTTGCTGACCTCGCTCTCCCGTAACCAGCTGCGCGGCGGCTGGATCGAGAACGTGCAGGCCACCGCCGAACGCGCGGTCTCCGTGGCGGCCGCGGTGCGGGCGCACGCCGAACACGCGGACGCGCTGGTCACCCTGGGCAGCCTGCGGGCGTCGGTCGGCGACGCGGAGGCGGGCATGCGGACCCTGAGCGAAGGGCTGGCCCTGGCCGAGCGGATCGGCGCCGTGGAGACGATGATGCGGGCCAGGAACAACTCCAGCGACCTGCTGGCGATGCTCGGCCGCCACCAGGAGGCGATCGACACCGCCACCGTGGGGCTGGAGCTGGCCCGGCGGACCGGCGCCAGCCGCACGTATGGCGCCTATCTGGCCGGGAACATCCACGAATCCATGGTCCGGCTCGGGCGCTGGCGGGAGGCGGAACAGGCGGCGGAACAGGCGTTGCGCGGAGAGCCTGAAGGGGCGTTCGCGGCGACCCTGCTCGACCAGCTCGCCCTGATCGCCGTGCTGACCGGGCGGCACGAGGAGGCCGCCCGGCTGGCCGAGCACGCCAAGCGCCTGATGATCGACTCCAGTGACCCCCAGTTCCTGCAGCCGCTGGCCTTCAGCCTGGCCGAGGCCCGCAGGCTCGTCGGCGACCTGGACGGCGCCATCGCGATCATCGAGGACGCGCTCACCCATGACTCCACCCTCTGGCTGGCCCGCTGCTCCTGGCCGCTGGTCTGGCTGGGCACCAGGATCGCGGCCGACCGCACGCTCCTGGCCCGCGACCGGCGTGTGGCCGACCGCTCGCCCGAGGTCGTCGCGTCGCTGGCGAGGATCGCGGGCGCGCTGCCCACGCTCACTCCCGCCAGCACCGGGTACGCGCTGACCACGGCGGCGGAGCGGACCCGGCTCGACGGGGCCACGCGCGAGTGGTCCGACGCCGTCGCCGCGTGGCGGGTGGCCGGGGAGCCCTATCCGCTGGCGTACTGCCTGTTCCGGGTGGCCGAGGATCGGTGTGCCGCCAGTGATCGCCGGGCCGCGACGGAGGCGGCGGCCGAGGCCGCGGAGCTGGCCGCGGGCCTGGGCGCGGATCCGTTGGCGAAGGAGATCGACGCGCTGGCCCGGCGAGCCCGTCTCGTGCTCACCCGGACCGTGCCGGCGGAGCCTCCCGTCCCCGCCCACGACCCGCTCGGCCAGTTCGGCCTCACCGAACGGGAACGCGAGGTGCTCGCGCTGCTGGCCGCGGGCCGATCCAATTCCCAGATCGCCACGGCGCTGTTCATCAGCCCGAAGACGGCGAGCGTCCATGTCTCCAACATTCTCGCCAAGCTCGCGTAACCGGCAGAATCGAGGCGGCGGCCCTGGTCCACCGCCTGACCGGTCCCACGTCTGAGTAGGCGGGACCCGTATATATAGGGATCGCGCCCTAGGGCTTGGCCGCCATGCTCGATGAGCGGGTCCGCAGGTCGAGGGCGATGTCGACCAGCATGTCCTCCTGGCCGCCGACGAGGCCGCGGCGGCCCGCTTCCAGGAGCAGGCTCCGTACGTCGATCTCATAGCGGGCGGCGGCGGTCTCCGCGTGCCGCAGGAAGCTGGAGTAGACCCCGGCGTAGCCCAGGGTGAGCGTTTCGCGGTCGACGCGGACGGGACGGTCCTGCAGGGGCCGGACCAGGTCGTCGGCGGCGTCCTGGAGGGCGAACAGGTCGCACCCGTGCGACCAGCCGTCCAGGGTCGCGGCGGCGGCGAACGCTTCGAGGGGGCAGTTGCCCGCTCCGGCGCCGTGCCCGGCCAGCGAGGCGTCCACGCGGGTGGCGCCGGTCTCGACGGCGGCCAGCGAGTTGGCCACCGACAGCGACAGGTTGTCGTGCGCGTGGATGCCGACCTCGGTGCCGGGATCGAGGACGTCACGGTAGGCGCGGACCCGTTCCCGGACGCCGCGTGGGGTCAGGTGGCCGCCCGAGTCGGTCACGTAGACGCAGTGCGCGCCGTAGGACTCCATCAGCGCGGCCTGCGCCGCCAGCGCGGCGGGTGCGGCCAGGTGGCTCATCATCAGGAATCCGGCCACGTCCATGCCCAGTTCCCGGGCGGTGGCGATGTGCTGCGCGGCGATGTCCGCCTCGGTGCAGTGGGTCGCGACGCGTACCGAGCGGACGCCCAGGGCGTGGGCGCGCTTGAGGTCGGCGACCGTGCCGATGCCGGGCAGCAGCAGCGTGGTGAGCCGGGCGGTGGTGATGCTCGCCGCGACCGCCTCGATCCACTCGGCGTCGGTGTGGCTGCCCGGTCCGTAGGTCAGGCTCGAACCGGCGAGCCCGTCGCCGTGGGCGACCTCGATCCCGTCGACCCCGGCCGCGTCGAGCGCGGCGGCGATCCTGGCGGCCTGGTCGGGGCGCAGGCGGTGGCGGGTGGCGTGCATGCCGTCGCGCAACGTCACGTCCTGGATGAACAGGGTCATGCGGTCTCCAAGGCGAGCCGTTCGCCGACGCGGAGCGCGGCGGAGGTCATGATGTCGAGGTTGCCGGCGTAGGCGGGCAGGTAGTGTCCGGCGCCCTCGACCTCGAGCAGGACGCTCACCTGGTGCGTGCCGCCGAAGGCGCGCGTCTCGGTGATCTGCACGGGCTGCTTCAGCCGGTAGCCGGGCACGTATTCGGCGACCTCGGCGACCGCGCGCTCGACGGCCTTCGTGATCCGCTGATCCGGGGCGTCGACCAGGCAGAGCACCGTGTCCCGCATGATCAGCGGCGGTTCCGCCGGATTGAGGATGATCACCGCCTTGCCGCGCCGCGCGCCGCCGACCGACTCGATCGCCCGCGCGGTGGTCTCGGTGAACTCGTCGATGTTCGCGCGGGTGCCCGGTCCGGCCGACCGTGACGCGATGGAGGCGACGATCTCCGCGTACAGCACGGGCGTCACCGCGGCGATGGCCGCGACGATCGGGATGGTGGCCTGCCCGCCGCAGGTGACCAGGTTCACCTCGGGCGCGCCGAGATGCCGGTCGAGGTTGACCGCCGGCACGACGAACGGCCCGTCCGCGGCCGGGGTCAGGTCGACCATCCGGATCGGGTACGGCGCGAGCGCCCGCGCGTTCGCCCGATGCGCGGTCGCGGAGGTCGCGTCGAACACGATCCGGATGTCGTCGAAGCCGGGCAGCGCGATCAGGCCCTCGACCCCGTCGGCCGTGGTCGCGACACCGAGGCGGGCGGCGCGGGCCAGCCCGTCGGAGGCCGGGTCGATGCCTGCCATGGCCGCCATCCGCAGATTCTCGCCCAGCCGGAGGATCTTCATCATGAGATCGGTGCCGATGTTGCCGGACCCGATCACCGCCGCGCCCACCTTCACGATGCGCTCCCGGTGAAGGCGGCGCTGACCGTTCCGATGCCGTCGATCTCGGCGTGGAAGCTGTCACCCGGGAGCACCGGCGCCATCGGGCCGAGCGCGCCGGACAGCACGATGTCACCCGCGCGCAGCGGCCGGCCGCGATCGCGGGCGGACCTGGCCAGCCAGGCGACCGCGTTGACCGGATCGCCGAGGCACGCCGCCCCGGATCCGGTCGACACGACCTCCGCGCCCCGTCGCATCGTCATCGCGCATCCGGCCAGGTCGAGCCCGTCCAGGCGGCGGCGTGAGCCCAGCGTGAACAGTCCCGAGGAGGCGTTGTCCGCAACGGTGTCGACGATGTCGATGTCCCAGCCGGCGATCCGGCTGTCCACGATCTCCAGCGCCGCGACGACCCAGCCGGTCGCGGCGGCGACGTCGGCGGGCCCGATGCCGGGGCCGGTCAGGTCGCGCGCGAGCACGAACGCGATCTCGGCCTCGATCTTCGGCTGGAGGGTCCTGCCGATGTCGATGGGAGAACCCGGCGGGCACTCCATCGTGTCGAGCAGCACCCCGGAGTCGGGCTGGTCGACCCCTAGCTGGGCCTGGACGACGGGGTTGGTGAGCCCCACCTTGCGGCCCACGACCACGGCTCCCGCCGCGACCTCGGTGGCCACCCACGCGGACTGCACGGCGTACGCCGCGTCGAGGTCCGGCACCAGGGACCGCACCGGAGCGCAGGGGTGACCACTGGCCCGGGCCGCCAGCAGCCGGTCGAGCGCCATCTCAGCTCACCTCGAACGTGGTGCCGATGCCCATGCCGGTGATCCATTCCGGCACCGGTTCGTAGCTGGTCCACACCAGCGGGCGGCCCACCGCGGCCAGCCCGATCAGCCAGGTCCGGATCTCGTGCCCGCCGCTGCCCGCCCGCTGCTCCAGGCCCTCGTCGCCGAGGTCGGTCACCGGCGCGAGGTCGGCCGTGCCGAGCTGCTTGAGGAACCACCGGTCCCATTCGGCGTTGACCGGCGCGTCCGGGTTGCCGGCCATGGCCAGGACGCGCGGCTCGCGGGCCGCGGCGAACGCGCGCGTGTCCTTGCGGCCGCGGATCACCGCCTCGCGGCGGTCCGCGGCGAGGCGAGGGTCACGCGGGTCGTTGGACGGCAGCCAGTGCGACAGGCCGCCGCTGGCCACGAGCAGCACCCGCCCGGCGTACCCGGAACCGCGGATCGCCGCGCCGAGCGAGCGTCCCAGCTGGACGCAGCGCGGCATGCCGGGCAGCGGCGGCGCGGCGGTGTTCACGACCAGCGGGACCATGGGGAGGTCGGCCGTCCCGCGGACCATGTCGTAGCTCTGCGCGATGCCGTGGTCGACGGTCAGCGCGTACGACAGGGTGAGGTCGAAGCCGTCGTCGGCGAGGGCGTCGCGGATCGACCACGCCAGCGCCGAGGCGACCGGCAGCGGGCCCGCTTTGCTGCCGAAGTCGCCGAACCCGTCGGCCTGCTCGACGCCGAGGATGAACGGGGGCATGGCGTCGTAGAAGTTGGCGTGGAAGTGGTCGGGGCCGATGACCACGAGCGCGTCGGGCGCGAGCGCGGCCACGGCCGCGGCCACGCGCCGGGCGTCGGCGAGGAAGCGTCCGCCCGGCTGTCCCGGGTCGGCGGGCGGCAGCAGGGTCGCGAACGGGGAGTGCGACATCCCCACCATGCCGATGATCTCGCTCATGCCTGGTCCAGCAGGAACTCGTGGTGAACGCGCAGGTACTCCCCCGGCTTCTCCCACTGCGGCCAGTGCCCCGCGTCGGCGATCACGTGCAGCCGGGCGTCGGGCAGCCAGTCCAGCAGCGTCGCCGCCTCGTCGAGGCCGCCGGTCGGGTCGTGGTCGGTCCACAGCAGCAGCGTCGGCGCGGTGATCTTGCCCACCCAGGAGGGATCCCAGGCGAAGTCCTTCCGCACCTCGGGGTCCTGCAGCACGAGCGTGTTGGTGATGGCCCGCACGAAGCCCGGACGGCTGTAGACCGCGCGGCGGAGGCCGACCAGCTCGTCGGTGACCATCTCCTTGTGGTGGAACAGGAACTCGACGCGCCTGCGCACGTTCGCGTCGCTCGGGTCGGTCACCGCGGCCATGGTGCTCTCCCGCAGCCGGACCATCACCTCCGGCTTGTTGGCGATGTTGCCGGGAGTGTTGAGCACCATCCGCTGGACCCGGCCGGGATGGTGCGCCGCGGTCCAGGCGGCCACCCAGCCGCCGAGCGACTCGCCGGACAGGTGCGCGGACTCGACGCCCAGCGCGTCCATCAGGCCGAGCAGATGGTCGGACAGCACATCGATCGTGTACGGCCGGTCCGGCAGATCCGACCACCCGTGCCCCACCATGTCGTACGCGGTGACCCGGAAGGCGGTGGCCAGCCCGGCGATGTCTCGCGCGTACGCCTCCAGGTGCCCGCCGGTGCCGTGCAGCAGGATCAGGTCCGGGCCCGCTCCCGCGCGCAGCACCCGGGTGCGCACGCCGCCGACAACGACGTGGCGCAGCTCGTGATCGACGTCGGACAGCTCGCCCCAGACGCTGATGTGGTCAGTCATGGCAGGTCCTCCTGGCCTCGTCGACGGTGCACAGTCCCGCGCTCTGCCGCCGTCCGACGCCCAGCAGGTTCAGCAGGCGGGAGTTCTCGATGGTCAGGAACTCGACGGGCTCCTCGGCGGAGTCGTTGTAATGGCGGTGCCACGTCCAGGGCGGGGTGTAGATGAAATCCCCGGTCGCCCAGCCGGCGGTCTCGTCCTCGACCTCGCTGTGCCCGCGGCCGGAGATGACGAAATGCACCGTCTCGTGGTGATGCCGTTGCATGTCGGAGCTCAGCCCGGGCGGGATCGTCTGCCGGAAGATCTCGAACGTCGCGGTCGGCAGCTTGCCGGCGATCGACAGCGTCGTCGGGTTGTGCACCTGATCGGCCGGCAACGTCTCCAGCTCGGCCGCGTGGACGACCACGGGACGTGCCGGGCCGGGCCGTACCACATCACTGATCGAGCCGAGGAACTCGGCCATCTCGAATTCCGCCATCAGATCGTTTCCGTCCTTCCACCGTCGACCGTCAGCACGGTCCCGTTGAGGTAACTCGCGTCCGCCGACACCAGGAACTCGACGGCCGCGGCGATCTCGTCCGGCCGTCCCGGCCGCCCGGCCGGAATGCCGCTCACATCCTCCGCGTCGAGCTCCGCCGCCGAGAGTCCGGTACGGCCTGCCCGCCCGGCCAGGATCCCCCGGCGGCGCTGGGTGTCGGTGGCGCCGGGGGCCACGCAGTTGACCGTGACGCCGTCCGCCGCGTGCTCGCGGGCGAGCAGGTGGGCGGCGGCCGTGACCGCGGATCTCAGCACCACCGAGACGGCGAGATCGGGCTGCGGCTGGCGTACGGCGGCCGAGGTCACGAAGACCACCCGGCCGAAGCCGCGCCCGGCCATGGCGGGCAGCGCGCGCCGCGCAAGACCCAGCGGGCCGAGCAGCAGCAGCTCGGTCGCCGCCCGCCAGGCGTCGTCGCCGACGTCGAGGATCCGGCCGGGCGGGGGACCCCCGGCGTTCAGGATGAGGATGTCCAGGTCGCCGACGGCGGCATCGCCGCGAGAGATGTCGTTGACCAGCGTCGCGACCGTGACGCCGGTGCTCTCCTTGAGCCGCAGCGCGGCGGCGTCGAGGGTGTCGCCGTGGCGGCCGGTGATCACGACGCGGTGCCCGGAGCGGGCCAGCCGCTCGGCGATCGCGTAGCCGATGCCGGTGGCTCCGCCGCCGACGAGTGCGGTACGAATGACAGCCTCCCAAGGGATCGAGACGAGGTTTAGCCTGACTCGTATGCACACCAGGAACCAACGATGAGTCCCGCTGAGCGGGACGAATCGGCGATGGGCGGGCTCGACCGGGCGGCCGCCATCCTCGGCGCGTTCGACGTGACCCACCGCGAGCTCACCCTCGCCGCCCTGGTCGCGCGCAGCGGCCTGCCGCGTTCGACCACGCATCGCACCGCCGGCCGGATGCTCCAGCTCGGCTGGCTGGACAAGCCCAGGAGCCGCTACCGGATCGGCAACCGGCTCTTCGAGATCGCCAGCCTCGCCCCGATCCGGATGGAACTTCGCGAGGCCGTGCTGCCGTTCCTGCAGGACCTGCACCACGCCACCAAGATCACGGCGCAGCTAGGCGTGCTGGAGGGCGGCCAGATCCTGGTCGTGGAGAAGATCACCGGCCATCGGGCGATGCCGATGTTGTCGCAGGTCGGCGGAATCATCCCGGCGTACTGCTCGGCGCTGGGCCGGGCCATCCTCGCCTACTCAGAGCCTTCGGTCATCGAGGCGGTCCTCGGCGCCCCGCTCGCCGCTCGCACGCCCCGCACGCTGACCAGCCCGGTCGCCATCATGCGGGAGCTGACCGCCGTCCCGGAGCGCGGCTGGGCGATCGACCGCGAGGAGGGGGTCATCGGCGTCAGCTGCGTCGCCGCACCGATCTTCGGACCGCTGGGCGACGTGGTCGCGGCGCTGTCCGTCACCGGGCCCAGCCAGCTCGTCCGGGCCGACCGGATCGGGCCCGCCGTGCGGATGGCCGCCTCGGCCGCCTCCCGGACCTACTCCACCCGACGCTGAGTCCCAGTCAGTGGGACATCTAATTGCGGATCACACCAAGCCCCCGCACGCTGTGACATCAGACACACGGCGAAGGAGGCCACGGTGACACTCGGTGGTGGATACATGCTGCCGTCCCGCGACGGACACAAGATCGCGGCGATCGGCCTGGGCATCACGATGAAGACCGACGGCAAGTCGACCCACGACGCGTACTCGCTGTTCGAGTACGCCGTCCCGCCGGAGACCGACGGCCCGCCGCCCCACCTGCACACCCGCGAGGACGAGTCGTTCATCTGCCTGGCCGGGCGGCTCGACGTCCACCTGGGTGGCGAGGACTTCACTCTGGAGCACGGCGATTACCTGTACCTGCCGCGCAAGGTGGTGCACACGTTCCGCAATCCGTACAAGGAGGAGTCCCGGGTCATCTCGGTGGTCTCACCGGCCGGTCTCGAGGGCTACTACCAGGCGCTCGCGGACATGCCGCCCGGCCCGAAGGACATCACCCTGATCAAGAAGATCATGGCGGAGTTCGGGCTGGAGATGCGGCTGCCATGAGAGTCGCGATCATCGGAGCCGGGGTGGCCGGCCTCAGCACGGCCAAAGTGCTCACGCAGGCCGGGCACGACGTGGTGGTGTTCGAGCAGGCCCCGGACGTGGGCGGCGTGTGGAGCCGCACCCGGCGCTACCCGGGCCTGACCACCCAGAGCCCCAAGGCGCAGTACTCGCTGTCGGACTTCCCCATGCCCAAGGACTACCCGCAGTGGCCCACTGGCGAGCAGGTCCAGGCCTACCTCGCCGCCTACGCCGAGCGGTTCGGGCTCCTCCCCTTCCTGCGGCTGGACACCCAGGTGACCGCGGCCGAACCGGGCGACGGCGGGTGGACGGTCACCACGCGCGACGCGACCGAGACCTTCGACCGGCTCGTCGCCGCCAACGGCGTGTTCTGCGAACCCGCCATCCCGAGCTACCCCGGCCTGGCCGAGTTCACCGCGGCCGGCGGGCGGCTGTGCGCGGGCACCGAGGTGCACGACGCCGAGCAGGCCCGCGGCAAGCATGTCCTGGTCGTCGGGTACGGCAAGTCGGCGTGCGACATCACGGTGCCGATCAGCCAGGTCGCCGCGAGCACCGACGTGATCGCCCGCCATCTGCTGTGGAAGGTGCCCCGCAAGATCGGCGGCGTCCTCAATTTCAAGCTGCTGCTGCTCACCCGGATGGGCGAGGCGCTGTTCCGGTACCTGCGCCTGCGCGGCGTCGAGAAGTTCCTGCACGGCCCTGGCAACGGCATGCGCACCCGGATGATCAACTCCATCGGTACGGTGTCGGTGCGCCAGTTCCGCCTGGACAAACACGGCCTGATCCCCCCGGGTCAGATGGAGGACATCGTCAAGGGCGCCATCGGCCTGGCCACCGAGGGCTTCTTCGAAGGCGTCGCCGACGGCACCATCGCCGTGCGCCACGACCGCACCATCGCCAGGCTCTACGCGAACGACGGCAGTCCGTACGCCGAACTCGACGACGGCACGACGCTCCCTGCCGACCTCGTCATCTGCGCCACCGGCTTCACCCAGGGCGTCCCGTTCCTCCCCGGCGACGTCCAGGAACGGCTGCTCGACGAGCGCGGCAACTTCATGCTCTACCGCCAGATCCGCCCCATCGACGTGCCGGGCCTTTACTTCAACGGCTACAACTCCTCATTCTTCAGCCCGCTCAACGCCGAGATGGCCGCCTTATGGATCGCCGCCGACCTCGCGGGCGCGGTGCCGCTTCCTGACCCGGCGTCGATGCGGCAGGCGGTCGTCGATCAACTCGCGTTCATGGACATCGCCACCAACACCCATCACTGCCGCGGCACGAAGATCATCCCATTCTCCATGCACAACGTGGACGAGGTCCTCGGCGACCTCGACCTCAACATCAGCGCCCCGGTCCGCGCCTCCCACTGGCTCAACCCGATCAACCCAGCCGCCTACCGCCGCGTCACCCCCACCCTCCTCAAACGCCTCTCCTCACCGGCTACCGCTCCCGGAGCAACGCTCCCGCCACCAGCCGCCCACCTTGCCGGGCGGAAGTCCGCTGACGCCTGACCGGAGTTCCCTGGGGCTTGGGTGGGTTCATCTGGTCCATGGGCTACCGGCCAGGAGGCCGCCGTCGGCGAAAATGCTGACTCCGGAGATGAAGGAGCCTGCCTGGGAGGCGAGCAGCAGGCAGGCGCCGATCAGTTCGGAGGGCGCTCCCGGCCGGCCCATGGGGCATCGGTCGAGGATCCAGTTCGCCCGGTCTTCGTCGTCCCAGAGAGGGCGGGACAGGGAGGTCATCAGAAAGCCAGGAGCCAGGCAATTGACCCTGATGTTGTATTTCGCCCACTCTACGCACATTGTCTTGGTCACCTGTGCCAAGGCTGCTTTGTGCGCACCGTAGATCGAGACGTGTTCGAGTCCCACCTCGGAATTGATCGAGGTGATATTGATGATGGAGCCTCCTCCGCTGCCTCTCATGGTCAGCATCGCCTCGCGGGCGAGGAAGTAGGCGGCTCGCAGGTTGACGCTGCCGATCCGCTCCCAAAGGTCGGTGTTCACCTCGGAGATGGGACGGCGCTCGTTGATCGCCGCGGCATTGACCACCACGTCGAGGCGGCCGAAATGTTCTACCGCTTGGGCCACGATCTGCTGAGGCGCGGTGGTCTCACGGAGGTCCGCGGGGACGACCGTGTGATCGACATCATTGTCCGACAGCAGGCGGGAAATCCCCTCGCACCGTTCCTTGGTGAGGTCACTCAGCACGATGCGAGCACCGGCCGCCGCCAGCCCGGCGGCAAGCCATCCGCCCACGCCACCACCGGAACCGGTTACCAGGGCGACCTTTCCCGTCAACGAGAAAATCTTCTCAGGACGCAACGCGTCCATATCCCATTGAACATCAGAGTCCACGGTGCCCCATTCGCTCACGGAAACTCTCGGGATAGACATAAAATGCGTCCTAACTCCAGAGTTTGATACTTTCCCGGCTCGCGCCCACTCCCAAGAACCCGGATACGCTAACGCGCCGCCCTGCGATCGTCTTGTTCACGGCGTGTAGACGTGTAGATCTCACGATGACCAGGTCACCGGTTCCGGGCTGAATGACCACATCGGGTGGCGGTAATCTCTCCCGATCGAATCCATACGTTCCATCCTGTGCCGTGAATCCCGCTCCGACCAGGTCCCCAAGCTTCTTGTCCCAGACCAGCAGTTCGCCACCGTGACGCGGGCCCTCGGTGTAGATATTCACCCCGAACTGTTCGCTGAACTGAAATGTCGAGGCGAACGCGGGAGTCGCTTCCTGAATGATGTCGAAATGCGGGAGAGCTTCCATGTCGGATTCCCAGCTTCGCATCATTCCGAACACGAGCGGGCGGCCGCCGAAACGGAGCAGAGTCGCGCCGTGCGGGGCGACCTCGTCCAGGTCGGCGCGGAACATGTCGGCCGGGCTGGCGAAAGGCAGGAACGCGAGACGCATCGCACGCAGGACCTCGGTCGCCTGATCAAGGTACCCCTCTTCCGCGTGAACGTCCCGGGAAATCGCCTCCGTGAACGCTCTCACCTGGCTTCGATAAATTCGCTGAAAGGAGTTCTCCAGCAGCAGCGGGACGACGTGGCCACGCGCCCGGTCACAGACTTCGGGAGGAAGATATCCTTGGACGTGCGCCGCCAACGCGCTCGGATCTTCGGCGAGGGATGTGTAGGCGGTTTCCAGGGAGTCGGCCCTGATCAGCATCACGCTACCTTTCTGGTCGCAACTCGTGGAATATGCTCGCGGCACCGGCCGAGATGTGCCCGGTATCGGATCCCACGGCCAGCAGACTGGTTTTCCGGGCCAGTTCGGCGTTCATCGCCGTGATGTTCGGACAGAATATTCCGAAGGGCACATCCGCGGCGTGACATGCGCGGCGGACGCGATTCACGTTCTCGATCAGTGCGGGATCGGTCAGCTGGCCGAGTATCCCCATGCTTCCGGAAAGGTCGTACGGGCCGATGAAAATGGCGTCGATGCCCTCGACGGCAAGGATGTCATCGACGTTCTCCACCCCGTCCACGTCTTCGATCTGGGCGATGACCGCGATTCTTTCCGCCGCGCCGCTCAGATAGTCCTGGAAAGATGAGCCATATCCCTGCGCGCGTGCGATGCCCACGCTTCTCCGCCCGAGGGGTGGATACTTCGAGAATAGAATGGCCCGCTCCGCATCCGCTCTGCTCCCTACATGCGGGATGATCACCCCGTCACAGCCGGTGTCCAGCGCGTGTTTGATCCAGGTCTCCGAATTGTCCGGCACCCGTATCACCGCGTATCCCTGGGGCTGGAGAACCTCAATTATGCGCTGTGCGCTTTTAAGATCCAAAAGTGCGGAATGCTCAAGGTCGAGGAAGAACCAGGCAAATCCCGCGCGCTGCAGAATAAGCGCGACCTCGGGAGAGTCGAGGGTGATGAGCGTGCCAAGAAGCGGCTCGCCCGACTTCAGCCTGATTCTCAGATTCGTCACAGGGTCAGGCCTTTCCGCAAACTTTGATAGAAGGGGTTGGCGTCTATTTCTGGGTTTAGCTGGACAATCCGGTCAAGCCCCTGGGATCGGACCTGCCTACCCTCATTGATCTTCAGGGAGTCGTGCCAAAGAAGATTGTAGTAATCCAGCATCGCCTTTCCCAGCACCGGATCCGATATCAGAATCGAGTCCATCGAGCCCGTCAAGTTGACCGGCGGGAAGATGAACACGTAGATATTTCCGTCCTTGTACGTGATGTGCAGGCTTAACGGGTGTAATAATGGGCGAATACGATCCTGGTCGAAGATCGCGAAGGACACCCGTCCGGTTTGATGGAGTTCGCAGCTTCTCTCGACCAGCCAGGCGGATTTCTGGACCGTGTCAACACTGGCAATGCTACGAAAACTCCGGAGCTGGCTCTTCCGGTTCTTGATGCTACTGTGGACAACTTCGAAATACCGGTCCAGTTCTGGATGTTCTCCCTTTGCCGGAGACAGGTTCAAAGTGCTGACGGTGGCCGCGCCCACGGTTATCTCCACCAATTTCCGCAGAAACTCTTCACTGGTGGTGAACACCTGAACGCCCCGCGCCGGCTGATGCAACAGCCGGTCCTGGCGTTCCAGTATCAACTCTGATCGCCCGTAGACGTAGGCGATGAAGCTGGCAAGCGTACCCAGCAGATAACCTGCGACAAGATCAAGAGGCACTGGTACGGGTTCGTCCAGAAACAGGTTGATCAAACCCACAATCAAAGCAACGATGGCAAAGAGACTGGCCAGCCAGATTGACAGTTTTCCAGCAAGGCGTGTGCCGTCGTCACTCAATGTCCCGGATCGCCTGTCTGTACTCGGCAGAGATCAGATGCCCGAACAGTACGATGACCACAGTGTCGCCTTCAGGGTAGATGAAAGCTCTTGCGTCAGCAATAGAAATACCATGGAACCCATGCCACGTTGAGCAGGCTCGTGACATCACAATTATCCAGATTGAGGATTCGGCCCGTCACCCACCTCCCTTGCGATATGCCAATACCGCACTGCCCCTTTTTGCTGCGCCGGCGATCATTCGGATTGGATCACTTGCACTCCTGTGCCGAGCGCCACGTGAAAGATTCGTCCTCGGAGAGCGTGCCGTGCACGATGACCGGACGACACCTTGGCGATCCGCGTGAAATGTTCAGGCCGGGGCGATGGATTAATCTGTGGATCGGCTGGAGGGAGCTGAGTTAGGGTGCCCTTCGGTGATTCCGTACCCCGGCCACCAGGAGGTCCACGTCGTCGCCCATGATGGCGTCGACGCCGAGCGCCAGCGAGATCCGTACCGCGTCCTCGTCGTTGGTGCTCCAGGCCCAGATCGCGATGCCCGCGTCGTGCAGGGTGTCGACGAGGTGGGGGCTGATGAGCTCCCAGCGGTGCTGGATGACCGGGGCGCCCAGGGCGAGCGCCTGCCGTACGGTCTCGGCGGGGGTTTGCGTGCCGTGTTCGGGCAGGCGTTCGGGGGCGAGCAGGAGCGCGGGGACGGCGGCTTTGGCCGCGGCGAGCGCGCAGTGGTCGAAGGAGGAGACGAACGCCCAGCCGAGGGCGTCGTTGTCGGCGACCAGCCGGGCCAGCCGTTCGGCCACCCGGGTGGCGTCCTCGGTGGTGTCGCCCTTGGCCTCCAGGCAGAGCGCGATGCCCTCCGCGCGGGCCAGGTCGAGCAGATCCTGGGCGCGCAGCAGCCGCAGGCCCGCGAAGGCGGGACCGAACCAGCTGCCGGCGTCCAGTTCGGAGAGTTCCGCCCAGGTCAGGTCGGCGAGTGGGCCGGTTCCGTCGGTGGTCCTGTCGATCGTGGTGTCGTGCATCAGGACGAGTTCGCCGTCGCGGCTCAGCAGCGCGTCGGCCTCGATCATCTCGGCGCCCTTGGCGATGGCGGCGCGCAGGGACGGCATCGTGTGCTCGGGGATGTGGGCGCGCTGGCCCCGATGCCCGACAACAAGCGGGCGATCCGCGCGCAGCCAGGGGCCGCTCACAGAGTTGACCATCCAGGTACTCCCGCTTCTCGGCGTATTGACAGGTCAGCTACCGGGCGATGGGTGTGAGCCGTACGTCACTGAGGGAGGCGGTCCAGCAGCCCGAGCTGGACGGCCTGCTGATCCGGCGGCATGGCTACTCCCCTGCTTCAGAGCGGCCTGAACGTCAACCAGAGCGCCAGCACGCTGATCCGCGCGCACGGCTTCGTCTGCGGCCCCGAGAATGCGTGATGACCTGATGACCGGCGCCCTCATCCTGATCGTCATCGGCTTAACGTCACCTGGCTTCAGGGCTTCCGGAGGTCCCGGAGGTTCAGGGGCTTGCGGCGAACGCTTCCTTGAGCCGGGCGGCCACGTAGTCGCGCGCCTCTCCCGCCTGGTCGAAGAAGCCTGGCAGCCCGAAGAAGCCGTGCAGGCTGCCCGGATAGCACCGGTATTCGACCGGGATACCCGAGCCGCGCAACGCGTCAGCGTAGGCGGCCCCCTCGTCACACAGCGGATCACATTCAGCGGTCACGACGGTCGCTGCCGCCAGACCTGACATATCCGACAACTTCAAGGGAGCCAGCCTCGGGTCGGATGGATCCACCCCATCGGCATATTTCCGGATAAACCACGCCATCTCGGCGGCACCTAGTCCGAAGCCAGAGGCGTACGCGCCATAACTCGGCGTGTCCATGGCGACATCGACGACCGGATAGACCAGCACCTGATGGGCAAGCGCGAACCCCGCGTCCCTGGCTTGCCAGGCCACCACCGCCGCCAGATTCCCACCCGCACTGTCCCCGATCACAGCAACCTTCGACGCGTCCGCCCCGTAATGCTCCGGCCGCTTGAAGACATCCGCCAGCACTCCCCAGGAATCCTCGACCGCCGCCGGAAACACATGCTCAGGAGCCAGCCGATAGTCCACGGAAACAACCACAGCCCCAGTACGAACGGCCAGGTCCCGCGCCAGCGAATCATTACGCTGCACACTCCCGTAGACCCACCCACCCCCATGAAAATAAACAACCACCGGCAACGCCTCGCCCCCACCCAGATACCGATATACCCGAACAGGAACCCCCGCCACCAACTCATCCCGCACGACCGCCAACTCCGCGGGCGCCCCCCGCTGCTCAGCCATCACGTCCATCGCCCGCAACTGCCTGATCTCAGCGTCAGTGATCGTCTCCAGATCGACGCTCATGTCATTGGGAAACAACTTCAGATAGGCGACAGCCTGGGGATGCAAAGCCATAGCGGCACACTAACCCAACCCCAACCGATCTTGAATCCATCCCCCACGCCCACGCTGGGTCATCACCGCGCCCCAAGACTTGCCATCGGCCAGGGGCCCGTTCCCGGCAGGATGGCCGGGTGCAGGCGGCGGGGCAGGGATCGGGCCACGTCACGAGCGGAACGCAACAGGGCGGAGACCTGGTCGTAGTCATCGGGCCGCGACCGCAGACGACGCTCGCTCACCTGCTTTTCACTTCCGGGTGCTCCTGACATTGGCAGAGCGACATGATGGAATGGAATCGAGTCATGTCCACACAGGGTTTACATCCCTCACGATCCGAGGTGTAACGAGAGGTAACGAGCTATGGCCGGCAGCGGCGGCAACGCCCGTATGTTCTTGACGCGAGAATTGCGGAGTGCCCGGGAGGCGAAGGGAATATCTCGTGCGGCACTGGCTGGCAGGCTTTATGTGAGTGAGAGCCTGATCAAACTGTGGGAATCCGGACGCCGTGTTCCCACGACGGATGACATGGAGAAGCTGGACGACCTATTCGGCAAGAATGGCACGCTAGTCAGGTTCCGCGAGGATTTCGTCAAGGCAGCGGTCCCCCTGGAATGGTTTGGCCGCTGGTTGGAGATCGAGAGCCGCGCTACGTCTCTGTGGACGTTTCAGCCCATCGTTCTCCCAGGTCTGCTCCAAACGGAGAACTATGCGCGAGCAATTCTGCGCGGGGCCGAGCACGACGCCGACCTGGAGGAGATGGTGGCCGCGCGAATAGATCGGCAACGCATCCTGACCAAGGAGGTCGGATCACCGACGTTCGTAGCGCTCATAGCGGAAAGCGCGCTCCGGAACAACGAAGGGCCTAAGCGTTCTCAGCTGATGAGAAGGAGCAGGTGAGGACGGGCGGCGGACGGCCGGGTTGTGAACAGCGAACGCGACCCTCAATGATCTTGGGTGTCTAGTCCAGATCGATCATGAAGGTCGCGTCCGCGTGCCATCCAACACCATCGCCACGCTCACCCGCCACTGCCGGGCCACCCAGTCCTCCGGCTCCCCTGAAAACCTCTCCCGCCTGCCGGAACTGCCCGGCCTCGCCGACCTGCTCGACGCCGTCCCCGACCCTCGCAGCAGGCGCGGACGCCGCCACCGCATCGGCTCCCTGCTCGCGTTATGCCTGATCGCGGTTCTGTCCGGAGCCCGATCCCTGGCCGCGATCGGCCGGTACGCCCGCGACACCGACCCCGCCGTCCTGGCCGCGCTCGGCCTGACCCGCACGCACGGCCGCCTGGCCGCAAGCACCGTCGGCCGCCTCCTGGCCCGAATCGACGGCGACGCCCTTGACGCGGCCGTGGGCCGTTTCCTGGCGAGCTTTGCCGCCCCCGCCCTGACCGACAATCCAGGTCAAGCCCCCGCCAATGACCGTGACCTGCATGGACTCGCGATCGATGGCAAGGCCCTGCGCGGCAGCCGCACCACAGACGGCGCCATGGTGCACCTGCTGTCGGCGACCCTGCACGAGGGCAGGCTCGTCATCGCCCAGCGCCAGATCCGGGCCAAGAGCAACGAGATCCCCGCCTTCGCCCCGCTCCTGGCCGGCCTCGACCTGACCGGCACGGTCGTGACGGCGGATGCGCTGCACACGCAAAACGCCCACGCCGAGCAGATCCTGGCCCAGGGCGGCGACTACATCTTTATCGTCAAGGCCAACCGTCCCGCCCTGTTGCGGCAGCTCAAAGACCTGCCCTGGAGCCACATCCCGCTCGGGGACCGCACCACCGGGACCGGGCACGGCCGCGGCGAGATCCGCCGGATCAAGATGTGCGGCGTGCTGCCCGGCCTGCCCTTCCCCGGGGCCGTCCAGGCGATCCAGGCCAAACGCCGCCGCGTCCGCCGCACACCCGCAAGGACGAAGATCACCATCACGACCGTCTACGCCGTCACCAGCCTCAAACCCGGTCGTGCCACCCCCGCCCGCACCGGCGGACTTATGCGCGGTCACTGGCAGGTGGAAGCCCTGCACCACGTCAGAGACGTGACATTCGGCGAGGACGCCTCACGCGTGCGCACCGCAAGCGCGCCACGTGCCATGGCAGCCTTCCGTAACCTGGCGATCGGCTTCGCCGGCGCGCTCGGCTGGACGAACATGGCCGAAGCGGTGGAGCACTACCACGCCAACCCCGCTCACGCTCTCCAGTGGTTCGGGCTCACGATGTGAGAACGCTTCGGCCCTGCCGGAACAACGTCGGCGGCCCGAAGGTCATGATCGATCAGCTACAGCATTTCATCGAGGTGGCGGAAGAAGAAAACAACAAGATCATCATCCAGGTCATTCTCGCTTCTGCTCGGGTATGTGCCCGGTTCAACGCCCCATTTGTTCTTGCTGCATTCGATGGTGGCGAAGTCGCGTATCTGGGCAACGCCCTAAGAAGCGATGTGGTCGAAGACGCTGAGGACCTGGTCCGGCTACGTCGCTTGTTCGATGTCTACCGGGCGGAAGCGCTGCGTCAAGACGAGTCCATAACATTTATTGCAAGGGTGGTAGAAGAATGGAAGAACCAACTCTGACGGCATGGCGGAAGTCGTCATACAGCGATTCGACCGGTGGGGACTGTGTTGAGGTTGCGCGCTATGCTCACGGGTTCGCTGTTCGAGACAGCAAGAATCCGCAGGGCGAGCGCCTCTACTTCACTCCGGCCGAATGGATTGCCTTCCTCAAGGGGGTCAAGTCTGGAGAGTTCGACGACATGCCTTGACGTCCAAAGTCCTATACCGCTTCCGCCCCGTCGCCTTCCACCTCGATACGTTCGAAGATGTCGGCGTCAGTCTCTTTCTGCCATTCGGGCAGATCGTCCCAGTCAGCCACATATGAGGGCTTCGGGTCGTCAATGTGCTTGTAGATCTGGGCGATCCAGCAGAGCGCGACAAAACGGCCTTTCTGAGCGCGGGTGAGTTTAGTAGTGGTTCCACCGCTGACCGTAATGAAATCACGCACTTGCCCGTACACAGCCGCAGCTGCTTGACGCTCCCAGCCCGAAGTGTCCTGCCAGGGAGTGACGTATCCCGGTTTGGGCTCCCCAGGAAAGTGCTTACGCACTCCAGCGATCCACGCCTCCCGGAAGATCCGGCCCTGCTCGTCGGTCACAGTCTGCACCATTACTCCTTCACACTTAGGCATCAAGCACGACTACGTCGATGCGGTCGATGAATTCTCTGACGCGTTTGTCGGTGGCGAACGGGGTAATCCGATCCCGCAGCGACAGGAGTTTACGGCCGACATATCCTGCGGACTTGGTGTGCTCGGCGACTTGGGCTGCGGCGTAACCGTGTCGCAGGGCATGGTCCAGGTCGCCTTGCCGTAGACCGACCATGGCCAGGTCGGTCAGGACTGCGCTGCGGCGGCGCGGGGAGTTGGCCTGGTCCAAGGCCTGGTACAACGCGTTCTCAGCGGGGCCAGTCCGGCCGAGTTGCAGGTAGCAGGCACCGCGTTCCTCGGCGAGGCGTGAGCCGTCGAAACGGAGCCAGCCGCTGCGGGTGACCGGTCCGTTCAGCCCGAGGACGTGCTCGGCATTGTCCAATTGGCGGGCGCAGGCGTCCAACTCGCCGAGCCCGGCGAAAGCGTTGGCGCGTACTGCGGCCACCCAGTGCCGGGTCGACAGCTGGGGATCTCCGCGATCGGCTGCTCGGGCGGCTACCGTCAGCAGGGTTTCGGCTTCGTGGTGCCTGTGCTCGTACAAGCAGATGAAGGCGTGCCGGGTGAGCGCGCTGGCCAGGAGGTCGTAGGCGCCGACTTCGCGGGCGGCGCTGACGGCCAGGCTGTAGCAGGAGGCCGCGTCGGCGTATCGGTTGGCGTCGAAGAAGATCTCCCCCGCCAGCTGGAAGAGATCGGCGGTCGCCATGCACACTCCCCGATGACCTGCCATCGTTCGCGCTTGCTCCAGATCGCCGGTCAGGACGCCGAGCTGCCGACGAACCATCGGGTACACCAGCTGCTTGGACGACGACAGCGCGAAGAGCTGCCACAGGTGGTCATTGAGCTGCTCGTACTGGGCTGGGTCGGGTTCGGTCGTCATGGCCGAGTCTGGAGGTTGGCCCTGAGCGGGCTCGGCGTACGGCAAGGCGACAAGGGCGCCGGTGATGCTCAGCAGGCGGAGAAGATCACGGCGGTTCATATCGTCATCCTCGTCCGATTCGCTGCCCGGCACGACATGTCCGGCGATCGGATTGGCGTGTCCCGAGCCGGAGCGGGAGCTGACGTGGTGCTCGTTTTCGGCGGGCGAGACGAGGTTGTCCAGATCGGCCAGGCTCACTTGCAGGAGCCGGGCGAGCTTGGGGCGGATGTAGGGCTGCGGTTCGCATTGCCCGCGTTCCCATCGGGCGACGGTGGACCGGTCGGTTCCCAGCGCATCGGCTAAAGACTCTTGGCTGTAACCGAGCGTCCGCCGACGCTGGGCAAGGTCTTGCCGTCTGGTCATCAGATCTCCTGGGCACTGTCGGCCAAGGTCAGCGTAAGCGATGCGCCAGCGATGACCACTGGATGCGAGGCAAATGCCACAGAGATGCCCCATCCGCGCCCTGGCTCGGCCGTGCCGATCGGGAGTTGGCTGGAGCGCGGCACACCTGACAACGACAGGAGCTGGTCGATGGCCTCCACCCAGCACCAAACGGCCACACCCGCAGAACTCACCCATTCTGATATGGACTGCCGCTCGCTGCGGACAGGTGAGGCGGACGGGTTCTTTGCTGACCTGATGACCGGATTCGCCCCCAGCGATGTGGCATCAATGGTGGTCACACATGTGCTGCCGGGCCAAATGGACTTCTTGGCAGCGCTGAACCGGATCGCTGCCGTGGCCGCGGTACTGCCCAAGCCCAAGTCCGCCGACCACGCCACCCTGGAGGAAGTGGCCAGTCGTTACCAATGTGACGTCCTGTCCCGTGGCCGCTTCGCCGACCCCGGCTGGCTGGCCACCTATCTGGTCGACCGAGCGGCCGGAAGACGGCTGGTGCTGGCCGACATCGGCGGCTACTACGCGCCTGCCCTGGCCGCAGTCTGCTCGGCCATGCCAGGGACGATCGCCGGCGTTGTAGAGGACACCGAGAACGGACTCCGCCGCTATCTCGCACTCGGCGCGCTGCCTTGCCCCGTCTACAGCGTGGCCCGAAGCCCGCTCAAAGAACCCGAGGACCGACTCGTCGGCGAGGCGATCGTGTTCTCCATCGAATCGCTGCTGCGAAAGCTCGGCCAAGTCCTGGCGGGACGACGGGCGTGCGTACTGGGGTTCGGGAAGATCGGTGCGGGTGTCGCCGCCGCACTGCACGCCCGCCACGCCCAGGTGAGCGTGGTGGAAACCGACCCAGTCCGCCACGCCCACGCCATCTCGATCGGGTACGGATCCGCGCCGTTGCCCTGCGCGCTGGCAGCCGCGGACCTGGTGGTCTCCGCCACCGGCAGCCGCGCCATCGGCGTTGAGCATCTGGGGATGCTGCGGGAGGGCGCAGTCCTGGCCGGGGCGACCTCCGCCGATGACGAGTTCGACCTGACCGACCTGCACAGTCCCGCTACCGGATTCACCCATGAGGCACTCGTCGATGGCGCTGTCCGCTACCGCCAGGACGGCCGCTCGTTTGTCCTGCTCGGCAACGGCAACGCGGTGAACTTCCTGCACACCTCGGCGCTCGGCCCGGCGATCCACCTCATCAAGGCCGAGATCGTCGCGGCGATGGCTCGGCTGGCCGCCGAGCCGCATGAGCCGGGTCTGTACGAGGTGCCCGGCGACACCCGTACCCGCATCGCCGCCGCCTGGGTGGAAGCCTTCCGCCCGCACATCGCAAGGGCTGTTGGGGTGGCAGCGGAATGGGCGGCTCACCGGTGATCATCGCAATCGAGGGTGTGAGCTGCTCCGGAAAAACTACGTTGGCGACGAGGCTGGCGGACCCTTTCGGCTGGCAGGTGGTCCCGTGCTACTACCACGTTGCCGCTGACCCCGGGCTTCTGGGCGAGCCGCTTGCCACAAGCGAGGACGAACAACTCGCGGCGCTCACGGCGCATCTACTCGTCGAAGCCGAACGCCGCCACCGGGCCGACGCCGCGCTGGCCCGTGACGGCGCTGTCATCCTCGATCGCAGCATCGACACTCTGCTGGCGCACCTGACCGCCGTCGGCCAGCTCCAGGGGCTCGATGTCCCGGCCACCGTGTCTCGCGCACGGACCTTGATCGACCAAGCCGTGTCGGCCGGAACAGCTGTGGTACCCGATCTAACTCTCCTCTTGATCGCAACGCCTACGGCCTTGGCCACGCGCGGCGTGACCCGCCCGGACGTGCCGCGCCTCTACTACGACCCGAACTTCGCCGCGCACTTCAACCAGTATTTCGCCGACCCGATCTCGCCGCGCTGCATGCGATTGGACGCTAACGCCGACCCCGCCGCGTTGCTCTCCACGGCTCGCACCGCGATCAGTCGGACCGCTGGCATTCTGGCTGAGGAGGCGTGATCGTGTACGCCTTCGGACTCTGTGTCGATGAGCGGTATCTACTCCCGGCACTGGTGACCTTGGAGTCGCTGGCCAGGGTGCTGCCGACTGCGGACCGGCGTGATGCCGCAGTGCGTGTGCTGACCCTGGACTTGACCCGCCAGCACGCCGCCACCATGGCAGACCTCGCCACCCGGTTCGGGTTCGGATCGTTCGACCTGCGCTGGGCTCGTCCCGCCGCCACAGCGGTGATGGCGGACACCGCCTACATCACCGTGACCGCATGGCTGCGATTCCAGTTCACGCCCGCCTTCGTCGGCCGCCCCTACCTCATCTACGTCGACGCCGACACCTTGGTGATCGACGACATCTCCACTCCCCTGGATGGGCTGCCCGCCGATCGGCTGGGACTGGTCACCGACGAGTTCGCTCCCACTGTGGGAAGAGGCCAAGCCCTCCCTCGGCTGACACACGATCGTCCTGAGCTGGCAGGCCGCCCCTACTTCAACGGAGGCATGTGGTGGGCACCCACCGCGATGCTGGCCGCGGTGCGTCGCGGCGTACGCAACGCCTTGAAGACCGGGCGCCGCTACATATTCCACAACGATCAAGACGCGCTGAACCTATGGCTGCTGGCCGACGGCTCGGTTCACGCCGTGCCCCGCCGATTCAACACCTTCGAACTGGCACGGTTCCTGGAGCGCAGCGACTGGCCGCACCGCTACACGCCGCGTTCCCGGACCCCAAACGCCACCGATGCGGCCCTGTTGCACTTCGTGGGCAGCGCCAAACCGTGGCTTCCATCGACCCCGGTCACCCAGCATGTGCGGTTGTACCGCAACCACATGAACGCCACCCTGCGACAGATCCAGCGGCTCGGTGACCTCAGCTTCGATGCCCCTCGCTGGAGACGTCGGTGATCGCACTTGCTGGCAGGTTCATCGTCGACGCTGCCTGCCGGGCTCTTCTCGGTGCGCCAGCAGTCCGAGCAAATCAGCTCTCCGCGACGCCGAGCACGGCCGTCTACCGCGTCATCCTCACCAACCGGCAGATCCACGACAGCGTGATCATCAAGGTGTACGCCGGACGCGCTCAATGGAAGGCCAGCAAAGAACACCTCATCCTGGCCGAGCGGTCCGGTTGCCCCGCGTTCGGTGTACCGGACGTGGTAGCCAGCGGCCCGATACCCCGTCACGACCTGACCGCGCTCGTCCTGACCGACATCGGCCCCCACACCCTCCACCAGACCATCAGCGACGGCGTCCGCTCCCGCCGAGACGCATTGCGACTGCTTGGGCAGCTCCTCAACGCGTTCCATCATGATCCTGGCCGCAGAGCGGACCGTACCCGAACCCAGATCGTGACCCAGCTGGCCTTGGACGTGCGCAAATTGCGCGACCGATTGCCCGAAGAGGTGCTCTGGCGGGTGCGGCCAAGTCTTGATCGGCTCTGCCGTCCCGCCGCCCAGCAGAATGTCGTGAGCTGCCACGGTGACCTGCACTTCGGCAACGTTGTTCTCCGGACCGCTAACGCACTCCCGCATTTGATCGACTTCGAGCAGGCCACCGACGCACCCGCCGAGTACGACCTCGCCCAAACCGCGGTCACTACCGACGCACTCGCACCCGACGACCTCGCCAGCCTGATGACCGGCTACCTCGGCCCGACATCGCGTGGCCTGCTCACCGACCTGATCGTCTTCCACACACTGCGCGGCTGGTGGTGGGCGGCGCGGCAGGAAGATCGCGACGTCGCCCTGTGGCAAGACCGTCTCATCCAAGTCCTCGACCACTACACGCGACCTTGACCAAAGCGGCCATCCTATGAAGGGGAGACCGGCATGAATGAGCCGATACCCGAGGTGTCCATCGTGATCCCGGCCTACAACGAGGAACGCTACCTGCCCCAGTACCTGCCCACCGTGGTAGCCGCGCTGCGGCACTGGGAACAGGCGACCGGCGGTCGTGGCGAGATCATCGTGGTCGACAACGCCAGCACCGACGCCACCGCCAAGATTGCCGCCGCCCTCGGGGCTCGCGTCATCCTCGAACCCCAGCAGGGGATCGGCCGAGCCCGTAACACGGGCGTCACCGCAGCCTGCGGTGACCACCTAGTGTTCATCGACGCCGACGTGGACTTCCCGGTTGAGGGCATCGATGCCGCGATGCGGCACCTGGCCTCTGGGGCCTGCGTCGGCGGGACGATCCCCGCCCTGTACGAGCCGACCAAACTCGGCGCCCGGCTACTGGTAGCCGCCTGGGCCCTCTACCGCCGGCACTTCGGAGGCGCCCAGGGCGTGACCCAGTTCTGCACCCGGGACGCGTTCTTTACGCTGGGCGGGTATCGAAGCGAGTTGTTCATGAGCGAAGACGTCGACTTCTTCGCCCGCCTGATCCGCCTCGGCCGCCGACGACAAGCCCCGGTCGTCTACCTCACCCACCTGCGGGTCCGGCCGTCGCTACGCCGGTTCGAGCGATGGTCCAGCTGGCGCATGATCTGGCGGGCCAACCCGATCACCGCCCGGCTGTTCCTGACCTCCCAGCGGTTCTGGCGGCCCTGGTACGACACCACGGTCCGCTGAACGACATCTCACATTGGAGGAACTCCGCCGTGGACCGGTTACTTCCGACTCCTGATGCCATCGGCGTCTACACCTTCCCCGACGACCTGGCCACCGCCCATCGCACCCATCAGGAGCAACTCGCCAGGCGTCGCAACCATGGGGACAAGACGATCATCGAGATCACAGCCCCGTACGACGGGCAGCCGTACCTGATCGAGCAGCGTCACCCAGCCGGACATCCAGTCGTGGTGATCGAACCCCACCACGACGACCTGGCGCTCTCGGCGAGCGGCCTGTTCCTCACCCAGACTCGTCCGCTGACCGTGGTGACCGTGTTCAGCCGCTCGGCCACCGCGCACGCCTCTGTGCGTGCTCAGCATCCGGGAGAGGAGTCGATCTCCAGGCTCCGTGCGGCCGAATCCACCCAGGCGCTCCGCCCGCTGCACGGCAATCAGCGGTGGCTTGGCTATCACGACGCCGAGGCCCCCTACCAGCCGTACGAGGCCGACCTCCTGGACCAAGTTGTCGCCGACCTGGAACCGGCCCTTGCGGAACTGGGTGACTGGCGCGAAGCCGAACTCCTCGCCCCTGCCGCGGTCACCCGCCACCCCGACCACCTCCTGGTCCACGACGCCGCGCGACGGCTCGGCTGCCGATGGTTCTGGGAAGATTCCGCCTTCTGGCAGACCTACAGCCTGTCCTCCGACGATCAGCACCTGTTCGCCGCACGCGTCGGCGACACGCTCGTCGCCGAAGTCGTCGACATCACTGATGTGCTACTCGACAAGCTCACGCTGCTGCACCTGTACGCCTCCCAATTGCAGCCGCTGTCAGCCATGTACAGGCCGATACGTCACGCCTGGACCGTCGCGCAGTCCGTCCATGGCACCAGTCGAGACCTCTTCGCGGAACGCTTCTACCGAATGGCCCCGCGATGACGTCTCCTCCGGCGGGAGCCGTACTCGGAACAGTGCTGTTCGCCTGGCGGCGGATCCCGCCGCCGTTCCTGATCGGCGGCGCCGAGGTCTCCCAGCAACTGCTCGCCGAGCAGTTCGCCGCCGCGGGCTGGCGAACGCTCTACCTGGCCTCACATGGACCCCCATGGGCAACAACCTCGATGCTGCCGTCGATACTGGACCATCTTGATCGCTCCGCCCTCGCCTACGACTACCAGGCTGGCAGCAGAGAGCTCCGCTACGTCGCCAACGGCATTCACATCCGCGTCGTCGCCCAGGACGTGTTACTGAAAGTGCTCGCTACGACGCTGCGGGAGGACAAACCCGACCTCGTCATCACCTCCCAGGAAGGCTCGGCCGAACTCGCCGCCCACGCCCGGACCAAGACGAAAGTCGCGGGCTGGCTGCACTCGGTCTCGAACACCGGCATGCACGTCCTGAACGGTAAGCCCCACTACGCGCTGGCAACCTCCCGGTTCGTCCTGTCCCAGACACCGTCCACGCACGCGGCTGTGCTCTTCTACCCGCCGTTCCGGCCGCCCAGCGAGCCCTCGGGGTCGCCCGACGCAGATCTGCTCATGATCAACCCGGTTCCGGCCAAAGGCGCCACGCTATTGCACCGGCTCGCCGAGCTTCTCCCGGACCGGCGCTTCACTCTGGTGGAAGGCTGGTGGGACACCGCAGCCGACTTCGCCTGTCACCCCAACGTCACCTACCTGCCCCGCACCTACGACCCCCACGAAATGACCGCCCTATATCGGCGTCACCGGTTGCTCCTGGTCCCCAGCGTGGTCGACGACGCCTTTCCCCGGGTGATAACCGAAGCCGCCCTGGACGGACTGCCCGCCATCGGCTCCACCCGGGGCGGCATCGGCGAGGCTATCGGTGACCCCACGCTCCTCGCCCCACCCGATCAGCATGCCGCCTGGATCGCGTTGATCCGAAACCTCACCCAGGACCGGCTTGCCGAACTGGCCGATCAGGCGCACCGCCGGGCCATCCCGCTGGCCCGCTCCTGCCTTCCGGAACTGACCGCCGCCGGCATCATCGGGACGTGAACGCCGCCCTCACCACGTCACGGTGGGCGGTCCACCACTGCAGTAGCCGCTCCCCGGACTCCCACAACCGATCAGGCCCGTGATCACCCTTGTCGTAGTGCCACTGCAACTGCCAGAAGTCGGTCAGCCGCTTCCACCACAACCGCTCGACCGCATCCACCAAATCCTCATCGGCGATCGCCACCTGTGAACGATATCCAGCGGTGAAAGCCGCTACCCGCTCCAGATCCAAGCGGCCATGGTCAGTGGTGAACTGCACCTGGGCGGTACGGACGACCTCCTCCCCGTACGGGCGGACTCCAAGCCGATCCCAATCCAGCACAGCCACGACCGCCCCGTCCCGCCACAGCAGATTGAGCGGCTGCAAGTCCCCATGGGTCCAGCCCACCGGACCCAGAGCGAGATCATCACCCGGAGCTTCACCGGCACACTCGGCGAGCAGTTCCTTGCGCTGCCGCAACGCCTTAAGCGTGGCGGCGTCGAACACGTCCAGTTCCTCCCGGGTAGCGATGATCTGGAGGAATCGGTCGGCCTCCGCCAGCGCCGCGTTGGCGGGCGTCACCTTTGTCCGCGGCCGATCCCCCACGGGGCCCAATCCGACGCCAGGGGCGGCCAATGCCTGGTGAAATCGCCCGACAAGCCTACCGAGATCGGCGGTTTCATTGACTGTCAGCTCCGCCCCTGGGTGGTGGCTCCCCTCAGCCCAGGGCAGAACGCAAAAGCCACGACCATCGATCTCGGCCACCACATCTCCGGAGACAGCGGCACGCGGGGCACAGACCGGAAGCCCAGCATCCGCCAGCTGACGCACAACGGTCAGGCTGCGCCGAGCCTTCGGCACCGGAACGTCGATGATCTCCTTGATGGCCAGCACTCCGACCCCGGTGCTCACCCGCCAGTTGCGGTTCATCATCCCCGACGGCAGAAACATCGCACCGCGTACAGAGCCCAGGTTGAACGCTTGAGCGACCTGCATCAGGTCGTACTCACCTAGTTCGGACGCTGGCAAGTCAGGATGCTCCGTGGTCACCTTCGGAAGGTTACGCAATCCCCAGACTCGCCATCCTGCCAATCCGCATGCTGGTCGGTGTCACCCGCGCCAACTCGACCAGGCCCCTGCGAACCCTCCAGCACTGCCAGGCCTCGCCTTGTTCCTTGCGGAAACACTGAGGGACACCGGGCCTGGACAGGGAGCCGTCTGTCCTCATAGCACCGATCCAGTGGAATGCTGAAGATCCGCGACGCACGCTCCACATAATCTTGGGCAGCGTGTTTTCGATCTTTCTGGCGATAGCACCCATGAGTTTTGACGTCCGGCCCCACACTTTGCTAACTTCATCCTGCACCGAGGACGTGCGCGAGGTGGCGAACTCACCCGGAATGAGTCGCGATGCTATCCGCAGGGTGCGATGCCCAGTTCTCGCCGTTCTTCCTTATTCACGCTGTCGTTGCGATCTACCAACGCGGCCGTAGTCCGGGGTACGCGCTGCGAGATGGGGATCTTATGCCGCACGTCAACGACAAGCGCGCCTTCAACGAATGTACCCGACTGCTCGGCGGCCCCAAGCAGCTCCATCTGAACGCCCGCCTAAACGGCCGACGGATCGTCGACACGCCCCATCCAGGCCAGCAAGAATTTCAAGCTCTCTTGCTCTGGTGCCTACTCAGTCCTACGCGGTCCATCGACTGGGACAGGAGAATTGGCCGCTCATTCCGCGACATGTTCCTCTACTACAGTTGGGCGTCTCCCCAGCCTGAACGGCTATCTACGGGATGGACGGTAGCCGCACGGGTAGCGAGTTACCTGCTTCCAAGCATTTCGATAGACGATAGAGGTGAGGCCCGATGCGGAGGCGTACCTGGACTTCGCTACGCCAGCAATAACGGCCGATCTATCCAACTTAGGCACCTGCCTACAGGAGGAACGCTCGAGCTAGTTGATAATCGCAGGCACGAACACCAAGATCTGCGCGAATTTCTAGGCTTCGAAGCTTCGCGCGCGCAGCATCACTTTAATCGACGACCGGTAACCCCTGTCTGGGAGAAGCCGACACTCACTTCGACGGAGTTCACCGAACTCCGGCAGTGGTTCCTAGCCCAGCATGCTCCTCTCCTATCAGCCATGATGGCTCGTATCGACCTACTGTGGCGGCACTTCTTCAATCGCGCCGAATTGGACATCAATCCTCGTAGCAAGTGCCCCAGGCTCTCGTGGTGGGCAGGTCCTACCACAATGGACTTTGTCACTCTTCTTATCGACTCGCCCATCGCGATAGACAATGTGCGCGCCTTCAGCGCCGGAGATCAGTGCCGTGCCCTCGCTCTTGGTGACGCGGCACTCGAACTACGAGGGCCTGGCGATGATCAATAGCCAGTCGGCCACGACGCCTTCGTCGGCACTCGAACTGTCGGTACTTCTTCGCTGGCGTGTGTGAGGCCCAGCGGCGGGCGATGAACGCTCCGCGCGCCTCGGCGGACTCGGCTGAGGGGCGCCAGAACATCGGCCACCACAGGCGACTGTGTGTACTTATGGGCGCGTCCGACAGGGCGCGCTATTGAAACTTGCCGTACACCGATCACTGCCCTCGCCCCGCTCCGAGTTGATGGCAAAGTCGTCATGGAGCCACGCCCAGCGCCGGTGTCCGAGAGTCATCTGGTGCCGGTCGGGGAGGCGGCGGCGTCGAGGGCGTGACCGGCCTGGTCGGCGAGGGTCACTGCGACGAGACGCGCCTGGAGGGAGGGGCTGGTTCCTGGGGTGGGCTGGAGCATGAAGCGGCCGTAGTAGTGGCCGTTGCCGAAAGTGCGCAGCTCGATCTCGCGGTCGGGGAGGCCCCGGCGTTCCACGTCCCAGTGCCAGTGGCCCATCATGATCGTGCCGTCCTGTTCGAGGCGCGGGGGATGGCCGAGCAGGGTGCCGTACTCGAAGCGGCACCCGCGGAGTTGGAGGACGTCGGCGAGCTGGTCCTGCACCTCGTCGATCACCTCGCTGGGCGAGGAGGCGGTCTGGGCCAGCGCGGCGGTGTCGTGGATGCGGGCGAGGTAGTCGGCGTCGGTGACGGCGATCACCCTCAGGCGGCGGGCCCAGGCGGCGATCTGGGAGGTGGCCAGCCCGACGACGAGCAGCAGGAAGGCGGTCTGCAGGTCGCCGGGCTTGAGGATGGCGAACTCGTTGTACGGGTGGGTGAAGAGGAAGTCGAACCAGATGGCGGCCGAGATGGCCGCGAGCGCTCCGGCGACGCGGCTTCCCACGGCGGCGACGGCCACCACGACGACGACCATGATGAGGGCGATGTTCGCGTTCGAGATGAATCCCTCGCGGAGGGGCACGAGCAGCGCTGCGGCGAGCAGCGGAGCCAGCACGGCGGCGGCTACCGCCACGGTGTCCCTGATAGGGAGGAATGCCATGTTCATCACCCCTTCTTGCGGCTCCGGCACAGGAAGGTCAGCCGAACTCGTGGTGCGGACCATCGGCCGACAGCCGAGTGAGAAAATGGGCAAATTGTGAACTATTGACCAATTTATCACCTATTCGCGCTCGGTTCTGCGCCTGCCGAAACCCGATCCATGCAGTTCAAGCGGCATGCGAGTACTCGTTGAGGACTCCTCCGAGCCGACCTCGTCGGCGTATGGTCAAGTCGGCGATTCGCTCTGAATCTGTGATCGGATCCGGGACGGTACGCAGCGGAGCGGCTTGGGCCAGGGCTTGATGGGCGAGCGACATCCACTTCACGTCATTCGGAGCCGCCGAAGGCGGCGTGCGAGCAGCTCAACACTGCCCTCCAGCCGCTCATCATGCTCAAGACGTGAGACCCCGGGAGATGCCTGTAGCCGCCGCCGACGTTCGCATTGCCATGCCGGGACCGATCGCCGGTTTGGCCGAAGGAGAGAAGCGGGAGGCGATCCAGCGCATCGTAGGCGCCAAGGTAGCGTCCTGGTCGCCCAGGTCGGCTCAGCTGTTTCGTATTCCTTGCCAAGGCCCGCCGGTCATGGAGTGCGCCGGTCGTCTACGTTGACCGACAGCATTCCCCATGAGCCGGCGAAGCGGAGCAGTTCGGTGGCCCACGCGCCGCTCGCGGCGATCAGGTGCTCATCTGGGCGGAAGTGGACGGCTGTTCCGGTCGTACCGTCGTCAGTGATCGATACCAGGTCGCTGTCGGGGATGCCGTGTTCGTAGCGCTGAGTCCAGGCTCCCCCTCGGCGGCGGTTGGTGTGGACAAGCCACTCGCTGAGTGCCGCCACGACGGACATACCCCGGCGCGGATGGCCGTCGAGAAGCGGTTGGGCGTCAGGAGCGTCGAAGAACCGCAGGTCTTTCGACGCCATGATGGGCTTCCTCACAGGTTGGCCGTGCTCGTCGAGGCGGGTGTCGGTGCCTCGCCCGTCGTCCGCCACGGATACCGAGCCGTCGGGATGGAGCGTGATGGTGCAGTGCCCCCCGTTGTTGCTCTCCGCCTCGTCTGCCGCGTAGGCGACGACTTCAAGGATCAGATGCGGGACGCCCCCGGGAGCGAACATGTCTGGGTTCTGTCGGATGTGCGCGAGGTGCTCGATGTCCACGCCGCTCGCCCAGTCGTGAGTCGTGTTACGCCAAGAGGCCCGCGATGTGTTCATCGGAGCAGGCTATGCCCACGGGGGCTAGAGCGCTCCGAGGTACGACCAGGTGCCCTCATGCCGTACGAAACGGCTGTGCTCGTCTAGGTGGCCCTCGGTGCCCCGGCTGAGGTAGTGGGCGCGGAACCGGACGGTGCCCTCGGTGTGGAAGGGGCTGCCTCCGGTTGTTTCGAGTACCTCCAGGCGCACCCATCGGAGCCCTTCGTCGGGTTCGATGCGGGGTGGCCGCGTCGTCGGATGCCAGCTGCGCAGGAGGTACGCGACGTCGCCGACGCTGAACGCGCTGTACCGCGACCGCATCAGCCTTTCCGCGGTGGGCGCGGCCGCCGTCCCTTGGTGCAGCGAGCCGCAGCACTCCCGGTACGGCATGGGGAGCCCGCACGGGCAGGCGGAAGTGGACGCGGAACGCGCCTGAGGCTGTGCACGACGTCGGGACACGCATGCAATTGTGCCTGCCGACCGGCCTCCGGAGGGCCGATCCCGCCGCCGGACGCACCGATCCGCGCGCCCTACGACCTCCGGCACGCCGACGGGCTGTTCCGCGCCGCCCGGGACGGCCGCCCGGTGGTGGGCTCTGCGTACCCGCGAGATGTGGTTCCACCGGCCGGTCCGTGCCGACGAGTGGCTGCTCTACGAGCTGACGAGCCCCGTGTACCAGGAAGCCCTGACGCTGTCGGCCGGACGCTTCTTCGACCTGGATGGAACCTTGTGGCGACCGTTGTCCAGGAGAGCCTACTTCGGCGGTGAGACCGTCAGCGTCTGCCGCTCGAATCAGAGTTGTTCGTGCAGGCCGTGAGCACCTTCTCCACCTCGCCGCCGCTGCTGGAGCGCCGCCCGCTGCCGCCAGTTCGTCCCGCATCCAGCTCAGCCGCTCGCGTACGCGCCGGTCGGCGGCCACGCGGTTCCGCCGCGGCCGCATCCATGCTGGCACGTGAGACGGGACCCATATGCTCGGGAGCATGGTATTGCCCGCGCAGCGGGCGCTGGTTCCCCTGGACTCGGTGCTTGGACTGCTGGATTTGCTGCTGGATGAGACGGCCGATGAGCAGAGTGCCGTCGCGCCGCTCGCCGAGTCGCTTGACGGCGCCGAGCTGGCCGGCGTGCTGTGGCGGACGCGGCGGGTGCGGGCGGCGGTGGCGCGGTGGCGGCGGCGTGATCAGGAGCTGTCCGCGCTGCTGTCCAGCGCGCGTGAGCTGGCCGAGTTGCGCGATCTGGACGCGCTGCTGGACCGCCTGGTGGCCCGGGCGCATGACCTGGTGGGTACCGACGTGACGTATCTGTCGGAGTTCGACCAGGAGACCGATGAGTTGCGGGTGCGCTCGACGCTGGGCACGTTCGCGCCCGAGTTCCGCCGGCTTCGGGTGCCTCCGGGGAAGGGCCTGGCCGGGAAGGTCGTGTCTACGCGCAGCCCGCAGTGGACGACGAACTATGACCACTATCTCGACGCGCCGCATGACGCGGAGATCGACGAGGCCGTGCGGGCCGAGGGGCTGGTGTCGCTGCTCGGTGTGCCGCTGGTGGCGGGCGACCGCGTGCTGGGCGTGCTGTTCGCGGCCAACCGTGACGAGCACGCGTTCACGCCCGAGGAGATCGCGCTGCTGTCGGCGTTCGCCGACCACGCGGCCGTGGTGTTGCAGACGGTGCACCTGCTGGCGCAGGCCCGCGCGTCGGCCGAGGCGGCGCGGGCGGCCAACGAGGATCTCGCGCGCACCATGGCGGCGAGGGAACGCGCCAGCGCGGTGCATCAGGATCTCACCAGCGCGGTGCTGCGCGGGGGTACCGCGCACGAGGTGGCCCGGACGCTGGCCGGCTCGCTGGGACGGTCGGTGGAGATCTTCGACCGCGACCTGGCCCCGCTCGCCTCGGCGCGGACCGATGCCTCAGGGGAGTCCGTGACCGCGCACGTACGCGCCGCGGTCGAGCGCAGCCGTACCACGGGGCGGTGCGTGTTCCTGGACCCGTCGGATGACGGGGCGGCTGTCGTGGTCGCCGTGGTGGCCGCCGAGACGCTGCTCGGCGCGATCCTCGTCGGCTACGGCGATCTCGCGCTGGGTTCGGTCGAGCGGCGTACGATCGAGCGGGCGGCGCAGATCGTGGCCCTGCTGGCGCTGAAGCGGGAGGCCGTGGCCGAGGCCGAGGAGCGGGTGCGGGGAGAGCTGATCTCCGACATCCTGCTGGGCGACGGCGCGCACCGCGAGGAGCTGATGTTGCGGGCCCGCGCCCGCGGGGTCCGGCTGGAGTCGCTGCGCATGGTCGTCGCGGTGCTGGTGCCGCGGGACCGGCGCAGGGCGGCCGTGCAGGCGCTCGGCACCTGGCGGCCCGGCCTGCTGGCCGGTGAGCACGCGGGCTGTGTGGTCGTGCTGACGGACGCGGCCGACCCCGACAGCGCGGCGACCGAAGTCCGTGAGTGTGTAGGGGCGCCGGTGCTCGTGGTGGCCGACGCGCCCGTCGCCGCGTGGGGCGAGTTGGGCGCCCGGTTCGAGCCGCTGCGCCAGTGCGCCGAGCTGCTGCACGACTTGGGCATCCAGGACACGGCCGTCAACGCGGCGGCCTACCAGCCGTACCTGGCCCTGTTCGGCGCCAGGCGCGAGGGGATCGTCGCGTTCACCGAGGCGGTGCTCGGGCCGATGCTGCGCTGGGACCGCGATCATTCGACCGACCTGGTGCAGACGTTGCGCGTCTACGTCGACTCGCACTGCAGCCCGGCGCGGGCGGCGCGAGCGCTGAACGTGCACATCAACACGGTCAGCCAGCGCCTGGACAGGATCACCATGCTGCTCGGCCCGGCCTGGCGCGAGCCGGAGCCGTTCTTCCGCGTCACCGTGGCCGTACGTATGCACGCCCTCGCGACTGGTCTGTGATCTACGTCGATTCACACATGACAATGGCTTCAACGGCGTGTGATTCACCCATGGGCGCGGCGTTCCGGTCGGACCTAATCTTCCGCACAAGCCGATTGCGTTTCGGCTCGATTATCAGCGTGTTTCGGCGGTATGCGGGAGGCATCGTGGGTGTTCACAGCCGGCTGACGGGGTTGCGTGACCTGTCGCCCGGGGAGCGGCGGGCCCTCGCCGCGAAGAGCGCGGGGCTGGATCCCGGCGCGCTCGACGTGCTCGATCCGGCCGCGGGGCTCACCCTGGACCAGGCCGACCACATGATCGAGAACGTCGTCGGAGTGCTCGGGGTGCCGGTGGGCGTGGCCACGAACTTCAGAGTCAACGGGTCCGACGTCCTGGTGCCGATGGCGACGGAGGAGCCGTCGGTGGTCGCCGCGGCGAGCAACGCCGCGCGTATCGCCCGCGTCCACGGTGGCTTCGCCACGACGTGCTCGGCGCCGATCATGCAGGCGCAGGTGCAGGTGCTGGGCGCGGCCGATCCCCAGGCGGCGCGGCTGCGGCTGCTGGAGGCGCGCGGCGAGCTCACCGCGCTGGCGAACGCGCAGGACCCGCGGCTGGTGGAGTTCGGCGGCGGCGTGCGGGACATCACCGTACGGCTCGTGCCGTCGGGCGAGGACGTCTACGTCGTGCTCCATCTCGTGGTCGACGTACGGGACGCGATGGGCGCCAACGCGGTGAACACGATGGCGGAGGCCGTGGCGGCCAGGGTGGGTGAGATCGCCGGGGGCCGCACCCTGCTGCGGATCCTGACCAACAAGGCGGACCTGCGCCTGGCCAGGGCACGCGCCGTCTTCGACGCCGAAGCCCTCGGGGGTCCGCAGGTGGTGCGGGACATCGTGCACGCGGCGGCGCTGGCCGAGGCCGATCCGTACCGGGCGGCGACGCACAACAAGGGCATCATGAACGGCGTCACCGCCGTGGTGCTGGCGACGGGCAACGACACCCGCGCGGTCGAGGCGGGCGCGCACTCCCACGCGGTCGCCCCGGACGGCCGCTACACCTCCCTGTCCCACTTCGAGCGCGACGCCGAGGGCAACCTGTCCGGCTCCCTGGAACTGCCCATGCCGGTCGGCCTGGTCGGCGGGGCCACGAAGGTGCACCCGGTGGCGCGCGCGGCGGTGCGGCTGCTGGGGGTGCGGACCGCGAGCGAGCTGGCCGGCGTCGTCGCCGCGGTCGGGCTCGCGCAGAACCTCGCCGCGCTGCGGGCCCTGGCCACCGAGGGCATCCAGCGCGGACACATGTCACTGCACGCCCGCAACGTGGCGGTGACCGCGGGCGCGAGCCCCGAGGAGATTCCCACGGTGGTCGCGCGCATGCTCGCCGCCAAAGCGGTACGCGCCGACCGTGCCGAGCAGATCCTGGCCGAGCTCCGCGCCGGAGCCGGTGCAGCCGAAGGAGACTGAGCAGTCATGATTTTGGACGTGGGCATCGACGTCGGGGGCACCTTCACCGACGCAGTCGCCATCGCCGACGGCCGCGCCGTGCGCGGCAAGGCGTTCTCGACACCGGACGTGACCACCGGCATCCTCGCCGCGCTGAGCATCCTGCGCGAGCAGGTCGGGCTGAGCGAGGCGGAATTCTATCCGGCGATCGACCGGTTCGTGCTCGGCAACACCATCGTCACCAACGCGGTGGACGAGCAGAAGTACGCCCGGGTGGGGTTGCTGACCACGCAGGGTTTCCGGGACACGTTGCGGATCGCCCGCTCCGCGCGTACCGACGAGCGCGACTCGCACAAACTGACCCCGCCGCCCGACATCGTGGACCGGCGTCTCATCGTCGAGGTGCCCGAACGCGTCGACGCGCACGGGACCGTGCTGGTGCCGCTGTCGCCCGGCGCCATCAGTACGAGCGTGGAGCAGGTGCTGGCGGCCGGCGCCGAGTCGATCGCCGTGTGCCTGCTGTGGTCCTTCCGCAACGACGCGCACGAGCGGGCGATCGCCGGCTACCTGCGCGAGCGCCACCCGGATGTGCCCTACTCGCTGTCCAGCGCGCTGACGCCGGTGTATCGGGAGTACGAGCGCATGGTGACCACGGCACTGGACGCGGCGGTCAAGCCGATCGTCGCGACCCACTTCCAGCAGCTCGCCGACGCTCTGGCCGCCAAGGGGCTGCGCACCAGGGTGCAGATCATGCAGGTCCACGGCGGGTTCCTCTCGGTCGAGGAGACCGCGCGGGCGCCGATCTCGATGTTCAACTCGGGTCCGGTGGGCGGGGTGACCGGCGCGCGCCTGCTCGGCATGCGGCTGGGTAGGCGCCGGGTGCTCACCGCTGATATGGGCGGGACGAGCCTGGACGCCGCCGCGATCATCGACGACGAGCTGCGGGTGCTGCCGCGGGCCGAGATCGGCGGGCTGCCCACCAGCCTCACCGCGGTGGACATCGAGACCATCGGCGCCGGGGGCGGCAGCCTGGGCTGGATCGACGGCCGCGGAGTGCTGCGCGTCGGCCCGCACAGCGCCGGTTCCGTGCCCGGGCCCGCCTGCTACGGCAAGGGCGGCGAACGTCCGGCCGTGACCGACGCCGCGCTGGTCATGGGGCTGATCAACCCCGAGTACTACCTGGGCGGTACGGTCACCCTGTCGCCGGGCAAGGCGCGGGAGGCGATTCGGCGGCACCTGGCCGAGCCGCTCGGGCTGTCCGAGGACGCCGCCGCGCACGGGATGTACCGGCTGGCGACCTCGCAGATGGCCAACGCGCTGCGCAAGATCACCGTCAACCGCGGGCACGATCCCCGCGAGTTCACCCTGGTCGGCTTCGGCGGCGCCTGCGGACTGTTCGCCGCCGCGATCGCCGCCGAGACGGGAGTAGGCGAGGTGGTCATCCCGCGCAACGCCGCCGTCTTCTCGGCGTACGGGCTCATGCACGCGGACTCGGTCTTCTCGGCGGTCCAGACCAGCCCGTGGACGATGGACCAGCCGGCCGAGACGCTGGAGAAGGAGTTCGCCGCCCTGGAACAGCGGGCGCGCGACTGGTTCGACGCCGAGGGTATCCCCCAGGACCGCCGCGCGGTCTACCGCGAGGCCGACATGAAGTTCGTCGGCCAGATCTTCGAGGTGACCACGCGCCTGCCCGAGGAGCCGTTCGGGGAGGGCGACAAGGAGGCGTTGCGGCGGCGGTTCGTGGCGGACTACGAGGCCGAGTTCGGCACCGGCACCGCGTGGACCGAGGCCGAGGTGCTGCTGGTCAACTCGCGGGTGCGGGCGGTTGGCCGTACCGAGACGCAGAACGTGACCGAGGCCGTCGGCCAGGAGCGGCACACCGCCACCGAGCGGGAGGTCATCGAGCCACTGTCCGGACACCGCCGCCACGTCGAGGCGCACCGGGGGTTCGGCGCGCTCGGCAAGGCCGAGGGTCCCTGCCTGATCGAGGAGCCGGACACCACCGTCTACGTGCCGCCGAACGCGACGGTCGAAGTCATCGACGGCGGGCACTTCCTCATCCGCCTGAACCACGCCGACGCCTGATCGAAGGAGACCCCCCGTGAGCTCACCGACGTCCGACTTCGACCCGATCACGCTGGAAGTGATCAGGATGCGCCTCGACTCGATCGTCGAGGAGATGGGCATCGCGATGATCCGGTCCTCCGGATCGCCCGTCATCACCGAGGCAGGTGACTTCAACACCGCGCTGTTCGATCCCGAGGGACGCATCTACGCCTACTCCGACTACGTGCAATTCCACATCGGATCGGGCAGCGTTGCCGTCCGCAACCTGATCGAAGCCATCCGGGACGAGCCGGTGTATCCGGGCGACGCGTTCATCAGCAACGACCCGCACACCGCGGGGGCGAGCCACCCACCCGACACGAACGTGATCACCCCCATCTTCCACGGCGCGGAACTGGTCGGCTGGGCGCAGTCGCAGGCGCATCTGCTCGACGTCGGCGGGATGACCCCCGGCGGCTTCGCGCCCGGCGCCTACGACTGCTACAGCGAGGCCCTGCGGCTGCCGCCCGGGGTCAAGGTCTTCGAGAAAGGAGAGCCGGTCGAGTGGGTCCGGCGGATCCTGCTCAACAACGTCCGCGTCCCGGTGCCCTATTGGAACGACGTGCGCAGCCTCGTGGCCAGCAACAACACAGGCATACGACGGCTGCTCGCCACGATCGAGGAGTTCGGGCTCGACCGCTTCCGGGCCTACACGCGGCGCAACTTCGAGATCGCCGAGCAGGTCGTGCGCGACCGGCTGGCCCGCCTGCCCGACGGCGTGTGGGAGGCCGAGGAGTGGACCGAGCACAACGGACACACCGACGATCTCTACCAGGTCCGGTGCACGCTGACCAAGCGCGGCGGCCAGGCCACGCTGGACTTCACGGGGTCCAGCCCACAGACCGACGGGTTCGTCAACTGCAGCTACGGTGCCCTGGTGGGTAGTGTCGCCACCGCCGTCGTGCCGATCCTGGCGTGGGACGTGCCGTTCAACGAAGGCGTCATGACCGCCTTCGAAGTGGTCGCCGAGCCGGGGAGCATCGTCAACCCACGCCCGCCCGCGCCGATCAGCAACGGCCACCTCACCACCGGCGCCCGGGTCAGCAGACTGATCGTCAAGCTGTTCAACCAGCTGTGCCGGGCCAGCGACGACCCCGTCCTCCAGGGGCGTACGCAAGGGGTCTGGGCTGATTCCTGGACGGGCGGGATCTCGGCAGGAACCCGTGACGACGGCGGATATTTCGTGCTGTTCAACATGGACGGTGGCGGCATGGGAGCCGGCGCCCAGCCTGAATCGGACGGCCTGGACTGCGCCGGGATGATGACGCAGATGAACAACATGCTGCCGGACGTGGAGATGAACGAGATGCTCTACCCGGTGCTCTACCTGTGGAAGCGACTCTCCCCCGCCAGCGCCGGCCACGGCGCCAACCGGGGCGGCCTCGGCCACGAGTTCGCCTGGACCCTGCACGGCGCGAGCCAGGTCACGCAGACCGTGTTCGCGCCCAGCGCCCAAGTGCCCGCCGACGGCTACGGCGGCGGCCTGCCCGGCGGCGGCAGCGGCCACCTTCTCTGCCGCGACACCGACGTCTGGCAGCTCATGTCCGGCGGCGCCGTCCCCACCGAGGAGAACCTCTCCGCGGCCACCAGGCAGTTGCTGGACATCAACCAGTACGACCTCACGGTCCGGCACGGCGACGTCTTCGTCCAGTGGATCGCCGGCGGAGGCGGCTACGGCGACCCCCTGCTGCGCGACCCGGCTCGAGTCGCGCGGGACGTCGTCGACGGCTACGTGACCGCGGCCGCGGCCGAGCGCGTTTACGGCGTGGTGCTCGACGGCGACCAGGCCGACCTCACCGCGACCGCCGGGCGCAGGGCCGCGCTCCGCGCCGAACGGCTGGGCGACGCACCCCCCGCGGCGGCGGTCCAGGACACGATGATCGGCATAGCCGGAGCCTCCGTCCCGCACCGGGGGCGGGACGGCCACTGGTACTGCCCGGCCAGCGGCGCCCTGATCAGCACCGCCGACGACTGGCATGACGACGCCCTGATCCGGACCCGTCCCGCCGCCGAACGCCTCGCCGAACTCGGCGTCCGGATCCGGCCCCGCCTCGGAGAGCCCGCCGTCCTGCTGGAGGAGTTCGTCAGCCCGGCCTGCGGCACCCTGCTGGAAACCAGAGTGTGCGCCCGATGACCGCCGAGACCTGGGGCGACGACGACCCCGCCCCGGCGGAGCGCGGGCCCCTCGCCGGAGTCGTGGTGCTGGACATCACCCGGGTGGTCGCGGGCCCGTTCTGCTCGATGATCCTGGCCGACCTCGGCGCGACGGTGATCAAGATCGAGCGGCCGACCGACCCGGACTACGCCCGCGATTTCCCTCCGCATCTGCCGGCCGCCGACGGGAGCACGTTCAGCGCGTTCTTCGCGCAGTACAACCGCGGCAAGCTCGGGCTCACTCTCGACCTGGCCACGCCCGACGGGCAAGACCTGCTCAAGCAGCTCGTACGCCGGGCCGACGTGCTGGTGGAGAACTTCCGGCCGGGCACCATGGACAAGCTCGGCGTCGGGCCCGCCGTCCTGCGCGCGGAGAACCCCGGCCTGGTCTACACCGCCATCTCCGGTTTCGGCCAGACCGGGCCGTACCGGAGCAGGCCGGCCTACGACAACAGCGCGCAGGCCACCGGGGGCCTGTGGTCGATGAACGGCTACGCCGACCGGCCCCCGGTCCGGGTCGGCACGATCATCGGCGACCTGTCCGCCACCCTGTACGCCGTCATCGGCACCCTGGCCGCCCTGCGGCACGCCGAACGCACCGGCGAGGGCCAGCTCGTCGACGTGTCGCAGCAGGACTCGGTGCTGTCGCTGACCGAGAACGCGGTCGTGTCGTACACGGTGGACGGCGAGGTGCCCAGGCCGCTGGGCAACCAGCACCCGTTCGTACGCCCGTACGAGTTGTATCCGTGCAAGGACGGGTACGTCTTCTTCGGCGGCTACACCGACAAGTTCTGGCGGCTGACGTGCACGATGTTCGACCGTCCCGAACTCGCCGGTGACCCGGAGATCGACACCATGGCCAAGCGGTTCGACCCCGATGTCTACTCCCGCCGGATTCGTCCGCTTCTGCTGGACTGGTTCGCGTCACGCACCCGCGCCGAACTCGAAGACCTGGCCGGCGACCAGGTGCCGCTGAGCGCGGTCAAGACCATCGCGGAAGTGGTGGACGATCCGCAGATCGCCGCGCGCGACATGATCGTCGACGTCGAGTACCCGGACTTCGGGCCGTTGCGGATGTTCGGCCAGCCGATCAAGCTCGACGTCACCCCCGCCCGGCCGCGTACGCTCGCCCCGCGCCCCGGCGAGCACACCGACGCCGTGCTGCGGGGCCTGCTGGACCTCTCCCTGCAGCGGATCGCCGAACTCCGCGCCGCAGGGGTGATCTGATTGACCATCGGCTTCGAGCGGGACGGGTCCACGGCCGTCATCTCCTTCGCCCGTCCCGCCAAGCTCAACGCGCTGACCCTGGCCATGTACGACGAGCTCGCCGACGCCTTCGCCCGGGTGCGGGACGACGACACGATCGCCGCGGCCGTCCTCACCGGCGAGGGCGACCGCGCGTTCTGCGTCGGCGCGGACCTGGGCGAGTCGATCCCCGCGCTGGCCGAGGGGCGGTTCGACATCTCCCGCTGGGACGGCGCGCACCAGAAGCACACCAGCCTGTTCAAGCCGGTGATCGCCGCGGTCAACGGCCTGTGCCTGGGCGGCGGTTTCGAGATCATGCTCTCCACCGACCTGCGGGTCGCGAGCGAGGACGCCGAGTTCGGCCTGCCCGAGCCGGGCGTCGGAGTGGTACCGGCCGGGGGCACCCTCGCCCGGCTGACCCGGCAGATCCCGTACGCCTGGGCCATGCAGCTGCTGTTGCTCGGCGAGCGCGTCCCGGCCGCGGAAGCGCTGCGACTGGGCCTGCTCAACGCCGTCGTACCGGCGCCGGAGGTGATGCCGACGGCGCTCGCGTGGGCCCGCCGGATCGGCGCGCTGTCCGGCACCGCGATCGCGACGATCAAGCAGGCCGTCCTGCGCCTGGGCGACCTCCCCCTTGACCAGGCGTTCCACGCCGAGGCGCTGTACGGGCAGCGGGCGTTCACCTCACCCGACGCCCGCGAGGGCTTGGCGGCCTTCGCCGCCCGCCGACCACCCGAGTTCCCCTCACGCAAGGGGCACGGGTGAACCGCTACGGAGTCGACCCGTTGCCCGGCCTGCCCAGCCGGATAACGATCTGGGAGGTGGGGCCGCGGGACGGCCTGCAGAACGAGGCCGCGATCCTGCCCGTCGAGGTGAAGGTCGAGCTCGTCGAGCGGCTCGCCGACGCCGGGCACACCGTCGTGGAGACCACCTCGCTGGTGCACCCGGAATGGGTGCCGCAACTCGCCGACGCCGAAGAGGTGCTGCGCCGGCTGAAGCGGCGCGACGGCGTGCGCTACCCGGTGCTCGTCCCGAACGAACGCGGCCTGGACCGGGCGATCGGCCTCGGGCTCACCGACATCGCCGTCTTCGCCAGCGCCACCGAGTCCTTCGCCAGGGCCAACCTGAACCGGACAGTCGCCCAGTCGCTGGAGATGTTCGCCCCGGTGATCGCCCGCGCCCGCGAGGCGGGCCTGGGCGTGCGCGGCTACCTGTCGATGTGCTTCGGCGACCCGTGGGAGGGCGAGGTGCCGATCCCCCAGGTCGTCGCGGTCGCGACGCGGCTGCTCGCGCTCGGCTGCACCGAGCTCGGCCTCGGCGACACGATCGGCGTCGCGACCCCCGGCCGGGTCGCCGCGCTGCTCGACGCCCTAGTGGGCGCCGGGGTGCCGGTCGGACGGATCGGCGTGCACTTCCACGACACGTACGGCCAGGCCCTGGCGAACACCCTCGTCGCGCTCGGCCGCGGGGTCACCACGGTCGACGCGTCCGCCGGCGGCCTCGGCGGCTGCCCCTACGCCAGGAGCGCCACCGGCAACCTCGCCACCGAGGACCTGCTCTGGCAACTGGCCGGCCTCGGCATCGACACCGGCGTGGACCTGGCCAAGCTGGCCGAGACGAGCACCTGGCTCGCCGCGCACCTGAACCGCCCGAGCCCTTCGCGCACGGTCCAGGCCCTCACACCGCCCGCGTGCTGAGCGCGAGACCACGCTGCGTTGTGCCGTCTCACCCCGATTTCAGCCCGGAACGGGCTCTTCCATAGAGCAATCGGGGATGACGGTGAATATTTATGCATAAACGACTAGACATGTGCTGACGGTACGGTCGCGTGAGCGACATGTCAATGACATGTCCGCGCAATAGCGCGGTAATGGTCGTCCGGTGACGCTCGCCGCCCGCGGCCTGCCCCGAATGGGTCTTGACGAGCCTTTTCGCGCGCTGCTACAACGTTAAAGAATCATTCAGTACTGAATATTTATGCAGACGCGGACACGCAAGGGCCCAGCGATTCGCGTCCTCCGGGTTACCCAGCCATTACGCCCCCTCCCCCAATCGCCGAACGGACACCCATGCCGTTCGCGCGTCTCCCAGAGGAGAACCATGCGAACTCGTAAACCAAGATCAATAGCGGGCCGGATCCTGCCGGTCGCGGCCGCCGGCGCGTTGGCCGCGGCGCTGCTGGCGGTCCCCGCGCACGCGGATCCGGACGACAGGGCGTCCGCGTTCGCCAAGGCATGCCGTCATGCGGGCGAGCACGCGAACCAGGACAAGCCCAGGGTGATCGTGACGCAGGACGGCGAGGTGGACGACATGGATTCGTCCATCCGGTTCCTGTACTACGCCAACGAGTTCGACATCGCGGGCATCATCTACTCCAGCTCCCGGTTCCACTGGGCCGGTGACGGAGGCTCGGTGGCGCCCTTCCGGTGGACCGGGACGGACTGGGTCAACCAGTACATCGACCTGTACGCCCAGCTCTACCCGAATCTCAAGAAGCACGCCGACGGCTATCCGACCCCCGCCGCGCTCCGCTCCCTGTACAAGATCGGCAACATCGAGAACGTCAGCGAGATGACGAAGGTGACCGAGGGGTCGGAGTGGATCAGGAAGGTGATCCTCGACAACAAGCCCGGCCCGCTCTACGCCCAGGCCTGGGGCGGCCTCAACACCATCGCCCGGGCACTGAAGTCGATCCAGGAGGAGTACGAAGGCACCAGCCAGTGGCCGGCCATCCAGCAGAAGGTCAGCGACAAGCTGGTCATCTACAACATCCTCAACCAGGACGCCACACTCGCCGACTACATCAAGCCGAACTGGCCCCAGGTGAAGATCATCGACAACCAGAGCCAGTTCTGGAGCTTCGCCTACCAGTGGAAGAGCAACGTGCCCGAGCCCTTCCAGTACACGCTGCGCGCGCCGTACATGGAGGCCAACTTCCTCAACGGCCACGGCGAGCTGTTCCAGCAGTACCGCACCTACCGGGACGGCAAGCCCACCCCCGGGGACGACCAGAACAATCGCTGGCGCCCGGAGCAGAACCTCACCTACGACGTCCATGACTTCATCTCCGAAGGCGACTCGCCGGCGTACATGTACCTGTTCGACTTCAACGGCCTGCGCTCGTCGGAGGACCCGACGTACGGCGGCTGGGGCGGCAGGTTCGCGCCGAACGCCTCGGGCTGGATCGACACCTCCGACGTCAATCCGTACAGCTCGACCGCGACCAACCAGCGCAGGTATCCGCAGACGCGGTGGGTGGAGGACATCCAGAACGACTTCGCGGCACGCGCCGACTGGGGTATGACGCGGAAGTACTCCCAGGCCAACCACAACCCCGAGGCCTCGGTGAAGGAGGGCCTGGACCTGACCTGCAAGGCCGGATCGACGGTCACCCTGCGCGGCAAGGGCAAGGACCCCGACCACGACCGGCTGTCGTACAAGTGGTGGCAGTACACCGACGCGGACACCTACCCGGGCGCCGTCGAACTCACCGGAGCCGACACGCCGTCGGTCTCGTTCACCGTGCCCGCCGACGCCGCCCCGGGCAGCACCATCCACCTGATCCTCGAGGTCAAGGACGACGGCACGCCCGCGCTGAAGCACTACCAGCGGGTCGTCATCACCGTATCCGGCTGATATTCGCCCACTGATGTACGGCCATGCCCGCACCTCCGGGGTGCGGGCATGGCCGGCGTCCTGCCTTGCCCGGAATCCCCACTCGACGTTCGTTGCCAGTTTGTTACAAGGACATGTCATTGACATCGACACAAAGTCACTCGTACGGTCTTCGTATGCCTAATCAGTCACGAATAGAAATTCAAGACCGGGTATTCGGTGCCGGTATCTGGCACTTCGGCCGCTATGTCGACCGATACGCGACCGACGGATACGGCCCGCCGGTGAGCACCCTGCAGGCGATCGACCGCGCCGGGCAGGTCGAGGACCTGTCGGTGGTCGACCTGACCTTCCCCTTTGACCCGGCGGACCTGCCGGTAGCCGAGGTGGAGGACGCGCTCAAGCGCAACGGCCTGCGCGCGATCGCCATCACGCCGGAGATCTACACCAGGCGTTTCACCCGTGGCGCGTTCACCAACCCCGACGCCCAGGTGCGCCGGCAGGCGATCGAGCTGGTGTCGCAGGGCGCGGAGGTCGCGCGTCAGCTCGGCTGCGACTACGTCAAGCTCTGGCCGGGCCAGGACGGCTGGGACTACCCGTTCCAGGCCGACCACTCGCAGCTGTGGCGGTTCTCCCTGGACGCGGTGGGCGAGCTGGCGGCGGCCTTCCCCGACCTTCGCTTCGCGATCGAGTACAAGCCGCGCGAGCCGCGCAACAGCATGGTGTTCTCCTCGGTGAGCAAGACGCTGCTCGGCATCGAGGAGATCGGCCTGCCCAACGTGGGCATCCTGCTCGACTTCGGCCACTCGCTGTACGGCGGCGAGAGCCCCGCCGACGCGGCCCGGCTCGCCATCTCGCGCGGGCGGCTCTTCGCGATCGACGTCAACGACAACTACCGCGGCTGGGACGACGACATGGTCGTCGGCTCCGTCCACCTGACCGAGACCTTCGAGTTTTTCTACGCCCTCCAGGACGCCGGCTGGGACGGCGTCTGGCAGCTCGACCAGTTCCCCTTCCGCGAGGACTCGGTCGAGGCGGCGCGGGCCGGCATCCGGGTCATGAAGGCCATCGACCGCGCGCTCGGGCTGGTCGACCGCGAGGCGCTCACTGCGGCTCAGCAGGCCCAGGACGCCCTGGCGGCCCAGCGCATCGTCCAGCGGGCGCTGCTCAGCACGATGGTAGAGCAGTGATGACCCTGCTCCCCGCCGCGCCCCGGCCGGCCCGCGAGTACCGCCAGGTGGCCGAGCGCGTCCGTACCGGCGGCGACCAGACGGCCGCCGCCGAGCTGAACCGGATCTCCACGGAGGTCCGCCGCAGCATCATCACGATGATCGAAAGGGCCAAGCTGGGGCACATCGGCGGCGACCTGTCGGTCACCGACATCCTCGTGACGTGCTTCTACGCGGTCCTGTCGGTCGACCCCGAGCAGCCGGACTGGGAGCGGCGCGACAGGTTCGTGCTCAGCAAGGGCCACTGCGCCGCCGCGCTGTACTCGACCCTCGCGCACTGCGGATTCTTCGACACCGGCGAGCTCGCCACCTTCATGGCTCCGCTGTCGGCGCTCAACGGACACCCCAACAAGGTCAAGGTCCCCGGCGTGGAGACCAACACCGGGGCGCTCGGGCACGGCCTGCCGGTGGCCACGGGGTGCGCGGTGGGCGCCAAGCTGGACGGGGCGAGCTGGCGCACCGTCGTCGTCATGGGCGACGGCGAGCTGCAGGAGGGCAGCAACTGGGAGGCCGCGATGGCCGCCTCGCACCAGGGACTCTCCAACCTCACCGCGGTGATCGACCGGAACCGGTTGCAGCAGGGCGCGCGCACCGAGGACACCAACCGGCTGGAGCCACTGGCCGAGAGATGGCATAGCTTCGGCTGGGAGGTGCGCGAGGTCGACGGCCATGACCACCTCGCCCTTCGCGCCGCGCTGCGCGGCTCTGACACCGGCAAACCCGTCGTCGTCATCGCGAACACCATTAAGGGGAAAGGCGTTTCGTTCATGGAGGATCGGGTCGAGTGGCACCACAAGGTGCCGACCTCCGAGCAGGTCGAAGCCGCCCTCGCGGAGCTGGCCCGATGACCGTACTGGAGCAGCAGGCGACCTTCGACTGCCGCCAGGCCTTCGCCGAGGAACTCAGCGCGCTCGCCCGCCAGGACGAGCGGATCGTGGCGATATGCAATGACTCCGTCGGCTCCAGCAATCTCGTCGGCTTCCGCGAGGAGTTCCCCGACCGGTTGATCAATGTCGGCATCGCCGAGCAGGAGCTCGTCGGCCTCGCGGCCGGTCTGGCCAACGCGGGCAAGATCCCGTTCGTCTGCGCGGCGGCCCCGTTCCTCACCGGTCGGGCGCTGGAGCAGATCAAGGCGGACGTCGCCTACAGCGAGGCCCACGTCGTGCTGTGCGGGCAGTCCCCGGGCATGGCGTACGGCGAGCTCGGTCCCACCCATCACTCCATCGAGGACCTGTCCTGGGTGCGGGCGGTCGCCAACCTGGACGTGATCGTTCCGGCCGACCCCGTGCAGACGCGCCTGGCGGTGCGCTGGGCCGCGGCCTCCAGCCGCCCCTCCTACCTGCGCATCCCCCGCTTCAAGGTGCCCGCGGTCACGCCCGCGGACGCGCCGTTCGAGCCGCGCCGGGCGGTGCTCCTGCGGGACGGCGACGACGTCACGGTGATCGCCATCGGCTCGCTGACGTCGCGCGCGCTGCAGGCGGCCGACCGGCTGAGCGAGGAGGGCGTGTCGGTACGCGTGCTGAACATGCCCTTCATCGAACCGCTGGACCTGGACTCCGTCCTCGCCGCCGCCCGCGAGACCCGGGGCATCGTGACCGCCGAGGAGGCCACCATCAGCGGCGGTCTCGGCGCCGCGGTGGCCGCCGCCGTCGTCACCAACCACCCCGCTCCGATGCGGATACTCGGCGTACCGCGGGTCTTCGCCCCCACCGGGGACACCGCCTTCCTGCTCGATCATTTCGGTCTCTCCGCGGACGGCATCGCCGAGGCTGTACGGAGCCTGCTCAGCCATGGCTAAATCGCTGATTCTCGCCATCGACCAGGGGACCAGCTCGACGAAGGCGCTGCTCGTCGACGAGGACGGGCAGGTCGTGTCGCGCGGGCTCGCGCCGGTGTCGGAAAGCCAGCCCCGGCCCGGGTGGGTGGAGCAGAGCGCCGACGAGATCTGGCAGAGCGTGCGACGGGCGGTCGCCGACTGCGTCGGCCCAGCCCACGCCGCCCAGGTCATCGGGGTGGGTTTCAGCACCCAGCGCGAGTCGCTGGTGCTGTGGGAGCGCGGCACGGGCCGCCCGATCGGTCCGCTGATCAGCTGGCAGGATCAGCGCACCGGCGCGCTGTGCCGTGAACTCGTGGCCGCGGGAGCCGGCCCCGTGGTGCGGTCGGCCAGCGGGATGCCCCTGGACCCGATGTTCTCGGCGTTGAAGGCCCGCTGGCTGCTGGACGCCCACGACCGGGACCGGAGCCGCGCCCGCGCGGGCGAGCTGTGCCTGGGCACGGTCGACTCCTGGCTGCTCAGCCGCCTCGGCGGCGAGCACGTCGTGGAGGCGGGCAACGCCTCGCGCACCCAGCTGCTCAACGTGGACACGGGGAAATGGGACGAGCGCCTGCTCGAGCTGTTCGGGGTGCCGTGCCAGGTGCTGCCGCGGGTGGTCGCCTCCGACGGTCCCTTCCCCGCGGTCCGCGACCTGGCGCCGCTGCCGGACGGCGTCCCGGTGCTGGCCGTCATGGGCGACTCGCACGCCGCGATGTTCGCCCACGCCGGGTGGCGCGCCGGAGTCGTGAAGGCGACCTACGGCACCGGCTCGTCGATCATGGCGATCGGTGACTGCGGCGACGCCCCGGGGCTGTGCCGCAGCATCGCGTGGGACCTCGGCGGTCCCACGCTCGCCGTCGAGGGGAACATCCGGGCCACCGGCCGTACCCTCAGCTGGCTGGCCGAGCTGTTCGGCGCCACTCCCGAGATCCTCCTGGCGGAGGCCGCGGACACCGGCGGCGTGGCCATCGTCCCCGCGTTCGGCGGCCTCGGCGCGCCCTGGTGGGAGCCCGACGCCACGGCGATCGTGGCCGGGCTGACCCTCGGCACGAGGCGGGGCCAGCTGGTCGCGGCCGCGCTGGAGGCCATCGCCTTCCAGGTGGAGGACGTCGTGGCGGCCCTGGAGCGGGCGACCGGCGAGGTGCGGGTGCTCCTGGCCGACGGCGGCCTCACCCGCAGCGACCGGCTGATGCGGCTGCAGGCCGACATCAGCGGCCGGCGGGTCGCCCGCACCGGCGAGCACGACCTGTCCTGCCTCGGCGTGGCGGACGCGGCCGGGCTGGTGGCCGGGCTGTGGACGCTCCAGCAGTTGGAAAGGCGGCCCAGGACCGCCGACGAGTACACCCCTGTCAGCGACCAGGCAGAGCGCGCCGCCCGGCGGGCCGCCTGGCGGGAGGCGGTCCAGCGGTCGCGTCCCGTACCGGCGACAGGCGAGAGGAGAACCACATGAGCACATCGCCGCCGGCCGCCCGCCGCCGGGTCCCGGCAGGGTGGGTCGCCACCGCGGCCATCGTGGCGCTACTGGTGGCCATGGCGGTCAGCACCAAGTACCGATCGGTGGAGGCCGCGGCGGCCGCGGCGCCCAAGGGATTCGACCCTGCCGCGTTCGGCGCGGAGAACTATGACGCCAAGGTCGTGCCCGCCATCAAGGGCAACGCCGTGGAGCTGCCCGCACTGCTGAAGGCGGTCGAGGAGGACAAGGAGGCCGCGGGCCAGAAGTACGGCAAGCGGGCGGGCACCGGCCCGTACAACTTCGCCGTCAAGGGCACGGGCACGGCGGGCAAGCCCACCTCGGGGCTGTTGCCGGTGGATGTTCCCGGCCTGCCGGACGGCGCCAAGGTGTATCTGCAGATCGGTCCCGCCATCAACGGCACGGCCCTGCGGGACTCCGTCGGGTTCATCACCTTCGGCCAGTTCGTCAACCAGGTCGACTTCGCCGACGCCGCCACGGCCCTCAACGACCAGATGCGCCAGAAGCTGCTCAACGGCCTGGACATCGCCGCGCTCGACGGGAAGAAGATCAGCTTCACCGGCGCGTTCACCCTGCTGACACCCGCCACCGTGACGATCACCCCCGTGGCGGTCTCATGAACGCGCACGTTCTGCAGGCCCGCGAGGTCACCAAGGTGTACGGCGGCACGCACGCCCTCAAGGGAATCGACTTCGGTGTCGCGCCCGGCCGGGTGACCGCGCTGTTCGGCGAGAACGGCGCGGGCAAGTCCACGCTCATGAAGATCCTCGCCGGCATCGAGCAGCCCACCACCGGCCACGTCGAGCTCGACGGCAGGCCGGTCCGGCTGCTGTCCTCACGCGACGCCGCCGACCAGGGCATCGCCATCATCCACCAGGAACTCAGCCTCTGCCCGAATCTCAGCATCCAGGACAACCTGTTCCTGGCGCGTGAGATCCCGGGCGCCTTCGGAGCCATCGACCGCAAGGCGCAGCGGCAGGCCACCGTCGCGGTCCTGAACCGGCTGGAAGAGGATGTCGACCCCAACCGTCTCGTCGGTGAGCTACGGCTCGGCCAGCAGCAGCTCGTGGAGATCGCCCGCACCCTGTTGCAGCAGGCCCGGGTCCTGATCATGGACGAGCCGACCTCCGCGCTCACCGCGCCCGAGGTCGAGGTGCTGTTCCGGGTCATCAGGGAGCTGACCGCCGCCGGAGTCGCGGTCGTCTACATCTCCCACCACCTGGATGAGGCACTGGAGATCGCCGACGACGTCGTGGTGCTCCGCGACGGCTCGCTGGTCGCCACCGCCGACGCGGCGGAGGTCGACATCCGGTGGATCGTCGCGCAGATGGTGGGCCGCGACCAGGACGCCCTGTTCCCCAGCCGGGAGCCGGTGCTGGGCGAAGAGCTCCTCACCGTACGGAACCTCATGGTGGCCGATCCCGACGTGCCCGGCCGGCTCGCGGTCAACGATCTGTCGCTGACCGTGCGCGAAGGCGAGATCGTCGGCATCTACGGCCTGATGGGCTCCGGCCGCAGCGAACTCCTCGAGACGCTGGCCGGCAAGATCACGCCGGTGTCCGGTGACGTGCTGCTCACCGGGACTCCCCTCGGCGGCGTCGGCATCCGCGAGCGCATCGAGCGCGGCGTGGCCCTCGTCCCCGAGGACCGCCAGCGCGACGGTCTCGTGCAGACCATGTCGGTCGGCGAGAACATCTCCCTGGCCGGGCTGAGCTCCATCGCGGGCCGCCTGTTCCTCTCCAGGAACCGGGAGCGCGCCGCCGTCGCGCGGACCATCAGCGACGTCACGGTGAAGACCAGCGGCCCCAAGGCGGCCATCGGCTCGCTGAGCGGCGGCAACCAGCAGAAAGTGGTCATCGGCAAGGCCCTGCTGACCGGCCCGCGCGTCCTGCTGCTCGACGAGCCGTCCCGCGGGGTCGACGTGGGCGCGAAGGCCGACATCTTCGACCTGATGGCGGCGCAGGCCAGACGCGGCCTGGCGGTGCTGTTCACCACATCCGACGCCGAAGAGGCCCTGCACATCCCCGACCGGCTGCTCGTGCTCGCCCGCGGCTCCCTCGTCGGCGAGTTCCGGCAGGGCGAACTGACCCGGGAGGAACTCATGAGCGTGTCCGACGGCGGCGCCCCCACCACCGCGGAGGGGCCGCGATGACCGCCCCGGCCACCACGCAGACGGCTACCGAAGCCGCGCCGCCCGCGCGGGCGGCCCTGCGAGCCCGGCGCCTCTCGCTGCTGAACGTCGCCTTCGAACTGCGCGCCTTCATCGCGCTGGCCGTCCTCATCGTGGTCTTCGGACTGCTGTCGGACTCGTTTCTCACCGTGACGAACCTGATCACGATGACCAAGCACGTCGCCATCAACGGCGTGATCGCCCTCGGCATGCTGCTGGTGATCCTCAAGGGCGGCATCGACCTGTCGGTGGGCTCCATCGTGGGCCTGTCGGGAGTGGTCGCCGGTGAGCTCCTGCAAGGCCTGCAGATCGGCGGAGTGATCGCCTATCCGCCCGTGTGGGTGGTGATCGTGCTGTGCGTCGCGGTGGGCACGGCGGTCGGCGCGCTGAACGGCCTGCTGGTCACCCGGTTCAACGTCGCGCCCTTCATCGCCACGCTCGGCATGCTCTACGTGGCGCGCGGCGCGGCGATGCTGATCTCCAACGGCGCCACCTATCCTAACCTGGGCGGCGATCCCAGCCTCGGCAACACGGGCTTCCACCTGCTCGGCAGCGGGCGGCCCCTCGGCCTGCCCACCGCGATCTGGATCATGATCATCCTGGCGGTCGCCGTCGCGCTGCTGCTGGCCAAGGCGCCCTTCGGCAGATGGCTGTACGCCACGGGCGGCAACGAGCGAGCCGCGGAGCTGTCCGGCGTACCCGTACGCCGGGTCAAGGCGATCGTGTACGTGATCTCCGGCGCGTGCGCGGCGATCGCGGGACTCATCATCGCCTCCGAGCTGACCTCCGCCGCCCCGCAGGCCGGCGAGACGTACGAGCTCAACGCGATCGCCGCGGTGGTCATCGGCGGCGCCGCGCTCAGCGGAGGCAAGGGGAACGTGCGCGGAACCCTCGTCGGCGCCTTCGTGATCGGGTTCCTCGCCGACGGCCTGGTGATCCTGGGCGTGTCGACGTTCTGGCAGATGGTCATCAAGGGGGCAGTGATCATCCTTGCCGTGGTCCTCGACCAGGTCCAGCAGCGATTCAAGCGCCGGGGGGCCGCCGCGTCCGCAGTGGTGGCGAGCGAACAACCCAACTGACCTACCCCACCCCGCACAACAAGGAGATACCCATGCCCGCATCACGTCCACGCCGTCTTCGGCCCACCCGCGGCACAGTCCTCGCGCTCTCGCTGCTGCTCGGCGGCTCCCTGCTGGCCGCCTGCGGCAGCGACGAGCCCGCGGCGACCGGCTCCCCGGCCACCACCTCCGCCACGGCCGGCGGCCTCATCGCCGTCATCACCCCGTCGCACGACAACCCCTTCTTCAAGGCGGAGGCCGACTCGGCCAAGGTCAAGGCCGAGGCGCTCGGTTACGAGACGTCGGTCGCCTCGCACGACGACGATCCCAACAAGCAGAGCGAGCTGATCGACGCCGCCATCTCGCGCAAGGCCAAGGCGATCATCCTGGACAACGCGGGAGCGGACGCGTCGATCGGCCCGATCCGCAAGGCCGCCGAGGCCGGAATCCCGGTCTTCCTCATCGACCGCGAGATCAACGCCACCGGCATCGCCAAGGCGCAGATCGTCTCGAACAACTCCCAGGGCGCCCAGCTCGTCGCCCAGTCGTTCGTGGAGGCGATGAAGAGCAAGGGAAACTACGTCGAGCTGGTCGGCAAGGAGTCCGACACCAACGCCAGCGTGCGTTCCAAGGGATTCGCCGACGTGATCTCGCAGTACCCGGACATGAAGCGGGTCACCCAGGAGAGCGCCAACTGGGACCAGCAGGAGGCGTTCACCAAGATGGAGACCATCATTCAGAAGAACCCCGACATCCAGGGCGTCATCGCGGGCAACGACACCATGGCCCTGGGCGCCGTGGCCGCGCTGAAGGCCGCGGGCCTGCTCGACAAGGTGGAGGTCGTCGGCTTCGACGGCAGCCCTGACGCCATCGCCGCGATCAAGGCGGGAGAGATGCACGCGACCGCCCTGCAGCCCGCCGCTCTCGGTGCCGAGTCCGCCGTCGAGCAGGCGGACGCGTTCATCAAGACGGGCAGCACGAGCAAGGAGGAGAAGCAGTCGATCGACTGCGAACTGGTCACCGCGGAGAACGCCGACGAGTTCGGCGTTTTCGCGAGGAAGTAGACCGCCGGCGGAAGGGCGCGTAGCGTCCTTCCGCCCGCCTACGATGTAGAGAGTCAGGATGGAATAGACATACGGGGAAGGTGGTGCTCGGTGGTCGCGGATCTGGGCCGTAGTCACGGCGTGGGCACGGACCACTTGCGCCTGCTGGCACGAGTGGCCCGCATGTACCACGAGCAGAACATCCGGCAGCCCGAGATCGCCGCGCTACTCAACATCTCCCAGCCGCGCGTCTCGCGCCTGTTGAAGGAGGCCGTCGCCTGCGGCATCGTCCGGACCGTAGTCGTGCTTCCCGACGGTGTCCACACCAAGATCGAGGAAGACCTGCAGCGGCGGTTCGCCCTGCGTGACGTCGTGGTGGTGGACGCCGACGGAGCCCGCGGCGACGTCATCCCCGCCCTGGCCGCGGCCGCCGCCGTCTACTTCGACACCACCTTCACCGGGGGCGACGTCATCGGCATCTCCTCGTGGAGCGAAACGCTCCTGGCCGCCGTGAACCGCATGAGCCCGAAGAACACCCAGGTCGCCGACCGTGTCATGCAGCTCGTCGGCGGAGTGGGCAGCCCCGAGGCCCAGGTCCTCGCCACCCGGCTCATCGGCCGTCTCACCGAAATCACCAAGGGCCGCCCCGTCTTCGTGCCTTCGCCGGGAGTCGTCGGCACCCCCATGGTCCGCGACGCGCTCCTGCAGGACTCCGCGGTCGTCGAGGTCATGTCCCAGTGGCACGACCTCACCGTCGTCCTGGTCGGCATCGGCAGCCTCGACCCCTCACCGCTGCTGCTGCGCAGCGGGAACGCGATCGGCCAGGCCGACCGGGAGGAACTCCGCCTGCTGGGCGCCGTCGGCGACGTCTGCCTGCACTTCTTCGACGAGAACGGCAACGCCATCGACTCCGCCTTCGACCGCCGAGTCGTCGGCATCGACGAAGCGAGCTTCCGAGCCGTGGCCCGCCGCGTCGCGGTCGCCGGCGGCATGCGCAAGTTCTCCGCCATCAAGGCCGCCCTCGAAGGCGGCTGGGTGAACGTGCTGATCACCGATTTAGAGGTCGCGCAGAGCCTGCTCGACCATAGGGCGTGAAACTTCTCGTTGGCCAGAGCGGTCAGTCGGTGGTGCGGCGTTCCAGTAGCGGGCGGAGGGTCTCCAGGACGGCGGGGTCCTCGATGGTGGACGGGACGGGGGCCGGGCGGCCGTCGGCCAGGTCGCGCATCGTGCGGCGGAGGATCTTGCCGGAGCGGGTCTTGGGCAGGGCGTCCACGATGGTGACCTCCTTGAAGGCGGCCACGGCGCCGATGTCGCGGCGGACGGCGGCGATCAGTTCGGCGCGGAGCGTGTCAGGGGCGATCGGGGCGCCGGCCTTCAGGACGACGAAACCGCGGGCCACCTGGCCCTTGATGGCGTCGTGGACGCCGATCACGGCGCATTCGGCCACGGCGGGGTGGGCGGCGAGCACGGCTTCCATGCTGCCGGTCGACAGCCGGTGGCCGGCCACGTTGATCACGTCGTCGGTGCGGCCCATCACGAACAGGTAGCCGTCCTCGTCGAGGTAGCCGCCGTCGCCGGTCAGGTAGTGGCCGGGGTAGTGGGACAGGTACGAGGCGATGTAACGGTCGTCGTCGCGCCAGAGCGTGGGCAGGGTGCCGGGCGGCATGGGGAGTTTGATGCAGATGGCGCCTTCGGCCCCCGCCGGCAGTTCCGCGCCGGCGGGGTCGAGGACGCGGATGTCGTAGCCGGGCATCGGGACGGTGGCGGATCCCGGTTTGATCGGCATGGGGTCGAGACCCTGCGGGTTGGCGGCCACCGCCCAGCCGGTCTCGGTCTGCCACCAGTGGTCCACCACGGGCACGCCGAGCCGGTCGGAGGCCCACCGGTGGGTCTCCGGGTCCAACCGCTCTCCAGCCATGAAAAGTGCCCTGAAAGCCGACAAATCGTATTTGTCGATTTCGTCGCCCTCCGGGTCCACCTTCTTGACCGCCCGCAGCGCGGTCGGCGCGGTGAACAGGGCCTTCACGCCGTACTGCGAGATCACCCGCCAGAACGCCCCGGCGTCCGGGGTGCCCACCGGCTTCCCCTCGTACAGCACGGTCGTCGCGCCCGCGAGCAGGGGCGCGTACACGATGTAGGAGTGGCCCACCACCCACCCGACGTCGGAGGCCGTCCACCACACGTCACCAGGCCCGATGCCGTAGACCCCGGCCATCGACCACAGCAGCGCGACCGCGTGCCCGCCGTTGTCGCGCACGACTCCCTTAGGCCGGCCCGTGGTGCCGGAGGTGTAGAGGATGTAGAGCGGGTCGGTCGCCGCCACGTCGACGCAGGCGGCGGGCTCGGCGGCGGACATCAGCTCGTCCCAGTCGGCGTCGCGCTCCCCCATCTCGGCGCGCGCCCGCTCGCGCTGGAGCACCACGACCTTCTCCGGCGGGTGCGCCGCGGCGGCGATCGCCTCGTCCACGATCGGCTTGTACTCCACCACCCTGGTGGGCTCGATGCCGCAGGAGGCGCAGACCACGACCTTCGGCTCGGCGTCGTCGATCCGGGCGGTCAGCTCCTTCGGGGCGAAGCCGCCGAAGACCACCGAGTGCACCGCGCCGAGCCGGGCGCACGCCAGCATCGCGACGGCGGCCTGCGGCACCATCGGCATGTAGATCACCACGCGGTCGCCCTTGCCGACGCCGAGGTCGCGCAGCACGCCGGCGAACCGCGCCACCTGGTCAAGCAGCTCGGCGTAGGTGTAGCGGGCCGTGCCGCCGGTGACCGGCGAGTCGTAGATCAGCGCCGTACGGTCGCCGTGCCCCGCCGCCACGTGCCGGTCGAGCGCGTTGTGGCAGGTGTTCAGCTCGCCGTCCGGGAACCATCGGTACAGCGGCGCGTCCGTGTCGTCCAGTGCCCGCCGGGGAGCGCGGGACCAGGTCACCGCCTGCGCCGCGGCGAGCCAGAACGCCTCGGGGTCCTTCAGGCTCTCCGCGTAGACGTCGTGGTACATGCCCATCACGGTCTCCGTTTCGTTTCGTAGCCGGTACACCGCGTAACACCCACCCGCCGTACCGTCATCGACCGTCCTCCCGAACCGGTCAGAAGAAGCCTAGGTCGTATGGGCGTCACCGGAGCCGGCCGGCGAGGGGCAGTCTGGTCCGGGTGAGCAGCGCCGCCGCTGTTGCCAGCACGGGTAGCCCCACCACCACGGCGAGCACGAATGGCCACGGTATGGCGATCGTGGCCGGGTCTCCGGCGCCGTGCGTCGTCATCGGCCGGCTCAGGGCCACGCCCGTCACCGTTCCCGCGGCCAATCCCACCAGGGCGCCGAGCCCGGAGATGTAGAGGGCCTGGCCGGCCACGACCACCCGCAACATCCCGGGCGGGGCGCCGATCGCCATCATGGTCGCCCGCTCGGGCCGCATGTCGGCGGCGGCCAGGCGGGTGGCGGCCAGCGTGCCGCCGACGACGAGGACGAGAGCGCCGCCGAGCCAGCCCCACAAGCTGGGGTCGGGCACGTTGCGATAGCCCTCCTCGGAGGCGATCGTGACGCGGGAGGTCGCCTTGGCGAGATCGCGCCACAGCGTGGAGTCGGCCGGCGGCCGGTACATGGCGTAGAGCTGGCGCTCCGACGTCGAGAAACCGGCCTGCTCGACCAGGGCGCGCGGCAGCAGGGCGCCGCCTTGGTGCTCGTCGGCGGGTGTGGCCAGCACCGCGGGCACGTCGAGCTTGCGCGCGGGGGCGGACGTGGAGCTCGCCCGCAGCGCCAGCTTGCCGTCCCGCAGCGCGGCCGCGTCGAACACCACGGCCTTGCCGCTCGCCAGCGCCGCGGCCGCCTGCGGGTCGTGGCGCCCTTGCAGGAGCCTGAGCAGAGCCTGGTCTCCGATGGCCACCGTGCGACGCGTCCGTATCCCGTTCCAGCGCACCGTGTACCGCAACGCGTAGCGGTGGCCCTGGGCGTCCTTCGCGTGATAGCCGGCGACCAGCGGCACGCCCGGCAGCTGGCGGGCCGTTTCGGCGCGAAGCCTGTTCCAGGCCGCGTCGCCGATATTGCCGGCCCAGATCGCCAGCATGCCGGTCGGGCGCGCCGAGGTATAGGCGTTCCGCCGGTCCATGTACTCGCTGTAGGCGCCGATGCCCATCGCCACGACCGTGGCCGTGACCGCGATGACGGCCGCCACGGCGCTCACCGTCCGGGATTGGTGGCGGACCGCGTCGCGGACGGAGACCCGCAGCGGGAGCCGCAACCGGGCGGCCAGCCGTCCCGTGCAGCGGACCAGCCATGGCGTCAGCACCACCAGCCCGAGCAGGACCAGCACCGCGGATGCGAGCACCCACACCGAGCCCGGCTGGCGCCGCGCCACCACGGTCGCCCCCAGTCCGGCCAGCACCAGCGCGGCCCCCACCAGGGGCCATCCCGGCCGATCGGCCACCGCGGGCGCGCGGCCGGCCAGCACGGTCGCGGTGTTCTGCCGAGCCGCCTGTACGGCCGGCACCAGCGCCGCCACGAGCCCGGTGAGCAGGCCCAGCGCGGCGACGCTCAGAACCGGCGACCACGGTACGCCCGGCGGGCCGACCTGCCCTCCCCAGCGCGCCACGACCGGGGCACCCAGCACTCCGGCCCCGATGCCCAGCACCGTCGCCACGAGGGTGGCCACACCGCCGAGGACCAGTCCGTCGGCCAGCACGATCGTCCGCAGCTGCCCGGCCGAGCCGCCCTGCGCCGCGATCTCGGCCAGTTCCCGGCGCCGTCTCCGGAACCCGACCGCGAAGGCGGGCCCGGCCAGCAGCACGATCTCCAGCACCACCATGATCACCATGGCGCCGATCCCGACCGTGGCCTGGACGTCGAAGGCCGAGGCACGAACCGGGGTGGCCGCCGGTCCGGTGAGCATGGCGCGGGAGGTGACGAACAGACCGGCCCTGTTCAGCGTGGGCACGTCGGCCCAGGACACGGGCTTGGGGGTGTCGGCGAGCCATCCGGTGCCGCGCCCGTCCGGTGACCAGAATTCATCCAACGGCGCCAACGGGAGATCCGGACCCACTACCTGTCGAAGCGAGGGCTGGTGCGGGTGCTCGACCACGCCCACCACCGTCAGCGGCGCCACGCCGACTGGCTGCAGGAGATCGCCGGGCCGCAGGCCGAACGCGCGTGTCACCGCGACCTCGCGGGCGGCCGGAAACCTGCCTTCGCTCAGCGTCAGCATTCCCCTGGTGACGGGATCGCGCAGGTCGATCTCCAGCGCGTCGACCCGCTCGGCGCCCAGCCGGAGCACGCCGGTGCTGAAGGGGATCAACCGGGTGCCCGGTCCGAGCAGCGCCACGACCTCGGCGGCGCCGAGCCTGGGCACGGCCGCTTCGTCGCCGCCCGTGTTCCAGCTCGCCCCGTTCTGCTCCTGGTGGAGCTCCGTACCCGCGGGCACCTGAACGAGGCGGGCGTCGGCCGCGCCGAGCTCGGCCGCCAGTCCCTCCCGCGGAGTGACGGTCATGGTCTCGGTGAGGGTGAGCATCGCCGTGATCACCAAGACCGGCAAGCCGATCATCACCATGATGAGCGCGCTTCGTCCCCGGGCACGCCACGCGCTCCGGCGGGCGATGCGCAGCGCGGCGCGAACGGCGCTCATCGGGCGCTCACCAGCGATTCGCTCGTGGAATCCGTGATCATCCCGTCGCGGAGGAACACCACCCGATCCGCCCAGGCGGCGTAGCGCGGCTCGTGCGTGACGAGCAGGACCGCCGCGCCAGCGTCACACCGAGCGCGTAACACTTGCATGATCTCGTCGCCGGTGCGCGTGTCCAGCGCGCCGGTCGCCTCGTCGGCCAGCAGCAGGCGCCGCTCGCCGACCAGAGCACGGGCGATCGCGACCCGCTGGCGCTGGCCGCCGGACAGCTCGTCGGGGAAGCGGTCGGCCAGGTATGCCACGTCGATCTCCGTCAGCACGGCCATGGCCTCCTCGCGGGCCAGGCGTGACCGCACGCCGTCGAGCTCGCGCGGCAGCATCACGTTCTCCGCCGCCGTCAGCGACGCGATCAGGTTGAGGTCCTGGAAGACGTAGCCGACGCTGCGGCGCCGCAGTGCCGCCAGGTCGCGCACGGTGGCCAGGTCCTGCCCGCCGATGTGCACCGTCCCCGACGTGGGCCGGTCGAGCCCGCCCGCGAGGTTGAGCAGCGTCGACTTGCCGGACCCGGACGGGCCCATGACCGCGACCAGCTCTCCCGCGCCGACCTCGAGGCTCACGCCCTTCAGAGCGGGTACGGCTGTCGCCCCCTCGCCATGGACTCTGGCCACCTCGGCCAACCGTACGAGCGTCATCTTTCCTCCTTGAGAACGGCCTCGCAGTGGTCCAGCCACCGCTGCTCGGCCTCGGCCCGGAAGATCATGGAATCGAGCACGAGCCGCTGGGCCACGCCTTCCGTGACAGCCCGCTTGGCCCTGGTCAGCTGCTGGAGGGCGCGCATGGTCGCCGTCCGCTGCGTGCGGATGACCTCGGCGACGTCCACCTCCTTGGCGGTGACGGCCATGGCCAGCTTGATGACCAGCTCGTCCCGCGGCCGGTCGGACTGGACGACGGGGGTGCTGAACCATCGCCCCAGTTCCGCCCGGCCGGCCGCGGTGATCGTGTAGACGACCCGGCCCTGCTCGTCCGACTCGCCCGGCTCGACCAGGCCGTCACGCTCCATGCGGGCCAGCGTCGTATAGACCTGGCCGATGTTGAGCGGCCAGGTCGCCCCAGTCGACGCCTCGAATTCCCCCCGCAATTGGTAGCCATGCCGGGGTCCTCTGCTGAGCAGGACGAGCAGCCCGTGCCTGATCGACATGAATACTAAGTATGCATATTCAGTATGCACTGGGCAAGGCGATCCACCGTATTCCGCACACGACGCGGCGTTCCACGTCACCGGCTGTCGTCGCACTCGGCCTGCTGGCTGATGGACAGCAGGATCGCCTCGGCGGTCCCGGCCGGGTAGCCGTCCCCCGCCTGCGGCAGGAGACATCTACGCCCTCGTCCTGGACCTGTGCCGTCAACCCTGGAAGCGTCTGTCCGATCTGTTGATCGCATCGGTGACCGCCGCCAACGGGCGCCCGCTGGCCACCCGCATTCGGCCAGACCCTCCCAGGAGCAAGTTCAAGACCGGACCGTGGAACCGGCGCTACCGGCGTGACCGCCGGCCCGAACCCGGCGTCATCGTCCGATGCTGCGCCGAAAATCAAGCCCACCCGGACTCACGGAAGACCCGCGGAAGTGCATGATCGGGTCGATGGGGGTTAGCATATAAATGGCTTTCTTCGATACACGATCGCCGCCAGCCAGGGGGTGCAGTGAATTGACGGCTGGAGACCCATCGCCAAGGCATCTTCCCATCATTTCCGAGCATGACACATGGATAAGTGTCGACCCGGTAATCGGCTGTCCAGCGAATTGTTCGTACTGCTATCTTGGGCCGATCGGCCTGAAGGCGAGCCAGCCTAGATCGATAATTCCTCCAGGGCGGGCGATGGAAATGCTGTGCGAGTACCTCGGAGAGACTCGCGGTGACATGGGCGACGAGGCCGAATCCACCCCCATCTGCCTGGGCAATTATACCGACATGCTGTTAACCGCCGCCAACCGCGAATACTTTCATGAATTCGCGAGCGAGATGGCCGCTGTCGGCTCCGCCCGACCACTGGTGGTGGTGTCCAAAGGGCGCATGTCCCGCTCCCTGGCGGAGGCCCTCGACGACCTGAACATCACTATCATCATCTTCCACTCACAATCCTTCCATCGGACGGCATTGGAGATTCGGACGGAAAAAGGCCCCGTCCTCATCCCGGATCAGACATTCGACGCCGGAGCGACGTATCGCGGCCTCAAGAACATAACGCCGGTTCACTTCTGGCGACCGATCACCCGCAAGGCCGTGCCGTCCACCGGTTGGGCAGTCGAGACGGTGCGGCGGCTAAAAGCGTCCGGGTACCGTTGCTCGGTCGCTCTCGGTCTCTCGGTCGGGGCGGGAATCGCCCAGTCGGAACTTGTCCAAACCGGCTTGCTGGAACAGCCCACCGAAGCATGCGACGAGATGTGGGACGCGGAGGCATGGGCGGACATCACCGCCGCGGCTGTCACCGTGGGCTATCCTGTCTACCGGAGCACATCGTGCGCAATCGCATTGGCCAGCGGGAAAGCCGAAGCTCTTGGCGTGTGGGATCGTCAGCGAGGCGCTGCGGAGCGGTGCTGGCCATGCAACTGTCCGGCGACTCAACGAACTCTTTGCCAGTCCAAGACTCTTCGGTCGGAGGCCATGAAGGAGCCGCTGGCCTGGATCGCGGACCACCTGGGGGGAGACGCTTCCCGCCTCGAGGCGCTATCTGGCCGCCGCGTTCGGGTGAGTGGGGAGATTCGGCAGTCCATGATTAGCCTGGTACTGCACAAGTATCAAATCGAACTGCTACCCGAATCGATTTCGGCTGAGCGGGCCTGGCTTGGCAGATTTGGCAGGAAAGGCAGCAGTGAATAGGACCCAGACGAACGTGTCGGAACTTCTGCCGACTTGGCTGTCCTATGCCGCGAAACGGCTGCGGTCCATTACTGGATTTGTCACTGTGCACCCAAACGGAGGTGATCCGAGAGCACTCGCCTTCTCCCGTTATGACCATGTCACCAGGGTCGCGTCTTTGGCATTGTCCGTAGGCGGCGATCGCAGGTTGTCGCGGTCAGAGGTGCTGCTGTTCTCCTGGCTGCACGATATCAACCGCTGGCCCTTCGCGCACAATTCCGAGCAAAACCGATTCGACCAGGCCGACGACATCGAACGCTTCATCGCAGGCAGGTTGTCCGCGGAGACGGCGAGACAGGCCGCCGCGATCGCGCGCAAGCGTATTCCGGACCTGAATCCGGCCGCGCGAGCGGTATTGCTGGCCGATATCGTCACCGGCTTCTTCGAGGACACGCTGTTCACGATCACCGGCCTCAATCTGTCGCCGTCGGAGCTCCCGGATGAAGCACTCGACCTGCTTCGCTTTCCGGTCGGAGACACCGCTTTCCTGGAAGAACTCCAGTATCTCTATCTGCTGCTGAACCGAGAACTCGACGTGGCCAGGTACACTCGCGATTTCAATTCGCTTGTCTTCAGATCGACACGAAGGTTTCTTTCGGATCACAATTTCCTGGACGCCGATCCACTTGAGAGCGACAGATTCTGGAGTATTCGGTCGACGCTCCGCGATGATTACCTGGAGCGGCAGATATTTCCGCTGAACAACGAGAAGGTCTGCCACGGTGAGTTGATCCGGCAGGTGGTCGTCGACCCCGTTCTCAGCCTACTCGGTGAAAGTGCCGGGGTCAGGCTCACACGGTGGACCGAGGCTGACCTGATCGCCTATGTTCTGCGGGAGCACCTGGTGACCGAGGAAACGGTGTTCGCGCTCAGGCCGACCATTGACTACATTCAGAAATTCGAGCCGAGTCGCTGTTTCATGTGAGTGTCTCCGCGCATTCAGTGGTTCGCGCGGCGCCACGCGCTCAGATACTCCTGGTAGATGAACTTCTGGGCGGGGCTCCCGCGAAACGAGTAGCGCTTCAGCGTTGTTCGCGCGCTTATCCACAGGCCGCCCACTTTCGGGACGCCGGGCACGGTCGAAGCGACCGAGGAAACACCTTCCGCGAGCTGCATCTCAAGTGGTGTCAGATCAGCGGTGCTCAGCCCCAGGCGCTCGTTGAGCCGCTGGGCGATCTCGTCGATATCACGCTCAAAACGAAGAACGTCTTCCTCGGTTCTTATGCCACGAACGTGCTCACGCAGGGATCCCGCCTGCCGCCGGTAACTCATGATGCGATCGCAGACCAGGTCGATCCATTCTCGATCAGGTCGAAGACCTACCTCTTCGTTGTTCCAGAGCCGTCCTCCGACCAAGGGCAGCTCAAGGCGAAGCAGTTCGAAGTGGCGGGCGCGTGAGGATCCCGCGCCATCGCTCACCTTGGAATGGATGCCCCGGATCAGCTTGATGACATCCAGCACAGCCTCCTCAGTCGCGTCATCGGACAAGATCTGGCTGGTGACGGCGAAGTCCCGGCGGAGGCCGTGCGGCTGATAGGCATGGCCTGTGACGGTCGCCCGCGCCTGATAGCGGAGGGATCTCGTCAGCGCCGCGATGAGGTTCGACGGCTCCACCGTGTCCGGCATCAGAGGACGGAAGAGTTCGCCGATCGCAACGGATGCCGCGCGTGCCCACTCACCAAGCTGATCTGGTTCGATCCCGTCCGAGGTGGGCACGCGCACCAGATGGTGGGGAAGCTGCGACTGGTGGAAGTCATTCCACTGCAGAATCCTCTTCCGGAGGCCGATGTTGCCCGATGCCTCGACTTCTTGGTCACAGGCGTCCATCGACCGCAGAAACGAAAGCATCGCTTCCACGCCCCGCGTCTGCAACGTGCCGAGCACCTCCGATTCCGCGGAGGCAAGCTGCTGCACGGAGCCGGCGAGAACCTGAACTGGCGTAACCAGGCCGAGTTCGAGCAGACGTCGCAGGAGATACGGTTCCTCACCGAATTGTTCGGGCGCCGGGCTGAGGTGGACCGGGTGAATCACCCTGACCGCCGGCTGGAAGATGAGCGACTGCACGAGTTCGACATAGGCCTGCCGGGCGAATGGATCACGGCTTCGCTCGCCACGATTCTGGGCGGTGATGAACTCCTGAGCGCTGATGAATGTCGAATTATCGAGCGCTATCGGGGGCATGGCCACGCGAAGTATCTTACAGTCGGGCCAATTGACAGGCCAGCACACGGGGCAACGATGGACTGGGATTCGCTTTGCCCACGTATGACGGAACATGTTCATGTTTCACTGCGTTCCGAACATCATGGGTGTTTCACCGCGTAGATGGGTTCATGTCGGGTTGAGCGCATTGATCGTTATCCCGTTTGCCGGACTGCGCACGGTGAGGGTATGCCGGTCTGTTTCGACGCGGTCGCGCCTGGAGCGTAGTCAGACGCCCGGCGTCCAGGCTGTGGTGGATCGACCTTGGTCGTGTACCTCGATTTCGGCGGTGCGTTGATAGGCGATCATCGCCCGCCAACCGGATCGGTGCCCGGATCGTCTCCATGCTCTTCGCTTTCCCCAACTTCTTCCCCGTGGGATGGATGGGTTCACCGCGCCGCCCGGCTGGAACTTCTCTCCGTCATCTGTGCGCACGTGTCGCCAGCCGCCGGGTCGATCAGGTCAGGAGGTTCCGCAGAGCGTTGATGACCTCGGCGGGGGCCTCTTCGGCCATGAAGTGCCCGGTGGTCACGGTGTGGTGCTTCAGGTCGGGAGCCCAGGCACGCCAGAGGGACGCGGCGTCGAAGCCCAGCGTCGTGCCCCAGTCTTGTTGCAGGACGGTGACGGGCATCCGCAGGGTGTTGCCCGCGTCGCGGTCGGCTTGGTCGTGTTCGACGTCGATGCCGGCCGAGGCCCGGTAGTCGGCGACGATCGAGGGGATCGCCTCGCGGGACGCCCGCAGATAGGCGGCGCGGATCTCGGCCGGGATGGCGCCGGGGTCGCGGGTCCACACGTCCAGGAAGTGGCCGAAGAAGGCGTCGGCGCTGGCGCTGATCATCTGTTCGGGCAGGCCGGGTGGTTGCGCCATCAGGAAGAGGTGGAAGCCGACGGCGGCCGAGGTCCCGCGCATGACGTTCCACATGTCCAGCGTGGGCAGGACGTCGAAGGAGGCCAGGTGAGTGACGGCGCCGGGGTGGTCGAGACCGGCTCGGATGGCGACCAGGGCGCCCCGGTCGTGTCCGGCCAGGGCGAAACGTTCGTGTCCGAGGGCGCGGGCGAGCGCGACGATGTCGGCGGCCATCGTCCGCTTGGAGTAGGTGGTGCCGTCGGGATCGGCCGGCTTGTCGCTGTCGCCGTACCCGCGCAGGTCGGGGCAGATGACCGTGTGGTCGGCGGCCAGGTCGGCCGCGACGTGCCGCCACATCAGGTGGGTCTGCGGGAAGCCGTGCAGCAGCACGATCGGCCTGCCCGAGCCGCCCACGACGACGTTGAGCGCCACCCCGTCGGCCACGGTGATCCTTTGACGGTCGAATCCTGTGATCATGATGTCCTTTCCTTTCGGTCGGCGGTGAACAGCTTCCGCGCAGCGACTGAACGCCTGATCAGCGGCGACTGAGTGACAAAGCGCGGCTAGGATGGGCAAAGTGATCGAGTTCGGGGTCCTCGGGTCGCTGCAGGCCCTGGACGGGCAGCGGAAGCCCGTCGACCTCAAGGGGCCCCGGCACCGGGAGGTCCTGGCTCGGCTGCTGATCGCCAAGGGCCGGGTGGTCCCCGTGGACTGGCTGATCGGTGACCTGTGGGACGACCCGCCCGAAGGCGCGCTCGGGGCCGTGCAGACCTTCGTGTCCGCGCTTCGCCGGGCGCTGGAGCCCGGCCGCCCGCGCCGCGCGCCGGCCAAGCTTCTCGTCACGGCCGCGCCGGGCTACGCGCTGCGGGCCGAGCGGGAGAACGTGGACGCCTGGCGGTTCGAGCAGGCGGTCGCCGGTTCCCGTGAACTTCCCGCCGAGCAGGCGCTGACGCTCCTCGACGGGGCGCTGGCGCTCTGGCGGGGCCCCGCCTACGCGGAGTTCGCCGGCCGGGACTGGGCGCGTGGCGAGATCACCCGGCTCGGCGAGCTGAGGCTCCTCGCCGTGGAGCGGCGGGCGGAGGCGGCGCTGGCGCTCGGCTTGGCCGCCGACGTGGTCGCCGACCTGGAAGCCCAGGTCACCGCGCATCCGCATCGGGAGGATGCCTGGCGGCTGCTGGCTCTGGCGCTGTACCGCTCCGGCCGCCAAGGCGACGCCCTCGGCGTGCTCCGGCGGGCCAGGACGAGCCTGGTCGAGGAGCTGGGCGTGGATCCGGGTTCCGAGCTGCGCAGGCTGGAGGCCGACATCCTCGCCCAGGCTCCGCACCTGGCCCTGCCCGCACGGGAGAGGCACCCTCCGCGTCGCCCCTTCTTCGGCCGTACGGAAGAGCTCACCGCCCTCCAGCAGTCCGCCACCGCCCTTGGGCTGATCTCGGGCGACGCGGGTGCGGGCAAGACCGCCCTCGCCGGGGAGCTGGCGCGACGGCTCCTGGCGGAGGGCTGGACCAGTGCCTGGGGAGCCAGCCCGGAAGACGGCGGCGTGCCGGCGGCCTGGCCGTGGAGCCGGATCCTCGCCGCCCTCGGCGCCTTCGCCGAGTTCCCCGGCGACAGGTTCGCGCTGCGCCGTCACATCGTGGCGGCCGTGGCGAGGGCGGCCGAGCGGGCGCCGCTGCTACTGATCTTGGATGACCTGCAATGGGCCGGCGAGGAGACCTTGGATGTGCTGGTCTCGCTCGCCGTCGAACCCCCACCGGGACGCATCCTGATCATCGGGACCTATCGCTCCACCGAGGTCGGTCCTTCGCTGACCGCGGCGCTCGCCAGGATCGCCCGGGTCGAGCCCACCCGGGTCCGTCTCGGCGGCCTGCCGGAGGAGGCGGTGGCCGAGCTCGTCGCCGTCGTGTCCCGGCGGGAACCTGAGCCGGCCCCTGTCAAGATCATCTATGACCGCAGCGGCGGAAACCCCTTCTACGTGCGTGAGCTGGCCAGGCTCTACGACGCCGAGGGCGTGGCCGGCCTCTCCGTGGTGCCCGAGGGGATCCGCGATGTCGTTCGCCACCGGCTGGCCGGGCTTCCCGACCGTAGCCGCGAGGTTCTGCGTCAGGCCGCGGTGATCGGCCAGGAGGTGGAGCTGGCCGTACTGACCGAGTTGACGGGCGACGAGGAGACCGTGCTGCGGGCGGTCGAGGACGCGACGCGGGCCGGGTTCGTGGTCGAACCAGAGGCCGAACGGGTGGACTTCGCGCACGCCCTGGTCCGCGACACGCTCTACGACGACATGACCCGTAGCCGCCGGGCCCGCTACCACGCCAGGACGGCGGAGATCGTCGAGCGGCTCAGGCCGTACGACATCGAGACCATCGCGCACCACTACGTGCGGGCGCGGAGCCGCGATACGGCGGCGCGCGCCGCCCATTACGCGCGGGCCGCGGCCGAGCGCGCCGAGCGGCGCTTCGCGCCGCACCTCGCGGCGCGGCTGTGGCGGGACGCGCTCAGCGCTCACGACCTTCGGGAGGATCCGCCCGTACGGGCGCGGCTGGAGCTGGTGATGGGCCTGGTACGGGCATTGGCGCTCACCGGGGACCTGGACGCGGCCAGAACCTCCCGTGGCCAGGTCCTCACCGCGATGGGCGAGCTGGACGACCCGGACCTGTCCGCGCGGGTGCTCGGGGCCTTCGATGTCCCCGCCGTCTGGACGACCAACGACGACGAACCCCTCGCCCGCCGGGTCGTCGCCGCCGCCGAGCGCGCCCTCGCCGCCCTTCCGGCGGACAGGGTCGCCGAGCGGAGCAGACTGCAGAGCACCATCGCCCTCGAATCCCGGGGCCACGGCAGTGCGCGAGCACACGACGCGGCGGCGGACGCCGAGGCGCTCGCCCGCCGCGCGGGAGATCCGGTGCTGCTGGCCTTCGCGCTCAACGGCCGCTACATGCAGTCGTTCCACCGCACCGGGCTGGCTCCCGAGCGGATCGGCATCGGGACGGAACTGCTGGCGCTCGCCGTCCAGCATGACCTGCCCGGGTTCGAGGTCACCGGCCACCTGATCCTGCTTCAGGCCCACTCCGCCCTGGCCGACTTCGACTCCGCCGACCGGCACGCCGCCGCGGCCGACGCCTTCGCCGAGTGGCATGAGATCTCCCTGGTCGGCGTCTTCACCCAGTGGTACGCGGCGCTGCGCCTCGCGGTCGAAGGCCGTACGGCGGAAGCCGAGGCCGCCTACCGCTCCGCGGCGTTCCGCCTGAACGCCACCGGCATGGGAGGCATGGCGCGTGGTCTGCTGCCGCTCGCGCTGCTCTCTCTCGACCGGGGGACGGTGGACTGGGACGCCGACTGGGGGACCTGCCACGATTGGGCGCACGCGCTGCGGCTCCTGATCTCGGGCAGATCCGAGGAGGCGGCCACGGCCCTGCGCACGCTCCCGGCCTCCCCGCGCGACCTGCTTTACGAGGTACGGCTGGCCCTCGAAGCCGAGGTCGCGATCGGCGTCCGGGACCACGCCGCGATGAGACGGATCCGGCAGGAGCTGCTACCCGCCGCGGACGAGCTGGCCGGCGGCGGAACGGGTCTGCTCAGTTTCGGCCCTGTCCGCCGCTATCTGGACGGGCTCACAGATCCCTCGGCTTGGGCATGACACCACGGCGTGCGGGTCCACGCTCAGCGCTTCATCGGTGTCATGTGATCGTCTCTTGACGATCATCCGGGTAGCACCACGAACGAAACTCACTTTCGCAGTCGAGGTCTCGTTCCAGGAGCGCGTGTTGACCCGTCCACCCCGCCTGCTGCCCGCCAGCGGGTTGCTGATCCCGCTCGCCGTCCTGGGCGGGCCGCCCACTCCCGGCCCGGGCCCCGTGGTGGACGGCAACGCCCGGTTCACCGTCCTGTCCCCCACCCTGATCCGCGTCGAGTACGCCGGCGACGGCGCCTTCGAGGACCGGCCCACCTTCAACGCGGTCACCCGCGCGACGGAGCCGCCACCGTTCACCACCACGGTCGAGAACGGCGCCCGGGTCATCCGCACCGGCCGGCTGACCCTGCGCTACCGCCGCGATTCGGGGCCGTTCACGCCGGCGAACCTGTCCGTCAAACTGAAGGCCGGGACACGGCGGGTCACCGCGCGCCCGTCGTTCGGCACCTCCGCCGTCACCAATCTCGGCGGCTGGCGGCGCTCGCTGGACAAGGTGAGCGCGCCGGTGGCGCTCAACGACGGCCTGCTCGCCAGGGACGGCTGGTACCTGCTCGACGACACTTCGACGGCGCTCCTCAACCCCGACGGCACGATCACCCAGCGGCCAGGGCATGGCGGCCTCCCGTACCAGGACGGTTACCTCTTCGGCTACGGGCACGACTACCGCCGGGGGCTGAAGGATCTGCGCGATCTCACCGGACCGGCGGCGATGCTGCCCCGGTGGGCCTTCGGCGTCTGGTTCTCCCGCTACTACCCTTACCGGGAGTCCGACTACCGCGACGGCCTGCTGCCCGCGTTCCGGGCCAACCGGGTGCCGCTGGACATGCTGGTCGTGGACACCGACTGGAAGTCGCCCAACACCTGGAACGGCTGGAACTGGAACCCGGCGCTCTTTCCCGACCCGCGGGGCTTCCTCGACTGGGCCAGGGGGCGGGGGTTGCGGGTGGCACTGAACATCCACCCCAGCATCTCCCTCGCCGACCCGAAGTACGCCCAGGTCAAGGCCATCGTCGGCGGAGATCTACCGGCGGGCGACTGCCCCAGGCGACCGGGGTCCAGGGTCTTCGACTGGAGCGACCCGAAGCAACTCAAGGCCTACTTCGAGCTGCACAAACCCCTGGAGGACCTGGGGGTCCGGCTGATGTGGCTCGACTGGTGCTGCGACCCGAGCAAGGTGACCGCGCCGGGCGTGACCCCCGACACCTGGATCAACTCCCGGTACGCCCTGCGGGACCGGGAACGCGGCCTGCGCGGGTTCGCGTTCTCCCGGGCCGGGGGCGGCTACGGCGGTTTCCGGGTCTACCCGGCCGGCCCGTGGGCCGAGCACCGCTACACCGTGCACTTCACCGGCGACACGTCCCCCAGCTGGGACGTCCTTGCCATCGAGGCGGCTTACACCCATCTGGAGGGCAACATCGGCATGCCGTACGTCTCGCATGACATCGGCGGCTTCTACGCCAGACCCAAGCACCTGCCCGACGGCCTCTACGCCCGCTGGGTGCAGTTCGGCACGTTCCAGCCGATCCTGCGCCTGCACTCCAACCACGGCGACCGGCTGCCCTGGGAGTACTCGGGCGCGGCCCAGCGGTCCGCGCAGAAATTCCTGCGCCTGCGCGAGGCGCTGGTCCCCTACACCTACACGCTGGCCCGCCAGGCGGTCGACACGGGACTGCCGATCACCCGCGGCATGTACCTCAACTATCCCGAACACGAGCAGGCCTACCGCTACCGGACCCAGTACCTCTACGGCGACGATGTCCTGGTCGCCCCGGTGACGACCCCTGGCCTCGGCAAGGTGACCACGAAGGTGTGGTTCCCGCCGGGCACCTGGACCGACTACTTCACCGGCGCGACCCACACTGGACCGGCCACGGCCAAGGTGACCACGGACCTGTCGACCATGCCGGTCTTCCTCCGCGCGGGCGGCATCCTGCCGACCAGAACCGACTACGTCGACTCGGCCGAGCGGAAGCCGCTCGACCAGGTCACGCTCACCGTGGCCACCGGCGGCGACGGAAAGCTGTCGCTTTACGAGGACGCGGGCGAGGGCCCCGGCCACCTCTCGGGAGAGTCCGCGACCACCGCGATGACCTTCGACACGGCGAAGCGCCTGCTGCGGATCGCCGCCCGGCGGGGCACCTTCCCGGGCGCGGTGACCACCCGCTCCTGGACCGCCCGCTTCCGGGACGCCGACCGGCCCGCTCAGGTCAAGGTCAACGGAACCGCGGTCCCGGCGCGCACGAGGGCTCCCGGGTGGACTTATCACACCCCCACCAGGACCCTGACGGTCCGCACGACGGCGCTCCCGGTCACGGCCGGCACCACCCTCCAGTTCATCGATGAACGCCGGGGTTCTTGACGGCACCATGGTTCAACGCCAGTGCGCCGACCCGGTGAAGCGGCGCGCGGTCCCGTTCTGGACGACGGTCCGCCGTTCGGGTCCCGCCCACAGGACCGACGGGTCGTCGAACGGATCGCCGTCGAGGATCAGGAGGTCGGCGGTGGCGCCGACCTCGACGCGGCCGAGATCGGGACGGCCGATGATCTCGGCGTTGACGGAGGTCGCGGAGCGCAGCGCGGCCAGCGGCCCTTCGACTTCGACCTGCAGCCGGAGCCCGGTGAGCTGCTCGTCCTCGAGCAGGCCCATCAGGTCGCTGCCGAAGCCGATCCGGACGCCTGCCGCCCGGGCGAGCTCGATCGCCCGCCGGCCCGCGTCCAGCACCTCGCGGTTCTTCGCCTGCGAGACGGGAGCGAGTCCCAGCTCCGCGCCGCGCCTGTCCATGGCGTCGTACGCGGCCAGCGTCGGCACGAGGAACGCGTCGTGCCCGGCCATCAGGCTGGCCGCGGGCGCGTCCAGCAGGTTGCCGTGCTCGATGGTGCGGACCCCGTTCTCGACGGCGTGGGCGATCGCCTCGGGCGAGTACGCGTGCGCGGCGACGTAGCTGCCGCGGCGGCTCGCCTCGCCGGTGACCGCGCGGATCTCCTCCGGCGAGTACTGCGGGACGCGGATCGGATCGGTGAGCGAGACCACCCCGCCGGAGGCCATGATCTTGATGGCGTGCGCGCCGCGCCGGAAGCGGTCCCGTACGGCGCGGCGGAGCGCGTCCACGCCGTCCACGATCTCCGCCATGTGGCTTGTGCACGAGCACAGGTCCTGGTCGCCGGGGCGGGGATCGCCGTGCCCGCCGGTCTGCGACAGCGCGGGACCCGTGTACAGGTACCGCGGCGCGGCGATCAGGCCCCGGGCGATGGCCTTCGCCAGGCCGGGGTCTCCCCCGGCCACGTCGCGCACCGTGGTGAAGCCGCGGCCCAGGGCGGCCGCCAGCCGGCCGGCCGCGGCCAGCGCGACGTAGCTGAGCGGGCTGGATTCGAGGGCGAGCAGATCCAGTTCGGTGCCGTAGGCGTGGAAGTGCGCGTCGATGAGGCCGGGGACGACCGTGCCGCCCCGGGCGTCGATCACCTCGCCGGCGGCTCGCGGGGCGCCGCCGATCTCCACGATGGTCCCGTCCGAGACGTGGATCGGGCCCTCCGCCAGCTCGGCCGAGACGCCGTCGAAGATGGCGGCGTTGACGATGGTCAGGCTGCCCGCGGTCATGCCGCCGGCTCCGCGCCGCGCAGTCGCCGGGTGGCGGCGGCATCGACGTCGAGGCTGTCCGGGTCGACCACGACCCCGTAGTCTCGGGCGGCGGCGGCCGCCGACACGAACCCGTTGCGCACGTCGCGCGCGACCCGCTCCGGCTCGCGCTCGAACGGGTCGCCGAAGCCCCCGCCGCCGCCGGTGTTGTTGACGAGCACGTCGCCGGCCTCCAGGTGGTTGTAGCCGCCCCCTTGCACGACCTCGCGGCCGGTGCCCGGGTTGAGCACGATGTGGTTGTTCTCGCCGGGGCGTCCCCCGCCGATGGCCCAGGGTTTGGTCCTGGTCTTGTAGACCAGGCAGATGCCGGTGGACGGCGCGGTGAACCGGTAGGTCCGTCCCACCCCGACGCCGCCCCGGAACCGCCCGGGTCCGCCGGTGTCCGGGCGGTAGCCGTACGACTCGATGAACATCGGCGACTTGGTCTCGAGGACCTCGACGGGGTTGTTGCGGCAGCCGGGCTCGGACAGGTGCATGATCCCGTCCTCGCCGTCGCCCGTCGCGTGGGCGCCGAATCCGACGGCCTCGTTGGTGGCCTCCAGCCACGTCTCGCCGTTGCGCGGGTTGATCCCGAGGCCCATCATCGAACTCACGTCCCCACCGGAGCACGCGGGCACGCGGTCGGGCATGCCCTGCGCGAGGGCCTTCAGCACGACCTCGCCGCCGAGCAGGCCGGTCCACAGCGTGAAGGTGGGCATCGGCGGGACCGCGTGCATCACCGAGCCCGGCTCGGTGATCACTCGCATCGGCCGGAAGTTGCCGGCCACCACGGGCGTGTCGGGGGTGGTCAGCGCCTTGAAGATCAGGCTGCAGAACGCCTCGGTCTGGCCGACGGGCAGGTTGATCGGCCCTTTCACGTCGCGATCGCTGCCGGTCCAGTCGATGATCATCTCATTGTCGGTGATCGTGACCGTGACGTGCATCTTGATCAGGCGGTCCAGGTCGACGCCGTCGCTGTCGACGAAGTCGTGCGCCGTCCACGTGCCCTTGGGCAGCTTGGCCAGCGCGAGGCGGGCGAGCCGCTCACCGTGGTCGTTGATCGCGTCCATGGCGCGCAGCAGTGTCCCGGCGCCGTACTTGGCCGCGATCTCCTGGGTCCGGCGGACGCCGGTGACGCAGGCGGACACCTGGGCCTGGATGTCGCCGATCGTGCGCTGGGGCATCCGGCTGTTGAACCGGATGACGTTGAAGACGTCGTCGTTCTGGACCCCGGCCCGGTAGAGCTTGCTGGCCGGGAAGAACAGCCCTTCCTGGTACATGTCCGTGGAGTCCAGGACGTACCCCGGATCCTTCTGTTTGAGGTCGAGCACATGGATCCGGCAGGAGGCGAAGCCGATGAGCTCCTCGCCGTGGTGCACCGGGGCGAAGACCAGCGGGTCGAGCGTGTGCGCCGACGACCAGTACGGGTAGTTGAGGATGAGGACGTCGCCGGGCCGCATCGCGTCGCGGCCGAGGAACTCCACGGCCTTCTTGATCCCGTGGTCGTTCCCGCGGGTGAAGACCGCGATGCCGGGGGCGTCCGCGACCACGTCGCCGTTGGCGTCGTGAATGCCGATGCCGTAGTCGTGGATCTCGTACACGACCGTGTTGTACGCGGTCCTGCACAGGTTCCTGGCCATCTCCTCGGCGGCGGCGAGCAGGCCGTGCCGGATGATCTCGGTGGTGATCGCGTCGCTCATCGGTTGAACTCCTTGCTCACGGGGGCGACGGAGATGACCATCTCGCCGTACGGGCCGACTCTGAGGGTGTCGCCAGCGTGCAGGACCGTCGTCGCCGTGTGCTCCGCGATCACTGCGGGACCTTGGATGACGTCGCCTGCCAGCAGGGACTCGCGGGTGTGGAGGTCGTAGCGGACCTCTGGACGGTCGTCGGACAGGTACACCGCCCTGGTGCCCTCCGGGCGGAGGTCGCCGGCCGTTCGCTCCGCGATCAGCGGGAGCGCCGGCTTGTCCACCGAGCCCGCCGCGCGCAGCCGCAGCGTGGTGACCTCGATCGGGTCGTCCATGGTGTGGCCGTACTGCCGCTCGTGCAGGCGGGCGAAGCTCGCCTCGACGGCCCCGGCCATGTCGCCGGTCCCGGCGGGGAAGGACACGGTGACGGAGTGCTCCTGGCCGGAGTAGCGGACGTCGAGGCTGCGGACCAGCGTGCGGCGCTCCGCGCCGAATCCCTCCGCGGCCAGAAGCGCCTCCGCCTCCCGCTCCATCTCGCGGTAGGAGGAGTCCACCGCCGCGGGGTCGAGCCCGGCCAGCGGTGACACGGAGGTGCGGGCGAAGTCGTACTGCACGTCGGCCATGAGCATCCCGAAGGCCGAGAAGGCACCCTGACCCGGCGGCACGACGACGGTGGGGATGCCCAGCTCGCGGGCCACGTCGACGGCGACGAGGCCGCCGCCCCCGCCGAAGGACAGCAGGGCGAAGTCCTTGGGATCGCGGCCCAGCTCGACGGTGATGGCGCGGACGGCACCGGTGATCTTCGTGTTGGAGATGCGGATGACGCCGCGGGCGAGGGCCTTGATGCTCATGTCGAGCGCGGTGGCGATTGGCTGCAGCGCCTTGTCCGCCAGCTCGGCGTCCAGGGTCAGCCTGCCGCCCAAGGGGGTCTCACCGCCCAGGTAGCCGAGGGCCAGCGCCGCGTCGGTGAAGGTGGGCGCGGTGCCGCCCCTGCCGTAGGACGCGGGTCCCGGCGCGGCCCCGGCGCTCTGCGGCCCGACCTGCAGGCCGCCGGCCTCGTCCAGCCAGGCGATCGAGCCGCCGCCCGCCCCGATCGTGTGGATGTACAGGGACGGCGTGTTGATGGGCAGCTGCTCGAATTCGGCGCCCTGGTACAGGACCGGCTCGCCGTCGAGGATCAGGGACGCGTCGAGGCTGGTGCCGCCCATGTCGATGGTGATGAGGTTGGGCCGGCCCAGGATCCGCGACAACGCGGCCGCGCCGATGACCCCGCCGGCGGGCCCGGACAGAATCAGGCTGACCGGCTGCTCCCGGGCCGCGGCGGCGGTCATCGCGCCCCCGCCGGAACGCGTCATGAGGAAGCGCCCGTCGAATCCGCCCGCGGCGAGCTCGCCCTCCAGCGTGTGCAGGTACTGGCGGACGATGGGCTTCACGTAGGCGTCCAGGACCGCCGTGCTCGTGCGCTCGTACTCGCGGTACTCCCGCGACAGCTCGTGTGACAGCGTGACCGCCACCTGGGGCGCCACCTCGGCGAGCACCTCGCGCATCCGCAGCTCGTGCGCGGGGTTGGCGTACGAGTGCAGGAAGGCCACCGCCACCGACCGGTACCCGCGCTCCGCGACGAGGGCCGCCACCCGGCGGGCGTCCTCCAGGTCGAGCGGAGTGTGCACCGTGCCGTCGAACCGGCTCCGCTCGACGACCTCGTACGTGTCGTAGCGTTCGAGCAGCGCGGCCGGCTTGCGGTAGGTGATGTCGTAGTTGGTCCGCCGGTCGGTACGGCCGAGCAGGTAGACGTCGCGGAACCCGTTCGTGCCGATGACGGCCGTACGGGCTCCGGTGCGGGTGAGGAGCGCGTTCAGCCCGAGGGTCGTGCCGTGGGTGAACATCCCGATGTCCGCCATGGGCGCCTGTGCCACCGCGAAGGCGTTCATCACGCCCCGGGTCGGCGCGTCCGGCGTGGTGGGGACCTTGTCGAAACGCAGCTCGCCGGTGCCGGGGATCAGCTCGACCACGTCCGTGAACGTTCCTCCGACGTCGATCGCGAGCCTGCTCGTCTTGCTCATCGTGGTGTCAGCCTTCCTGTCTGAGAAATGGTCACAGCCCGTGCGCGGCGAGCACCGACTCGAGCACGTCCGCCGGCAGCCCGCGCCCGTCATCGGCACGCGGCCAGTGCACGGTGACCTCGTCGAATCCCAGCGCCGCCAGGCGGCCGAGGAAGTCCGCGTACCTGGCGGCGCTCTCGAACGGCCACCTCACGTCCAGCGCGAGCTGGACTATCCGGCGCACAGATGCCGCCGCCCTGCCGGTGGCCTCGAGTTCCCGGGTCAGCGCCGCGCTCTGGTCGCCGATGGCCCGGAACCAGGATTCCGGGTCGACCTGCCCCCCGTACGGGCCGTAGGTGACCCACGCCTGGCCGAAGCGCGCGGCCGATCGCAGCGCCCGCGGACCGGCGGCGGCCACCGTCAGCGGCACGCGCGGCCGCTGGACGCAACCGGGGATCTGGTGGGCGTCGACGGCGCTGAAACGCTCCCCCCGCAGAGTGGTCACCGGCTGGGTGAGCAGCTGGTCGAGCAGGCGGAGCCACTCGGCGAACCGCTCGGCTCGTTCGCGGCGGTCCCGCGGCGGGTCACCGAGGACGAGCGCGTCCGGGCCCTCGCTGCCCGCGCCGACGCCGATGTCGAGCCGGCCGCCGCTGATCCGGTCGAGCGTCATGATCTCCTTGGCGAAGGTGACCGGATGCCGGAAGTTCGGCGTCGCCACCTGGGTGCCCAACCGCACCCGGCTGGTGGCGACCGCGGCCGCGGCCAGCAGCGGCACGCTGGCGTACCAGGGCCGTTCCCGCAGTGCCGGCCAGGTCAGGTGGTCGTAGGTCCATACCGTACGCAGGCCCGCGGCCTCGGCCTGCTGGACGTCGGCGATGAAGGCGGCGGGGGGATCACGGTCGGGAAGGACGAGAGCCGACAGGGCGAGCAACGGGCTTTCTCCATTCAATGGTGGCGAAGAGTCGGGGGCGCGCCGGCATGACGGCCCGTCGTCTCTGTTCGACCGGTCGCGGGAGAGGTGGATACGAGGAGCGCGGCTACCGGCGCCGGGGACGTTCTTCCCGGCCCGCCCAGCTGCCGCGCACGTGACCGATGTGGGCTTCGATCAACCGTTCGAGGCCATCGCGGTCGTCGGCCGCGATGAGGTCGAGCATCTGGATGTGTTCCAGCGCCGAGGCGTTCAGTTCGCCGGTCTCGGCGAGCCGGGTGAGCCCGAACAGCCGGGTCCTGGCCCGCAGCTCGCCGACCAGCGAGACCAGCTCCGCGTTGCCCGCCAGCGCGAGCAGTTCCAGGTGGAACCGGCGGTCGTCCTCGATGTAGGCGATCAGGTCTTTCTGCTGCGCGACGTCGACGATCCGCTGCGCCATCGGCCGCAGCCGGGCCAGGTCGCCGGCGGTCGCGACGCCGATCGCCTTCACGGTCGTGGGCACTTCGAGCAGCTGCCGTATCTCGGTGATGTCGTCGAGCTCCTGGTCGGACAGCTCGGTGGCCCGGAAACCCCGGTTGCGCACCGTCTCGACGAGGCCCTCCTTGACCAGGTCGAGCATCGCCTCCCGGACCGGCGTGGCCGACACACCTAACTGCGCGGCGAGGGCGGGGGCGGAGTAGACCTCGCCGGGCCGCATCTGACCGGCCACGAGTGCCGCGCGCAGGGCGTGCGCGACCTGGTCGCGCACGCTGCGCCGCACCGCCAGGGTCGGCAGCTCCAACGACTCCGCCATGACGCACCTTTCCCAAGCCGCACGGGATCTCCCCGGACCATGCTGACACGAGTTACCGGCACCCGGCGGCGACCGCCCGCTCCGTGGCTTCCCGCACGGCGCGCTCCTGCTCGCCGGTCAGCGGCACGCGCGGCGGCCGGCACGGCCCGCCATAGCGCCCCACGATGTCCATCGACAGCTTGATCGCCTGCACGAACTCGACCTTCGAGTCCCAGCGCAGGAGCGGGTGCAGCAACCGGTACAGCGGAAGGGCCGTGGCCAGGTCGCCCGCGGCGGCCGCGTCGAACAGCTCCACGCAGGAGCGCGGCAGCGCGTTCGGGTATCCCGAGATCCAGCCCGGCGCCCCGGCGAGGACCAGTTCCAGGGTGACGTCGTCGGAACCGGCGAGAACGTCCAGGTCCGGGGCGAGCTCGGCGATCTGGTAGATCCGCCGGACGTCGCCGGAGAACTCCTTGACACCCACGATGAGGCCCTCGGCGTGCAGCCGGGCGAGCAGCGCCGGGGAGAGATCGACCTTGGTGTCGATGGGATTGTTGTAGGCGACCACCGGCACGCCGGCCTTCGCGACCTCCCGGTAATGGTCGACGACGGCGCGCTCGTCGGCCCGGTAGGCGTTCGGCGGCAGGAGCATCACGGCCGGGCAGCCGGCCTCGGCCGCGTCCTCGGCCCACCGGCGCGCTTCCAGGGCGCCGTACGCGGCGATGCCGGGCATCACGGTGAAACCGTCGGGGGCGGCGTCGAGGGCCACCCGCACGACCGAGCGGCGCTCGTCGTCGGTGAGGGTCTGGTACTCCCCCAGTGACCCGTTCGGAGTCACGCCGTCGCAGCCCTCGGCGGCGAGCCACCGGATGTGCTCGGCGTAACGCTCGAGGTCGACATCGAGCCGGTCGTCCATCGGCAGCGCCGCGGCCACCAGCACGCCGTGCCAGGGCTTCAGTCGCGCTCGCATGCTTGCTCCCATCATTGATTGCGGAATACTCGACCCGGGCGCCGTACCCGTGGTCATCTGCCTCTCCTCGTCGCGCTCAGCGCGACGGCGGCGAGGATGACGACGCCGGTCGTCAGATCTTTGAAGAACGGGTTGGCGTTGAGGATGTCGAACCCGTTGTCGATGAGGGCCAGCAGGTACACGCCGCACACGGACCGCCAGATCGCGCCGATGCCGCCGTAGATGCTGGTGCCGCCGAGGATGACGGCGGCGATGGCCAGCAGTTGCAGGCCGTTTCCGGCCTGGGGCTGGCCGCTGCCGATGCGGGACACGCCGATGGCCGCGGCGATCCCGGCCGCCAGACCGCTGTAGAGAAAGGTGTACAGCTTGACCCGGTCGACCCGGATACCGGAGAGTTCGGCCGCCTCGGGGTTGCCGCCGACCGACAGCACGTACCGGCCGAAGGTGGTGTAGTTGAGCAAGAACCCGGACACCAGCGCGAAGGCGCCCAGGATGAGCACGGCGTAGTAGACGGGACCGACGCCGCCCCGGCCCAGCGCCGTGAACGAGCCGTCGCCGACACTGATCAGGAAGCCGCCGGTGATGAGCACGGCCAGACCGCCGTAGACCAGGCTCGAGGCCAGCGTCGCCAGGAACGAGTGAATCTTGAGGCGGGTGATCGAGAGCCCGTTGATCAGGCCGAGGATCGCTCCGACGGCGGGCGCCGAGAGCAGGCCCAGCACGGGGCTGCCCAGGCGGACCGCGACCCACGCCGCGACGACGCCGGCGACGCTGAAGATGGCGCCGGTCGACAGGTCGAAGCCGCCGCAGATGACGACCAGGGTGCCCGCGACGGCGATGATCGCCAGCGGGGCGTTCTGGTTGAGGATGTTGATCAGGTTGGTCAGGGTCAGGAACGACGAGGTCGACACGCTCAGCGTCACGAACAACGCGACGAGCAGGATCAGGACCGCGTACTGGCGGACGAAGGGCAGCACCTGGGCGGCCGCCGTCTCCGGCGTTGCGGACGTGCTCTTCATTGGTCCTCCCCGTTGCCGGAAGGTGTGCTGGTCGTGGGGGTGTCGCCGACGCCGAACAGCCGCTGCAGCAGGACCTCCACCGAGGTCTCCGCGGCCGCCACCTCGCCGATGAGCGAGCCTTGCCGCACCAGGTAGACGCGGTGGCTCAGCCCGACCACCTCCTCGAGTTCGGAGGAGATGAGCAGGACTCCGGTGCCCGCCGTGGCGATGTCGACGATGAGCTGGTAGATGCGGGCCTTGGCGCCGACGTCGACGCCGCGCGTGGGCTCGTCGAGGATCAGGAACTCCGGCCGGCCCAGCAACCACTTGGCGAAGAGGACCTTCTGCTGGTTGCCGCCCGAGTAGACGGAGATGTCGCCGTCGACCTGGCGCGGGCGCACCCCGAGCCGCTCGATGAGCTCCCCGACCGCCGCCCGCTCGGCGCGGCGCCCGAGCACCCCCATCCGGGAGAATCCGCCGAGGTGGGGCAGCGTCACGTTCTCGAACAAGGGCCGCATCAGGACCAGGCCCTGCGCTCGCCGGTCTTCGGGGATCATCGCCATGCCCCGCGCGATGGAGGCCCGCGCCGAGGCGGCGCGGACCTCCTCGCCGCGGAAGGCGATCCGGCCCGAGTCGGCCGGCTCGCAGCCGAACAGCACCCTGGCGATCTCGGTACGGCCGCTGCCGACCAGACCGGCCAGGCCGACGATCTCGCCCGGCCTGACCGTCAGCGACACGCCGCGTACCCGCTCGCCGCTGTGGACGTCGGACATCTCGACCAGCGGCGCGGTCCGCGCGCCGGGCGCCGGCGGCCGTTCGGGGAGCAGCATGTCGGCGGGCTCGCCGAGCATGGCCTCGACGAGACTCGCTTTCGTCTCCCGCCCGGTGTCCGCGGTGCGGATGAGCCTGCCGTCGCGCATCACGGTCACCCGGTCGCAGTGCGCCAGCACGTCTTCCAGGAAGTGGGTGACATAGATGATCGTGGTGCCGCGCGACTTGAGCCAGCCGATGATGTCGTGCAGCCGGGCCGTCTCGTCGGCGGTGAGCGAGGACGTCGGCTCGTCCATCACGATGACGCGCGCGTCGCGGGCGAGCGCCCGCATGATCTCGACCTTCTGCTGGTCGGCGATCGACAGCCGGTCGACGGGCACGTCCGGCGGCAGTCCGAAGCGGCAGATCCGCTCGAGCTCCCGGTAGCGCCGTTCCAGGCCGGAGTGCAGCACGCCGAACGTACGCCTCTCGCGTCCGAGGAAGACGTTCTGCGCGACGGTGAGGGCGGGCACCAGGCACAGCTCCTGGGCGATGAGGACGACGCCCGCGTCCTGGGCGCGCTTGATGTCCCAGCGCCGGACCCGCTTGCCGAACACGTCCAGGTCACCCGTGTCCTGGTGGTACAGGCCGCCGATCATCTTGCCCAGGGTCGACTTGCCGGCGCCGTTCTCGCCGACCAGGCCGTGCACCTCGCCCCGGGCGAACGACAGCGTGACCGCGCTCAGCGCCTGAGTAGACCCGAATCGTTTGGATAGGTTCCGTACGGATACGGCTGGTTCCGCGGTCACGCCATCACCTCCTTTGGTCACGTCGTCGATCGGGTCAGTCGGACCACTCGCCGGAAAAATCGGGATACTGGCCGAGAATCTCCTTGGTGACGATGAGCGGCACGGGTCCCAGCTTGTTCGCGTCGACGACCGCGGTCACCGGCTTGCCCAGCACCGCGTTCACCGCCTGGTCCAGCGCGGCGCCGCCCATGCTGACCGGGAAGTTCACGAGGTCGGCGGCCCACTTGCCCGCCCGCACCTGCTTGATCGCCTCGGTGTTGCCGCCACCGCCGGTGACGTACATCTTCGAGAGATCCAGCCCCGCGCTCTCCAGCGCGATCTGCGCGCCGGTGGTCTGCTGGTCGGCGTTCGAGAGCACGGCGTCCAGCTTCGGATTCGCCTGGAGGATGTTCTGCATCGCCTTCAGCGACGTGTCGCGGTCGTAGTTGCCCTGACCGGTCGCGACGACCTTGATGTTGCTGTGCTGCTCGAGGACCGACTGGTAGGCCTTGTAACGCAGGTTGTCGAACGGGAACTGCAGCTGGCCGATCAGGATCGCGACATTGCAGGGGTCCTTCCCCTCGCAGTACGTCACCACGCCTTCGGCCTGCGCCTTGGCGTCCGTCTCGGCGTTCGAGGCGACGGTGGAGACGACACCGGGCGTCTGAGGGGTCATCTCGGTCAGGTTGGGCCCAATGGGGAACAGGACCGTCACGACCGGAACCTTCGCCTGAGCCGCGGCCGGAACCGCCGCCGCGACGCCGACGTTGTCGTTGGGCACGATGACGATGCCGTCGAACTTGCCCTGGCCGGCCACGTTCTGCAGCTGGTTGAACTGCGTCTGGCTGTCGAACTTGCCGTCGAAGATGGTCACCTCGACGTCGCCGAGCTTCTTCGCCTGCGCGAGCGCGCCGTCGTAGACGGCCTTGTTGAAGCCGTTCTGGCTGGACGCGGCCAGCAGCGCTATCCGTACCGGGCCGGTGTGCTTGGCCTGCTCCCCGGCGGCCGAGCTCGCCGTCTGGGAGCCGGTGACGTCAGAGTTGCAGGCGGCCAGCGAGAAGCTGAGCGCGGCAGCCGCGAGAACCGCGAGACCGCTGCGGCGAAGTGGACGTCCTGACACGGGCACCTCACAAAGTTGTGGCATGTCGACGACCTCGACGGATCTTTCCTCGGTGCCCTCGACGGGGAGGTCAGTACAATGTCACACTGCAACTGCCCCGTCAACGACTCCGGCCCGTCGCCTCCCAGCAGGAGCGGTACATGACCGATTCACCCCCCACCACCTGCGGCACCGGTGGTCGTGGCCACCTCGTCAGGCCCGATCCCGCGACGTCGCCGCGATCACCGCCCCAGGCGTGCGTCGCGTACCGCGCGTACGGCCTTGAGGATGTTCACGTAGCCGGTGCAGCGGCAGAGGTTGCCGGCGAGGCCGCGCCGGATCTCGTCGTCAGATGGATCCGGGTTCTGTGCCAGCAGGTGGCGGACGGACATCACCATGCCGGGTGTGCAGTATCCGCACTGCATGCCCTGGGCGGCGATGAAGGCTTCCTGAATGTCGTCGACTTCGGGGGGTGTCCGGCCGTCCTCGACGGTACGGATCGTCCGGCCGTCTGCTTCCGCGGCGAGCAGGCAGCATGATTTGACCGTGAGCCCGTCGAGGCTGAGTGTGCATGCTCCGCAGCTCGCGGATCGGCACCCCACGTGGGCGCCGGTCAACCGGGCCCGCTCGCGGATCGCGTCGATCAGGGTTTCCCGAGGGTCGACATCCCAGGTGACGACTTCGCCGTTCACCTCGACTGAGATCAGCATGGCTGTTCCTCCCGCGCGTGTCGAAGCACGCGCGCCGCGAAGTTCCTGGCCATGGCTCGCCGGTAGGGCGCCGGGTTGTGCGCGTCGCCGAAAGGCCGGCCGGCGCAGGCCTCATCGACTGCGTCGAGTGTCGCGGCCAGGTCGAATTCGCGGCCCAGTTCCACGATCACCGGTGTGGGTGTCGCGCCGCCGACGGCGAGCCGGCCGCGATCCGGCATGAGAACAGCCGCGGCGGTGATGGTCGGCGCGGCGCCCTGAACCCGGAAGTACCTCTCGAACGCGGTTCGCCCGCCGCTGGTGGACGGCACTTCAACCGCGACGATCACCTCGTCGCGCGCCAGATCCGTACGCCGGAGCCCGAGCACGAAACGATCGAAGGCCACTTCTCGCGAGCCCCGCCGGCTGGCGACGACCACCCTCGCGCCGAGTGCCGTCAACGCGGTGACGTAATCGGCGCCGGCGTTGCCGTATGCCGCGACTCCGCCGATGGTGCCGCGATTGCGTACTTGAACGTCTCCGATGCCCGCGGCGGCCGTGGCGAGGATGGGCACGTGCTCGGCCACGATCGGGTCGGAGGCTATCTCGGAGTGGGTGGCCATCGCGCCGAAGCGAACGGAGTCTCCCGAGCGTGCGATACCCCGCAGTGCCGGAATGCCGCTGAGCGAGACGATTTTGCCGGCGCGGCCGATGCCCCGGTTGAGCAGCGGCATGATCGTCATCCCGCCGGCCAGGATCGTCGCCTCGCCGTCGAGTTCGGTGAGGAGCTCTGGAAGAGTCCGCGGAGCGGCGAAGGACGCCGGCATCATTCGCCTCGCCCGGCCGAGCGCGCGGTCTGAATGGCTGCCCACACCCGCGCGGGGGTGAATGGCATCGTCGTCATTCGTACCCCGAAGTCGGCGAGCGCGTCGTCGATCGCCGAGGCGATCGCCGGTCCTGGCGCGGAGATACCCGATTCTCCGACGCCCTTCATGCCCATGAAGGTGAAAGGTGAGGGCGTCGACCGGTGACCGAGCACGATGTCGACGCTTTCCCGGATACCGGGCAGCGTGTACTCCCGCAGGGTCGGAGTCTGCGGGATGGCGTCGTCGTCGTAGACGATCTCCTCGTACAGGCTTGCCCCGATGCCCTGCATGATGGCGCCGTGCAGCTGTGCCTCGGCGAGCAGCGGATTGACCACGACGCCGCAGTCGTGCACGAGAGCGAACTTCTCTATTCGCACATCTCCGGTCTCGGGGGTCACCTCCACGATGCACGCGCCGGTGGAGAAGGACCAGGTCGGGTACTGGTTGTAGCGCCCGTCCTCGTCCTTTCTGTGGTAGACGTTGTCGATCTTGAAGGCGCGGGTCGCTTCGAGAGCAGGGTCGATGCCGGCCATGTGACGGCCGTGCGGTTTGCGGTAGATCTCCGCCGCGACCTCATCGAACGTCACCGACTGGCCGCTTGCCCGGGAGCGGATGCGGTGTCCCGTCACCTCCAGGTCCGCCCGGTCCGCGTTGAGCATGCGCCCTGCCACGATCTCGAGTTTCTCGCGAATCACCAGGGCGGCGAGTCGCGCGGACGATCCACCGAAGGTCAGGCTTCGCGAGCTGTAGTTGCCGTTGCCGTGCGGCGCCGACTGGGTGTCCCCTTGCAGCACCCGCACCCGGTCGAGGTCGGCGCCGAGACATTCGGCGACGATCTGGGCGATGCCGGTCTCGTTTCCGCTGCCGGGGGAGGTGACTCCCGTCAGCACCGTGACATCACCGCGAGGAGTCATCTTCACGGTCGCCGAATCGGTGCCGTTGAGCAGGGCGTCAGGTCGTGAACTGCCTTCCGGGGTGAGCTCGTGGCCGATACCGATGCCGAGATAGCGGCCGTCCGCCCGTGCCGCCGCTTGGCGCGCCGGGAAGTCGTCCCAGCCGATCAGCTCCTGCACCGCCTCCAGCGTGCCCTGGTAGTCGCCGGAGTCGGTCACCCAGCCGGAGGGCTGGACGAACGGGAAGTGGCTGGGGGAGATGAAGTTGCGGGTGCGTACGGCATCGCGACCGAGTCCAGCTGCCCGGGCCACATCATCGAGAATGCGCTCCATGAAGAACGCGGCGACTTCCTTGCCATAGCCCCGGTAGGCCTGCCATGGACCCCGATTGCTGACCACGGCGCGCAGCCGGATCGAGACGTGGTCCACGACGTAGGAGCCCGGCATGCACGCCGCGCTCACGATCGCCATCAGCCACCCCAGGAACGTGGACTGGGCGCCTACGTCGGCGAGGAGGCCGGCTTTGAGCGCCGTGATCCTGCCGTCGGGCTCGAACGCCACCTCGTAGTCGCAGCGCATGTCACGGGAATGGCCGCCCGCCGAGAGGTACTCGTCGCGTTGTTCGATCCATTTCACCGGCCGGCCGAGCCGCCTCGACGCGTACGCGGTGATCACGTCCTCGGGGAACATCGGGATCTTGCCCCCGAACGCGCCGCCCACCTGGGGCTGAATGACGCGGAGATTCCCCTCCGGAAAGGACAGTGCCGCGGACAGGAGCGCGCGCAGCACGTGGGGCGCCTGGGTCGACGCCCAGCAGGTCATGGTCTCGTCGTAGGGGTTGTAGTCGGCGATGATGCCACGGCCCTCCAGCGGAGTCGCGGCGACGCGGTTGCAGACGAGAGTGCCCGAGGTCCGGCCGCTCGGCGGGGTGGCCGCGAGCACCGCGTCGGCGTCTCCTCGCGCGATCGGGTAGTCGACCATGACATTGTCCGGCCAGCTCTCCTCGACGAGTACCGCGCCGGGTTTCAGCGCCGCGCGGGCGTCGCCCAGGGCCGGGAGCGTCTCGTACGCGACGAGCACGGCCTGGGCGGCGGCGCGAGCGGTCACGTAGTCGCGTGCCACGACTGCCGCGACGGGCTCGCCGACATAGCGGACCTTGTCCACGGCCAGCACGTGACGTACGGCGGTCCGAGGCGTGAAGTTGACGTTCGTGCCGCTCGGGTGGATCGCGATGCCGGCGTCCCGGAGTTCCTCGCCGGTGAGGACGAGCGCGACACCGTCGAGATCGTGCCCGGCGCTCGTGTCCACCGACCGGATGCGGGCGTGGGCGTGCGGGCTTCGCACGACAGCCATGACCAGGCAGCCGTCGGGCCGGATGTCGTCGACGTAGGTGGCCGCGCCCGCGGCCGAACGACGGTTGTTGCGTCCGGGGATCGACGCGCCGACGTAGGTCATCGAGCCTCCGTCGCCCTTCGGACGAGATCGACGCACCGATCCGGCCAATCGGCGGGCTGGGGCTCGCCGCCGATGTAACTCGCGTAGTAGTAGCCGAACATCATGTTCAGCACGAGGTTGACGTCGATGTCCGCCGGGAACTGACCCTCCCTGACGCCCCGATCGAGCACGGCTCGCACGCGATTGCGTCGCGCTCGGACGACCTGTTCCCGGTAGAGGGCGATCATCCCGGGCTGCTGTTCTTCATGCGCGAGCAGCGTGCCGATGATGCTCATGCCGTGGTCCCGGCTGACCGCGCGTTCGAACAGCCGCAGCTCCGTGCGGAGCGCCTTCCACGCATCCGCCTCGGTGGTGGGCGGATCGTCGTTCGCCATCGTGGCGATCGCTGCGGTGGCCAGTTCGATCTTGGTGGACCACCGGCGGTAGATGCTCGGCTTGCTCACCCCCGCGCGTTCGGCGACGGCGTCCATGCTCATCGAGGCGAACCCCTCGCGCGAGAGCACGTGCAGGGCCGCTCGCAGGATACGGGCATCGGCGTCGATATCTCGTGGTCGGCCGCGGCCTCGAGGTGCGCTCTCTCGAGACTCCAATGCCGACCTTGACCCAGGGATCGTCATATCCCTACTCTAGGACATTATTTACGATACCGTAACGTAAACATAATGGGAGCTTCCACATGCTCAGGGTCGAGCGCCTGTCACTCGCCTTCCGAGGTGTACAGGCCTTACGCGACGTCACGTTCGAGGTCGCCGCCGGAGGCGTCACTGCCCTGATCGGACCCAACGGAGCGGGCAAGACGACGATGTTCAACTGCATCAGCCGCATCCTCACCCCCGACAGCGGGGCGCTCAGCCTCGACGGGATCGATCTGATCGGAGTCCGGGCGTCCCGCCTCCCGGAATTGGGAGTCGCCCGTACCTTCCAGCACGCCGCCCTGTTCCCGTCCCTCGACGTGCGCGGCAACGTCCGGATCGGGGCTGATGTCGCACGCCACGCGTCGCGCCCGGCGCTGCCGGTCGACGAGACCTTGGAGCTGCTGCGGCTTTCCGCCGACGCGTCCCGAAGCACCGAAGGGCTCCCGCTCGGCACCAAGAAGCGCGTCGAGCTGGCCCGCGCGCTGGCGAGCGGTCCGCACCTCCTGCTGCTCGATGAGCCCGCGGGAGGCCTGACCCACGAGGAGGTCGGCGAGATGCGCGACACCCTTCTCGCCGTGAAGGAGCGGCTCGGCCTCACCATCCTGCTCGTCGAACACCACGTCCAGATGGTCATGAGCATGAGCAGCCATGTGGTCGTGATGTCGTCGGGCGAGGTCATCGCCGATGGAGCGCCGTCCGACGTGCGATCCGACCCGCGCGTCATCAGCGCCTACCTGGGGAGCTGAGATGCCTCTCGTACCACTGCTCGACGTGGACAACCTGCACGCCCGCTACGGTCAGGCGCGCGTTCTGCACGGCGTCAGCCTGACGGTCTCGCCGGGCGAGGTGGTCGTCCTGCTCGGCGCGAACGGGGCGGGCAAGACGACGCTGCTGCGCGCCATCACCGGTCATGTCGAGCGGACCGGGTCGATAAAGTTCGCCGGCACGGACATCACGAGAGCCTCGCCGGCGGCGATCGTGTCCCTCGGGCTCGTCCAGGTTCCGGAAGGGCGTGGCACGTTCGCCGACCTGACGGTCCAGGAGAACCTCCGGCTCGGTGCCTATACTCGCCGGGTCACCGCCGCGGCGCTCGCGCTCGAGATCTCCGAGATCGTCGAGCGGTTCCCCATCCTCGGCGAACGCGCGGGCCAGCGGGCCGGGCTGCTCAGTGGTGGGGAGCAGCAGATGCTCGCGATCGGACGGGCGCTCCTTGCCCGGCCGCGGCTTCTCGTGCTTGATGAGCCCTCGCTCGGACTCGCCCCGACCGTGACGCGCGCCGTCTTCGACACGTTGCGTGAACTGCACGACGAGCAAGGGCTCAGCCTGCTCGTGGTCGAGCAGAACGCCGACCTGAGCCTCGGCATCGCCGATCGCGCGTACGTGCTCGAAGCAGGAGAGATCCAGGTTGACGGTCCGGCCGCAGCCATCCGCGACGACGCCGGTCTCCGCCGGGCGTACCTGGGATATTAGGAGGGACACGATGCTGGCTCTCCAGTTACTCGTCGACGGCGTCGGCAAGGGGGCGATCTACGCCGCTCTCGCCCTGGCGATTGTCGTCGCCCACCGGAGCACCGGGCTGATCAACTTCGCGCAGGGCGAGTTCGCCACGCTGTCGGCGATGTTGACGGTCGCGCTCACCGGCCTCGGTCTCGGCGTCTGGCCCGCGCTCGCCGTCGCGGCCGCGGCCTCGTTCGCCGCAGGCGCGCTCATCCAGGTGGTGATCGTGCGCCCTGCGATGCGCCGTGACCTCGTCCCCGTGGTCATCATGATCGGTCTCTATGTCTGCGCCAACGCCATCGGTCAGCTGACCTTCGGCCAGAACCCGCGCCCCCTCGAAGGACTCTTCCCCGCCGGGGGGCTCGTGTTCGGCGGGATCCGCGTCCAGTGGTCGCTGATCGGGGTGATTCTCCTGCAAGCGGTGGTGATCACGGCGCTCACCCTCTTCTTCGTCCGGACCAAGATCGGGCTCGGGTTCCGCGCGGTCGCGACCGCCCCCGAGGCGAGCCGGGTCGCGGGGATACCCGTCGAACGGATGCACATGATCGGCTGGGGCATCGCCGCGGCGCTCGGGGCCGTGGCCGGCGTCAGCCTCACCAACCTCGGCGTCTATGTCGAGTCGCACATGATGACGACGGTCCTGGTCTACTCGCTCGCCGCGGTCACCATCGGCGGATTCGACAGCGCGCTCGGCGCGATCGTCGGCGGCGCGATCATGGGAGTCGTGGAGAGCCTGGTCACCGGCCTCGTGCCGGGTGTCTCAGGGGATGTCGGAATCCTGGTCTCACTCACGATCATCGTCCTGATCCTGCTGTCGCGACCGCAGGGACTCTTCGGCCGGGAGCGGGTGGCCCGTGTCTGAGTCACGCCCGGTACGCGCTGCGGCCAATGCCGCGCTTGTCCTCGCCCTCGTGCTCGTCCCGCTCTTCTTCGAGCCCTTCAGGGTCACCCAGTTCACCCAGATCCTCGTCGTCGCCATCGCGGTGGCCGGGCTCAACCTGCTGACCGGCTTCACCGGACAGGTCTCCGTCGGGCACTCGGCCTTCTTCGGGATCGGCGCCTACGTGACCGGTGTCCTCATCGTCCATGCCGGCGTTCCGATGACCGCCGCGATCATCGCGGGCACCCTCTCCGGCGGCATCGCCGGAGCGCTGTTCGGCATTCCTTCCCTGCGGATCAAAGGCACCCACCTCGCGATCGTGACTTTGGTGCTCGCGGCATCCCTGCCCGCCGTGCTGAGCACGTTCTCCGAGATCACCGGCGGCACGGAAGGGCTGCGCGTACCCCGCATCACACCACCGCGCGGATCGTTCCTCGCCGCCGACCAGACCCGCTACTACGTCGTACTCGGGGCGCTGCTCCTCGTCGTCCTCGGCGTCTTCATGCTCGACCGCAGCCGGACCGGGCGCGCACTGCGCGCCCTCGGCGACAACGAGATCGCCGCGGTGACGTACGGCGTGCGCCCCATGCGGCTGCGGATCGGCGTGTTCGCGGCGAGCTCGACGATCACGGCCCTGGCGGGCGCCCTTTTCGCCGTCACGAGCGGCTTCATCTCCTCGACCACGAGCTACATGACGATCGTCGGATCGATCGTGTTCCTCACCGCGCTCGTGATCGGGGGACGCGCGCTGCTCGCAGGACCGCTCGCCGGCGCGGCGATCGCGGAGCTCCTGCCGGCCCAGATCAGCAGGTATTCCCCGGAATGGGCGAACTTCGCCTATGGCGCGATCCTGATCGCCCTGCTGCTCCTCGCGCCTGGAGGTATCTCCAGCCTCCGGTTCAGGCGCCGGCGGTCACACCCGGCTCCTCATGTCCTCCCCGCCCCCCTTCAACAAGAGGAAACACCCCATGACACCGACGACACCCGCGACCAGGCGCAGCCCACGACGCGTATTGGCTAGCACCGGATCGCTCCTCGCTGCCGTCCTCCTCGTGACGGCCTGCACGGCGCGAGTCGGCGACGGCGGCGACCCCGCGTCAACCGGCGACAGCCTCAATCTGACCGCCGACTGCCTCCACTACGACCCGACGGCGGGCGTCACCACCGACACGATCAAGCTCGGAACCAGTCTGCCGCTCACTGGGGCGCTGGCCATCCCCGGAACGTTCCACTTCGGCCTCGAAGCCTATCTCGCGACGGTCAATGCGGAAGGCGGCGTCAACGGCAGGAAGATCGAGCTCACCGTCCTCGACGATGGCTACGACCCCGCCAAGACCGCCACGAATGTCAACGAACTTGTCAACCGGGACAAAGTCTTCGGCATCGTCGGAATCCTCGGCACCGCTACGGCGCTCGCGGTACAGCAGGATCTGCAGGACAACTGCGTGCCCAATCTGTTCATCCAGACCGGGGCTCCCGTGGTCGCCGACCCCGCGCAGACCTGGTCGCAGATCCAGTTCCCGACCTACAGCCTGGAGGCGCAGGCGCTCGCCCAGCGCGCCATCAACGCGGGCGTCAAATCGGTGTCGATCATCAGCCAGAACGACGCCTTCGGAAAGGCGTACGTGGACGCCCTCGTCAGCCCGCTCAAAGACGCCGGTGTCACGGTGGGCACCCAGGTGACCTACGACCCCGGTGCCCCCAGCGTCGAAACCCAGATCACCCAGCTCGCCGCCGACGGCGCCGACGCGGTGTTCATCGCCGCGCTCGGTACCAAGTGCCCGCAGATCCTCAACGGCATCAAGTCGTCCCGCTGGAACCCGTTGCTGCTCAGCGTCAACTTCTGCACGTCTCGTGGACTGCTTGGGCTCCTTGAGGACGGCGCGGGGGACGACATGATCGGTACGACCTGGTACAAGAGCCCCACCGACCCGCAGTTCGCGCAGGACGGCGCTCTTGCGGCCTACCGTGAGGCACTCGCAAAGTACTCGCCCGCCGCCGATCCCGATGAGGATTTCGTGCTCGACGGTTGGCTGGTGGGCCAGCTCCTCGTCGATGTCCTCAAATCGGCGGAGACACTCGATCGCGCGTCGGTGATGCGGGCCGCGCACGAGGCCAACCTGCACGTGGACACCATGCTCGACGGCGTGCGGTTCGCCGCTGCGGGGACTACGGAGCCGATCGGTCAGGTTCAGCTGCGCCGCTACGACAGCGCAAGCAAGACGTTCCTGTTCATCGATCCCAAGTCAGGCGACGACCTGCCGGCCGGAAAGACGAGCCTGATCATCCGCGGGACGAACCCGAGCGCTGACGTCCGAGAGCCGTCAGCCTCCGGAGCTCCTCGCCCGTCTGACGGCAAGCCATGACCTCAGCCGATGACGAACTCTACGGACTCGACGCCCTCCCGTACGGTGTCTTCGATCCAGGTCAAGGCCCTCGGGTGGGTGTTCGATTCGGACCGGGAGTCGTCGATCTCGCAGCTCTGTCCGCCGCTGAGCGCTCCCCGCTGGTGGAACTGTTCGACCGGCCCACCCTCGACGCCCTCCTTGCGGCGGGCAGGACGACCTGGTCGCGGGCTCGGTCGAAAGTCCAGGAATGGCTGTCGACGACACCGGGCGAGCACGGCCATCACCTCGCGGACGTCGACCTTCATCAGCCCTTCACCGTCGCCGACTACGTGGATTTCTACTCCTCCCGAGTGCACGCGGAGAACCTGAGTCAAATCTTCCGGCCTGGTCAGCCGCCGTTGCAGCCGAACTGGCTGAGCCTTCCCGTCGGCTACCACGGCCGGGCCGGCACGATCGTGCCGTCCGGAACGCCGGTCGTCCGGCCTAACGGCCAGCGGGCGGGAGGCGGTGCCGGCCCTTCGGAATTCGGTCCCACCCGGAAGCTCGACCTGGAGGTCGAGCTGGGTTTTGTGGTGGGTCGCGGGTCCACGCTCGGAACTCCGCTCCCGGGCGGGCACGCCCGGGAGCACATCTTCGGCGTCGTGCTGGTTGACGACTGGTCCGCTCGCGACATCCAGGCGTTCGAGTACGTTCCCCTGGGACCGATGCTCGGGAAGTCGTTCGCCACCTCGATCGGGCACTGGGTACTGCCGATCGAGGCGCTCGACGCCGCGCGCATCCCGCCACCGCCGAGAGAGCAGGCGCTTCACCCCTACCTGACCGGCTGGCACGACATGGGACTCGACATCGACTTCGAGGTCCGCCTCAATGGGCACCTGATCAGCGCGCCACGCTACCGCGACGTCTACTGGACGCCCGAGCAGCAGCTCGCGCACCTGACCGTCAACGGCGCCTCGCTTCGATCCGGTGACCTGTTCGCGTCCGGAACGGTCTCGTCGATCGGGAATCCCGGTTCGTTGATCGAACTCACCCTGGACGGCCGCCGGCAATTGGCGCTCCCGGACGGGAGGCAGCGGACCTACCTCGAAGACGGCGACGAGGTCGTCATCACCGCGACGGCGCCTGGTCCCGGCGCCGCACGCATCGGCCTCGGAGAAGTGCGCGGAACGATTCACCCGTCATCGATCGAACAGGGAGACAGTTAATCGCCATGCAGGACATCAAACGCGTTCGGGTGGTCGTCACGGGAGATCGCGACGGCAGGTCGTACATCAGCTCGGATGCTCCCGCATCTGGTGCCCTCGTGCAGCCAGGGCGGCCGACGGCCCTCACGGACGTGTGGCATGTGGCGGGGGTACCCGCCGACCCGGCGGACTCCGGGGAACCGCCGACGGACCGGCCGTTCACCCTGGCACCGCCTGCGAGCGGAATCGTGTTCAGAGTCGTGCAGTTCGACCCGGTGAGCGCCGACGAGATCGCCGCGATGGACGGCCGGGAAATCTTCGCGGCGATGAATGCCAGCGCTGACCATGTGGGTGGAGAGACCAGCCCGTTCATGCATAGGACAAGAAGTCTGGATTTCGGGCTGGTCCTCGAAGGGTCACTCACGATGCTGCTCGACGACGATGTCACCGAGGTATCCGCGGGCGACATCATCATCCAGCGGGCGACCAGTCACGCTTGGGAGAACCGTGGCTCGCAGCGCGCCTTGGTGGCGTTCGTCCTGGTCTCCGCGATGTAGTACGCCAGACAGCCCTTGGTTATTTGATCTCCTTCCGTCGACAAGAAGAACGATCAGCCAAGGGCTGTCCCTTATATCCCCGCAGCAAGTCAGCGGACGATGCCCTGGCTGTCCTTGCCGTCGCCGTCCCAGTCGCCGATCACGGGCAGATCGCCGGCGTCGCCGTAGGCCACCGAGTGGGTGGTCTCGGTGCCGGTCGTGACCGGGCTGGTGCGCAGGTAGAACCCGTTGCCCATCCGGACGCCGATGTTGTCCTTGCCGTCGCCGTCCCAGTCGCCGACGAACGGCACGGCATTGGAATCGCCGTACAAGAAGGTGTACTGAGCCTGACCGCTAACCGGGTTGTTGCTGATGAAGAAGCGACCCGCACCCGGGTCGTAGGCGCTGACGGTGTCCCTGCCGTCACCGTCCCAGTCACCGGCCAGCGGGATCATCGGAGCGTCGCCATAGGCCACCGACTGGGTGGTCTCGGTGGCCGTGGTGACCGGGCTGGTACGCATGTAGAACACGTTGCCCATACGAACGCCCACGTTGTCCTTGCCGTCGCCGTCCCAGTCGCCGACGAAAGGCACGGCATAGGGATCGCCGTACAAGAAGGTGTACTGAGCCTGGCCGCTAGCCGGATTGTTGCTGATGAAGAAACGGCCCGCGGTGGGGTCGTAGGTGCTGACGGTGTCCTTGCCGTCGCCGTCCCAGTCACCCGTGATGGGCACCATCGGGCTGTTGCCGTACGAGAAGACCGGCCGGGTGGCGGCGGAGGAGCTCTGGTTGTCGGACAGATAGAAGTCCAGCACCCCCAGATCGGCGGAGCCGTTCCACAGGGCGTTGACGAGTAACTGGGCGTCGTGGACCTCGCGGCCGTAGGCGTCCGGAACCGCCGAGACCTGGACCTTCTGGCAGATGGCGCCGATGTCCCCGCTCATCCACGAGTTGTTGGGGTACTTGCGCAGCATGGCGTTGATGAACGCGTTGGTGGCGTACACCGGATCGGTCAGTTGGGCCGGGGTACCCCATCCCTGGGAGGGGCGCTGCTGGAACAGTCCCAGGCTGTCGTGGTCGGCGGCGACCGTGTAGTTGTGCAGGGTGCTCTCGGTGATCGCCGTGGTCACGGCGATCACCGCCGCTCGCTTGTCCAGGCCGCGGCCCTTGACGGTACGGGTGATGACCCGGGCACACGACACGTTGTAGCCGTTCACGCTCCGGCCCAGGCGCGGGCCGTTCATGGACGGTCGCACCTGGTTGGCGACCGCGTTGTCGGCCGCGGTCGGCCCGCCCGGTACGCACGCCGCGAACGCCAGCGCGGCCGCGAGCTCCGCGGGCACCGGAGAGCCGGCCGGGCCGGGAATGGAGGGGGTGGGGGAAAGTTCGGTGGCCCGGGCCGGGACAGCCCCGGCGGCGGACGCGAGGAGTCCGCCGACGAGAGCGGTAAGCGCGATCAGAGGCCGGACGACGGAGGAACGGGGGCGCGTGTTCATGGTCTTCTCCTGGGGAGATGTGAGCGCCCTGTCTCCAGCTGCCGGGAGACAGGGCGAGGGGGAGAATGAAGGGCCTTGGTGACGTCAGCGGGCGATGCCCTGGCTGTCCTTGCCGTCGCCGTCCCAGTCGCCGATCACGGGCAGATCGCCGGCGTCGCCGTAGGCCACCGAGTGGGTGGTCTCGGTGCCGGAGGTCACCGGGCTGGTGCGCAGGTAGAACCCGTTGCCCATCCGGACACCCACGTTGTCCTTGCCATCGCCGTCCCAGTCACCCACGAACGGGACCGCGTTGGGGTCGCCGTACATGAAGACGTACTGAGCCTGACCGGTCGCGGGGTTGTTGCTGATCAAGAACTTGCCCGAAGCGGGCTCGTAGGCGCTGACCGTGTCCTTGCCGTCCCCGTCCCAGTCACCGGCCAGCGGGATCATGGGAGCATCCCCGTAAGCCACCGACTGCGTGGTCTCGGTCGCCGAGGTGACCGGGCTGGTGCGCATGTAGAACCTGTTGCCCATACGGACACCCACGTTGTCCTTGCCGTCGCCGTCCCAGTCGCCCACGAACGGGACCGCGTTGGGGTCGCCGTACGCGAAGACGTACTGAGCCTGACCGGTCGCGGGGTTGTTGCTGATGAAGAAACGGCCCGCGGTGGGATCGTAGGTGCTGACGGTGTCCTTGCCGTCGCCGTCCCAGTCACCCGTGATGGGCACCATCGGGCTGTTGCCGTACGCGAAGACCGGCCGGGTGGCGGCGGAAGAGCTCTGGTTGTCGGACAGATAGAAGTCCAGCACCCCCAGGTTGCCGCCGCCGCAGTTGCGGCTGGTGACGTTTCGGTAGGTCTGGCTGTTGGCGCTGCCGTACGTGACGCCGTTGAACGTGGGCTGGACCCGCTCGGCGCCCGCGTACCCCCAGGACGCCTCCCCGTTGCCGTTCGAGTCGTAACCGAGCTCGAAGTGGAGGTGGGGATGGTTGTTGGACGTGGGCCCCGTCCGGCCGACCCGCCCGATGACGGTGCCCTGCTGGACCGAGGCGCCCACGTTGACGGCCCGGGACTGCAGGTGCAGGTACGTGGTGAACCAGCCGCCGCCGTGATTGATCTGAATCACGTTGCCGGCGTTCTCGTGGTAGTACGACTTGTTGACCGTTCCGGCGGCGGGCGCGACGAGTGTGGCCCCCTCGGTGCCCGTCTGGTCCGGTTCCTTGACCATGTCGAGCGCCGGAGCGTGCCCCCAGGTGTCCAGCCGCCACTGCTGACCGCAGGGGAAGGGCAGCTGAAGGTTGGGACCGGCCGCGGCGTGCGCCGGAATGGTCAACAGCCCGCCCACGAGGCCGGTGAGCGCCGCCGCGGTGACTGTTCTCACCCACCCGGGGTGCCCTGTACGTCGCTGCCGGGAGCGGAGGGAAATGAGCGAACGCATGATCATGCATCTCCTGACGGTCGACCGGTGAGGGCCGATTAGTGATCTTCTTCGTCGGACGGTCCTCACCGTGACCGGCCCTCTGTCCCACAGCAAGGGATTGGGACAAGTGAGGGACAACGGGACAAGGACCCGCTTTGACCTGCGCAATCCCGTGCGAGTTGGGACAGAGCGGGATATACCAGTGATGCTGCTGGTTCTGCTGTTAATCTTCGGGATGTCAAACTCGGGGTGTCGGCACTCGAGGAGCCAGGTTGTCAGAGCCCTCTGCAGTGGAGGACTTGGCCGCGTATCTACGCCAGTTGAAGGGCAAGACCGGCCGTAGTTACGACGCCCTCGCCAAGAGGCTCGGCGTCGGCAAATCCACCCTCCACCGCTATTGCTCCGGAGAGGGCGTGCCGCCGCGCTTCACTCTCCTGGAGCAGTTCGCCAAAGAATGCCGGGCGAGCCAGGCGGAGATCATCGAATTGCACCGGCGGTGGGTGCGGGCCCAGACCGTCCAGCTGCCCGAAGCGGAATCCGGCGCGGACCAGCCTGCCGAGCCGCCGGAGGCACCGCTCCCTCCGTCGCCGGAATCCCCGCCCCCGGCGAAAAGGTATCCGCCATTCCTACGCAATAGACGCACGTGGTGGACGCTGGCCGGGCTGGCGGCCCTGGTCATGGGCGCAGTCCTGATCTGGCGCCCCGGCCAGGACTTCATAGCGGACGCGGAGACCGCGCATCTCTGCACCGAGCGCAGCGGCGTCAAGCACGTTGACGCCAGACAAGGCGGCCATGTGTGGACCAGGGACTTCGTGTGCGCCAACCGACCAGACACACCGCTCTACGTCAACGTGGGCAGCACCGAGAAGATAGCGGTCCTGGACACCCCGAAGAGCTGGTTCGTCTGCTGGGAGCTCGGACGTGTCCAGAGCGACGGAGGAAGGGTCTGGTACTACACCCGCGGAGACCGCTCGGAGCCAGGCAAGGAACGCTGGGAGGGGTGGGGCTTCGTCGGAGCCGAACATGTCGACGCCACCACCCACCCCCTGCCGAACATGCCACGATGCGACCAGTAGCCGATGACCACCTTCCGGGCGGTTCCCCGCGCCGCCGACAGCACCAGCCGCGCCGGCGCCCACCCCTTCGAGCCCGGCATGACCTGCACTCCCCAAGGCAGTCCTGATCCTTTGGGAGACTGGGCACATGCCGGTTGAGTGGTCTCGCCAGGAAGTCCTCGACGCGCTCGGAACCCACCTGCTCCGTCCACGCGCCGCAACAGACGACTACACCGTCATCGACGTCATCACAGAGCCGGACAACCTGCTCGTGATCTTCCGTTGGCGGCGAGATCCCAACACCTACGCCGTCGAGGTCGAGTTCCCGGCATCACCCGAAAGCTCGGTGACCGGCGAGCCGCTGGCCTCGGTGGACGAATGGGCCGCAGACGTCGCGTTCAGCATCGCGGAACAGCTCTGGACCGGCCTGGTCCGCCGCAGCCGCCGTACGATCCGAGACGGCTACGTCGTGCTGGACATCCGGGATGCCCCAGACGTCTGCCCCGCCGGTTTCTTCATCAGCTCGGTCCCCCTCGTCATACTCTCTTCCCGGCCTCAATCCCCGATTGAGCCCCTTCCCCCACCCGCGCTCCAGGCCGGCCACTGGCTGGCCGAGGCGGGAATGGACGTGACCATCCCCCAGCGGTCACTAGCCGACGCCAAGCTCGCCTGCTGGCTACAGGCCTACGTCAACAACGCCCAAGGCGAACCCTACGTCGGCCACGCCGCCGCATCCTGGGAGGACGACGACCACACCACCGCCCGCCTCGACCTGGCCCGCACCCAGCCCGGCATCCCCCCGACGGTACGCGAAGCGCTCGTACGCCTGGCAATCTGCGAGGTAGCCGAAGCCGGCGCATTACACATGGTCACCATGATCGACATCCCAGAGCTCCACACCCTGGGCTTCCGCCCCACTCCCAACGGCGAACTCACCCTTGCGACCAGCTGCGCCGGGCCCTGATCCGAGGCGCTTTCCCTCGGACCTCAATTTCGGGAACCACCAAGTTCCATCGTGTTCCATCAGGTCCGCATAGTGTCTCTCCATGTCACGCCCTCTGTGGTGAGGCGCCGCCGTCCGGTTCGGCGCCCGTCACGAGGAGAACACCTTGAACACCATAGATCACCGGCCCCACGGCCGTACGAAGCGCCGCCTCCTGAGAGCGCTCGCCATGGCCACGGCCTCCGCCCTCGGCATCACCCTGATGGCCGCCCCCGCCTCAGCGGCACAACAATGCAACTACAAACCCGAATACAACGCCTGCCTGTCCCTCACCCCGACCGACTCCGGGCACTACCTGGTCCACATCGGCATCGACCTCCGCAAACTAACCCAGCCCGAGGCCCAGGCCATCATCCTGGCCGCCCCCTATCGCAACCCCTTCCGCACCTGGCTGTACGCAGGCGACAAAGTCCAGGACGACATCATCGCCGGCGTTTCCACCATCCGCGTATGGGCCTCGGAAACCGGCCTCAGCGCCGAATTCGAACGCGTCGTCACCAAGTCCAGCCTCAACGAGGACCCCTGGCCCGGCGAATTCGACGAGGTATACGGAAGCATCGACTACCGCGACCCCCGAACCGGAGCCACCCGCACCTTCAATACCCCCGAAATCGCCGGCCTCTTCTAGTGCCAATACCGTGCGGTGAACGTTTTTCATCCTGCCCTACAAGCGGTCAGATCACCGTGACGGTGAATATGCTCGGCTGGTGGTTGGGCGCGGAGACGCGAAACTGGGCGGAGTCGTCGACCGTGGCGCCCGGTCCGGCGGCCACCCGCACGGTCTGGGAGATGTTCCAGTTGGCCGGGGTGAAGGTCAGGGTCGCGCCCGACTGGATGTCCAGGTCGGGGTCGCCATTGATTCGCTCGGCCGTGACGACAGTGTCGCTCGTCGGAGCCCGTGAGAGGCGGACCGAGAAGAGGGCGGTGCCGCCGGGGGCGACGCCCAGCCACGTCGGCATGACAGCGACGAAGGGACCGGCCGTGGGCCCGATCACGCCGACGTTGACGACGTTGGAGGCGTAGCTCATGCCGCTGACGTCGATGGCTCTGGCCGACAGGGTGTAGTTGCCCGCCGGGGCGCCTAACCAGGTGAGGACGTACGGCGCGCTGGTGGCGCTGCCGAGCAGCGTCGTGCCCGAGTAGAAGTCGATCCTGGCCGCCCAGTTGGCGGGAGTCGTGGCCGCGGACAGGCGGATGGTCGTGGGTACGGTGAAGGCCTGGCCGTTGACGGGAGAGGTCAGCCGGACCGAACGCGCTGTATTCGCCGTGCAGGGCACGTCGTTGAGCGTGAACAACGTCGGAGGTGCGTTCGTGCCGGTGTAGGTCCCGTAGAAGCCGATGGTGACGCTCTGCCCGGTGCCCAGGGCCGGTGCGACCGATGGGGCGTTCACGGTCACGGCCGGTCCCGACTGAGTCCAGGTGCCGTTCCAGCCCACGGTGACCTGCTGGGTGCCGGGCCAGGTGAAGCGCAGGGTCCACGGGTTCACCGGGTCGCCCAGGTTGGTGACCGTGATGTTGGTGCCGAAACTGCCGCCGCTGTTCCAGGGCGGTGAGAACCAGACCGAGCACGCGATGTCCCCGTGTGCGGCGATGGGAGTGACGACCACCCCGGTCGCCGCCAGCAGCACGGTAACGGTGGACAGCGCCCATGCGCGCAGGGTTCTCATGGCCACACCTCCGAGCGCGGAAGGGCTCTCAGATTCGGCCTGTTCCGGGCGGATGTACAGCACGACTTGATTCACCGTTGCGCAGACCTGGTAGGACTTCACCTGGGTAGCTGAAACATTCAGCTCGCTGGGCGGTGAATCCCGAAGGCGGCTACGCCGCTCGAAAACACTGCCCTGCGTCCTGGTGCGTCCCTTCGGCGGTCGCAAGCCCCTGCCCTTTCTTCGTCTCGAAGCAGATGTAATGCCAGGAGTTTCCCGCAGCACCTGCGCGCCAGCTCCTATGGGGCCGGGTCCTGCTTCGACATTTATGGACGTTCGATACGGGTCGGGTTTCCGCGTACGAGCTCATCGTGGATACGCCAGCGGGCGGTGGTGACGGCGCGTTCTGCTGCCTCCTCACCGTGCTCGATGCGCTGTCGCAGCAGCTGCATGGCGATGCGGCGGTTGAGGCTGAGCTGCCGCTCGGAGTCGACCACGACGACGATCCCCGAGGGGCGGTGGGTCGCCCGTACCGCTGTGCTGGCCTTGTTTCGATGTTGACCGCCGGGGCCGCCGGTGCGGCAGGCGACGATATCGACATCTGCTTCCGCGAACCTCGCGCGCGGGGTGTCGACCTGGCACGGCTGGGCGATGATGTACCAGTTCTTTCGGCCGGTGCTGGTCCGGTAGGGGCTGGGGGCCTGCCAGCACAGCGTTCCGGTCCACGAGGCAGCGAACGGCTCCGCGCCGACTCCTGTGATCTGGACCAGGACGGATCGGTAGGTGCCGGGCCGGTCACCGGGAACGGTCTGGACCCGATGGGTCCGCAGATCCTGCCGGCTGGCGTCGGCTTCCAGGCGGCGCAGCAGCCGGGCCAGCGCCCAGGCACATTCTTGCGGGCCACGTCCTGCCGACAGAAGCAGGTGGACGATCATGCTCGGCCTCGCTTACGGCGGTGGCCCCGACGGTCCCGTTGGGGCGTCGACCCGATGTCAGGCGTCTTGTAGGTGACCAGGGGGACCGTGGTGGCCACGGGCGTGGCCAGCTCATGGTGGACGAGGTCGGCGATCACTTGCTCGATGCGCTTGTAGGCCGTTGGCGCCTCCTCGAAGAGCAGTTGGCGATCGCCGCACACCACCACCGAGCCCACCGGTGTGCGGCGCAACTCCTCGACCGTGTGCTTGGCCCGGCCCCGGCGCAGAGCGTCGGCACGCGACATCTTGCGGCCCGCGCCGTGCGCCACCGAATGGTTGGCGTCCGGCCCGGCGTGGGCGGCCACGAGGTAGGAACGGGTGCCTCGCGTGCCCGCGATGAGCACGTCGCGGCGGTCACCCGGTGCCGCCCCCTTGCGGTGCAGGTAGACCCCGTCGCGGATCTCGACCAGGTTGTGGCACTGGTCGACAATCGGCTCGGTAGGCTCGGTCCCCAGGGCATGGGCGACCCGGGCAGCCAGCAACCGCCGGTTGAGTGATCCCCAGCGTACGGCGTCGTCATGCATCGCCAGATAGGCGCCGGGATCAGGAGCGGGGCCCGCACCGTGGACCGCGGTGTGCGCCCTCAGGATCCGCTCGCCCAGCCCTCGGGAACCGCTGTGGACGATGAGAACGTGATCGCCGGCGGCGAGCCCGAGACGACTCGCGTGACCCGGCTCGAAGACCGTCTCGATCCGCGCCAACTCCACGAAGTGATTGCCTCGGCCGACCGTTCCGAGACCCTCGAGGTGACCGGCGGGAACATCGCCCTTCACAACGGCCCAGGCCGGGTCGCCGGCATCCTGCCCAGGGCTCAGCGCACGGTCGAGGTCGGGAAACCGGGCGGCAAGCTTCGCGGGTACGGCCCGCTTGAGCGTGATGGGGAACACGGCGATACCGCAGCCGATGTCGGAGCCCACCAGAAACGGATACAACACGGTCGACGCCATGGCGGCCCCGATCGGGGCCCCCTTGCCGGGGTGCAGGTCCGGCATGGCGGCAACGTGCGTCATGCCATCGAGAGCGGCCACCTGGTGGCACTGCACGAGGGCATCGGACTCGATCCAGCTTGCGGGGGAAGAGAACACGGAAATGGTGGCCGAACCCATGGCCGGCGTGGACGACGGCAGGGACTCCTGCCGAGAGTATTGCTGAGACAAAGACGTTTCTCCGCGGAAAGGATGTGGGCAGACGGCAGTACGGCACGGGTTGGCGCCGTGAGATCTCGCAGTGGCGGGTTGCTGTCCGTCAGAACGTCATGGAACACAGCGTTCCCTGAGCCCATGCGCGAGGCAAATGGTTTTCAGTCGAGCTGAAGGTGAACTGAGCGTCTAGGGACGGCAGCGCTTGAGGCCGTCCGGGGCGTAGCAGGGCAGGTGGCCGAAGGCCTTGAGCACGTCCTGGCCGCCGCCTCTGATCACGTAGTTGAGGAAGCTCAAGGTCAGCGAGTCGGCGGCCGGCGTGCCGCGGGTGTAGGCGTACTCGATCTCGGTGAAGCGGTAGCTGTCCTCGCCGATCGCGCGGAGCGACGGCGCGTGGCCGTCGATGTTCAGGGTGTGCAGCCCCTTGGAGACGGCCGCGGCCCGCAGTTCGCTGTAGCCGATGGCACCCGGCACCTGGGCCACCGTCTTGAGCACCTCGGCTGTGCTGTTGAGCTCACAACGGACGGTCTTGTCCTGCGGGGAGTTCTTGTTCACGCAGTCGCGGGAAGTGAAGGCGGGCTCGCCCTGTCCACCGAGGATCCGCCGGCGAAACAGGTCCCGGGTGCCGGAGTTGGCGTCCCGGCTCACGAGCCGGATGGGGAGGTCGGGGCCGCCGAGGTCCGTCCAGTTGGTCACGTCGGCCCGATAGATCCTGCGTATCTGGTCGATGGTCAGATCCTTCACGCCGACCTTGTCGTTGACCACGAGCGCGAAGGCCGCCACCGCGACCTGGTCCCCGTACAGGCCGGTGAAGCTGGGCGGCTTGGGACCGTCCGACAGGACGAGCACGGCCGGGGAGTCGGCCTGCGCCAGCTCCCGCAGACCCTCGTTGCTGCCGTGCGCGTCCACGATGATCTCGGACCGTGCGCAGTCCGCGGTGTACTGACGGGCGAGTTGTTCCATGGCGGGGGCGAAGGCCGTAGAGCCGATCACCCTCAGTTCGCCCGTTGCGCACCCCATGGGAGCCGTCGGCCGGAAGACGATGATGCCCGCCAGCGTGATGAGGCTGAGGGCGAGTACGACGACGGTCGTCAGCGCGGACCTGCTGAACAGGGGCGGCTTGTCATCGACCGACATACTGCGGGTGGATTCGACCCTGCCGTCCCGGATGCCGCCGCTGACGTCGATCTTGCCGCCGACGGGGCCGCCGCTGAGCAGGACGAGCAGCTTGAAGTGCTCGTCCTCGTTGAGCGGTACGCGCGGCAGCTGAATGACGTGGTCCTTGTACTGCATGCCGCCCTTGTCCTCGACCGGGTCGAAGTGGTGCAGCAGATGCTTCGCCTTGGGATCGGCGATGACCTCGACGGCCCACACGGTCCGCTCGGCGAAGATGACGTTGAGGCCATGATTCTTGTCCGGATTGGTGTAGTCGGTCTCGGCGATGCTGGTCGTGCCGGTGTTCTCGACGCGGAGCAGCACGAGGGTGGGGTTGGCGGGGATGGGCTGGTCGGCGCCGGTCTGGTTGGTGAACAGGCCCAGTCGCGCCTTCGGCTGCCCGTGTTCCTCACCCAGGTCGCTGATCGCGGTGTCCATCTGTACGCGATGGCCGATGCGCTTGCCGCGTCGCGTACGGAGCTGAAGCAGGCCGCCCACGGCCGGCGCCACGAGCCCGAGCAGTGCGGCCGTCACGGCGACGATGTTCTCGGGGCTGAACCAGTTCACGCTCGCCAAGCCTCGTATTACGCCAGAAGCCACTAAATCCCGACAGGAGGCGAGCACGCACACATCGCCTCTTGATCACGCTATGTGGGCAGAAAAAGGAATGAAGATCATTAGCTGATCAGTCGTCGAATGTTCACCCCGAAGACGCGAATGCCGGACTGAGGCCCGCCCGCGGCCGCTGTGCCGCTCCCACCGGCCTTATGCTCGGGCGGTAGAGTGCCGTCCCGATGGGTTCAGGGCCGATCGTAGAGAGCCCACCGGTCAAGGTGCCTGAGTGCCCGCGCGTAGGCGCGCTCGCTCGTTTGGGCAGTCAGTCCGGCGAAGAACATGTGCTCAGCCGCGAGGCGTTCAGCATCGGCCAGGTCGGTCGGCGGACGGGAAACCACGAAGCCAGTGGCCAGGCCGACGACGGTGGGTTCGGCCCCGTACCGGTCGTACCAGCGGTGAGCTGCCGCGACGAGCAACTCGGGTTCATGCCCCTCCGAATAATACGAGTTCAGGTAGGCGAACGCGGCCCATGGCTGGGGGCGCGGCAGGATCACCAGGTCCTGCGGCACACCAAAGTGGGCAATGTCATAGCCATCAAGGTTGTATCCCTCCTCACCGGTGCCGACATCCCGAGGGGCATATCGAGCGCTGATCTCCGCGATGCGGCCGTAGACGTCGACCTCTGCGGCTCTGGCCAGCACATCAGATGGCGCATTGCGTGGGTCAGTGGAGAAGACATAGTCAACGTCGAAGGCGGTTACCCGGTCCAACACAAGGATTGGATAGAAATCCGGCAGAGCAGTCCGTACCTGCCGCCACAGCTGTTGCCCATCGCCGGTGACGTGAACCACGAGGACAGACTCGCCAAGAACCTGAAACTCTTCAACGGGATACAACTCGAGGCCGGCGACACTCACGATGTCCCTCACGAAAAACGAATTTACGCGATTCTTGATCAGTTGCGACGAAGTCAGCCATCCTGACCGCGCACACCCGCGTAGCCTCCCCGGCCTGTGGAGTCTCGGCCGCTCGGGACGTCTCGCATACGACTGAATGATCTTGCGCCGCTGGTCGTAGCGGGCGCGTTACAGAACTTCGGAACGGCATCCGCTCATGCCGCGGATGGAGCGGCCTGGCCACGCGCCGCCGCCAGGGCGACTGGCGGGTAGCCCGGGCCGGGGCAGCCTGCCTAGAGTTGATCTGGTGACCTACTTGCGCGATACCGGGGAAGTAAGTGCCGAGTTCCGTGTCCACGATGACGTGGAGAGCCTCACCTTTCGTACGTCGGGCACGCATGTGCGGTTCGTGGCGCCGGGCGCGGCGACCAGGGGGCAGTTCGGTCTGTTCGAGTGGAACATGCAGCCACGCACGGCTGGTGCGGACGCACACTTCCACAAGACGTTCTCCGAGTCGTTCTTTGTCACGTCCGGCACGGTCGAGTTCTACGACGGCAACCGCTGGATGCTGGCTCAAGCGGGTGACTTCCTGTACGTACCGATGGGTGGCGTCCACGGATTCCGCGCCCTCAGCGACGAACCCTCCTCGATGCTGATCTTGTTTGCTCCGGGTGCGCCACGGGAGGAGTACTTTCGTGAGCTCGCGGCAATCCGGGACAACGGCCGGACACTGACCGAGGACCAGTGGACGGAGTTCTTCGCCCAACACGACCAGTACCGCGCCGAGTAATCGCCGATCCATCGCATTGCCCGCCACGCCGACCCGCGCACCACGATGCGCTACGACCGCGCCCGCAACGACCTCAACCGGCACCCGAACTTCATCCTCGCCGCCTAGATGGCCTCCGGCACCTGACTCGTGACCCGAGGAGGGACTCGAACGCACTGGTCTGCCGATGTGCGTGCGTGTCAGGTCGAATATGGTCCCGGTATGCTCCGCCCATGGGGGCAGACGAGATCACGCCGCAGCTGTTTCCCAACCGTTTTGCGGATGCGGTCGGACCCAGTGCGGGCGGGCCTGCCCGCGATCGTTGCCGGTGCGTCGGCCACTCGGTCGCGACCCGGTCTGCGACCGTCTCCTTCCACAGGGACCGGCAGGATACCGAGGCGGCGGGCTGGCAGCATCTGCTTGCGCTGATCGACGAGGCGGTTGCGGATGGACGGACGGTATTCAAGCCGTTCGTGGATCTGAGCGCTCCCGAGCGGCGACAGATTGTCACGCTACCGCCAGCGATCGCGAAGCTGACCGCCGTCAAACATCTGGAGCTCTACGGCACAAATCTGGTTCGCATCCCGCCCGAGATCGGGGCCATGACGAGCCTTGAGGTCTTCGAGCCCTACACCTCCCACAGACTGCATTGGTATCCGTATGAGCTGACTAGATGCGCCAAGTTGGCCGACAGCACGGTGAGCACGCGCGTCCTGTACGGCAATTTCAAGTTCCGGCCGCCGTTTCCGAAGCTGCGGCCGGTGACCGGCGTAGGAGAGGCAGACTTCGAAGCGCTCGACCCGGGCGTGTGGGGCGCCGACGCGGTGCGGACCTGCAGCATCTGCGACGGGCCGGTCCAAGGTGAGCTTCACCAGGTCTGGATCTCTCGCCTGGTCGGCACCGACGTGCTGCCGTTCCTGGTGAATGCATGTTCCGCGGCGTGTGTGGCGGCGCTGCCGGAGCCGCACCCCGGGTACTTTCCAACGCCGCACACCGGCGGTCCGGACATCGTGCAGTCGGCCGCCAGACGATGAGGTAGCGACCACGATCCCGTCGCGAACTCTCACCACGGACCACCGGCCCGCTTTGGGTTGGCACGCTTTGGCGGACAGCAGGCGATTGCGGCTCAACTACGCACCGTCGAGGCAGGCGATCCATCCCAGGCACTACGGCCACGATGAGGCGATCCGACACGCTGATCGGCCGTCCCGCTCCCAGAAGCATCCTCTTCTGCCGCTGGTCGAATCCTCGCTCAGGTCCGGCTGGTGATGGGATAGCCGGCTTGGAAGGCGAGTCGATGGTCGGCGTCTTCGGCAAGGCGGGTCAGGACCGTGTCGAGGTCCATGAACGCTTGCCAGGGCTCCTGCCCGGCCGCGAGGGCGAGGTGGTCGACGACTAATTGTTCGAGATCGGGAACGCGTTTGGCCTTCCAGATCTTGTCGGCCAGGCTTACCAGCAGATCCTCGACTGCGATGTCGGGCCGGGTCCAGTCGGCGTGGGTACGGGCGAAGCGGGCCATCGGCTCGGTGACCCCGTGGTCGAGCAGGAGCCGATAGCCTGCGTGCTCATGCGCGGATCCAGGACCGGATAGTTCGCCGGTGTGGATGGTCTTGCCGATGTCGTGGGTGGCCGCGCCGAACAGGACCGCCTCGCGGTCGATGGCAAGGCTCGGGTACTCGCGGGCGATCCAGTCGAGGAGCTGGTAGGCGACGTCGTGAACGGCCCTTAAATGCGCCGCGAGTCTGGGCGGCGCGACCAGGTCCCGGAGCAGACGAGCAACCTGATCGGGCAGCGGCCGCAATACCGGCCCCCCGAGGTCGCTCAACGCACGCTCCAGCGCGGCCGAAGTCACATCGAAACGGTATCCGGCACCTGCCCACACTCTTCTGCCGCGAAGCGCGCGGTCTTCGACTGTTGCGCCGCCGTCCGACTTTGCCGAATTGAGTGCGTGTCCGTTGCGTTGACCGTTCGCTCCGTCGCACTCCCCTGGCCGCCGCTGACGTCGCATCTGCCGCGAAGAGCGTGGGCGGCAGCATGTCAGACACGACTGCGAACCACTCAATGCGGAGTGGTCGTGGCGCACAGGTTTGTGCCCCACCTTTGTGGCCGAAACGCGCCCCAGACGTAGAGTCGGACTCCATCTGACCTGGGCAGATGCGATCGAGACGCAGGTGGAGATCGAGGGCAAGGCAGCGACTATAACCGTGACCCTCGTCGTCGGCTCGACGTCGCTGTAGAGATACCCGTCGATTGAGCGAGCGGCTCGCCAAGCTGCCGGCCGCAGATCCAGACGATCTCGATGCGCTCACGTTGCTCGACCTTGTGACGGCTCCCGATGGTTGGGAGATCGACCGGAGACTCGAATCGGCGAGATCCTGGACCGGTACCCGGCAACCAGTCCGGTACACCGGGCGGTCCGCCGCTCACGGGACACGCTGCTCGCCACTGCTGAGCGAGCAGCGAGACCAACCGCGGAACCCCGCGCGCCGACGACGTCGTCGCCGACGCATCGGCGGCCTGTGCGAGGCCGATTTCATACGCACAACATTTGCGTGGGGCCGAAGTCTTGCTCTACGGTTCGCGAATGGCGATTCTGCAGGCGCTGACGAACCAGGGACGCGTAGTGGGCGGCCACCTGGCGAGTGGCAGCGTTCTCTCAGGCCACGGCGGGCTCACCATCCAGCACCCACGCAACCCATTCAAGCGGCACAAGCTCAACGCCGAGACCGTGCTCGAGTGGGAGGAACTCTCGACCAGGGAAGGTGTCGCCGCCGTCATGGGCCAGGCTGCCGCGAAGGCTGCTCTGCCTGGGATGATCGGTAGGGCTGTCGGTGCCGGCCTCGGGGCTGCCATGAAATCCGGGCACACCGTCCGCGTGAACTGGGCCGACGGCAATCAGTCCATCATTGAGTTGCCGGAGAAGCTGTTCATGATCTTCTCCGTATTGCTCGAGAGCCAGCAGGTCGTAACTGATACCTCCGCGCAGGCTGAGTCTTCGGAGCCCCTCCCGGCGCAGCCTGGCGTGACCGAGAAGATCTTGGACCTCGGTTCTTCGGTGATTCAGCGAGGCAAGCATGGGGCACCGGCCGAGGCCGCACCTCAGCCGGATGTTGTCGAGCAGATCGCGAAGCTCGCGTCGCTCCACGACGCTGGCATCCTCACGGACGAGGAGTTCGCGGAGAAGAAGGCTGAGCTGCTCGAGCGTCTCTGACACTTGAGGCGGCCAGTCGTCGCCCGGGCCTGGGTCGACGCATGATCCAAATCTCTTGGCGTGGTACTGACGCCGGTTCTCGCGCAGGTGGTTCGACTCTACTCCGCAAGATCAACCGACCGGATCTGCCGCGATGAGGGCGGCTGGGATGATCGACGCGAAGCGGCCGAGGGGATGAGGCGGCATTGGGGTTGAACGAGGAGTGGCCGACTGCCTGGGCCTGGGCGGCGCAGGTCGAGGCGGCCGCCGTGCGGGCGCTGAGGGACGTCGTGTCGACGTACCCGTTTGAGGCGGGTGATCATAGTGTGGGCCCGCCGTCCTCCGCGGCGGAACTGGCCGCGCTGCACGAGCGCATGCCGTGGGTTCCAGATGAGCTTTTCGCCCTGTACCGATTTGTCGGGCCACTGTCGCTGCCGGACATCACCAACGGATACTTTCTGCACCCGCCGGACAGCGTGATCGGCAACACGTATCACGGGCGCGCCGACCGGATCGGCGAGCCGTTTGCGGAGGACGTCGCCGTCGTGGTCTTCGGTAGCAACGGAGGCGGCGACCTTTACGCCTTGGCAACCACGGTCGGCGGCCCGGTCTACCGGTTGCAGGAGGCCGTCTACGAAGTCGGCATCTATCACGGCACTGAACGCAGCATCACGGTCGTCGGCGAAGACCTACGCAACTTCCTCGAGGAGTTCCTAGCCGCGGTGGAGGCCTTCGCCGACGACGGAAGCACACCGATCTCTGACCTGCTCGACACACCAATCGACTACCGATAGCGCGTCAGGCTGCCGGGGGACACTCATCTGCCGCCGACAGCGCGCTCGATCCGACGGCGAGGATCCGGAGCAGTTGCCCGACCTCCCGGTCGCCAGCTTTGATGTTGGGAGACAAGGAGGGCGTGTGGCCGAGGGCACTGAGAATTGGCGACTGATCCTCCAGGCCGCCCGCGCATTGACGACGGGCACACGCCATTCACGCGGATCGCCGTCTACGAGTGGATCTGGGCACGCTACTTGCGCCGTGATCATGACCGGCCGAGCCTCGATCCCACCTTTCAGGGGCATGATCAGTAATGCGCCCGGAGGACCGCCCGGCACAGGTGGAACACCGCTCCGTCGGACCGGTCAAGGACTCTACGTGCTGGCCAGCCCGCCCGGAAGCAGCAGCGAAACAGCGACAAGGCCGGACGGTGATGCAACGGTCGCCGAGCCGTCTTCCGGCTACTGACCAGGCACGGCCCGCGAGTTCGTAGCTGTCCTGTCGACTCCGTCGCAGTCGCGCCGGTGCAGACGTCCTCTTCTGCCGCGAAGCGCGCGGTCTTCGACTGTTGCGCCGCCGTCCGACTTTGCCGATGAGAGAGCCATCACGGAACCTTCGAACGTGCCAGTCCCGCACGTACACCGCTTCAGAAACATCCGCTGATGCATTCATCTGCCGCTGACCGCGTGGCAGACCCATACCGCAGTCCAGGTACGTGCGCGTGAACGGTCACAGGCAAAGGGGACACGGCTGCAGGTCTCCGCCGACCTCGGTGCGGGCCCACAACTCCAATTCACCTCGGTCACCGCAGAATTTCACATAGTCAGCTGTCCAGCGCACGCCTCTTGCCGGGTTTCCCGTGATCGTGGCGCAGTCGCCGCGGTGCAGACGAAGGTAGCTGGGGCTGGGGTTACGCGAGGTATTGACAACGAATCCATCGGGGTGACGCCTCACCCACTCCAGGTAGCCAGTGTCGTCATCGACGAAACGCTGCATGAATCCATGATGCCGCTCCTGCTGCTACCGCGCGCGGCATCGCGATGCTGGATCAGTCGGGCAAAAGCTGGGGATGACACCCAACAAAGCTGGGCAGATGTCCGATCTGCCGACGTCCTCTTCTGCCGCTGACAATGCGCACTTGCCGAGTGGGGACCGCATACGACTCAGCGCTCGGCGATCGTCACTCGCCCGGGTCAGTGCCCTGAGATGTAGAGATAGACCTTGGAGAAGTCGAGCGCGGCCAAGTGATCCTTGCGGATGCCCCAGATCAGGTACGCCCCGTCGCCCCAGATCATCTGGGCCCTGGAGTCGTCGGCCACCTGCAGTAGCGTGACCCACTGGCGTGCCTCTTCCTGGAAGGCCGGATCACCGTACCAGCCGGCCCCGGCCGCATGCGCCGCCGCGACCTCGACCGGATTCTGCAGCGTGTCGGAGTACCCGCCCATCTGATGTGGCGGCCCAGGCCTCATCCTCCGTTCGTGGTACAGCGTGAGCTCCCAGGCGAAGGTCTCGCCGTCCCCGACGTCCTCGTCCTCGGCGTCCTCAGGATCCTGGTCCGCCACGTGGTCCCACACCAGTTCCCTGGCCGCGTCCAGACTCCCGAAAGCGTCCAGTACCGCGGGATGGCCAAGATCTGGCCAGCTCGGCTCGGTGACCGCGGCGAGCGGCACCTCAGCGTACACCCGGGCGCGGTCGTGGCCAGGCGGGTGTCGCTCGGCCACGGCAGTGCCCGGTGGCAGGTAGATCACCTGGTTCTTCCCCGACTCGGCCGCGATGAAGAACAGCAGCGTGCCGCAGCGGGGCAGGGCGATGTCCACCGGGTGGCGTGCCAGCCGCCCGCAGTCGAACTCGGCCACCAACGACAGCGGCCCGCCGCCCGCGTCAAGCGGCCACGCCATGTTCTCCGGCAACCGCGCCGCGCCGCCGAGCCGTCCGACCACGACTTCCCCGCTCGCGGCGGCATACAGCCGGACGGCGGGCCGTAACAGCCCGATCATGCGCTCGGCGCTCTGCACCGGCAGATTTCCGCGCGCGAACTCAGCGAAATCACTCCTCCAGTCCGTCACGCCCCCATCCTGCCTCCCGGCCACGACACGACGGCCGTACCGCAGGCATCGCCAGCCCAGACGTGGCAGCGATCCACCGCGGAGCCAGAGGAACTCGAACGCACTGGTCTGCCGATGTGCGTTAGTTGCTGTTGAGTGACCAGTCTTGGAATGCTTCGCAGATGTCCTCGCTCCCGGCGACGTCCGCCGAAGACGTCATCGATAAGCCAGCCAAGGCCCAGTTCGAGGTGTTTCTCGATGAGCACCGCAGGGCCCTCAATCGCTGCTTGGACGGGCTGGCCGAGGAGGAGGCGCGCCGGTCGTTGGTGCCCTCCCGGACCACGCTGCTGGGTCTGGTGAAGCACGCGACCTTCGTTGAGAAGGTCTGGTTCGACGAAGCCGTCACACGCCGGTCGCGCGCCGAGATCGGCATCCCCGCGACGCCGGACGAGTCGTTCATTCTCGATGACGGCGACACTATCGCCACCATCCAGCGGGCACACCGTGAAGCATGCGAAGCGTCACGCCGCGCGACGTCATCCCTCGGGCTGGACGACGTGGTCCACGGCAACCGGCGCGGCCCGCTCCCGCTCCGCTGGGTGTACCTCCACATGCTGCGCGAGCTCGCTCAGCACTGCGGGCACGCGGACATCCTGCGCGAGCAGCTTCTAAGCGAATAACGCGCCAACGTCCGCACATGCCGCTGAGCGCGGTGGGTTCTCCTTCGCCACGCAGGGAGATCAGCCACCACAGTGCGAACAACCGGTCTTCACGAACGAACGCCAGGAACTCCGCCAGTTCCACCCCGGGATCACTGGACACTGTGGACGAGCGCGTCCATGTCCAGGGTCATGTACGCCGTCGAGCTGGCGGCATCGACCACCGTCGTGATCGCGATGGCCAGGCCGGTCTCGGCGGTCCAGACGAACCGGCGGCCCTGCAGCAGCCTCGGTCCCCCGTTGACGCGTCTGGTCTCGCTCCAGGTGAGCAGGGTGCCAGATACTCCCCCGACGGCGGCCTGCTGTTTCTCCGCGGTGGGAATGTCCGTCAACCAGGGCTCGGGTTTCACCCCCTGCCAACCCTGGGAGTACGGCCCTCGGTACACCGACATGGCCACGTAGGCGCCATCGCCTGGCCTGTCTCCCCAGTAGCGGGTGGTTCCCCGCCAGTCGCCGCCCAGTTCCCGCGTCTCATCACCCTTTCGGAGTTCCGGAGGGAGGGAAGGCGCCCTCAGCCCGTCCACCGACTCCGCGAAGGTGGTGGAGATCAGCTCGATTCCCTCCGAGATCCGCTGCATGTCGCCGGCCGTGCTGCTCGACGCCCAGATCCGAATGCCCAGACCGGGCCGCACGACCCACAGCCGCATCCTGCCCTTGTCCGGTCCGCGCTCCCCGCCGACGACCCGGCCTTCGGCGGCGGCCGTTCCCCTGACGGAGGTTCGGCGCAGGTCGACCAGCCGCTCGCTTGTCGGCCAGGAGACCCCTTGCAGCGTTTTCAGGTCCTTCGCGCGCAAGCCGTACACCACCTCCACCGTGATCTCCCCGGCTCCGTCGGACGACCAGCGCCGGGCGATGCCGTCGCTGAAGGGCATGATCTCGTCCGGGGATCGCCAGCCGTCCGGCATGTACGTCACCCGTACCTCTCCGATGTCCCCCGTCCACCGGACGCGCAGCCCGCTGGCGATCCGGTCGAGGTCGTCCTTCAACGACGGGGATGTCGTGACCCGGAGCAGCACCCCGGGCCGCGGGACCCACAGCCTGTCGGTTCCGTCAGGCGAGACGACGGGACCGTCCGACGTCCTGGGTTCGACCGGGGCCGGCATGGCGTTGAGTGCGAGGACGCCCAGGGCGTTCTCCATCTGGCGATGACCGGTCCGGTACACACTGATCTCGGCCCACCGATCACCCTCCGACCAGCGAAGCGCCTCACCGCGCAGGTCGGCCAGGGTGACCTCCGCCCGCTCCGGCCTGTCGAGCCCGTCCGGCAGGTAGCTGATCTCTACGCCATTGATCTCGGCGTGGACGTCCTCCACGATCATCTCGTGGCCTCGGGTGGCGACGAGGTAGGCCGGTCCGGCCCCCGCCGCCGCGAACAGCGCGATCGCCGCCGCCACCACCTTCGCCCGTGCCTTCCGCCGCCATTGCGAACCCCGTACGACCCGGTCCACCAGATCCGGGGAGATCCTCAGCTCGGCTGTCTCCTCCGCCATCGCACTGCGCAGTTCGACCTCAAGCTCCGACATTGCTGGCCACCTCCTCTCCCAGCAGCGCGCGGAGCCGTACGAGCGCTTTGGCGGCCTGGCTCTTCACCGTGCCGACCGAGCAGCCGAGCAGTCTCGCGGTCTGCGCCTCCGACATGTCCTCCCAGTAGCGGAGGACGACGACGGCCCGCTGGCGGGGCGGCAGCGCGCGCAGCCCGCTCATCAGCACCTGCCGCAGCTCGACATCGTCCCTCGTGGTGGGCGTCTCGGGCGGGGAATGCGTGGGGATGATGCGGAGCAGCGCGCGGCGCCTGGCCCGGCTGATGGCGAGGTTCACGATGATCCGGCGTACGTAGGGCTCGGGGTCGGTGTCCTGGCGAAGCCGGTGCCAGCTCCGGCAGGCCCGCTCCAGCGCGCTCTGCAGCACGTCCTCCGCCTCCTGGGCGGAACCGCAGGTGAGGTGCGCTGTACGCAACAAGCTGGTGCCCCGAGCCGCGACGAACTCGGCGAACCCCTCCGGGGCGCTCACACGCTCCCATCCAGTCTCATGACCATATGTACGCCTGGCCGCCGGGGATGGTTGCCCACGGATCCCATCCTCGTTGGCCAATGCCCGAATCGCATTGATCAACGAGGGTCTGCGTCTACCTTGCGCACGTCATGGCGACCTGGGCGTGGAAAAGGTGCCCGAAGAGCGGATCGGTGAACGTTTCGAAGACCTGCGGCTCGCCGACTACGGTGCACGCGCCGTAGAAGCCTTCCGCCTGCGCCGAAATCCGCGCGTCGTCGAACGCACCCTGGATGGCGTTCTCCGCGGTCAGCCCGCGCGCGCCGCCGACGAACAGCGGGCTGGCCAGCGCCGGCGAGGCGGCGAACATGACCAGTGCGGCGGCGGATGCCGTCATGGCGAGGCCGAAGCCGGTACGGCGGCTCAGGCGTCGGCGTGCTGGGGACTGCTCGGTCAAAGGAGCCTCCTCGATCAAGGGATCCGAGTAGATCAGCGACAGTCTGTGTGGATGCTTGCCGGTTGGATAGATCAGCCCGACTGATCAAGCCCGCACGTCGGCTGACCAAACGACCGGACATCGGCGTCGCGCGGTCCGCGCCTGCCGAAAATCTCATCCATGCAGTTCAAATCGCCGGCTTCCAGGGCCTTCGACGGGTCGTGCCTTCGGGGCGGCGCGCGCGCCGTAGCTTCCCAGCAGGGTTTCGAGGAGCGGCAGGACACGGGTTACCTGCCGCGTCCGGATGGCCAGGTCCCACAGCGGCTCGAACTTCTTCCACCCGCCGGCGTAGGTGAGGTGGCGCAGGCGGTCGCGCGGGAGCGGCTTGGTGGCGGCGCCGCGCCAGATCGCGCTCCACCGGTAGAAGTCGCGGTAGGCCCGCCAGTATCCGTCCTCGAGTTGCCGGGCGCTCATTCCCATCGGCCGGTACACGACGTGTCGTGTGTCGTACCGGTCCCAGTCCTGGTGGAGGATCCGGCCCTCGGCCGCGATGCGGCGGTAGAGGCCGGTTCCCGGATACGGGGTCATGATGTGGAACGTGGCGGTCTCGATGCCCTGCTCCACCGCCCAGTCGACGGTACGGTCGAACACGTCGGGCCCGTCCTCGTCCATGCCGAACACAAAACTGGCGTTCACCATCACTCCCTGGTCGTGCAGCCGCCGGACCACCGCGGCGTAGTCGCGCCCGATGTTCTGCCGCTTGCGCTGCCCGGCCAGATTGCCGCCGTTGATGGTCTCGAAGCCGACGAACAGGCTGCGCAGCCCCGCCGCGACCGCCTGCTCCAACAGCCCGGGGGCGAGCACCGAGTCGACCGTGCCGGCGGCTTGCCACAGCCGCCCCATTCCCGCCATGCCGGCGAAGAGTGCCTCGGCGAAGCGCCGGTTGCCCAGCAGGTGGTCGTCGAGAAAGTACAGATGCCGCCCGGGCAACCGATCGATCTCGGCCAGCGCCGCGTCCACCGTCTGGGTGTAGAAGGACCGGCCACCGGCGAAGAACGCGTCCTTGTAACAGAAGTCGCAGTGGTGCGGGCACCCGCGGGAGACCACGATCGAGTTGGGCACCAGATAGCGCCGCCGATCGATCAGATCCCGCCGTACCGGCGGAAGGTCGGTCAGCGTCCGCTGAGTGGAGTGGTAGCGGGCCCGAGGCCAGCCGCGGCGGAAGTCGGCCAGGAACTCGGGCCAGGTGTCCTCCCCCGGTCCGGTGACGACGGTGTCCGCGTGCGCGGCGGCCTCGTCGGGCAGGGAGGTGACGTGCAGCCCGCCCATCACCACGTACACGCCTCGGGACCGGTAGGCGTCGGCCAGCTCGTACGCCCGCCGCGCCGAGGTGATGTAAGGCTGGATCACCGCCAGGTCGGGACGGTCGTCGTCAAGGCGCAGCCGCTGGACGTGCTCGTCCCAGATCCGCACCTCGTCGTCGTCGCCCAGGTAGCCGGCCAGGGTCGCCAGCCCCAGCGGCGGAAACAGCGCATACTTGACCGGCCGGAACAGCGGGCTGGTCGCCTCGGTCAACGCCGGGAGCACCATCGTGACACGCATGCCCTGGATGCTAGAGACCGGATGTGGAACCACCGCCGAGGTCATGTGCCTGTTCTGTGCAGACATTCCAGACCTGGCCCACCCACACGATCTGCCCAGTCCGTGGCGGCAGGACTGCACGCCCCCGCAGCCGGGAGAGGGCAACCCGCACGTGCCCGAGGGCGAGATCACGGCGGTGCGATCGCCGCCACTAGAAGAAGGACACGAACAGACTCGCCGCGGACAACACCGCCGCTCCGGCGAGACTGCCAACCAGGAGCACGCAGACCACCTTCACCCAGGGTTTCACCTGGCCATGGTGGGGTGCACGCGCGAGCAAAGCAAGTCGGCCTGGCAGTGCCGGACACTACTTTCAGTAACCAGTCCCAAGTCAGGCATCCCGCGTAGGCTCACTGGGGATAGCGTCTGAGGCGCGTCGCCAGGCGGCGCTGTGCAGCAGGCGCAGGCCGTTGAGGGCGACGATGACGGTGGAGCCCTCGTGTCCGGCCACGCCCAGCGGCAGCGGCAGATCGCCGAACAGGTCCCAGGCCACCAGCACGGTGATGAAGGTGGCGGCGATGACGAGGTTGGCCACGACCAGGCGGCGGGCCCGCCGGGCCAGGGCGATCACCGCCGGGACGGTGGCCAGGTCGTCGCGGGTGATGACCGCGTCGGCGGTGTCCAGGGCCAGATCCGATCCGGCGCGGCCCATGGCGATGCCGACGTGCGCGCTGGCCAGCGCGGGGGCGTCGTTGACACCGTCGCCGACCAGCGCCACCCGCACGCCGCGGGCTCGCAGCTCGTGCACCGCCGCCGCCTTGCCCTCCGGCAGCAGCTCCGCGCGCACATCGCCGATACCCGCCTGTACGGCCAGCCGGGCCGCGGCTCGCTCGTTGTCGCCGGTCAGCAGCACCGGCGCGGCCCCGGTCAGGGCCGTCAGGTGGGCTACCGCTTCGGGAGCGCCGGGCCGCATCCGGTCGGCCAGGGCGAGCAGCCCGGCCAGAACGCCGTCCAGGCGGACCAAGACGACGGTGTGTCCGCTGTCCTGGAGCTCGGCGACCAGTTCCTGGACGGCATCCTGGCCATCGTCCAGGAGATGAGCCGGGCTGGCGACCTCGACGAGATGACACTCCACGCGTGCGCGCACGCCCCGGCCAGGCTCGGAGACGAACTCCTGCGCCGCGGTCACCGGCAGGCCCGCCGCGTGGGCTGCTTGGACCACGGCGCGGCCCAGCGGATGCTCGGAGAACTGCTCGGCGGCGGCCGCCAGCGCGAGCAGCCGCGGCTCGGCGAGGCCGGCGCCGGGCAGGACGTGCACGCCGGTCACGTGCGGGCGGCCCTCGGTCAGGGTGCCGGTCTTGTCGAAGGCGACCGCCGTGACGGTGCCGAGTTGTTCCATCACCACGGCCGACTTGACCAGCACGCCGTGCCGTCCGGCGGTGGCGATGGCGGCCAGCAGCGGCGGCATGGTGGCCAGCACGACCGCGCACGGGGAGGCGACGATCATGAAGGTCATCGCGCGCAGCAGGCTGTCCTGCACCGGCACGCCCCACAGCAGCGGCAGCGCGAACAGCGCGAGGGTGGCGGCGACCATGACGACGGAGTAGCGCCGCTCGACCTTCTCGATGAACAGCTGGGTGCGCGCCTTGGTGGCGCCGGCTTGGGCGACCATGGCCACGATTCGGGCGATCACCGTCTCGCCGACCGGGCGCATCACCCGCACGCGCAATACGCCAGTGCCGTTCAAGGTGCCGGCGAACACCTGATCGCCGGCCTGCTTGTCCACCGGCATGCTCTCGCCGGTGATGCCGGCCTGGTCGACGGCGCTGGCACCGGACACCACCTGGCCATCGGCGCCGATCCGTTCCCCGGGCCGTACCAGGATTTCCTCGCCGACCTGGAGAGCGGCGGTCTCGACCCGCTCCTCACCGTCGGCGCTCAGGCGGGTCGCCTGCTCGGGTGCCAGATCCAGCAGGCCGCGCACCGAATCCTCGGTGCGCTTGGTGGCGAGCGATTCCAGCGCGCCGGAGGTCGCGAAGATGACGATCAGCAGCGCGCCGTCGAAGACCTGGCCGATCGCGGCGGCGCCGATCGCGGCGGCGACCATCAGCAGGTCCACATCCAGCGTCCGCTCGCGCAGCGCCCGCAAACCCGCCAGGCCGGGTTCCCAGCCTCCAGCCGCGTAACAGGCCAGGTACAGGCCCCACCACAGCCACGGCGGCGCTCCGGCCAGCCAGCAGATGCCACCGGCGGCGAACAGCGCTGTCGCGACCGCCGCCCAGCGCACCTCCGGCAACGACCACATTCCGGACCGCCACGATGAGGCGGCCCGGCCTGGCGCGGTATCACGGGCGGGGAAGGTTCTGAGTTCGGCGACCACAGAACCATCGTATATGCGCACTCACGCAGATATGCAACTAGACAGATTGCGGAGTACGCTGAGGGCATGCACACGTCGCTGCCGGACTTCGACATGCCGAACGAGGAACAGGTGCACCTGGCCGCCGAGTCGTTCCGGCTGCTGTCCGACCCCACCCGCATCAAAATCCTCTGGGCGCTGCTGCAAGGCGAATCCAACGTCGCCTGCCTGGCCGAACTCGCCGACGCCGCCCCCACGACGGTCAGCCAGCACCTGGCCAAACTCCGCCTGGCCGGACTGGTCAAAGGACGCCGCGAAGGCACGTTCGTCTACTACCGCGCCGCCGATGAGCACGTGCGCCGCCTGCTGACCCAGGGCCTGTTCCACGCCGACCACATCGACGGCGACGACCCGCATCCCTCACCCGGCACCGTTACCGAAGAGCCCAGCGCCAGAGTTGCTGACACCCGAACCGCCTCCTAGAGGTCCTCGGCGATCGATCGCGTCGCACCCACCCTCGGTACGCTCACTCGCATCAGCGACTCCTCTCACTGATGGATGAAATGTGAGCATCGATCCGCATCTGGTCCCGCACTGGGACACGGTCGCGCTGGTCACCATCGACGTGCAGCGCGACTTCCTCTCCGAGAGCCCGTACGGGATCGCCGGAACCACGGAGATCCTCCCCAACCTGGGCATCCTCGCCAAGGCCTTCCGCGGCGCCGGGCGTCCCATCGTGCACATCGTCCGCATCTACGAACCGGGCGGCGGCAACGCGGACCTGGTCCGGCGATCGCTGCTCGGCGGCGGGGCGCGAATCGCCGCGCCCGGTTCAGAAGGCAGCCAGCTCGCCCCGGGGCTGGCCCCGGACGCCGCGCCCGAACTGGACCACGCCCGCCTTCTCGCCGGCGAAACGCAGGAACTCGGCCCGCGGGAGTATGCGATCTTCAAACCGCGCTGGGGAGCGTTCTACCAGACCCCGCTTCAGGACGAGCTGCATCGGCTCGGCGTGGACTCGATCGTCTTCGCCGGATGCAACTTCCCCAACTGCCCGCGGGCCAGCATCATCCAGGCCAGCGAACGCGACTACCGCGTCATCGTGGCCACCGACGCTCTGTCCCAGGGCAGCGAACAAGGCCTGCGTGAGGTCTCCCGCATGGGCGTACAGCTGATGACCACCGATGACGTCGTCAACGCTCTCGGCTGATCAGGTACGACGCCAGGGTCGCCGCCTGTGCGCGGATCTCCGGGATCGCGGTGGTCTCGTACAGTTTTCCGCGAAGCGTGGGTCCGAGCGTGACGATCCGATCGTCCGGACGCCCAGCGGCGTCGAGCACCCGTCCGCACGCGTCGGCGTCCAGGCCGAGGCCCAGCGGGCCGGGGCGGACCAGCCCGTCGGCCAGGAGGCGAGCGAGCATTCCCTCGCCGGGGACGGTGAAGGCCGGACCTGTGGCGTTGACCAGCCAGGCGACCCGGAGATCGTGAGTGGTGCCGTCCGTGCTGACGCGGACGGTCAGCCCCGCTGAGTCAGGCGTCGCCCGGTCCACGTGGCCGCGGAGCACACGCAGCCGGCCGGCGGCGATCAGGCCGTCGACACGAGAGGCGGTCTCGGGTGGGATGCGATGGCGGTGCACCTCCCAGTAGCGGGCCAGGACGGTGAGGAATCTGCGCCGCTCGTCGATGGGCAGGCGGGCCCACAGCTCCTGAACCCGGGGCCGCAGGCCGTCGATCACGCCGCGCCAGTCGCCGCCGCTCTGGTGTGTGGCGACGCGGACCGCGCTCAGCAGACTCCGCAGCCTTAGCGGGCCGTCGGGAATCAGCACGGGTGCGCAGGGTGGGGTGGGCTGGCTGTGCGCCTGTGGCAGCAGGCCGTGCCGGGATATGGCGTACACGGTCCTGGCCGCGGTGCGGGTGAGGGTGACGGCTACGTCGACCATGGTCAAGCCGGTGCCAATGATCAGAACGTCACCGCAGCCGACGCGGGCCAGCGCCCCTGCCGCCCACGGATCCGCGATGTAGCGTTCGCCTGTTATGGGTATGGGGGTCGCCGCGGCGGGGTTTCCCGTGGCCAGGACGACGGCGTCGGCGTCGAGCGCACCTCCGTCCGACAGGTGGACACGTAAGGGCGAGCGGGTGAGGGCCACCGCGTCCCCCCGCAGGCGGGTCACCCGATGAGCGTTTTCGGCGTCGTCCAGCGTCTCGCGCAGGTAGCGGCCGTACATGTGCCGGGGCAGGAAGTCGGCTCCGGCCGCGTTCAGCCCTCGCGACCGCGTCCACCGCACAAAGTGGTGGGGATCATGTTCTAACGCGCTCATTCTCTCGGCGCGGCTGTTCAGGAGGTGGTGGGGGTCGGTAGTGGAGTACGCCTGCCCGAGCCCATGCCGCCCATCGCGGTCGATCAGCACCACATGCAGAGGGACGCCGTGCTCCCCCGCGCGGTACAGCAAGTGGACGGCGGCCAGCGTGCCGCTGGCACCGCCGCCCACGACCACGATGACATGGCTGCGGGACACCACCTCAGATTAAGCGACTTTACCTACATGTTGTATGGGTATTTCGATGAAGCACCGGCAAACGTTCTGGCGCCGTCAGGATCTATGACCGACCCGCTGGCCGCGGGTCCACAGCAGGTCGTCGGAGCAGATGCGGATCTCGGTGACGCCGCTGATCTGCCGACCGCCGCACCGGTCGCCGGGCACCGCCAGGTGCGGCCCCCGCTCCCCCAGGACCGAGCCGTCCATCGTGGTGCCGAGCACGGCCTCCACCCCCGCGAACTCCGGATCGATCTCACCCCACGACAACACGGCGTGGTGCCCGTCCCGGCCCAGGACCGAGACCAGGAACCGCAGCCGGTCCTTACGCTCCGCCGGATCGAAATCGGGCTCGGCCGCCTGGAGCACCTCCACCAGCAGCGGCCCCGTGAACCGATGCCGGCGCAGCCCCGAGGTACGGCACATGAACGCGACTTCCACGTCATGCTGCGGCAGCGACCAGAGATCCGCGACGTTGATCGAACCACGCATCCGCACGTCACCGTCCAGAAGCACTGTCCCAGCCAGCATGGGGCCTCCTCATCGACCGCAAAGAAGGATGCCCGCCCGGCCTGCCTTTTACGCGCAATAGCCAATGAAAGAGCAAAATTAGCTGGCAAATACCAGTGCCGAAGAGCTTTTGCCTTCGCATTCCGCAAAGGGCGCGGCCTCTCCCGCGAAGCCGCGCCCACGAGCTTGCCGGTCAGATGTGGAGTTGCGTGCAGATCGCCTTGACCTCGGTGTACGCCTCCAGCACCTCGTGACCCATCTCCCGGCCCCAGCCGGACTGCTTGTATCCGCCGAACGGCAGGGCCGCGTCGAACACGTTGTAGCAGTTGATCCAGACCGTGCCGGCGCGGATCCGCTTGGCCAGGGCGTGCGCCTTGGAGACGTCGCGGGTCCAGATGCCGGCGCCCAGGCCGTAGTCGGTCGCGTTGGCCTGATCGGCGATCTCGTCCAGAGTCGAGAACGGGGAGGCGACGACGACCGGCCCGAAGATCTCCTCCCGGACCACGGCCATGTCGGGGTTGGTGCCGGTGATGACGGTGGGCTGGACGAAGTAGCCGTGTTCGCCGTGCCGGTTGCCGCCCGCGACCGTACGGGCGCCGTCGGCGCGGCCGGACTCCAGGAAGCCGGTCACCCGGCGCAGCTGCTCGTCGGAGACGAGCGGCCCCATCTGGGTGTCGGGATCCAGACCTGAGCCGAGCTTGATGCCGCGCGCGATGGTGGCGACGCCCTCGACGACCTCGTCGAACCTGCTCTCCTGTACGAACAGCCGGGATCCGGCCACGCAGCACTGGCCGTGGTTGAAGAAGATCGCGTTGGCCGCGCCGGGAATCGCCAGCTCCGGGTCGACGTCGTCGAAGACGACGTTGGGGCTCTTGCCGCCCAGCTCCAGGCTGACCTTCTTCAGGTTGCCCGCCGCCGCCTGGACGATGAGCTTGCCGACCTCGGTGGAGCCGGTGAAGGCGACCTTGTCGACGCCGTCGTGGGCGGCCAGCGCGGCCCCGGCCGTCTCGCCGTACCCGGGCAGGACGTTGACGACGCCGTCGGGCAACCCGGCCTCGGCCATGAGCTCGGCCAGCCGCAACGCCGACAGCGGCGTCTGCTCGGCGGGCTTGAGGATCACGGTGTTCCCGGTGGCCAGCGCGGGCCCGAGCTTCCAGGCCGCCATGAGCAGCGGGAAGTTCCACGGGATGATCTGCGCGACCACGCCGATCGGCTCCCGCAGCGTGTAGGCGTGGAACTCCGCTCCCGGCAGGTACGGCACCGACAGCGCGATCGTGTTTCCTTCGATCTTGGTGGCCCAGCCCGCCATGTAGCGGAACAGTTCGGCGGCCAGCGGGATGTCGGCGGCCCGGGCGACCGCCAGCGGCTTGCCGTTGTCGAGCGATTCGAGCTGAGCCAGCTCGTCCGCGTGCTCCTCGATGAGATCGCCGATCCGCCAGATGATCCGGCCCCGGTCGGAGGCGGTCAGGCGCGACCAGGGGCCGTCGAACGCGGCGCGGGCCGCGCGGACCGCGCGATCGACGTCCTCGGCGTCGGCCTCGGCGATGTGCGCCAGGGTCTCGCCGGTGGCGGGGTTGGGGGTGGCGAAGGTCTTGCCCGAGGCGGCGTGCACCCAGCGCCCGCCGATGAACAACTGGCGTGGGGTGGCGATGAAGTCCTCGACGCTCTTTTCCAGGGTGACCGTCATCAGCGTCGGTTCCCTTCCGGTAGACAGCTCCAGTAGTCACAATCTGACTACTGGAGGTGTGAGAAAGCAAGGGCGGTCAGCGGCTGACGGACTCCATCAGGCGCAGTGCCGCGACGGCTGTCTCGTAGCGCCAGGAGGCGACGGCCCGCTCCAGGCCGTGCGCGGTGTCGCAGCGTTGTCGCAGCGCGGCGACGATGGGCCGGATCCGGTCCGCCTGCGCGTCGACCAGCGGCTGTGGGTCGCCGCCGGTGCGGTCGATCAGCGCGAGCTTGATGAGGAACTCGGTGCGGACGTCGCGGATGTGGTCGACCGGGCGGACGAGCCAGTCGGCGGCGGCGCGCCGGCCGGCGGCCGTGACGCTCAGCATGCGGCGTTGCGGCCCGGCGTGTCCCGGCTCGGTGCCGGCCGGTTCGGCGAGGCCGAGGTCCGTGAGCCGGTCCAGGGCCCGGTAGACCAGTGGCCGCGGCACCTGCCAGATCGTCCCGATGGGACCGGAGGCGGCGGTGAGCCGGGCGAGGGCGAAGCCGTGGGCGGGGCCTTCGGCGAGGAGCGCGAGCACGACCCACTCGGTGAGTGAGAGGGCGGGTGAGTCCACGCCCCAAGACTAGGGCGCTGCGGAGCGACCAGTAGTCTCATCATGACTAGTGATTCCGGATCATGGTTCCTGGGAGGCATCCATCCTGATGACGCCTCATCCGAACGCGATCTGCATCGGCGGGCCCTGCCATGGCCTGCTCGTCCGCATCGACCAAGAGGTCGGCATTCTCCGTATCGACCATGAGACGCTGCCGGACGCCCGATACCGGGTGACCGCCGACCGTGTTCACCACCCGTCCTCGTCGCGGCCGTTCATCGTCTTGTCCTGGGCCGATGATCCCGCCGACGACGTCATCGATCAGCATGATCCCCGTTGACAACGCAAGCGTCAGGTTGGGTCAGTTCACCGCTCGTGTCGCCCCGAGCAGATCACCGCTTCTTGGCCGCGGCGACGACGTAGTTGTCCCCAGTTGATGTGACGAGGAATGTCCATATTTCCGGACCGGCGGTAAGCGTGCATTTCACAGCCGGGTACGTCTGGGGCACGCCGGGCGCGCAGTTCGCCGTGGCGGCGGCCAGGGCGGGCAGGCTGTTCGGTGATTGCCGGAGGTATTCCCAGACGTCGTACGCGTAGGTGGTCGAATCGGGGGCGGGAGCCAGCCCGCCGAGGAACGCCGAACCTTGGGTTAGATCGTCGTCAAGCGCCGCGTCCAGCAGCATTTCGACCGCGCGCGCTGCCTCTGCCGCGTTGTGCTGACTCTGCGCGGAGTCGGGGGCCGACGCACTGGGAAGCGTTATTTCGGGGACGTGGTCGGCCGCGCAGTCGGCTCCCGCGAAGGACGGGAGGGCGTCGACGACTCCGCCGGTGTAGGCGATCAGCCGGAATGTCTGGCTGTAGGTGTCGAAGGAGTAGACGAAGGACGCGGTTCGGTAGCCGTACGCGCCTTCGGGGTGGTTGAGCGTCGTGAGCAGCAGCCGGCGGCCACCGTTGGAGACGCAGCCGGTGGTGTGCAGCGGATCGCCGCGCGGGATGACGAAGTCCCTGCCGGTGTTGTGCCCGTTTCCGTAGCGCGCGGCGCGTACGTTTCCGTCCTGGGTGGGCCCGATCAGCACGGCCCAGTCCGCGGTGCTCACGAAGATCTGCTCAGTCGCCGGGCCACCCAGCTGCCAGGGCACCACGGTGGAGGGGAAGGCCAATCGTGTGGCGGATCGATCCCAGACCCGGATGTGGCCGTCGGCGAGGTACGCGGTGGCGCCGAGCGCGTTGCCGGTGCTCCACAGCACCAGGCGATCCCGTTTGCCGTCGGTGTCGAGGTTCGCGTCCACCGGCCACAGGCAGCCGACCCGCGCCGGCGCTCCCACGGGCGCGAGGTTCGCCCGAGGGGGAGCACACGCTCCGCCGGGCAGGGCGGCCGCGGTCGTGCGGTCCATGCGCGCGGGCCAGGCGACGTATCCCGGATGGTCGTCGACGCGGAGGAGCTGGACGAGGCTCAGCACGATCTGGATGGACTTGATGCCGGCATTGACCACTTCGGCGATCTTGGCGAGATTGCCCAGCACCGGCAGCGCGCTCAGATATCCCATCACCTTCGCGATCCGCGCCGACAGCTCGATGCCGCTCTCCACGATCGACGGCACGAACACGAGAATCAGCCGGGCCAGCAGTTCCGGATCCGTCAGGACGATGCCCGCGAGACGTACCACGAAGTCGAGATCGCTGGTGTCCTGCTCGCCCTTGGGGAAGGAGAGGTGCCGGCTCAGCTCGTCCAGCAACTCCTGGTTCTTCTCGCTGTTGGCCGTCGACAGATCCATGATCAGGGTTCGGTTGAGGAACAGGCCGAGCACCGGGAGGACGGCGTGGTTCACGAGCGTCAGGGCGCGGCTGTAGACCCTCGGCTTGCTGATGTCCAGGATTTGGGGGTCGTCGGCCACCTGGCCCCAGGCGACGGAGTAGTACCCCGCCTTGGTCTCGATTCTCGCCTGCCCGGGACGCGCGAACTCGGCCAGCTTCGCGATCTGGCTGGGCGGCAGGTCGTCGCGGTGCTCGCACGGCTCGAAGGAGACGCCGAAGAAGCTCAGGATGCCGCAGCCGGCGGCCTTCACGCCGTACAGGACGTAGCCGGCGATGTCGGAGAGCACGGCCAGGACGATCGTGTCCAGGCTGGGCACGATCACGACCTGGCCGGGGACGGCGCCGAGCACGTGATCGGCGTTCTTCCCGGCCTCGTAGAGGAACGCGACCGAGGGGCTGTTGTTGACGGCGGTGGTGGTCACGCCGTCCGAGCAGAGGACGACGGGGGAAGCCGCGGTGCCGGGCGCGGGCGGGACTCGCCAGGCGGGTGCGGCGCAGGTGTCGCCCGGCGACTTCCGGGCTCGTACGGCCCGACGCCCGCCACCCAAATGGGCGATGGTGGTTTCGGTGCCGGATGGCGGAGCTGAGCAGGACCCCGGGTCCTTGCCGGCGTCGATCTCTTTCGAGATCTTCTGGATCTGCTCGACCAGGGAGCAGGTGAGCCGCCCATGGGCGCGGAGCTCCGCCTGACCGGGAGGCGGCGTGGAACCGTCGGCGAGCGGTTCCCGGGCGATCCGCCCGCACAGTTCGCCCGCGTGCTCGGTCAGCTCCTGGGCGCCGGACGGCCTCCTGATCAGGGCGTCCAGCAGGCTGACGGTGATCGCGTTCGGCTGCGCCGTCCACGGCATCAGCAACGTCTCGCCCACGCTGGCTGCTTTACAGTCCGCAACGAGGTCGTGCGGCGTCATTCCTGGAGCGGACACGACGGGGACGACCGTCAGCGGTTTGTCGGCTTTGTTGAGAATTACAGCTATTCCGCCGGAGTTCTCGTTCACCTCGACGGTGGCCGACGGTTTCCCGTCGGGTGAATCGCTCGCCAGGTCGTAGACGACACCGGCGACCACGATTTTCGACGCCTGGGCGGTGGCGGCCCCCAGATCGATGGTGATCTTCTGGAATACGGTGGCTCCGCGTTTCCAGGGCACCGGCTGTGAAGCATAGGTGGTTTTCGCTATGACCGTAATTCCGGCCAGCAGCGCGATAATCGCGCCCACCGCGACGATCCGAAGGCGTCGCTTGACGCGTACCCCCGCCTGCTGGGCGGGAATGGGAACGAGCTGGCCGGGATCGGCTCGGAGAGCGGGCAACCGTGACCCGACATCGTCCAGATCTATCGGATCGAAACGCAGCTGAGTTTCGGCCTCCTTCGGAGGCTGTTGCGGTTTCCGCTTCCGCCACATGTGCCGCTCTTCCGTTGGCGGGATGATCGGCCCATATCATCCGATAAAGCAGAGGTGAATGTCACTAATTGATGAAATCGAGATGAATTGTGTTTAGCCTTCGCGCCCGGTCGCCAAGAGACAGTATTGGGCGCCGTCCCTCTCTAGCGTGTGTAGAACTGGGCCACGATGCGGTCCATCAGTTCCTCGCCCGGCCGCTGGTCGCTGACCAGCCTCCATTGCTGCACGATCGCCACGGGCAGCAGCGACAACAGCTCTATGTCCGTGGACGCCGGTAGTTCGCCGCGGTCGATAGCGCGGGTGACGATCGTGCGCAGGCCGTTCACGAGTGTTCCGGTCATGCCGGCGCGGAACGCTTCACGTAGCTGGGGGTTGTTGGCGATCTCGCCGCTGACGGCGGCCAGCGCCTGCGAGCCGCGGTGCTCTCCGCGGAGCAGCGCGTGCAGGAAGCGCCGCATGTCTTCGGCGAGGCTACCGGTGTCGGGGATGTCGGGGACGACGTCGGCGCGGCGCTGCATCGCTTCGGCCGCGAGCGCCGCCTTGTTGGGCCAGCGCAGATAGAGGCTGGCCTTGCTCACCCCGGCCCGCGCGGCGACCTGTTCCATCGCCAAGCCCGCGTAGCCGACCTCGGCCAGCAACTCCAGCGCCGCGGCCAGCACCGCCGCATCCACACCGGGATCGCGTGGGCGACCCCGTCGAGGCCGGTCCGCCATCTTTCTCGTCTCTTCCCGTCGGCGACTCTTTACTAAACGCCAGCGTCTGGATATTGTCGGCCGCCGACGGCATTACCAGACGCAGCCGTTCAGATAATACACCCCAGGCATCCGGTGAGGACGTAGGTCATGTTCGAGGCGTTGGCACGGTTCGTTGTCCGGTTCCGCTGGCTGATCGTAGTGGTGTGGGCAGCCGGGGTCGCCGGTGCGGTGTTCGCGCTGCCGAGCCTGTCCAGCGTCACCCAGTCGAACAACGCCCAGTTCCTGTCAGCCGACGCGCCGAGCCGGCACGCGGCCAGCCTGGCCGCCCCGTTTCAGGGGGCCGCCCCCGGTGCTACCGCGATCATCGTCGCGTCCCGGGCGAACGGGCCGCTCACCCCGGCCGACGACGCCGCGATCGAGCGGGTGCTGCAAGCCGCCGCGACCGTCAAGGAGGTGACCTCGGTACGCGATCAGGGCGGGTCGGCCGACGGACAGGCGCGCCGGGCGCTGCTGATGACCGTGCCCGACGGCCCCGGCAACACATCCAACGCCGATCTGGTCACCGCCGTCCGCGCCACGTTCGCCTCCGCCACAGCGCCGGTGGGGCTGACCTTCCACCTGACCGGCCCGCTGGCGCAGAGCACCGACGCGGATACCGCTTCAACGAAGGCGGGCAGCAACATTCACCGGTTCACCCTGCTGTTCGTGATCGTGTTGTTGTTCGTCGTGTACCGCTCCCTGCTGGCCCCCGTCGTCACCTTGATCCCCGCGGTGCTGGCGCTGCTGCTGGCCGGGCCGGTGATCGGCCAGGCCGGGCAGGCCGGGCTGCCGGTGTCGCCGGCCATCCAGCAGTTGCTCGTGGTGCTGCTGCTCGGCGCCGGCACCGACTACGGCCTGTTCCTTGTCTTCCGGATGCGTGAAGAGATCCGCCGCGGCCGGCAACCCCGCGAAGCCCTGATCGCCGCGATGGCCCGGGTCGGGGAATCGATCACCTTCTCGGCCGTCACCGTGATCGCGGCGCTGGCCTGCCTCGGTCTTGCCTCCTTCGGCCTGTACCGCGGCCTCGGTCCAGCGCTTGCCATCGCTCTGGGCGTGATGCTGCTGGCCGCGCTGACGCTGCTGCCGGCTCTCCTGGCGATCGCCGGGCGGGCGCTGTTCTGGCCCACCCACCTCGCCAGCGGGCAGCAACCCGTCGGCGTGTGGGGGCGCGTCTCCACCCGCGCGGTACGGCGGCCCTTGCCCGTCCTCGCCGCCGGGATGCTCCTCTTCGGTGGTCTCTCGGCAGGCTTGAACGGGTTCACCACCGGCGGGTTCACCACCAGCAACCCCACCACGACCGGCGATTCCGCCGCCGGCACCGCCGCGCTGGCCGCGCACTTCCCCGCCCCCACGAACAACGGCGAGACGTTGCTGCTGCGGTTCGCCGACCCTGTCTGGCACAACCCGGACGCCCTGCAAACGGCCCAGCGGCAACTGACCGCGGCCCCCGGCATCAGCGCGCTGACCGGTCCGCTCAACCCCAACGGCACCACCGTCACCGCCGCCGAGCTGGCCGGCCTCCACTCGAGCCTCGGCTCGGCCGCGACACCGCCGGCCGGGGTCTCGCCGGACCTGTACCGGACATACCGAGCCAGTACCCAGTTCATCAGCCCCGACGGGCGTACCGTACGCTTCGACGCCGTACCCGCCGCCGGACCGGCCGGCAGCCGAGCCGCCATCGACGCCATCCCCGCACTGCGGACCATCGTGACCGAGGTGGCGACCGGAGTCGCCGCGACCGGCAGCGGTGTCGCCGGGCTCGACGCGACCGCGTACGACATCTACACGGCCTCCACCAGCGATCTGGCCCGCCTGGTCCCCATCGTGCTGCTGGTCATCGCATTACTGCTCGCCGTGCTGCTGCGCAGCCTCATCGCGCCGCTGTATCTGATCGTCACCGTGGGCCTGTCCTACCTGGCCGCCCTCGGCTTCGCCACCATCGTGTTCGTCCACTACGGCGACGGCGAGGGCCTGAACTTCATCATCCCGATCCTGCTGTTCATCTTCGCCATGGCCCTGGGCGAGGACTACAACATCCTGCTCATGGCCCGCGTCCGCGAAGAAGCCCACACCCATCCGCTGCGCGAGGCCCTCACCCGCGCGATCGGACGCACCGGCGGCACCATCACCGCGGCCGGGCTCATCCTGGCCGGCACCTTCGCCGTCCTGGCCATCGCCGGCAACAACACCCAGGCCCGCCAGCTCGGCTTCACCATCGCCTTCGCCGTCATCCTGGACACCTTCTTCGTCCGCACCCTCCTGGTCCCCGCCGCCGCCGTCCTACTCGGCCGATACAACTGGTGGCCCTCCGCCCTGTCCCGCATCCCCGCCGACCACAGGCCCACCGCCACACCCGACCCCACAGCCCGTAAAGCAGGCGACCCCGCCAAGCCAGCCACGACAACAGGTAAGCCATGACCCGACCCGATAACCTCATCGAACGGCCAGCGGAGCAGGCCGATCACCTGGACCGGCCCGGCCAGCGCTATAAGCCCACGGGCCTGAGGAAGCTGTGGAGGACCACCAGGCCCTTTCCGTACTTTTCGTCAACCTCGTGTTGGAGTTCTGGTGTGGCCAGCCAGGCCCCGATCTCGACCTGGCCTTTCAGTTCGTCGACCCAGCCCGAGAAGACCCCTTTGATCTCCTTGGACGCCCTCCCGTGGAGGGTCTGTAGTTCCTTCTTGGTGTGCTGGGCTTGGCTCAGGCACAGCGCGCCGCCCCAGAGTTCGCGGATCGCGGGCTCGCGGGTGGTCGCGTCGCCGGTGAAACGCAGGTTCAGGACAAGCCGTTCGTGGTCGTTGGCGTATCGCTCCACGGATCGAGGGTCATTGGAGTCGTAGCCTTCGATCTCGTCCAGGTAGCTCTGGTCCAACCAGGCGCCCGCGTACCCGGGAAGCTTCTTGGCCCGGGTGATCGCGGCGTCGATCGCCTGCTGGGTCGCCTTGGCGGGGGCGACCGGGCGCCAGCCTCCTGAGGGTTCTGGGCAGGGGGAGGTGAACCTGGATCGGCTAGGCGGGGAATCGGGGCGCTCGGCTGGGCGGGGCGGCTCGGTGAGCGTCAGCTTCTCGCCGTCCCAGGTGCCGACCACGCGGTATTCGCCCCAGCGCACGCCGTGCCGGTCGGAGTGCTCGACCCCGTTCCAATCCCACCCGGCGATGTCGGGGCCACCGCACTGAGGCGGGAGGGAGAAGTCGATCGCCACGCAGAGCCGGGGGCCGTGCTTCTGGCTGGCCAGTACGAATGTGTCAGCTTCGTACCGCGGTTCGGGAGCGGTCGCGGCCGTCCCGCAGGCGGCGAGTGCCGCGAGCACGGCTACCAGCCGGATACCTCTCATGCATCTGAGACGGTACAAGGATTTCGATCTAATTGTTGGGTTTCGCGCGGCGTCAGCGGCGGCGTGCCGCGGGCTGCAGGGCCGGGCTGACCCAGCCGTTCTCGGCGGGGTTGATGGTCAGTCCTGGTGGCACGATCTCGTCGATGCGGTCCAGCACGTCGTCCGGCAGTTCGATGTCGGCGGCGGACAGCTGGGATTCGAGATGGTCCATGGTCCTGGGGCCGATGATCGCTGAGGTGACCGCGGGATGGCGCAGGACGAACGCGATGGCCATCTCGATCAGGGTCATCCCGGCCTGCTCGGCCAGCTCCGCGAGCCGTTCTACGGCCTGGAGCTTGCGCTGGTTGTCCGGCAGCGACAGGTCGAAGCGGTTGGCCAGCCGGCGGCGGGCCGCGGAGAACGGCCCTTCCGACTCCGTGCCCTTGCGGTAGCGGCCGGTGAGCCAGCCGCCGGCCAGCGGGCTGTAGGGGATGACACCCATCCCGTGCCGGGCGCAGGTGGGCAGCGCGTCGGCCTCGATCGCGCGCACCAGCATGTTGTACGGCGGCTGCTCGCACACGAACCGCTCGCGGCAACGCTCGCGGGCGGTCCACTGGGCCTCCACGATCGCCGAGACCGGCCAGGTCGAGTGGCCGAGGTAGCGGACCTTGCCGGCGCGGACGAGGTCGGTGAGGGCGCCGAGCGTCTCGTCGATGTCGGTGTCGGGGTCGTAGCGGTGGATCTGGTAGAGATCAATCCAGTCGGTGCCCAGCCGGCGCAGCGAATTCTCGACCTCGCGGACGATCCAGCGGCGGGAGTTCCCGCGCTGGTTGAGATCCTCGCCCATCGGCATGTGCGCCTTGCTGGCCAGGACGACGTCGTCGCGCCTGCCCCCGGCCAGGGCCTTGCCGACGATGACCTCGGACTCGCCGCCGGAGTAGACGTCGGCGGTGTCGATGAAGTTGATCCCGGCGTCCAGCGCGCGATGGATGACGCGGACGCTCTCGTCGTGGTCCTTGGTGCCCCAGTCGCCGAACATCATGGCTCCGAGGCACAGCTCGCTGACCGAGACGCCGGTACGGCCCAGACGGCGATACTCCATGGGTTGCTCCTGATCAGGTACGGGTGATGGGTCGGCGCGGCACGAGTTCGATCGTCGGCCAAGGTAACGGGTCGGCGGGAGTCACTGCCGTTCCAGGTATCGGCAGTACCTGTCTGGCCGCCGAACAGCTCACATACCGTGGACGTATGGACGATCGAGCCGAGATCCAGGCCTTCCTCAGCTCCCGGCGGGCCCGTCTCACCCCCGAGCAGGCGGGTCTTCCGGCCTTCGGCGGCAACCGCCGGGTCAAGGGGCTGCGCCGCGAGGAGGTCGCCCTGCTGGCCGGCGTCTCGGTCGACTACTACGTGCGCCTTGAGCGCGGCAACCTCGCCGGCGCCTCCGACAGCGTCCTGGACGGCCTCGCGCGGGCCCTGCACCTCGACGAGGCCGAACGCGACCACCTGTTCGGCCTGGCCCGCCGCCCCGGCCTCCGCACCGCCGCACCCCGCAGGACCGCCGCGCGGCGCGTGCGCCCGGCCCTCCAGCAGGTCCTCGACGCGATCATCGACGCCCCCGCCTGGATCCGCAACGACCGCCACGACCTGCTGGCCGCCAACCGGATGGCCCGCGCCCTGTACTCCCCGATGCTCGCCGACCCCCGCCGTCCCGCCAACACCGCCCGCTTCATCTACCTCGACCCCGCCTCCCGCCGGTTCTTCATCGACTGGGACAAGGCCGCCGACGACATCGCCGCCATCCTGCGCTCCGAAGCGGGACGCAACCCTCACGACAAGGCGTTCACCGAGCTCATCGGCGAACTGTCCACCCGCAGCGAGACGTTCCGCCGGCGCTGGGCCGACCACAACGTCCGCTTCCACCGCACCGGCGTCAAACGCCTCCACCACCCCGCCGTCGGCGACCTCGAACTGAACTTCGAGGCCATGACGCTCCCCTCCGACCCGGGCCTCACCCTCATCGTCTACACCGCCGCCCCCGACACCCCGAGCGCCGACTCCTTGCGCCTCCTGTCCACCTGGGCCGTCACCCAAGACCACGACCGCTCCACGAGCATCTGACCAGCGGGGATCAGGGAGTGAGGGTGGCGCGCTGGGATTCGTGGCGGTCGTGGAGGTGGCGGCGCATGAGGAGGGCGGCCATCTCGGCGTCGGCGTCCAGGACGGCGCGGATCACGCGGGCGTGCTCCGACCACGAGTCCTCGGGGGAGGTGACGAGGCCGCCGACGAGGTGGTGCGCCTGGTTGCGCACGGAGCGGAGCAGGGCGACGAGCACCCGCGAGCCGGTGCCGCCGGCCAGCAGTTCGTGGAAGTCGCCGTTGAGCCGCTTGAGCGCGGACTGGTCTCCCGCCTCGGCCGCCTGGGAGCCGGCGAGGAGCACGCGCTCCAGCTCGTTCATGGTCTCGGAGTCGCGCCGCTCGGCGGTCTTGCGCACCGCGATGAGCTCGAGCGCGAGCCGGACCTCCTGGATGGTGGCCAGCTCTTCCTGGTCGAACACCGCCACCCGCACGCCGCGCCGCGGGGCCGTCTGAACCAGGCCCTCGGCCTCCAGCCGGCGGAACGCCTCGCGCACCGGCAGCCGGGACACGCCCATCCGCTCGGAGATCGCCCCCTCGCCCAGGCGGCTGCCCGGCTCGAGGGTGCCGTCGAGTATCCAGCTGCGGAGCTGGTCGGCGACCTCGTCACGGAGTGCCCGATGCGACTCGCCGATCGACACGACGCCCCCTCCTCTTGACAATCCTGCATACAGTATCGCAGACAGTCAGGAAAGACGATCGCCCCGCCCTCACAGCCCGGACCACGCGTTTATGCGAATTATCACACGAGCGAGCCGCCGGAGGTGCTGCCTTCGACCATTGCCAACTCACTTATTCTGGATACAATATCCGCCATGTCATCGCCCTCGGGGGTGGGAGCCTCTCCGGTGCGCCCCGACGCCGTCGCCAAGCTGACCGGCGAGTTCGGGTACGCGACCGAGCTGCACGCCCCCGGCGAACTGCACGGCGCGACCGTACGCAGCCCCGTCGCCGCCGCCGACCTGCTCGGCGTCGAGACGGCGGAGGCGATGCGCGTGCGCGGCGCGTACCGGGTGCTGACCATCGCCGACGTGCCCGGCGCGCGGCGCGTCGGGGTGAAGACCCCCGACCAGCCCGTGCTCGCCGACGGCCGCGTCCGCCACCACGGCGAGCCGATCGCCTTCGCGCTCGCCGAGACCGCCGAGGCGGCCCGCCGGATGGCCCTGCTGGTGCGCCCGATCCTGCGCCCACGCCCCGCCCTGCTCGACCCGGAACGCGCGCTCGACGCCGACGCCCCCCGCGTCGGGCCGGACGGCAGCAACCTGGTCCATCGGCTGCGCCTCGCGCACGGGACCGCCCGCCGGGGCGCGACCGGCGTACGCCGCCGGTGGCGGACCGGGCGGCAGGACGCGGCGTTCCTGGCCCCCGAGGCCGGGCTCGCGCTCCCCGACGGCGCGGGCGGGGTCGTGCTGCGCGTGGCGACCCAGGACCTGCACCACGACCGGGCGCAGATCGCGGCGGCGCTCGGCCTGCCCGAGGAGCGCGTGCGGGTGGAGCTGGCCGGCGTCGGCGGCGCGTTCGGCGGGCGCGAGGACATCACCGTACACGTGCACCTCTGCCTCGCCGCCCTGCTCAGCGGCCGTCCCGTACGCGCGCTCTACTCGCGGGCCGAGTCCTTCGGCGCCCACCCGAGCAGGCACCCGGCGATCATGACGTACGAGCTGACCGCCGACCCCGACGGCACGTTCGTCTCGCTCGCCGCCGACCTGCTGTTCGACGGCGGCGCGTACGCGAGCACGTCCAAGGCCGTCGTCGGCGTCGCGCACTACTTCGCCGCCGGGCCCTACCGGATCCCGCGCGTCGAGATCACCACCCGCGCCGTCTACACCAACAACCCGGTGGCCGGGGCGCTGCGCGGGTTCGGCGCGACGCAGGTGTGCTTCGCCATGGAGTCCACCGTCGACGCGCTCGCCGCCGAGCTGGGCCTCGACCCCGCCGACGTACGCCGCCGCAACCTGCTCGAACCGGGCGAGCCGCTGGCCACCAGCGGGCAGGCGCTGGCGGGCGTGGCCGCGCCCGCCAGCCTGCTCGACGCGCTCGCCGCCGTGCCGCTGCCGGCGGCCACGCCCGCGCCCGGCCTCCGGCGCGGGGTGGGCGTGGCCGTCGGGATCAAGAGCGCCGGGCTCGGCGACGGGCGGCCTGAGGGCGCGGGCATCGTGCTGCGCGCCGACCGCCACGGCGTCGAGATCGCCACCGCCGCCCCCGAGGTGGGCCAGGGCGTGCGCGCGGTGCTGGCGCAGATCGTCACCGAATGCCTCGGCCCGGTGCCGATCACGTTCGCGGACTCCACCTCGGCGCTGCCGGCCAGCGGCGGCAGCAAGGCGAGCCGGCAGACCATGGCCTCGGGCGGCGCCGCGCTCCGCGCCGCGACCCGCCTCAGGCAGCGGCTCGGCGGCGCCACCCCCGTGGATCTTTCGGCGCTGGGCGACGGGACCTCGATCGTGGTCGAGGAGCGGTACGACGCGCCGCCCACCGCCGCGCCCGATCCGCGCACCGGCCGCGGCGACCCGCACATCGCCTTCCAGCTCACCGCGCACCGCGCCGTCGTGGACGTGAACCCCGCGCTCGGCACGGCCCGGGTGGTGCAGCTCGTCGCGGCCCAGGACGTGGGCCGGGCGCTGAACCCGGCGCTGGTACGCGGCCAGCTCGCCGGCGGCACCGTCCAGGGCGCGGGGTTCGCGCTGCTTGAGGAGATCCCGGTGGACGCGGACGGGCGGGGCGGGGCGGCCGGGTTCGGCACGTACCTGCTGCCCGCGGCGGTGGACGTGCCCGAGGTGATCCCGGTGATCGTCGAGTCCGGCGACCCGCGGCTGCCGTTCGGCGCCAAGGGCGTCGGCGAGGGCCCGCTGATCTCCTCCCCCGCCGCCGTGGCCGCCGCCCTCCGCGCCGCCACGGGCCGCCCAGTCGCCCGCATCCCCGCCCACCCCGAAGACCTCGCCACCTCCCACGACCCCGCTGCCACCGCCCCCGCCGCAGCGGCGGAAGAGCCCGCGGCGGTGGATGGCTGATGGCGTACCTGCGGCCGGCCACGATCGCGTCCGCGCTGGCGGCGCGGGCCGAACTGCCGCGAGCCCTCGTGTGCGGCGGCGGCACCGCCGTCCAGCCCGCGATGAACGCCGGGCTGCTGCGGCCCGCCGACGTGCTCGACCTGGGCGGGCTCCGCGACGGCGCGGCGATCGACGCGTACGGGGACCGGGTCAGGCTCGGCCCCGTCGTCCGCGTCGCCGCGGCCGCCCGCGCTCACGCCCTCGGCGCCGGGGTGCTCGGCGGGCTGCTGCGCGGGTTCGCCACGCCCGCCGTGCGCGAACGCGCCACCCTGACCGGCAACCTGTTCCAGGCCCCCGCCGACCTCGCGGTGGTGCTGACCGCGCTGGACGGCTCGCTGATCACCGCCTCCGCGCACTCCCGGGGCGAGCGGAGGCTGCCGGTGACCATGGCGTCCGCGCTGCGGCCTGACGAGCTGGCCGTCGGGCTCGATCTCGCGGTGCCGGCGGCCTTCGCGTACGAGCGGCTCGCGGTCCGCGAGGTCGCGGCCCCCACGCTCGCGGCCGTGGCGGCGGCCCTGCTCCCCGGCGGCCCGCGCGCCGCCGTGACCGGATACCGGGCTGGAACCGCCGTTCCCTGCCCCGGCGCGGTCCCGCACCTGGCCGACCCGGCCGGGGCGGACGGCTTCGCGGCGGCGGTCGTGGCCGCCGCCGCTCCCCCGACCCCGTACGCCCGCCGCTCCGTCGCCGCCCTGGCCCGCCGCTGCCACCGCCGCATCCACCGGGGAGACGCCGATGCCTGATGACCTGGTGGAGGTGCGCGGGACGCTGGACGGCGAGCCGTACCACGCCGAGGTGCCGGTGTGGGCTTCGCTGCTCGACGCCCTGGAGGCGGCGGGACGCCCGCTCCCGGCCGGGTGCCGGGGCGGCCAGTGCGGGAGCTGCACGGTGTCGCTCGACGGGGTGCCGGCGCCGGCGTGCGTCGTGCCCGCGGGCGCGGCGGCCGGCGCGGTGGTGGAGACCGCTCGGCGGGCCGCCCTGCCCGTGCTGGTGGAGGAGATGGCGGCGGCCGGCGCCACCCAGTGCGGCTACTGCTCCCCCGGCCTGGTGGTCGCCCTCTCGCACCTGCTGAGGACGAGCCCCGCCCCTGACGCCCCCGCCGTACGCGAGGCGCTCACCGGTCACCTGTGCCGCTGCACCGGCTACGAGGCCATCGTGACCGCCACGCTCGCCGCCGCGGCCCGCCTGACCTCCGAGATCTCAAGCATCTGAGATTTTGTATCCCATAATTGCGGCCAGGCTCATGACGCCACACCGCGGATACATGACCACACATACCCAGGTCCACAGGCATCAGCCCCGCACCACACGGCAGTCCAGGTAACGTGGCATTAACCAGATTATTGGCTAGCCGCAACAAATTCGGGATACAAAATCCTGCATGACAAGCGTTTCGCAAGCCGCGCGGCCACTGGTCAGCGTGCGCGGGCTCGACCACATCGTCCTGCACGTCGCCGATCCGCTGCGCTCCCTCGACTGGTACACCGCCAAGCTGGGCCTGCGCCCGCTGCGCGTCGCGGAGTTCCGCGCGGGCAAGGCGCCGTTCCCCTCGGTCGAGGTGGCACCCGGCGTGATCATCGATCTGGATCCGAGGGGCAAGCGCACCGGCGAGAACCTCGCGCACTTCTGCATCGAGGTGGACACGATCGACCTCAAGGAGCTGGCGGGGTCCGGGGCCTTCGGCAAGGTGGCCGGGCCGTTCCGGCGCTGGGGCGCGCGCGGCGAGGCCGACCTCGTCTACATCACCGACCCCGACGGGAACGTGATCGAGCTGCGCCACTACGGCCCCAGCCAGGTCAACGACTACGGCCCGAACCAGGCGGTACGGCCGGAATGACCGCCACCGCCGTCCTGGCCGCCAACGCGGTGGCGCACGGCTCCCTCGGCGTCGTCGGCGCGGGCGCGCGCACGGCGGCGGCGATCGGCGCCGCCGCCCTGCTCGACGGCGGCAACGCCTTCGACGCCGTGATCGCGGCCGGGCTGGCGGAGACCGTGCTGCTGCCACCCAAGTGCGGTCTCGCCGGTGACGTGGTCGCCCTGATCCTGCCGGCGGGCCGGCCCGCGCCGCGCGCGCTGCTGTCGATCGGGGCCGCCGCCCGGCGGCTCCCCGAGGCGCTGGCCACCCGCCCGCTCCCCCGCGACGGCGGTCTTTCCGTCGGCGTGCCGGGGGCTCCCGGCGGGTACGCGGCGCTGGCCGCGCTCGGCCGGCTGGGCCTGGATCGGCTCGCCCGGCCCGCCATCGAGCTGGCGCGGCGCGGGATCGTCTGGCCGGAGCTGTGCGCGGCGCTCGCGCGGGAGGCGGACGACCTGCTCGCCTACCATCAGCCCGCCGGCTGCCGGTACCGGCCGGCGGCGGGCCCGCTCCAGGCCGGGACCCTGCTCCGCCTCCCCGGGCTCGCGCTGCTGCTGGGCGAGTTCGCCGAGCGCGGGGCCGGACTGTTCCACGGCCCGGCGGGCGCCGTACTCGCCGAGCGGGTCGCGGCGGCGGGCGGCGTGGTCGGCCGCGACGACCTGGCCGTCCCGACGGCCGAGTGGGCGGAGCCGGTCAGGCAGGACGGGATCTGGGCGACGCCCGCGCCGACGCGCGGACCGGCGCTGCTCGCCGCGCTCGCGGGCGAACGCGCGCTCGTGGGCGGGCCGATCGGCGAAGGGACATCCGTGGTCGCGGCGGCGGACGGTGAAGGAAACGCGGTGGTGATGGTGCACTCAAATTCGCATCCGCAGTTCGGCAGCGGCCTGGTGGCCGAGCCTTACGACCTGGTGCTGTCCAATCGGGCCGGGCGCGGCTTCCACCCTGATCCCGGCCACCCGGACGGGCCCGCGCCGGGCCGCAGGCCGCCGACCACGCTGCACGCCTGGGCACTGGACACCCGCGGCACCGGCAGGCCCGACGTGTTCGGCGCCACGCCGGGCGGCGAGCAGCAGGTGCCGTGGAACGCGCAGGTGCTCGGCGACCTCATGACCACGGGTCCTGACGATCTCGGCGCCATCCTGACCGGTCCGCGCTGGTCCCTCCAGGACGGCGCGCGGGTGCCGGTGGAGACGTCGCCGTCGGCCGTACGCCCGGCGCACGTCCTCCTGCGCCTCACCGGCGCCGGCCTGACCGCCGCCGCCGATCCCCGTATCGGCGCCACCGCGCTGGGCGTGTGACATGCGCGTATCGCTGCTCGGCACCGGCGGGATCGGCGGTACGCTGCGCGACCTGCTCGCGGCGGGGCGCGTGGCCGGATGCGTGACCGGCGCCGCCGTCGGCTCGCGCTTCCCCGCCGGGGCGGTGGTGGCCGAGCTGACCGGGACCGGGGACGTGGTGGTCGAGGCGGCGGGCGGCGCGGCGGTGCGCGCGTACGGGGCGCAGGTGCTGGCCGCGGGCCGCGACCTGGTCGTCTGCAGCGCGGGCGCGCTGGCCGACGACGCCGTGCACGCCGCGCTCGACGCCGCCGCGCTGGCGGGGGGCGCCCGCTGGACGGTGCCGCCGGGCGCGATCGGCGGCCTGGACCTGCTGGCCGCCGCCATCCGCGCGGACGGCGCCGCGGAGGTCACCCTCACGACCGTCAAGACGCCCGGCGCGCTGGGCGTGCCGGGCGCGGGGATCGTGTTCGAGGGCACGGCGCGCGAGGCGGCGCTGCGGTTCCCGAAGACGGCGAACGTCGCGGTCACCCTCGGGCTGGCCACCACCGGCATCGACCGGGTGCGCGTGGTGGTGACCGCGGACCCCGCGGCCCGGCGCACCCGGCATGAGATCACGGCCCGGACGGCGGTCGGCGAGTACCGGTTCGCGCTGGTCAACGACACGCTCGCCGCCTCAGGGGGGCGGACGTCGGCGATCACGGTGTGGTCGGTCGTCCGGGCGCTCGAGGAACTCGCCGCACGGGGGCGAACTCCCATTCCGCTCAAGAAAGGAGCGCCATCATGACCGAGGGCGCGACGACCGTCGCCGTACGGCCCACGGAGGGTGCCGCCCGCAGCCTGCTGGCCTTCCGCGGGGTGGAGATGGTCTTCCCCAACGGGGTGCACGCGGTCGACACGGTCGACATGGACATCGCCCCCGGCGAGTTCGTCTCCCTGGTGGGCCCGTCCGGCTGCGGCAAGAGCACGCTGCTGCGGATCGCGTCGGGCCTGGCGCGGCCGACGGCGGGCGAGGTGGTGCTGAACACCGGCCACATCGCCTACGTGTTCCAGGATCCGACGCTGCTCCCGTGGCGTACGGTGCGGCAGAACGTCGAGCTGTGCAACCAGCTCAAGAAGCTGCCCAAAGCCGAGCGGGCGGAGAAGGCGCGGCAGGCGATCGAGATGGTGGGCCTGGCCGGGTTCGAGAACCGCCATCCCAACCAGCTCTCCGGCGGCATGCGGATGCGGGCCAGCCTGGCCCGGGCGCTGACGCTGGAACCCGAGGTGTTCCTGTTCGACGAGCCGTTCGGCGCGATCGACGAGATCACCAGGGAGCGGCTCAACAGCGAGCTGCTGCGCATCTTCCGGACCCGCGCGTTCGCCGGGGTGTTCGTCACGCACTCGATCGCGGAGGCGGTGTTCCTGTCCACCCGGGTGGCGGTGATGTCCGCCCGGCCAGGCCGGATCATCGGCGAGTTCGACGTTCCCTTCCCCTACCCGCGCGAGCCCGAGCTGCGCTCGACGCCGGAGTTCGCCGCGCTCACCGGCGAGATCGGCCGCTGCCTGAGGAGTGGTGCCCAGTGACGTCGATCATTGCGACCATGGCGCCCGCCGAGCCGGTCACGTTCGCCAGACAGGCCCGGATGCGCGGGTACGTCACCATGGGCGGGCCGCCGTTGATCGTCTTCGCCCTGTTCGTGGCGGTCTGGTACCTGATCTCGTACGGCCTGCTCAGCGAACGCCGCCGTTTCCTCCTGCCTCCCCCGCACGACGTGGTGTCCGTCGGCTTCCTGGACTGGCACAACTTCGCGGAGATCCTGGCCGGTCTCGGCTCGACCGCCGCGATCTCCCTCGCCGGATTCGCGATCGCCGGAACGATCGGGTTCACGCTGGCCGTGGTCATGTCGCAGTCGGTCGCGATGGAGCGATCCTTCTACCCGTACGCGGTGGCGCTGCAAACGCTGCCCGTGCTGGCCATGACGCCGCTGGTCGGGCTCTGGTTCGGGTTCGACACCTTCAGCCGGATCCTGATCTGCTCGATCCTGGCGCTGTTCCCGATCATCACCAACACCCTGTTCGGCCTGAAGTCGGTCGAGCCGTCGCAACGCGACCTGTTCGACCTGATGAAGGCCGGCCGGTGGACGCGGCTGTGGCGGCTGGAGATCCCGGCGGCGCTGCCCAACATCCTCACCGGGCTGCGCATCTCCGGCGGCCTTTCGGTCATCGGCGCGATCGTGGCCGACTTCTTCTTCCGGCAGGGCGATCCGGGCATCGGGCGCCTGCTGGACATCTACCGGGCGTCCCTGGAGACCGAGCGGCTGTACGCCGCGATCATCTGCTCCTCGCTGCTCGGCCTGGCCCTCTTCCTGACCAACACCCTGATCAGCCGGCACGTGCTGCGGAACTGGCACGCCTCGGCGCACTCGAAGTCAAGCTGAAATGCGAGCCACGATATGAAACCCTCCATTCGCACGCTGGCCGCGGCCGGCCTCCTCACGCTGACCGCCGCCTGCGGCGGGGACACCACCGAGGCGGCGGCCCCGCAGGCCGCGCCGACGGTGACCACCGGCGTCTCGCTCAAGGGCGTCTGCCCCGACACGATCTCCATCCAGCTGAGCTGGTTCCCCGAAGCCGAGTACGGCGGGATGTACCAGCTCATCGGCCCCGGCGGCACCCTCGACGCCAAGACCGGCGTGTACAAAGGCCCGCTGGCCGACACCGGGGTGAACGTGGAGGTGCGGGCGGGCGGCCCGCTCACCGGCAACGACCAGGTGACCGCGCAGCTGTACAAGGACGACTCGCTGTTCATGGGCATGCTGGCCACCGATGAGGCGATCCAGAACTCCAAGGAGCAGCCGACGGTCGCGGTCATGAGCTACTTCGACAAGGATCCGCAGATCCTGATGTACAACCCGGAGAAGTTCGACTTCAAGTCGATCGCGGACATCGGCAAGACGGACACGCCGGTGCTGTACTTCGAGGGCTCGACCTACATGGAGTATCTCGTCGGCTCAGGCCAGCTCAAGAAGAGCCAGGTGGACGGGTCCTACCAGGGCAGCGCCGACCGGTGGGTGGCCTCCGACGGCGGGGTGGTGCAGTCGGGGCTGGCCAGCGCCGAGCCGTACAAGTACGGCAGCGAGACCCGCGGCTGGAACAAGCCCGTCAGCACGCTGCTCGTGTACGACGCCGGCTACGTGAACTACGCCAGCTCGCTGTCGATGCGGCCGGAGCTGGTGACGCAGTACGACGCCTGCCTCAAGGAGTTCGTGCCGATGATGCAGCGGGCGTGGGTGGACTTCCTGAAGAACCCGGGCCCCATCTCCGCCAAGATCACCGAGATGAACCAGGAGATCGGCGAGTTCTGGCAGACCAGCGAGGGCCTGAACGCCGCCGCGGTCAAGACGATCCTGGACCGGCAGCTCGCGGCCAACGACTCCACCGGCACCATCGGCCGCTTCGACGAGACCCGCGTGCAGAAGATGATCGACATCCTGTCGCCGATCTTCGCCGCGCAGAACAAGGCGCTCAAGGACGGGCTCAAGCCTTCCGACATCTTCACCAACAAGTACGTCAAGGACGGCATCGGCCTCTAAGGCCCATCCCCAGGAAGGAGAAGCACGTGGACACCGTGCTTGACGACAAGATCCGCGCCCGCGCCGCGGAGATCCTCCTCGACGTGGAGCGGTGCACCGACCCGGTGCAGTCCGCGCAGCTCCTGCCCCGCCAGGTCTACACCAGCCAGGACTTCTTCGAGTTCGAGAAGCAGGCCATCTTCGGCCGCGAATGGCTGTGCGTCGCGCACGTCAACGAGATCCCCAACCCCGGGGACCAGCTCCCGATGACGATCTTCGACGAGCCGATCGTGGTGCTCCGCGACCTCAGCGGCGAGATCCGGACGCTGTCCACGATCTGCCAGCACCGCGGGCACCCGATCTTCGACGGGCTGAACGCCCGGGAGGCCGAGGCGCCCTGCCTGAACGGCACCAAGCTGGTCTGCCCGTACCACAACTGGGCGTTCGGTCTGGACGGCAAGCTGGTCGCGGCCCCGCAGATGACCGAGACCGTGCCGCTGAAGGACCTGCGCCGGTTCGTCCGGCTGCCGGCCGTGCGCACCGAGATCTTCCACGGCCTGGTGTTCGTGAACTTCGACCCGGACGCCCGCCCGCTCGCCCCCACCTTGGCCAAGCTGGACGCCGAGCTGGCCACGTTCGGGCTGGACGAGCTGGTGCCGATGCCCGCCTCGATGCGCCGCGACCTGCCGTGGAACTGGAAGATCCATCACGACAACGCGCTGGAGCCGTACCACACCGCGTTCGTGCACAAGGGCGTGCACGAGAGCGCGCCGTCGCGGCTGGCGGAGTTCGGCGAGTTCGACCCGGGCGACGGGCAGATCATGCACCCGACGTACCTGGTCAGCGAGGAGGCCAGCCTCGGCGACGCGGCCGACGGCAGGCGGCGCACGCCGGGCATCCCCGGCCTGACCGAGGAGCAGCGCAGGCGGGTGATGTTCGCGTCGGTGCCGCCGCTGATCTTCGGTATCTTCCAGCCGACGTTCGTCAGCCTGTCGTTCGTGCTGCCCACCTCGGCCCGGACGATCGACCTGCGCCGGGTCAACCTGTACCCGAAGTCGGCGGTCGAGGTGCCCGGCTTCGAGGAGATCTACGCCGAGCAGCTCAAGCGCAAGGCGGTGGCGATCGAGCAGGACGCCGTCACCACCGAGGCGCTGCAGCGCGGGTACGAGTCCAGGTTCGCGCCGCGCGGGCCGCTGGCCAAGCTGGAGACCACGATCCCGCAGATGAACGCCTGGCTGCTCACCCGCTACCAGGCCGCGCTGGGGGCCACCGGTGGGTGAGCCGGGCGAGGCGCTGCTGGCGCGGCTGGATCTGCTGGAGTCACGGCACGAGATCGAGCAGCTCATGGTGGCGTACATGGCCGCGGCCGACCGCAAGGAGGACAAGGGCCACCATGTGAGCGTGCTGTTCACCGAGGACGGCCGCTGGGAGAGCGTGGGCCCGCACGGCAACCCCGGCTGGGCGGCCGTCGGCCGACCTGCGCTGGTGCGGAAGTTCGACCGCAACGTCGACCGGATGCCGTTCGCGGCGCACTTCCTGACCAACGGCGCCGTCGAGGTGGACGGCGACGCCGCGCGCGGCCGGTGGATGTACTTCCAGGCGTGCACCTACCGCGGCGACCAGCCGCTGTGGATCGCGGGGAGCTACGACAACGAGTTCCGCCGCGAGGACGGCCGGTGGCTCATCTCGCATCTGCGCGTGCACAACTTCTTCACCACGCCCTTCGACAAGGGCTGGGTGGCCGTTCCCCACATGGAGACCCCTTGATGAGTTATCGGCACCAGATCCTGCGCAACCTCAGATACGGCGCGTTGCCCGCGTTCATGAAGCTGCAGCGGGAGAAGAACGAGTTGTACGTGGCCGAGGGCCTCACGCCGTACCGGGTGTGGGCGCCCGCGTTCGGCGGGCTGCACCATATGGTGCTGGAGGCGGAGTTCCCGACGATGGCGGAGTTCGAGCGGCAGCACGTCACCGCCAAGAGCGTCGCCCGGGTGGCGGAGATCAACGCGGCTCAGCTCGAGTACGTCATCGAGGGCAGCGCCGAGGATCGCCTGCAACGCCTCGGCCTGGACGCGTGAGAGTCAACTTTCGCGGACGCTGTACCAGATGTTGTTGCCTTTGGCCAGGTCGGCGATGGCCTTGAAGAGGCTCGCCGAGGCGAGGACTTCCCAAGGGATCAGTAATAGCCATGCCCTGAGTGACGAGTGTGCGCGAACCAGCGGATCGGACGCCGTGCACAGCAGTCTGGTGAGCTCGGCAAGAAGGAGTACGGACAGGAGCACCGTCGCGCTCAGGGCGAAAGGGGAAAGGACTAAAAGTATCGGGATAAGGAGCCTGGTCGCAATACTCACCAGTGCCATCCAGGCAAGTCTGCGCGCTCGCCCGCTCAGCCTGTTTCTATTGGATATCAGCCTTTGGAGCTCGCCCCGGGACCAGCGGCTGCGCTGCATGATCGCCAGCCGCACATTCGTGCCGGGCGACTCCCGCGAGGCCGTGCGGACGAAGCCCAGCTTGAATCCTTGCTCGATAAATCTGAGACCCCATTCATATGACTCCTCCGCGCCCGTATCCAGGAACGGGCGCGCGCTGTTCCAGGTGGTACGCCGACCGTAGACCGAGCTCCCTTCGACGACGTGCACGCCAAGCCACCGGTTCAGGCCACGCTGGGAGGAGCACCACGTGCTGTCCTCCAGTGCCCGAATCTGTGAGAACAGCCCGGCACCACCAGCGCTGACCTCTGCTGCCTGGACCAGGTCGTATCCCTCGACCTCAAGTGCGAATACGGCCTCACGCAGCTGATCCGGCCCTGGTACGACGTCGGCATCGAGGATCCCGATCACTTCTGCCTCGGAGAGATCGAATACTTGATTAAGGGCATGACCTTTCGGTGATACAGATGGCAGGACTTTGAGATGCCAGTTCAACCGCCCGTCCTGGTTGTATCTTCGTATCATCGATTCTGCGTGCTTGACATCCTGTTCCTGTTCACTGGAGACCACCCAGACGAGTTCTAGGAGATCGCACGGATAGGACAGTCGCTGCTGCCCCTGAGCGGAACGCTCAAAGGCCTGGATGGGTTCCCGGTAGAAGCAGGTGAATATCGTGACGGACTGCCGGGGCCGCCAGCCTTCGGGGATGTTCTCACCACCATAAGGTGTGCGAGGCCACGAGGGCATAAGCATGTCCACCATATGCGTCAAGTCTCCTTTCGGGCTGCTTCTGGGTCGTCCTCGAGACGGTATGTCCACACGCCCGCAGCGGCCGGATAGCAGTCCAGCGATCGGCCCGCGAAATCAGGAGACAGGCGACTACGCCCGTGATTCAAGCCGTCATGCCATTGGGTGACCAGTTCTTGACCCATCGCGCCCAGCGCATCGTCCCCCAGCACGACACCCGTGTTGCTCAGACCGCCGAGGAGTTGTGTCTCCAAGCACTCCTCAACCAGGCTGTTCCATGCGCCACCTTGACTGCCCGCTATCAACCCATAGATGAATGCTCCCGCGAATTGGTTCTCGACGACGAAGGGACCGAACCGCGGAGGCACCGCGACTTGCCGCACGAACTTCATCGCGTCGTCCCGGATCATCTCGATCTGGTCCTGAGCTCCTATGAGGTGGAGAAAGCTGCGCCAAGAAATGTATCTCCAGATTCCCGTGGCCTCTTCGAGCACCACGGTTCCCGCGCGACCGCGAAACACGTATGGAAGCACGGTAGCGGGAGCCGAGATCGAAGGCGTCTGCCAATAATTCTCCGCTAGGTTCACGTTCTCAATGAAGCACACGGAATTCCGTGGGCCATGTGCGTGCCCCATCACGCTCGGGCCGCTGGCGTGTTCGACCAGATTCGGCAGCGAGATCAAAGTTGACCGGCCAACGCGTTCTAGATAGCGCTGGACGAAGACGTCGTCTGGGAGCTCGGCACACTCCGCCGGAGAGCCTTCAGCCACGACCCCCGCAGCATCCGCACGCGGCAGTAACAGGGCCAGCGTCGGAACCCATTCGCCTCTTACCGCTCGGGCCCACGTGCCGCCGGTTGCCGCCGCCAGTCTTACGGCCGCGCCGTTCCAGCAGTTCCAGTTGGTGTACAGGACTAGCGCGCAGTCCGGATGGAGGCCGGCCGCCTTCGAAACCGCGCTGACGAAGTCCGCGCCGAGAATGACGTCATCCTGCAGCACGAGATGATGTGTCGTGTCCGCTCGCGCCTGGGACCACGCACGCAGAGCCGAGCGGCGACTCGTCGGCGGTCCACCCGGGCTGGGGTCTTCGGCGAGTGCGCAGTTGAAATCGGCAAGCTGTGCCGCCAATGCCTGGGCGGCCGGCCGCCGTTTCGGGTGGAACATGACCGATGCGCCTATCTTGACTGGTCGCATGCCCGGCTCCCTGAGGTGCGATCGCGAATTGGCCGCTAGCGCAGCGCGATTTCATGGTTACCTCGATAGACCTTGGCCTCCAGATAACCACGGTTGATGGGGTTCTCGTACACGCCGGTTGGGATCCGAGCACACACCTCAATGCCATTCGCCGCCAGCTGCTTCACCTTGTCTGGATTATTCGACAAGAGTCGAATTCTAATCGCGCCGATCGCCGCGAGCATTTCGGCCGCGACCAGGTAATTGCGCAGGTCGTGCTCGAAGTTCAGCGCGGTGTTCGCATCGAAGGTGTCCAGCCCGCCGTCTTGGAGCGCATATGCTCTCAACTTGTTGTACAGGCCGATTCCACGGCCTTCCTGGCGCAGATACAGTAGGATCCCGGATGATCCGGCCATAAGCTCGATGGCCTCGCTGAGCTGATCACCGCAATCGCAACGCGCCGACCGGAACACGTCGCCGGTCAGGCACTCCGAATGAACCCGCACCAGCGGCGCCTCGTCGCCTGCGATCTCTCCGAAAATGAGCGCGACATGCTCCCCGGGGGCGCTCAAGCCGTCGAATGACACCATGCTGACCCGTGCCATCAATTGCTTGCCGACCTGCAGCGGGATGTTTATCTTAGTTGCGATCTTGGGCTCTGGCCGCATCTTTCGCCTGTCCATTCAATTACTGAGGTTTCCGTCCCGCCCCCGCTGACGCTTGGTGCCTGCTCGCCGCAGAGCCTCGCCCCTGGGCCGGAAACTCATTCCCGAAGCTCGAACAGCATGAAATAGTTGGTGGCTGCCAATAGTTCACGGACCTTGTCATCGAGGATAATGGGCTCGCAGCTCGTGAGACGGTAGCCATAGCTCTTGAGAAGCGGCTCCAGCGGGCGCCTCACCGCAATGCCGTCCACGATGGCTTCGCAACTGAATGGTTTGTCGCTGTCGTTTGGCACGATGAGGAGAAAGGGCACCCCCAGGTCTCGCAGCCAGCTGAGCCAGCCGTCCACCGCTGTGTAAGGCATCTCGGAGAAGCTGTGTATGTTCACCGCGAGATCAGGGCGTCGGGAATCCGAGACGACATGGAGTTCGTCGAGGGCCAGCGCCACAGCCTTGCGCTCGACCTCCCTGAATCTCAAATACGTTTCGCAGACCAATGTGGATTCGGGAATACCGTCGAGGCAGTAGTACTTGTTCAGCCCGGGAACCGCTTCCGCCATTCGATGGGCGAGTCGGCCGTATCCAGCGCCGATGTCCACGACGACGAGATCTTCCCTGCCGAAGATGTCCATGTGCCGATCAAGGAAGTAGATCTCGTTGAGGGAGTCCAGCAGATCTCGGCTCACCCAGCCGAAGCGATCGGAATAGAATCGCTCACAGCCGAAGGCGCCGTCCTCGCTTAGCACACCAAGTAGCCCCTGCGTGTCACTCTTCGCGATGTAGGCGGCGTAGAGAGGATACTTGAGGACTTGGTCTTCGCCGAAATAGCGCGTCTGCCAGACATAGCAGTTGTCTTCACGGAAGGTGTTCATCCGCAATTCGCGTCCGACGAAGCTCTCCGACCACTGGCTGCGACGGCTCAGCCGGCTCTCGAGTTTGCGGTATCTTTCCTGTAACTCTGCCAGGCGATTCAGGGCGGGGTTGTGCCCTTCGCCGTGGCCTGGAACTGTTCCGTCTGATTGTGTGTGCTCGACTTCACGTGGAGAGCCCATATGTACCCCGCGCCTCCAAACAAAATCATCAGTGCGAACGTGGCCCAAAGGAGGGTCGCGTCCAGTTCGACTAGTGATCCGACCAGAACCGGTCCGCCAACCGATGAGCACGCCCAGGCAAGCTGGAATATGCTCATATAGCGACCTCGGGCCGCCTTGGGCGCATGCAGTGTCACCAGTGCCGACACCGCGGGACCGTGAACGAGTTGACCCAGGGTCAACAGGGTGACGCCGAGAAGAATCAGACTGGTCTGGCTCAGGCCCTGAGTGTGTCCTGAAACTGCTATCGCTACCACGCCAGAGGTCATGAGGCCGGTCGCCCCGGCGATCACAACCGTTCGCGAGAAACCGGCGGTCAATCGTGTGACCACCGTTTGCAGAGCGATGGATATCAGCATGTTCAACGTCAGTCCCGCCGACGCCACCCAAGGTGAGACCTTTTCCACGACGATCAGATAGACCGGCAACGCCATGTGGGGAATCAGCCAGGCGAAGCTGGTGACGGCTTGGGATGCTGCCATGAGGAGAAAGGGACGATCACGCAAGGCGTCGCTCCACCTAGGCCGTTCCTTCGACCTGGAGGACGAATCACGGCGTGGCCTGGCCCCGGCAAT
>NZ_BLAE01000037.1 GCF_009687865.1 Acrocarpospora macrocephala
TCGCCGATGAAGATCTGGAACGACACCAGCACCACACCCGGAGCGCTCACCCTCGCCCGGTCCGCCAGCCCGACATGGCTGACGATCACATCGGCGTCCTTCGGGATCGAGTTGACCGGGGTGTGCACCACCTCCACCTGAGTGCCCTTCAGCTGCTTGCGGAGCTGGCTGGCCAGCATGACGCTGCTGCCCATCCCCGCGTCGCAGGCCACGACGAGCTTGCGGACGTCCTTGCCGTCGATGCTGGCCATCGCCTTTACGCCTCCTGTGCTGCGGGTTCGGTACTGGGTGTCTCTTCGTCGTTGCTGCCCCGGCCGAAGCCCAGCAGCGCCGACGCCACGATGAACGACACCCCGGTCGCGACGATGATCCCGAGGATGACGCCGAACCAGCCGCCCTTCGGGGTCACCGCCAGATAGGCGAAGATGCTGCCCGGCGACGGGGTGGCCACCAGCCCGGCCCCGGTCACCAGGAAGGTCAGAATCCCCGAGGCGCCGCCGGCGATCACGGCCAGGATCAGGCGCGGCTTCATCAGCACATACGGGAAGTAGATCTCGTGGATGCCGCCCAGGAAGTGGATGATCATCGCCGGCGGGGTGGAGGGCCGCAGCGACCGCGGCCCGAACAGCATGTAGGCGATCAGCAGGCCCAGACCGGGGCCGGGGTTGGTCTCCAGCATGAACAGGATCGACTTGCCGGTCTCGGCCGCCTGCGCCACGCCGAGCGGGCCGAGCACGCCGTGGTTGATCGCGTTGTTGAGGAACAGCACCTTGGCCGGCTCGATCAGGATCGAGGCCAGCGGCAGCAGCTGCTGCCCGACCAGGAAGTCGACGATCTCGCTGGCCCGCTCGGTCAGCCATTCGACCACGGGCCCGATGCCGAACACTCCGGCCACCGCCGCCGCGCCGCCGATGATGCCGGCGGAGAAGTTGTCCACCAGCATCTCAAAGCCCGCGCGGGTGCGCGCCTGGGTGAACTCGTCCACCTTCTTGATGATGTAGGCCGCCAGCGGGCCCATGATCATGGCGCCCAGGAACATCGGGACTTCGCTGCCGACGATCACCCCCATGGTGGCGACCGCGCCGACCACGGCGCCGCGCTGGCCGTGCACCATCCGGCCGCCGGTGTAGCCGATCAGGATGGGCAGCAGAGAGCTGATCATGGGGCCGACCAGCGCGGCCAGCGTCTCGTTCGGCAGCCAGCCGGTGGGGATGAACAGGGCGGTGATCAGGCCCCAGGCGATGAACGCGCCGATGTTCGGCATGATCATCCCGGCCAGATGGCCGCCGAAACGCTGGATGGTGGCCCGGATGCCGGTTCCCTGAACCGTGGGGGTATATGGTGTGGCCAACTGATGTACTCCTTCGGGGTGGACGGCCCGTGCAGGGGCCGCCTGGTGGGGGGAATTACGCCGCTCATCCCCCGGGCATGAGCGGCATGGCCGGATCAGCGGTGCAGATCCGGACAGCTGTGCGATCGATGTCGGCCGGGCTCGGCATGCGGCTGCCCGGCAGTCCCACGGCGGCGCTCGCCCACGCGAGGCCCTCGGCCAGCGCCGATTCGCCGCGTGCGCCCGCCGCCAGGAATCCCGCGAGCATGGAGTCGCCCGCGCCCACGCTGCTGCGCGGCTCCTCGACGGGGCAACTGCCGTACCAGACCTGGTCGCCCTCGATGAGCAGCGCTCCATCGGCGCCGAGGCTGGTCAGCACCGAGCGTGCGCCCATCGCCCGGAGCTTGCCCGCGGCGTCGATGACGTCGCCGAGGCAGGTGATCGGGGTTCCGGTCGCCTCCGCGAGTTCCTCGCGGTTGGGCTTGATCAGCGTGGGGCCGGCAGGCAGCGCGGCGACCAGGGCAGGTCCGCTCGTGTCGACCGCGACCTGGATGCCGGCGCTGACGAACCTCTCGCACAGAACGGCGTACACCTCGGTCGGCACGCCGGGCGGCAGGCTGCCCGAGGCGACGACCCAGTCGGCCGATCCGGCGGCGTCGAGGACCGCGCCCGCCAGCGTGTCGAGCTCGGCCGCCGTCAGCGGCGTGCCAGGCTCATTGATCTTGGTGACGGTTCCGTCGGGTTCCGCCAGCGTGACGTTGGAACGGGTCGCCCCTGCCACCGGAACGGAGATCATGTCGATGCCCGCGGCGGCGAGCAGGGCCACGAGCTGCTGCCCTTCGGCCCCGCCGAACGGGATGACGGCGCGCGACCGCACCTGGTTGGCCAGCAGCGCGCGTGACACGTTGACCCCCTTGCCTCCGGGGTCGAGGTGAGCGGCCGCCGCCCGGATGACGGCCCCGCGGGTCAGCGAGCCGACCTCGATGGTACGGTCCAGGCTTGGGTTCAGCGTCAGCGTGAGGATCATACGCGCACAACCTCTGGTCCGGCTGCCGCCACATCCCCGGCGAGTTGGAGATCCAGCCGCGTGTCAGTGATGATCACATCGATCTCGGACAACGCCGCGAAGCGCGTCAGGTAGTTGTCGGAGAACTTGGTGTGGTCCGCCAGCAGCACGGCCCGCTGCGAGCAGGCGATCATAGCTCTCTTGATCGCCGCCTCGGCCGGGTCGGGCGTGGTCAGTCCCTTGGCTACAGAACAGCCGTTGGTCGCCATGAAGGCCACGTCGATATGCAGTTGGGAGAGCTGCTGGAGTGCCCAGTCCTCGACCGTCGCGAGCGTACGCCCCCGGACCCGGCCTCCCAGCATGAACACCGTCACATTGGCCCGGGCGGCCAGCGCCGTGGCCAGGGGCGGCGAGTTGACGATGACGGTGAGCTCGCGGTCGGCGGGTATGGCCTGAACAAGGCGGCCCGTCGTCGTGCCCGCATCGATGATGATGGCTCCGTCCTGCGGCAACTCAGCCAGCGCCGCCTTGGCGATGCGCTCCTTCTCCGCCGTCATGACCTCGTCCCTCGCCGCGAGAGCGGGCTCGAAGCCAAGCCGCTCGACCGGGATCGCCCCGCCGTGCACGCGCCGCAGCACGCCCGCGCGCTCGAGAACCGTCAGGTCCCTGCGGATCGTCTCCGTCGTGACGCCGAACTGTTCCGCCAGGCTCACCACGTTGACCCGCCCCGCGGACCGGGCTTCACGCAGAATCTCCTGCTGCCGTTCCTCGGCGTACATTGCTGTTGATTCACCGCCGTTTCGATGTTGTTCCGTTTGTTTTTATACCCGAGCATGTTGCCAGTCAAGGGTTGGTCGAAGGAGCCCTCTCTTGAGTTTTCGCGACATCCACCCGCGGCCGGCGGCAGGTCGGTGGCGGCGGTCAGCCCTGGATCTGGTTCCTGTCGATGCTGGTCACCGCATACATCGTGCCTGCCGGCATGGAGGCGGCGCGACTCCCCCGGCCTGTCGGCCAGCAGTTGGATAGTGGCACTAACGAACAGCTGAATAGTAGGGAATTAACTACTTGGCGATCGTTACCGTCCAGCCCTGCGTGGAGCGTTTGCGTCATCGGGTGGATCCGGTCGCGCACATGACTCGGCCGGCAGGCCGTCCCGCGGAGGGCGGGACGGCCTGCCGGCCGGATGAGGTCGCTCTAGGAGACGGGTTCGATCCACACGTTGCGGAAGCGGGGATTCTCGCCAGCGTCGCCATGGTCCTGCAGGCGGATCCCGCCCGACGCCGCGCTCTCGGGGATGTTGTCGCCGGTGCCGCCGTCGATGGCCACGTCGTTGTGCACCACCACGCCGTTCCAGACGACCGTGACCCGCGCGTTGTCGGTCTTCACTCCCGCGCTGGTGTAGCGGGCCGCGCGGAAGGTGATCTCGTAGGTCTGCCACGTTCCTGAAGCGGTGGCCACATTGCTGTCGGCCGCGCGCTTGTTGTAGATCGAGCCCGCCCCGTTGACGAGCGGTGCGGGGTCACCGGACGACTCGAGGACCTGAATCTCGTAGCGTTCCTGGAGGTAGACGCCGCTGTTGCCGCGCTGCTGCCCGGTCACGTTCGGCGGGTAGTCCGGCTCGTACCACTCGACGTGGAGCTTGAAGTCGCCGAACGTCTGCCGGGTACGGATGTCGCCGCCATAGGACTCCACGGAGCCGTTCGCGATCGGCCAGGTCGCCGACCCGCCAGCCCGTTTCTCCCAGGCCGCCAGGCTGGACCCGTCGAACAGTGTGATGCGCTGCGCCGGCGACACGGTGATGTGGTCCAGGTTGACGTTGCCGGTGTCGCCGCTGTCGTACTTGTACGTGATCTCGTTCGTGCCCCGCGTCAGGTTGAGCGGCTCGGTCTGGACGGCCCAGGCGTTCCAGCCGCCACTACTGGCCAGCCGCACCTGCCGGACCTTCTCGCCGTTGACGTACACGCTCACCGACCGGGTGGTGTCGGCCGCGTAGCGGAGCCCGACGTTGTGCGGGCCGGTCGTGTCCGACCACACGCTGAACGTCGTGCTGGCGCCCGCGTTCCAGTAGCCGTCGACGAAGCCCTTGTAGGTGAAGCCCGGGTGGTCGCTGTTCGCCTTCGCGCCACCGGCCAGGGTGGCGTTCTCCGCCTCGAACACGCGCTGCGCGGCCACGGTGAGGGAGTCGAGGTTGACGTGGCCCGTGTCGCCGCTGTCGACCTTGTAGGTGATGAGGTTGGTGCCCTCGTGCAGCGTGAGCGGTTCGACCCGGGTGGCCCACTGCTCCCACGTCACCGTGCTGGGCAGGGGCACCTGCCTGATCTTGGTCCCGTTGACGTACACGCTGACGGACTTGTTGCCGGGTGCGGGGTTCGGGCCGTTGGAGTAGCGCAGGCCGACGTGGTACGTGCCGTCCCTGGGGGCGTGCACGGCGAACTGCGTGGCCGCTCCCAGGTTCCCGTAGCCGTCGACGAAACCGGCGCCCGTGTAGCTCTGGTGGTCGGTGTTCAGCTTCGCGCCGCCGCTGTGCGAGGCGCTCTCCGCCTCGTAGACGGTGTCGGTCTCCGGGCCGTTGACCAAGGTGTTGAGCGTGTACCAGGCCTCGGTGCTCCACAGCGGCTGCCCCGACGCCGAGCTGAACGGACGCGGCGAGCGCAGGTGCACCACGCGGTCGGCCTTGAGGCCCGCGATCTTCAGCGTGACCTTCTTCCTGTCAGCGGACAGGTCGGCGGAGGTGACGGTCAGCGGCTCCTCGTCCACCTTGGGGCCGCCGTAGGTGGAGGCCGCGGCGTACCGCCACTGGGTGATCTGGTACTTGGCCGCGAGCGACGTGGCGGTCGCGGCCGACAGCGGCTGGGTGTACTCCAGCTCGAAGCCGCCCTCGATCGCGCGCATCTTCAGGATGTCGAAAGCCTTGTCGCCGCTGGGGGTCAGCTTCTGCAGTCCGTAGGTGAGCTTGCCCGGCTGGCCCCAGTTTCCGCCGGCGCCGAGACCTCCGGCGTAGATGGCGCCGTCGGGCCCCAGGCTGATCCGGTTGACCCCTGCCTCGAGGCCCTGGGTGAAGCGGAAGACCGCGCCCTGGTACTCGCCGTTGACCTTCTCGAGGTAGCCGCGCTGGATCCCGCCGTAGGTGACGTCGCCGAACAGCAGCTGCCCCGCGAACCTGCCCTGCTTCATGAGCAGGGGCGTGCTGGGGGAATTGGCGATCTCGTTGTGCGGCAGCCAGAGTACGGGCGCGCTCACCAGGTTGTTGTCGAACCGGCCGTCAGGGTTGGTGTAGTGGTTGAAGAACCGGTCCTTCGTGATGTGCACCAGTTTCGAGGCGGGCAGCCAGCCGCCCTGGTTGTCCAATACGAACAGGTCGTCGTTCGGACCCCAGCCGAGCCCGTTGGGTGTGCGCAGACCGCCGGCGATGTACTCGACCTCGCCGGTGGCCTTGTTGACCTTGATGGCCGTGCCCCGGTCCGGCGCCGGCTGCGGGTCGGTGGTGGCGCCGCCGTAGTTGATGGCGACGGAGAGGTTGAGGTAGAAGTGGCCGTCACGGTAGAGCAGCCCGAACGCGAACTCGTGGAAATTGCCGCCGAACGGCCAGGTCGCCACGGTCCTGAGGTTGTCTGCGACCTCGTCGCCGTTGGTGTCGTTCAGCTCCACCAGCCGGGACTTCTCCGACACGTAGAGCTTGCCGTCCACGTACTTGATGCCCATGGGCTCCTGCAGCCCGCTGGCGATCTTCTTGGTGGTGACCTGCGCGGGTGAGGTCTGGCCTGTGACGTTGCCGAGCAGGTAGACCTCGCCGAGCCTGGTTTCCGAGCCGCCCCACGTGGCGATCGCCAGCCGGCCGTCGGGCAGCCAGTCCATCGCGGTCACCTGCGGCTGGAAACCGGCCGGTCGCAGGTCGGTGAGCGTGAAGTCAGGGTGTACGGACTCCAGTGGCAGCCCGTCGCCCGGAGAGTCGGCGCCGCTCTCGCACTCCTTGCGCCCGGGGGCGGTGACCCGCACCACGCCCGCGTCCGTGCTCAGCACCGAGTTCGGCACGAGGGTGAACGCCGAGGATCCGGGTGGTTTCCACTCCAGCTTGAGCTGCTGGCCGTACAGGTGCTCGAAGTGGTCGACGCGCAGCGCGTGGTAGCCGGTGGTCAGGGTGATCGTGCCGTCCACGGCGATCGGCCCGTGCCGCCCGTCGTTGGTGATCACGACGGTGTCGTCGATGCGCAGCCGGGAGCCGTCGTCGCTGGTGAGCCGGAACTCGTACGTGCCCGCGGCGGCGATGGAGATGTTGCCGATGGCCTCGGTGACGAACATGTCGACCAGGCCGAAGTCGGCGTCGGAGGCCCAGTTGATCGTGGGCATCAGCTTGTCCACGTTGGGTGTCTGACCGGGCTTGAGCGTGCAGAGCTTGGACAGCTCGACTTGGACGTCGTAGGTGCGCAGGGTGATGCCCGGCTCCTGCGGCGGCACCGCCGCACGCGCTTGAGCGGGTACGACGAGCCAGGAGAGTGCGGTGAGCAGTAAGACGGATAACAGGGGTAATTTCCGCATGACCAGTCCCATCTCGGTGAGGGCGCCGCGTTCAGCGCGGCGTGGGGGGCTACGGCACCGTCGATATGCCGATCGAACGGCGGATGTCGGATCTCGTTCGCTGTAACATGACGGAATTAATGCTTCTCTTCGCCGTAATATAAGGCGAGATCTTCGACTTGCCCATACCTTTTGCCATGGATCGACGAAAGTGTGATGATTCACGGCAGAAGGGTGCGGCGCTATCGACGGCGGCGAGATCGCATGCGAACCTGTGGCCGCGGGGAGAAGCGGCGGTCCCAGGGGTAGGCAGACCGGAGCGGGCGATGCAGCTAGCTGGTTGGATGCCGTGGCGCATCAGCATTGACCATTGGTCGCATCCTCACGACATAGCGCTGTGGTTCCGCGCCGCCGAACGCATCCAGGTGGAAGTGGAGGGCGTCGTACCCGGGCCGCTGGATATCGAGACGCTGCCTGACCGGCGTACGGACCCGTCGGACGCCGCGGAGCTGGCCGAGGGATGGTTGGACTGGTGGCGGTCACTTGTCACCGCCCCCACGATGACCTTGCCGTTGGATCGTGAGAACCCGCCGGTGGTGTGGTCATTCTCACCGCCCGACTTCTCCGGCCTCCATGGTTTCCCCGCGCTGCGGCAGGCTGTGGCCGGACGTTGAGAGCAGGCCCGTCGTTGGGGCAATGCCCGCAAGAGCGCCGGCATGGCGGCTGGCCGGCATATGCGTGAGAAGGTGCCGACCGGCCAGGTGGTGGCCGAGGTCGAGAACGAGCTGGGCCGCAAGGCGCGACCGTTCTCGCTGGAGTTCGTCGTGCTGCCCGTGCGTGACGACGAGATCCGCGCCGTCGGTTCTTACCGCTATCTGATACCCGAACGGGTTTACGACGGTCCCGGATGGCCCGGCCTGCTGCGCTCGCTGCTGACGCCGCACGTTTGACGTCGACAGACGTAGGAAGGCCACCGGATGGTCGCCGCGAAGGTGCTGGGGGTCCCGCCCGAGGACGACCGGCGCAAGGTGTGGCCGCCCCCGGGAGCAGGTCCACCCCGCGGCCAAACGCTGGCGGACGCGCATCGGCTCCGTGAACATTTCAGGCCGTGGCTCGGGCGGCGCCTGCGCGGAACCTCCTCCGGCGACAACGTCACCGCGGAAAGACCGGAGCTCATCCCGTTCGAGACGGGCGACATCTAGACAGGCGGCTTCCGGACGGTGAGCCCGGGTAGACGCCCACCACTCGTGAAAGCGCTCTCTCAGACGTATGGTGCTGGGATGGAGCTAGCTGAGATCCGGAAATATCCGGTTAAGTCGGTTTCAGGGTGGGTGGTGGATTCGGCGGTCGTGGAGCCGTGGGGGCTGGCCGGGGACCGCCGCTGGGCCGTCGTGGACGAGCACGGGGAATTGCATTGGGTCGGGGAGAATCCCCGGCTGCTCTCCGTCGTCGCCAGCGCCACGGACGAGGACGGGCTGCTGCTCGACGCGCCGGGACTACCCCAGCTGAAGATCCCCCCGGCCACCGGAGAGAGCGCTCCCGTGGGCTTCGTCGAACTGGACACCGCCGTGCTCGCGGACCCCGACGCGCACGCCTGGTTCACCCGGCTGCTCGGCAAACCGGCCCGCCTGGTCTGGCTCGACGACCCCAACCGCTGCGCCGTCCCGGCGTCCCACGGCGGCCTGCCCGGCGAGGTCGTCACCTTCGCCGGAGACGCCCCCATCCTGCTCACCTCCCGCTCCTCGCTGCGGCGGCTGGACGACTGGATCATCGAAGGCGCCCTGGAACGCCAGGAGGACCCGCCCGGCCCGCTGGACATGGCCCGCTTCCGCCCCAACCTCGTGATCGACGGCGCTCCGCCGTACGCCGAGGACGACTGGCGCGAGATCCGCATCGGCCCGCTCGCCTTCCGCGTCTCGGAACGCTGCGACCGCTGTGCCACCACCACCTACGACCCGGTCACCTTGCAGAAGGGCAAGGAGCCCCTGCGCACCCTCGCCCGCCACCGCCGCTGGGACGGCAAGACCTGGTTCGGCATCCGCCTGGTCCCCCGAGGCCGCGGCGAACTCCGACTCGGCGACCCGGTCACCGTCCTGACCTGAACCGCCCACCGACAGCCACGCGCGACCCGGTCACCGTCCTGACCTGAGCCGCCCGCCGACAGCCACGTGCGACCCGGTCTCCGTGCTCGCCCGATCACCCGGCGACAGCCGCGTTTTAACCGGCCGACAGCCGTCGCGGGGCTTGCCGGACCCCCGACAGCTCACCGCGCTCGGGAATGGTGTTGCGCCCCGACAAGCGGCCACCGAGACAGCTACCCTCATCCGCCTCTTTGAGTTGTAGCTGCTCCGGCCTCGCGATAGCGCGTCCAGCCCTCATCGAGTAGTCGGAACCCTGCGTCGATGGTCGGTTCTGGATCGGCCTCGCGGATGGCGATGAGCTGGATGTGCAGGGCGAACCGGACGTAGAAGCGGATCTCGTCGCTCGGCTCGGTGAGCCCGAACTCCTCGGTGATCGCGGCGGCCAGGGCGTCCTCGTGGCGGAACCACATCTTCTCCGCGTAGTCGACGAGGGCCGGTGTCTCTTCCATGAGGGTGAGGATCTGGCGTTGGGGCTCGGACTTCATCGCGGCGATCTCGGAGAGGTAGTGCGCCTTCAGCGCGTCGGAGATCGTGGTCCCCGGCGCCCGGCCGCTTACCGCGACCGCGAGGCGTTCATGCCTCTCGCCCTCGTCGCTGAAGACAAGCGCCTCCTTCTGGGGGAAGTGCGTGAAGACCGTCTTGGATGATACGTCCGCCTGGTCCGCGATATCACGAACAGTGACTGCGTCGAAGCCGCGTTCGAGGAAGAGCGCCGTTGCCGCGTCCAGAATCGCCGCCCGCGTTGCCGCCTTCTTGCGCTCGCGCCGTCCCACGGCCGTTCCATCCACCATGGCTCGATCCTACTAGCGCCGGACTCCAATCACATTGACAGTAAAAGTAGTCTCACTATATTAAGTGTGTGAGTGAAGTGAACTCGGCGTCCGAGGTCCCAGATGCTCCGATGAGGGGGCGTTCTCCTCGTCTTCGTGGGACTGATGGTCACCGAGCTCCTGACGCAGACGGCAGGACCGAACCCGCGCGAACCTCCACCGGCCCCCGGCACTAGCAACTGAAAGGACCGCGCCCATGACCGAGAACATCAGCTCGCGCTCCAGCCTCGATCGAAAGGAACCCGTGAACGACGCAAAGATTGAGAGGCTCGCCCCCGACGCGCGTTGGCCTTCGCAGCGCCGAACTGCGGGAGCGTTGCTCATCGCCGGGCCGGTGATCTTCTTCCTCGCCGAGTTCATCGCCGCCGCAGCGTGGACAGATCCGCCCTACAGCTACACGTACCACTTCATCAGCAACCTCGGAGTCCCCGAGCCCTCGACACTGTTCGGGCAGTACATGTATTCACCCCTCGCATGGGTGATGAACACCGGCTTCTTCCTGTTCGGGATCACAATCCTCGCCGGTACTGCAATGCTGCGCGGTTTGTCGGGTTGGCACCGCTGGGCAGCGCTTGTGCCCGCGACACTGCTGGCCGCCGGCGGGGTCCTGCTCGCCGTGTTTCACGGCTCCGGCGAGGCGCTCGAGAATGGCACCGGCGAATTCCACAGCTTGGGAGCCTTCGCAGGCTTCATCGGCGCCAACGTGCTGGCCATCGTGCTCGGGAGCATGCGTCGGCGCATCGGCTTTTCCCCGAGAATCGGGAGAGCGCTGGTCACGGTCGGCGTGATCGGCCTGCTTTCGACAACGCTCTACCTCATCGCGATCTTTTCTGCGGGCGACACCGCCATCGGCATCATCGGCCTCATCGAACGCGGCGCCGCCTATCCGTTTCTGATCGGCCTGATCTGCGCGGGAGCGTCGATTCGGAATCGCCGGACCCTGGCCACGCTAGACGCACGCTCCACCAGCACGGCCTAGGCCAGTTGACGCCGGAGTCTGCGATCGCCACGGAGAAGGTACAGCGCAGGATGGTCGCGGATATCGCCGAGAACACTGCGGGGACGGCCGAGGGCTGAGGCAGCCGCACGCCTCCTGGAGACCGTCGAGTCCGCCAAGGATCTCCCGCTCTCCACGCACCCCGGCCGCGCGAACGCGCAGAAAGGCGTGGCTAGAGCGTGCATTTGGCCACTGATCTATCCACGCTGCCTGCCGCACTCTGAGATGCCGGCGTTTCGGCATGAAACGCAGGTCAACAGAGGGAGAAACGACATGCGATCTCACAAGCTCATACTCGCGCTCGCGCTCACGGCGGGCCTGACCGTCTCGGCGGCTGTGTCCACGGCCTCGCCCGCCGGCGCGACGAGCGCGGCCGCCACGTGCCGGGTGGAGCTGAACTACGTCGACGCCTACGACGTGGATGAGAACAACGGCGACGAGATCCGGATCAACCTCGCCGGGTACATGTACCCCAGCGGCAACCGATACGTCGCCATGAATAACGGTGATCGCGCCTATTCCGGCAACTTCGCCAACCCGACCACCACCATCGGCACCACCGGGTCAGCGCTGTTCAGCCTGCGCGAGGTCACCCCGCCCGCCGTCGGCCAAGGCGACGTGCTCGGCTCGGTCACCGCGAGGGGCTCCACCTGCGCCACGCTCGCCACCGGACAGATCGCCTACATCCCGATGCACATCTTCGGCTCCGGCTACTGGTACTACATGAGCCTGGTGATGACCGGCCTGTAGCCCCCGGGTTCGAAGACGACGGGGAGTCATGACCATGGCGACGGGGAAGGAGAAGATGATCAACCACGGGAGACCAGTCATGAAGCTGAGCGCACGCAACAAGATCCCCGCCCGCGTCACGGCCATCACCACGGGCGAGGCCACCGCCAACATCGAACTCGACGCGGACGGCGTCCGCCTGGTGGCGTCGATCACCGTGGAAGCGGCCGAGGAGTTGGGTCTTTCGGTCGGCTCCGAAGTGACCGCCGTGGTCAAGGCGTCGGACGTGATGCTGGCCGTGAACGACTGACGATGACCCGACGAACCCTTGTGGCCGCAGATCCCAGCTGGTCAACGCCATAGGCCCGGCCTTCACTGTTCCCGGCGAGGGAATGTTCCCTCGCCGGCAGCCGTGGCTGAGGGCCGACGAAGTCATCGCGAAGGCGAAAGGCGGCACGCGGGTGACGGCTCTGGCCGTACTCAGATCTCGGTGATCAGCCCCGCACTGACCCGCAGGCGACGGCCCACCTGCACCGCATCGAGCATGCGCCGATCGTGCGTGACCAGCAGCAGCGTGCCTGGATAGTGCGCGAGCGCCGACTCCAGCTGCTCAATCGCGGGCAGGTCGAGATGATTGGTCGGCTCGTCGAGCACGAGCAGGTTGACACCCCTGGCCTGCAGCAACGCCAGGGCTGCCCGGGTCCGCTCGCCAGGCGACAGGGTTGCCGCGGGGCGCATCACATGGGCGGCCTTCAGCCCGAACTTGGCCAGCAGCGTGCGCACCTCGGCGGGCGGCATCGGCGAGACCAGCGCCCCGAAGGCATCCAGCAGCGGCTCGCCTCCCAGGAAGAATCCTCGTGCCTGGTCCACCTCTCCGACCACCACGCCGGGGCCGAGTGAGGCATGCCCCTCCTCAAGCGGAAGCCGGCCGAGCAACGCGGCCAGCAATGTGGTCTTACCTGCGCCGTTGGCCCCGGTGATGGCCACCCGCTCGGCCCAGCCGATCTCCAGATCGACAGGACCGAGCCTGAAGGAGCCGCGGCGGGCCACCGCCCCGCGCAGGGTTGCGACGACCGCTCCGGCGCGGGGCGCGGCGGCGATCTCCATCCGCAGCTCCCACTCCTTGCGCGGCTCCTCCACCACATCGAGTCGTTCGATCAGCCTTTCCGTCTGGCGGGCCTTGGCGGCCTGCTTCTCGGTCGTCTCGACCCGGGCGTTCCGCCCGATCTTGTCGTTGTCGCTCATCTTGCGGCGCGCGTTCTTGACGCCCTTATCCATCCATGCGCGCTGGGTGCGGGCGCGGGCCTCAAGCTGGGTGCGGGTCTCGGCGTACTGTTCGTATTGCTGCCTGGCGTGCGTCCGCGCGACCTCGCGCTCGTCCAGGTAGGCCTGGTAGCCGCCGCCGTACAGCCGAACCCGATGCTGGGCCAGGTCGAGCTCGAGCACGCTGGTGACGGTCCTGGCGAGGAACTCGCGGTCGTGGCTGACCAGCACCGTGCCCGAGCGCAGGCCGGTCACGAACTTCTCCAGCCGGTCGAGCCCATCGAGATCGAGGTCGTTGGTCGGCTCGTCGAGCAGAAAGAGGTCGTAGCGGCTCAAAAGCAACGAGGCAAGCCCCGCGCGGGCCGCCTGGCCGCCGGACAGCGAAGTCATCGGCTGGTCGAGGCCGACCGTGAGGCCCAGGTCGGCGGCCACCTCGGTGGCGCGCTCGTCGAGGTCCGCGCCACCCAGCGAGAGCCAGCGCTCCAGCCCCGTGCTGTACGCGTCCTCGGCGCCCGGCAGACCCTCCACCAGTGCCTGCGTGGCGGCGTCGAGGTCCCGCTGTGCCTGGGCGACGCCGGTACGGCGGGCCAGGAACAGGCGGACGGTCTCGCCCGGCCTGCGCTCCGGCTCCTGGGGCAGGTGGCCGACGACCGCCGTGGCCGGGTTGAGGCTGATGCCGCCCTGCTCCGGCGTGTCGAGGCCGGCAAGCAGGCGCAGCAGCGTCGACTTGCCCGCGCCGTTGACCCCGACGAGCCCGATGACGTCCCCAGGGGCGACCACGAGGTCGAGCCCCGAGAACAGGACCCGCTCCCCGTGCCCGGCCGCGAGGTCCTTCACAACTATTGCTGCGCTCATATCCCGAACGATGCTAGCCACCATCTCGCGCGCAACCTAACAGTTACCACCGGCGTCAGCGTTCTTGGCACCGGACCGGATCGCGTCGATCAGCATGCGCACGAGTTGCTCACCGTCGACCTTCCACTTCTCTTTCGCCAGGTGACCGCTGAGCTCCAGTCCTGCGATCCCGTGCGCGCTCGTCATGAGCAGAGCGCCGTAGCGGTGAGCGTCGGCTTCGCCGACCAGGTCGGCGACGATGGCGAGGAACTCACCCTCCAAGCGGCTCGCGGCCTCGGCGGCCTCCGGGTCGTCCGCCGGGGTGCTGAACATCAGCGCGTACAGGTACGGTTGCCGACGCCCGACCTCGATGAGCGTCAACACGGCTCCCTCGAGCCGTGCGCCTGGGGTTGCATCCGGGTCTGTCCGCAGCTGTCCCACTTTGTCTGCCAGCGAGTTCCAGGCGTTGATGGCGAGTTGGGTGAGCAGATGCGCCTTGTGCTCGAAGTGCCCGTAGGGTGCACCGCGCGAGACTCCGGCGCGGGCCCCCACGGCGCGGAGGGTCACCGCGTCAGGCCCTCCCTCGTCGAGCAGTTCGGACGCGGCGCGGACGAGGGCGCTCCGTGTTGCTGCAGCAGCTTCAGTTCGCGTCACCACGGCAGCAAGTCTACTTGACAGTGTCACATGAATGCCTCCTATAGTGCTTCATATGACACAGTCACAAATATCGCCAACAGATGAGACTCGCGTGCGGCGCTTGTTGGATCGCACTGACATCAGCGATGTCCAGCTTCGATACGCCACGGGAACCGACTCTCATGATTGGGAGCTCTTCCGTAGCTGCTTCACCGACGAAGTCGAGGTCGACTTCAGTGAGGGCTTCGGTCAACCCGTCGTTCGCATCAAGGCCGATGACTGGGTCAAGGGCACCGCACCGAGGATGGAGTCTTTCAAGGCCACGCAGCACATGATCACAAATCACGTGATCACGTTCGACGACGATGATCACGCCACATGTGTCGCATACGTTCGCGCCAGTCATCACAAGCCGAACAGCACTGGCGATAGCAACCAAACCGTCTACGGGTACTACACGAACCGCTTCGAGCGAACCTCGAGCGGTTGGCGGATCGCCAGAGTTAAGCTGACGCCGCTCTGGATGACTGGAAACTTCGGCATCTTCCAAACGGCCCTCGTCCACGAGGCTGCCCCCGCCGTCACCGCCGAACTCAAACCCGGCAACTGACGATCACCAGGGACCCCGCCCCACCACTCCGCGGGACGCTCACTCGTGTTCCGCGCCTGAAATTCGTCGACAATATTTAGCGAGGTATTCGAGGATCTCTTCGGCGGTTTTGGTCCACACAAAGGGCTTGGGGTTGTCGTTCCACTCATCCATCCAGGCGCGGATGTCCTTCTCCAGGACCTGGACGCTCTTGTGGACTCCTCGGCGAATCAACTGGCCGGTCAGGTAGCCGGACCACCGCGGGAGCGGATCGCGGTGAGCAGGAGGTTGGAGGGCGCGTAGCGCAGGAAGTCGGGGGCGCGAACGCCGAGCACCTGGCTGGCCACCACGACGATCAACGTCCGCTTCCGCACGCGGCGGCGTTCATCGGCGCGTGCGGCGGAGAGGTCGTCTGGATCAGAGATGTCGGACGACATCGAGAGGAATCTCCTTGCGACGGGTCCGGTGCGGAGAATGCGCATGCGGCCACGAGCCATGAGAACATTGTGTAACAATCTAGCCTATGCGCGCGAAACTTGCAGTCCTGGCGGCCTGTGTCTGCTTCGGCACGCTCGGGACCGCGCAGGAGCTTGCCAGCGTGGATGCCTCGCCGGTGTCGGTCGGGCTCGCCCGGGTGCTTCTCGGCGGCGGCTAGCTGGCTCTGGCGCTCACTCGCGGTGCGCGCGTTCCGCAGGAGGAACGGCAGGCTCGGAGCACGCCGCTTTCGCGCCTACGGACCTGGATCGTGGCCTGCATGGGTGCCGGCGGGGTGCTGGCATATCAGCCGTTGTTCTTCGTGGGAACCGGGACCAACGGCGTCGCGGTCGGTACAGTCGTCGCGCTGGGATCGGCACCGGTACTGACCGGGCTGATCGACAGTCTGCTGCGACGTCGCGCACCGGCGTCGCGCTGGTTCGTAGCGACAGCCCTGTGCATCGCCGGGGTGACGATGGTGTCCGGGGTGCTCGACTCGGGTGCATCACTAGGCGGACCCGACGTGCTGTGGTCGGTTGCGGCCGGCGGATGCTATGCCGTCTACGCGCTGTCGGCCAAGGAGCTGATGGAGCGCGGCTGGCCCTCACAGCACGCGATGGGCGCAATGTTCGGAGTCGCTGCTGCGGCGGCGAGCGTGCCCCTGCCGTTCATCGTCGGCGCCGAGTGGTTGTGGACGCCTCGTGGGCTTGCCCTGGTGCTGTGGCTGGGGGTCATCGCCACGGCCCTCGGGTATCTGCTGTTCGGGTGGGGGCTGGCACGTCTGCCCGCGACGACGGTGACGACCCTGACGTTGGCAGAGCCCTTGTGCGCGACGCTGCTGGGTATCGGGCTGCTGCACGAGCAGTTGAGCCTCGTAGCCGCGTCAGGACTCGTCGTGCTTGCCGCTGGCCTGGCGGTTCTCACCGTCACTCGGCGGAGGGTTGGCGCCTCGACAGTGGCGTGACTACGCCCTCATCATCATCACAGTCGACGTGTGCCGGAAGACGTCATCGACGGAGGCCGCGACCTCCGCGCCTGCTTCGCGGAGTGGTTCGGCGCGCTCGAGGGTGCGTTCCAGAAAGGAGGCCGGCGCCCACGCCGTGAAGCTCGAAGGCGACTGCGATTCGTCAAGCGGTACGCCGACCTGCACGGCGCGCTCACGGCGGCCGCGCGAACCTTCGCGGCGGAAGTCGAGGCTGGGGTCTTCCCCGGGCCGGAGCACCCCTTCTGACCGGCGATCATCCACCGACGAGTAACGTCGGGGTCTATGCGGCATCGAATGCAGGCCAGCGTCGACAGCCGACGTCGACTCATGGCTGATTCATGCGCGTCTCTGGGGCTCCGCTATTGATCGAGGAGTTCGTCTGCCCGGCACAGGACGGGTTCCCGCTGACAGCGCAGATCGCCGGGGATGCGGAGGCGCCGGCCCTGCTGCTGCTCCAGGGGCAAGCGAACTCCCACCGGTGGTGGGATGGGCTGCGAGAAGCGTTCGAATGTAGCTTCCGGACGGTCACGATGGACTACCGGGGCACGGGGCGGAGCCGCGGTGAGGTCGGCCCGTGGACGACCACGAGCTTTGCCGTGGATGCTGCTGCGGTGCTCGACCGGCTGGGAGTGGACGCCGCGGTGGTGTACGGCGCCTCGATGGGCGGGCGCGTGGCCCAGATGTTCGCGGCGAACCATCCTGATCGGGTGACAGCGTTGGTGCTGGCATGCACCTCTCCCGGAGGCATCCATGCCATCGAGCGCAGCCAGGACATCCGCCGAGCTCTCGCCCGGGCGTCGTCGGCCGAGCGGTTGCAGCTTCTGCACGACTTGTTCTATACCGCGGACTGGCCGCGTCCTCCGCAGGAGAGCGCCCTGCTGGGCGATCCGAGCATGAGTCGGCAGGAGGCAGCAGCCCATCTGCGGGCGAGCGATCAGCACGACGCCTGGGACGTTCTGCCCTCGATCGCCGCGCCGACGCTGATCCTTCATGGTCAGGACGATCGGATGACTCCCGTGGACAACGCCGCCTTGCTGGCCGAGCGGATTCCTGACGCACGGCTACAGGTCTGCCCGCGGGGACGCCACGGGTTCTTCGAGGAGTTCTCCTCGCACGTGACCCCCGCTGTGCTCGGCTTCCTCGCCTCCCAGGTCGCTCGCTGAACGGTCAAGGGGAGACCCTTGCGGGGCTCTTACCGGAGGAGCCGGGCTGGTCAGCCGTGATGGGGGCGCAGGCCGATTTCGGTGAGCCGCCGGCCACGGCGGCGCAGCAGCGATTGGAAGGATGCCACAAGAGCTGATGGCGGCCGGTCGAGCCAGCAGGCTCCGATGTGCCTGACTGCTTCGGGGTCGGCGATCGGAACCTCGGCGCATCCGGGCGCGCCGTGAGGGTCGCGTGGCGCCACGCTCACGCCCAGGCCGGCGGAGACCAGTCCGCGCAGGGTGGCGAGGTCGTCGCCCTCGAACCCGATCATCAGGGTGAAGCCGGCGACGGTGGCGAGGTCATCCAAATAGGTGCGCATGCCGTATCCGCGCTTCATGCAGATGAAGGTCTCGGAGGCGGCTTCCTCGAAGGCGACCTTCGGCCGGGTGGCGAGGCGGTGGCCCTGCGGCACGACGAGCACCAGGGGTTCGGTGTGGAGGCGCAGCGTGGTGAGCCCAGAGCGCTCCGCGAGCGGCGAGACGAAGGCGACCTCGGCGGTTCCGTCGTCCAAGGCCGCCAGGCAGCGTGGACGCGAGGTTTGGATCAGCTCGAAGGTGACGCCCGGATGCTCTTGGAGGAAGGTCTTCACCAGGGCGGGGACGACTCGCTCGCCCAGGGTGCTTTGGAATGCCAGGGTGATGGTGCCACGGGCACCGGCCACCTGAGAGCGGACGGCCTCGACGCCGGCGCTGGCCGAGGCGATGACCGCCGCGGCGTGAGGGACCAGCGCCTCGCCGGCCGGTGTGAGACGCAAGGTGCGGCCGTGGCGTTCCACCACGGGCACGCCGAGTTCCTTGCCGAGCCGAGTCAGAGCCCGGCTCACGGTCGGCTGCGGCATCTGGAGGATGTCGGCGGCCGCGATCGTCTGGCCGGTCTCGGCCAGCGCGGCGAGCACCGGCAGCATCGGCAGCACCCGGCGGGTCGTGGAATCCATGCCCTCAGAATATCCATGAACGCATAGATCAGCCCCAATAGATGCATTGGACGCGCATGTTGCATCCTGCCTAGCGTGGCTGACGTGAGTGATACGAGTCGCACCGTCGCGGTGAGCGGTCATGCCAGGAGCAGTCCGTCGTACCGGCGTGTACTGATCGCTCTCGGCGCGGTGGGGGTCACGACGTTCGCCCAGTTGTACTACCCCCAAGCGCTGATACCCGCGATCAGCCGCGAGCTCGATGTGACGGCCGCGGACGCGGCGCTGACCATCTCGGGCGCGACGATCGGGCTCGCGGTGGCGGTGCTGGGCTGGTCGTGGGTCGCTGACCGATTCGGGCGGGCGTCCGTGATGAAGCTCGCCCTTGTCGCCTCGGTCGCTCTCGGCCTCGTGGCTCCGTTCGCGCCGTCATTCGAGGTGCTCATCATCGTGCGAGTCCTCCAAGGCGTGGCTTTGGGCGGAACCCCGGCGCTGGCGCTGACCTACCTGGCCGAGGAGGTCGATCGGCGCGACGCGATGGTGGCTGCAGGAACATACATCTCCGGCACGGTGATCGGCGGCCTCACCGGGCGGCTGATCGCCGCGCCGATCGCCGATCTACTCGGTTGGCGCGCTGGCGCGCTGGCGGTCGGCGTGCTTTCGATGGCCGGAGCGCTGCTCGCTGTTCTTCTTCTTCCCACCGCACGGCGCTTCCGCCGACCCGCGAAGTCCGAGCGCGGCTCGATGTGGGTTGGGGTGGTCGTCAACCTGAAGAACCCGGCAATGCTGATCCTCTACGCCCAGGCGTTCTTGCTGATGGGCGCCCACGTGGCGATCTACAACTACCTGGGCTATCGGCTCGAACAGCCGCCGTTCACGCTCCCGCCCGCAGTGACCGCCGTGATCTTCCTGGCCGGGCTCTCCGGCGCCGTGTCGGCCAGGATCGCGGGCCGGCTGGCGGCGAGATTCGGGCGGCGGCCGGTGCTGCTGTGGTCTTCGGCCACGATGGCCGCGGGCGCGGCGCTGACGATTCTCGACTGGCTTCCCACCGTGCTCCTCGGGTTGCTGATCTTCACCACCGCGTACTTCTCAGCCCATTCGATCGCCTCGGGCTGGGTCGGCCCGACCGCGACGACCGGCACCGCCCAGGCCACGTCCCTGTACTCGCTGTTCTACTACGCCGGTTCCAGCGCATTTGGCTGGCTGGGTGGGCTGGCGTTCGCGTTCGGCTGGGCAGGCACGGCACTGGTCGTCGTCGCGGTCGTGCTGACCGCGCTTGCCTGCGTCTACATGACGCTGCTCGGAAGTGGACGGCTGCTCGGAGCAGGCACGGACAACCCGCCTGCGTTGCGGAGCACCCAGGCCCGCGCAAGCGTTCGAGGTTCGTGCGCGGGCGTCGCTGCGACGCCGAGGCCCAAGTCCGCCGAGGCGGCTCAGTGATCTGCGTCGATCCCGCGCGCCGATCGGGGCCAGATCTGCTGAGTGCCGTGGTCGAGATGACGGCGAACGGCACTCTCCCCGTCGACCTGCACCTCATTCAGGAAGGCGCGGTGATCGTTGGCGACCTCCTCGGCCGAGTAGGTGGGGCGCAGATTGACCAACAGCAACAACATCTCCGAATCCAGACGAGCGTAAGCCTCCTCGATGCGCGGACTGCCCGCAGTTGCCACGAGGGCTCGGTGGACCGCGGCGTGCGCCGTGGCCACGAGACGCCAGTCATCGGGGTGTGTGCTGGCGACGCGCTCCAGCTCCAGCATCGCCTTCTGGAACGGTGCGGTGACCTCCTCTGGCCAGGACTGGCCGTAGCGTTCGCGGGTCAGCCGCACGGCTTCGGCCTCCAGCGCACAGCGCAGCTCTTGCAGCGCACGCACGTCCTCGGCGGTGAACGAGGTCACCCGTATGCCGCGGTAGGCCTCCTGAATGACCAGCCGCTCCGTGGCCAGGCGCGCAAGGGCGGTGCGCACCGTATGGCGCGACAGGCCTGCGGTCGAGGCCAGGGCCTCCTCACGCAACGGAGTGCCCGCTGCCAGCTCGCCGCTCAGGATTCGGCCGCGCAGATCATCGGCCAAACGGGCGGCCTCGGTCGGTCCGGGGGGTGCGTCACGGCGTCTGGGCGACATTCATTCTCCTCCGCGGGATTGAGCGTGGACGGCATCGCGCGACCCCGCCCCGACCGGCCAGGCACGCCGCCTGCGGTCAGCGCCCTAACAGAACCGGACAATACGAACGTCAAAGTGACCCCGTGGCGGCGAGCTGCTGTGCGGTGCGGAGCATCCGGGAGCACTTCACGCCTCCTAGTGTCGCAGGCCCGCTCCTGCCTGCGGTACATTGTTACACATTGTTCTTCGATCCCGGCGGTCACGCCCGCGCCACCGTCTGCTTGCTCGACCCTGCTGTCGGGGGCGACTGGCGCGCCAATGCCTCGCCAGACAACTCAGATAGGAGGCGAGGCCGATGCCCGCCGTGACCACCGCGAAGCCGTTCCAGCCGCGCATCGAGCGCCGCACAGACCCGGTGAGCGAGGCTGACCGCGATGCGATCCTGAACGCGCCCGGCTTCGGACAGCACTTCACCGATCACATGTTCCTGGCCGAGTGGACTCCCGAAGCTGGCTGGCACGACGAGCGGATCGTGCCCTACGGCCCGCTGGCCTTGGACCCGGCGACGGCTGCTCTGCACTACGCCCAGGAGATTTTCGAGGGGCTGAAGGCATACCGCCACGAGAACGGTTCGGTGTGGGTGTTCCGTCCCGAGCAGAACGCGGCCCGCTTCCAGCGCTCCGCTGCACGCATGATGCTGCCGGAACTGCCCATCGACTGGTTCATCGAGTCGATCGACGCGCTGCTCTCCGTTGATGGGGCGTGGGTTCCCGGTGGCGGTGAAAAGGCGCTCTACCTGCGGCCGTTCATGTTCGGCTCCGAGTCGTTCCTGGGCGTGCGGTCGGCGAGGAAGGCCACCTATGCGGTCATCGCTTCGCCCGTGGGTGGCTACTTCGACGCGGGCGTCAAGCCGGTGTCGCTCTGGCTGGCCGAGAACTACACCCGTGCCTCCGCTGGCGGAACCGGAGCGGCCAAGTGCGGCGGCAACTACGCCGCCAGCCTCCTGCCCCTCGCCGAGGCCGCCCAGCACGGTTGCGAGCAGGTCGTCTTCCTCGACGCGACGGAACACCGCATGGTCGAAGAACTCGGCGGCATGAACCTGTACTTCGTCTACGACGACGGGCAACTCGTCACCCCCGCCTCCGACTCCATTCTCGATGGCATCATCAAGAAGTCGCTGCGGGACGTGGCTGCCGATCTCGGCTACAACGTCACCGAGCGACCTATCGCCATCGAGGAGTGGACTGAGGGTGTCGCCGCAGGGCGGATCACCGAGGTGTTCGCCTGCGGCACCGCGGCGGTCATCACCCCGATCGGCCGACTGGTGTGGAGCGGCGGGGAGGTCAACAGCGCAGCGGATGGGCAGGCCGGCCCGGTGACGGCGACGCTGCGGCGTGCGCTCGTTGACCTGCAGTACGGGCGAGCCCAGGACACTCGGGGATGGATGCATCGGACCGGCCGCTGACGATGCCCCTGTCACGGCCCGCGCCAACACGTGAGACCGCCACGACGGCGCAGGCCGCCCTCGTGGCGGCATCCTTCGCCATGCTGCTGGCCGGCTCCAATGCGGTCTATCCGCTGCTGCCGGTCTATCGGGACATGCTCGGGCTCGAGCCGTTCGTACTCTCGCTGACCTTCACTCTCTATGTCGTCGTCCTCGTAGTGGCGCTCTTCGCGCTTGCCCGGCCTCGATTCACCCGTCATGCGGCTCCGCTCCTGCTGACGAGTCTCAGCATGATGATCGTCTCGGACCTGCTGATGGCCCACACCGAGGAAGCATTCATCCTGATCGGCCGCGCCCTCGGCGGTATCGCTGGCGGCCTGGGGACCGGAGCCGCGTCAGCGCTGGTCGTCGCGGCCATCGGGGCGCGAGGGCGCGCCGTGACCGCCACGGGAAACACCGCTGGCGGCGTCCTCGGCTTCGCCGGTTCTCAGCTCGTCGTCGCCTTCCTGGCGGAGGGAGCCCCGCAGGCAGTGTTCCTCAGCCATGCGGCCGTAGTCGGCGCTCTCCTGATCGCCACGTGCGTTGTGCTGTGGAAGTGCCGCGAGACGAACAGGGTCGTGCTCATAACGGTGCCGGGACTGCTCGCCTGGCGCGCATCGACCGACCCACGATGCGGATGTTCGTCACGGGCGCCATCGCATGGACCAGCGTCAGCGTGGCTGTTGTCTTCGGCGCTACCGTGTTCGCGGAACTGCACCAGCCTCTCGTACAAGCCATCGGCCCGCTCGTCCTGCTCTGTGCCAGCGCCATTGCTCAGTTGAGTAGCCGCGTCATCGCCCGCATTGCCGCCTGGGCCAGCGGCATGCTCGCCATGACCGGCGGCATCACCGGCATCCTGACCGGAGCCTGGCTTCGCGCCGCCTTGCCTGCGGTTGTCGGCTTCGCGCTTCTAGGAGCGGGCATCGGCATTGCCTACCGGGCTGCTCTCGTCGCCCTCACCCGCGGTGCCGCCGCGGCCCGCCAGGGGGCGCTGGCCTCGCTCTATGCCGCAATCACTTACTCTGTCGCCGCCGCAGTTGTCGCGCTGGTGGGCTGGATCGGCAACCTGACCGGCCTCGTCACCGCGACGATCGCCGCTCTCGCGGTACTCGGAGCCTCAGCGATCGTGGCGCTGGCCTGGGCTCCGCGTCTACGCGACACCATCGACTTCACTCGGCCGCACGCGCACAGTCACATCGAAACGGCGGCCATTGCGGACCGCATCTGAGGCGCATCCTCCCGTGAAACACGGTTCAGGTTCACGCCGCAGAGCTCAAACCATGAGCCGCGTGGCGGAGCGGACCGGAGAGGATTCCGGCGGCGATGTCAGGTGGGTCGCGTTCCCCGACTCCGCGCTCTCCTTTTCGCAGGTACGCATGAAGGGCGGCGCTCCGGACGCTCCCACCGGACTCCTGCACGGGCTCCGGTGAGCGCACATGGAACGCCCACAGCACCCGGCGACGGGGCCGAGTCCCACCGTCCAGGGTGAGCGGGTCGCGTCTTACTACGCGCATATGTGGGAGACGGGTATCCACGTCGCCGAGGGCATGACGTCACCGCCGGGCAGCACATCGGCGACGTCGGCTCCTCCGGCAAGTCCACCGGACCGCATCGCCACCTCGAAGTCAGGCCCGGCGGGCAGGGTCACGGTGCGGTTGATGCGGACGCCTGGCTCACCGAGCACGGCGGCGACGCGACCCCCGCCGCCTGCACGGAAGGTGAGGCGTGATGGACGTGTTCCCCGACTTCGGCAGCGTCGGCGGCACGAGCGACCTGCGCGCAATCGTTGGTGCGCTGTGCATGTTCGTGCTCGTGATCGCCGTGCTCATGCTCATCGTCTCCGCGATCGTGTGGGCGATCGCCTCCGCAAGCGGCAACTAACAGGCCGCCACCAAAGCCCGCATCGGCCTATGGGTCGCGGTCGGAGCCGCCGCCCTCGCCGGTGCCAGCGTCGCCTGGCTGAACTGCTGGAAGTCGGGCCGCACCTGGAATGAGCGGGCGCCACAGGCACCTGCTCGTCAGCTCCGCTGACGCTCGAACGCGCCGCGGATCGGTGCCGTGTCGTAGACGATATGCAGTCGGGTGATCCTGCCCTCGTCGTCCAGTTCTGCGACGTCGACCACGGTGAAGGGAGCGGGCTCCCCGCTGGCGAGCGTCCAGTCGAAGTCGAACCAGAAGCTCACGACCGTCCGACCATCCCGTTTGCCCGTCATGGTCGCGCGTAAAGTCAGGCGCGACTCCGACGTGTCCGCGAACAGCGCCGGGTAGAACTCCTGCGCCGGAAGCGTCCCGTACAGGGGGGAATGCACAATCCCTCCGGGCGCGAACAACGAGAGCGCGCGATCCGCATCGGCCGCCGCCAGGGCATCCAGGTAACCCGCCACCAGTCGCTCGTTCTGCACGGACCAATCACAGCACACCCAGCACGGCGCAGGCTCACTACAGCGCCGACCGGATGCAACGCGGACGCTCCTCCTCGTCGGCCGGGCAAACGTCCCAGCTGCGGTGGCGGTGGCGGTGCGCTGGTAGCGGGCGCGGCCGAGGAAAGCGTCCACCTCGGCCTCCACAGCGGTCTGGATGATCAGACGGGCGCCGAACCGGGCCACGTCCTCGATGACCTCGACCAGGTCACGGCCTTGGGTGAACAGGGCGTCGGTCTCGGCGCGGATGGCTTGAACGGGCGGTAATGTGCGTGCCACGAGCGTAGGTCCTTCTGTCGTGCGAACTTTGGTCGGTTCAACACGGCAACCCACGCTCGTTCCCTTTTACACCGCATCCTGGACGCGACCCGCGCTCTCGACGGGAACTGACGCAAGCAACGGCACGGTCTGGGCATCACGCCGAACTACTTTGCGCACCAAGCGTCGCGGGCTGAGCCATGCTGCGCTGAATAGATGCAAGTTCCGTATAGCCGCAATCTAACGATCACCTATGCTCCCGTTCATGACTTTTCAGTCCTATGCGCCAGACTCTCCGAGTCGAGAGATCTCCGAACCACCGGCGCCCGCAGCAGCGCAACCCCAGGAACAGAGGCCGCATCAGGAGGACGACGATAAGTCGGGCGTGCTCGACCTGCTCGAAAAGGTGGGGTCGATCCTCGTCCCACTCGGCGTGACGTTGTACGCGCTGCTCTACATGGGCTACCAGGGGATGTACGCGGTCTTCGGCATCACCCCCGAGCAGGCGGGAATCGACCAGTCAGTGTTGCTTGGCCGCCTGCTGGGTACGATTCTGCCGCTGCTGATCCTCGGCGCGATCGTCGTCGGGATACTCATCAGCATGGGCTGGCTGCTGAACCTGATCACGCGCGGCTGGGTGGGCCGGGCAGCGCAACGGATCAGAGAGCGGCCGTGGATCGTCGCCGCGGTCGCGGCGGCATGGGCGGGTGCGTCCTATCTGGGTTGGATGTACTTCGTGACCGCTCTGGACGCCGCCGATCCCACCGCAAGAGTGACAGTCGAGGCCAGCGATGTGCTCGTCGCAGCCGGGCTCGGCATGCTGGCTTATGTCGTGCCGTTCCGGCTGCTTCGACGCCGATCGATCGGCCGGGCGGGGCTGAAGGTCCTGGTCGGCGCGCTCACCGGCATCGGGCTCGGCTACATCCTCATGATCCAGATGATCTACGGTGCGATCGCGGTGCTGGAGAAGGGAGAGTCCACCGCGCTGTTGGACGCCGTCGGCTTCCAGACACAGTGGGCCAAGCTCCAGGACAGCAGCGGCAAGCCCCTCTACGACAGCCGCTGGATGATGGTGCTCGGCGAGCATGAGGGTGGGTACGCCATCTATGACTGCGACAAGGGACAGACGTTCCGTAAGTTCTCCGAGAGCACGATCCTGACCGAGGTCCAAATGTGGGCTCCCGACCGCGAGACGGGCTTCACCTGCGGAGGTCTTGCGGAGTCAGGCTAGCGATCTTTGGTCGCGGAATTAGGCCCGACACGTCCAAGGGCAGCTTCGGTTGTATCCGTTGATCGCGTGGAGTGGCAACACCGGCGAGTGCCTGGCCGTCAAACCGCACCCCGGGAACGCCGGCTCCAATACCGTCGCCGACCACGTCGAGGTGCTGGCCGCCGCGATCGCGCAGATTCCGCCGAAGTACCGCAGGCAGATCCTCATCACCTGTGATGGAACCGGAGCCACGATCGAACTGCCGCAGTTCATCACCACCTTCAACGCCCGCAGCCGCCGGGCGCACTACTCGCTCGGGTTCGGCCTCGATCAGCGCGCCCGGACCGCGATCGCCGCGCTGCCCGAACTGGTGTGGGCGTACGTCTTGGACGACCAGGAGAAGCCACCACGACAGCTCGCGCTGGGCTCCGCGGGCTACGACGCGGTCGTGGACAAGCTCCAGGGAATACTCGCGGACATCCGCGCCCGCAAGGACGTCTCACGCGGGGCCGACTCCCGGATGCGCCGCTGAGCTGACGAAACAGCATGCACCGGCTCATTGCCGTTCTCCCTGTTCACCCCCACCCCTCCCGGCCGACCAGGCCCACCGACGGCGAGGGTCGAGTGCGTAGGGTGCGCTCGACGCGGCACTCGACTCCGAAAGCGCCGCTCGGGACCGCCGAGACTGCACTCCTGTACACCTGGCTGCGTGACCTTGCACGCCCACCGAAGGCCTAATATAGCATCGATACCAATCGTGCCTATAGCTATGCTATATTCGACGAGTGCATGCTCCCTCGATAACCGTCGAACTCCTCACCCCCACCATTCGCGACTGCTTCGCCCGAGTGAGCGGGATCACCAAGCCGTCGCCGACTTCTTCAAAGACGACGCCATCGTGATCGACGAAGACAAGCCCCGCGAAGGCCGGCACGGATCCTCGACTGGCTCGACGGAGCTGCGAACGGATATGAGCACACCATGACCGTGATCGCCTCCGAAGTTGCCGAGGACGGCGCCAGCACCATGAAGACGCGTATCGAGGGGAACTCGTCCGGCGGTGTTGCGGAACTGCGCAACGCCTTCGAACTTGCAGACGAGAGCCGCATCGCCGCCCTCGCGCCATAGCGGAGAACCACTCGCTGTGCCCACATACTCGCCACGTCAACCGACGTCGGCGACGGAGCCCGACGCAGTCGGGCCAGAAGGAGAAACACATGCAGTACTACCAGGTGTTCATCAGTTCCGAGCAGACCGCTCAGGCGAATCGAATCCTCGACGCGCTCATGGCCAAGCAGCTCATCCTCGGCGGTCCGGTCATCGGTGGCCCAGCCAAGTTCCTCTGGAACTTCAAGGACAGCGCGGTGCCCGAGGGCATGCGCAAGCACAAGCTGCTCACCCTCGACCAAGATTACAACTACATCGTCAGCTATACCCGCGAGGACCTGAAGGAGGAACTCGTTCGGGTCGCGGAAGCCACCTCGCTTGAGGAGGTCTGCATGATCTCGTTCCTGCCGATGGAATTGAACGAGTCGCTCCGCAATCTCCTCGACGCGACGTTCGAGGGCCGCGAAGACTCCGCCGCGCCCGAGCCAGTCGACGCGGTAGCGGCGCTCACATTCGTTCCCAGCGCCGAGGTACCCGAGCGAACCAAGAGCTCGTTCTGACACTACCGGCCGTCGCCAACTAGCGCCCGAACAGCGGCCCCTCATGCAGAGGGGCCGCTCTTCGGGTAGCTTGAAGCGCTTCCATCAGGGACATGGCGGAAGGCGCAGCGTTTTCACTGCCAGTGCGAGTTGTTACGCCCATAGGGATGCTATACGAGATAAGATAGCGGCATGTCGACTATCGCGCCCTCAGCTCCCGTCCGCGATCGGCTCCTGCTCGCCGGTGCCCGGCTGTTGGAGGAGGCCGGCGACGGCGATGTGTCGACGCGGGCGGTCTGCGAGCTTGCCGGCGTCCAGGCCCCCGCCCTGTACCATCACTTCGGCAGCAAGCAGGGCCTGCTTGACGACGTCGTGAGCCACGGCTTCCGTCGTTTCCTCGCCGCGCGGCCCGCAGCGGGCGCAGACGCCCCATCCGACCCGGTGGATGCCATCCGTGAGGCGTGGGACATCCATGTGCAGTTCGGGGTGGAGCACCCCCGGTTCTACGGGTACATCTACACGCCGGTCGGTCGCGAGACCCCGTGCCGGGTGGTCTCCGAGGTCGAGGCGATGATCCTCTCCACCCTCGAGCCCGCCGCGCTCCACGGGCAACTCACGATCCCCCCGGCCGAGGCGGCCCGACAGATCCTCGCCGCGAGCAGCGGCGTCGTGCTCGCCCTCATCGCGAATTCGAATGAGTCGGTCGACTGGGAGCTGTCGCGACGCACCCGTGACGCGATCCTCGCGTCTATCACCTGGCCGCAGGCCGATACTCCCGAATCGGCGCCGACCGTGTCGAGCACGGCCATCGCGCTCGACGCGGCGCTTGACTCCGAAGGATCGCCGCTCGGGACCGCAGAGACCGCACTCCTGCACGCCTGGCTGCGCGACCTTGCGCGTCCATCGAAGGCCTAGCGTAGCGCTACGTGCAGAGGGGGCGGGAGCCGCCGCTACCGAGCTGATGTGGCCGATATTCCGGCAAGGATGACGTCGAGCGCTTTCCGCCGTTGCTCGACGGTTTCGGTCACGTCGGCCATGCGGACGAACATGGCTACGTCGTCGACGGTGATGTCCTCGCGTAGTCCACCTGCCGCCCGTAGGCGGTTCGTCGCAGGGCCGACGACATTGGTGATCAGGCGGTGGGCGTGCTCGTTGGTGCGGCGGCTCACGCTCGCCAGTTTCGCGAATGTGGCCACCTCGTCTTCCTGCATCGCACAGGTTTGTGTGAAGACAACCCGGAACGCCTCGTGGGGGTCGTCGATCTGCGTTGCCTGGTCGGCGTTGTGCTGCACATCGCGGATCATGTCGTCGAGGACGCCCTCGATCAGGTCATCCTTCGTGGGGAAGTGTCGATAGAGGCTGCTGGCCGCCATACCGGCCCGGCGGGTGACCTCTTCCAGGTTGATGTCGGGTCCGTGCTCGATGAATGCCGCCTGCGCCGCGGCGAGGAGCTTCTGCCGGTTTCGCAGCAGGTCCTTGCGCGGTGCCCGCACGGATGATGTACCCCCCATCCATAAAATGCTAGCACCACTCCGACTTTCCGGGTACCGTTAAAAGTGAGAGTAAGACTCTCACTAAGTTGAGGTCTCCCGACGCCGGTCCGCTGGCCGACGCAAACCCGAAACGAGAGTGGTATGGCCATGTCAAGATCTATCTTCCACCCCGACCTGCGGTTCGCACGCTTCCTGCCCCGCTCGACCGTCGGTCCGCGCAGCCTCGGACCGATCCGGCAGTTGAGCGCCTGCAGCGCCCGTCGACCTCCCTCTGGGGGGACCATCGAGTGGGTCAACGAGGAGGTCTCGGTTCGTGTCTTCCGGCCGGAGTCGCCCCGACCGCTCAGCCCCGCGTTGCTGTGGATTCACCGCGGCGGTCTCATCGTCGGCACTGCGGCCATGGCGGATCAGATGTGCCGTGAGGTGTCCGAACGGCTGGGCGTCGTCGCGGTGGCGGTGGAGTATCGGTTGGCACCCGAGCATCCCTTCCCAACTCCGCTAGAGGACTGCTACGCCGCGCTTCGCTGGCTGGCCCGGCAGCCGGCGATCGACCCCGATCACATCGCGATCGGCGGAGATAGCGCTGGCGGTGGACTGGCCGCCGCGCTGGCGCTGCTGGCCAAGGAACGTGACGAGGTCCACCCGGTGCTGCAAGTGCTGTCCTACCCGATGCTGGACGACCGGACCACGACGCGCACCGACATCGACCCGCGCCGATTGCGCATCTGGAGCCAGGACAATAACCGCCTCAGCTGGCGCGCGTACCTCGGCTCGACGGCTCGGGGCGACGTCCCGCCGCTGGCAGCCCCGGCCAGATATGAGGATCTCTCGGCGCTGCCCCCTGCCTGGATCGGCGTCGGCACAAACGACCTGTTCCACGACGAGGTCGTCGCCTACGCGGACCGGCTACGGCAGGCCGGTGTCGCGATGACCCTTCATTTGGTGCCCGGTGCCTACCACGGCTTCGACGTGATCGAGAAGAGGGCCAAGGTCTCGCGCTCCTACCGGCAGGAGCAACTCAACGCGCTGGACGCGGTGCTGAACCGCGATACGTCGCGGAATTGATCTTGTTTTCCGGCGCGGCACCACCCATGTCGGCGCCTCAGCGTGGAACCGCACCCGAGGCATCCCACGCCAGCGCTTGGGCGAGGCCTACACCCCCAAAACCCGCACGGGTGATGTATCCCCTACCCACGAAATGCTAGTTACACTCCGACTTTCCGGGTACTATCAAAACGAGAGTGAAACTCTCAGATCGAGAGTCGTGTCGCGATGGCGCGACACCGGACATTGAGAAGGAGGCGGCGAAATGCCGTCCGAAACGACAATGCGTACAGCGATGCAGGCCTACCTGGACGCGCTCAACAACCGCGACGTCGCGAGGATCATCGCCCTGTTCGCCGAGGGAGGCACCGTGGAGGACCCAGTGGGTTCCGGAGTCCATGACGCCCGCCCAGGACTCACTCGACTCGTGGGCGGGCTCCCGGACGGGGCGACGTTCACGCTTGACACGCCGATCCGCGCCTCGCACGGCTCAGGGGCGGCCATGGCCTTCACCGTGCGGATGGTCCTGGATGGCAAGCCTATTCAGATCCGCTCCCTGGACGTCATGCAGTTCGACGACGAAGGACTGATCACCGAGATGAAGGCGTATTACGGTCCTTCCGACATCACATCCTAGGAAGACGGGCGAATCCAGGCTCCTCATCTCGAGTGCGAACCGCGCGCTCGTCACCTCCGGCAGGGGCCTGGCCGGTCGCTGCGGCGAACGTAACGACACTCCCGCCATCTTCTACCGCGCGTACGAGCTCGGCGACCTGCGCAGGATCGCCGGTGCCTTCCATATGACGTTGCGTGCGAGCACAATGGTCTGCTCGGCCCACGTGCCGTACTCGAAGGTCGGGAGGGGCGGTCATCGACCTGCTGAACTCGCGGCCGCACGCCACACCGCATACCAGCTCAGCCCTTAGCAATGCCGGTGCCGGTGTTCACCACCCACCTCGCCGCCACCTGTGCGACGGTACCGCCGAACTGGCACAGATGTGCGACAGCGATGATCTCGACCGACTGGATTGGATCCGCCAGGTGCCAACCAGCGGGGGTGTCGTCGTTGCCGACCTGCACATCCGCCGGACGTGCGGACCGGCAGGTCAGCACGACACCGACCCCGGAGTTCGCGAGGCGGAATGCCGTAGTGCGGCCGAGGCCGCGGCTGCCTCCGGTGACGACGGCGATCTTCTGGCTGGTCGTGGTCATGAGCCTTCCTCAGGTTGAACTGTCGTATGGCATGACACGCCCGATGCGTTTCCGGGCGTCTGGATTTCAGTGCACCCGTGCGCCGCCCCGGCTGGCAGTGCCGCTTATCCACGGCTTGCCGATCCCATGCTGGTCCGCCAGACCTCTCAGCCTGGGATCGGCGGGTCGTGGATAACACCCGCGACGAGCGGCACAGTAGAACGCATGGACCGGACAGGGATGGCGGAGTTCCTCCGCATACGGCGGGAGGCACTCCAACCTGACGACGTCGGCCTGCCCCGCGGCCAGCGCCGTCGCACACCCGGTCTGCGGCGCGAGGAGGTCACGGTGCTGTGCCGTATGTCGACGGACTACTACAGCCGTCTGGAACACGGTCGGGGACCGCAGCCGTCGGAACAGATGGTCGCCGCCGCACTCGCCGAACGACTCCTCGCAGAAAGCACCGAGTTCGCCGAACTGTGGGCCGACCACGAGATCGGACTCACCTACACCGACCACAAACGGCTGATCCACCCCGAGGTCGGCGCGCTCACCCTGCACTGCCAAATGCTGATCGACCCGGACCCGTCACAGGCCCTGCTGGTGTTCACCGCCACACCCGGCAGCCAGGACCAAACGACTGCAACTACTCTCGGTCATCGGCAGTCAGCGACTCGGGGTGTGATCTCGACCGGCCCGAGGTTACGTCCGTGGTCTGTCGTCGTTCAGCGCCGCGTCAAGCGCATTCAGGTGCGCCTGGCGGCAAGAACGCGAGACCGGGCGTTCCTTTCCACGACGTCGAAGCCGCGGTAGGCACCCGGCACCACGTGCAGGGTGGACGCGACGCCCGCCGTGGCCGGTCCGCGCAGGCGACCACCTTGTCGTGGAACACACTGTTGGTGCCGACCCCGATCCAGGCGGGCGGCAGACCCGAGAGATCCTCGTCGCGGGCTGGGGCGGCCAGGGGCGGGACATCGCCCCTGGCCGGAGCCTAGGTACGCGCCCCAGCCGGGCGCATGACACGAACGCGGAGATGGTCGTGGCTGCTGGTGCCGGCCGTCGGCGTCGGGCTGCACATGCTGGTGCTGCGGACCCGGGCTTTGCACCCAGACCCCAACCTCGTGCCTGCCCTGATCCTGCTCGGCGCCAGCGTCGTGCCGACGGCGTTCCTGACGTCCACCCAGGCCCGGTCGGGCTGGTGGCGGGTGCCGTCGCCGATACTCGCCCTGGCGGCGTTCTTTGGCGGGGTGATCGGCGTTGCCAGGCGTGGTGCAGCCCCAGCAAAAGCTGGCCACCTGGTCATGGCCATCGCCATCCTTCAAAACCACCGAGTCACCCAAGGATGAAATAGCTTCACTGGATGAGGCAGGCTGACCAGCGCCGAGAAGAAGGAACTGACCGAACTTCGACGGCGTAACAAACAGCTAGAGATGGAGAACGACATTCCCAATCGGGCGGCTGCCTACTTCGCCCGAGAGAACGTCCTCCCAAAGTAATTTAGTCGCTGGTCAATCCTGCAACCCAAGCAGTACACGTCGTGGGCGTTCGGGAAGCGGTTACGGGAGGTTGGTCTGCTCGGATCGATGGGAACGGTCGGCGATTGTTTTGACAATGCGATGATGGAATCGTTCTGGGGGACGATGCAGCTCGAACTTCTCGACACCCGGGCCTGGAAAACCCGGGAAGAACTCGCGAACGCCATTTTTGAATGGATCGAATGCTGGTATAATCCGTACCGACACCGATTCCAGTATCGGAATGCATAGTCCCGCCACGTTCGAAGGTCTCTACCGGCCTTCAGACGCCACCGAGTGACCTCACCGAAGGTGTCCGTGCTGCGGAGGGAACCTCAGATTTAAGCAAGCACAGCCGAAGGGCGAGATGGCCACGGTCGGTCGCGACAACTGGGAGACAAGCGTTGCGAGCACCTGAGTCCAACACCGGGGACGACTTCCATTTTGGTGGGCCACAACCCGAGTGCTCGCGCTGATGAGCCCAGCGCCGAAAGCGAAGTCGTCGTGCTTGAAGGCTTAAGCAGGGTTGACGACCCGGATGATGACTACGAGGCGGCGGACGTTGGCGAATACATCGGTGGTGACAACTTCGATAACGCTTCCGCCGTCCTTCTGTCCCAGCTGAGGTACAGCACACGGCATTCGGACAAGGCGTGGACTGTGAGCCGTCTCTGCGCGAAGCGGACGAAGCGCACCGAGGACGGCGGCGGGATGGCGACAAGATCTGTGATCGCCGATCTCGCGGGCGTCTACGCAAAGCTGCTCACTGGCCGCTCTCGTGAGCAAGTGTTGAGTAAGGTGCGGATGGCTTGGGTGATGTTGCCGGCGCCGGTCAAGCGTAGAGCGAGCCCAACGCGGCGAGACGCCTGAGGCTCGACCACGCAGGATACCTATGATCAAACATCCATCAAGTGGTGTCGCCGGGGGCCAATCGCACGAAGGAACTCCAGTCAGGAGAAGGGGGCAGGCCGTGTCCGTTGGTGTCGAGTTCGCGCAGCAGGGCCTCCATGAGGCCGGCGAAGTCGACCGCGATGCTCGTCAGCCGGGGGGTGACCAGTTGGCCGATCGCGGTATGGTCGACGCCGATGACAGAGATCTCGTCGGGGACGGCGAGACCCAGCTTGCGCGCGGCGGCGAGGACCGCGATCGCGACGTCGTCGTTGTAGCAGCACACGGCCAAGGGCTCGGTTGAGCCGGCGTTCGCCTCGGCGAGCGCTTGCGTCGCGCCGTCCGCCGTCAAGGGGACGTGGATGTGCGTGAGGTCCGCGCCACGTGAGGCCGCCTCCGCTTCGGCCCCCCGCAGCCGGATGGGGCCGACGGGATCCAGGCGCCAGTCCGCGAGCGAGGCATAGATCAGTCGGCGGCGCCCATGCGCGAACGCCTCGGTGACCTGAATGCGGCCGATCAGGAGGTCGACCTCGTCTGGTTCCTCCTTGATGGCCTGGGGCACGGGGCGCACGCCCGCGGCTTGTACGAGGTCACGTCCCGCTTGATCCAGCACGCCGAGATCAACCACCACGGCGGGCCGGAGGTTGAGGATGGCGCGGAGCGTCTCATCGGCGTCGGGATCGGCGAAACGCACCAGCAACGTGAGCCCGTGCGTCGCCGCGACGCCGGCCAGGCTGTCGATGCCGTCCTGCAGTTGAGCCCCGAAGGTGGCGTTGGGGACCAGGAGGAGGACGATGTCGCTCTTGCCCATCGCCAGCGCCCTGCCCGCGTGAGATGGGCGGTATCCGAGCTCGGCCGCCGCGGCGAACACCCGGTCGCGGGTCTCTTGGGGAAAGCGAGCGTCCTTACCGTTCAGGATGCTGCTCACGGTGGACCGCGAGACCCCGGCATGATCCGCGACATCTTGACTCGTCACGCTGAGTCTCGGTGGGTCCTGGGCCATAGGGGGAGTTTGCCACAGTCTCAGCAGCGGCAGCCGGCCGGGAAGGATCGGGTGACGAGCCTTGGTCACTCTCTGTGCATGAGAGAGACCTTGGTGACGGCAAATCGGGCGTGAACTCTCTGTTGACGCGCGACACTTGAGTGGCGTACGTTCCGGTGTCGCGCGTTACTGGCGCGAAACAACGGAGGTCTCGTTGACGATGAGTGACCATGACATGGACTCGGACCCGTCTCGGCAAACCCTGACAGGCAGCCCTCAAGCGGAGGACTCGCACGGCGAACAAGCTCCCGACTTCCCCATCATCAAGATCCCAGAGAAGATCGCGTACGCGTTCGGTGACATCGGTTCCAATCTGGTCTACGCCCCTGCGACGAGCTTCGTGCTCTTCTACCTGACGAACGTCGCCGGGATCGGCGCGGCGATCGCCGGCACCATTCTGCTGATCGGGCAGTTGCTCAACGGGTTCACCGACGTCACCATCGGCGTGCTCATCGACAAGACATCGACCCGATGGGGGAAGGCACGTCCCTGGGTGCTGTGGACCGCCGTTCCCTTGACGGTGAGCTTCGTGCTGCTCTTTTCCGTGCCGGCCGGATTGGGCGAGACCGGGAAGATCGTCTGGGTCCTGATTACGTACACGCTGGTCATGGCGGTCTTCTTCACTGCGTCGAACGTGGCGTACAGCGCGATGCTCTCGGTGATGACGCCGAGCCCCAAGACCCGGGTGACCCTGACGACCTTCAGGTTCTTCAGCGCGCTTCTGACCACCCTCATCGTGAACTCCATCACGCTCCCGATCGTCGAAGCGCTCGGCAACGACCAGTTCGCCTGGACCTCGACCACCCTGATCTATGGCATCATCGGCACGTTCACGCTGATCGTGGTCTTCACCGGGACCAAGGAACGGGTGACGCCGGCGCAAGACGTCGGCGACAGCGCGAAGCAGCCTCTGGGACTCATGCTCAAGACGCTGATGCGCAACCACTACTTCTTTCTTGCCGCGGGCCTGTTCACCGCCTTCAACCTGATGAACGGCCTGTCGTCGGCCTCTGGCGTGTACTACGTGACGGATGTGCTCGGCGACGTCTCGCTGTTCGGGATCGTCAGCATCGCCGGGATCCTCCCGGCTCTGATCGGCATGCCGTTCATGCCGGCCCTGATGGGGCGCTACACCAAGCGCACCATGTTCCTCGCCGGCATCGGGGTCATGCTGATCGGATCCGTGATCCCACTGTTCGCCCCGGAGAACTTCGCCGTCGTCCTCATCGGGCTCGTTTTCCGCGGCCTCGGAATGGTGCCGCTGACCGCCGGCCTGCTGGCCATCGTCGCCGATGTCGTGGACTACGGCGAGTGGCGCAACGGAGTCCGCACCGACGGCCTGATCTACAGTTCCGTCGTCCTGGGACAGAAGATCGGCAGCGGATTCGGAACGGCCATCGTGGGCTGGGTGCTCGCGTTCGGCGGTTACAACGCCACTGCGGAACACCAGAGCGAAGGGGCGGTCCAGGCGATCTTAGCGTCGTTCCTCTACCTTCCGTTGCTGATGATCATCATCACCGGTGTGATCGTCTACTTCTTCAGGATCGAGCGCCACTCGCATGAGATCCAGCAGTTCCTCAGACGTCGCGTGGAGTCCCAGCCCGGCGATTCGACCACCTGAAAGCTGCTCCGAACCGATCGATTCACGTCTGGCCCCTGCTCTGGGGCGGAGGAGGACTGCTATGACTCAGCCGTCGGCGGCGAACCCGACGTTCGCGTACGAGCGGGGCGTCGAGGTCCCGATGCGTGACGGGACCCGGCTCAACGCGGTGATGTACCGGCCCACGGAAGGGACGGCTTCGACGCTGCTGGTGAGAACACCGTACGGAGTGAGCTCGGCGTTCGTGGGGATGGCGGGGAACGGGGCCGGGTTCCCCAACGCCACGTCGTTCGTGGACGCCGGTTTCGCGGTTATCTGGGTGGAGGCTCGCGGGACTTTCGGCTCCGAAGGGACCTTCCGCCCCAAAGTGCACGAGTCTCAGGACGGCTACGACACCATCGAGTGGATCGTCGCTCAGCCCTGGTCGGACGGCCGCGTGGCCATGTACGGACCTTCCTACCTGGGGATAACCCAGTGGGCGGCGGCGATCGCGGGCCATCCCTCGCTCAAGGCCATCGCGCCGATGCAGACGGCCATGGAATCGTACAAGGCCCTCTCGTACCATCCGGGCGGGGCGCTGTCCTTGAGCGCGGTCACCAGCTGGCACGCCCTCATGTACCTCAACGACGAGGTGCGCGAGATAACCCGCGGCAACGGTGACATGGAGCGTATCTCCGCCCTGATCGCCGGGCTCACGGATCAGCTTGCGCTCAATGACGGCACCCCGCTCGCGGATCATCCCCTGTTCGCCGGACGGGGGTGGCTCGACGAGGTCCTTGAGCATCCGGACTATGACGTGTACTGGGATGCGCAGGATTTCTCTCCCGCCCTGTCCAGGGTGACGGTCCCCGTGCTCGCCGTCGCGGGATGGTTCGACCCCTTCATCGGGCAGCAACTGCGTGATTTTGAGAACTTCCAGAAGTCCGCTGGATCCGCCGAGGCGGTGGCGGGATCGCGGCTGATCGTCGGCCCGTGGGATCACGACCCCGCCTTGTCCGGCCATTTCCGCGACCATGACTTCGGCCTGTTCGCCAGCGCCGGCGCCGCCGATCTCACCGGAGAGCACATCCGGCATTTCCAGCGGTGGCTAGGGCCTGACACGCCCTCGTCACCGCTGCCAAGCCCGAGCAGGGTCAAGCTCTTCGTCATGGGCGTCGACGAATGGCGTGACTTCGACGACTGGCCGATCCCCGAAGCCCAGCCTGTCCCGTACTACCTCGCCTCAGGGACTGAGCCCGGGGCTCGTCACGGAAAGCTGAGTACGCTTCCGGCGGAGTCCGAGCACCGCTACGAGTACTCCTACGACCCCGCCGACCCGGTGCCGACGACCGGCGGAGCGCAGATCCCCACGCTCTGGGGCTTCAGCGGGCCGGCCGACCAGCGCCCTCTCGACTCACGGCCCGACGTCCTCTCGTTCCAGACCGCTCCTCTCGATCACGACACCGAAGTCATCGGCCACATCTCGGCGACGCTCTTCGTTCAGTCCGATGCCCTGGACACCGACTTCACCGCCAAGTTGATCGACGTCCACCCTGACGGGAAGGCTCTTGGGCTCTGCGACGGCATCCTCCGCATGCGCTATCGCACTTCACCGCGCACGCCGGAGCTGACGCAGCCCGGAGAGGTCTACGAGATCAGTATCGACATGGCGGCGACGGCCGACGTCTTCCGCGTGGGCCACCGCATTCGCGTCGACATTTCGAGCAGCAACTTCCCCCGCTTCGACCGCAACACCAACACGGGTGGTCTCATCAGCCGAGAGAGCATCGACGATGCCGTGGTCGCGCACAATGCCGTTCTGACGGGACCGCAGCATCCGAGCCGGATCATCCTGCCGGTGCTCCGTGGCTGACGCAGACTCCAAGGCGAGCAACCCCGTGGACGAGGCGAATCCAGCCGTCGCGTGGGGCTTCGTCGGCACCGGGGAGGTGTCCCGCTACCTCGCCCCAGACTTCGCGGCGCTGCCGACGACGCGCCGGCGGGCTGTCGCTTCGCGATCGATCGACCGCGCCCGTGCGTTCGCGGACGAGTTCGGCTTCGAACGTGCCTATGGCACCGTGGACGAACTCCTGGCCGATGGCACGGTTGACGCGGTCTACGTCGCGACCCCGCACGCCACCCACCGCGACATAGCGCTTCGCGCCTTGGAGGCGGGAAAGAACGTCCTTGTCGAAAAACCCCTCGGTGTGAATGAGGCCGAGGCCCGCGACATCGCGAGCGCGGCCCGGGCGGCAGGGCGTTTCGCGATGGAAGCGATGTGGATGAAGTTCACCCCCGTCTACCGCCGCCTGCTAGATGAGATCCGCGACGGGACCATCGGCACGCTGCGCAGCGTACGCGCTTCCTTCGGCTTTCCCTTTCCCCCTGGCAGCGGGAGCCGTTGGTCCGCGGAGCTCCGCGGCAGCGCTCTGCTGGACCAAGGGATCTATCCGGTTACCTTGGCATACGAGCTTCTCGGCCCACCGGACAGGATCGTCGCGGGCGGGACAGTGCGCCCGGACGGGATCGACCTCAGCGAGCACGTCACCTTCACATACGACGACGGTCGCTACGCGCAACTGGCGGCCTCCATGGTGGAGTTCATCGAGCCCACTGCTTCGCTCCATGGCACCGAAGGGTGGATCCACGTGCCCTGGCCGTTCTGGGGAGCTTCCCGCTTCGAGGTGAGACGGATGACAGCGCCGGAGACCTTGCTGTCCCCGCACACCGTGGACATGGGGCAAGAGGGACATGGATTCGTCCCCATGATCCGCGCGGTGAACGCGTCCATCTTGCGAGGTGATCTGGAGCAGGAGACGCATCCCATGTCGGCCGCGATCGCCGTCTTCGGGGTCCTCGACCGGATCCGCTCGCTGCTCGACCAGCCACCCCTTGCACAGACCACCTATCCCTCGGAGAAACACCTATGAGCCGTAGCCCCTTCAACTGCGGATGGCAGTTCCGCGAGAAGTTCAATGCGTTCGCCGAACTGGGCCGGGTCACCATTCCCTATCAGGACGTGGCCCTCCCCCACGACGCCATGATCGGCCGCGGTCGCGACCCGCAGCTCCACCTCGGCGCCGGCACCGCCTACTTCCCCGGCGGCGCGTACGAGTACCGCAAGACGTTCGATGTGCCGGAGGGCGTCGCGGGCAAGCGCGTCGTCTTCGAGTTCGAGGGCATCTACCGCGACGCCATGATCCACGTCAACGGCGACTATGCGGGCCAGCGCCCGTACGGCTACTCGCGCTTCCTGATCGACGCGACAGATTTCGTCAAGCCTGGTCGCGAGAACGAGATCCACGTGGACGCCCGCAACCATGGCGACGGCCGCTGGTACACCGGCGCGGGCATCTACCGGGACGTCTGGATGCACGTGCTGGAGCCGGTTCACTTCGGGATCGACGGGATCCGGATCCGGACGCCCGACATCGAGTCGGCGCGGGCGATAGCGGAGGTTGAGATCACCGTCGTGAACGACTCGGCGGCGCTGCGCACCGTCGACGTCCGTTCCGAGATCGCGGACCCAGCCGGCCAGGTCGTGGCCTCGGGGTCCGCTCGCGTCACGGTGCTCGCCGGGGAGTCTGCGGTCACCCGTCACCGGCTGTACGTCCCTTCGCCGGCGTTGTGGAACGTCGACACCCCTCAGCTCTACACCTGCCGCACCGAGCTGCGGGATCAGGACGAGCAGCAGCTCGAGACCCGCACCACCACCTTCGGCATCAGGCGTCTCCAGCTCGACCCGAAGGCCGGGCTCCGCATCAATGGCGAGACGGTCAAGCTGCGCGGGGCCTGCGTCCACCACGACAACGGGATCTTGGGTGCGGCCACCGTCTCCGCGGCGGAGGAGCGCCGCGTCCGCATCCTCAAGAAGGCCGGCTTCAACGCCATCAGGTCGGCGCACCAGCCGATCAGTCCCGCCATGCTGGACGCGTGCGACCGCCTCGGCGTGCTGGTGCTGGACGAGGCGTTCGACGTGTGGACCCAGGACAAGACCAACTTCGGCTACGCCTTCGACTTCCCCGAGTGGTGGGAGCGGGATCTCGAGGCCATGGTGGCCAAAGACTTCAACCATCCCAGCGTGATCATGTATTCGATCGGCAACGAGATTCCCGAGACCGGCACTCCGATCGGCGGCGTGTGGGGACGAAAGCTCGCCGAGAAGGTCCGATCGCTCGACGACACGCGCTACGTGACCAACGCGGTCAACGGGATGCTCGCCGTCATGCCCGATGTCATGGCGATGATGCAGCAGCACTCGGACGCGCCGCAGGCGGAGTCAGACTCGACGGACGCTCCTGGAATCAACACTCTGATGGCCGACGTGGGCGACTTCATGAACATGATCGGTTCGTCGGAACCCGTGACGCAGAAGACGGCGGAGTCGTTCGGTGTGCTGGACATCGCGGGCATGAACTACCTCGAGAGCCGTTACGAAACCGACCGCGACCTCTTCCCGAACCGGATCATCCTAGGCACCGAGACGTTCCCCACGCGGATCGACCGCAACTGGCAGCTCGTCCTGCGCAACGACCACGTGATCGGCGACTTCACCTGGACCGGCTGGGACTACCTCGGCGAAGTGGGCATCGGGCGCGCCCGCTACCCGGACGGCGAACAGCCGGGCGCGGCCTTCAGCGGCGACTACCCCTGGCTCACAGCGTGGTGTGGCGACATCGACATCACCGGGCACCGCCGCCCCGTCTCCTACTATCGTCAGATCGTCTTCGGCCTCCGGAGCGAGCCGTACATCTCCGTCCAGCGGCCGGAGCACCACGGCCAGACCGTGGAGCTCGGACCGTGGACGTGGAGCGACAGCGTCTCCAGCTGGAGCTGGGACGGATTCGAAGGCAAGCCGATCACCGTGGAGGTGTACAGCGACGCCGACGAAGTCGAGCTGTTCGTCAACGGACGTTCGGCCGGCCGTCAGCTGGCGGGCCCTGACCACCGCTTCCGCTGCGAGTTCGACACGATCTACGAACCCGGCACGGTGGAGGCGGTCGCCTACCGCGACGGACGCGACTCGGGCCGGTTCAGCCTGACCTCGGCCGCCGGTCCGGTCAGGCTCAGCGCCATCGCGGATCGCCCTGCCGTGCGGGCAGACCTCTCCGACGCCGCCTTCGTCGACATCGTGCTCGTCGACGGTGCGGGCAATTCGTTCGCTGCGGACCGGGATGTGACGGTCGAGGTCGATGGGCCCGGCATCCTCATGGGCCTGGGCAGCGCAAACCCGGCGACCGAGGAGGGATTCGGCGCGAGTACCCACCGGACGTTCGACGGCCGGGCACTCGCGATCGTCCGCCCGACCGGGCCAGGGGGCGTCCGCGTCACGGTGACGTCCAAGGGATGCGAACCGGTCGAACTGCTCATCGAGGTTAACTGAGCGAATCGCGCGGTCCGGCGGCGCCTCTCACAAGGTGTCGCCGGACGCCAACCTTCAAGACGTGTTCGATCGCGCGAACGCGGCGAACGGATTCGGGGAGTCGGAGAAGTAGTGCACCTCTCCATCGATCCCAAGTGATTTGGTGAGCTCGATGACGGCGGCCTTGGAGGCGGAGTACGGCGCCATGTTCGGGTTGCCGTCTTTTCCCGCCATGCTGGCCAGGTTGACGATGCGGCCCCAGCCGTGCTCACGCATGCCGGGCACGAAGGCCCGGCAAGTGTGGAAGGTGCCGTTGACGTTGACGTCGAAGGTGCGCTGCCAGCTGTCGAGCGGGATCTCCCAGAGCGGAACGTTCGGGCCGACGATCCCGGCGGAGTTGACCAGGATGTCCACCGGACCCACCTGTTCGGCGGCGGCCTGCACGGCCGCGGCGTCGGTGACGTCCACGACCAGGTCGGCGCCGTCGGCGACGTCGAGGGTGATCACCTTGACGCCATCGGCTTCCAGGCGGATGGCGGCGGCCTTGCCCAGGCCGCTGGCGCCGCCGGTGATGAGGGCGGTGCGGGAGGAGGTCATGGCAGGTCCATTCAGTGGGATTCGCGCGGTACGTGGTCGCCGCTGGAGCCGATGAGAAAGTCGAGGTCGGCGCCGGTGTTGGCCTGCTGCACGGTCTGGACGTAGAGGCGCTGCCAGCCTCGGGCCGGGCGGGCGAACGCCTGGGTCAGCTCCGGGGACGGCCGACGGGCGGCGAGTGCCTCGGCCGGAATGTCGATGTCGAGGCGGCGGTTGGGGACGTCGAGGATGACTGTGTCGCCGGTGCGGACGAGGGCGAGGGGGCCTCCGGCGGCGGCTTCGGGGGCGACGTGCAGGACGACGGTGCCGTACGCGGTGCCGCTCATGCGGCCGTCACAGATGCGGACCATGTCGCGTACCCCTTGGGCGAGGAGCTTGGAGGGCAGGGGCATGTTGGAGACCTCGGGCATACCGGGATAGCCCTTGGGGCCGCAGCCGCGCAGGATCAGGACCGAGTCAGGAGTGACGTCGAGATCGTCGAGGCGGGCGTGTAGGTCCTCGACAGAGTCGAAGACGACGGCAGGGCCGCGATGCTTGAGCAGGTGGGGTGAGGCGGCGGCGGGTTTGATGACGGCGCCGTCGGGGGCGAGGTTGCCGTACAGCACGGCGATCCCGGCATCCTCCCGCAGAGGCTCGTCCCGGGGACGGATGACCTCCCGGTCGTGGACCTTCGCGTCGTGGAGGTGGTCGACGAGCGGGCGGCCGGTGACGGTGATCGCTTCGGGGTCGAGCAGGTCGCGGACCTCGCGGAGGACGGCGTGCAGGCCTCCGGCCCGGTAGAGGTCGTCCATCAGAAAGCGGCCGGCGGGCTGCAGGTCCACCAGGAGCGGGACGCCGGAGCCGGTGCGGTCGAAGTCGTCCTGGGTCAGCTCGATGCCGAGGCGGCCGGTGAGGGCGAGCAGGTGCAGGACGGCGTTGGTGGAGCCGCCGAGCGCGGCCAGGGCGACGATGGCGTTCAAGAAGGAGCCGCGGGTCAGGACGGTGCTGGGGCGGCGTTCGGCGGCGAACATCTCGACGATGAGCCTGCCGGTCTCGTGGGCGCCTGCCAGCAGGCGGCTGTCGGGGGCGGGCGTGCCGGCCAGGCCCGGCAGGGTCATGCCGAGCACCTCGGCCAGCAGGCCCATGGTGGAGGCGGTGCCCATCGTGTTGCAGTGGCCCTTGCCGCGGATCATGGACGATTCCGAGCGCAGGAACTCCGCTCCGCTGAGCGTGCCGGCGCGGACTTCCTCGCTGAGCTTCCACACGTCGGTGCCACAGCCGAGTGCGGCGCCGCGGAAGGTCCCGGTGAGCATTGGCCCACCGGGCACGACGACCGCGGGCAGATCCACCGAGGCGGCGGCCATGAGCAGGGCGGGGATGGTCTTGTCGCAGCCGCCGAGCAGCACCACGCCGTCGATCGGGTTGGCGCGCAGCATCTCCTCGATGGCCATCGCGGCCATGTTCCGCCAGAGCATCGCGGTGGGCCGGACCTGGGTCTCGCCAAGTGAGACGACCGGCAGGTTCAGCGGCACGCCGCCCGCCTCCCACACCCCGCGCTTGACGTGCTCGGCGACCTCGTCCAGATGCATGTTGCAGGGGGTGAGGTCGGACGCGGTGTTGGCGATCGCGATGTGCGGACGGCCGTCGAAGGCATCAGGCGGCAGCCCGCGCCGCATCCAGGCCCGGTGGATGTAGGCGTTGCGGTCGCTACCGGCGTACCACTGAGCGCTACGGCTCCTCACCATGAGACCACCACCTTTTCCAATAGTTGGAACTTAGCTACAATTAATGGAACTTAAGGGGAGAATAGCCCATACTTCACTTCGCAGGGACCCCCATTCCGACGAACTTCCGTTTTTTGGAACGGTGGTCTAACGTTCGGAATATGTCCCCATGGGTAACCGAAGCCGATGCCGCAGCTGAAGGCTCCAAGCTCGTCGGGTCCGACCGCGTGCTGGCGGTGCTGGCCGAGCTGGCGCGCCATCCCGACGGGATCGGGCTGGAGGAGATGGCCCGCGCGGTGGACAGCCCGAAACCGACGGTGCATCGCGCGCTGGCCGCGCTGCGTCGCGCCGGTTTCGCCGCGCAGAACGGCCACGGCCGTTACGTGCTGGGGGATGAGTTCCTGCGGATGGCCTTCGCCCACCACGAGGCGCGGCCCGACCACGTGCGGGTCACGCCGGTGCTGACGGCACTGTGTGATCGCCACGGCGAGACCGTGCACTACGCGGTGCTGGACGGCACTTCGGTGGTCTACCGCTCCAAGCTCGACCCATCCGCGGGAGCGGTGCGGCTGACCTCGGTCGTCGGGGGCCGCAATCCAGCGCACTGCACCGCCGTTGGCAAGCTCCTGCTGGCCCACTCCCTGCCCGACGAGGACGCGGTCCGCGCCTGGGCGGGCGGCCGGACGCTGGAACGGCGCACCGAGCGCTCCATCAGCACGGTCGAGGAGTTGCACGCCGAGCTGGTACGCATCCGCGAGCAGGGCTACGCCACCGACGACCAGGAGAACGAGCCGGGCGTCAACTGCGTGGCGGTCCCGGCTTACCTGACCTCGCCCACCATGCCCAGCGGCGCGATCAGCGTCAGCGGCCTGGCCTACCGGACCCCGTTGCAGACGCTCATCGACGACCTGCCCGCCATCCGCGCCATCGTCTCCGGAGCGGAACCCACGTGAAGTTCACCGCGATCCCGGCCTCGGCCGACGTGTACGCCCTGGGCGAGGGCCCGATATGGGATGCCATCCGCGGGCGCCTGCTGTGGGTGGACATCGTCGCAGGGGCCGTGCACGAGGGTCTGCTCGACGACGGCATGGTCACCGCCACCGGACGGCATGCCTTCGACGCCACCGTGGGCGCGGTCGCCGTCTCGGCGGATGGCGAATTGATCGTCGCCGAGCAGGCCACCCTCATCCGCCTCGGCACTGATGGGAGCCGCACCGAGTTGGCCCGGGTGTTCGAGCCGGGTGTGCGCAGCAGACTGAACGACGGCGCAGTGGACCCGGCCGGGCGGTTCCTGATCGGCAGCCTGGCGCAGGACGGCCGCCGGGGGCGGGAGGTGCTGGCCCGCCTGGACGAGGCCGGCATGACCTATCTCGACACAGACCTGGTGTTGTCCAACGGCCTGGCCTGGAGCCCGGCCGGTGACCTCCTCTACAGCGTGGACACCATCCCCGGCACGATCTGGGTCCGCGACTACGACCCGGACAGCGGGAAGGCGGGACCCCGGCGAAAGGCGTTCACGATCACCGATGGCAAGCCCGACGGGATGTGCGCCGACGTCGACGGCAACCTGTGGATCGCCAACTGGGGATGCGGCCGCGTCGAGTGCCGTACCCCCACCGGCGAACTGCTGGCCACCGTCGAGACCGGTGCCCCGCACACCTCCAGCGCCGCCTTCGCCGGCCCTGACCTCGACCTCCTCGTCATCACCACCTCCACCCAGGACCTGACCGAACAAGACCTGGCCGCACACCCTAACTCCGGCCGGTTGTTCACCGCCCGGGTGGGCGTGCGCGGCCTGCCCACGCCCTACTGGGCCCCGCCCGACTGAGATTCGGAGAAACCCCGTGTACCTCATGCGCATCGGCGCGCCCGGCGCCGAGAAACCCGTCGTCCGCGTGGACGACACCCACTACATCGACGTCTCCGACGTCACCCCCGACTTCGACGAGCGCTTCTTCGGCTCCGGCGGCGTCGCCCTGCTCGCCGACCGCGTCAGCCGGGGTGACGTACGGGAGTTCGCCGGCGAGCGCGTCGGCGCCCCGATCGCCCGGCCGCATCAGATCCTGTGCATCGGGTTGAACTACAGCGACCACGCCGCCGAGACCGGCCAGACCGTCCCGGCGGAGCCGATCCTGTTCACCAAGTCCCCCAACACCCTCGTCGGTCCGTACGACGACGTGCGCATCCCGCGCGGCTCCGCCGAGACCGACTGGGAGGTGGAGCTGGGCATCGTCATCGGCAGGCGCACCTCCTACCTGGACTCGGTCGAGGAAGCGAAGGACGCCATCGCCGGCTACTGCGTGGTCAACGACGTCAGCGAGCGCGCCTTCCAGATGGAGCGCGGCGGCCAGTGGAGCAAGGGCAAGTCCGCCGAGACCTTCAACCCCGCCGGACCATGGCTGGTCACCCCGGACGAGATCGCCGACGTCACCGACCTGGACATGTGGCTGGACGTCAACGGCACTCGCCGCCAGACCGGCAGCACCAAGACGATGATCTTCGACCCCTACGTCATCGTGCACCACCTGAGCCAGTTCATGGTGCTGGAGCCCGGCGACCTGATCAACACCGGCACCCCGCCCGGCGTCGGCATGGGCCACACCCCGCAGATCTGGCTCCAGCCCGCCGACGTCATGGAGCTCGGCATCGACGGCCTGGGCAGCCAGCGCCAGAACGTCGTCGGACCCCGGTAGTGCGCGCACTGGTCCTGACCGGCCCCGGCAAAGCCGAGGTCCAAGAGATCGAGCCGCCCATCGCCGCACCCGGCGAGGTGGTCGTGGACGTCGAGCGGGTCGGCGTGTGCGGCACCGACGTCGAGTTGTTCACCGGCGAGATGAGCTACCTGCGCACCGGCCGCTCCTGGTACCCGCTGCGCCCCGGCCACGAGTGGTGCGGGGTCGTCAGCGCCGTAGGCGAGGGTGTGAACGCCTCATGGCTCGGTCGGCGGGTCACCGGCGACACCATGCTCGGCTGCGGCCACTGCGACCGCTGCCGGGCCGGCCGCCACCACGTGTGCGCTGAGCTGGCGGAGATCGGCATCAGCAGCGGCCGCCCCGGCGCACTCGCCGAACAACTCGCCGTACCGGCCACCGCCCTGCACGCGCTACCCGACACAGTGGACCCCACGCTCGGCGCACTGCTGGAGCCCGGGGGCAACGCCCTGCGGGCCGCCCGGGCCACGGGCCTGGAGCAGGGCGAGCGGCTGCTGGTCCTGGGCACCGGCACGATCGGCCTGCTCACAGCGCTGTTCGCCAGAACCGGCGGAGCCGAGGTCCACCTGATGGGCCGCGACGACGACGGCCTGCGTCTGGCCAGAGACCTCGGCTTCACCGATGCCTGGACTCGGACGTCGCTGCCCGCGCTTGCCTGGGACGCCGTCATCGATGCCTCCAACGCGCCCGAGCTGCCCGCCCTCGCGCTGGAGCTCGTCGAACCCGCCCGGCGCGTCATCTACATCGGCCTGGCCGGCACCCCGTCCACCCTCGACACCCGCGATCTGGCGCTCAAGGACGTCACCGCGGTCGGTATCCTCGGAGGCTCGGCCGGCCTGGCCGGAGCCATCGCCGCCTACGCCGACGCCTCGGTCGACGCCTGCTCGCTCGTGGCCGCCACCGTCGGCCTCGCCCAGACCGCCGACGTCCTGGCCGGACACCGCCCACCCGACGCCGGGCCGGGCCCGAAGATCCACATCGACCCGCGCCGATAAGAGAAAGTACTAACGTGATCGATACGGCGGATCCCGCCATCCTCTCCGCGGTGGAAGCCGCTGTCCCGGGGATCGCCAGGACGAGGCTGAGCGATCGGCTCGGCATGGCCCACGACGCCTCGCACTACCTGCTCACCCCACAGGCCGTCCTGGTGCCCGAGAGCGCGGAGCAGGTCGCCGCGCTGCTGCGGACCGGCCTTCCGCTCACGTTCCGTTCGGGTGGCACCAGCCTGAGCGGGCAGGGGGTGAGCGAGCACCTGCTGGTGGACACGCGCCGCCACTTCCGCTCGATCGAGGTGCTGGACGACGGCGAGCGGGTACGCGTCCAGCCGGGAGCCGTGCTACGGCAGGTCAACGCCCGCCTCGCCCCCTACGGCCGCAAGCTCGGACCCGATCCGGCCAGCGAATCGGCGTGCACGATCGGCGGGGTCGTGGCCAACAACTCCAGCGGCATGACCTGCGGCACCCACGCCAACACGTACCGGACCCTGGAGTCGATGACGATCGTGCTGCCCAGCGGCACCGTCCTCGACACCGGCGCCCCCGACGCCGACGACCGCCTGCACGCCCTCGAACCCGACCTCGCGCAAGGTCTGACCCGCCTGCGCGAACGTGTGCGCGGCAACTCCGACTCGGTGCGCCGCATCCACGCCCAGTTCTCGCTGAAGAACACCATGGGCTACGGCCTCAACAGCTTCCTCGAACACTCCTTGCCCGCGCAGATCCTCGCCCACCTGATCATCGGCAGCGAAGGCACGCTCGGCTTCGTCGCCGAAGCGGTCTTCCGCACGGTCCCCGCGCACCCCTTGGCCGCCACCTGCCTGCTCGTCTTCCCGACCTTGCGGGAGGCGATGGCCGCCATGCCCGGCCTCGTCGCCGCCGAGCCGGCCGCCGTCGAACTGCTGGACGCCGAATCCCTGCGCGTCGCCCAGACCGACCCCAGGGCCGACGACGTCCTGCGCACGCTCACCGTCACCGACCACGCCGCGCTCCTGGTCGAATGGCAGGAATCCGACGCCGAACTGCTGGCCGAGCGCGAGTGCGCCGCCGAGCAGGCGTTCGCCGACCTGCGCCTGTCCGCTCCGGCACGGCTGAGCCGGGAGACCGGCGGCCGGGCAGCGCTGTGGCACATCCGCAAGGGCCTGTACGCCGCCGTCGCCGGAGCCCGGCCCAGCGGCACCACCGCCCTGCTGGAGGACGTCGCCGTTCCCGTGCCCACCCTGGCCGACCTGTGCGACGACCTGACCGGCCTGTTCGCCAAGCACCGCTACGAGCGCAGCGTCATCTTCGGCCACGCCAAGGACGGCAACCTGCACTTCATGCTCAACGAGCGCTTCGGCACCGACCTGCAGCGCTACGCCGACTTCACCGAGGACATGGTCGAGGCCATCCTTCGCCGCGGCGGCACGCTGAAAGCCGAGCACGGCACCGGCCGCGTCATGGCCCCGTTCGTCCGCCGCCAGTACGGCAACGAGCTCTATGACGTGATGCGCGAGGTCAAACGCCTGTGCGACCCGGCGGGCGCCCTGAACCCCGGCGTCGTCCTCACCGACCACGACGACGCCCACTTGCGCGACCTCAAACAGGTCGTCACCGTCGAGCCGGAAGTGGACCGCTGCGTGGAATGCGGCTACTGCGAGCCTGTCTGCCCCAGCCGCGACCTGACCACCACCCCGCGCCAGCGCATCGTCCTGCGCCGCGAGCTGGCCGCCGCCCAAGCCGCGGGCGAGCACGCCCTCGCCCGCCAACTCGAAGCGGAATACGGCTACGACGCCGTGGACACCTGCGCCGTGGACGGCATGTGCGCCACCGCCTGCCCCGTCCTGATCAACACCGGCGACCTCACCAAACGCCTCCGGGCCGAACGCCACGGTCGCGCAGCCCAGGCGGGTTGGAACAGCGCCGCCAAACACTGGGACGGCGTCACCCGGGCGATGAACCTGGCCCTCGACACCGCCGCCGCCACCCCGCCCAAGATCCCCGAAGCCGCCAGCCGCGCCGCCCGCGCCCTCACCACCCCCGAAGCCGTCCCCCAGTGGACCCGCGACCTGCCGCGGGGTGGAACGCGCCGCCGCCCCGCACCAGTCGCCTCCCCGAATGCCGTCTACGTGCCGTCCTGCCTGAACACCCTGTTCGCCCCCGCCGACGGCGGGCCCGGCGTGATGACCGCCTTCCAGCGCCTGGCCGACCGCGCGGGCCTGCGCCTGCACATCCCCGAGGGGATCGCGAGCCTGTGCTGCGGCACCCCCTGGTCCTCCAAGGGCTACACCGATGGCCACGAGACCATGGCGGGCCGCGTCCGCAACACGCTCACGCAGGCCACCGACGGTGGACGCATCCCGGTCGTTACCGATGCCGCCTCCTGCACCGAAGGCTACGGCCACCTCGCCCCCACCCTCCAGGTAGTCGACGCGGTCGTCTACACCGTCGAGCACATCCTGCCCCGGCTACCGGTGAAGCACCGCCTGCCGTCCCTGGCCCTGCACCCCACCTGTTCCTCTACCCGCCTCGGCCTGAACGCCGCCATCACCCGGATCGCCGAGGCGATCGCCGAGCAGGTGGTCGTTCCCGACCGATGGCAGTGCTGCGCCTTCGCCGGCGATCGCGGCCTGCTCCACCCAGAGCTGACCGCCTCGGCCACCCGCGCCGAAGCCGCCTTCGTGGTGGCCGGAGACTTCGCCGCCCACGCCTCGGTCAACCGCACCTGCGAGCTTGGCCTGACCCGCGCCACCGGCAAGGCGTACCACCACCTACTCGAACTCCTCGACCAGGCCACCACCTGAGAAACGTCCGGAGACCACCGTGAACACGGACCGCCTGTTCGCCCTCGCCTAACCGGCCGCGCTGCCGGGCGAGTCCGGCTTCCTGGATGACCATGGCCAGCGCCCCGTCCATGCCTCACCTCCTCTTCAGATCTGCTTCTGGCCGCCGTCGACGTAGAGGTTCGAGCCGGTGATGTAGCTGCTGTCGTCGCCGGCCAGGAAGAGCGCCACACCGGCGACCTCGTCGGGCTCGGCCACCCGGCCGAGCGGGACGCCACTGGCGATCATGTCGAACAACACGTCGGGCTGGGCCGGGTCGGGGGCATTCGCGGCCAGGCCCGGGGTCTTGACGGCGCCGGGAGAGATCGAATTCACCCGGATGCCCCGGCCCTTCAGCTCGTTCGCCCAGGTACGGGCGAACGAGCGGACCGCGGCCTTCGTGGCGGCGTACATGCCGAACGCCTCGCTGCCGCTGTCCGCGGCGATCGAGCTGAACAGGATCACCGACGCGCCCTCATTGAGCAGCGGCAGCGCCTTCTGCACGGTGAACACCGTGCTGCGGATGTTGGTGATGATCGACTGGTCGAAGTGCTCTTCGGTGGTCAACTCCAGCGTGGCGAGTTCGCCGCCGCCGGCGTTGGCCACCAGGGCGTCCAGTCGGCGGCCGTCGCCGACGATCTGGGCGTAGAGCCGGTCGAGGTCGGCCAGGTCACCGGCGTCGGCCTGGACGCCGGTCGCGTTCGGGCCGATCGTTGCGACCGCGTCGTCAAGCTGAGGCTTACGGCGGCCGGTCAGATAGACATAGGCGCCCTCGGAAGCGAAGCGCTGCGCGACGGCCAGGCCGATTCCTGCCGACGCGCCCGTGACGAGGGCGGTCTTGCCTTCAAGTCTCTGCATGACATGTTTCCTTAGGGCCGCATGGTGGTGCCGCCGTCGACGCAGATCGACTGGCCGGTCACCCATTCGGACAGATCTGAGAGCAGGAACGCGACCATCGCGCCGATGTCGGCCGCCTTCCCGTGGCGGGGTGCGGGTGTGGTGGCGAGGATCATGTCCCGGTATTCCTCGGGCAGGTTCAGCTTGGTCTGCTCGGTGAGGACCAGGCCCGGCGAGACGGAGTTGGCGCGTACCCCGGACTTGCCGTACTTGCGGGCGACATGCCGGGTGAGCGCACCGATCCCGGCCTTCGTCACCGAGTACGCGACCTTGTCCTCCATGCCGGCGTAGGCGGCGTTGGAGATCGCGTTGACCACGGACCCACCACCCGCCTCGACCATGTGGGGGATCGCGTGCTTGAGGGCCAGCAGGTAGCCGGTCAGGTTGACATCCATCGTGCGCTGCCAGGCGGCCAGGTCGATGTCGACGACATTCGTGTCCCGGGCGACCTCGTCGGGGTGAATGTTGGCTGCTACGTTGAACAGGCCGTCGATCTTGCCGTACTCCTTGACCGCGAGGTCGATCTGACTCTTGACCCGGTCTTCATTCGAGATGTCGACGGCCAGGGCGATGCCCTCGCCGCCCGCGTCCACGGCGGCCTGGATCGTTCGTCCGGCCGCAGCTTCGCTGATGTCGCCGACGATCAGCTTCGCGCCGCCTGCGCCCAGGAACTGCGCGGTCGCGGTGGCGATTCCCCCGGCTCCGGCGAAGACGACGACCTTGCCCTTGAGGCCTTCCATATCTATGCACTCCAACAAATCAGAAGATGACGACCCTGTCGGTCGCGCCCGTGTCGCCGGCCAGCGCGAGAGCGCGCTCGACCTCGGTGAAGGACACCTGATCGCTCACGATGAGCGCGTTTCTCTCCCAGTTGTCGACCAGGTCCCTGGGTGACCTCGAAGATCCCGGCTCGCTCCGGGGATGATGCCGCCCTCATGCACGGCACGCGGATCGGCGCCGCACACCCCGCACGTCTTCATCTTCACGAGCACGTCCACCGGATCGGGAACCTCCAGGACCTCGACCTTGCCGGGCCCGGTGACCATGACGGCCTTCATCGGCCTTCTCCCACCTGTGCCGCGCGGTGCCACTGTTCGTTCGTGAAGCGGCGGGTCTCACCGGCTTGTTCGCGGTCCTCGGGGGCCTGGCCGAGGAACATGCCGTGGCCGGCGGCCTCCCAGACGTGCAGATCCGCCGGTACGCCGGCGGCGCGCAGCGCCCGATGCATGCGTACGGTGTCCGACAGCAGCCGGTCCCGGGTGCCGCTGAGCAGGAGAGCCGGCGGGAAACCCCTGCTGAAGTCGCCGAACAGCGGGGACAGGTAGGGGTCGCGCAGATCGTGACCGTCGGCGTAGAACCGGATGGCCGGGGTCAGGTCACCGGTCAGCATGATGTCGAGGCCATCGTTGGTCTGCCAGGTGTCCCCGGCGCCGGTCAGGTCGGTGGCCGGCGTGTTCAGCACGACCGCGGCCGGCAGCGGCAGGCCCTCGTCAGGGAGCCGGAGCATGAGCGCCACAGCCAGGTTGCCGCCCGCCGACACTCCGCCGACGATGATCTCCTCCGGGCGGCGTTCCCGCAGCAGGGCCCGGTAGGCGGTCAGGCAGTCGTCCAGGGCCACCGGGAACCGGTGGTCGGGCGGCATCCGGTAGTCGACCGCCCACACCCGCGCGCCCACGGTTGTCGCGGTGATGGTGGCGGTGGCACGACACATGAGCCCGCCGCCTTGGGTCCAGGCGCCACCATGAATGTCGAAGTACACCCGCCGATCCTCCGGCGCGACTCCGTCGGGAGTGACCACGTAGACGGAGAAGCCACCCAGGGGGATCTCCTCCGTCCTCTCGGAGAATCCGGTCAATGCCTCTCCGAACATGTCCATGACGTACTTGTCCTGCGCGACGATCATCTTTCGCCAGCCGTCGATGTCATCCAGCGGCGGATATTCAACGACCGGTCCGGTTATGCCACGCGCCAAGACGGCCCGGGCTTCCTCGCTCGGCGAGGCGGGCACCGGGATGACTCGAGCCGGAAGGCGCAACGCCGGACGCTCGTCATCAGTTGTCATCACACATCTCCTCGCCTGCCCAGCCCTCTATCGGCTCGAGCCTGAGCGGTTCCGGTGCCCGCGCGACAGGTGAAGCGCAACACCAAGCTTTCACGTGCTAGTTCGAGCACGCTACCAGCGTCCGGCGGCTCTGCCAACAGCCGTGTTTTCGCGACGGTGACTACCGGCCGCCGACGGTGGACTCGCGGGCGACCACCCGCGCGTTGCCCTCGAAGTCCTCGGAGGGAAGGGGACGCCCGTCGATCGTGTGCAGGGCCAGCGCGGCGAAATGGCGGCCGACGCTGACGGCGTCGAAATCCACGCTGGAGATCGAGGGAAGGAACATGGCCGCCAGCGGAGTGTCATCGTGCCCGATCACCGCCAGGTCGCCGGGCACGGCGAGGCCCGCACGGATCGCGGCGCCCACCACCGTCGCCGCGACCTCGTCGTTGTAGGCCACCACGCCGGTCACGTCCGCCGCATGCCAGCGCCGGACCGCATCGGTGGCGGAGTCTCCGAGATAGTCGACCGTCCGCACGTCGAGCGGGTCCAGGCCGAGCTGGGCGGCGGCCCGCTCTGCCGCCCGCACTCGCGCCTCCTGCAGCGGGGACGTGCGCGGATCCGCGCTCGCTGCGAAGGCGAGCCGGCGATGACCGAGCCCGTGCAGGTGGTCAACCTGGAGCGCCGGCCCGGCGGTGATGATGGAGGCATCATCCAGCGATCCGGGATGCTCCGGGTCAGGATGGATCCTAGTGACCCCGCAGGCGCGCATCGACGCCACCTCTTCGTCGTCGAACGGCCACAGGCCAAGAACGACGTCGGGAGCGAGCAGCTCCCACAGCGGGCGCGCGCGGCCCGCGATCTGGCGCGCGTAGATGGCCAGGGAGTAGCCGGCCTCGTCCACCGCCAGCGCAGCCTCCTCCAGGTGCCAGCGCAGCCGGTACTCCATCCGCCAGTCCGGGATCACCATCAGGATCACCTTGCTGCTGCCCCGGCGCAGATCCTGTGCGGCCCGGTGCGGGCGATAGCCCAAGCGCTCGGCCTCGGCGAGCACCCGCTGCCGGGTCCGCTCGGAGATCGTCTGGCCCGGCGTGTTGTTGAGCACGAAGCCGACCGTGGCCCGTGAAATGCCCAGCGACCTGGCTACATCCGCAGCCGTCACCCGCTTGCCGACCTGCCCGATCACCGGACCCACTCCTCAAGACCAACCTTGCAGCTAGGCGGGAAGTCTAGCTTGCACGTGCAAGCGACCGGAAGCCAGCAACGCGACCGCTGCTACGGCGACTCGCTGGAGCTGCTCGCGCAGCTCGAGATCGACGGCTGGACCACACCGTCGCGACCGATGCTTCCTGGGAGGCCTCGCAGGACGGCCCGATCGTCGCCGCCGACCTCATGCGGGGCCAGCGCCCGATCAGACGATCCCCTTCCCACCGGCCACCGGCTGGACGAACGCGCAGGTGCTCGGCGAGCCCGACGCGCGGCTGACGGTGTCGCCCGCGCCACCGACCGGGCCGTCTACGGCTGGATCTCCGATGGGTGCAGCCGCTCGACGGTGAAGAACAGCCTGGCGATCCTGGTCCGCATCATGGAGCAAGCAGTGCGGGACGGCATCATCGACCGCAACCCCTCCCGCGTGGTCGGCTGGCAGCACGAATACAAGCTCACCGAAGACGAACTCGACGACCCGCGCAGCCTCGCCCTCCCCGACTGGGAGTCGCTGATCCGCTTGGCGGACGCCCTCGTAGCCCGTTCCGCAGGCACCTACGCGGGATGGGCCGACGTGGTGATCTTCGCGACGTGCACGGCAGCGCGCATCGGGCGAAGTTCCTGGCGTACGCGTCGGCGACATCGACACCTGGACGTGGAAAGTAAAGAGGCAGACCACACCCGGCCCGGGCGGTCTCATCGACAAGGGCACCAAAGGCAAACGCGCCCACACAGTCCCACTGATCGTCGAGGTACGCGAACTCGTATCACGACGCATCGCCCGAGCACAGTCGGACTCCTCCGCGCGCTTGTTCACCGGGCCGAGGGGCGGACGAATCACCACGGCGGTCCTGCGCGATGCCACGCACTGGGACGAGGTTGTCTCCCGGCTCGGCTACGAGCATCTCCGGCGTCACGACCTTCGGCACACCGGCCCGACCTGGATGGCCGACGCTGGCGTCCCCGTCCACGTGCTGCGCAAGATCGCCGGCCACGGTTCCCTCACCACGACGCAGCGCTACCTTCACCCCGATGCCAGGTCCATCACCAACGCGGGAACCGCGCTGAGCGCTCACCTATCCACCCGCTGGTCCCCAAATGGTCCCCAGCTCCGAGTCGTCTAGGAGATCGAACGCAATGAAGATCCAAATAGAAAAATACCCATCTACCTGGGCTTTCACCCAATCCGACAGGTCTTTGCGATCTGTCGGGACGACAGGATTTGAACCTGCGACCCCTTGACCCCCAGGCAATGATCACGCTTGGCCGCCCCACACTCCTACGACGGCTGAGCTGCGAGAACGGTTCACCAACATCCGCGTACGTCCAGCAGTGTTCACCCGCGTTGTCGCTCAGTTTGTCACTCACCACAGCAACTGGGAAACGGGGACCGACTCTCGGTAATGCGTGCGGCACTTCGGCGATGCCAGCCGATTGCCCACCTCTAATATGCCCATTATCGCAAGTGTTTCCGCAGCTCAACGGCCTCGCTGAACCATCTATGCCCTGCGACGAGCTGGGGGCACTCGTCCGGGTGCAGGAGGTGCGATCCCCAAACATCTTCGACGCTCATCTCGTCCTCGGACTGAGCCACCCAGTAGAAGCAGAGGGCCTGTAGGCCGGGTTCAAATTCCACGAACCTCTGACCTGCGATCTTCCAAGCAGAATGACCTCTGAGCTGCGAAAACGTTAACAGCGCTTGCCATCGGTTGCCCACGTCTTCCACAGCGATGTGCCCTCAATGTGCCCGGAGTCGACCCGCTTCTGAACTCAACCCTCGCAAAACGGCGGGCCTGGCGGGAATCGGAAAGCATCGGAATGCGCTGCAATTCCACAGGAAATACCCGGAAGGCGGCTTCCGGTCCTTTGCAGTAGTTTAGCGGTCTCCATGAAAGGGATCGAATGGACCACATGCGCGTCTCGCACACCGATCGCGAGCGCGCTTGCGCAATCCTGCGGGAGCATCTCGCGGCGGGGCGGCTGGACCAGACGGAGCTGACCACCCGAGTCGCCTCAGCGCAGAACTCGGTGACGTTCGGCGACCTGTACGCACTCCTCACGGATCTGCCCGCCCTCCCGGGAATGGCCCTGCAGTCCGAGACGTCCCCGGCGGACGTGCGACAGCCTGCAGTCAAGCCCGCAGCGCGGCCGTTCCTGCCTACCGGCCCAGGGCCGGGTCAGGGCTACCGGGTCGCGGCCAAGGTCCTTCTCGTGCTCGGCTTCTTCACGCTGGGCATCGGCTGGGTCGTGGCGGTCGCGTTCGCCAGCGCCGCGCACCGGGCGGTCGCCCCAAACGGTGCCGTGCCGCGGGCGAGCTGGAGCGGATGGGCCAAGGCCCTGATCGCCGCCGGGATCCTGGTGCCGGCCGCGGTCGTGGCGGTAGCCATCATGGCCGCGCTGGGATACTTCGACAGCGGTCCCGTCCCCGGCCCCACGCACAAGGTCCAATTCATGATTGTAGGCGAAGATCCGAAGGCGGAAGTGGGGAGGTTCAGCCTCAACGCGGATGAATACTCCGTTTCCGGGGAAGGCATTCCGCTGCCGTTCACCCAGGCGGTCGACGCCGGGTCGCTGGAGAGTATTCGGATCCACGCCGAGGGCCTGGACGGATTCGACGGAGATTCGGACGGGGACGGCATGGAAGACGAGGAATATCTCGGCGGCACAATTCTCACATGTACCATCAGCGTGAACGGCCAGATCGTCGCCCAGGCGAAGGCTCGGGACGACGGTGTCAACGCCTGTGAGGTTAGCTACAGCAATTAATACGTGAATGGACCCCGGCTATTGATCGTCGGCATGGGTTGCCCAGCCGGGGTGCATGTCAGGCGGCTGGTTCCAGGGTGACCTTGTGGCCGAGGCTTGGAGCTTGCCGATCAGGCGTTGGGTACCTTGCCGGGATCGCCCGGTTGGTGAAGTAGTCGCAGCAGGGCACTCGGTCGCCGTTCTGCTGAACGTCTACGCGACATGCCTCGCGGGCCAAGAGGAGATCGCCCGGCAGCGAATCGCCGCCGCCCTGGGGACTTGATGACCTTGAAAACTTGGGCCCGTATTTGGCCCGACCGACCGTATGACGTCGTTCACCACCGTACACAACCGGATCAGACACCAAGAAGCCTATGACCGGGAAAACCCCAGATCACAGGCTGTTTTGTGTAGCCACGGAGCGTGCCCCCGGCGGGAGTCGCACCCGCACAACAGCCCTTTAAGGGGTGCGTATCTCGCGGCACCCACAGGGTCTGACCTGCACCGGAGCATCACTCTGTGGCTTCACTCCCCGAGTTGGGCCGGTATTCGGCCCAACAGCTCCAGCGTGGGACTGGCCGCACAGCTCCAGCGTGGGACTGGCCGCGCTTGCGCCTGTCCTTACCACCACAACGACGCGAGGGACCCAGACCCCTCACCCAGTTCCACGGACGACGCTGTGACCACGGTGGTCGGTAGGAACGGCACGCAGCACCACGCCGGTCTCCCCCACATGACTGCGGCGATAGGCAGCGAGTTGATCGTGGCCCGGACAGCCGATCGAGGGAAGGATGAAAGGTTGCTGGGCTCAGCCCGACACTGCCGCCTCAACGGCCAGCCCGCTGAGTAGGTTTGCGCCTACGAGCGCGGCAGTGCGGAACCAGCGGACCAGTCGCTCTTTGATGGCTGCGATCATCCCGCATCCTGTGGTGTTCTCATCTTCAGCGGATACGAAGAACCCGAGGGAAGCTCGCTGGCAGATCACTGCGATAGTCAACAGAGTTGCGAAGACCGGCCAGCCGAGTCCAGCCAAACTCAACCCAGCAACCTAACTAACGATCTTAGAGCTAAAGCACAACTCATACCCTCATGACGCCGAACAATCCAGTGTTGGATCTCGCGAGACATCGGTCATCCAGGCCACCACCTCCGACGGCTTCAGCCCGCCGGTGTCGGCGAAGACCTTGGAGATCCCATCCAGGCCGCCCGGCCCCGCCACGACGAACTCGTTCTCGTCGACGTCGACCACTGGCGAGTAGGCCAGATCGATCGCGTACTGGTAGGCCAGGAATGGCCCCAGCGAGGGAAACGCGAGCAGCATCTCGTACACCTCGCGGAGCCCATCGGCCTCCGCGACCTGCTTGGGCAGGCCGGAGGCCATGGCCCGCTCGACCAGCCGCAGATGATTGCCGTGCTTACGAGTCTCACCGAAACCCGGGTTCGGAACGATGTACGCCGCCGAATAGATCCGCTTTCCGCGGGCCATCGCCGCAGTGAGCACGGCGTTGTAAACCGCAAAGTCGTACCCGTCCCAGGTGGGAAGCCCGCCGAGGGATTCCGTGAGCAACTCCCAGGTCTCAATCCGATTGAAGATCTTGAACATCAGGATCCGGAACACCACCTCATCGAGCTCCTGCGGCCCGGTGTAGATCACGCTACGGATCAGGTATTGCGAGACACGATCGGCCGCCCGGTACACGTTGGTGAACTTGTGCCGTCCGATGATCCCGTCGTCGGTCCACGGTGGCGGGTCGCCAGCGCCACGGCGGTGGAACACGCGCTGGCGTTCGGCGGCGAATCGCCAGTAAGCGTCGAACACCGCCGACCGGATCCACACAGTCCGGCTACCAACCCGCACAGCGCAGATCTCGCCTGTGGGAATATCGCCCGGGAATGACAACGACAACTGGTTCTGCGGCATAATCGGAAGTTAGCGCAGACCAAGGGCACGTCAGCGATCGTGCCGAACGCCAGGAGGGCTGGGGCGTGGGTTGGCCTACTGCGCACCATCAAACCCTCGATCTGCGTATTACGAGAGGCAAGCAGATCATTTATACTAGTCCGTGGTCGTCGATAACAGCCGAACCAGCTTTCCCGGCTCCTGGTCCGCCTGACATCCAGACTCGGGCTACAGCGTCCTCCTCGTTTCAGCGTCGCTGACCTAACATCCTCCGACGGTATTACTTCAGGGCCGACGGCGGGTGACCACGGGTGCGAGTTGTCCAGCGGCCCGCACCACGGCGGCCCGGTGGGGTCCGTTGGTGCGCATCACAGCCAGCGCGACCCGCCGGGTGTGCTCTTCTTCCCGCCGCACAATGATCCGGTAGGCGAGCCAGCTGCGGACCACTCCGGCGAGCGAACCGACTACCAGCACGATGGCCCACAGCACTGGGTGAGTGGATAAGAACGCTTCCACACGACTCTCCTGATGGCACTTGGTTATGGGGCTGAACTCCTCTAGCGTCCGCTTAGGGCGAAATTTCCCGCTAGCGTGGGAAAACGTCGGGAAACTCGCAGCCAATTCAGAGGTGCAGGATGCGAACAGGTCGTCCGCCATCGGGGGAGCACAAGAGACTCCCGGAACTAGAGATGATCGCAAACTGGTTCGTTCAGGCGATTGAAGAGGTTGGCCATGGTTCCGTCCGCCGTACAGCAGAGATGACCGGACTGAGCCAGCGGGCTCTGTACGACGCCGTCAACGCGGAACGGATGCTGCCCCTTCGCCTCGTTCGGGCACTGGCCGAAGGACTCGGTCGCGAGCCAGAGGAGATCACCCGACTGTGGGCTGAGGCCAAGCAAGAACGCGACCGCGCGGAAGAGGCCGAGCGCCGACGAACCCATCCCATTCCGTCAACCTGGGCTGACATACCGATTCCGTCGCCTGCCTTGAGGGATCTTCTTGAGGCTCAGGATGGAATTCTTGACTGCCTTCCATACTCTCTTCTCGGCTTGGTGGAACCACCGCTTTCGGCAATCTACGTGCGTCAAAGAATTCGACACCGACCGACTGACCAGCCCAGCAACCTGGCGGAAGAGCCGCCCACACGTAATTCGTCTCGCGAAGAGGAAGGCTCAGCACACCATTCTCCTCATCAAGATTCCGAATCGACATCCCGATCTATCAGGAGCGCTACAGCAAACGTCTCTCCAACGGACCCGGTGGTCTCACTTCCGGACGCCCTAGTCCGGTACAACCACTTACTAATCACGGGCGAGGCCGGGGCTGGCAAGTCCACCCTTGCTAGCCATCTGGTGAGATCCTTATGTGGGGTTTGGCTACGCCGATCCTCGTTCCAGGACGCACCGGTCGCCGAACCGCTGATTCCCCTCCGGCTGTCAGCATCTCTACTCTCTACTGAACGAGGCTCATGGAGCGAAAGGCTACGCGGCGCGACTCTGAGCACATTGGGGGGTGGCCTTGTCGCCGATCCACCGACCTCACTGTTCGTCGGGCGTACGCAGGGAGCACGCTGGCTCATCTTCGTGGACGGCATCGATGAGATAGTCGATCGACGACAGCGGGCCGAGCTGATTCGTACTCTGGCCCGACACAGCCACGGAGACTCCGACTTCCGATTAGTGGTGATGAGTCGTCCGCTGCCTCCGACAGAGTTGGCCCCTCTACACAACGCCATGCTAGGTGAATTCGAAGTACAGCCGTTCGAGCAGGCTGAGCTCAAAGATTACACTCGCAGGTGGTTCGATCAACAGCGCGCACGCGTACCGCACCCAACCGAAGCAGCGGATCGCTTCCTTAGGGAGGTCGTAGAGGAAAGTAACCTGAAAGAGCTGATGCGTAATCCGCTGCTGGCCACCATGGCTCTGGTCAACGCAACGCTGAAGCCGTCGCTGCCACCCACGTCGAGCCGTCTGACTCTGTATGAGAGCTTCCTGGAAAGGCTACGGGATCGCTCCACATACAGTGCGTCGGCCCCGTTTCCAGTCTGGCTGGCCGACTCGGCCGATGAATTGGTCCGTGCCATGGCTCGCTTACGCACCGAGGGCGAGGAGGATCTTGTTTCGGCAGGTCGGAACTGGATGCGGCAACATCCACCAACGCAGATCCCGCTTCCGGCCGGTTGGGAAGGGGAACTCCCTTCCGCACTTGTAGGCACCGGCCTGCTGGTAGTGGCCGGGGACCAACTCCGCTTCCTGCACCAGAGCTTTGCTGAATTCCTTGCTGCGTTCGAGTACGCCAAGGCACTGCCCGCGGATGGCGATGGGTTAGAAACGTGGGTTAGACGAGCGTGCAATGGTACGCAGCAGTCATTGGCACTGTTCGTACTGTGCCAGTGGACAGCCCAGGCCGGGTGTTCACCCAATCTGCTCATCGAGAGGGTTTTGGCCCAGGTGGGCGGCGGGCGGACGCTGCTCGCCGGCTCGCTAATGGCCGAAGGATTGGATGTCGGGCCGGAGCACGCGGCCACAGTAATTGGCCGACTCATCGCTTTAGCCCGCGGCCATGACGAGGAAGAATCCAATAGAGCTTCGAATGCGTTGTCCGTGCTGGACGTACGATACAGTACGGCATCAATCTTAAGGGAGCTTGCCAAGGCTTCCGAACTGACCGCCGAGCAGCGGTTCTATGCTGTTTCCGGGCTGAGCAGATTGGCTCCTCCGGATGTCACTGCTGGACTGCTTGCCCCACTGCTGGAACTGCTGTACGGAGATCTGCCCAAGGTCGCGCCTCTTGCTCAACGACTGGGCGATACAACCACACAGGCAGTGCTGCAACGGATCACGGTCCTCCTTGGCGAACCGGACGCTGACACCTGGGAACTGGCAATTGCTGCCGAAACCTACCGTGCGCTCGGGGCTACAGAGGAAGCGGCGCGTTCGGCGCGTCAAGTACTTGAAGATTGCTACGCGGAAGCGAATGAGATTCGCCGGGCGGCTGGCGCCTGGCTCGACTCCGAGTCCTCTATCACGACCAGAGCACAGGTGACCGCACTTGGCCAAGCCCGACCCCTCAGCGATCACGAAGGACGTATGGCCATCGCAGCTGCGCTGGACAGCGCTGGCGCGATAGACGAGGCCGCAGAACTCGCCAGGACGATCGTAGACGCCCGGCATAAGACTACGCATGCTCAATTGGACGCCGCAGAGATGTGGTTGAGGGTCCATGGAACGGCCGCAGCCGAGCCCGTCGTCCAGCTATTCGGCTGGTATCACGAGGCGGGCTGTGAGGTGTGGCGCCAGGCACGGTTACTCAAAATCATGGTCGAAGCTGGAGTGGAGTGGCCTTCAGGGGAATGGGCACAGGAGGCACTTTCCGGTGGAAACGAATTGCCCGTTGGCAGTGATGACGTCATCAAGCTCTGGCTCGCTAGCCACGACTCGGCCAGGTTGGCCGAACTCGCCTCCCTCATAGGCGACGGCACCCGCCTTCATGTCGTCGATCGTGCCGACTACGCGCAGATCCTCTTGGATAGCGGGCTTCACGACAAGGCATTCCGGGTGGCGGAGTTGGCGCTGCGATCACCAGGCGGGCGAGATTCCGACTACCGCGATGCGACAGACGTGTTGCTGAAGATCGATCGGAGACGTGCCGTTGAAACGTTGACCACCCAGCTCGAAGAAATGAGCACAAGCGTCTGGGGTTGTGGGGTGCTGGAAACCCTACTGTCCGCCGGGACACCCGATCTCGATGAACTGAGCCTGAGAATCGCCGATCATGTCCTCAAACTTCCCGATGCTGATGGTTTTCATGTCCAAACGGTTCTCGGCGTGGTTGCTTCCCTCGGCGGCTCTGACCGAATTCGAGATGTCGCTGACTTCGTCTGTCGACACCCAGCACTCAGGTCCAGACGTCAGCGCTATATGGCTCAAGTACTTGCATCATACGGTGCGGAGGAGGCTGCCCTGGTGGTCTGGCGCCACCTAATGAGCGTGCGCGGCCGTGGCTCGGAAAGCTTTGGCATCGCACTTCTTGAGGACGTCGCCCAGGCCTTGACGCACAAGGTCGCGATACAGCTGGTGCATGAACAGTTGCAGGCCGATCCTGCACCGACGCCCTTTCACCGCCGCCGGTTGGAGAGGATGCTGGCCTGGCTGGCAGGCCCTCCTGCACGCTGCTAGCTGAATTGACCGCGAACGGTGCTGACCGCTTAGAGAACTTTGAAGGCTGCGGTTTGGGCCCAGTCCGCCTCGACCGGGATTGAGCTCGTGGGCGTAGGCGGGCAGGGAGTACTTGCTCCCCAAGCGCTCCACGGTGGCGGACAGCGCTATTGTCTTCGAACTCAGTGCGGGGCGAGGTAGACGCACCTTAAATAGACCAGAAATATCGTTGAATCTTTGGTGGCGGGATGGGCCGAGGGGTTTGGTTGTGCAACCGGGATTTAAGCCCCTTGCAAGTTGGATCTATACCATCGTATTCGGTATCGCGAATCCTTTGAAGGGGTCTCTGGCGAAGCACCACATCACCCCGCAGATTGGAGGTAAGAAGCTCAAGCAGTTAACCGCTGACGAGTTGGACGACTGGTTGGACGAGAGAGCCGAAGAACTCTCCACGCGCACTCTCCGGCTCATTCTCCAACTCGTTGAGCGCGCCATTCGGCATGCGCAAGCGCGCGACAAGGTCCGGCGAAACGTCGCGAGTCTCGTCAGCGTTCCCGACGGGCAGGAAGGCAACCCCTCACGAGCGATGACCCTGGACGAAGCGGCACGTCTCCTGGAGATCGTCGAGTCCGCCAAGGATCTCCCGCTCTCCGCGTACGTGATCGTGTCACTCCTGGTCGGCGGACGCACCGAGGAAGCCCGAGCGGTCACATGGCCCGAAGTCGACCTCAAGGCGGGCACGATCGCCGTCTACCGGTCCGTACGCGGCGACACGAAGACCAAGAAGTCCCGACGCGTGCTCAAGCTTCCCAAGAAGGCCGCGACGGCGCTACGGCGGCACCACACGCGGCAGGCCGCTCAGAAGCTCAAGGCCGGGGAAGCCTGGCAGGACAACGGCCTCGTCTTCTGCCGCGAAGACGGGACACCACTCGACCGCTGGACCGTCCGGCGGGAGTTCCAGAAGATCACCAAGCGTGCGGGTCTCGGGGAGGACTGGACGCCGCGCGAACTGCGGCACAGTTTCGTCTCCATCCTGAGCGCGCACGACGTCCCGTTAGAGGACATCAGTGGCCTTGTAGGCCACGGAAGCACGCACGTGACCGAGACCGTCTACCGACACGAGATCAGGCCAGCGCTAACCAAGGGTGCCCAGGCCATGGACAAGATCTTCAAGAAGCGGACTACGTCCGCCTAACCCTCTGGCTCCCCGTTTGGCTCCCGAAGATCGAAAAAGGGGCCTCGGATCATCTCCGAAACCCCTTGTGACCAGGAAAGACCTGGTCGGGACGACAGGATTTGAACCTGCGACCCCTTGACCCCCAGTCAAGTGCGCTACCAAGCTGCGCTACGTCCCGTTGCCTAGCTGGCCAGGCGAGAACAACCTTAGCGTAGATTCGTCGCTGGTGCGCACATGGTTATGGCGCCGGGGCCTAGGGTGGCGATCATGGGAAGGAAGGCTCGGGTCGATCAGGGGGAGCTTGCGCGGCTGGTGGCGCAGGGGTGGTCGAATGGGGAGTTGGCGGCTCATTTTGGGGTGACTGAGTCGGGGGTTTTGCAGGCGAAGCGGGCTGCGGGGCTGTCTCGGCCGATGAGCGATCATCGGGCGGCGTTGCCGTGGAAGCTGAGCCGGGAGCACAGCCAGTCGGGGCCGGCGACGAACTTGCGGAATCTGTCGGCGGTGGCGCAGGGGCGTACGGTGCCGAAGGAGAAGATCAACACGGCGTTGCGGTGGGCGGGGCGGCTGGCGGAGCAGGGGTTGGATATCGCGTACGACCCGGAGGAGGGGTTTTACGAAGTAACAGCCGGTGATTCGTCGCATATCGCGGGGGTTCTGGCCGCGGCGCGGGTGGCGCTCGGTTCGGAGGAATAATACGCGGTTGCGAAGGTTGGTTCATTCTCTTACCGTCTGATGCATGCTTATTCATCCGTGGGACGCGGGATCCGAGGCAGAGTCGTTGGCGTTCGTGCGGGAGAACTCGTTCGGGCAGTTGATCGCGGCTGGGCGTGGACGGGACGTGCCGGTTGTCGTGCCGACACAGTTCCTGCTGGTGGATGATCGGCGCATCGTGTTGCATCTGGCTCGGCCGAATCCCGTGTGGGCGGCGATTGAGGAGAATGCGAACGTGGTGCTGGCGGTCGCGGGTGACTGGGCGTACGTGCGGGGGTCCTGGAAGGTCATGCCTGGTGAGGGTGATCCGGGGGCGGGGATTCCGACGACGTACTACGCGGCTGTTCAGCTCATTTGCCAGGCCCGGGTGGTGACGGATCCGGAGGGGAAGGCGGAGATTCTGCGGCAGCAGATCGCGGCGCTGGACGAAGGGCTGGTCGATCCGGCCGAGCATGTCCGGCAGTTCCGGGGGATTCGCGGTCTGGAGCTGACCGTCAGCGAGATCAAGGGCAAGTTCAAGTACGGCGGCAACGCCGACGCCGCGCATCGGGCGTACGTGGCGGGACGGCTCGCGGAGCGGGATGGGCCCGGGGATGCGGCCGCGCTTGGTCATCTTCGGCGCAGGTCGCCGGTTCTGCCCGGCTAATTCGGTTCGACCGAATGTCGGTGGTGTGCGTTACCTTAAGGTCGTGATCGCGTACAGCCATGGGCAGGTGAAAGCAGGTGCCTGCCGAATCTGAGCAGTCCGGTCCGTCCCGCCGTGCTCTGCTGGTAGCCGCGGCTCTCCTGCCGCTGGCGGGGTGCGGCGCGGATGACCGCTCAGCCTCCGGATCATCCCCGGCGCCGAGTCGCCGCTCTGCCAGCTCCCCGGCACCGAGTCGCCGAGCTACCAGGTCCCCGGACCGTACGCGGTTCGCGGCGCTTGAACACAAGCACGATGCCCGTCTGGGTGTGTACGCCCTGGCAACCGGCACCGGCGCCACGGTGACCTATCGCGCGGACGAACGTTTCGCGTTCTGTTCCACCTTCAAGGCGCTCGCCGCGGCGGCGGTCTTGCACCAGAACCCGCTCAGTCACCTGAACAAGCGCGTCACCTACACCAGCGCCGAGGTCAACTCCATCTCGCCGATCACCGAGAATCACATCGGGACCGGAATGACCATCAGGCAACTATGTGACGCCGCCGTCCGCTACAGCGACGGCACGGCCAGCAACCTGCTGGTGCGCGACATCGGCGGCCCGGCGCAGTTGACCGCCTACCTGCGCGGGCTCGGAGACACCGTCAGCCGCATGGACAACTACGAGCCCGAGCTGAACAGCAACCCCCCAAGGAATCCGCGCGACACCACCACTCCCCGGGCGATCGCCGCCGACTACCACAAGCTCGTGCTTGATGACGCGCTGACCACCGGCAAACGCGCCCTGCTCAAGGATTGGCTCGAACGCAACACCACCGGCGATAAGCGCATCCGGGCCGGGGTCCCCCAGGGATGGACGGTGGCGGACAAGACCGGAACCGGCAACTACGGCAGGGCCAATGACATCGCCATCGTGTGGCCGCCGGACACCGCCCCGCTCGTGATGGCCATCATGTCCGACCGATCCGGATACAGCACCCCGCACAAAGAATCCCTGATCGCCGAAGCCGCAGCGCGGATCGTCTCCGCTCTCACCTGACCGGCAGGGCTCGAGTCCAGCTCTGTCAGTCGTCGTACGAATCGCGGCGGACGTGCACGTGTCGTTCGCCCGGATGGACCCTGGCGTGGGACTCCTCCTCGTGCAGTTCGCGGTACGGCTCCGTCGGCGGATCCACCGTATACATCAGGTCATGCTCCACCGTCTCCACCGGCTCCTCCGCCCGCGGCCGGCGCGTGTAGAGACCGGTGATCAGCGCCCCCACCGCTCCCACCGCCATCAGAATCCACCCGATCATCTGCAGGTCGATCCCCGGTACATCCCACTTCACCGCGAACGCGAGCACCGCGCCGATCGCGACGAAAGCCAGGCTGGCTCCGAAGCCCATGACGAACCTCCTCTGTCGGAGGACGACCTCTACCCGCGAGCACAGCGAATACTCGCCCATTTCCCGGGCAGTGCGAATCGACAACTCAACAGAATCACCCGGAGGCAGATATGAGTGCCATCGCATGGGTGGCTGTCGTCGTAGTAGTGGTGCTGGCGCTGGGAGCCGCAGGCTATCTCGTCGCGAGCGGGAATCGCCGCCGCCATCTTCAGGATCGTTTCGGTCCTGAATACGACCGCACCGTCCAGGAGAGTGACAACCGCCGCGTGGCCGAGCGGGAGTTGCTGGCCCGGGAGGCGCGGGTCGCGGAACTCGACATCCGTCCGCTGGACGACGAGACCCGCGAGACGTACGCCAAGAAGTGGACGGAGGTCCAGGAGCGCTTCGTCGACGCGCCCGGCTTCGCGGTGACGGAGGCCGACGCGCTCGTGACCTCGGTCATGGCGGACCGCGGCTTCCCGACCGACGCGTTCGAGGAACGCCTGACCGTGCTTTCCGTCGGGTACGGCGCCACGCTCGACCATTACCGCCAGGCCCACGAGATCAGCGGACGCGCGGCCCGGCAGGAGGCCGGCACCGAGGAACTCCGCCAGGCGATGGTCCACTATCGCGCGCTATTCGAGGAACTGCTCACCGATTCCCCGCACCCCAAGGAGGCCGATCGCTGATGGAGCGAAACCCATACAACTCCCCCTACGACACCCGTCACGAGGAGCCGGTGCCCGAATCGCCGGAGCTGCTCAACGAGGAGGCGCGCCGCGAGGACGCCGACGGGGATCTGCTCGTGGCGGGCGACCGAACCGATCACGACCCAGACCACAATCCACTCAACACGGACGAGTCCGATCATGATCGACTCGACACCGACGGCCTTGACCACAATCCGGTCAACACCGACACCAGGGCCGAGACCCCGGACACCGAGACCCCGGACGACGCGCTCGCGCCCCACGCCGAGACCAAGGACGACCTGCTCGCGCCCGAGGCCGTGACCATCCCGGAACAGCGCTCCCCCGCCGACGAGATCGACTTCGACGCCCGCTGGCACGACATCAAAGCCGGCTTCGTCGACGACCCGCGCGACTCGGTGGAAAAGGCAGACGCGCTGATCGACGAGGCGGTGACCGCGCTGGCCGCCCGCCGCCAGGCGCTGGTGGACAGCTGGAAGAACCACAACGACACCGAGCAGTTGCGGCTCGCGCTGCGCGAGTACCGCTCCCTGTTCGACAAGCTGAAGGGATAAATCCATGTTCGCAATCGCGGCGGCCATCGTGTTCGGCATCGCCTTCTTACTGGACCTACTCAACGCCAGCATCGGCATCGGCCTCACCGCGCTGGTCGCGCTCGGCCTGTGCCTGCTCGCCCTGCACCAGGCAGGCGTGGGTACGACAGGCTTCAACACCTGGCGTGGCAACCGCAGCCGCACCCGAAGGTAGCGATCCCGAGAACCGTGCCGCGTGACCCCCCTCAGCCCAGGTCACGCGGCACACTCGCGCGATCCACACCGAAACCTCGGACGCTGGCGCGAGCCACGCCCAAATCCACGGACGCAGGCGCGAACCCGCCCGAAACCACGGACCCTCGCGCCAGCCGCACCCCAAACCACAGACCCTCACGCGAACCGCACCCAAATCACGCGGTCCTCGCGCGATCCACGCCCGGACCCACGGAAGCCGGAACCCGAAACCATAGAAGCCGCGCTCGGATCCGCGGGTCGAGTTCAAAGGGTGAAGCGCATGATCACGGTCGTGCCGCTGTCCCCTGTTCGCACGTTCAGCGAGCGGCTCAGCAGCCGGGCGACCCAAAGGCCCATCCCGCTGGTGGCGTGCTCGCCCGGAGGCTTGTGGCCGGGGACTCCATCCAGAACCCAGTGGCGGCCTTCGTCGTGGACATCCACGACGAGGTCCCCGGTGTCGTACCAGACGCGCAGGCGGGCCTTGGTGGCGCCGTGGGTCACCGCGTTGGTGGTGACCTCGTTGAGGGCGACCAGGAAGTCGCCGACGCGCTCCTCGGTCATGCCGCCCCTGCGGGCGAGGGCGGCGGCGAACTCCCGCACGTCGGGAAGGTCGGCGAGGGAGAAGGTAATCTCCTTGCCGCCCCTTGGCACGGACGTGGCGCCGTCCTCGTTCACCCGCTAACGCCTCCTGGTCGTGGCGATTCCCCGACGAAGATACCCCGGGATATCGCCCCAAGTTCGGCGATACCCCAGGGAAAGCCCCAGGCCGCTTCTCATCCGGCGACGAGTTCGGAGCGCAGCTGGTCGAGGACCTTGCGCAGGATTCTGGACACGTGCATCTGCGAGATGTCGAACTCCGCGGCTATCTCAGCCTGCGTCATGTTGCCGTAGAAGCGCAGCAGCAGGATCGTCTTCTCCCGCTCCGGCAGGTCGTCGATCAGGGGTTTCACGGCTTCCCGGTCGACCAGGACGGACAGGCTGTCGTCGCTGTCGGGGATGATGTCGCCGAGGGCCGCCGCGTCGTCGTCGGCGCCCAGGGGGGCGTCCAGGGAGAGGGTGCTGTAGGCGGCGGAGGCGTCCAGGGTGAGGATCATGTCGTCCTCGGACAGGCCCATCCGGACGGCGAGCTCCGGCATCTTGGGCGAGCGGCCCAGTTCCTGGGTCATGTCAGCCACCAGGCGGTTGAGCTCGGAGCGGCGCTCCTGGTAGAGGCGGGGGACGCGGACCGCCCAGGTACGGTCCCGGAAGTGGCGCTTGACCTCGCCGGTCATGGTGACCATGGCGTAGCCGCGGAAGCTGTGGCCCAGGGTGGGGTCGAAGCCGTTGATGGCCTTCATCAGGCCGACGTACGCGGCTTGCAGGAGGTCTTCCATGGGTTCGCCGCGGTGCAGGTAGCGGCGGGCGATGTCGCGGGCCATCGGGCGGTGCATCTCCACGATGAGTTCGCGGAGGCGGGTACGCCGTTCTTCGGTGACGTCGTCGGCGGCGAGTTCGGCGAGCAGGTCTTCCGCGGTGGGTTCGCAGATGATTTCGGCAGGCATCTCGGCAGGCCCCTCATATGATTCGCGGGCTGCGCCTTACCGTGCAGAAGGCGCGCCTCGCTCGACGTTCGAGACGAAGCCCTCTGCTGGACCTCTGGCGCAATAATGCCCCAGATTCGGGAGTTTCACCACCCCCGGGATAACAGTAAGGTTGCGGCGAAGGAGGAACGCCGTGGCCAATCTCACTATGCGCTCGACCGCTGCCGAGGGCATCGTGGTGATCCATATCGACGGGATCCTCGACGCCACCACGCGGGATCAGTTCTCCGAATACCTGGACGCCGAGGTCGAGGAGCACGGCCCGGGCATGGTCCTTGACCTGGGCGGGGTCTCGTTCCTGGACTCGCGCGCGCTCGGCCTGATCGTGCATCACTGGCAGCGCTCCACCGGGGCGGGCGGGCATTTCGCGTTGATAGCGGTGCACTATCCCACCTCGAAGGTGATGTGGGTGACAGGGCTGTCCCAACGACTCCCCATTTTCGAAACTCTCGACGAGGCATTGGCCGCATTCGCGAACTGAACGCGGGCGCACCGGGCCCCGCCAGCATGTTCAGCGGTACGACAATCACGGGGCGTAGCAGAAGTGAACTCAGAATCTTCCCGGCGCCTTTACAATGTAGATCATCTTGACCGGATTCGAGACGGCTGAGCCGGGACACGCTAGGGGGAACCTGGCACCAGCGGATCCCTTCAGCTTGGAGTGCGGATCCCGTGTCGGTTGAGAAGCTCACTCCGCTGAGAGGGCCTGGTTGTCAAGACGGTGCTCTAGTGCCAGCAAACGTGTCCCGGCTCAGTCACCCGTACCGGTCGCGGCTACATGTCGTCTCCAACCTGCTCCCAGCCGTCGTAATCCTTGGCGTTGGGACCCTCCTGCGCACGACACCACAGGGTGTTGTCGTCGTTGCTGATGGCGAAGACCATGATCGCGCCGTTCTGCTGGCGCAGGGCGAATGGCTGCCTGACGTTGAAGCCGAGGGACCGCCACTCGCCGAATTGGGCGTTGGGCGCGATCTGCCCACGGTGCTTGAGGTGGCCCTCAGTATCGATGGCGAAGAGTTCGATCCGGCCGTCCTGGTTGTGAATCACGAACGGCTGGCTGACGTTTTCGTCCAGGGAGTGCCAGCCGGAGTCGAAGGGTCCGCTGGGCGAGGTCTGCCACCGATGCCACACCGCGTGATCGCCACCCTCGCCGATCGCGAAGACTTCGATCCGGCCGTCCAGGTTCTGAATCGCGCACGGCTGGCTGATGGTCCCGTTCAGGGATTGCCAGTCGCCGAAGGGGCCGTTGGGAGTTACCTGCGAGCGATGCCACAAGGCGCGATCGCCGCCGGCGCCTACGGCGAAAAGGATGATCCTGCCGTCTGTGTTGCGGACGGCGAACGGCTGGGTGACGGTCCCCTCCAGGGAGTGCCAGTCGTCGAATTGGCCGCTGGGCGCCTTCTGCCACTTGTGCCACACAGCCCGGTCGCCCCCTGCGCCGATCGCGAAGAGTTCGATCCGCCCGTCTTGGTTGTGAATCGCGAACGGCTGGCTGACGGTCCCGCCCAGGGATTCCCAGTCGCCGAATTCGGCGTTGGGCGCCACCTGCCTGCGATGCCACACCGCCCGGTCGCCACCCGCGCCGATCGCGAAGAGCTCGATCCGCCCGTCCGGGTTGCGGACGACGAACGGCTGCGAGACGGTGCCGCCGAGGCTTTTCCAGCCGTCGAACTTGCCATCGGGTGCGGCCTGCCAGCGATGCACCATCGTGCCGTCCTGCGTGACGGCGAAGATTTCCATTCGCCCGTCCGCGTTGTGAGTCGCGCACGCCTGAGAGACCCTGACGGTGGTGGTTGTGGGAGAACCCATGGTCTTACCTTTCCTCCAGGTCGTGTCTGGATTGTTTGGGTGGCGACGGGACGTCGTTCCGAACCTGACCGGGACGCGATGAGGTATCCAGTAGGAGCGGCGACGGCGGATGCGCCGACTGGATGATCAAAGGCGTTGTGGTGCCGTCAGTCCCAAGCCGCCAGGCGGATCCAGAGGGAACCGCCAAACGTGGCCGGCGCTCGCGTATCTGTTGATCTTTTTCCACCGTAACCAGACGGATATCCAATAAGCTACCGACGGGTAGCAAAGGATCCCGGTGAACGATCGACGCCCGGCGCGCTAAACATGTCACAGCCCAACGATCGGGAGGGCCGGGCTACTTCGCGTTCTTCTGCTGGTGTTCCGTTACGAGGAGTTTCGCCAGGTCGGCGACCTTGACCTGGTGGTGCTGGGAGACGCGGCGCAGTTCGTCGAAGGCGGCTTCGGCGGAGCATCCGCTGGCCTGCATGATGATGCCCTTGGCCTGGTCGATGAGGGCGCGGCCGGCCATCGCCTCCTGGAGCTGGGCGGCGCCGGTGAGCACGTCGTCGAACTCCCAGATGTTGGCCAGGGCGACCGTGACCTGCTCGCGTAGCAGGTCGGTGAGGATCACGTGGTCGGCGAAGACGCCGGGGCGCACGCCGTACAACCCGACGATGACGACGGCGCCGTCGGCCTGCACGGGGAGGACCAGGGCGGAGCGGATGCCGTGCCGGACGGCGGCGGCGGCGTAGCGGGGCCAGCGCGGGTCGCGCATGATGTCGGCGGCGACGACGGGGCGGCCGGTGGCGAGGGCGTCGCGGGAGGGGCCCTCGCGCAGGTCGCGCTCGCGGTCGATGACGGCGATGAGCTCGCTGTGGGAGGCGGCGAGCAGGACGCGTTCGTCCTGCCAGAGTTCGGCGGTGCCGCCCGCGCAGCCGGGGACGCCGCGGGCGATGGCCTCGGTGACCCCGCGCAGCACGCTCTCGCAGGAGGCGCCCTCGGTCACCCGGCCGAGGGCCGCGAGATCGCGGGCGAGAATGGGAATCACAAGGATGACCGTTCCCCTGGTTCACCGAATAATGTACAGAGGAGCATATGTCCGTGACCGAGCTTGAGCAGCGGCTGGCCGAGTTCGCCGACCGGGTCGCCGCGCTGCCGCCCAGCCAGGAGCTGGCGGCGGCCGAGGAACTGGTCAGGGACGCCCTCGCCGAGCTCAGCCGGGCGCGTAAACGCCGCGACGGCGGGCCGCAGCGGGAGCAGAAGCTGCTCAGGCAGATCTTCCGGACGATGCCGGTGCCGGTGATCGTGATGGATCCGAGTGGCACGGTCCGGCGGATCAACAACGAGACGACCCGCCTGCTGGGCAGCCCAGCCGGGTATCTGATCGGCCGGGGCTTCCCGCTGCTGATCGAATCCTCCCAGCGGGGGGCGTTCCGAGCCCAGCTGAGCGCGGCGCTGCGCAGCGAGGAGAGCACCACCTTCGAGACCCGGCTGAACCACCATGGGCGTACCCACACGGTCCGGCTGGTGCTGAGCCGGCTGCGCATGCCGGGCGAGCCGCAGGAGATGGTGGCGGCGGTCGCGCTGCCGACCGAGGTCCAGCTGACCGAACCCCCAGATCACGCCGAGGCGCCGGACGAGGCGCTGTTCCTGGCCGCGGCGCGGCGGCACGAGCTGCTGTCCCGGCTGACCAGGCTGCTGCTGGACGAGGAGAGCCTGCGCGAGCCGGTGGCGCTGATCCGGGCGGCGCGGCTGCTGGCGGCGGAGACGGCGGACTGGGTGATCGCCGACATTCTCCGCGACGGCGTGCCGCACCGGGCGGCGGTGATCGCGCCGAGCGCCGAGCCGGTGGCGCGGCTGCAGCGCGCGGTCGAGGCGCTGCCCCCGGCGGACGCCCCGCTGGTCGCCCACGTGTTGGCCACCCAGAGCGGCCTCATCCACGAGATGCTGACGGATGAGGGCCTGCTGGGCGACGACCTGCTCGCCCAGATGCGCGCCGGTTCGCTGCTGTCGGTCCCGATCAGGACCGACGACGAGATCAACGGCGTGCTCACGCTGGTACGGCTCCGCGACCGCCCCCCGTTCGGCCTCGCGGACCTGGGCCTGCTAGAAGAGATCGGCGGCCACCTGGGCCTGGCCCTACGCGCGCAGCGGAGCTTCCAACGCAGCTCGAACGCGGCCGACGCGCTGCGCAGCGGAGTGCTCCCCCGCACGTTGCCCGACATCCAGGGCTTCGAGACCGCCGCGATCTACCATCCGGGCTCCGGCCTGCGCGCGATCGGCGGCGAGTTCTACGACGTCTTCCCGATGAAGGGCGGCTGGGGCTTCGTGATCGGCAGCGCGGCCGGCCGGGGCGACGAGGCGGCGTCGGTGACCTCGCTGGTCCGCAACGGCGTACGGGTGATGAGCGTCTGGGAGGGCGATCCGGGCGCGGCCCTGCGCAAGGTCAACGATGCGCTGGTGGCGCAGCACACGGGCCTGTTCGTGATGGCCGCGGCGGGTTTCGTGCGCGGCAGGAAGGTACGGCTGGCCTCCGCCGGCCACCACCCCGCCGCCCTGCTGCAACCCGACGGCGGGGTACGTTTCACCGACGGCGGCGGGGTTCCGCTGGGCTTCGAGGAGGGCGCGGACCCGGCCACCGAGGAGCTCACGCTGGCGGCCGGGGAGACGCTGGTGCTCTACTCGGACGGCCTGGTCGGCTCCCGCAGCGCGGACGGGGCGGGTTACGGCGAGGACCGGCTGACCGAGGTGCTGGCCCGGTGCGCGAACCAGCCCCCGGCGGCGGTGGTGAAGGCCATCGAGGAGGACCACCGGGCGTTCACCGAGGACCGGATCATCGACGAGATCACGGTGCTCACGCTGCGGCGATCTCGCTAGGCGGTCTCGCTAGTTCCTGGGAAAGTTTGTGTTTAGCGCCGGTCGATGTACGGTAAGGAGAGCTACATAACTCGTGCCTAAGACGCAGGCACACCCTTTCATCGCGATCACCGCCATGAGGTGTGCCATGCATATCGCCATCGTCTCCACGCACGATCTGTCCAGCGACACCCCCGCCATCGCCCGAGAGCTGGGCCGCGGCCACAGCGTGACCGTTTACACGCGCACCTCGTCCGCCATCAAGGGCGTCCGGGTGGAGCGGGTGCCCGCCGGGCCCGCCGGGGAACTCTCCGACAGCGACCTCCTGCCGTATATTTCCGACTTCAGTGATGGGCTCAAGCGGTGCTGGCGGCGGGACCGGCCGGACGTGATCCACGCCCACTCCTGGACCGGCGGGCTGGCGGCGATCGCCGGGTCCGACGGGCTCGGCGTGCCCGTGACGCAGACCTTCCACCACGACGACGTGCCGTCCGCGCCGGAGCGGCGGCTGGAGCGGGCGATCGGCCGCCAGGCCAGGGCCGTGATCGCGGCCTGCGCGGGCGAGGAGTCCGAGCTGATCCGGCTGGGCGTGCCGCGCCGGAACATCGCGGTCGTGCCGAGCGGCGTCGACGTCGAGCGGTTCCGCCGCCAGGGCCCGGCCGCCCCGCGCGGCGAGCGGGCCAGGATGCTGCACATCGGCGACAGCGGCGCGGCGATGGCGATCGGCGCGCTGGCCTCGGTGCCGGGCGCGGAGCTGCTGGTGGCCGGGGGCGACGACGCCACGCTGGCCCGGCTGCGCATCCTGGCCAGGGAGAAGGGCGTCGAGGACCGGGTCGGGCTGCTCGGCCGGGTGCCGCACGCGAGCATGCCGAAGCTGATCCGCAGCGCCGACGTGGCGCTCGCGCTGGCCCCCTCCGCGCCGACCGGGATGGCCGCGCTGGAGGCGATGGCCTGCGGCGTTCCGGTGATCGTGTCGGCCACCGGCGCGCATCTGGACGCGGTCGTGCACGGCGTGACCGGCTTCCACGTGTGGCGTCCCGCCGAGGTGGCGGCGCGGATGCGGCAGCTGCTCGGCGACCGCACGCTGCGCACGGCCCTCGGGTTCGCCGGGGTGGACCGGGCGCGCTCGCGCTACTCGCTGGAGCGGGTCAGCCAGGAGCTCATCCGGGTGTACGAGAACGTCTGCGCCTAGAGGTGGGACGCCTTCAGGGCCAGGTGCAGCACCAGACGGTCGCGGCCGTCGGCCAGGTTGAGGCCGGTCGCCTCGGCCGCCCGGCCCAGCCGGTAGTAGAGCGTCTGCCGGTGCACGCCGAGCGCCGCCGCCGTCTCCTGGACGTGGCCGCCATGGTCGAGGTAACACTCGACGGTGGCGGCCAGCTCGCCCAGCGGCGCGGCTTCCGCGGCCAGGGCGGCCAGCTCGCTGTGCGGGAGTTTGACCAGGTAGCGGTAGACGCCGAGGTCGTCCCAGTAGGCGATGGGGATCTTGCGGGCTTCGGCCACCCGCAGCGCGCCCAGGGCTTCGCGCCAGCTTTCCCAGGCGTCGGCCGCGTCCTGGCGGGGGGCGCCGACGCCGGTGGCGGTGCCGTACATGTCCTGGACGCGGCGGGCGACGTCGCGGGCCTGGGCGGCGGGGACGAGGAACGCGGGGTGGGTCAGCGTGAGGTCGATGCGGACGTCGTGCGGGAGCGTCCACAGCGCCGCGACCTGGCCGGGGGCGGCGCGGGTGGCCATCGCCACCAGCGGTCCTTCCAGGTCGGCGGCGGAGGCGGCGCGGGTGTCGGGGTTGGCGGAGAACAGGTCGTCGAGCGGGACCTGGCGGGTCTGTGACTCCCTGGCGAGGGTCGCCGCCGCCCGCGCGACCAGGGGTTCGACCGTTTTGAGGCGGTCGTCGGTGAGGTCGCCGGAGTCGAGCAGCCACAGGTAGCCGTAGGTCACGCCCTTGTGGCGGAGCGGCACGCAGACCCGGCCCAGCACGCCCGCGATGGCCGGGATCCGGACGGGGCCTTCGGCGGTGGCGATCCCGTACGCCTCGAAGTGGGCGCGGGTGGCGTCGGTGGCGCGCCTGCGCAGGATCACCTCCTCGCGGACCGCGTCGATGTCCCCGCTCTGCGCGCCGTACGCGACGAGCTGGAACGATCGGTCCTCCAAGGTCACCGACGCGTCCAGCAGGCGGGCGATCTCGTCGACGAGTTCCTGCACGTGGACCATTATTGAGCATTTGTCTGAACACGCTTGGCCGGATGTCCGTGGAAGGCAGCTGACGTGGAGATTTAGGCTGGTTGCATGCTTGGTGAGGTGCTTCTTGCGGCGTCCCGGAACAAGCGGGCGCGGCGTGCGGTGTCCCGGTTTCCGCTGACCCGCCGGGTGGTGGACCGGTTCGTGGCGGGCGAGCAGACCATCGACGCGGTCACCGCGACCCGGCGGCTGGCCGATCTGGGGTTGATGTCCACGATCGACCATCTGGGGGAAGAGGTCCGCGATACGGGAGCCGCCGTCGAGACCACCAAGGCGTACGTGCGGCTGCTTGAGGCGCTGCGCCCGCTCGGGTTCGGCGACCGGGCCGAGGTTTCGGTGAAGCTGTCGGCGGTGGGGCAGGCGCTGGACGACGGGATGGCGCTCGATCACGCCCAGCAGATCTGCGAGGCGGCCAGGGAGAACGGCTCCACGGTGACGCTCGACATGGAGGATCACACCACGGTCGACTCCACGCTGGCGATCCTGCAAGCGCTCCGGACGGATTTTCCCGACACGGGAGTGGCGATCCAGTCCTACCTGATCCGCAGCGAGGCCGACTGCCGGGATCTGCGCGACTCCCGGGTCCGCCTGGTGAAAGGCGCCTACGACGAGCCCGCGTCGGTGGCGTACCAGCGCAAGAGCGAGGTGGACCGGGCGTACGTGCGCTGCCTGAAGGTGCTCATGTCCGGCACCGGCTACCCGATGATCGCCACCCACGACGACCGGCTGATCACGATCGCCGAGACCCTCGCCGACGGCCGCCCCGGCTACGAGTTCCAGATGTTGTACGGCATCCGCACCGACAAACAACTCGCGCTCGCCCGCTCCGGCGCGAACGTCCGCGTCTACGTGCCCTACGGCGACGACTGGTACGGCTACTTCATGCGCCGCCTCGCCGAACGCCCGGCCAACGTCACCTTCTTCCTGCGTTCCCTTGGGGGTAAATGATGGATTCCGTATCAAATGTCCCCGTACCGGCGAACGAGCCAGTGCAGGGCTACCCGCCGGGCAGCGCCGAGCGGGCCGCGCTGGAGAGCCGGATCAAGGAACTCGCCGGAGCCGACCTCGACCTGACCATGACCGTCGGCGGCGAACGCCGGATGGGCGGCGGCTCCCCGATCCCCGTCGTGCAACCCCACAACCACCAGGCCGTCCTCGGCCGTACGGCTGACGCCACCAACGCCGACGTGTCGGCGGCCATCGGGGCGGCGCTGACGGCGGCGCCGGAGTGGCGGGCGCTCCCGTTCGACGAGCGGGCGGCGGTCTTCCTGCGCGCGGCCGACCTGCTGTCGGGTCCGTGGCGCAACACGCTGAACGGCGCGACCATCCTCGGCCAGTCCAAGTCGGCGCAGCAGGCCGAGATCGACGCGGCCTGCGAGCTGATCGACTTCCTGCGCTTCAACGTGGCGTACGCGCGGCAGCTGTACACCGAGCAGCCGGTCTCCTCGCCCGGGGTGTGGAACCGGATGGAGTACCGGCCACTGGAGGGCTTCGTCCTGGCGATCACGCCGTTCAACTTCACGGCCATCGCGGGGAATCTGCCGGCTTCGGTGGCGCTGATGGGGAACGTGGTGGTGTGGAAGCCGTCGCCGACGCAGCAGTTCGCGGCGCATTTCACGATGCGGCTGCTGGAGGCGGCGGGGCTGCCGCCCGGAGTGATCAACATGGTGACCGGGAACGGGCAAGCGGTGTCCGAGGTCGCGCTGCCGCATCCGCAGCTGGCGGGGATCCATTTCACCGGGTCAACGGCGACATTTCAGCATCTGTGGGCGAGTGTGGGGGCGAACATCGGCTCCTATCACGGGTATCCGCGGCTGGTCGGGGAGACCGGGGGGAAGGACTTCGTGCTCGCGCACCCGTCCGCTGATCGGGGCGCGCTGCTGACCGCGCTGGTCCGGGGGGCCTTCGAGTATCAGGGCCAGAAGTGTTCCGCGGCGTCGCGGGCGTACATTCCGCGTTCGATCTGGGGTTCGTTGCGGGACGAACTCGTCGGCACCGCCGAGTCGCTGACGATCGGCGACGTCTCCGCCGACCTGTCCACCTTCCTCGGCGCCGTCATCGACGCCCGCGCCTTCGCCAAGCACAAGACCGCCATCGACCGCGCTCGGGCGACGTCCTCGATCGACGTCCTGACCGGCTCCTACGACGACTCAACCGGATATTTCGTGAAACCGACCGTCCTGGTGTCCGCCGACCCCACCGACGAGATCTTCACCACCGAATACTTCGGCCCCATCCTCTCCGTCCACGTCTACGACGACGCCGACTTCGACCCCGTCCTGGACCAGATGGAATCCGCCTCCCCCTACGCCCTCACCGGCTCCTTGATCGCCCAAGACCGCCGCATCATCACCTCCGCCTCCGCCCGCCTCCGCTTCGCCGCCGGCAATTTCTACATCAACGACAAACCCACCGGCGCGGTAGTAGGCCAACAGCCCTTCGGCGGCGCCCGCTCCTCCGGCACCAACGACAAAGCCGGCTCCATCTTCAACCTCATCCGCTGGGTCAACGCCCGCACCATCAAGGAAACCCTCAGCCCCCCAATCGTCCAGGGCCCCTACCGCGGCGACATCCCCCAGTCAGGCTGGCTCCAACCAGAACTCTGACCTGGCCATAGCTAAGGGAGGCCGAGTCACCTCGCGAGGACGTCTCCGAGCGTTCAGTAGGGCAGCTCCGCGTCCTCCGCAGCCTGGATGATTCTTCGCCTGCCCTCACCGCGACGCTCGCGACGGGCCTGGAAGGCCAGGACATCGGCCAGCCGGACAAGGCGGGGACGGCCGTTGGGGAGGTACTGCGCGGGGATCTCGCCTTCGTCGAGCAACCGGGTGACGAATGAAAGCGAAACGCCGAGCATCTGGGCGACCTCGTTGGGGGTCAGGCGAGTCTCCATTGGCTCATTGGACATCGTGCGCTCACCGGTCCTCGTACAGGTCGGAGAGGGTGACCAGGTCGACTTCGCCGTTGTCGCCGGAGCGAACGAGGTCGTCGGTGAAACCTGTGGCGGAGAAGCAGATCAGGCGGGTTTGGGTGGTGTCGTAGCGGGCGTTGTGGGGGAGTAGGTCGCGGATGTGGCGGAGGCGGTCGAGGTGGGCTATGCCCATGGTGTCGCCCCATTTGGCTTCGCCTATGGCCAGGAGTGGGGGTTTTGCGCCGTCGGCGTGGCCGATCGCGACGACGTCGAGTTCGTGGGTGGTGCGGTTCGCGGGGTCGTTGACGGTTCCGGCGGTGACCTCGACGGGCCAGCCGCCGAAGCGGTCTTCGGCGAAGTGCAGGGTCCAGTCGCGGCAGAGGCGCTCGAAATGGGGACCGAGGACGTTGCTGGTGAAACGCTGCGTGGCGCGCTGCCAGATGCGGTCGGTGGCGGTGGCGCGCATGAGCTGGGGCCAGAACGGTCGCATGATCGTGTGGTAGAAGGTGAGCAGGGGTTCTTTGATCCGGAAATTGGTGCGGTTGCCGCGGAAGGCGTCGGTTTCCCGGACGATGAGGCCCGCGTCCTCCAGGACCGTCAGCGGATGCGAGAGGTCGCCGCTCTTGCGGCCGACATAGCCGGCGATGCCGCCTCGACCGTTGTTGCCCTCGGCGATGGCGGCGAGCACGGAGTGGTACATGGCGCCATCCCTCAGGTCGGGTTCCTCGGCCAGCAGATAACGCGCCTCCAGGAACATGGGACTGCCGGGCGACAGTACGGCCCGGACCACCCAGTCGTCGAAATCGCCGAGATCGCGGGGGCGGTCGTAGCGGATCATCTCGGTACGGTAGGCGGGCGTGCCGCCGACGACCGCGTGCACGAGCGCCGCCAGGCGGACGTCCTCGATCTCCCAGAAGCGGCGTGCGAGCCGGTAGTCGAGGGTGTCCACCGGCAGATCCAGCGACGCCCGCCCGCGAAGCGGCGCGTTGCCCGACAGCAGGCGGCCCATGAACGACATGGCCGAGCCGCACAGCAGCAGCCGGGTCCGCGATTCCACGCGCTCGGCCCGCCGGGGCGCGTAGGCCCCTTGAATGATCGACGGCAGCGCGGGATGAGCCCGGGCCAGGTACGGAAACTCGTCGATCACCACGGGGATCGCCCGATCTCTGCCGATCCGCAGCAGCGCGTCGATGGCGGTCGCCCAGTTCGGCAACACGAACGGAACCACCGGATCCAGATATCTCGTGAGCGCCGCACCCAGCGACGCCAGGGATTCGGCGTCCGTGGCCTCCTGCGCCGAGAAGTAGAACCCGCCCGCCTCCTGGCACAACGATTCGAGAAGGAAGCTCTTGCCCTGCCGCCGACGGCCGGAGACCACGCCCAGCGTCGCCCCGGGCTGCTCATCGCTCGCGAAACGCACCAGGGCCGCCCATTCGCGGTCCCGGTCGAACATGTCCGGCGGCTTGCGCATCCACACTCCAGCTTTGAGAAATACAGTTATGATAACTGTACTTCTCAAAGAACATCGCTGGTCAGGCCTGGCTGATGCCCCGATAGGGGCCGAAGGCCGTAAAGTCGGCGGATGGTGTGGCAGGTTCTGTTCGCGGTCATGATCGAGTTCCTGGGGCTGCATCTCGTCGGCCGAGGGCGGGAGGTCGTCGCCGTCGCGCGCGGATTCCTGGGCCGCTCGGTGACCGGTGAGGGAGAGGTCGTCCGGTTACGTATGAGCCGGGAGGGCGTGCCCCAGAAGCCCCGGTACAGCCACGTCTACCATCCGGTGCTGCGGTTCGTGACGGCGGATGGCGTACGGGTCGAGGCGGAGTCGCCCGTCGGCGCCAACCCGGCCCCCGCCCAGCCGGGAGACGTGGTGGCCATCCGGTACGACCCGGCCGACCCACGCCAGGTACGAATCGACGACCTACGCGGCCGAGGCACCCTGGTCGGCGGCATCCTCATAGGACTGGGCGTCACATTCCTCACGGCGGCACTCGGCTTGCTCATCCTGGGCTGACGGCCCTTTGAACGATCACGCGGACCCGTTCCGGTGGCGGCGTGGGGGCTGGTGGATCTGGTGCAGTCCCAGGGGTGCGGGCGGAGGCAGAGGTTCGGTGTGGCCGGCCTGGAAGGACTGGAGGAGGTAGGTGACCAGGCGTCGGGAGGCGGCCAGGGAAACCTGCTGCGACTCTCCGACGATCCCGCTGTTGGCCAGGAACAGAAGGATGATGTCGGTGTGGTCAAAGTCGTCGCGTAGCCGCCCGGCGTCTTTGGCACGCCGCACCAGCTGGGCGAGCTCCTTTTCGGCGTGGGTGCGTTCACGGTCGTAGTCGATGGCGTCCGGGAACTGGGAGAGGAACGCGCCGGTGAAGCCTCGGTCGGTGGCCTGCATGGTGCACAGCTTGTCGATGGCGGTGCAGAATCCGTGCCAGGGGTCGGGGTCCTCCAGCGCCTCGTCGAGGACCGCGACGCAGAGGGCGAGTTGTTCGGCGAAGGCCTCGGTGACGAGAGCGGCGCGGGTGGGGAAGTGCCGATAGAGGGTGGCGGCGCCGACTCCGGCGCGGCGGGCGATCGTGGTGAGGGGGACGTCGATTCCCTGGGTCGTAAACGCCTCGCGGGCGGCTGCAAGAATGCGGTCGCGATTGTGCCGGGCGTCGGCGCGCAGCCGTGTGGCTGCGGCGGCCGGAGGGTGCTCGTCGGCGGGTGGCCAGCCCGGTTTCTGAGAGGGCTGAACAGGCATATCTCTCACTTTAGCGCAAATGGACGGTGTCGTCCGTTTACGGGATTAGCTTGGTTGAGCGAGCGGCAACATCCTTTTCACTCGCCGCTCCCCCAGACAGAAACGGGACCAGACCGTGAACGAGATGCGCGCAGCCCTCTTCGACCGATACGGGCCTCCGGATGTGCTGTATGAGGGCAAGGTGCCCGTGCCAGAGGTCAAGCCCGGCCAGGTGCTGGTCCGTGTCCACGCGGCCAGTGTCAACGGCGGCGAGCTGGCCGGCCGGGCCGGGAAACTGCGGCTGGTGACGGGGCGCCGCTTCCCCAAGCGCGTGGGGATCGACTTCGCCGGCGAGATCGCCGAGGTCGGCCCCTCGGTGACCGGACTGCGGGAGGGGGAACGGGTGTGGGGATTCCTGGGGCGGAGGTTCGGCAGCGCGGCAGAGTACGTGACTGTCCGGCCCCGGCAGATAGCCCTTGCCCCCGGCAACCTCACCCTGGTGGAAGCCGTCTCCCTGCTGGCGGGCGGAACAACCTCGATCACCGCCCTGCGCGACAAGACCCGCCTCCAGTCCGGCGAACGTCTCCTGGTCCGCGGCGCCAGTGGCGGTGTCGGCAGCGTCGCAGTCCAGCTCGGCAAGGCCTTCGGTGTGCACGTCACCGCTCTGGCGGGCCCGAAGAACCTCGACTTCGTTCGCGATCTGGGCGCAGACGAAGTCCTGGACTACAACAGGACCGACCCGTCCGCGCTGGGCGCCTTCGACGTCATCATGGACACCGTCGGCACCCAGCACCCCGCCTACCGCCGGCTGCTGGCTCCGGGCGGACGCATGGTGGCCATCGCATTCGATGTCGAGAACCTCCTTACCAGCGTTTCCTACATCCTCGGCTCGACCGTCCACGGTTCCCGGCGGGTGCGTTTCTTCAGCGGCAATCCCCGGCACGAGCTGTTCGCCGAACTGACCCGGTACGCACAGAACGGAGACATCCGTCCCGTCGTGGACACCGTTCACCCTTTGGCTCGCATTGCCGCCGCCCACCGCGCCTTGGAGGCCGGCGGCGTCCGCGGAAAGCACGTCATCCAGGTCGTTTGACCCGCCGTGGCCCGCTATCCCGGGATCCGGACGCGCAAAGCCTGGATGAACCAGTCCAGCACTCAGTTCAGGCTGGTCAGGTGGTTGAGGGTGGCGAGTTGGGCGGTTCTGGACTTGACCATGGTGGTGGCGAGGATATGGGCCGCGGGGTCGGTGCCGGATGTGCCCTCGGCTTTCGAGATCAGGGCTACCTGTTCGAGGTGGCCGCGCAGGTGGGCGATGAAGAGGCGGGTGAAGGCCGGGCCGGTGATGGGGGTGATCATGGTCAGGTCGGTTTTGGTGACCATGCCGGGCATGTCGTGGCCCTCGTGGGGGTTGGCGCCGGTGATGCCGGCGCGGGTGAGGATCTCGCGGAGGGCGGGGAGTTCGGCGCGGTGGGCGGTGCCGACCTGGGCGGCCAGGCGGGCCAGGTCGGGGTCGGTGACGCGGCCGGGGGCCTGGTCGAGCAGTTGGAGGAGGCCCTCGTACATGGGGATCATGAGCTGGGCCCAGGCGATGTCGGTGGCGTTGAGGGTGCCGGTGCTCAGGGGGTCGGGGTTGAGGGTGGCCGGGTTGAGGGTGGTGGTCGCCACCGGCGGCGGGGCGGAGATCTGGGGGGTGTCCGCCGCCGGTGACGGGGCGCAGGCGGCCACGAGGAAGGACAGGATCAGCAGGTTTCGCATCGAATGTCCTTCCTCGCGCCGTCGTTCAGAGGGTGCTTTCGGATAATCACCGCGAGCGATTGCCGTTAGGCGGATTCTTTCGGGCAATCGAGCGGATGCCGTTGGTCGGGGTTGTTATGGGGTGCCGTTGGCGCCGCACTTGATGATGGGGCGGATGCAGTCGCGGACGCGGCGTTCCATTTCGGCGACCGGCCAGGCGTTGAAGAAGTCGCCGTGCATGGTGTAGCCGGGGCCGGAGGCGAGGCGGAAGCCCGCTGGGTTGCCGTTGACGGGGTAGCGGAGGACCTGGCGGAGTTTGGGGACCGGGACGGGGTGGGTGGCGGGGCAGTCGCCGTTGACCGGGTAGGCCATGTGGCTCTTATGGTCGGGTGAGTCCAGCGTCGTGCCGTTCCAGCACTGCGGGAAGTCCAGGTACGACTCCAGCATGGTGCCCGCGGGGCAGGTCACGAAGTCCTTGCTCGGCGGCACCTGCCCGGCGTGCAGGCAGGACCAGCGGGCGGTGGAGCTCGCGTCGGGCGCGGTCGCCTTGGCGTTGCCGGCCACGATCCGCAGGCCCAGCGGGATCGGCTGGGTCCTGGCGATCACGTCGTCCCGTACGCCTTCGCCGAGGTAGTAGAAGGTGGTGCCGGTCGGTTCGACGGGCACGTCGTTGACGTACAGGGTGGGCACCCAGTACGAGGACAGGTCGATCGACGGGTTGCAGTTGCTGGGCGCGTTCTGCAGGTCGGTCAGGGTGGTGAAGGCGTTGGTGACCGTACTGCCGAAGAAGCTGTGCATGTGCGAGCCGCCGGGCAGGTTGGGGGCGACGATCGGGTCGTCGGGCAGCCGGTGGCTGAACGGGCAGTCGGCCAGGAATTCGGCCACCCGGACGATCGGGCCGCCGCCTCCCCCGCCGCCGGGGCCGTTAACCTGGAATTCCCACAGCGAGACGCCGTACGCGGTGGCCTTGGCGGTGGCGTGCAGGCGTACGTAACGGCCGTTGCCGTTGACGTTGTACGTCTGGTTTCCGCCGGCGCCGTTGGTGACGGTGTGGATGGTGGTCCACGTGTTGCCGTCGGGTGAGGTCTGGATGGTGAAGGCGGTGGCGTACGCGGCTTCCCAGTTGAGCACGATCTGGTTGATGGCCTGGGCGGAGCCGAGGTCGACCCGGATCCACTGCGGCACGGAGAAGGCGCTCGACCAGCGGGTGCCGGGGTTGCCGTCGACGGCGGCGCCCGCCGGGGTTCCGGCGTTCTCGACGGAGGAGGCGAGCGTGGGGCGGCCCTGCGAGAGCACCGCGGCGGCGGCCTGTTGCGTCGTGACGAACAGGCTGGTGGCGAGCATTGCGGTGATGGCGGCGATCAGGGTGGCCAGGCGTAGGCGGGTCCTGCCCGGGACACGGGCGCGGAAGGACATGGTCATGCGAGCTCCAGGCATGGGCGGAACAGCCAGGGGGACACACGGGTCGCCGCCGCGTGCTGAGCCCGAGGCCGATTCCTCGGGAGGGCGAATGTCGGGGAGCGCTCCCTGCACGCAAAATGTCCCCTCTGCCGCACACTTATGTCAAGAGTTAACTTAACTCTGATGTAATACGACGAGCTCTTTGCAGCGGTCCAAAACTCCTGGGGAGAGCGCTCTCCGGACCGCGTTCACGCGGGGATATTTGCCCTTTGACATGGACTTACAGCGAAATATCCATCCCGTCGCACCACCCGTCGCCAAGCGTCAGGAGAAATCTTGACGTGCGATGAATGCTAAAGAACGGCCGGTTGACACGGCCGAAACCTCGCGTCACCCTGGTCGAGGGAGCGCTTTCTTCATGATCCAGAACGTCAGTCGCGCTTGGCCTCGCGGGCCTCGCGTTCGGCGGCGTCCAGCGCCTCGGCCTCCTCGGGGGTGGGGGCGGAGCCGCCGAGATGGGCGGGCTGCCACCAAACGCCCTCGGGGATCTCGGCGTATCCGCGCTGTGCCTTGTCCACCATCTCGGACATGCGCCGGCGTAGCTCGACGGTGTGGGCCTCCATGTCCTCGCCGCGCTTGGGGTGCATCGGCTCGCCCACCATGATGGTGATCGGGATGTGCCGCTGGGCGATCGCGCGTTTGCGGCCCTTGGTCCACAGCCGCTGGGTGCCCCACAGCGCGACGGGGATCATCGGCGAGTTGGTGGCCGCCGCCATCCGGACCGCGCCGTTCTTGATCTCCTTGATGGTGAACGAGCGGCTGATCGTGGCCTCGGCGAAAACGCCGACCACCTCGCCCGCCTTCAGCGCACGCAGCGCCGCCACATACGCCCCCGCGCCCTCGGCGCGATCGACCGGAATATGGTGCATACCCCGCATCAGCGGACCGGAGATCTTGTTGTCGAAGACCTCTTTCTTCGCCATGAACCGCACCAGCCGCCCCGACGGGCGGGCGGCCAGGCCGGCGAAGATGAAGTCCAGGTAGCTGATGTGATTGCTGACGAGCACGGCGCCGCCGGTCGTCGGGACATGCTCGGCGCCGACGATGTCGATCCGCATGTCGAGCACCCGGAACATGGTCCGGAGGGCCCCGATAACCGGGGGGTACACAATCTCAGCCATGCGAGCACCGTAACAGTTCAATGACCCCCGGATCAGTGACCACGGAACGCCTCCTCCAGCCACCACGACCCGCGATCCGCGGCCACCTTCGCGTCGACCAGCAACGGCCGCTCGCGCGGGCCCTTGAGCCACTCGGCGACCCCGTGAAGATCTTCTTTCGCCCGTACGGTCAGCGCGTCGCAGCCGAAACCGCGGGCGATGGCGGCGAGGTCGGTGGGCGGGAACGTGACCGTGCCGAGCGGGAATCCGTCCGGGCCGAAATGGTGGACCTCCGCGCCGTAGGCCTCGTCGTCGTACACGACGATCACCATGGGCAGGCCGAGGCGGACCACGGTCTCCAACTCGGCCACGCCCATCAGCGCTCCGCCGTCGCCGAGCGCGGCCACCGGGAGGCGGTCGGGCCGGGCCAGCGCGGCGCCGATGGCGGTCGCCAGGCCGAGCCCGATGGACTGGAAGGCCTGGGTGAAGACGAACCCACACTCGTCTGGGACGTCCATGAACATGGCTGGATATCCCATGAAATTTCCGGAATCGGTGGCGATGATGCGCTCATCGGGCAGCAGATCGTCCAGCCCGATCGAGAGGGTCCGCGGGTCGATGCGGCCCTTCCTCGCCGAATCAGGTCCGGCGATTCCTCTGTCGATCCGGCCCTTCCTCGCCGAATCATCGTGTCCAGCCATTCCTGTGTCGATCCGGCCCTTCGTTGGCGGATCATCGTGTCCGCCGGGCACCGATGCCGGGTGGGAGCCGGCACGCCCGTCGGCTTCGTCCGGATCGCCTTCCCTGGGGGTTCCCCAGTCCTCGTAGGGCACGTCGCGCCAGCGGCCTTCGCGGGCGAGGCGCTCGGCCAGGCCCGGGGAGCGGTAGCCCATGCGGAAGGTGGTCACGTGGCGGGGATCAAGCCGGGCCAGCGCGTGTTTTGCCGTCTCGGCCACGTCTCCGACGACGCCCAGGGTCACCGGCCGGTGGGCGCCGATCGCGTCGGGGTCCTGGTCGACCTGGACGACGGTGGTGTCCGGGCCGATCAGGCTGCCGTGCCGCATCGTCCACATGTTGAGCGCGCAGCCCCAGCCGACGATGAGGTCCGCGTCCTGGATCAGCTCGACGGCCAGCGGCGTGGCGAACCCGCCGCTCACATCCAGGTCCCAGGTGCTCCCCCGGAACAGCCCTTTGGCGACAGCCGACGTGGCGAGCAGCGCGCCTACCCGATCGGCCAGCGCCACCAGCTCCATCCGCGCCCCGCGCGCCCCCCGCCCGGCCACGAACACCGGCCGCCGCGCGGCGAGCAACACGTCGACGAACTCGTCCACACCGCCGAACTCGGGCCTAAGGACCCCAGAATCACGGACCCCGGAATCACCGGCTTCGGAACCGGCGCCCGCAAAACCACCGGCGCCCGCAAAACCACCGACTCCCGAACCACCGGCTCCCGAACCACCGGCGCCTGGAACGCCGACGTCGGAAAGGCTGATGGAGCCTTCCGCAGCGGAGCGGGCCCCGGCCTCCGGGGGAATTCGCGAACCGGCCGCCGTCGCGAGCGCTTCGATCTCGGGGAGCTCCCGGGCGGCAGAGGCCGCCTGGACATCGAGCGGCAGGTTGAGGAGGACCGCTCTGCCGGAACACGCGATCCAATAGGCCCTGACGGTGTCCTCGACTGCGGTTCCAGCGGAAATCCTGATCGTCAGGGCTCCCACAGCGGTGGCGAGGGCCGCTTGATCCACGTAGAAGTTCGAGCGTGGCGACGTCACCTCTCCGGCCAGCAACAGGAGCGGCGTGCGGCTCTTGGCCGCTTCGGTGAGACCGGTCAGCGCGTTGGTCAGCCCCGGCCCCTGATGGACGGTGACCACGCCGACCTCGCCGCTCATCCGCGCGTACGCGTCGGCCATCGTGACCGCGCCACCCTCATGCCGGGCCGCGACGAACCGCGCACCCCCGTCCACCAGGGCGTTCGTCACATGAAAATTGCCACTGCCCACCACGCCGAAAGCGGTCCGCACTCCGAGGCGGGCCAGCGTGGCCCCGACCGCCCCGGCGACGTTCACGATCATCTCTCGACGAGGGCCAGCACCCGCAGCGGACTGCCGGAGCCCCCGACGATGGGCAGCGGCGGGGCCACGACCACGGCGCCGGTGGCCGGCAGCCGGTCGAGGTTGCGCAGCTGGGTCAGGCCGTACTTGCCCGCGCCGAGCAGGAAGGTGTGGCACGGGAACGCGGGGTCGAAGGAGTGGGCCGCGCCCGCGTCGGTGCCGACGGTCTCCACGCCGACTCCGGCGATGGAGGTCTGCTCGGCGAGGTAGCGGGCGCATTCCACGGAGATGCCCGGCGTGTGCGGGCCGCTCTCGTTGGCGTTCAGGAATTCGGCCTGGTCATGGGCGTACGCGTCCCAGCCGGTGCGGTAGAGCAGCCAGCCGCCGTCGGGCAGCGCGCCGTGCTCCTTCTCCCAGGCGGCGACGTGGTCGACTTCGAGCAGGAAGTCGGGGTCGGCGGCCGATTGGGCGGCGAAGTCGAGCACGACCGCCGGGGCCAGGAAGCGGGACGGCGGGACCTGGGAGACGTCCTCGCCGTCGCGGGCGGTGACCCAGTGGATGGGGGCGTCGAAGTGGGTGCCGGTGTGCTCGCCGGTGGCGATGTTGTTCCAGTACCAGCCGGGGCCGCGGTCGTCGTACCGGCTGATCTCCTGGAGCGTGAACGGGATCGTGTTGCCGAACGGCTCGGGCAGCATGAGGATCGGGGTCGAACTCGCCAGTGGCGCGGTCAGGTCGATCACCTCGATCGAACCCCCGCGAATGCCCGCCACCAGATCCCGCAAAACCGACATGATTCCTCCGATTGTGCTTATGGCCGCGCCTCCGGCACGACGGGCTGGCCACTCCGAGCCTGTGTCTTCCCGCGCCGTTCCAGCCAAGCCAGGTGCTTGTCCCCGATCTTCCTACAGCCGATCGGCCACGGTATAGCCCAAGATGAGAGTCTTCTCATCCTGGCCTCAGGTTGGGCTCCTGGAGCGCGGCGAGGATGGCGGCATGAGTCGCCGGATATCGGTTGTGGTGCTCCTGGCGGGGGCGGTCGCCGTCGCGCTCGCCTTCGTCGGAATCGTCTGGGCGGCCGGGACCGGCACCCCTGACCTGGGCGGTCCCGTCGTCGTTCCGGCGGCGACCGCCAGAACGACTGCTCCCTCGAAGCCGACACCGGGGACACTGGACCCTGTATCGACTAAGCGCGCGGATCCGGTCAAACCTCCACCGCCGCAGCAGGGTGGGGACGACGATGATGACGACGATGAGGGCGATGACGACTGATCGGCTCGGCGGGTGAGCGCCCGCGCCCGGATCGTGGGCTGGATGTTGCTGCTGGTCGCGCTCGCCCTGTCCGTCTCCCTCTTCGCGACCTGGACGATCCTGCTGGGCCGCCTCGACGACCGGGTGAACGAGGAACTCCACAACGAGACCGAGAAGCTCCGCTCCTACGCGGAGAACGTGGACTCCACGGGCTGGACGGTCTCCGAGCTCCTCGACTCCTACCTCGCGGTCAACGTGCCGGACCGCTGGGAGACCTTCTTCACCCTGGTCGACGCCCGCCCCGACTCGATCTCCGGCGTCCCTGCCCCGGTGCGGCTGGACGAGGACGAAGCCCTCGTGGAGATCCTTGGCGAAGCCACGGTGCCCAGGCCCGGGCGGTGGCCGAGCGCCGCCGGTGAGGTGCGTTACGCCACCATTCCGGTACGGATGACCGGCGACGACCGCAGCGGCCATTTCGTGGTCGCCGTCTTCTACGACCTGCACCGCGAGGAAGTGGTCGAATCCGTGCGCGTGCTCGCCTTCACCGCGCTCGCGGCGCTCACCCTGGCGGGCGGGGCCGGCTGGTTCGTGGCGGGCCGCGTCCTGGCCCCCGTCCGCCTGGTACGGCAGGCAGCCGCCCAGATCACCGATTCATCCGACCTGACCCGGCGGCTCCGCGTGTCCGGAAACGACGACGTGGCCGCGCTGGCCGCCACCTTCAACCACATGCTGGACCGGCTGGAGCGGGCGTTCGCCGCGCAACGCGAGTTCGTCGACGACGCCGGGCACGAGCTGCGCACGCCGATCACCGTGATCCGCGGGCATCTGGAGCTGATGGGCGAGGACGACCAGGCCGAGACGCTGGCCCTGGTCACGGACGAGCTCGCCCGGATGAACCGCATCGTCGATGATCTGCTCACCCTGGCCAAGGCCGGGCAGCCGGACTTCCTCAGCCCCGAGGAGGTGGAGCTGGCGGATCTGACGGTGAGCGTGGTGGCCAAGGCGCGGGCGCTCGGGGATCGGCGGTGGCGGGTGGAGGAGGTCGCCGAGGAGCGGGTGCTGGCGGATCGGCAACGGCTGACGCAGGCGCTGGTACAGCTCACGGCGAACGCGGTGCGCCATACCCGGGTGGGTGATCTGGTCGCGGTGGGGTCTTCTGTCCGGGACGGGCTGGTACGGCTCTGGGTGCGGGACAGCGGCCCCGGGGTTCCGGCCGAGGATCGGGAGCGCATTTTCGAGCGGTTCGTGCGGGGCGGGAGCCGTACCGGGGAAGGGGCCGGGCTGGGCCTGGCCATCGTGCGGTCGATCGCGGAGAGCCACGGCGGCACGGTCAAGGTGGAGGAATCCCCCGGCGGCGGAGCCCTCTTTGTCATGAAATTTCCGTGTAAGGAGGTTGGGTGAATCGCATTCTGATCGCGGAGGACGAGGAAAGGATCGCGTCCTTCCTGGAGAAAGGGCTGCGCGGGAGCGGGTTCGTGACGACGGTGGTGAGCGATGGGCTGGCCGCTTACGAGCACGCGCGGACGGGGGAGTTCGACCTGCTGATCCTGGACATCGGCCTCCCACTGAGCGACGGCTTCACCGTGCTGCGGCGGCTGCGAGAGTCCCGGATCGCGATCGCGGTCATCATCCTGACCGCCCGGGACAGCGTCGTGGACACGGTCGCGGGCCTGGAGGGCGGCGCCGACGACTACCTCTCTAAACCCTTCGCCTTCGAAGAGCTCCTCGCCCGGGTACGGCTCCGCCTGCGCGCCGACCGGCTACCCGAGGTGACCGTGCTGAAAGCGGGCGACCTAGCCCTCGACCTGCGCACCCGCCGCGCCCACGCAGCCGACCGCTCGATCGACCTCTCCACCCGCGAATTCGCCCTAGCCGAAGTCTTCTTCCGCCACCCCGACCAGGTCCTGACCCGCGAACAACTCCTCAGCCACGTCTGGGGCTTCGACTTCGACCCAGGCTCCAACGTCGTCGACGTCTACGTCCGCTACCTGCGCCGCAAACTCGGCCACGACCGCATCGAGACCGTACGCGGCACCGGCTACCGCCTCCGCGCCGAGTGAGAACCCTCTCACCAACCCCTCACGGTCACCCCACCCCACCCCCGAATCCTGGAACCAGCCGCGAAAAGCGGCCCAACCTTCCAGGAGCCCACAATGACCGAAACCTTCCGCCCCACCCTCCTCGCCGTGGCCCTCGCCCTGGGCCTGACCACGACCACAGCCGCGATCACCTACCCCGCCCAGGCGACCCCCCTCTCCGCGATCACCGCCGACGATGACGACGACGACCGCGAAGACGACGACGATGACGACGATGACGACGACCGATCTCGCGGTGGTTCGGACGACGATGACGACCGCAGGCCCCAGGGCGGCGTCGACACCGGACTCGGCGCCACCACGGACGACGATGACGACGACGATGACCGACCTAGCGGCGGCGTCGACACCGGACTGGGCGCGACCCAGGACGACGACGATGACGACGACGACCGCCCCAGCGGTGGCGTGGACACCGGCAAGGGCGGCACCACCGACGATGACGACGACGACCGCCCCAGTGGAGGCGTGGACACCGGCAAGGGCGGCACCACCGACGATGACGACGACGACCGCCCCAGTGGAGGCGTCGACACCGGCAAGGGCGGCACCACCGACGATGACGACGACCGGCCCAGTGGCGGGGTCGACACCGGCAAGGGTGGTGGCGCAGGGCTGAGCGACGACGACGAGCAGCCGAGCGGCGGCGTCGACACCGGGCTCGGCGGGACTGCCGACGCCGGGACGTCTCCGCTGGTTCCGCTGGGGCTGGCCGGGGCGGCCATGCTCGCCGGTGGCGGGTTCTGGCTGCGCCGCAAGCTCAGCGCGGAGAGCTGACGATGAGCGCCCTGACCGTCAGAGGCGGAATGACCCTCGCCGCCGCCGCGCTCCTCACGATCGGCTGCGGCGCCACCGCCTCCGCCGACATCCCCGCCGAAATCCCCCAGACGGTGTCAGTGCAACCCGCGGCCGCCACCCGGAAGGACGTCGCCGACCCGGTACGCCTGAGCATCCCCGCCATCGGCGTCTCCACCAAGGTGATCGCCCTCCCCCTGGACCGCAAAGGCCGCCTGGTCGCCCCCCGCCAGTTCGACCGCGTCGGCTGGAACAAGGCAGGCCCAGAACCCGGCGAGAAAGGCGTAGCGGTCATCGCGGGCCACGTCGACTCCAAAACCGGCCCCGCCGTCTTCTACCGCCTCCGCCAACTCGCCAAGGGCGACCGCATCCACGTACATCGCAAGGACGGCACCAAGGTCACCTTCACCGTTCAGCGCGTCGCCCGCTACCCCAAGAACCGCATCCCCAACACCACCGTCTACACCGCCAAATCCGGCGCCCACCTCCGCCTGATCACCTGCGGCGGCACCTTCGACCGCTCCCGCGGCAGCTACCGCGACAACATCGTGGTCTTCGCCCGCTGACCACACCCGGGATCGCCGACACGACACAGCGTCGGCGATCCTTCCGCATCCGGCGCCCACCTCCGCCTGATCACCCGCGGCGGCACCTTCGACCGCTCCCGCGGCAGCTACCGCGACAACATCGTGGTCTTCGCCCGCTGACCACACCCGGGATCGCCGACGCGTCGGAGATGCGAGCAGACGAACAGCGTGTGTCGCTCAGCGTGTGTCGCTCAACTTTGCCGTGCGACCCGCCACAGGATGCGAATCTTTGCCCCAATGTGTGCCGTGGATTTGCGTTCCCTCGGGTTATCCCTACCGATCGCGTGGTTGCGTAGAAACCGAACCGCGCGCCGTTATGGCGATTCCCGGGAAACCATTGCGACGCTCCGTCGGCCCCAGGGCGAGCCCCAGGGCCGGAGACGAATCCGTTACGGAGTGATTCTCATGATCCGAGCACTCGGAACCAGCGTCCTGCTAGCGGTGATCATGCTCACCACAGCGACCCCGAGCCTTCAAAAGGACTGGGGCGATGACGGCTGGGACGACGATTGGGACGACTGGGACGACGACTGGGACGACTGGCGCTTCTAGGTCGTCCGGCGCACGACACTCCCGAACAGCGACGCCCCGCAAGGAGATTCCCTGCGGGGCGATGCTGTTTCTTCGCACATCGTCCAGCACGATGGCCGGGTCGTTGCCGCCGAGCTCCAGGGTCACCCGCTTGAGGTCGCTCGCGGCGGCCACCGCCACCCGCTTCCCCGTCTCCGTCGAACCGGTGAAACCGATCTTCCTGGAGACCGGGTGGTCGGTCATCAACGCCCCGAACGGATCCTTCCCGCTGACAACGTTCAGCACGCGCGCTGGGAGGCCGCGCGCATGCGGGCCGGGGGCCTGCTCGACGGCTGGCGGTACATCCTCGCCGACGCAACGCTGCGCCGGCTGTTGTTCAAGACCGCCTTGTTCAACGGCCTGGTGATGGCCACCGGGCCGTTGCTGGCCGCCCTGATGCTCGGCCAACTCGGGTTCGCACCGTGGCAGTACGGCGTCGAGCTGACCCATCCGGAGGTTATGCCCGGCGGTCCGCGGGGCAGCGTCCTGCCACGGCACAACGGACGCGGTGGTCGCCGCCCGCCAGGGACGGCGCGGACGTGGTCCTCGCGGACACGGCCCAGCCCGCGTGGACGCTCCCGGAGATCGAGTCCGACGCTGGGTGGGAAGGGCTGCTCAGCGTCGCCCGGAAAATCGAATGACGACCTCGCCCATCGCCAGCGTGGTCAGCGGCGGCCCCTTACCAGGTGACCGGAAGCTTGAGCACGCCGTTGATGGGCGACCAGATCTTGAAGGGGATCTCCTCGACCGGCGCCGCCAGGCTGAGCGTCGGAATCCGGCGCAGCAGGGTCTCGAAGATGACCTGGAGCTCGACCCTGGCCAACTGCTGGCCGATGCACTGGTGCACGCCGTAACCGAAGGCGAAGTGGTCGCGCGCGCCGCGGTGGATGTCGAAGGTCGCCGCGTCCGGATAGTGGGCGTCGTCGCGGTTGGCGGACAAGTTCAGCGGGATGATCCCGTCCCCGGCCGGGATCACCTGACCGCCGATCTCGATGGGCTCGGTGGCGACCCGCAAGACGATCAGGTGCACGATGGTCAGGTAGCGCAGCAGCTCCTCGATCGCGGCCGGGATGAGCGCCGGGTTCGCGCGCAGCTCGGCAAGCTGGTCCGGGTGCTGGAGCAGGGTCAGCGTGCCGAGCGCGGTCATGCTCGCGGTGGTGTCGTGACCGGCGACGATGAGCACCAGGCCGCTGTTGATGATGTCCTGGTGGGTGATGACCCCGTCGCGGGCGGCCAGGACGAGCTGGCCCAGGATGTCGTCGCCAGGGTCCTCCTGGGCCTGCTTCTCGGCCGCCAGCTCGCCGATGTACGCCCGCAGGCTCGCATTGGCCCGCAAGGCGCGCGGAAGGGCGTCGGGGTCGGTGACGTCGGTGGCGTTCAGCAGCTCCTCGGCGGCCTTGTTGAAGAACGCGCGGTCCGCCGCCCGCACGCCGAGGATCCAGCTCAGCACGGTCGACGGCACCGGCAGCGCCAGGTGCTCCACCAGGTCGACCGGCCGGTCCGGCTGGGCGAGCATCGCGTCGATCGTCTCGTCGACCAGGCGCTGGATGTCAGGGCGGAGCGACTCCACCCGCCTGACCATGAAGTTCTTCGACAGCAGGCGGCGGAACAGGGTGTGCTCCGGCGGATCCATCCGCAGGAACGAGCGCTCGTGCTCGGCCGGCACGAAGCCGAAGTTGGGAAACCCGGGATCGCGGGAGTCGGCGCTCACCCGGGGGTCGGCCAGGATGGCCCGAACATCGTCGTAGCGGGTGACCAGCCAGGCCCGCTTGCCGCCGGTCAGCGTGACGCGGACCACCGGGTTCTCCGCGCGCAGCCGGGCGTAGGCGGCCGGCGGATCGATGACCGGCCGGGGCCAGGGGAAGATCTGGGCGAGGGTCGAGGACAGCGTCTCCGTCATGGTCGCCTCGACATGCCCACCAGTGTGCCAGGTGCCAGGTCCTGAAGATCGCCGGTAATGCCGTCTTGACGGCGCGAGCCAGGCGATTTAACTTCTATGAAATCGTGTTCGACAATGTCGAACAATGTTCACGCCAGTTCTGGACGGTGTCATGAGCGACTCCCCCACCACCCCCCAGAAGCTCCTCGCCGAACTCCTGGGCACCGCCTTCCTCGTCTACGTCGGGGCGGGTTCCGCCGCCGCGACGGGCGTCATCGCCGCGGGCACCCAGGTGCCCTTCTCGATGGCCCAGCTCGGGGTGATCAGCTTCGCCTTCATGCTGGTCATCGTGGGCACCGTGTACGCGATCGGCCACATCTCCGGCGGTCACATCAACCCGGCCGTCACCCTCGCCCTGGCGGCCACCGGCAAGTTCCCCTGGCGCGAGGTCCCCGGCTACATCGCCGCCCAGGTGGTCGGCGCGGCCACGGGGGCGCTCGCCATCTTCGTGACCCTGGGCGCGAACGCCGCCAAAGCCGCCGGCGGCGGAGTCACCACGTACGCGGCGGAAACGGGTTTCCTGCGCGGCACCCTGATCGAGGCGATCGGCACCTTCATGCTGGTCTTCGTGATCTTCGGGGTGATCGACCGCAGGGCGGTGCCCGGCTGGGCGCCGATGGCCATCGGATCCATCGTGTTCGCGATCATCATCATCGTGGGCCCCGCGACCGGCGCCGCCATCAACCCGGCCCGCTACGTCGGCCCGTTCCTGGTGACCGCGGCGTTCGGCGGCACGGTCGGCTGGGACCAGCTCCCCGCGTACCTGATCGGTGACTTCGCCGGCGGCCTGCTCGGCGCGCTCGCCTACCTCGGGCTTGCCGTCGCGCGCAACAGGGCAGAGGTTGAGAGCACGACTCCAGTGAGGACGGCACCGTGAAGAAGCTCATCAACAGCGTCGACTCCGTGGTCACCGACGCCCTGACCGGCATCGCCGCCGCGCACCCGTCGCTCCGCGTGGACCTCGACAACAAGATCATATTCAGGGCCTCGGGCCCGCGCCCCGGAAAGGTCGGCCTGGTCTCGGGCGGCGGCTCCGGCCACGAACCCCTGCACGGCGGTTTCGTCGGGTACGGCATGCTCGACGCCGCCTGCCCCGGAGAGGTGTTCACCTCCCCCGTGCCCGACCAGATGATCGAGGCCACCAAGGGCGTGCACGGCGGCGCGGGCGTCCTGCACATCGTCAAGAACTACACCGGCGACGTCTTCAACTTCGAGATGGCCGCCGAGCTGTGCGGCGACGAGGGTGTGGAGGTGGTCAGCGTGCTCGTCAACGACGACGTGGCCGTCCAGGACTCGCTCTACACGGCGGGCCGCCGCGGCACCGGCGCGACGCTGTTCGTGGAGAAGATCGCCGGCGCCCTCGCCGAGACCGGCGCCTCGCTCGCCGACGTGGCCAGGACCGGCCGCGAGGTCAACGAGCGCAGCCGCTCCTTCGGCGTCGCCCTCACGCCGTGCACGGTCCCCGCTGCCGGGAAACCCACCTTCGAGCTCACCGAATCCGAGATCGAGCTGGGCATCGGCATCCACGGCGAGCCCGGCCGGACCCGCGCCGCGCACGCCGAGGCGCGGGAGATCGTCCGGGTGGCGATGGACGCGATCAACGACGACCTGCCGCTCTCCGGCGACCTCCTGGTGCTGGTCAACGGCATGGGCGGCACGCCGCTGATGGAGCTCTACATCGCGTACGCCGAGGTCGCCGCCTACCTCAAGGAGAAGGGAGCCACCGCGGTACGCAGCCTGGTCGGCAACTACGTCACCAGCCTCGACATGCAGGGCTTCTCCGTCACCACCTGCTCGCTGACCGAAGAGCTCACCCGCCTCTGGGACGCTCGGGTCGAAACCCCAGGGCTGCGCTGGGGCCGCTAATCCGACCTTCCACCACAAACCAGTAACTGCCGTCGGAACTGGGCGCACTTTCGAACCGCTCCAACCAGGAATTACCGTCGGAGCGCAGCTTCCAACCTCCACAAACCAGCAACTGCCGCCGGAGCGAAGTGCAGCTTCGATCCACCGCAAGCCAGGAACTGTCGCATTAGTTCCTCGACACCGTGGCCGAGCCGTTCGCGGACTCGGCCACGGGTGGCCTCGCGATCTCTCGTTGGCCATCCCCACCTCCTGGCGTGCCGTAATGTCCGGCAGGCGGGGGCATAACTCGAAATATCCGTCACATTGCGTGCATACAGACCGGGAGCTCTCTTGGACACCTCGTTCTTCGTCGCCTGGATGGAGGAGATCGCGACAGCCGTACAGGCTCAGCGTGATCATCTGACCCAGTTGGACGCCGCCATCGGGGACGCCGATCACGGTTCGAACCTGGATCGGGGTTTTGGGGAGGTCCGGCGGGCCCTGGCCGACTCGCCGCCCGAGACGCCCGGGTCGACGCTGATGCTCGCGGGGTCCACGCTCATCCGCAAGGTGGGCGGCGCGTCCGGCCCTTTGTACGGGACGGCGTTCCGCCAGATGGGCAAATCTCTCGGGGATGTTCCGGACGTTTCGCTCGCCGAGTTGTCGGCCGCGCTGGACGCCGCCCTGGCCGGGGTGCAGAAGCTGGGCGCGGCCGTGGAAGGCGACAAGACGATGGTGGACGCGCTCGCTCCGGCGGTGCGGGCGCTGGCGCAAGCCGTACAGGAAGGGGTGAAACCGGAGGATGCGCTGAGCGCGGTCGCGGCGGCGGCGCAGGAAGGGGCGCGGGCCACCATTCCGCTGCAGGCGCGCAAGGGCAGGGCCAGCTATCTGGGTTCGCGCAGCGCCGGTCACGAGGACCCCGGCGCGGCCTCCACCGCGCTGGTGCTGAGCGCGCTCCGGACGGCGGGATTCCGCACATGGTAGGCATCGTGCTCATCTCCCACAGCTCCCAGCTGGCCGTGGAAGTGGCCGAACTGGCCGCCCAGATCGGCGGCAGGGACGTCCCCATCGCGGCGGCCGGCGGCACCGACGACGGCCGCCTCGGCACCAGCATCACCAAGGTCGCCGACGCCATCGCCACCGTCGACCAGGGCGATGGCGTCATCCTCCTGATGGACCTCGGCAGCGCCGTCCTCACCGCGAAAACCCTGCTCGACGAACACCCCCGCCCCCGGGTCTTCCTCGCCGACGCCCCCTTCGTCGAGGGCGCCATCTCCGCCCTGGTCACCTCAGGCGGAGGCGCCGACGTCAAAGCCGTCCTCACCGCCGCCGAAGAAGCCCGCCACATCGGCAAGCTCTGACCTTCTCCCGTCAGGCGAACACGATCCCGCCCTCAGCCAGATGCGACACCTCGGGCAAGCGTGGTCGCCCTCGAGTCATCCGTATGCGGATGTGACCCGGGGGGCGCCCAGATCGCGAGAGAGCGCCCGGGCCGACTCCCGCACCGCCAGCAGGAGATCGTTCCGGCGAACCCCGAGCAGCCGATCGGCCGGCCCCACCACCCCGATCGCCCCCGCGACCACCCCGCCCCTGGTGAAGACGGGCGCCGCGATCCCCGCGTCCCCCAGCGCCGCCTCCTGATCCTCCACGGCCATCCCCGTCCGCCGCACCGCGGTGAGCGCCTCCTCCAGCTGCTCCCGTTCTGTCCGCGTCTGCCCCGTCAGCGCGACCAGCGGCTCCTCAAACAGCTCCTCGATCCTCGGGTGGTACGCCGCGATGGCATGCCCCAGCGCGCACGCGTGCCACGGAATGGCCGCCCCCACCTCCAGGATCTGCATCATGTCGTCCGGCCGGAACACGTGATGCAGCACGATCACCCGCGACCCTGACAGCGTCGCCACCCAAACCGACTCATTGGCCCGCTGCGCCAGCGAATCCGCCCACAACAGACTCCGCGCCCGCAACTCCGACCCATCCAGATAGGCGTTCCCCAGCTGCAGAACCGCGGGCCCCAGCGCGTACTTCCCCGTCTCCGCGTCCTGAACGACCAGCTCATGCCGCTCCAGGGTCCGCAACAACCCATGCACCGTCGGCTTCGCCAACCCCACCCGCTCCGAGATCTCGGTAACCCCCAACCGAGGCACCCCCGCCCCCAGGGCCCGCAGAATCAACGCCGCCCGCTCCACAGACTGGATCATCTTTCGATTATGCCGAACACAGTTCACTCCCTGAGAACGTGTCCTTCATCCCATAGGCAGCGACGGCGCAGACGATCACCAGCCGCTCAGCCCGAAGAAGTCACCCAGCTTGACTTCCAGTTCCTCAGGGCTGCCGGCCGCGATCGTGACGCCAAACGAGATCAATACGACTCCCCGACCGTAGTGGAGGACCCGGCGAGCTTGGGCGAAGACAGCCCCGTTCTCGACCCGCCATCCCACGCTGTTGAGCACAACCGAAGCGCGTGGGCCTGGTTGCCTGGAACCATCCTGATCCGGTGCGCCCACGATGAGTGGCACATCTCGTGGACCGTCGTGGCGAGTAGGCAGGAGCATCACAATGCGATTGTCGGGGTGCATGGAATCGGCACCTACGCCTATTTCCGCGAGCACGGATCGCCTGAGAAGGCAGCCGAGGCCATCAGTGGCGACTGGACAAGCCGGCTCTCCAGTTCGCTCGGCGCACAGCCCGCAGAGGTTTCGATCGCCGCCCCCGCAGCACCGCTTATTCTGTCTGACCGGCGCCCAGCCGCAGAATGTTCGGAAGGGGGCACCAATTGACCGGGATGGTCAACTGGGCGCGAGATCCTTACACGCATCGGCGGCCTTGCCGACGGCCGGGTCCGAGGTGTCCAGGGTGAGCGGCTCACTCAGCGGTGGCAACTCGGTGACGCCATGTTCTTTCAGACACTTGCCATAGGCGGTGTCGAAGTAGGTGAAGTTACGCTCCCCTTCCAACCTCAATTTGTTGATCTCCTCCTGCCTGGCCTGATCACTCGCCGCTGCGCTGGGCGCCTCCTGCACCTCCCTGGTGACGGGGGTACGTTCGCTGTCGTCATCGTCGGAACTGCACGCGGATAACATGACAACAAGGCCAAGAGCCGCGGAGAAACCTCCGGCCCGAACAAGAAAACCCACTGCGAATCCTATCCTCGAAAAGACCTGGCTTCGCCATCTCATCAGGCAATAGCCGCACTCCACCATGATATGGTCCGACTGCCAGTAAATTTGGACACCGACCACCGAACCGGCCCGAACAGCAAATCGTCGCCAGCTCACCGGGTTCGTTTCATACCGACGAGGCGTTTCCGCTCAAACATGTGGTAGGCGAAACTTCAGCACCCACCCATTTCAGCGGCCTCCCTCAGCATCGCCACGAACTGGTTGGGCTCCTGGTCAACGTTCTCCATGTACCAAAGGCCTTGAGTGGCCAAGTTCAAGTCGACATCGACATAATACTTGGGGTTTGCCACTGCACGAAACCCCGTAATGACATGCCTCTGGTAGGAGGAATCCCGTTTCCCGCCCGTCCAGAACACCCATTCCAGATTCGGGCACCTTGAGATCATGACGTCACCGAGAAAGAGGCTGATGTCATTCACGACCGCGTACCAGATCGGCCGCAGACGCTCCGGGTTGCTGGGTTCGGATTCGACATTGACCCGGAACCAGTCATGCAGAACCTGCACAGCCTCGTCAGTGGTGTCCAGTTCGATTCCGTTCGCGAGCAGAAGTAACCGAAGCTGCTCGCCGCGCTCCCCCTTCGCCGACATGAGATGGTTGAACTCCTCACGTGCCTGACGCCGCGGCATATCATGCATAGTCCCTTCATAAAGCGGCTCGTAAGGCTCGTATTCGGCCCAGTTCACACCTGACTCTTGACAATCTTGATCACGGGCTTTAACTAGGCCCTTCATGAATCGGGTCACGCGACCCATATCAACCCTCAGTTCCTGCTCAGTCCTCAAGCAGGCCGAGAATCTGCGCCCCCAACTCCGAATGGTCGACGGATTTCGCGTCCATGACGCGCTGCCGGTCTTCGTCTTCCTCGACAAATCCGCCGTCCTCCTGGACCCACCTGTCTATCTGGAGCGTCCCATCGGAGACCTGCACGGACACGTGCTTCGCCTTCTTCGCGAAGGTCGACCACGACCGCAGCCCGGCCGCCGTCACCACGGCGGGGGTCCCGTAATCGTCCCGGCCCGGTGTGGGCACCCCGACCTTCGACAGGGCCAGTGCCCTGGCCACCGACGCCCCGACCTCCGCCGCTCCCACGGCTGCGGCCTCCAGGACCTCCACCGGGTCGGTCTCGAGGTAGAAACCGGCCTTCGTCTGCGAAGCGGGCAGGACGAAGATCTTCTTCCGGTGGGCGTAGACCGAGCACCTGCCAGCCGACGTCACTTCATCTCCAAAATAGTCACCACGACGTTCTTCGTCGTCCCGTATGTCACCATCGCATTGAGTTCCGTCCACTGCGCGGCTGTGACGGCACCCTTCGGAACCGCCAACTCGAGCGCCCGGCCGCGGATCTGATTCCTCGTAATCACCACACCACCCCGCGAGCCGCCGTTGAAGCCGGCCACGCTGTCGATGTACGCCTTCACCTTCGACCTGATCGCGGCTGCCGATTGATAGGTCTTCAGCCGCGTGTCGAGGCTCTTGATGCTGGTGGCGATGCCGTTCTCCCATTTGTCGATGGTCTTGAAGGCCGCGGGCAGGTTGCCGCCGAGCTTCGCCTCGATCGAGAAACCTCGGTCGAAAGGCTTCAGCGCCCAGTCCGACTTGCTGCGGCCGACCGCCGAGCAAAGGATATCCTTCACGTTGCCGAAGAACTTCTTCGGCGCCCAATTGGCTACCACCCGGCTGATGACCGGGGCGGCGAGCGCGCTTACGGCGGCCCCGGCCGCGTAGCCGGCGGCTCCCCAGCCGAAGTTGCTGGCGATCTGACCAGGGCTGGTCTGGCCGTTGGCGAAATACTGGTAGGCCGCGTTTCCCGCTCCCGTGATCGCCATGCCGCCCAGGAAGGTCGCGGTCGCGCCAAATCCGGCGGCCCCAAGGGCGCCAAGCCCCACACCGGTGAGGAAGCCGGTGGCCGCGCCGATGGCGGCGCCCTTCCAGACGTTGCCGCCGTTCATGGCGGCGTCCACCGCGCCCACGATGCCGCCGACGACCGCGCCGACGATGCCGAAACAGAGCCAGGCGCAGCGGCCGGAGGGGTCGGTCAGGGTGGTGGGGTTGTTGTAGCCGTAGTGATAGGTCTGGACGAACGGGGTTCCGGTTTTGGCCGGTTCGGGGTCGATCGCGGTGAAGGAGCCACTGGCCGCGTTGTAGTCGCGGGCGCGAATGTCGTACAGGCCAGTGACGGTGTCGAGGTACTGGCCGTGGAAGCGCAGGGGGTTGGCGGCGTAGGAGCCGGCGGTGGTCTGGGGTTCGCCGTACGGGCCGAAGGCGGCCGAGCCGGTGAGGGCGGCGGTGTCGGCGGTGTCGGTGAGGGTGCCCTGGTAGTCGGGTAACAGCCAGGTGGTCCCAGTCGGGGCGGTGTCGGCGAGGGCGGTGCCGAGGCCGGCGGCGGGGTCGCTCCACCACTGGTGGGTGAGGGTTCCGGCGGCGTCCGCCTCGGCGACGCGGACGGGCAGGTCGCCTACGGTGTCCCAGGTCCAGCTGGCGTCGGCGGTGCCGTTGACGGCACGGGTGATGCGGTTGCCTGCGGAATCGTAGGTGTAGCCGACGATGCGGGCGTCTTCGAGGGTGAGGGTCTGGAGGTTGGTGTCCAGGCCGTAGGCGAAGGTGCGGGTCCCGGCGGCGGTGGTCTGCTCGTGCAGGTTGCCGTTGTCGTCGTAGACGTAGGTGGCGGTGGCGGGCCCGCCGGCGGCGGCGGAGTCCTGGATCGCCCGGTCGTCGGTGTCGTAGGTGGTGAACGTGCTGGTCAGCCCGCCCGGCGTGCCGGTGAAGGTGGTCTGCTCCGTCCGGTTGCCGTTCAGGTCGTAGGCGTAGGAGTTGTACGGCGAGTCCTCGGTGCACTCGCCGCCGACGGCCTGGCAGACCTTGGTGAGGCGGCCGTCGTCGTCGTATGTGTAGATCGACTTGGCCGTGATCATGCCCCGGGTGGTGGTGACCGTGGCCGGGCTGCCGGTGGGCGTGTAGGTGATGTCCTGGCCGACGAGGGTGGCGCCGGCGGCGGTGTGGGTCTGCGAGGTGAGCGCGCCCGCGCGGTCGTAGGCCCGGATGGTGGTCGGCCCGCCGGGGCGGCTGATCTGGGTGAGCTGCCCGGCGGCGTCGTAGGTGTAGTCGATCTGGGCCGTGGCCGTCCCGGTCAGGGTGGTGCCGGCCAGCCGACCGTCGGCGCCGTACGTGTAGGACTGGCTGCGCCCGCCCGGCAGGGTGCGCTCGGTCAGCCGCCCGTCGGTGTTCCATTCGTAACCGAAGCCGCCGGAAGCCCCGTTGACCCCGGTGACCCGCCCGGCTGAGTCGTAGGTGTAGGTGGTGTCGGCGGACCCCGACGCCGTGGTCTGGGTGACCTTGACCGGCCGTCCGGCCTTGTCGTAGGTGTAGGCCAGATCGGCGCTGGCGTCGCTGTGGTCGACGGTGGCGGGCCGGCCGAGACTGTCGTAGGTGTAGGTGACGTGCCCGGACGGCAGCGTCTTGGCGGCCAGCCGCCCGGCCGGGTCGTAGGCGAAGGTGGAGGTGCGCCCGCCCGGTGTGACCTGGGAGGCGATCCGGCCCGCAGGGTCGTAGCCGACGGTGGTGACGCCGCCGCGCGGGTTGGTGACCTGAGTGACCTGCCCGGCCGGGTTGTAGGCGTACTGAGTGATCGCGCCGGTGGCCGTGGTCACCTTGGTGACATTGCCCATCACGTCGTGCTCGAAGGCGCTGGTGTTGCCGGCGGCGTCGGTGGCGGTGAGGGTGCGGCCGAGCGGGTCGTAGGTGACCGTGGCGGAGCGGCCGAGCTGGTCCACGACCTCGGTGCGGCGGCCGTTCACGTCGTACACGTAGTAGACGGTGTAGTCGTCGGGGTCGGCGCCGACCGCGTTGCCGCGCGGGTCGACGGTGGCCACGCGCTGCCCGTCGTCGTCGTAGGAGTAGGTGGTGACCGCGCCGCCGCCGGTCTCTGACCTAGTCAGCTGGCCGGCGTCGTCGTAGGTGTTCTCGACGCTCACGCCGCCCTCGGTGACGGTCTTCTCCCGGCCCATCTCGTCGTAGGCGACCGTCCGTGTGCCCGCCGGGCTCTCCGTCTTCACCACCCGTCCGGCGGCGTCATACGTGGTGATGGTCTCCGAGCCGTCCGGCTGGGTCTCCTTGACCGGGCGGCCCTGAATGTCGTAAGCGGTGTGCGTGACCAGGTAGTTCGACGGCGCGCCGGGGTCGACGACCCGGGTCTGGACCCGCCGTCCGGCCGCGTCGTAGGCGTAGGCGGTGGTGTCGCGGCGTTTGGTCTCCGCCGACGCGCCGGGCGCGTTGCCCGTCGGGCCGGTCGTAGATGTCAGCCGCCCGGTGGTGGCGTCGTAGGCGAAGGTGGTGGTCGCGCCGCCGGGGGCGACCACCGACGTCTCCCGCCCGGCCGTGTCGTAGGTGTGCGTGGTCACCCGGCCAGCCGGGTCGGTCTCGGTGAGCACCGACCCTGCCGCGTTGTAGGTGTAGCTCGTGACGCCGCCGTCGGGTGCCTCGGTCTGGGTGAGCTGTCCCACCGCGTCGTAGATGTTGGTGGTGGTGTTGCCGAGCCCGTCGGTCTCGGTCAGCACCCGGCCCGCGTTGTCGTACGTCCAGGTCGTCGTGTATTGCCCCGGGTCCGCCCCGGGCAGGTTGCCCAGCGGGGTAGTCTCGGTCAGCCTGTGGTGGGCGTCGTCGTAGGTGAACTTGGTGATGCTGCCGCTCGGGCTGGTCTTCCTGATCATGTCGCCCGCGCCGTTGTAGACGAACGTCGTGGTACGGCCCAACTGGTCGGTGCTGGTCGCGACCTGGCCCGCCGCAGTGTAGGTGAGGGCGACGGTGCCGCCGTCCGGGTAGGTCGTCTCGACCAGCCGCCCCTGCCCGTCATAGTCGTACGTGGTGGTCTTGCCGAGTGGGTCGGTGTGGCTGGTGACGTGATTGTCGCCGTCGTAGGTCCAGGACTCGAACGGGGCCGACTCGTCGCCGACCTCGGCGGGCAGGGTCCTCTTGGTAAGGTTGCCGCGCTCGTCATAGGTGGACTTGCTGAGCGCCTGGCCGCCGGTGTTCTCGGCGATGACCTCGTTGTTGGTGCCGTAGTAGGTGTCGACCGCGCGGCCGTCCGGCCCAATCTGGGACACCAGCACGTTGTCGTCGTAGATGTCCTGCCGGGTCGTGCCATCGGGGAAGGTGATCGTGGCGGTCTGTGTCGCGGCGTCCCAGGCGAAGGTGGTGATCGCGCCGAGTGCGTCGGCCTGCTGGATGGCGCGCTTGCTCACCGGGTCGTAGGTGGTGACGGCGGAGGTCCGGCCGATCGGGTCGGTGATGCCGTTGAGCATGCCGGTGGCGGCATCGTAGGAGTAGGTGGTGGAGGCCCCGGTAACGTCGGTCACCCCGGTCAGGCGGGCGGCTCCCGCAGCGGTGCTGTAGGCGAACTCGACCGTGCGGCCGTCCTCGGCCTCGATCTCGACGATCTTCCCCGTAGCGGGGCCGGTGCTGCCCCAGGTGATGGTGATTGTCTGCCCGAGCCCGTCGGAGACCATGGCCAGCCTGCCGCCAGAGTAGCTCAGGGTGACCCCCTTGCCCTGCTCGTTCATGTCATGGACGAGCTGCCCGTCGGTGTTGAACCGCAGGGTCTCCTCGTCCAGGTTGGTCAGTAGCCAGCCGTCGGCCAGCTCGGTGAGCTCGGCGGTGACGGCCGGGTCCAAGGCCTTGTAGACGCCGGTCTCGTCCTTGGCGTAGCGCAGCTGGGCGCCGGTGCCGTTCCGGAAGGTGATCACCTCGCCCTCGGGTTCGGTGACCCGCGAGATGCTCGCGTTGTAGGCGAAGGTCCAGCCGGGGCTGAGCGGGCCGTCGGTCTCGTCCAGGCTGTTGTAGGTGCGATGCCACTCCAGGGCGTTGCCCAGGCCGGGCACCTCCAGGTCGGAGAAGTTCTCCATCAGCGCGCCGGTCGCCGTGTTGACCGGATCGGCGGCCAGCCGGGTGTTGACCATGCCGGTGCCGTCCCAGCAGGTGCACCCCCAGGTCTGCTTCAGCTTCTGCGGCTTGGACCCGCCGTACCCGGTGAGGCTGATGGAGCGCAGGAACAAGGAGGGCCCGGCGAAGGTCTTGTCGGCGATGACACCGTGGCCGCCGGTGTAGTCCTTGGTCTCGTTGTGCGCCCAGTCGGCGATCGCGGCGCCGCCCACGTCCAGGTGCTTGAACTTGGTGCCGTCGGTGCCGAACTGGTAGACGCGGCTACGATCGGCGTAGTACGGCAAGAACGGGTTGGTGTCGCTGTCCTTCTGCTTCAGCAGATGGTTGTTGAAGAAGACGTTGTTCTCACCCGAGGAGCCCGACCATTTCACCGCCTTCTTCCCGGCGGCCCACCAGATCGGGTACCACTGCGAGTCATCGGCGGCCAGGTCGCCCTCGTCGCCGCAGTTGGCCGAGCAGTTCCCCGAGCGGTGCGCGTAAGGGGTGGAGACCTCGTTCATCTCGAACAGGTTGTTGCGCTCGAAGCCGCCGTGCAGGTTCAGGTCGGAGTCGAAACTGTTGCCGATCGCGACGTTGCCGGAGGCCGACCACTGGAAGGTGAAGTGGCGCAGATTCCTGGTCGTATTGCCGACATACAGGGAGTTCCAGACGCGGGAGCCGCGGAAGTAGCCGTTGCCGCCCTTGCCCTTGTTCCAGGAGCCGTCCATGTAGTTGTCGGCGACCGTGAGGTTGGCGGCCTCCTCGGTGACGATCGGGTGCGACCCGGTCATCTCCGCGCGAATGCCCTTCACCCAGGAGTTCGCCGCCCACTTGAAAACGATGCCGTGCATCGCCGCTTCCGGCGCCATGTTGCCGTAGTTGTTCTTGGCGTCCTCCTTGTCCAGACTGGGCATGTCCTGAGTGAAGGAGAAGTTCTCGAAACCGACCCAGATCACCGCGTCGACCAGTGGCGAAACCTTCGAGAAGTTGACGTCGCTGCCGAAGATCGGCACGGAGCCGTCGGAGGTGGAGTCCAGCGGTACGTCGTATTCCAGCGGCCGGTCCAGGGTGAGCGTGCCAGCGAGAGGGTCACCGGCCACCACCATGAAGATCTGCTGCCGCATGTGTAAGTTCTGGAGTTCCCAGGTGGTCGGCAGCGCCTTCATCTGCTGGTAGAACTTGATCGAGTTGGCTACCCGGACGTTGACCAGGCCGCCGACCTTGAACCGGTTGTCGAAATCGACCGGGCCGCTGGTCGCGACCTTGATGACGGTGTCGCCCTTGCGGGCGGCGTAGCCGATGTCGGAGCCCTTCTGGCCGACCTTGACGCCGGCCTTCCAGTGCACGTTGACCGTGCCCTCGTACAGGTCCTTCCGGTTGGCGGGGGCGTTGGCGTAGGCCGTCGCGTAGTCCTCGTGCACCGCGCGGGACTGCACCCGGAACAGGCCGCGGCCCGGCCAGATCCAGCCGCCGTTGCCCTCCCCGTCGGGGCCCTCGTCGTTCATGTTGTCGAGGTCCCAGCGGGTGCCGTCCTCGGTGATCTTGTCGTAGAGGGTGTTGGCGTCCGGGCGGAAAACGATCCGCGAGCCGCCGGGGCCGCTGCCCTGGCCGACGATGCGCAGGTAGTTGGCATCGACGGAGATCTGCCGGGTGACGTTCAGCACGCCCTTCGGCAGCGTGATCTTCGACATCTTGGTGTATTCGCCGGTTGGCGAGCAGTCCGCCTTGATGTCGTCGATCGCCTCCTGGAGACCGGCCGTGTCGTTGACCCCGTCGTTGGGATGTACGTCGTAGTCGGCGGCCAGTTCACCCGGGGTGATCAGGCAGGCGTCCTCGGAGCGCAGATACTGGTCGTCGTCGGCCAGCACCGAACCGCCGCCGACACCCGCCTGCGACCAGTCGTACAGGCCCTCCACCTTGGCGCGGCGGTTGTCGGCGGTCGCCCAGAGGTTCTTCAGCGCCGGGCCCGGCTCCACAGTGACCTTCGCCGGGGTTACCGGCCCGGGGGTGTGGGTGTAGGTCGGGCTGGGGGTCGGTTCCGGTTCCGGGGTCGGCTCGTTCGGGTCGTACACGGTGAAGGTTGCCTCAAGCTCCTTCCGCACGCCCGCCGAATCCCACTTGACCTTGAGCGTACGCACGCCCAGTGCCGCTGTGGTGAGGTTTCACTCGTACGGGGCCGTGCTGTCTTCGCCGAGATAGGCGTTGTTGAGCAGGAAAGAGATCCCGTCGTCCACCACGCCCGGGTTGGCGATACTCGCCACGAACGCGGCCAGCGGCACACTCGCGCCGTCCAGCGGCGCGCCGTACGCCATGACCGCAGGCGGCCCCGCCGGACTCGGTGACGGTGAGGGGGACGGTGACGGGGAGGGGCTCGCGTTCGGGTCCACGACCGTGAACGCCGCCTCCGCCTGCTGCGCGGAACCGGCGGCATCCCACTTGGCCTTCAACTCGCGCGCCCCCAGCGCGGCGGTGACCGTCCACTGGTACGGCGCGGTCGAGTCCTTGCCCAGATACACGTTGTTCAGCAGGAACTTGACCCCGTCATCGACGGTCCCCGGGTCGGTCAGCGTTACGGTGAACGGCGACCCCACCGAGGCCCCCGCCAGATCCGCCCCGTTCACCGCCAGGTAAGGGCCGGTGGCCCAGGCTAGGGAGGTCTGGGACGGCACCCCCACCGTGACTATCAGGACAACCGATAACAGGATTGCGACAGCACGGCGTACAGACACGGCGGACCCCCTCGCCTGGCCTCGCGCCCCCTGGCGCGAAGCGTCCAGCCGCCCGTCAAGCTGATCAAGCGACAGGAGCAGCGTCAGCGCAGTCGATCAAACTTCAAGATCTGCAATATGTCCATCAGGTTTCCGGCCGCCAACCAACGCGGGGGCATATTCTCCGGAGCTGCCGCACCATGATCTTCCCGGATTGCAACGTGATAATTATCACAGCCAGAAGGAAGCTGCAGATCTGAGGGTCCATGCATCTCCCGGCTCCCCCAACTACTGGCGGTACCGGTAACGGCACCAGCCTCATAGCCCCACGCGAGTTATTGTGCGACTGCTGGCTGATACGACGCTGCTCCATCTAGCCCCGTTTTCCGCACATGAGGATCTTTGGGATTCTTCGGTGTGTCGGGTTGGTCGTGGGCTCAGCAGTCGGCAGCCTGCTGGCGTGTGAGACAACCCGCGCAGTTCGGTATCCCGTCGGTCGAGAAACTGCTGGGGGCGTTGCCGGTGGTGGCCGGTTTCTGCTCCCGGTTGAAGATCCGTGATGTGGTCGATGCCGCCTGCCCGGTGCGTGACCTGGCCGGACTCACCCACGGACAGGTGATCGAGACGCTGGTGGCCAACCGGTTGACCTCTCCGGCTCCGCTGGTGCACGTGCGGGAATGGGCGCGGGAATGGGCGGTGGCCGAAACGCTCGGAGTGGAGGCCGACCTGCTCAACGA
>NZ_BLAE01000038.1 GCF_009687865.1 Acrocarpospora macrocephala
GTCCTGGTCACCCGGCTGGCCGCCTGCTGGCGCAGCCGCACCCCCTACCAACTCCGCGATCTCGACGGCCGCCCCCTCACCGTGGAGGAGGCCAAGGCGATCTGCGCCGAGCGATACGCGGTCAGCGACGCCGACCGCGCCAAGAACCGGCCCAAACGCGCCAGCACACGGCTGAAACAGGGCACCAAACAGGGCACGAAACAGGGCACGAAACAGGGCACGAAACAGGGGACGAGCCGACGCGGTCAGGAGTCGCCACACGACGCTCCGGCAGCCGGCCCGTCCAGCAGCAAGGCTACCCGCCACACGACGGCCTGACCGGCCCTCACCACCCCCAACCGACAGCGCGAACGCCGTGACACCCAGTCCCGGCGTCGACCCCGCCTACCCTGATCCTTCAAAGCTTGATCGGCTTGACTTCCGTTAGGAACTCAAAACCTGGCCTTGATTCACGACAAAACCGCAGGTCACACGCCCCGCAAAAAGATCTACCTACCCGCCGCCATCCGAAGAGCCAGCCGCCATGGCCCCATCTGGAGCAGGACACCAACCCGCGGACCCTCAACCCGGCGAAGAACGACCGGTGCAAGATCCGGACCGCTTCAGCTCCATCGATCCTCGCGATCATGCGCGGCTACGCGATCGGCGCGCTGGGCCTGATCAGCCGAAGGCAGGCGCGATAGCCACTCCCGAGCCTGGGCAAGGTGGGTGTCGGTGAGGCCGAATCTGGGGTCGACGTGGATCAGGAGGAAGTCGCCGACTCCGGGGTGGCTGCTGAGATATTCCTGGTCAGCGGCATCGAGCATGTCATCGAACCAGACGAACGGCCTGCGCCGCACGTAGGCGGCGACGGATCCGGTCTTGAAATGCTCTCCGCCGGACGAGGACAGATAGTCGCCGATGGGGATGACCGGCAGGCGGGGCAGCCCGATGCGCGGGCTGATCTCGTCGTTGGCCTGTTCCTCCCACGTGGTGGCCCACACCAGCTCGGCGCCGCACTCGCGGGCCATGGTGAGCAGTTGCGGGCCGTGGCGTGGGTCGAGCAAGATCTTGTACGGCTCGCCGTCCACGATGCCGGTATAGCGCCGCCACGCGAGCGACGAACGGCGTGACGGGTTGAGCACGCCGTCCACGTCGAGCAGCACCATCGGTGTCATGGTGATCCTTTGCGGAGTTCGAGAGCGAGTGTCCGCAGCCAGGGCTGAGCGAAGGCGGGTTCGGTGGCCAGGTGGCGCGCTATCGCCGTCCGGGTCGGATGGCTTCGGCCCTGCTCAACATAGGCGACGGCCTCGGCCAGCGCGTGGGCGACCTTCTCGCTGCGCCGAGGTGCGGTGACGGTTTCGTCAGCCCAGAGGGTACGTCGGAAGGACGGGGCGATCTTCTCCTGGGAGTTGCCGAGGTAGTCCCACAGAGTGCCGGGGATGGACACGTTGGTGATGGCGCTGCGGGGCAGTTCATCGGTCCAGTCGGCGTCCTGCCACCAGCGCCAAGTGCTGGGGCTGGTCTTCTTGCGTGCGGTGATGCCCAGAAAGCGCAGCTTCAGCCGGATGACATCCCATGTCTCGTGTTCGTCGGCGATCCAGTCGCGTAGGAAACCGTACAAATGGGTGAAGGTGTGGCCCCCGTAGACCAGGTCGGCGAAGACGATCGGGCGCGCACGGCGGGCCAGGCCGTACGGGCTGATGCCCATCGCCTCCAGGTTGATCCGCAACTGTCGGACCTCGTGGACGAGCAGCGGTGCCTCGAACCGGTAGGAGAACGGCAGCAGGCAGACCCGGTCCGAGCGTGAGGTGCCGGACAGCGCGCCGGAGAGCACGTCAAAGATGCTGTCGGCGGAGCGGCCGACGAAGTACAGGTCGCCATCGCCGCTGCGGGCCAGGACCTTGGCCGCGCACTCGATCAACGGCTCCAGAAAGCCCAGCGCGACTTCTTGGCCATCCAGGAGCGTGCCGAGCTGGTCACGGCGTACCAGATCCCACCGGAACGGCCGGTACGGGGTCGTCACGGAACCATGGTTACGGAACCTGCCAGTCCGAAGCATCCGGTTTCTCCACCGGATCGTCGCGGCCTCCTACCGGCGCAGGGACCGGTTCAGGACATCCGTAACCTGCTATGGCACGATGACAAAAATAGTGTCCCAGTGGGGGCCTCATGAAGAGGCTCAAGCGAGCCGTAGGAGGCGACACGCCTTGAGTGGGGCCCTGCACGGGAGTGAGCCTGATCATCCCTCACGTGAGGCGGTCAGGGAACGCAAAGTCGTCAAACCAACTCCCTCCGAGCTTATGGAGGACACCGGGACCGGTCTGGACTACGGGATCCGGCCGGACCGCATGCCTGGCTACATCACCCCGATCGATCGCTTCTTCCTTCGCAGCCACGCACCAACTCCCCATCTGAACGCCGCGACATGGTCGCTCCGGATCGAAGGGAGTGGAGTACGCGAACCGATCACCTACACCTACGCCGATCTGTGGGAAATGCCGCTGGTCTCAATGATCCGCACAATCGAGTGCGCCGGTAACCGCCGCACGCTGTTCGGCGAGGAGCACGGACACAAGTTCAATGGCACCCAGTGGGGTCGCGGTGCGATCGGCACCGCGGAATGGACCGGCGTCCGGTTGCGCGACCTGCTCGAACCCGCGGGGATCACGCCGGATGCGTGCGACGTCATGCCCGAGTCACTCGACGAGATCCACGCCCGCCGGCCCATGCCGCTGGCCAAGGCACTCGCCGACGACACCCTGCTCGCGCTGGCCATGAACGGCGAGACGCTACCGCCCGATCACGGGTACCCGGCTCGGATCGTGGTCTCCGGCTGGCTCGGCGCGGCCAGCATCAAATGGGTGGGCCGGATCGAAGTCTCCGAACAACCCCTGCACGTTCCGTGGAACACCGAAGACTACGTGCTGATCGGCCCGGACTACCCTCCGCAGGCGCCCTCACTAGGCATGCCGATCACCGCCCTACCGGTGGCGAGCCTGGTGGAACTGCCCTGGCCAGCCCAGCTGCGGCCGGTACCGCAAGTCATCCGGGGGCGTGCGTACGCGGGAGAGAACCGGGTCACGTCGGTCGAATACCGCATCGACGAGGGCTCCTGGCAGGAGGCGTCACTCGCTCCTCCGGAGATATCGGCGGCGTGGGTACGCTGGCAGTTCAGCTGGCATCCCGAGCCCGGCGATCACATCATCCGGGTACGCGCCACTGACGACCAGGGCCAAACCCAGCCCGACACCGTCCCATGGAATGACCTCGGCTACCTCTATCACCCGGTGCTGTCCCACCCCATCCGAGTCGAATCCATGCCTTGAGGCCGTAATAGGGCTCGGAGAACAAGCGAACGATAGCTGCCGCATACGCCAGATGTTGACCTGCGGGTTTGCTGCGGAACGGCCGATAGAGGTTCGGCGAGGGCGCGGGGGATGGGGTCGACCAGTTGGGTGCCGATCACGATCAGGGAGAGTGGGAGTCTCCCGAGGTGCCTCTCGCGTTGGTTTGAATGATCACGAGGTTCGTGCTTGTGATGGCAGTGTTGGTACGCCGCGACCTGTCCAAGGACGTTGAGTTTGTTGGCTCTTCGTCATGAGGACCTTCTCTGGATCATGGCGCACCTTAAAGTCCTGCTGAGACGAGACGTGGGCCGGCCGCCCGCAGGCGAGGCATCCGGGTGGTACGCGGATCAAGCGCCTACATCCTCGATACAAAAGTGTGATTAACATCACAGGTCGTAGATCGATTCACCGGACCATCGCGGAGTGTTATACATAATAACTTAAAGTGATGTCGAAATGTGTCTAATTGTTACGAACATCGACATTTTGCTTCCCGCCTTCAAGCGGAATAAACGTCGATTCGACGGGAAGGGTGTCGGCCATGCCTATTGGATCGCGGCTAATTCGGAGTTCCCGGCGCCCCGATCCATCGCAGAGGTCGTAGCTTTCTTCTCAAAGGATTGTCACGGCGGGGACGGATTGGCCTCCTGCTGCCGCTGTGATAGATCTTCCTTGTGAGGATTTCGATCAGCGGATTGGCGATCCCAAGTTCGACCTTCAGCGTAGAAGGCGGGAAACGATGATCGTTAATAATGGAGTCAATGATCCGGCTTACTCCTGCCGGGGACTCTAATGTCGGGGAGTCGGAGAAGGCGGACCAGGTCAGCGCTTGAAAGGACGCCCGCTGCCAAATCCGGGCAACGGAATGCGAGGCCTGCACAGCACGCTGCCGCTGCCAGGTGGCAGAGGCTCTGGCCAAGGGCGATCGGCACCACGGGGCGGAGGGTGGGCCTCGTCTTAGGCCTCGGGGGCACCGGACTCGGATCCGTGATGATCCTCAAGGGCTATGCCCTGCCAAGCGCAGCTGGAGTTCTCGGCTTCATCGCCTCTCTTCCTGTTCTCGTTCTCGTGATCCTGGCGCTGGCAGCCTTAGTGTCGAGCCGCGAAGGCGACACGTTTCGGAGGCGGGTCTATCTAATGGAGACCTTCCTAATGCTGCTGACTGGTCGTTCGCGGGGCACAACCAAGCTCCCCGATGAGATGGCGGTAGACAGCGAGACCGGGGCGCAATCTTCCTCAGCGATTCCCTCTGGGAGATCGGAAGAAGCCCTGCGCGCGAAGCTCCTGGATGCCGAAGCCAAGGTCAAGGACATCGAAGCGGTGCTGAAGATCTATCGGACCGCGCTTCAGCTTGCTGTCGTCCAGTGGGGGGCTTCCAGTGCGGAGTCCGGGAAGCTAGCAGCAGCATTCGCGGGTGAGATAGAGCAAAAGATCAAAGATATGGCGCCAGATCACGCGGAGCTCAGGTCGAGTAGTAAGGCCCGCAGGAGACGAGGTGGACGAGCGCTGGCTTCAGAGAGGCCAGAGGGAGGTGGTTCCGCAATAAGCGCAGCGCAGCCCTGATGCTGGTCTTGAAGTCCTGGCAACACGCAACTCCGCCGTACTTCGCTGAACGGCCCAGGTCGAGTGGGGGACCTTTGCCGGCGAAAAAGCGAAGCCGACCATGAGCAGGTCGGCCGTCGCGGACGCGGATCGCTCACCAGGCGAGCCAGAGTTCCTGCCAGGTCTTGTCATCTGGGAGATCGGTCTCCGGCAAGTTATGCGCGTGCTGGAATTTCCGCAGCGCCCGGCGGGTGTTCGGCCCGAAGTCCCCGTCGGCGCCGTCGGGACCGACGCTGAAGCCGTGCTGGATCAGCAGTTCCTGCACGCTGCGCACATCCAGTTCGCCGATGATTCCCGCAGTCGCCGAATTCGGGAAGGACGGGACACGGGACGGCGAAGATGTGCCGTTGTAGGCGGGCCTGCCGTACCCGACGACGTGGCGCAGGTTGCGCGAGCGGCGCGCCACGACGTTTGACGTGTTGCCTTCGATCGTCTGGATCGTCGTGCCGGAGCGTACCTTCTCCACCACGCCGACGTGCTGGATCCCCGGCTCGGAGTCGGGAAAGTCGAAGAACACCACGTCTCCCGCGCGAATGCCGGTGGCTCCCTTGTGCCAGCGTTCGTTCTCCTTGAACCAGTTGGCATGGGAGGGCGTGAAGGCGAAATCGCCCACGATCTTGAGCATGTCCGTGCCGCCCGCCAGGAGCGCGCACTCGGCGAGGAACATGTCACACCATTTGGCTCCGCTGAATATGGGGGTACGGTGGCGGATGCCGTACCGGCGGCCGAAAAGGGACTGGCTGCGCCCCTCTCGGTAGCCTTCGAAAGCGGCCATTATCTTGAGCAGGTCGCTGGCCTTAGGCATCGGTGGCCACCTCCCGGTCGATCGCGTCGTAGTCGGGGGCCTCCAGCGGCAGGTCCGGATCGTCCGGCTGGGGCGCGCCGTCCCCGGGTTCTGAGGGGAGGATCGGATCATCCTCGGGGGAACTTGTCATACTTCACGATGGCGTTCACGATTTTGTCCGCGCATGAGTAGACCCGTACTCATTTCCGGACCCACGGGAGGCCCGTGAATGCCTGGTGAGATGTTCCCGCCATTTGGCGGGTGGTTTCCGCCGCGTGGCGCTCGATCGGGGCGCGGGGCCGGATCACGATGCTGGTAGGCGGTGATGTCAGCCGCGCGTAACACCATCGACATCCAGGAGCCGATCATGACCGTACCCACCCCGCCGCCGTTCGACCCGGAGCTGGCGGCGGCGCTGACCGTGATGGCGGATTTCATACCGCCGTCGCTGACGATGGAGACGCTGCCCGCGCTGCGCGATGCGTCGTTCATGCCGGAGGAGGACTTCACCCGCGGCGGCGCGATCGACGTCACGGAGCTGACCGTCCCCGGTCCGGCGGGCGAGCCCGACATCTCGCTGCTCGTCCTGCGCCCGGCGGGGGAGACGGGGCCGGTGCCCGCGCTCTACAACATCCACGGCGGCGGCATGATCATGGGCACCAACCGGCTGATCCCCACCGAGATGCTCGACATGGTCGTGGAGCTGAAGCTGGCGGTCGTCTCGGTGGAGTACCGGCTCGCGCCCGAGCACCCGCACCCCGCGCCGGTCGAGGACTGCTACGCGGGCCTGGTCTGGACGGCCAAGCACGCCGACGAGATCGGTGTCGACCCCGGGCGGATCGTCGTCGCGGGCGCGAGCGCGGGCGGCGGGCTCGCGGCGGCCGTCGCGCTGCTGGCACGCGACCGGGGCGGCCCCGCCCTGATCGGCCAGCTGCTGATCTGCCCGATGCTCGACGACAGGAACGACACCGTGTCCAGCCACCAGATGGCGGGCCTGGGCGTCTGGGACAGAACCTCGAACGACACCGGCTGGACCGCGCTGCTCGGTGATCGGCGCGGCGGCCCCGACGTCTCCCCGTACGCCGCGCCCGCGCGGGCCACCGACCTGTCCGGCCTGCCGCCCACCTTCGTCGACGTCGGCTCGGCCGAGACCTTCCGGGACGAGGACGTCGCGTACGCCACCGGCATCTGGCAGTCGGGCGGCGTGGCCGAACTGCACGTGTGGCCCGGCGGGTTCCACGGGTTCGACATGATGGCGCCGCAGGCCGCGATCTCGCAGGAGGCGAAGGCGGCGCGGCTGAGGTGGCTGCGGCGGATCCTCGGCGCCTAGCCGCACCTGGCGGGCTGAGGCAGGATGGCATGGTGAGAGAGCTTGCCGGCAGGCTGGCCGCGCTCGACCCGGACGCCAGCGCCGCGGTCCAGGTCATCGCCTACTTCGACCGCCTGGTGGCGACCAGGGCCGGGCTGGAGGCGATCGTCCGGGGGGCGGCGGTGCTGGCGGGCTGCCCGGCCCGCCTCATCGATCCCGATCACCGGGTGAACGTGCGCGTTCTGGGCGACGGGCGACGGGACGACGCCGCGGTGCCGCCCGATCCCGCCTGGCTGCACGCGCCGCTGGGGTACGAGCACGCCGTACTGTGGCTGGAGCGCCCCGGACCCGCCGGGGCGGTCGACCTGATGGTCCTCGAACGGGCCACCGGCGTCGCCCGCGACGCCCTGGAGCGCACCCGCGGCCGGGCCCCATCGGGCGGCGATCCCGCCTTGGTCGAACTCCTCCTCGACCCGGCCGCCACCGAGGCCGACCGCCTGCACGCGGCCCGCCGGCTCCGCCTCCCCGAGACCGGCGTCTGGGCCGTGGCCATCGCGGGCGTCCCACCCGTGATCGAACACGCCGGCACCCGCGGGCGCGTCGACGGCCGGCGAGCGGGAGTCGGGACAATCGGGCGGGTGGCCGATCTTCCCGCCTCCTGGATGGCGGCCAAGACCGCGCTGCGGTTCGCGGCCGAAGGAGACGAGCAGGATCCGGGCCCAAGGGTGGTACGGGCCGACGAGCTGGGCGGCCTCATGGTCCTGGCCGCCGCGGTGGGCACCGACAGCGAGCCGGCGCCCGACGTCCGGGCTCTCGACCACGCGGGCACCGCGGCACCCTGGATGCTGGCCACCCTGTACGCCGCCGCGTCGGAACCAAGCCTGCGCACGGCCGCCACCGCCCTGACCCTGCACCACTCGACTCTCCAGGATCGCCTCACCCGAGCGGAGCACCTACTCGGCTGGAACGTCCGCGACCCGCAGGGCCGCCTCCGCCTCCAACTCGCGTTCGCCCTGAGACGCCTGCACCGGCATCCCCCTGCGTGACACCGAGCCGCCGCGTCACCATGATGGCGCTTGATCTCCGAGTGGCCGCCGGAGATGAGGATGGCCGTGCCTGGGAAGCGGATGTTACGTGGGCTGGTCGGACGTGAGACGTCCGAGCAGTTCGATGAGGCAGGTGAGGTCGTCTTCGGACCAGTCCTGGGTGCGGGCGTAGAACTCCTTGCCCCGGTCCTCCAGAGTCGCCGCGACCCGCCGGCGGCCGCGCTCGCTGAGCCCGACGATGATGCTGCGCCGGTCGCCGGGGGCGGGTGAGCTATCCAGCAGGCCGAGCGATCGCATCTTGCCGATCAGGGTGCTGGTGGAGCTGCGGTCCATGCTGACGGCTTCGGCGATGGCGCTGGGCCGCGCGGGCCCGAAGGCGTACAGCCAGCGCGCGATGTGGAACGCGGCCGGTTGCAGGTCGGCGTGAAAGTGCGCGGCGCTGCGCTCGCTCAGCGCGCGGGTCGCGCTCAGCAGGGCGTTGATCTGCTCGCCCAGCGCCAGTTCGAGCTCGTGCCGGCTGCTCTCACCGCCCTCAGAAGTAGTTTGCATATCTAAACTATAGTCACCTACGATGATGGGCATATGCAAACTACTTTGGAAGGCCTTTCGAGCCCGCAAGGGCGGCGGGGTGTCGCTGCCGGCGGTCACGCTGGGGGTGTCGCCGGCGACGACGATCCTGGCCGTCGCCAACGGTGACATCACCACAGACCTGGGCGTGGGCCGCATCCGAACGCCGGCTCCGCACCGAATGACCCGTCACCACGACCTTGGACAGGACCGTCATGCAGCCCGTCATCGTCATCACCGGCGCCACCAGCGGCCTGGGCCGCCTGGCCGCCCTCGACCTCGCCCGGCGGGGCGCTCACCTCGCGATCACCGCCCGCGACCCGGACAAGGCCGAACAGACCCGAGATCAACTCCGCGCCCACGCCCCTCAAGCGGAGATCGAAGTGTTCCTGGCGGACTTCACCCGCCTGACCGACGTGCGGCGCATCGGCCGCGAGATCGCCGACCGGTACGACCACATCGATGTGCTCATCAACAACGCCGGCATCCACGCCTTCACACCCCGCACCACGCCTGAGGGCCACCCCGAGATGATCACCGTCAACTACCTCGCCCCCTGGCTCCTCACCCGCGAACTCCTGCCGGCCCTGCGCCGGGCCCCGGCCGCCAGGATCGTCAACGTCGCCTCCCAAGCCTCCCGCCGCCACGGCACCCTCCGGCTCCCGCAGGACCTGACCGAGACGGTCCCGTTCACCGCACGCGGATCATCGCAGCACTACGGCAAGACCAAGCTGCTCGACATCATGTTCACCCTCGAACTGGCCCGGCGCCTGGCCGGCACCACCGTCACCGCCAACTGCCTGGATCCCGGCTTCAACACCACCGGCCTAGGCCGCGAGCTCCGCTTCGCCGCCACCCTGGAAAAGATCCTCACCCGGCTGTCGATCGGCGACCCCGCCCGCGGCGCCGGCCTGATCGTCACCCTCGCGACCGACCCCGCCTTCACCGGCCGCACCGGCGGCTACTACACCGTCCGCAAACACCGCCAGATCCTGCCCACCCCACCCGGCGACGACCCCGAACTCCAGACCCGGCTGTGGCGCGAAACCGAACGACTCCTCAACGGCTGAACCCGACGCCTTCCGCCCGGGAGCCCTCGAAGCCTTGCGTGACAACTTCTGTTATCTGGCAAGAATGCTTCCGAGGACCTGTGCCAGCTAGGGACGGCCCGCCCGGTGCGCTTCGATTCTCGGTTATCTGGCAACCTTGGCGGACTACACCGAGATCGCGCAACTCGCTGACCAGCGCTGGCGAAATTCATCTGCCCAGCTCAAGAGCAGCTTCGTTGGATTCGCGGCCGCTGCTCAGGTGAGCCCACCAAGGCTCACAGGCGTAAGCCCGTGGATCATCTGTCGAGTGCATCGAGGAAGACGTCGGCGACAATCTCCCCATGGCTCAGACGACGTTGCGGAGCAGCCGCATCCTGCTGGTCCCGCTCGCGGACGAACACCTGGAACACGAGGTCGAACTGGACGCCGACCCCGAGGTCATGCGCTATTTGGGCGACGGCCGTCCCCGTACCCGCGAGACGGTCGAACTCCTCCACCGCCAACGCCTCGCGGTCGCCGACTACGTTCCAGGGCTGGGTTTCTGGGCTGGTTTCGTCGAGGGAACTTTCGTCGGCTGGTGGATCCTGGAACCGCCGCAGCGCCCCGATCAGGGCCCAGTCGAAGGCCAAGCCGAGCTCGGCTACCGGCTCCTACCGCGCCACTGGCGCCAGGGCCTGGCCAGCGAGGGAGCCCGCGAGCTGCTCCGGCACGGTTTCGAAGATCTTGGCCTGAACCGCGTCTTCGCCGAGACAATGGCGGTCAACACCGCTTCTCGCGCGACCATGGCCACGATCGGCATGGAGCATATCCGTACATTCTTCATGGAATGGGAAGATCCACTTCCAGGCAGTGACCTGGGCGAGGTCGAGTACGCGATCACCAGGCAGTGGTGGCTCGCCCATCAAGTCCAGCCTCGTCATCGTTAAACCAGGAGCCATCTGATCACGCTCCAGGCAGGATGTTCCGGTGAACCCTGTCCTGTGCGGGCTCGCCGCCAACCCAGCCCTGCCCGTTGAGCTGGTCGATCGGCTGATCGCGGTCGCGGACGAGTACATCGCCGCGGATCTGGCTGATCGCGAGGGCCTCAGCCGTGCGCAGGCGCTCACGCTGGCCTCGCGCGTTGAGGGGACTGCTGTCACGCTTGTGGGCCGGGGCTTGCTGACGGCCGACGACGTCGATCCCGTGGCCCAGCCGCTCGCCGCGCTTGCCCTGCTCGCCGAGGGCGTCGGCCGCCCTGAGTGGGCACGCCTGTTCGCTGCGGATCCGGACGCCGAGCGCCGGGAGAAGCTGGCGGCCTGCCTCGGCCTTCCGCCCGATGTGACGGAGACGCTCGCCGCCGACTCGAACGTACGGGTCGTCGCGGAACTCGCGCTGTGGACGACGGCGGACATGGCCGCCCGGCTCGCGGGGCATCCGCACGCTGAAGTCCGCCGTGCGGTGGCGGTCAACGAGGCGACGCCACCGGCCGTGCTGGCCGCGCTGATCACCGGCGAAGGGCTGCCGGCAGCGCGATGGTGTCTGGTCTGTGACGGCGAAGAGACGCCGTCCCCCGATCTGTGGGAGCCCTCCTGCGACGGCTCCCACGAGTCCACCGTTGACCGGACTCGCCAGGCCGTGCTGTGGAACCCGGCCGCGCCCGCCGGAGCCGTCATCGGCTTCGCCGACCATCCTTCGATGCAGCTGCGCTGGCCTCTAGCCATCCGCCCCGACCAGCCTGCAGAAACATATGAACGACTCGCCGATAGCCCGGAACCCGTCGTCCGCGCCGCCCTCGCCGAGAATCCCGCCATTCCTGACCACCTGGTACGCGCGCTGGCCACCGACCCGAGCCACGACGTGCGGCGCAACCTAGCAGCCAATCCGCACGTGCCCTTGGAGGTGCTCACCTCTTTGGCCGGTGCCGCCAAGGTCGCCCAGACCCTGTTGCCGCGGATCGCAGCCGCCTCTCCCGCCGAGGTCGGGGAACTGGCCCAATCACGGGATTCGGCCGTACGGATGCTCGTGGCTCAACGACGCGATCTGCCTGCCGAGATCCGCGACACGCTCGCCGCCGACCCAGACGCGAAGGTGCTCAAGTCCATCGCCCCGCACCCGGGCCTGTCGGAAGCCCAACTGCGCGCCATGGTCGACCGGCACGGCGTGCGGGTCCTCGCCAAGGTGGCCACGAACCCGGACGCTTCACCGGCATTGCTGGAGGCCCTGACCCGGCACCAACCACCGGTTCAGAAGGCGTTCCGCGAGATTGCCCGGCACCCCGATGTCACGGCCTCGGCGTTAATGGCCTGCCTTCGTGACCACCAGGCCAGGCGCATAGCCGCAGGCCATCCGTCACTGCCGTCCCAGACCATCACCGACCTGCTCGCCGACGAAGTCTGGCAGGTGGCGGAGTCGGCGGCCGCCAACCCCTCACTGCCGCGTGCGTCAATGTCGAAGCTTGTGTTCCGCCAAACAGGACATTGAAGGACAGCCAGGCCAGACGACGCAGCAGGCCGCTGCCGTCGTAGGGGGCGCAGACAATTCAGGAAGTGCATGCCATGCCCCGGCGGCCTCATCACGTCCTGACCAGGTGCGTTGTGAGCGTGCGCCGCCGCGCCCTCAGGTTCGCGTGATTTCTCGGCCGAATTCTTCTGAATTGCCGCTTGAAGTCCGTACGTCCCGTGGGCATAGTGGTGCAACCACCGGCGTATTACGCGGTGGTATGTGTTCTTGGGGGCGAGCCAAGATCATAGTCGGTAGCGCACTTTATGCGCGGAATGGGACGTGAAGGTTGAGCTCGCCGCCGCCGATTCGGTCCAAGCTTCTCAGAATCCTGTTGATTCCCCTGATCTCCATGATCGCTTTGTGGGGGTTCATCGCCTACTCCAGCGTCCAGGAGATCGTCGACATCTCCCAGAGCCAGGACCGCTGGGAGGCCATCGGCTCACCGGTGCTGCAGTTGATCGTCGAGCTTCAGCGGGAGCGCCAGCTCTCCGCCGAGGCGGTCCGCGGCACCGGAGCCGACCAGCCCTTGGCGGAGCAGCGCCGGGTCACCGACAGCAAGGTGGCGCGCCTGCGCGAGGCGATCGGGTCGGTGGACTCGGTCCCCGAGAGCGGGACCCCCGCCGCCGTGCGCGCTCTGGTGGAGTCCCTGGACGGGCTGAACGACCTGCGCTCGTCCGCCGACAACGGCAGGCTCACCCCTCCGCTCAAGGTCATCGACGCGTACGACGACCTGATCGGCGTCGCCAACCGGCAGTTCAGCGATCGTGACGCGCTGAGCGACGTGTCGTCGTACCGCGCGGTGCGTGGCATGTCCGCCTACAGCGCCACCGCCGAATACCTGGGCAGGGAGCACGCCGTGCTGACCAGCACGATGGTGCACCAGAAGATGACCCCCACCGACCGGGCCGCGTTCGTGGCCGCGATGACCAGCCGCAGGCTCGTCTTCGCCAACGCCGACCGGGACATGGGCCCCGACTTGAGGGAGCGCTACCAGGATCTCCTGAACGGCGGCCCGTACCAGCGGCTCGTGGACGTGGAGGACAGGCTCTTCGTGTGGGACACCAACGGCGCGCCGCCGGTGGATCCCGCCGAGTGGAAGAGCGACACGGAGACGATCCTCAACACGATCAACCAGGACACCTCGCAGGAGCTGGGCCGGGCCGCGGCGGAACAGCAGGCGGCCAAGACCGCGGCGTACTGGCGGATCGGCCTGGTCCTGGTGCTCGGCCTGATCGCGGTCATCCTGTCGGTCGTGCTGTCCTACCGGTTCGGCCGGTTGCTGATCAACGAGCTCAAGCGGCTTCAGGCCTCGGCCGTGGAACTCGCCGAGGAGCGCCTGCCCCGGCTGGTCGAGCGGCTGCGCAGGGGCGACGACGTGGACCCCGCCACCGAGGCCCCGGACCCGGCCCCCGCCGACACCGCCGAATTCGACCGGGTCGTCCGGGCGTTCTCGGCCGTACGGCGCACCGCCGTCGAGGCCGCCGTCGGCCAGGCGACCCTCCGCAAGGGCGTCGGCCAGGTGTTCCTCAACCTCGCCAGGCGCAACCAGGCGCTGCTGCACAGCCAGCTCAGCCTGCTCGACATCATGGAGCGCCGCGTCGAGGAGCCGGAGATCCTGGAGGATCTCTTCAAACTCGACCACCTCACCACCCGGATGCGGCGGCACGCCGAGAACCTGATCATCCTGTCCGGCTCCGCCCCGGCCCGGAGGTGGCGCGACCCGGTGCCGCTCTACGACGTCGTACGCAGCGCGGTGATCGAGGTCAAGGATTACACCCGCGTCATCGTGGCGCCCATGCCGAACGCCCCGGCGCTGGTGGGCGCGGCGGTCACCGACGTGATCCACCTGGTGGCCGAGCTGGTGGAGAACGCCGCGGTCTTCTCGCCCCCCGAGACCACGATCCACATCCGGAGCGCGGTGGCCGCGAACGGCTTCGGGCTGGAAGTCGAGGACCGGGGCCTGGGGCTCAGCCCGGCCACGCTTGAGCGGGTCAACGCGCGGCTCGCCGAACCGCCGGAGTTCGATCTGGCCGACAGCGACCGGCTCGGCCTCTTCGTGGTGTCCAGGCTCGCCGCCCGGCACGGCATCAAGATCGCGCTCCGGCCCTCGCCGTACGGCGGCACCACCGCGATCGTGCTGCTGCCGTCCAGCCTGCTCGCCGCCGCGGAGGCGCAGGCTCATCCGATGTACGCCAAACTGGCCGGCCCCACGCGAGCACTGAGCGCGATGCCCGACACCTGGTCCCAGGGGACGCCGGACTGGTTCGCGGCCGAGCGGCAGGAAGTCCCGGCGCGCAGGACCCCGCCCGTGCCGGACGACGACGATCTGGACGGGTTGCCGATGCGGGTCCCCCTGGCCAACCTGGCCCCGCAGCTTCGCGGCGCGCCGTCCCAGGAACAGCAGGACGTCTCCGTGAGATCTCCGGAAGAGCTCCGGAAACTCATGTCGTCGATGCAACGCGGCTGGCAGCAGGGCCGTACCCAGGTCGAACAGGGACACGACACGTGGAATAGAAAGGACGGCCATCCCGATGCACAACCCTGGAGCTGAACTGAAGTGGCTGCTCGACGACCTCACTCAGCGTGTCCCCGACATCCGGCACGCCATCGTCCTGTCCGCCGACGGTCTGGCCATGGGCGGCTCGCGGGAACTGACCCGGGAGGACGTCGAGCACCTTTCCGCCATCTCCGCGGGAAGCCACAGCCTCGCGCAGGGCGCCGGACGGCACTTCGGTCTCGGCGGCGTACGGCAGACCATCATCGAGATGGAGGGCGGCTTCCTGCTCGTCACCGGGGCGGGCCAGGGCGCCAGGCTGGCCGTGCTGGCGGCGGGCGAAGCCGAACTCGGCATGGTCACCTACGAGATGGCGCTGCTGGTCAAGCGAGTCGGCGAGCACCTGTCCACGCAGCCGAGGGGGACGGCTCCGGCACCCGCCTGGAATGGCCAGAAGCCGTGACAGGCCACGACCCCGGGCCGCTGATCAGGCTCTTCGGCCTGACCGGCGGCCGCGCGCGCCCGCAGGGCGAGGCCTTCGACCTGGTGGCCATCGTCACGACCGTCAGCGTGGCCACCGAGCGGGCGGACCTGATGCTGGAGCATCTCACCGTCCTGTCGTTGTGCCGCAAGCCCTGCCCGGTGGCGGACGTCGCGGCGCACCTCAAGCTGCCGCTCAACATCACCCGCGTGATTCTCGGCGATCTGCGCCGCGAAGGCCTGGTGACCATCGACCGGCCGCGTCCGGTGGCACAGACGATCGACGAACGCATCTACAGGGAAGTGCTGAATGGGCTACGCCGCCTCTGAGTCCGGATCTACCGAGGTCGCCTCGGCGCTGGCCATCAAGATCCTCATCGCCGGCGGCTTCGGCGTCGGCAAGACCACCATGGTCGGCACGATCAGCGAGATCCGCCCGCTGCACACCGAGGAACTGCTGAGCGAACGCGGCATCGGCGTGGACGACACCTCAGGCGTGGAATCCAAAACCACCACAACCGTGGCCCTGGACTTCGGCCGCATCACCATCCGCGAAGGCCTCTGGCTCTACTTGTTCGGCACACCCGGCCAAGACCGCTTCTGGTTCATGTGGGACGAACTGTCCATCGGCGCCCTCGGCTCGGTCGTCCTCGCCGACACCCGCCGCCTGCAGGATTGTTTCGCCGCCATCGACTACTTCGAACAGCGCGGCATCCCGTTCCTGGTCGCCGTCAACTGCTTCGACGGCGCCCGCCGCCACGAACCCGCCACGGTACGGCGAGCACTCGGCCTGGGCGACGCCACCCCCATCGTGCTCTGTGACGTACGCGACCGCGAGTCGGTCAAAGACGTGCTGACCACGCTGGTCATGTACGCGGTGGAGGGCGTCTTCAAAGCCTCCCGCCCCGCGTGACCGAACCGTCTTCGAAGTCGCGGCGTGCTGCTGGGGATAGCAGGAGTCCCGCGACCACGATGAAGATCATTATGGCGAGCGCCGGCTGGATGACGGACATCCGCCACACGGGAATCTGGGCCATGGCCGCCCAGTCAGGGGCTCGTACCTGAGGGACCAGTTCGGCCAGCAGTCGCGAGAAGGCGGCGGCGCACGCGCAGACCGACAGGACGACCGCGGTCCAGCGGGCGGTGGCCCGCCGGCGGAGGATGCCTACGGCGAGCGCGGCCAAGCTGACGACGAGGATGGCGACCGGTGGCAGTAGGGCCAAGACGAGGAGCCCATTCATCCCGATGGCTTCGCGGCGCGCCAATTCCAGGAAGACCCCCGACAACAAGGCGCCGCCGATCAGGAAGGCTGCCGCCAAGGTGGTGGTCCAGGACGCCCGGTGCTCCGCGTGATGCGTGCTCTGTCTGAGCAGATCTCGCGCGATTACGCCGACCAGGATACCGGCGGCGCCGCCGAAGAGAGCGCCGACAGTGGCCAGACCACCCAGCCCCAGGCCGAAGATTTCCGAGGTCGCGGGCCCGACGATGGCCCCGGCCACCGCGCCTGGGGCGGCGGCCATCATGGTGTGCCGCAGACCCAAGATATCGGGGTCCACCGCTTTCAATACATCCTTCTCCATACCTTGAGAGTGCGAGACGAGGGCTTCGCGGGTTATCCGTTCTCGTACTCAACCGGTTAGAGGGTTCAAACTCAGTTTCAACTACGACCGCCTCAACCACCTGCTAATAGATGGCCCGAAGGTCAACGATGATCATTTTGCCGTTCTGCTTGAAGTGGTAGAGATCGGAGTCGTGGGAGAACGTCTGGCGGGCGAGGCCGTTCTCCACGCCGCGCATGCCCACGAGACCGGCTTCGCCGGTTTTCAGATCCACCAGCGCGACGGCCACGACCTTGTGGGGCTCCCCGTACACCCGCAGAACGGAGAAACGGTCCTGGGCGATGGTCGCGCCCATGGTCCCCAGGGACGGGAGCCGCCGCTGAGCCGAGCCGTCCCGCGACTGGGTGGCCGCGTCCTGGTCACGGCTCCCGGGCAGGGGGCCGAGGCAGCGCGTGAGACCGCAGGTCCAGGAAGGGGGGATGACGGCGGTTCTGGTCTGGCCGGTCTCGACGTTGAGCAGTTCGCCGTAGGCGGGCAGGACGGCGGGGGTTGGGCTGGGCGAAGAGATCCGCAGTGGCCTGCCGAACTGGTCGGGCCACGCCATCCAGGGATAGGCGAGCAGGTGATATCCGGCGGTGCCGGGGACCCGGGCCGGAGGCGCGCCACCGGTCAGCGGGAGCCGCCAGAGGCCAGCGGTCGCGCTGGACCAGTAGACGTTCCCGCCTGCCACAGACAGTCCGTGGAACGGGTCCGCGTACGCCGTGGCCGACGACGATGCGTGGAGTAAAAGATCCCCTCGCAATCTGTCGGGCCGGGTGGTCGCGCGGACGGTCGCCGCTCCGCCGGTGACCGGGGCCGTCCAGATGTCGGTCACATGATCGCCCCTCTCACGGCGCACCGTCCGCCAGACGATGGTCCCGGATCCGACGGCGAAATCGGAGGCGGGCCGCACCATCTCGGGCCGGGCGACGAGGCGGGCCAGCTCCTTCACCTCGCCGGTCCGCAGATCGTAGGAGGACAGCAGGTCGGCCTTCTCGACACCTGACTGGGATTTGATCAGCATCCTGTCCCGGTCCAGGAAGAGGATCGGCGTGTACAGCTTGCCGTTCGGCAACCTCAAGGGGAGTTCCCGGACCGCCTCCGGCCAGACGTCCGTCAACGGGGGAGGCAGATCCGTGGCCGGGGCGGCGGCGGACGAGTCGACGCGGGCACGGTCCGGGAAAGCCAGCAACGACACGGCCACGGCGCCGACTGCGACGACACCTATCAGCAGCATCCGGCGGCCGAGCCTCGGGGCGTCGGGAGCGTTTTCCTCTTGTTCGCTCATCGGGCGCTTCCCCGGGGCCGTACCAGAGCTTCCCGGGTGAGGTCGGCGGCGGCGCGCACCGAACCACGGCAGCGAATCGGCGCGAACCTCGCGTAGTCGTCGTCTTCCACACCCCTTCAGACGGTACGGCGAGATGATTTGTTGCGCCCGGACCCTGTGCCTCGGGTACGGGTGGAGCGTGGCGGTGGCCGCCTCCCTCGCGTGGCCTGGATCGCCCGCGAGGGAGAACCTCCGGAGGGTGAAGGCGTCAGACACCTCGACCACGCCGGAGGTTCTCCCGTGCCACCGCCAACCCGGCGTCACCGCCCTCCTAGAGGGTGACGTCGAAACGGTCGACGAGCATGTAGGTGCCTGATCGTTTGACGCCGCGCAGGGTGTGCGTTCCCTGCGGCAGCCCACGGATGCTGTAGATGACCTGCTGGGTCAGGCGGGCGCCGCTGGAGGTGTCGACGGTGGCCCGGAGGACGTTGTCCAGGTAGATGTCCACGAGACCTTGGTCGGAGTAACGTTCCGACAGGTAGTCGATGCCGGTGCCGGTGAAGGTGTAGGTGAACGACGCGCCGTTGGTGGTCGTGTAGCGCACGTCGTCGTTGTAGTCACCGAGTCCGCGCGCGCTGCTGGTCGACCAGCCGGTGCCGTAGGTGGCCACGTTGTCGTTGAGGCGCCGGGTCGTGCCGGCTGTGGGGTACAGCTGCGACTGCGGCACGATCTGGGCGGGTGTGCTGGGGCTGGCCCAGGCGAGTTTCATGAAGGCCTCGCTGGTCCGGTCGGTCTGTTCCAGGCGGATGTCGTAGCGCCGGCCGGCGACGAGGGTCACGCTGCCCTGATCGACGGCCGCCGTGTGCGGGGTGGCGTTGTCGATGACCAGTTGCCCGTCGATCCACAGCCGCACGGTGTCATCGGACGCGGTGGTGAAGGTGTAGCGCTCGGAGTACCGCGGCTCGATCGACCCGGTCCAGCGGCCGGAGAAATTGTCGGTGCCGATCGACGAAGCCGGGGAGCCGCTGAAACGCCAGGCGTAGTTGACGGTCGCATCCGTCCGGGTGACCGCCGGCGTGCCGGTGAACGTGGGGTTGTTCCAGAATTCCGCCTTGAGTCCGGAACCGGTGCCGGCCGCCGTGGGGGCGGGGGTGACGATGTCGGCCTCGATGACGGTGGCGATGGCGTTGGTGGCAGCGCCGCTGGGCAGGAAGTCGTAGCCGTCACCGGCGGGTCGTACGGTCACCGGTGAGGTGCTGCCGAGCACTCGCGCGCCGGTGACCGTGAACGGCAAGCGGTGGCTGAGGTGCAGGGTGCTGGCCCAGGCGTTGACGATCAGATAGAGCTTGTTGCCTTTACGCGTGACGCGGCCCCAGGCCGGCTGGCTGACCAGGCCCGTGTGGCCGGCGCCGGTGATGGCGGCCCCGTTGGTGGTCATCCAGGTTCCGATGCCGCGCAGGGGATCGGCCTGCCCGGCGGTGACCGCCCCGGTGTCGGTGGGGCCGATGTTGAGCAGGAAGTTGGCGCCGTTGCTGGTCAGGGTCGCCAGGTCGCGTACCATCGTGGTCGCCGACTTGAAGGCGGTGTCCCAGGCGGCGTACCCCCACGTGTTGTTGATCGTCATGCAGGATTCCTGCAACTGGATCGACGGCGGGGAACCGGCGAGCGCCTGCTCGGGGGTGCCGAAGTCGCCGTCGACAGAGCGGCGCTTGACCACTCGGTTGTTGATGACGACCTGCGGCGAGATGCCACGGACGAACCGCTCCAGATCCTCGCCGTTCTGCGCCGACCACGGGTTGGTGGGGTTGGTTTCGCTCCATTCGCCGTCGAACCAGAGCACCGCGGGGTCGTACCCGGTCACCAGCTCCTGGAGTTGCGCCTTCATCCTGGTGACGTAGCCCGGGAAATTCGCGACGAAGTCCGGGTCATGCCAGTCCCAGATCGAGTAGTAGAAGCCGAGCTTGATGCCGTTGGCGGTCGCGGCGGTCTTGAGCTCGCGCAGGATGTCGCGGGAGAAGCCGGAGTGGTCGCGGAGGTTCCACCGGTTGACGCTGGTGGGCCACATGGCGAATCCGTCGTGGTGCTTGGCGGTGATGATGATGTACTTCTGACCGGCCTGCTTGGCCAGCTGCACGATGGCGTTGGCGTCGAACGAGGCGGGGTTGAAGGTGGCGGCCTTGGCCTCGTACTCGCTCCACGGGATGTTGCACTGCCGTTTGATCCACTCGGCGTCGCGGCACGTGCCGTATTGGCCCTTGAAAGCGGAATACGCGCCGAAATGGATGAACATGCCGAAGCGCGCCTCATCGAACCAGCGGGTGCGCGGTGAGCTCAGCGCGTCATCGGCGACGTAGTTGTCGCCCGGTGCGGCGGCAGCCGGTGCGGGCGACACGATGACCGTCGCCGTCAGTGCGACGAGCAGGGACAGGGCTGCTCGCAGGGATCTTGATCGCATGGATTCCTCTCTGGTGCCTGGATGCGATCAGCTCGCCGCTGCGTGCACGCCGCTACAGGCGGCAGCGAACCGGACGGAATGTGCGGTGCCACATTGATCTCCCGAAACATCCGACCTGTCAAGTGTGAAATCAGGGTTGTTAGGGATGCAGGTAGGTGCCTATCCTCGGCCAATTAGGTCATAGGCTGGCGTTGATCATGATTATGTCGGGGGAATACATTGGATGTCTTAGCTACGACCTTTGAAGACGCGCCCTAGCGGTCCCGACGAGCTGGTTTACGATGCTCAATCAAGACGACGTGCCAGTACCGGTGGGTCCCCATGCTCAGCCATGAAGCCCGAGAGGGCTCAGGCGGCGCGTGTGCTCCGCGGGTGACGCACGTCGGGACGCGACGTCTTGCGGGGGGCTGCCAGTTCACGTCGGATCCAGACGAACCATGTGGACGCTCTTGAGGAAGGTTTCGGAAACAGGTGAACACGGACAGCTCAGTCCAGCCGGGCGGCATCGACCCCTCCGTCCCCACTGCTGCAGGCATGTACGACTACTACTTGGGCGGCAAGGACAATTCCGCAGCCGATCGCCGAGCCGCGAACAAGGTGATCGCAGCGGCTCCCGAGGTGATTCTCATGGCACGGGAGAACCGTGGGTTCATCCAACGTGCCGTACGATTCCTAGCCCGCGACGCGGGCATCCGCCAATTCCTCGACATCGGCAGTGGCCTGCCCACCCAAGGCAACGTCCACGAGATCGCCCAAGCCGAGGCGCCAGACGCACGCGTGGTCTACGTCGATAATGATCCGAAGGTGCTGGCCCACTCGCGCGCCTTGAAGACCATCGAATCCAAGACCACGAGCGTGATCACGGCGGACCTGCGCGACCCGGATGCCATCCTCAACCACCGCGACACCCGGGCGCAGATTGACTTCGACCAGCCAATGGCCGTCCTGCTGGTGGCCGTCCTTCACTTCATCGACGACGAAGCTGACCCGTACGCGATCGTCGCCCACCTCCGCGACGCTATGGCCCCGGGTAGCTACCTTGTCATTAATCACGCCACCGCCGACGCCAGGCCGGACAACGCTGGTGGCGCCGCAGAGGTCTACAAGAACACCAAATACCCGGCCACACACCGCACGCGCCATCAAATCGAACGCTTCTTTGACGGCGTACACCTCATCGACCCCGGCCTGGTGTTCGTTTCCGAATGGCGGCCCGACCCCAAAACCGACATCACTCCGGAGGAGGTCTGGATACTCGGCGGCGTAGGCCGAAAGCCGACTCTAGATTAACGCGGCATGAGGCAACCAGTGGACAAAGAGCGCGCTCCCCGCGGGCTGTCGAACGGCCAAGAATGCGTTTGTCTGCTCGTTGTTTGCTCGTAACGTCGCGGTACGACCTAGCACGGGACCGCAGGCAGTGCTGCCTCTTCACGCCTTACCGCTTTGGCCTGGTTAGGTCAAGTAGTCCATACCATGGTGCGGCGGCGTTACCATCTGGCTCCCGCCCGAACCGGAGGACCGCGGAGTCGGCGGAAGCCTCCGTGCACTTTCCAGCGAGAAGAGCACCATATGCCGTCCTCGTCCGTTCCCAGGTGTCCGGTTCTCGATCCCATGGCCCGTGCGATGCACGCGGAGGCCGCCACGTTACGCGCTCAGGGGCCGGCGGTGCTCGTCGAGCTTCCGGGGCCCGTCTACGCCTGGTCGGTCACCCGGCACAGCGTCATCCAGGCGTTGACCGGTGACCCGCGCGTCTCGCGTGATCCCCACCGGCACTGGCCCGGTCTGGCCGACGTGCCCGAGGGCTGGCCGCTGGCCGCGGGAGTCCTGAACCAGAGCTTCCTCAACGCCTACGGCGAGGAACACCGTAGGTCCCGGCGCCGCATCGCCCCGTCGTTCTCGCCGCGGCGGGTCGAGCAGACGCGCCCGCACATCCAGGCGACCGCGGACCGCCTGGTCGAGGCGCTCGCCGCCCTGCCGCCTGGGGCGACAGCCGACGTGCGGCAGGCCCTGGCACTGCCGCTGACCATGACCGTCATCACCGACCTGTTCGGCGTTCCGGACCACCTGCGAGAGAAGCTCGCCAGCGCGATCGAGGCCACTCTGGATTGGACGGCCGACCCGGAGCGGGCCCTGGCCGCCCAGGCCGAACTCCACAACCGGTTCACCGAGTTCCTGCGGTACAAGAGAGAGCATCCAGCCGCCGACCTGACCAGCGACCTGCTCCTGCCGTCCGAGCCCGACGAGGAGCCGATGCTGGAACCCGAGCTGCTCGCCACCCTCTTCGTCACGATCGGCGCGGGCTACGAAACCGCCGTCAACCTCATCACCAGCGCCGTCCAGGCCCTGCTCACCCACCCCGAGAACCTCACCCGGATCCGCGAGGGAACCATCAGCTGGGAGGACGTCATCGAGGAGACGCTGCGTGCCGAGGGCCCGGTCATGCACCTTCCGCTGCGTTACGCCATCGAGGACATCGATCTCGGCGAGGGCGTCGTCATCGGTAAGGGCGACCCGATCATCATCGGCTTCGCCGCCGCCGGGCGCGATCCGGAACTCCACCCGGACCGCCCGGACCACTTCGACCCCACACGGACCAGCAAGGAGCACCTCGCGTTCGGCCACGGACCCCACTTCTGCCTCGGCGCGCACCTCGCGCGTCTGGAGGCGGAAGTCGCCCTGACCACGCTGTTCGAGCGCCTCCCGGACCTAGCCCTCGCCCACCCCGGGGAGCAGCCCGCCCGCATGCCATCGTTCATGCTCAACGGCCCCGTGGGCCTGGAGATCGTTCCCCATCCAGCGTGATGTCACGAAAGTCGCCGATCATGCCGCCGACTTGATCGGCGACTGGGCTCGGATATGTGATGATTCCCGCAGAGACCCGTGGATCACATGAGTTTGCGCACGCATTCGGCATGACCACCCGTGCGTGCGTATCCGCCCGCCGCAAGCCATCGTGTGGTGTCCTCCGCGAGCGCCTTTGGTTGGGAACTCCCTGACCGTCACACGATGGCTCGCCCCATATCCGGGGCTTGCTAGTACGAGAGCAGTAGTTTGAGATCTGATCCTCCGCATCCATGAGCGCCTCCCGATGCGGTGAGCTGGGGTTATGTGAGGGCAAGGCGTTTGCGGTAGTGGTACCAGCGGGCGCGGGCCTGGTGGCGGCGCCGCCGAATACTCCAGCGCAGCTCGAACTCGCGTCGCAGGGCCGCCGTGTGTGGCGTCACGACAGCGGTGACCTGGTTGAACACGGTGAGCAGGCGGCGGATCTCGGGCACGGTCAGTGCGATGAGCCCGTAGTCGCCGGGTGGGGCATCCTGGCCGGTGCGCGGCGGGACGGGAGAGGGGTGGCGGCGGCGTTCCACTGCGGCGACCACGGCCAGGACGGCAAGCGCGGCCATGGCCAAGATGACGTGCCGCCGCCATGACCGATAGCGGCGGACCTGGGTGTGATCCAGTCCGACCTGCCCCTTGGACTGCTGGAAATCCTCCTCCACCACCCATCTGATCCCCGCGACCCGGATCAGGATCGGCAGGGTCACCACGCGGCCCTCGGGCACATGGCAGGAGAAGAACGCCAGCTCTGATGGGGTGGCGATCGAGCGGCGGATCAGCAGGGCATGCCGTGGGCCGTCGGTGGCGAGCATGGCCCAGTCATACAGGCGCGGGCCCTTGGAGCCCGCACCGCACGAGCGCCGCTCCCATGCCGCGGCCGGGACAAGCGTGACTAGGTGGTCGGCGCGGTGCCGACCTGCTGCCGTGGCGACGGGGAAGTCGACGCCGACCGCCAGCACGTATCCGATCTGCTGGTCTTCCAGGAAGGCGCGCAGTTTCGGGTCGCGGCCGTACACCTCATCGCCGGCCACCCACGCGATCTGCACGCCCGCCGCCGGGGCGCGGGCCGTGATCCGCTGCGCGAGCTGCGGTTTGGTCGCGAACCGCCTCGTCGATCCACCGCAGCGCGAAGATCTACGCTAACCCCATGTCGCCATGTCTCGACATCTACGTGTGGATTCCGGAGCATAGCCCCGAAGTCTTCGGACGATTCATCGACAGCTACGTCAACGTGGATGATCCTGGCGATGATCGGTTCCACGCTTTCAATCGGGTCTATGTTCTGGGCATCGCGAGTGAGGCGGACGACAGACACCTTGACGAGCTGCGCTTCGAAGACCGGGATGGCGCCTTCACGCTCTACCTCAGGGCTCGTGACCACTACCAGGCCATCATCACAGTTATTCAGGACGGGGCGGCCGTCCTCGGCCTCAGCGTCGATGCGCCGGACGATTTGCCAGAAACGCTCTGGCAGTCCGAACAGCTCGTAGAGCAACTTCGACGGCAGTTCTCCGCCCCAGCCGGACTTGCTGGAGTTGAACTGCCGCCGGCCAGAGACCGATTCGAGTGGGACGACGAGGGGCTCGTCCTCCTTCGCACGGGCAATCTCCCTATGCCTTGATCCAAGGCGCTCTCTGCGATCCGCGCTCCCCTGTCAAGCTGCTGCTTGATCGGTTTGGGGCGGAGTTACGAGCCGGGCTTCAACGTCCGCGATCATGACACGATAGACGACGTCTGACAGGTGACGTTTGAGGACGCGCATGCCGCCTTTGGCGGTGTCGTGGCTGGTTCGTTGACGGCGTTCAAGCAGTTGGCGGGCGCCGGGGTGGCGTCGGCTCTGGGGAGGGCGATGCGGTGGATGGCCGCGTTGAACTGCCGATTTCCGGCGCGGTTGAGCCGGTGGACCTCGCTATCGCCACTCCAGACTGGTATCGGCGCGGTGCCGTAATGCCGGGCGAAAGCGCCCGTGGTTCGGAAACGGTGAATGTCACCGATCTCTCCCAAGAGCTTGGCGGCGGTCAGTACGCTGACTCCCATTACGGCGAGGAGCCCGGCCGCAAGAGGTTCGACCAGCGGCTTGAGTTCGGCTTCGATCGCGTCGGCCTGCGTCGACAACAGGTCAATGTGAGCCAGTTGGGCCAAGGCGATCCGGCGCGAGGTGGTCTCGGGCAGAGCGGCGAGCTGGGCTGCCAGCCGGACGCGGTAGCGCTGTGCGCCAGGGCACGCGGAGCAGGTGCCAGATCTGGGGCCAGATCGTGCAGTGTCCAGCGGAACCGATTGAGCGCACGGGTGCGTTCCTGATCCTCCCGTCCGCTATCGCCCCTGATCGGAGGGACGTCATGAGACTTGGGTGGGGATGTCTGGCGGCCCTTCTGGTGCCGCTGGCCGGGCTGTTCGTCTTGGTCATGATCCCTATGTGGCGCGACAATGCCCGTCTCGAGGCTCTGTACGAGCGGGTGACCGACTATCCGCGTCCGCCGAATACGCGTCTGGCCTACTACGACCGCGACATGACACTCGGCCGGAATCTGTCGGGAGGGAGCGGAGACTACTGTGATTACCGGGTGAGGATCACGCTGCTGACCACGTTGCAGCCGGAGGAGATCCGCCGTCACTACAGCAAGGCCCTGATCGCAGGAGCCGAGGACAACGCGAGGATCTCCCTGTTTTTCGAAGATCCTGTCGATGGCGAAAGTCGGGTCGTCGTTGAGGTCTTCGATTCCCATGGGAGTGACTGGGACTGGCGCTGCACCTAGTAGCCGGCGGCGGAGGCTCACACCCAGCACGCGCGTCCATCTCGTACGCGCCCCTGACTTCCTGCTTGCAAACGGGAGCCAGTCACGACGTAGAGGGCTCCTCGCCCTGCTGGAGAGGCAGTTACGGGCCGGTGGTGTGTGGTCGGGTGAGGCGGTGTTGCTGTACCAGAGTTGTTGTACGAGGTGGCCTGCACTTCACGATGGGAGGGTCTCAGCCGGGTAACCAAATCCCTACTTCGCGCTGGCGTCGTGTGCGGTATTAGTCAGTGTCCGCTTCGACCAGGCCGGAGACATCTCGCCGCACGCGATGCAACGACTGCTGGGCGAGGCGGTCTGGGACGCGGACAAGGTACGTGACGACGTACGCGGCTACCTCGTCGATGCGCTCGGCGACCCAGATTCCAAGCCCAGAACCCGTAAGGCGCTTGACCGGCTCGGCCAGAGCATCGACCGATCAAGCGACACATAGCTAATCTTGCGCTACCGCAAAGGCCCTTTGGGATCGCCTCAAAGGGCCTTTGTGCGTTGCCGGTCTCCTCTCATAACCGAAGAGATATACCAGACTGACTGTTATGACCATTTCGCTTTTCGCTCTTTGTGATTCAAAGGAATGAGGCATCTGGCGAGCTGCCCGTCCAATGTCGTGCCGAACATAGCGGAGGGCGAATGACGCACCCTGTGAATTGTGAGCGCGCCAAGGGACATGACTGCGGATGTTCCGCGTGCGGCGGGACGCAGCACGGCTGGACGTATGGTCTCTTGTTGGCCCGTGATCCCTCTCCCGCTGCTCGTCAAGAGGCGAGAGACCGCAGTGACTCCGACTGGGCTGCAACCCAACCTCCCAGAGGGCGACGAGAGCCATCCAGGCGGAGAAAGGCAGCCGCCACTGATAGTGCCACAGTCGACCTCGTCGACTGGCTATCCGAAAACCCCGACGCCATCGAACGAATCCAGGAAGTGGGAAATATCCTCGCTGGCCCTGTAATCCAGGAGCTCGACAAGAGGTTCGGCGGTGGCAAGCCACGAGAGGCCAGAAGACGGCTCACCAAACACTTCTGGTGCGATCTCCTAATAGCCTTGGCTGATGCCGTCGGAAAATTCTCGAAAGCCCTTGACCGAATACCGGAGTACGTCACAACGGTCATCATGCAGTCCCGCGAGACCGAACGTCGCAGCCCTCTCCTTGAAGCACTGGTAGGTCTTGCTGTACGGACGGCGTGGGAGCCCATCAGGAGCATGGTCCACACGACCGGTATCGAGGAACTGCAACGGACGTGCCGGATCCTCGCCGTCCTGATCTGCCCGGCATCCGAGGACCACAAGGCCGTCCAGGACGGCGCCCTACTTCCCTTGGCGAAAGAAGGGCTGCTGGAGACCAGCAAGGAGCGGCTTGAGCAAGTCTTCCCGGCGGACTGGGTTCACCGCCTGCGGGAGGGCCTTGGCGGTGCCTGAGCCGGGCGGATGGCGTCCCCGGAGGCACGAGCCTGCTGTACGGCCACGAAAAGGCTCCTAGATCCCAGAGGGCCTTTGACCTGCAGCGCGGCCGAGAGGACTCGAACCCCTAACCTTCTGATCCGTAGAGGAAGCCTCGAAGTGGAGCAACCATGCCCCTGACCTGGGGCAATGCCCGTAGCCGCTGAGCGCCCATGGGAACCTGCGCACGTATTTGGCCCAGTGGGGGCTGATCGAGCCGCTGTTACCCCCGCCCCGACCAGGCGGGCGTCCAGAGAAACACCACCGCCGTGACATCGTCGATGCCATCTTGTACGTGGTGCGCACCGTTGTTCCTGGCGGCAGTTGCCCGTCGACTTCCCGCCCTTTATGTGGAATCTGAGCTTGGAGGTCAAGCCGTATCCGACCCGGTTTCGAAGACGGGCGGCATGGGTCCTTCATCAGCCGCGCAGACCCCACGAGTCTAAGCCGGAGTAGATGTAGGCCGTCTGGCACTGTGGCGCGGCCATGCACTCTGCCTCTCCTGTGTAGATGGCCACGAGTGAGTCGGCGCCGCGCCACCAGTTGTCCGCCAGACCAGCGACCTCGGTGACCGCCTCGTAGAGGTCCAATTGGAGACTATCAACGTCACGACCCGTGACCTTGGTGATCGTCTTCGCCCAGGTGGACGCGTGATGCGCCAACGCCACAGACTCCACCCAGCCTTCGACAGTCGAGTGCAGGGGCACCCATCTGTCGCCGTGGACGCCGAACTCACCGTGAGGACCGATCATGAAGCTGTAGGAAACGGCGGTCCGCTGTGCTCCTGCTTCGAACCACCATCCTTCCTCCGGCGCCCCTTCAGGGGTATCAGGGTTCAAGATCCTCGGGCCGCCGTCATAGTGCGGAGCAGGGGGAAGCGCAAGCCCGCCCCAGCGCCTTGAGTAGGCGGCCACTCGGTCGATCTCCGTAGCCGGGATACCGAGTCCGAGCCAACGCGCCCGGTACTGATCAACGTCGAAAGGGGCGACTTGCAAGGCGTGCGCGCTCACAAAGTAGCGAGCTCGACGCGTGAGCCCCTCGGAAGGATCGACCAGGTAGAGACTCACGCGAGGACGTTATCTCATCGGTCGGCACTCCGGGGCGGGCCTTGACGGACGTCGACGATGGGCAGGAGCGTGGCTGTGGCCGGAACGCCGAGCTGGTGGGGTGTGGGGCCTGCCGGGGTGGGAACGTCAGAGAGTCGGCTCAGGAGGTGATCGAGCGCGCCTGACCGTCGTCGACAGCGGCGCGTTCGTCCTCGGTGAGGGGGATGGCGGCGATCATGCGCTGGAGGTTGTCCTTAGCCTCGAGGAGTTGCGCCTTCGAGCTGCCCTTGGGGGTGTAGAAGTCGCCATGGTCATGGCCAATCTGCCGCCCCGCGCGTCAGGGGAGTCGACACCCCCGCGGAGGGCGCCCGCCTTCTTCACCTTCTTGGCCTTGAGTCCCACGGCGGCCACCCTCGCAGCCTTGCCGTAACCCGCGGTCACCACTCCGGCGAAGGCCCAGAAACACGAGCCCGCGCTGCCGTTGATGCAGTCGACGAAATCCTTGACGAAAAGGTCGTAAAGCGCGATCGCGTGATGCGGATTGCGCGGGCAGTTCTGCCAGCTGATTTTGTCGCACCAGCGGGCGAAGGCGGCCATGTCCTCGCCGGGCCTTGGGCTGGGGGTGGGGCGGGAGGTGTTCTAGGTACCCCGGCTTCAGATGAGCCAGCAGACCGTCTCCGGACTACCGTGCACTGTCACACAGGTGAGGAATGTCCGCCCTGGACGCTATGGTCGGCCCCATCCCGATGCGATATCAGATTGAAGGTCGATGGCGGTGCTTGTGGACGAGTTGAACGTCACCTACTGCGAGGGATGGAATCCTGTCAGTAGATCAACGGTAGGACTGCTCTCCGAGGAGACCGCCGCCGAACGAGACCGGCATGGCGAGCAGTACGCCGTCCTCCTGAGCACCGACCGACCGCGACTGCTTCTGGAAATCGCCTGGCGACAGGGTTATTGCGGACTGTGGCTCTTCGACGCTCAGGGACGCCGGACCGAGAGGTTCGATTATCGGCGCCTGGCGGAAGGCCGCGTCTTCCTGCGCGAGACTAGCGAATGGCGCTACGACTCCGCCGAGCAGGCCGAGTTTGATGCCCGCGCGTGGACCGTGCGGCGACGCTTCAACCCTGACGGCAGTTCATTGGAAGTCCTCGCCCCGAAGGGCGAATACGGCGGCTCCACACACACATGGCCAAAGGTGGATGCCGACCAGTTGTGGTCTCCGGTACCTGCGTTCGGCGAGTGGACGTTCGCCGATAAGTTCGACCCTGACATTTCCCCTTCAGTCGGCCTGCGCGTCACTGTTGATCCCCAGGCACCGGAACTGCCCGTGGCCAAGCCGCCCTGGCGGCCGCCGACACCGCTGCGGCCCTCGCGGCTTGAGTCGATGTTCCAGCCGGAGGCTCGATTAACCGTCCCTGACATGGGCGAGGTCGTCATCGAGGTCAGATCCGGCGGAACCTTGGTGATGCCCACCGGCCGGTTGACTGCGGCCGACCCGGGATGGCTCGACAGCGGCCTGCAACCTTTCACCGTCGAGGCTCGCCCAGGGGAGTACGACGTCAGCCTCGCTGTGGTCCGCTGCGTGGATGACCCCGAGCACGTACGAGTGGCGGGCGTCAAGCTGATCATCCAACACTGGCTCCCTTCCAGCTGGGAGCCAGCTCTGCGGCCAGGCCAGGATCCGAGACTGCTCGGCGAGGGGGAGTTTTACGGCTTCAGCGTGGATACCGGCATGGGGTGCCTGCTCGACGCCTCAGCGATAGAAGCGCTCACTGTCGTGGCCGAGGAAAACTACGACGAGATCTGTGATCGGGTCTCCCAGCACGCTGCTGCCGGATTCGACGCTGGGTCGGGCGTCAACTGCGTCGCTTTCCTCAGCGGCTGGGGCGACGGCTCCTATCCGGTCTGGATCGGCCGGGACGCTGAGGGCGAGGTCGTCTGCTTCGTCGCGGACATGCTCCTCCTGGCCGACGACGCCGCTGTAACGCCCGAAGCAATGGGCTAGCACCCGGCGGCAACGTCGTCTCGCAACAAGATCGGGCTGGCTTGCTTGGACCCTCGACATTCGGGAGGAAGCGGGCGAAGGCTTGCGCATGTATTTGGCTGGATCGATCGTTGTTACTAGATCATCGCCGAACGCAGCCGGATCTCGGGTTGATCCACTACAAACAAAAGCCCAGGTCACTAACATCGCGACCTGGGCTTTTCTATGCGCGGCCGGGAGGACTCGAACCCCAACCTTCTGATCCGTAGTCAGGTGCTGTAGTCAGGTTGGAGGACCACGCGGGGGATGCGCTTGATGACGAAGACAGGTTCCAGCAGGTAGCGGGTAGCGTCATCCTTGGCAGGCCGAGGTCGTTGGCGATCGACTGGACGACCGCCAAGCTCGCAGTCCGAGCACCGATCACGCTGAGCAGGCGACGCGTCTCCGCGGGGCGCTCAATGTCCGAGATCTGCCGGACATCCGGTGAGCAAGTCCGTGATGTAGAAACCGAAGAATCCTGTCCGCCGCCTTCCCGCGTCGCGTCGGACAGCCTCCGGACAGCCGCCGTGGAGAGCCCTCTCCACATAGTCACGCTTGCGCAGAGACGAGGGCGGGATGACGTGGTCGGGCGCAAGTTCAGGCTATGTGTATGGGCGTATGGCCGGGGTTTTGCTGGGTGTCTGGCCGGAGCTTGGTGGGCATCTGGACGGCAGTGTGTGAGCGGTTGGCCGGTGCTCTATGGGCAGGTGGACGCGCACTGCGTGGGCGCTTCGACGGAGCAATCCCTTACTCGGGACGCTATTGCTTCGCGTATCAACCAGGATGAGCAGTCTGGGCAGAATGGCTTGAGTATCCCTACTCATCACCGGGCTCTGGTGAACGAGCAGGCTTGTGGACATGAGATCACAACGAGGGTTGACCCGGGGAGTCGTGGCCCTGACCATTGGTGGCGCCTATGCGCTGATCGTTCTTGCCTCGGCCATCTACCTGGTGGTTCTTCTGAACCAACCGGGTGGTGACCCCTTGGACGGGCTCGTGCTGATCATCCCCACGTTGCCGACCTCGCTGCTTCTCGGCTCCGTGATCGACTCGGACGACATCGTGTTCAACGTGCTGCTGTTCACAGCTGGTGGGCTCTTTCAGGCATGGCTTCTGTGGCTGGTCATTCGCGGACGCAAGAGGGCCACGGCGATGGCTAAATCTGGATGATCCCCAAAGGACGTGCTCGCCGTCAGCTGATCATCCCGGGGAAGGCGAGCGGGACAGGACTGGGGGGCGCTGTCCCGCCCGCGCGGATCGGCGGTCAGTCGGGATGACGACGCAGGTGGAACAGAGGGCCGGCTCGGGACCGGCCCTCTGTTCGGGTTAGCTGGCGTAGGCCTCTAGTTCGAAGATGCGGGCGGCGGTGTCGCTGTCGTTTGTGGGGGTGATCACGTTTAGGCGTATATATCGGGCGGATGTGGGCGTGAACGTGTGTGTGGTTGTACTTGCGGTGTTATTTCGGACTGTTGCCACATTCGTCCACGTGGTGCCGTTGGTGCTGAGCTGGACGTCGAAGTCTTTGGTGTTCCAGGAGGTTTTCTCGCCGCCCGCGCCCGCGTGGCGGATGACCACCTTGCCGACCGTCGTGGCGGACTGGAGGTCGACGCGGAGCCACTTGGAGGCGCCCAGGGAGCACCACTTGTCGGCCAGGCCGGCGTTGTAGGTTCCGTTGACGGCCTTGGCGGGGCCCTCGTTGGCGGCGCACTGGCTGTCGGCGGTGGCGGGCTTGTTGAGGGCGAGGTTCGGGGTGGCCGTTTGCGGGACGTACAGGCGGAGGTCGGTGAGGCTGGCGCTGCCCTCGTACACGTTGGTGTAGAGGTCGCCGATCACGAAGTAGTCGGGGTAGGACGAACCGGCGGGCCACTGGTTGGGCCAGGTGGCGCTGCCGTTGGGCTCGTTCTGGACCAGGTTGGCGTTGTAGCGGCCGTCGTACTCGCCCGGAGCGGTGTTGTAGTGCCAGATGGGCGCGTTGTTGACGATGAACGGCCGGTGCATCCGGATCGTGCGCTGGCCGGACCGGGCGAAGTTGCCGGTCACCTCCAGGACGTAGCCGGTCGCGTCACGCTCGATGGCGAAGGTGTAGAACTGGTTCGGCATGAGCTCGGGCTGGAGTTCGGCCGCCGAGGACAGCTGCTGCTCGGCCACGCCGTTGGAGCACGGGGTCATGAACCACTGCGAGTTCCCCGCCAGGCCACCGGGACCCGGGTTCCAGTTCGGCAGCCCGCTGATCCACATGTTGACCGTGTTGAAGTTGCCGTCCCGGTAGTTGTAGTACGTGTTGTTCGCGGCGTTGCAAACCCGCCCACCCGTTCCAGAACCCACCCGATCCGGATGCTGGGAGAAGGAGTCCATCAGCACCTTGCGCCGGTAGTGCCAGAAGTGGTTGTTCCGCGGCGCGGGGTTGGCGAAGTCCACGATCGCCATGAAGTGGAACCCGTTATACCCGTACGGCCCGGACCGGACGTCCTGCCACTCGCAGTACGGAACCGCCGCGTTCCCGCTCCACCCCGGCGACCGCGACCCCTCACCCCACGGATGCTGGGTCTTGCACCCCGTATTGCTGTACCCGTTGGTCCGGTTGTTGTACGTGATCGACCCGTTCCGCTTCCCCCCGAAGTCCAGCGTCTTGAGCTTGTACTCCACGCGATACCGGTCGGGCAGCCGGTTCGTCGGCCGCAGGATCACGCCGCCGGTGTGGTCGGGCACGTTCATCACCGCCACGCTCTCGGCGCCGAGCGGCTGCGTGGTGAGCGTCGGCGGATTCTCGATCACGCCGTCCTTGTTCCAGTCGCGGGCCGACAAGGAGGCGGTCAGCCAGCCGTTCTGCCCGACGGGGAACTCCTTCCGGTAGGTGTTGAAGGAGTTGAGCGCCGTCGTCCACGCGGGCCCGTAGTCGTTGCGGTACCACTGCCCGGGATCGTCCATGATCGTGTCAAATGGCTGGGCGTAGGTGTCCCGTGTCCAGGGCGCGTTCCCCGGATTCAGCGCGGAGGTGAACGTCTCGTTGTAGAGGAGGGTCCAGCCGGGGCGGGTCGGATCGTCGGCGACGGCGGAGGGGCTGGTCGCGACCGTTCCGGTGAGGAGGAGGGCGGAGGCGGCCGCGGCGATGGTCGCCCGGCGCATGAGGGTTTTCTTCATTGGTCCTTCTCAGGAAGGGAGGGCCAGGTGGCGTCGCCGTCCGCCACCGGGCCGCGGGGGGCTTAGAAGCTGCCGTCCGGGTTCATGAACTGTTTTGCGTTCTCCTTGGTGACTCGGGGGGACGGAACGACCGTGTCCTTCTCGACCTGGGCGCCGCCGAGGATCTCGACCGCGCGGTCCAGGCCCATGGCGCCGATGATGTCGGCGTCGTTGAGGCCGGTGACCAGGTAGTTGGTGCCGTCCATGATCGCCTTCAGCGCCTCGGCCTGGCCGTCCACGCCGGCGATGATGATCTGGTCGGTCTTGCCGGCGTCCGCGATCGCCCGCTGCGCGCCCAGGCACATCGCGTCGTTCTCGCAGAACACCGCCTTCAGGTCGCCGTTGGTGGCGAGCAGGCTCTCCATCACGGTGAGCCCGCCGTCCGAACCCCAGTTGCCGAAGTCCGGGGCCTCGACCAGCGTGATGTTGGACTTGGCGGACAGCACCGACTTGACGCCGTTGGTCCGGGCCGAGCCGATCGTGTTGTCGGCCGGGCCGCCCTTGATGATGCCGACCTTGCCGCCGTCGGGCAGCTTCTCGGCCAGGAACTCGCCGTTCTGCCGCCCGATGGCCTCGTTGTCGGGGCCGATCCAGCTGGTGTACTCACCGGTCTGGAACTTGCGGTCCACCAGCACGACCGGCTTGCCGGCCGCCTTGATGGAGTTGAGCACCGCGGGCGCGGACTCCAGCGGGCCGCCGGAGATGATGACCGCGTCCACGTTCTTGCTCAGCAGGTCCTCCACGTTGGAGGCGAGCTTGGCCGCGTCCCCGTTCGCGTCCGTGCTGATGATCTCGACGTTGCCCTTCTTCTTGGCCTGCGCGGCGATGGCCTTGTCCATCCCGCTGAAGTACGGCCCGCCGAGCATGAAGTTGGCGACGCCGATGGTGTATTTGCCGTCGCCGGACGCCGAAGCGGCCGGAGCGGCCGGGTCGGTTCCGGACGAGCAGCCGGTGACGATCAGGGCGAGCGCGCCCGCCAGCAGCAGGCCGCTGAGCTTTCTCGTGATCATGGTGACTTTCTCCCAGGGGTCAGCCGCGCACCCGGTTGGTGCGCTGGACGAGGATGACGGCGATGATGATCAACCCCTTGAGCACTTGCTGCCAGAAGCTCTGGACGCCGTACAGGTTGAGCAGGTTGTTGATCAGGACCAGCACGAGGACGCCGCCGAAGGTGGCGCGGGTGGAACCGCGCCCGCCGGCCAGGCTGGCGCCGCCGATCACGCACGCGGCGATGGCGTCCAGTTCGAACGCCACCCCCACGCTCGGCTGGGCGATGCCGACGCGGCTGGCCAGGATGACCCCGGCCAGGCCGGCGCAGGCGCCGCTGATCGTGTACGCGAGCGTCACGTGCCGTGGCACGTTGATGCCCGCGAGCCGGACCGTCTCGGCGTTGCCACCGATCGCCACGATGGAACGCCCCGCCGGGGTCCGGGTCAGGAAGACCCCGCCGGCAGCGAAGACGGCCAGCATGATGAGCGTGCTGACCGGGATGGGACCGGCCATCGCCGAGCCGAGGGTGAAGAACGCCGGGTCCTCCGGCGCGATCGGCACCTCGGAGTAGACGAAGGCGAGGCCGCGGATGGTGGTGAGCGAGGCCAGCGTGACCACGAACGCGGCCAGCCCGAACCGGGACACCAGGACGCCGTTGATCAGCCCGAAGCCGACGCCGGAGAGCACCCCGATGATCATGGCCACCGGGATGGGCAAGCCGGTCACCAGGCCCGCGGTGAGGATGCCGGAGAAGGCCACCATCGAGCCCACCGACAGGTCGATGCCGCCGGTGAGGATGACCACCAGCATGCCGAACGCCAGCAATCCGGTGGTGACCATCTGCTTGAGCAGGTTGGTGAGGTTGGTCTGGGTGAGGAAGGTGTCGGAGGTGAGCGCGGCCACCGCCACCAGCAGCACGATCAGTGACACGAAGGCCGCCGTGACGGTGATATCCCGCCCGCCCACGATCAGGCGGGTCGTGCGGATTCTGGCGATGTGCCCGGTCATGCGGCCTGTCCGATCGCGTGCGCGAGGATCTCGTCCTCGGTGGTGGTCTCCGAGCGCAGGTCACCGGCCAGCCGGCCCTCGCGCATCACCAGCACCCGGTCGGTCGCGCCGAGCACCTCGGTGAGGTCGGAGGAGATGAGCAGCACGGCGAGACCCTGCCGGGCCAGGTCGTCGACCATGCGGTAGATGTCCACCCGGGTGGCCATGTCGACGCCCCGGGTGGGTTCGTCCAGGATCAGCACGCGCGGCCCGGCCAGCAGCCATTTCGCCAGTACGGCCTTCTGCTGGTTGCCGCCGCTGAGCGCGCCCACCGGCATGGTGGCGCACCGGCCGGGCTGGATGCTCAGCCGGTCGATCATCTCGGTGACCCGGCGTCTGCGTCCGGCGGCGTCGATCAGAGGCCCGCGCCGGTTCTCGCGCATCGTGGCGAGCGCGATGTTGTCCAGCACGGTCATGCCGAGGATCAGGCCGGAACGTTTGCGATCCTCGGTGACCAGGGCGAGCCCAGCGGCGATCGCCTCGGCGGGGGAGCGGTAGGCCCCGTTTCCCTTGGTCGCGGGTTCCGCGCCGAACACGCACCTGGCCATCTCGCTGCGGCCGGAACCGACCAGGCCGAACAGCCCGACGATCTCTCCGGCGCGCAGTTCGAACGAGATGTCCTCGAACTCACCCCTCCGGGAAAGTCCGGAAATTTCGAGTCTTGTCTCGGCGGGGGGTTCGCGGCGGGCGGGGTAGATCTGTTCCAGGCGGCGGCCGGCCATCAGGCCGATCAGTTCGGCTTCGCTGGTCTTCGCCGGTTCCGTGGTGGCGATGATGAGGCCGTCCTTGATGACCACGATCGAGTCGGCGAGCTCCATGACCTCGGCCAGCCGGTGCGAGACGTAGACGACCAGCACGCCGCGTTCCCGCAGGCGCCGGATCAGCGCGAACAGGGACTCCAGGTCGCTGCCCGCCAGCACCGCCGACGGTTCGTCGAGCACCAGCACCTTGACCTCACCGGCCAGGGCCTTGGCGATCTCCACCATCTGCTGCCTGGCCACCGAGAGGCGGCCCGCGAGCACGCGCGGGTCGATCGCGCCGAAACCGGCGCTGTCCAGCAGTTCCCGCGCCCTCCGGTGCGCCTCCGGCCAGTCGATCAGGCCGCCGCGCCGCCGGGGGAACGCGCCCATCAGCAGGTTCTCGGTCACCGACAGGCCGCCGACGATGGACAGCTCCTGGTAGACGGTGCGGATGCCGCGGGCGTGCGCGTCGTGCGGGGAGCGCAGGTCGACCCGCTCTCCGTCGATGCGCAGCTCGCCCGAGGTCATCCGCTGGGCGCCCGCCAGGATGCGGATCAATGTGGACTTTCCCGCGCCGTTCGCGCCGACCACGGCGAGCACCTCGCCCGGCCGTCCGGTGAGGTCCACGCCGTGCAGGACTTCCACGTCGCCGTAGCTTTGCCGTACGCCCCTGAGTTCGAGGCTCATCCGAACGCCTCCATGACGATGATCGACTTCTGGCGGGTGAAGTCGAGGACGGTCTCGTGCAGGCCCTCGCGGTAGCCGCCGGTGTCCTTGGTGCCGCCGAACGGGAGGTTCTCGGCGCGCAGGGCGGTGGAGCCGTTGATCACCACGCCGCCGACGTCCAGGTGCCTGGCCAGGGTGAACGCGCGGGAGATGTCGCGGGTGAAGACGGCGGCGTGCAGGCCGTACGGGGATTGGTTGGCCAGGCGGACGGCGTCCATGGGGTCGGTGAAGCGGGCCACGGGGGCGACCGGGCCGAAGATCTCCTCGGCGAAGGCGGGGCTTTCCGCGGGGACGTCGGTGAGGACGACCGGGTCGACGAACGCGCCGCGCCGGGAGCCGCCCGCGGCGAGGTTGGCGCCGTCGACGATCAGGCGGTCGACGGCCGCGGATACCCGTTCGGCGGCGTCCTCGGTGATCAAGGGGCCGACGTCGGTGGATTCCTGGAGCTGGTCGCCGACGACGAGTTTGGCCGTCTGGGCCAGCAGCGATGCCAGGAATGCGTCGTGGACGCCGTCTTGGGCGTACACGCGCTTGACCGCGCAGCAGATCTGGCCGTTGCCGCGGGCGAGGCGGCCGAGCACGACCGCCTTGGCGGCCTCCTCGGGGTCGGCGTCGTCGCAGACGATGAGCGCGTCGTTGCCGCCGAGTTCGAGGAAGACCTTCTTCAGCGTGCCGGCGGCCAGGGTGGCGATCGCGCGTCCGGCGGCGGTGCTGCCGGTGAGGCTGATCGCGGCGATGCCCGGCAGGGTGGCCAGCGACTGGGAGACCGCGACGCCGCCGGTGACCAGCTGGTGCGCGTGCTCCGGCAGGCCGACCGTGGCGATCAGATCGGCAACCCTGATCAGCGCCAGCGGGCATTTGGCCGGAGGCTGCACGATGACCGCGTTTCCGGCGGCCAGGGCGGCGGCGGCCTTGTGCGCGTACAGCTCGACCGGGTAGTTGAACGGCACCAGCGCGGCGACCACGCCGAGCGGCTCGCGGGTGGTCACGGCGAGGTGCTTCTCCAGGCCGGGTACGGCATCCAGCGGGATCTGGCGGCCGAACAACCGGGTGGCCTCGCCCGCGTATCCCCGGAAGATCCGGATCGCAGCCTCCACCTCACCCCTCGTCTGCGGGATCGGCTTGCCGTTCTCGGCCGCGAGCAGCTCGGCCAGGTCGTCCTTCTCGGCCTCGATCAGATCGGCGATCGTGAGCAGCAGTTCGGCGCGGCGGTGCGCGGGCAGGGCCGCCATCGCGCGCTGGCCCTCCTGCGCCGCCTCGACCACGGCGGCCACCTCCCGCGCGTCCAGATCCGGCACCTCGCCGAGGTGCTCTCCGGTGCCGGGGTTGAGGACGGCGATAGGCATGTGGGGACTCCTATTGGTCATGGCCGGAGGCCGTTCTTGGCAGGGCCGTAGCCGAGGCGGTGGCTGATGTCGGCGGCCATGGTGAGGGCGCGGGGGGCCAGGCGGTGGCAGTCGTCGATGCTGAACCGGCCGGCGGGGGCCGACACGCTGAACGCGCCGACCGGCTGACCCGCGGAGTTGCGGATCGGGAGGCCGACGCAGCGCACGCCTTCCTCGTTCTCCTCGTCGTCGATCGCGAAGCCCTGGCGGCGGATCAGTTCCAGTTCGGCGAGCAGGTCGTCGCCGGTCAGGGTGCGCGGGGTGCGGAGATCGAGGTGCCCGGACAGGACTTCTTCGATCGTCGGGGTGTCGAGCAGGGCGAGCACGGCCTTGCCCATCGCGGTGCAGTGCAGGGGGGCGCGGTTGCCGATCCGGGACACCAGGCGTACCGACTTGGCGCTTTCCACCTTGTCGATGTAGACGATCTGGTGGCCCACCGGGATGCCCAGGTGCACGGTCTCGCCGCTGAGCTCGACCAGTTCCGCCAGGTACGGCTGCGCGACCGCGCGCAGGCCGTCCTCGTCGAGGTACTGACCGGCCAGCATGATCAAGGTGACGCCGAGGCGGTAACAACCCGCCGCGTCACGGTCCAGAACGCGCAATTCCAGCAATGAAGTGACATATCGGTGAGCTGTGCTCACTGCCACGCCGGCCCGGGCGGCCAGGGCGCCGAGCGTGATTCCGCTCCGGCCCGCCTCGGACACGGCGGCAACTATCTCGAAAGCCTTGTCAACACTCGACGACTTTCTGCCGCTTCGCATTCGAGTTACTCGAATCTATTTTCATATTCCTGCAACACAATTGCGAGAGTTCCATCAGCGGTTGATGGTGTCAAGACTTCAGGGCGCGCGGCAGTGAGCGCCCTGTTACTGTCCTGGAGCGTCGTTTAGTGGCGTATTGCGCAATATGTGGCGCGAAGTGTGTGCTACTGAGAAGTAGCTTGCGTAATTTGCGCTAGATTTTGCATCCTAGTTTGTCTGTTTTGCGGATGTGGAACGCGGTGCTGCGCTAGTTCGCGGTGAGGCTGCGCTGGGCGAGCAAGGAGTCGCGGATTTCGCCGGCGCGGATGGCGGTGGTGGAGAGCAGCGTCGAGGTGAGGCCGTGCGAGTGTTCGGTGCCGCCCTGCAGGTAGATTCCGGCGGTGACCTGGGGGGCGACCTTGACGCGGTGGTCGCGGTCCACCCGGATCGCGTCCTCGTCGTCGCGCAGGCAGAGCTTGGCGGTCTCGCCGAGCAGGGCGCCGATGTCCTGCGAGCGGTAGCCGGTGGCGTGCACCAGCAGGTCGGCGTCGAGGACCTCGTGCTCGCCGGTCGGCAGGTACTCCACGGTGACAGCGAGCCGCCCGTCCTGTTCGCGTACGTCCCTGATCCGGGAGACGTTCATCATGCGCAGGCGTTTCCGGCCGTGGACCTGCTCGCGGTACATGGTCGCGTACAGGGATTCGATCAGTTCGGAGTCGACCACCGAGTAGTTGGTGCTCCGGTGGTACTCCAGCAGGGACTGCTTCACCTCGGGCGGGGAGGTGTAGTAGACGTCCACCGCTTCCGGGTCGAAGATGCGGTTGGCGAAGGGGGTGTCGTCGGCGGGCGTGTAGCCGTACTTGGCGAAGACCGCGCAGACCTCGGCGTCGGCGAAGACGCGGTGCAGGTAGTCGACCGCCTCGGCCGCGCTCTGGCCGGCGCCCAGGACGAGCGCCCGGCGGACCGGCGCGCCGGCCATCTCGGCGACCCGGGGGATCAGCTCGCTGGTGTGGCAGACCCGATCGGAGAGTACGGTTCCCGGCGGCAGGTGGGGCTCCAAGCCGACTGCCACGCAGATGTTCCTGGCGCGGCGCACCACCGTGCGGCCCGGGTCGTCGGGATCGCGGCTGGTGACGTCGAACCAGCGGATCTCGCCGCCTTCGGCCCTGACCGGCTCGATCTGCAGGACTTCCGCCGAATACTCCACCAGGTGCCGCATCCGGGCCGCCGCCCACTCGAAGTAGTCATGGAACTCGGCGCGTAACGGGAACAGCGTCTTCTGGTTGAGGAAGTCCACCAAACGGCCACGTTCCCGCAGGTAGCACAGGAAGCTGAAGTCGCTGGCCGGGTTCCGCATGGTGACCAGGTCCTTCGGAAACGACACCTGCATGGTGGCGTCGTCGAGCAGCATGCCCCGATGCCAGCCGAACTGCGGCTGCCGCTCCAGGAAACCGGCGGTGATCACGTCTCCGGATGTGTTGTTGTGCTCCTCGATCGCGATGGACAACGCCAGGTTGGACGGCCCGAAGCCGATCCCCAGCACGTCGTAAACAGCTTCCGGCCCGGTGCGCAGCGTGGTCACCGCGACATCGCCTCCTTCATCGCTCGTATGGTAGATAAGGTTAGCCTTACCTTGCAACAAGGTCGCGATGGAGAGGAAACCACACCATGCGGGTAGTCATGTTCGGCTATCAGACCTGGGGACACCGCACGCTGCAGGCTCTGCTGGACTCCCGGCATGAGGTGGTCCTGGCGGTGACGCATCCGCGGAGCGAGCACGCGTACGAGAAGATCTGGGATGATTCGGTGGCCGATCTGGCGGCGGAGAGCGGCGTGCCGGCGCTGCTCCGGAACCGGCCCACCGACCTGGGCGATGTGATCCGTGAGCTCGCGCCGGATCTCATCGTCGCCAACAACTGGCGTACCTGGTTACCGCCTGAGATCTTCGATCTGCCGGTGCATGGGACCCTGAACGTGCATGACTCGCTGCTGCCCGCGTACGCGGGGTTCTCGCCGCTGATCTGGGCGCTCATCAATGGGGAGAAGGAGGTCGGGGTGACGGCGCATCGGATGAACGCCGAGCTCGACGCGGGGGACATTCTGGTGCAGCGGGCGGTGCCGGTCGGGCCGGGGGACACCGCGACCGATCTGTTCTTCCGTACTGTCGATCTGATCGCGCCGATCGTTCATGACGCCCTTGAACTGATCGATTCGGGCAATGCGGAATGGACTCCGCAGGATCGGAGTGCCGCCAGTTTCTTTCACAAGCGGGCGATCGAGGACAGCCGGATCGACTGGACTTGGCCCGCCGAGGATCTGGAACGCCTCATCCGGGCGCAATCCGACCCTTACCCGAACGCGTACACGTTCTGCCGGGGCGAGCGTCTGCGCATCATCTCCGCCGCCGTCTCCCAGGCTCGGTTCGGGGGGACGCCCGGCCGCATCTTCATCCGCGAGGGTGACGGCGTGGTCATCGTCGCGGGGGCCGACGCCCGCAACGGCCGGAGCCCAGGTCTTCTGGTCAAGCGCGTCAGAACGGACGACGGGAGCGAACACGCCGCCACCGATTACTTCAAGACCATGGGGGGCTATCTGACCGGCCATCCGTAGGCGGCTTTTTCTTGCGGACCAGGCAGAAAGGATGACTTGCCGGGTCCGCGTAAATACGCCAGCTTCGTCCAGCAGGACCTTCATCCAGTACGGTCGCGCCCCAGGACAGGACCTGCTCGTGCGCTCGATCCAGGTCCGGGACGCCGAAGTCCAGATGGAACTGCTGAGGCCGGAGCGGGTCCGGCCACTGCGGAGGCTGGTAGTCCACCGCCCGTTGGAAGGCGATCACGAGACCGGACGGCGCGTGCAGCGTTGCCCAGTCGTCGTCGAGCGACCACCGCCGATCCGGCTGGTTGACGGCCCCGCCGAGCAGCGACTGATAGAACGTGGCGAGTTCCATCGGATCGGGGCAGTCCAGGACGACACATTCCAGCTCAGCGATCACGGCCAGATCCTAGAACGCGACGGAGCCCGGTGGGGCGTTCGAGTGGTTCTCACACCTTGGCCTGATCTTGGGGGTGCGTAGACCGATGTTGCGGAACAACGGCGTCAGCGGCGGTCGCCGCGCCTTTGTCGCTGGAGGAAGTCATGACCTCGTCGGTACGGCCGCCCTTCACCCGGGAGAGCGCGATCGAGAAGGTGCGCCTGGCTGAGGACGCCTGGAACACCCGAGACCCCGGGAAGGTGGCGCTCGGCTATACCGTCGACAGCCGGTGGCGCAACCGCGCCGAGTTCCTCAACGGCCGCGAGGAGATCATCGCGTTCTTGACTCGCAAATGGAACAGGGAGCTGGACTACCGGCTCATCAAGGAGCTGTGGGCCTTCACCGGCAACCGCATCGCGGTCCGTTTCGCGTACGAAAGCCATGACGACTCCGGCCAGTGGTATCGCTCGTACGGCAACGAGAACTGGGAGTTCGACGACGAGGGCCTGATGGCGCACCGCTACGCCTGCATCAACGACCTCCCGATCGACGAAGCCGATCGCAAGTATCGCTGGGCCATTGGCCGCCGCCCCGATGACCACCCCGGTCTGACCGACTTGGGTCTGTGACCTATCGGTAGGCGTCCGCCGTGGACGGCCAGGATGAGAAGAAGGGCATCTGGAAGTAGAGCTCCTCGAAGGAACCGGTCCGCTGCTGGGTCAGCACCTTGTTCTCGGCGATCGGAAGCTTGACCGCTCCATACAGGCCGCTCCACTGGTTCCTCAGCGCCCAGCGACCATCCCGATACGGGGTGGACCATTGCTGGCTCCGGGTGCCATCGCACGGGCGAAGGGCCAGATCGGTGCCGATGACGGCGGAGATGCCGTCAATGATGTCCAAACAGCCCCCGTCACGGTTCTCCAGGTAGTACGCCCCTGGACGCTGCGGCACCGGAGCGAAGAACCAGAGGCCGTGCAGATTGAACGCATTGTTCGCCGACGGCATCTTCCAGAGCTTCAATCGGATCGCGTCCGGACTGACCTTGGTGGTGACCGTGAACCGATCCCCCTTGATTATGTATCTGTACGGCGACATCGGCGGAAGCAGCACGGACGCGATGCGATCCTGGTTGCCGGATGCCGCGGTCGCCGTGGCGGGCGTGCTACTGATGGCGGAGAGAATGGCGGCGAGGCCGAGCGCCGCCAGCGTGGCGGACATGCCGATGCGCATGGGGTGCCCCCGGTGTGATCTTCGGCGGGTCCTTCCTGCCGTGCCCGTAGTGAAGCCGGGGCGTCACCGCGCATCCATGCCAAATTACCGGTGCGGATTTCTGCTCACAGCCGGATAACGGCGAGCAACCCTGTTATCGCGTCGCCCATCGGTGGGGGATCGGGTCGTTCTCGCCGGTGTGGTGGCGGCCGATCGGGATGATCAGAGGGGTGCCGCTGACCGGGTCTGTGGTGATCTGGCAGCGTAAGTCGAAGACCTCTTCGACCGTTTCCGGGGTGATGACGTCGGTGGGGGTGCCTTCGGCGATGATTCGGCCGGACTTCATGGCGATCACGTGGTCGGCGTAGCGGCAGGCCTGGTTGAGGTCGTGCAGGACCATGACGATGGTGCGGTTCTCGCGGCGGTTCAGGTCGGTGATCAGGTCCAGGACGTCTACTTGGTGGGCCATGTCCAGGAATGTGGTGGGTTCGTCGAGGAGGAGGACGGGAGTGCCCTGGGCGACGGCCATCGCGATCCAGGCGCGCTGGCGCTGGCCGCCGGAGAGCTCGTCGACCGCGCGGTCGGCCAGGTCGGCGATGCCGGTGGCGTCCAGCGCGTCCTGGACGGCCTGCTGGTCGGCTTTCGACCACTGCCGCCACCAGGTCTGGTGGGGCGACCGGCCACGGGTGACGAGGTCGATGACCGTGATGCCCTCGGGGGCGACCGGAGCCTGGGGGAGGATGCCGAGGCGCTGGGCGAGTTCCCTGGTGGGGATGGAGTGGAGGGCTCGGCCGTCCAGCCGTACCGTGCCTTGGCGGGGGGAGAGGAGGCGGGCGAGGGCGCGCAGGAGGGTGGACTTGCCGCAGGCGTTCGCGCCGACGATGGCGGTGATTCGGCCCGGGGGGACGGCGACGTCGAGATCCTGGATGACCGGGCGGTCGTCGTAGGCCAGGTGGAGGGCGGAGGCCCGCAGGTCAGGGTCGTACATGCCGTTCAGCCTCCTGATCCCGCGCGGTTGGCGCGGATGAGCAACCAGAGCAGAACCGGCGCGCCTAGCACGCCGGTGACGATTCCGACCGGCAGTTCCGCCTCGGGGATCAACCGGGCGGCCACCACGTCTGAGACCAGCACGACCAGGGCGCCGGTCAGGCCGGAGGCCAGGGTGGGCGGCCAGGCGGTGCCGGCCAGGCGTTGCGCGATCTGCGGGGCGGACAGCGCGACGAACGCGATCGGGCCGCCCGCCGCCGTGCCGAAGGCGATCAGGCCGACACCGGTCAGCATGATCGCGAACCGGGTCAGCTGAACGGGCGTGCCGAGCCCGGCGGCGACGTCGTCACCGAGCTGGAGCGTACGCAACAGGCGGCCGAGCAGCAGCGCGGCCGGTATCAGGACCACGCAGGCCAGCGCGAGCGGGAGCACCTGGTCCCAGTCGCGCCCGTTGAGGTTGCCGACCAGCCAGCCGACCGCCGCCTGCGCCTGGAACTGGCCGCCGCGGGCGATCAGGTAGTCGGTGGCGCTGGTGCACATCCAGGACACGCCTATCCCGACCAGGATGATCCGGTAGCCGGTGGTGCCGCGTTTCCAGGCCAGGAGGTACACGATCAGGGCCGTGGCGAGCGCTCCGGCCAGGCCGATGGTCTGGGTGGCGAGGCCGCCGGTCCAGCCGAGCATGATGCTGGCGACCACCGCCGTGCCGGAACCCTGGATGAGGCCGATGACGTCCGGGCTGGCCATCGGGTTGCGGGCCATGGTCTGGAACAGCGCGCCGGAGATGCCGAACGCGAGCCCGACCAGCAGCCCGGCGGCGGCGCGGGGGAGCCGGAGTTCGCGGACGACGACGATGTTGCCCGGGTCGCCGTAACCGGCGAGCGCCTGGACGACTTCGGGGAGCGTGATCGGGTAGTCGCCGACCGACAGAAGCCAGCAGAACGCCGCGAAGGTTCCGGCGGTGAGCGTCAGGCAGACCGCGACCAGGCGGGGGCGCACCATGCCGGAGACCGGCGGCACCACCAGCCGGAAATGGCCGCGACCCCCGAAGCGCTGGGCTCCAGGTAGCCGAGACCCTGGAGTTAGGGGTCCGGAGCGCTTGGCTCCGGTGGGTTGGGATCCTCGCGGCTTGGACCCGGAAGGGTGGGGTCCGGCGGCCTGGGGTCCCGAGGTTTGGTGTTCGGACTGGGAGCCTGATGGCTGGGGCCCGGAGCCTGCGGATCCGGAAGGCTGGCGTCCGGGGGGATCGGTGGATGGGGGGTGGATCATGGTTAGATCTCCGCGAGGCGGCGTCGGCGGACCAGGGCGATGAAGAACGGGCCGCCGATGAAGGCGATCAGGATCCCGGCTTGGACTTCGGCGGGTCTGGCCAGCATCCGGCCGAGGATGTCAGCGGTCAGGAGCAGGCAGGGGGCGAGCGCCGCCGACAAGGGGAGCAGCCAGCGATGGTCGGGGCCGAGCCCGGCCTGCTGCGCCAGGACCCGGGCGACGTGCGGCACCACTAGACCGATGAACACCACCGGCCCGATGACCGCGACCGCGGCCCCGGTGAGCAGCATGATGGCGATCACGCCCTGAACCCGGATCAAGCCGACCTTCCGCCCCAGCGAGGCGGCCACGTCGTCTCCCAGCGCCAGGCTGTTGAGCGCGGGCGCGCAGGCCAGCGCGAGAACGGTGCCCGCGATGACGAACGGGAGGATCTGCGCGACCACATCGCCGGTCTGCCCGGCCAGCGAACCAGCCGACCAGAACCGGTAGCGGTTGAGCGCCTCCGGGTCGACCAGCACGATCGCGTGCGTGATCGAGAACAGCAGCGAGGTGACCGCGATCCCCGCGAGCGCGAGCTTCACCGGAGTCAGTCCCGAGCGGCCCAACCCGGCGAGCAAGTAAACGACGACGCTGGCGATCAACGCCCCGGCGAGGGCGAACCAGATGAAACCGAGCAGCGAGCCGATCCCCAGCAAGGCGACCGAGCCCACGATCGCGAACGACGCGCCCGCGGTCACGCCCAGCAGGCCTGGGTCGGCCAGCGGGTTTCTGGTGAGGGCCTGCATGAGCGCGCCCGACAGGCCGAGCGCCACCCCGGCGGTGAGGCCGAGCAGCGTCCGCGGCACCCGTACCGACCAGATGACGTTCTCGACGGTCCGATCGGCCGGCGTGCCGAACAAGGCCTGAACCACCTGGTCAATGGGGACGTTGAGGGCCCCGAGCGCGAGTGAGAGCACGCACAGCACGACCAGCGACGCGCCCAGGCCCACGACTAACAGGGCCGGGCCGAGCCCTTTGTACCGAGTCAACCGAGCCGTCTCCATGTTCGTGAGTTTAGGTTAGGCACGCCTAATTTCTATGCTTGCGGACTTCCCATCCACTTAGGTAATGCTTACCTTAGTACGCGGCATGGATCCTGGCCCGATTGGGGCCTGTTCACTACAGTCTGGGAGGCTCGGTCTTCGGTGTCCGGTATTGACGAATCGATGGAGTCCTGGCGTCGGCAGCTCATCCGCCCCTCGAATCGGGACGAAGCGCTCGCAGCGTACGCGGCCCTGCTGCATCGATACGGCGGAGGCACCGACCTCACGATCGACCAGGGCGGCACGCCCCTGCACCTGCGCGTCACCCCGGAAACGACCTTCGCCGACTTGCTCGCCCAGGTCGCCACCGCCGACCTGGGAGACGCCGGACTTGTCATGAAGGCGGGCGAGGGCGGGGTTCGAGGGCTCGGGGTGCTGGATCTCCCGCTGGAGGTCGAATCCGGCCAGGTCCAGGTGAAGGGCCGGCCTGGCCTGCTGGAGGCATCCGCCGTCGATCACATGCTCGGGCACTACGCCCGGCTGCTGGCCGACGGGCAGGATCGACCGGAGTCGCCGATCGGGGAGCTGGAGCTGCTGAGCCTCGAAGAGCGGCGCCGGATCCTGCTCGACTGGAACGCCACCGGACATTCGGTGCCGCCGCTCACCTGGCCGGACATGTTCGCCACCCAGGTGCGGCAGCGGCCGGACGAGATCGCGCTGGTCTTTGAGGAGACCAGGCTCACCTACGCGGAGCTGGACGAGCGGGCCAACCGGCTCGCGCATGCGCTGATCGCGCGCGGGGCGGGACCGGAGCGGGTCGTCGCGCTCGCCGTGCCCCGGTCGGCCGAGCTGATCGTGGCCGAGGTGGCCGTGCTGAAGTCCGGGGCCGCGTACCTGCCGCTGGACACCGACTACCCGGCGGACCGGATCGCCTACATGCTCGGCGACGCCACGCCGACCTGCCTGGTCACGACCGCGGACATGGTGGGCGAGCTTCCCTGCGCGGACGGGCTGCCCGTCCTGGTGCTCGACGCGCCGGAGTCGCTGCGCGAGCTGGCGGACCGCCCGTCCCACGATCCCGCCGAGGCCGACCGCGGCCCGTTGCGTGCCGGCAACGCCGCCTACGTCATCTACACCTCCGGCTCCACCGGCCGCCCCAAGGGCGTCGTGCTCTCCCACGCCGGGGTCGCCAAACTCGTCGCCACCCAGAGCGAAAGGTTCGGCATCGGCCCGCACAGCAGGGTGCTGCAGTTCGCCTCGCCCGGTTTCGACGTCGCCTTCTGGGACCTCTGCCTGGGCCTGCTCTCCGGCGGACGCCTCGTGGTCGTCCCCTCCGAACGCCGTGTCCCGGGCGCCCCGCTCGCCGACTACGCGAACGCCAACGGCATCACATTCATGATCCTCCCCCCGGCCCTGCTCGACGCCATGCCCGACGGCGTACGCCTGCCGCCGGCGGCCACCCTGCTCGCCGGAACCGAACGCGTCTCGCCCGAACTCGTCGCCCGGTACGCCCGCGGCCGCATGATGTTCAACGCCTATGGCCCGACCGAGGCCACCACCAACTCCACCCTCGGCCTCTGCGATCCCGACATCGCTCCCGGATCGATCGTGCCCATCGGCATCCCCGACCCGGGCACCCGGGCGTACGTGCTGGACGCGCGGCTCAAGCCGGTTCCCGCCGGAGTCACCGGAGAGCTCTACCTGGGCGGCGCGGGCCTGGCTCGTGGCTATCTCGGGCGGCCCGGCCTCACCGCGGAACGTTTTGTCGCCGACCCCTTCGGCGAGCCGGGGGAGCGCCTCTACCGGACCGGGGACCTGGTCCGCTGGCGGCAGGACGGGCGGCTGGAGTTCCTCGGCCGGGCCGACTCCCAGGTGAAGATCCGCGGTTTCCGCATCGAGCCCGGCGAGATCGAATCCGTCCTGCGCGCCCACCCGGCCGTCGACCAGGCCGCCGTCGTGGTCCGCGAGGACCGCCCCGGCGACCGCCGCCTCGCCGCGTACGTCGTGCCCGCCCTGCACGCCGGCGACGCGAGCGACCAAGTCGGCGCCTGGAAGGACCTGCACGAACTCCTCTACCAGGCGGCCGGAACCGAGAGCTTCCAGGAGAACTTCGCCGGCTGGAACAGCATGTACGACGGGCTGCCCATCCCCGTCGAGGAGATGCGCGAATGGCGTGACGCCACCGTCGCCCGCATCACCGAGCTCCGCCCCCGCCGCGTCCTGGAGATCGGCGTCGGCAGCGGCCTCCTGCTGTCCCGCATCGCCCCGGCGTGCGACTCCTACTGGGGCACCGACCTCTCCGCCGAAGCCGTCAACACCCTGCGCGCCCAACTGCCCTCTGACCTGGCCGACAGGGTCGAACTCCGGGCCCAGCCCGCACACGACGTGACCGGGCTCCCCACGGGTTCCTTCGACACGATCGTGATCAACTCGGTCGCGCAGTATTTCCCCAGCGCCGACTACCTGACCGACGTCATCCGCCAGGCGGCCACCCTGCTGACCCCCGGCGGAGCCCTGTTCATCGGCGACATCCGCAACCTCCGCCTGCTCCGCTGCCTCCGCGCCGCCGTCGAATCCCGCCGCGCCGGATCCCCCGCCGACAAGCAGGCCCTCCGCTCTGCCATCGACCGTTCGGTGGCCTGGGAAGGCGAACTCCTCCTCGACCCCGACTACTTCGCCACCCTCCCCGGCTTCACCGCCGACATCCAGATCAAACGCGGCAGCCACCACAACGAACTCACCCGCTACCGCTACGACGTGGTCCTCCACGCCGCCCCCTCCGGGCTCACCCCCAGCGCGCAGGCCGGACCATCCGGCTACGCCATCTCTGGCTACGCCTCCGAAATCACCTGGACCACCCTGGGCGGCCTCTCCGCCCTCGAACCCCGCCTCACGACCGACCCTTCCTACTCCCTGCGGATCACCGGCATCCCCAACGTCCGGCTGACCGACGACCTGGCGGCTCTCGCCTCCATCCAGGACGACAGCCGATCGGCGACGGCCATACCCGGCGCGGACCCCGAAGCCCTGCACACCCTCGCCGACCGGCTCGGCTATCGGCTGATCCTCACCTGGACCGGCCACGCCGACGACGGCAGCCTCGACGCGGTCTTCACCAAGAAGCCCTCTCAGGATTTGAAGGTGCCCCTTCAGGATTCGGAGGAACCCGCTCAGAGTTCGGAGGAAGCCGCTCAGGGTCCGAAGGCGCCCGCTCAGGATTCGGCGGCCGGGTTTGCTCCCTATCGGCTGAATGGTGCCGTGCGGCTGGCCAACGCTCCCGCGCCGTTCCGTGATGTCTCCGCCTTGATGCGGGCACTGCGGGCACACGCTGCGGAATGGCTGCCGGACTATATGGTTCCTGCGGCGTTCGTTCCGATCGATCGCATTCCGGTCACGTCGAGCGGCAAGATCGACGCGTCGTCGCTTCCGGTTCCCGACTATGGGGCGCTGAGTTCCGGTCGTGCCGCGCGTGATCCGCGTGAGGAACTGCTCTGCCGGTTGTACGCGCAGGTGCTCGGCGTGGACGCGGCCACGATCGACGACGACTTCTTCGCCCTTGGCGGGGACAGCATCACCGCCATCCGGCTGCTGGTCGGGGCTCGCGAGGCCGGGCTTCGGCTGACCTCCCGGGACGTGTTCCGGCACCGAACGGTGGCCGCGCTGGCCTCGGTCGCGGTGGACCGGATCGATGTCGAAGAGGCCGTCGAGCCACTGGTGGAGCTGCCGGACGAGGAACTCGCGCGCATACAGGGCGATCATCCGGTGACGGTGGAGGAGCTTCTGCCGCTGAGTCCCCTCCAGGAGGGCTTCTTCTTCCACTCGCTGGTCGACGGGGCGGACGCGGACGCCTACGTCGTGCAACAGGTCATCGAGCTGGCTGGCGCGGTGGACGGGCCGACGCTGCGGCGCGCCGCCCAGAGACTGCTGGAACGGCATGCTCCGCTGCGTGCGTGTTTCCGGCTGCGCCCCGATGGGCTGCCGGTGCAGATCATCGCCGCTGGACTGGAACTTCCCTGGCGTGAAGTCTCGGAAGCTCCGGTGGAGGCGGTGGTGGCGGAGGAGCGGGCGGCGCCTTTCGATCTCGGTCGCCCGCCACTCGTCCGATTCGCGCTGGTGCGGGTCGGCCCCGGCCGGAGCCGACTCGTGCTGACCTTCCACCACATCGTCGCGGACGGCTGGTCGTTGCCGGTCCTGCACCGGGAACTGATGGCGCTCTACGGGACCTCCGCGGAGTTGCCCGAGGTCACGCCCTACAAGGCCTATCTGCGGCGGCTGGGGGAGCGGGACAAGGATGCCGCCCGGGAGGTCTGGAAGGGTGCCCTCGCCGGGATCGATGAGCCGACGCGTCTGGTCACGAGTCCGATCGTCGCTGGAGCCCCGGTGCCCGGTCAGGTACATGTGGAGCTGGGCGAGGACGTCACCGCCCGCCTTACGGGCCAGGCGAGGGAACACGGGGTCACGCTCGGCACCGTGGTCCAGGCGGCCTGGGGGTTGCTGGTCGGCCGGTCGGCGGGACGGGAGGACGTGGTGTTCGGCACCACGGTCTCCGGGCGCGACGCCGAAGTCGAAGGCGTCGAATCCATGGTCGGCCTGTTCATCAACACGCTGCCCACGCGTTTCCGCTGGCGTCCCGCCTCGACCTTGGGCGAACTGCTCGAACACCTCCAGGAGGAGCAGGCCGCCCTGCTCGACCACCAGCACCTCGGCCTCGCCGAACTCCACCGGCTCGCCGGGCACACCGGCGGCGGCGACCTGTTCGACAGCCTCGTGGTCTTCGAGAACTATCCGGCCGAAGCCGACCTCACCGACCCGTCGGGAACCGTCCGGATCACCGGCCACGCCTTCCACGACACCGTGCACTATCCGCTGGCTCTCATCGTGAAGCCGGGCCGCCGCCTCGACCTGGTCCTCAAGTACCACGCCCAGCGACTCGCTCCCGCCACGGTCCACGGCATCGCCGACCGCCTGGTACGCATCCTCCGCGCACTCGCCACAGATCCGGCCCAAACGGTGGCCACCCTCGACCTGCTCTCCACCGACGAACTGGCCACCGCACATCCGGCCGGAACGCGCGTGGACATTCCCGAAACCACGCTGGCAGCCGCGTTCGAATCCCAGGCGGCCAGAACCCCCCACGCCACCGCCGTGATCTACGAAGGCGAGCACCTCACCTACGCCGACCTCGACACCCGCGCCGAGACCCTCGCCGACCACTTGCGACGCACCGGGACCCGCCCCGAACAAGTCGTCGCGGTAGCCGTCCCCAGATCTGTGGACCTGATGATCGCCCTCCTCGCGGTCCTGAAATCCGGCGCGGCCTACCTTCCCCTCGACCTCGACTACCCCGCCGACCGGGTCGCCTACATGCTCACCGACTCCGGCGCCCACACCATCTTGACGACTTCGGCCGCGATCCCCCGCCTCCCCGCGACCACCGGCCTCACCCGCCTGGTCATCGACACCCCCGACCTCCTCGAATCCGTCACCCCAGAAGTCCCCGACTGCCGCGGCCAGATCAGCGCCGAGACTGACGGCGGGACCGCCGAAGCGGAAGCCGCAGATTCGAAAACTCGCGTATTCGAGGCCGAGGTGGCTAAGCCGGACCATCCCGCCTATCTGATCTACACCTCGGGATCGACTGGGCGGCCGAAGGGCGTTGTCGTCACGCATCGGGCGATCGTCAATCGGCTGGCGTGGATGCAGAACGAGTATCAGCTCGCCGCCGACGATCGCGTTCTTCAGAAGACTCCGGCCGGGTTCGACGTGAGCGTCTGGGAGTTCTTCTGGGCGTTGTGCGAAGGCGCGGCCGTGGTGTTCGCCAAGCCGGGCGGGCATCAGGATCCCGCATACCTCGCCGGGCTCATCCGCGAGCAGAACGTCACCACGATGCACTTCGTGCCGTCGATGCTGGAGGCGTTCCTGGCGGCCGAAGAGATCACCGCCGATCCCAGCTGGGCCACGAGCCTCCGCCGCGTGTTCAGCAGCGGTGAGGCGCTGCTCGACTCCGCCGCCACGCGCTGGCTGACGCTCACGGGCACCCCCCTGCACAACCTGTATGGCCCGACCGAAGCAGCCGTGGACGTGACCTATCACCCATGCGAGGCATCGACGGACCCGCAAGGCGCGGTGGTCCCGATCGGGCGTGCGGTGGTCCCGATCGGGCGCCCGGTCTGGAACACCGGGCTTCGGGTCCTGGATCTGTGCTTGCGTCCTGTCCCCGCCGGAGTTCCGGGCGAGCTCTACCTCAGCGGCGTACAGCTCGCTCGTGGCTACCACGCTCGCCCGGGCCTGACGGCGGAACGTTTCGTCGCCGACCCCTACGGCGAACCGGGCAGCCGCATGTACCGGACCGGCGACCTGGTCAACCGCCGGGATGACGGCACCATCGACTACCTGGGACGCACCGACCGGCAGATCAAGCTGCGCGGGAACCGGATCGAACTCGGCGAGATCGAAGCCGCCCTGGTCCGGTTGCCCGAGGTCGCTCGCGCCGCAGTGACCGTGCACGGTTCGTCCCTCGTCGCCTACTTGGTTCCGGCCGCTGGTGAATACCTGCTTCCGGCCACCGGCGAACAACCGGATGAGGCCGCCCTGCGGGAGGCCCTGGAAGCCGCGCTGCCCCCCGCCATGGTCCCCACCGCGTATGTGTGGCTCGACGACCTGCCGCTGAGCCCCAGCGGAAAGCTCGACCGGGACGCCCTGCCCGCGCCCCGAGCCGTCAAGGCCGGGAGCCGGGCTCCGAGCGGCGCACGCGAACACCTGCTCACCGAGATCTTCGCCGCCGTGCTGAAACTGCCCGAGGTCGGCGCCGATGACGACTTCTTCCTGCTCGGCGGCGACAGCATCACCTCGATCGGCGTTTCCAGCCGTGCCCGCCGCGCCGGACTCGATCTGAGCCCCCGCGACGTCTTCGAACACCGCACCCCGGCCGCCCTCGCGGCCACCGCCCTCATCGTGACGGAGGTCGCGCCCACCGCCGACACTTTCGCCCTCACGGCTGAGGAAACCGAGCGCGTGCACCGGCTCGGCGCCGTGGACGACATCTGGCCGCTGGCGCCCCTCCAGGAGGGCTTGTTCTTCCACGCCACCTACGACGACAGCGCCCTGGACGTCTACACCGTCCACGAGTCCTTCGACTTCGCCACCCCGCTCGACGCCGGCCGCCTGCGCCGCGCCGTCCGGCTGCTGCTCGACCGCAACCCCAGCCTGCGCGCCGGATTCACCAGCGAAGGCCTGCGCCAGCCGGTGCAGTTCATCGTCGCCGACCCGGAGATCCCCCTGGACGTCGTCGACCTGTCCGGCCTGCCCCCGGAGGAGCGGGACGCCCGGATGGCCGAGGTGATCGCCGAAGAGCGCACCCGCCGGTTCGACCTGTCCCGGCCGCTGCTGTTCCGGCTCCTCCTGATCCGGCTGGGTGACGGCCGCGGCGACAGGCTGGTCGTCGGCCGGCACCTGCTGCTGTGGGACGGCTGGTCGGCCTGGCTCTTCTTCGGCCAACTCCTCGCCCTCTACGCCACCGGCGACGACCGCGCTCTCCCCCCGCCGGGCAGCTACCGCGACTACCTCACCTGGTTGGCGGCCCAGGACACGACCGTCGCCACCCAGGCCTGGCGAGCCGCCCTCGACGGCCTCGCTGAACCCACATTGCTCGCCGACGCGGGCAAGGAACCCGTCATCCCGGAGAGCCTCGACACCGAACTGCCCGCCGAGCTCGCCGACCGGCTGCGCGCGGCGACCCGGGGCAACGGCCTGACCCTCAACACGCTGCTCAACGCCGCCTGGGGGTTGGTGCTCGCGAGCGCGACCGGCCGCACCGACGTGGTGTTCGGCACCACGGTCGCGGGCCGCCCGAGCGAGGTGCCCGAGGTCGAGAACGTCATCGGCATGTTCCTCAACACCGTCCCGGCCCGCGTCGCCTTCGATCCGGCCGAATCGGTGCTCGCGCTGCTGCGCCGGATCCAGGGCGAACGCCTCGCCCTCATGCCGTACGAATACCTCGGGCTGGGCGTGCTGCAGGCCGAGACCGGCCATCGGCGGCTGTTCGACTCCCTCTTCGTGCTGCGCGACGGCGACACCGAGGACCGCCTCACCGACCTCCACGACCGGTACGGCGCGACCGCCGTCGCCAACGTGGACGCCACCCACTACCCGATCAACCTGATCGTGACCCCCGGCCACCGGATCAGGGTGACCCTCACCCACCGCCCCGACCTGATCGACCACGCCCGGGCACAAGCGCTGCTCGACCGGTTCGCCCTCCTCCTGGAGCGGCTGGCCGGCGATCTGGACGCCCCCGTCGGCAGCCTCGACCCCCTGCTCCCCGCCGAGCGGACCGCGCTGGAGCTCGAATGGGCGCCCAGCCGCGTGCCCGTCCCCGAGGAGACCATCGCCGACCTGCTCGCCGTCCAGGCCACCCGCACCCCCGGCGCTCTCGCGCTCGTCTTCGGCGACCGCACGGTCACCTACGCCGAACTGGACGCGAGGATCAACCGCCTGGCCCGGCTGATGCTGGCCCGTGGCGCCGGCCCGGAGCGGATCGTCGCGCTCGGGCTGGCGCGATCCATCGACATGGTTGCGGCGCTGTTCGCCGTGCTCCGCACCGGAGCCGCCTACCTGCCGCTGGAGCTGGACTATCCCGACGACCGGCTGGCCGCGATGCTGGCCGACGCGCGACCTCAGTTCCTGCTGTCGACCGGCGCGGTGTCGGCACGGCTGGCCGGAGACATGCCCAGGGTCCTGCTCGACGAGATCGAAGCCGAGCTGGCCGCGCTGCCCGCCGGGCCGATCACCGAGGCCGACCGTCCGGCGTTCAGCCTGGAACACCCGGCGTACGTGATCTACACCTCCGGTTCCACGGGGCGGCCGAAGGGCGTCGTCACGCCGTACCGCGGGCTGACGAACATGCAGCTCAACCATCAGAGGGAGATCTTCGATCCGGCGGTCGCGTCGGCGGGCGGGCGGCGGCTGCGGATCGCGCACACCGTGTCGTTCGCGTTCGACATGTCGTGGGAAGAGCTGCTCTGGCTGGTCGAGGGCCATGAGGTGCACGTGTGCGACGAGGAGCTCCGCCGCGACGCGCAAGCCCTGGTCGCCTACTGCGAGGCGCACCGGGTGGACGTCGTCAACGTCACCCCGACCTACGCCCACCTGCTCATCGAGGAAGGGCTGCTGGAGGGCCACCGGCCCCCGCTCGTGCTGCTCGGCGGCGAGGCCGTGCCGGAAACCGTGTGGACCAGGCTCCGCGACACCGAAGGCACCTACGGCTACAACCTGTACGGCCCCACCGAATACACGATCAACACACTCGGCGGCGGCACCCAGGACAGCGCCACCTCCACCGTCGGCCGGCCGATCCGCGGCACCCGCGCGCACATCCTGGACGGCTGGCTGCGCCCGGTCCCCGACGGCGTCCCCGGCGAGCTGTACATCGCGGGCATCGGCCTGGCCCGCGGCTACCTCGGCCGCCCGGCCCTGACCGCCGAACGTTTCGTCGCCGACCCGTACGGCGAGCCCGGCGAACGCCTCTACCGCACCGGCGACCTGGTCCGCCGCCGCCCGGACGGCAACCTCGACTTCCTGGGCCGCACCGACGACCAGGTCAAGATCCGCGGCCACCGGGTCGAGCCCGGCGAGATCGAGACCGTGCTCACCCGCAGGCCGGGGGTCGCCCAGGCCGCCGTCATCGCCCGCGACGACCCGGCGGGCGGCCAGCGGCTGGTCGCCTACCTGGTGCCCGCCGAGCTCACCGGTGACGAGCGGGAATCCGCCGAACTCGCCCAGATCGGCGAATGGCAGGAGATCTACTCCGACGAGTACGAGCAGATCGGCACCGCCGTCTTCACCGAGGACTTCGCGGGCTGGGACAGCAGCTACGACGGAACCCCGATCCCGCTCGAGCACATGCGGGAATGGCGGGCCCAGACCGTCGCCCGCATCAGGGCGTTGCGCCCCCGCCGCATCCTGGAGATCGGCGTCGGCTCCGGCCTTCTCCTGTCCCAGCTGGCACCGGACGCGGAGACGTACTGGGCGACCGACCTGGCCGCGCCGGTGATCCGCAAGATCGGCGAAGACCTGCGCCGCGACCCCGGCCTGGCCGCCAAGGTCACGCTGCGCTGCCAGCCCGCCAACGCCACCGACGGCCTGCCGGTCGGCTATTTCGACACGATCATCATCAACTCGGTCATCCAGTATTTCCCCAGCATCGACCACCTGACCGAGGTCATCTCCGGCGTGATGCCCCTGCTCGCCCGGGGCGGCGCCCTGTTCATCGGCGACGTCCGCGACCTGCGCTCGGCCCGCACCTTCCACACGGCCATCCAGCTCACCCGCGCGACGCCGGACACCTCCCCGGACCAGGTCAGCCGGGCCGCCGACCGCGGTCTCGCCCTGGAGAAGGAACTCCTGGTCGACCCCGACTACTTCACCACCCTCTGCCACGCCGTGGACCTGCGCACCAAGGGCGGCCGTCACCACAACGAGCTCACCCGCTACCGCTACGACGTCGTCCTCTACGACGACACGCCCGACCTCCGCCTGGGGGACGAACCCACCCTCGACTGGCAGACCCTCCTCGAACTCCACGAATCGGCGCCGGCGACCGAAGAAGACGGCCAGCGGCCACCACAGTGGCAGGATCAGCTGGCGGCGCTTCTGCGGGCCTGGCGGCCTGAGCTGGTTGAACACGCGGACATCGTGCACGCCGCCACCGACAAAAACGCGCTGCGCCTGACCGGCGTCCCGGATGGGCGGATTGGTACCGAGCGTGGTGTCACCATTTCGGGGATTGAGCCCCAGGAGCTGCGGGAAATCGCCGCCGCGGAGGGGTATCAGCTGCTCACCACCTGGTCGGGAGAAGCCGGGCGGTTCGAGGCGGTCTTCATCCGCGGCGAGGTTCGCCTCACTTCGGGGCTGTATCGGCAAGGAGGCGGCACTCCTCCTTACGCGAACGCGCCCGTGACGGGGCGACAGGCCGGAGGGCTGGTGGCCCGAGTCCGGGAGGAATTGCGGCAGGAACTGCCCGACTACATGGTTCCCGGGGCTTTCGTCGTGCTCGACCGGCTTCCAATGAACGACAACGGGAAGCTCGACGTCGCGGCGCTGCCGGACGCAGAATCCGTGGTGGCGTCAAACGGGCGCGGACCGCGTACCCCGCGAGAAGAGGTGCTTTGCCGGCTCTTCGCGGAGGTTCTCGCGCTTCCGGAGGCCGGGGCGGAGGACAGTTTCTTCGATCTCGGCGGGCATTCGCTGCTCGCGACGCGGCTGATCAGCAGGGCCAGAGTCGAGCTCGGCGCCGAACTGGCGATCCGCGACCTGTTCGAAGCGCCCACGCCCGCGCTGCTGGCCGAACGCGCGGACGCGGGCAAGCCCGCGCGCCCGCCCGTGGTGGCGGTCGCCGACCGGCCCGAACGGATTCCGGTGTCGGCCGCGCAGCGCCGGTTGTGGCTGGCCGAGCGGCTCAGCGGCGGCGACGCGTACCATTTCCCCCTTGTCGTACGGCTACGCGGGGAACTGGACCTGGACGCGTTACGGCGGGCGCTGGCCGATGTCGCTCTGCGGCATGAGGCGCTGCGGACGGTTTTCGTGGAACACGAGGGCGAGCCGTACCAGCTGATCCTGGATGGCGAGCCGGGCTTCGCGGTGCGGGACTGCACGCCGGAGCAGCTGGACGAACAGGTGCGGGAAGCGGTTCGGCGGCCGTTCGACCTGGCCGGGGAGATGCCGGTTCGGGCGGATGTGTTCCGGGTCGGAGCGGACGATCACGTGGTCGCGATCGTGTTGCATCACATCGCCACCGATGAATGGTCGGATCGGCCGTTCCTGGCGGATCTGGACGTCGCGTACCAGGCCAGAAAGGGCGGCGGCGAGCCGGGGTGGGCGCCGCTGCCGGTGCAGTACGCCGACTACACGATCTGGCAGAGCGACCTGCTGGCGGGCGACGGCGAGCGGCAGCTCGGGTTCTGGACGCGCGTGCTGGACAGGCTGCCCGAGGAGATTCCGCTGCCGCTCGACCGGCCCAGGCCGGCGGATCCGGACGGGCGGGGTGGACTGGTTCGGGCGGACGTGCCCGCCGAGACGGCCCGCGCGCTGCGGGAGCTCTCCGCGGAAACCGGGACGAGCATGTTCATGCTGCTCCAGGCGGGCGTCGCCGCGCTGCTCCACCGGATGGGCGCGGGAGACGACATCCCTCTCGGCGCTCCCATCGCCGGTCGAACCGATGAGAACCTGGACGACCTGGTCGGCTTCTTCGTCAACACGCTGGTCCTGCGCGCGGATCTGTCCGGAGATCCGACGTTCGCCCAGCTGGTGGCGCGGATCAGGGACGCGGATCTGGCCGCGTTCGAACATCAGGACCTGCCCTTCGAGCGCCTGGTCGAGACGATCAACCCGCCCCGCGTGCCCGGACGTAACCCGCTATTTCAGGTAATGCTGGGCTACCACTACCGCCCGGACGGGGACCCCGACGTGCTGGGACTGGCCACCGAGTGGTGGCCGACCCGGATCGAGACCGCCAAATTCGACCTCGACTTCACTTTCGTCGACCATGTCTCCGAAATCACCCTGCTGCTGGAGTACGCGACCGATCGGTGCGATCCGGGCACCGCGCAGTCCCTCGCCGAGCGCGCCGTCGCCCTGCTCGGACTCCTGGCGGAGAAAACTGGAACTCCCATCAGCCGATTCTCGGTGCTCACCGCCGAAGAGCGTCTGAACAGCTGGAATGACACCGAGAGGCCGATCGAGCGGCGCAGTGTGCCGGAATTGTTCGCCGAAGCCGTCTGGAACAAACCCCATCAGACCGCTCTCGTGACCGGCGGCAGGCGATTGACCTTCGCGGAATTGTCGGTGCGGGCTGCCAGCATCGCCCGCATGCTCAAGCAACGGGGGATCGGGTTCGAGGACGTGGTCGGCCTGGCTTTGCCCAGGTCGGAGATGGTTCCGGCAATTCTCGGCGTGCTTTCCGCAGGCGCCGCATATCTGCCGTTGGACCCTGCCTATCCGGTGGAACGCCTGCGATACATGCTCGACGACACCGGCGCGGCATGCGTTCTGAGCACGGCCGATCTCGACCTGCCCGGAGCGGTCACACTCGACGATCTCGAACCCGGCGGGAGACTCGCGCCTGTCTCGGTGCCACCGGACTCCGCCGCCTACGTCATCTACACGTCGGGTTCAACCGGAATGCCCAAGGGCGTCGTCGGGACGCATCGCGGGCTGAGCAACCTGTTCGGGTCACATCGGGCCGATCTCATCGATCCGGCGGGACCGGGCGTGCTCCGGGCGTTGCACGCGGCGTCGTTCAGCTTCGACGGTTCATGGGAGCCGCTGCTCTGGCTCCTCGCCGGCCACGAACTGCATGTTCTGGACGAACGCACCATGACCGACCCGGCCGCGCTCCTCGACTACGTCGCGGACCACGAGCTCGGCTTCATCGACCTCACCCCTACCTACCTGCAGGAACTCATCCACCACGGCTTCCTGGACGGCTACCTGCCGAAGGTCCTCGCCGTCGGCGGCGAAGCCACCTCGCCCGAACTCTGGGCACGATTGTGCGCCCTTCCCCACACGGTCGTGCACGACCTGTACGGTCCGACGGAATGCGCCGTCGACGCCTACGGCTGGCACGGCCCGCGGGAATGGGCCGCCCCGATCGCCAACACCCGGGCGCATGTGCTGGACGCGACCCTGCAACCCGTTCCGGCCGGGGTTCCCGGCGAGCTGTATCTGTCCGGCGAAGGGCTCGCGCGCGGCTATCTCGGCCGTCCCGCGCTGACCGCGGAACGCTTCGTCGCCGACCCCTTCGGCGAGCCGGGCGGGCGCCTCTACCGCACCGGCGACCTGGTCCGCCGCCGCTCCAACGGAGCCCTGGAGTTCCTTGGCCGGGCCGACGACCAGGTCAAACTCCGCGGCTTCCGGATCGAGCCCGGCGAGATCGAGGCCGTCCTGCGCGGCCACCCCGCCGTCGCCCAGGCCGCCGTCGTGATCCGCGAGGACACCCCGGGCGTACGGCGACTGGTCGCCTACGTGGCCGGCACCCGCCTCGACATCGCCGAATTGCGTGCCTATGTGGCGGCGCGCGTGCCCGAGCACCTGGTTCCGGGGGCGTTCGTCGAACTCGCCGCGCTCCCTCGATCGATCAGCGGGAAGCTGGATCGCACGTCGCTGCCCGCCCCGGAATCGGCCGCCTCCATCTCCGGGCGGCGGCCCAGGGACGCGCGTGAAGAGATCATGTGTGAGCTGTTCGCCGCCGTGCTCGGCGCGGAACGGGTCGGGGTCGACGAGGACTTCTTCGCGCTGGGCGGCCACTCGCTGCTGGCGATGCGGCTGGTCAGCCGGATTCGCGCCGATTTGGGCGCGGAGGTCTCGCTGCGCGAGGTCTTCGAGGCGCCGACCCCGGAACGGCTCGCCGCCCGGCTGCGGCAGGCGGGCGAGGTCAGGCCCGCGCCCACTCCCATCGAGGTACGGCCCGAGTTCCCGGCGTTGTCGTTCGCGCAGCAGCGGTTGTGGGTGCTGCATCGGCTGGAAGGGCCTGACTCCACGTACAACATCCCGATGGCCTGGCGGCTGTCGGGGGACCTGGACGTGGACGCGCTCGATGCCGCGGTTCAGGATCTGGTGGCGCGGCACGAGAGCCTGCGCACGGTGTTTCCCGAACGGGACGGGCAGGCGTATCAGCTCGTGCTCACGCCTGAGCAGGCGCACGCCGTCCTCAACAGGGAAGATGTTGCGGAGAGCGAGTTGGCCGGGAGGCTCGCCGCGGCGGCCGGGCGCGGGTTCGAACTCGACCATGAAGTCCCCGTTCGGGCGTGGCTGTTCCGGGTCGCGCCGAGGGAGCATGTGCTGTTGCTGGTCGTGCACCACATCGCGGCCGATGAATGGTCCGATCGGCCGCTTCGGCGGGACCTGGCCGAGGCATACCGGGCACGGTGCGAAGGCCGGGCGCCTGATTGGGCGCCGCTGCCGGTGCAGTACATCGACTACACCCAGTGGCACCGCGACTCCCTGGACGTCACTCAGGCCGATCAGCTCGATTACTGGCGGGAGGCGCTCGCCGGAATTCCGGAGGAGCTTCCGCTGCCCGCCGACCGGCCCCGGCCTGACGAGGGCAGCCACCAAGGCGGTGCGGTCGGGCTGACCGTCGAGCCGGAACTGGCGCGCGGGCTGCGGAGGCTGGCTCGGGCGCACGGCGTCAGCATGTTCATGGTCACCCAGGCCGCCGTCGCCGCCCTATTGCACCGGCTCGGCGCGGGTGACGACATTCCCCTCGGCACGCCGATCTCCGGGCGTGGCGACGAGAAGCTGGAAGATCTGGTCGGCTTCTTCGTCAACTCGCTCGTGTTGCGTACGGATATTTCCGGCACGCCAACATTCGCGGACCTGCTGGGGCGGGTCCGGGAGACGGACCTGGCGGCGTACGAGCATCAGGATCTGCCATTCGAGCGGCTGGTGGAGGCGATCAATCCGTCCCGGTCGCTGGCCCGGCATCCGCTGTTCCAGGTGATGGTCGTCTACCTGACCGACCAGAACGGCACGCTCGATCTGCCCGGCCTGGCGGCCACGCCGGAACCGCTCGGCCAGGAGACCGCCAAGTTCGATCTCAGCTTCGACTTCATCGAGCGCGGCGACGCGCTGGAAGGCTGGATCGAGTACAGCGCCGACCTGTTCGACGAGGCCACCGTCGAGCGGGTGGCCCGGCGGCTGGTCAAACTGCTGGAGCAGATCGTCGCCGAGCCCGGCCGTCCGGTCCGCGACCTGGACGTGCTCGCCGACGATGAACGCGATCTCGTCCTGACGGCGTGGAACGACACGGTTCGGCCGGTGCCCGACACGACGCTGCCCGAACTGTTCCGGGCGCAGGCCGCTCGAACGCCGGACGCGCTCGCCCTCATCTTCGAAGAACAGCGGCTCACCTACGCGGAACTCGACGAACGGGTGGAGACGACCGCGCGGGTGCTGGCGGGCATGGGCGCCGGACCGGAGCGTACGGTCGCCGTGGCGTTGCCGCGATCGGTCGACCTGGTCGTGGCCCTGCTGGCCGCGCATCGGGCGGGAGCGGCGTACCTGCCGCTCGACCCCGGCTATCCGGAGGAGCGACTGGAGTTCATGCTGCGGGACGCCGAGCCCGTCTGCGTGCTCCGCGACGGCCTTCCAGACGGTCCCCTGGGCGATCTGCCGCAGCGGTACGACGGGCGGCATCCCGCGTACGTCATCTACACCTCGGGTTCGACCGGGCGTCCGAAGGGCGTGGTCGTGCCGCAGGAGGGCATCGTCAACCGGCTGCTCTGGATGCAGGACACCTATCGCCTGACGGCTCGGGATCGTGTCCTGCAGAAGACGCCGTCCAGTTTCGACGTGTCCGTGTGGGAGTTCTTCTGGCCGCTGATCACGGGTGCGGCCCTGGTCGTCGCCCGGCCCGACGGGCATCGGGATCCCGCCTACCTGGCAGAACTCATCCAGGCCGAAGGGGTCACCACCGTCCACTTCGTTCCTTCGATGCTGAGAGCCTTCCTCGACGAACCCACCGCGGCCGGGTGCGCGGCGCTACGACGGGTGATGTGCAGCGGCGAGGCCCTCCCGGCCGCGCTCGCCGCGAAGTTCCACCAGGTCCTGGACGCCGAACTGCACAACCTCTACGGGCCGACCGAAGCGTCCGTGGACGTGACCGCCATCGAGATCCGCCCTGGATCCGCCGGCGTTCCGATCGGGCGCCCGGTCTGGAACACCCGGACCTATGTCCTGGACGCCGGTCTTCGGCCGGTTCCTCCGGGAGCCGTCGGAGAGCTCTACCTGGCGGGCGTCCAGCTCGCGCGCGGATATCTGTCACGCCCCGGCCTGACCGCCGAACGCTTCATCGCCGACCCGCACGGTCCTGCCGGAACGCGGATGTACCGGACCGGCGACCTCGCCCGCTGGAACCCGGACGGCTCGCTCGACTTCCTCGGCCGCGCCGACGATCAAGTCAAGATCCGCGGATTCCGCATCGAACTAGGCGAGATCGAGACCGTCCTCACCCGGCACGAGTCCGTCGCCCACGCCACCGTCATCGTCCGCGACCAACGCCTGATCGCCTATGTGGTACCCAAAGCCGCTCCCGAAGTGCGTTGGCCCGCAGACGTCGCGGGGGTCATCCCCGAAGCGACTGCCGATGTCGCGCCGGATCGGTCTGTACGCGCTGAGGATGTAGCGGAGCCGCAGGTCACTCACGTTCCAGCTGGTTTGCGGGCCCACGTCGCCGCTGCTCTCCCCGAGTACATGGTGCCGTCGGCCTTCGTGGCGGTCGACGCTCTGCCGGTGACCCCGAACGGGAAGCTCGATCGGAAGGCGCTGCCCGCGGTGGACTTCGCCGCCGAGGTGGGGGCGGTCCTGCCGAGCACGGCGCGTGAGGAGCTGATGGTCAAGCTGATCGCGGGCGTGCTCGGGCTCGAGCGGGTCGGCGCGGAGGACGACTTCTTCGCGCTCGGCGGGGACAGCATCATCGCCATGCAGCTGGTCAGCCGGATGCGAGCGGCGGGACTCACGATCACGCCGCGGGACGTCTTCCGGCATCGGACGGCTGCCGCCCTGGCCGGGGTCGCCACGGTGCCCACCGCATTCGGCCGGAATGGTTACGGCGACGACCACCTGGCGAATGGCCAGGATGCGCTCGTCGAGCTTTCCGCCGAGGAACGGGCCGAGATCCCGATGGGGGCGGAGGTCCTGCCGGTTTCACCGCTACAGGCCGGACTGCTGTTCCACGCGTCGCTGGACGCCGGGCCGGACGTGTACACCGTCCAGGTGTCGTACGACATCGAAGGCCCGCTGGACGCCGAGCGGTTGCGGGCCGCCGGTCAGGAGTTGCTCGACCGGCATGAGAACCTGCGTGCCGGGTTCCGGTACCTGTCCACGGGGAGGCCGGTCGCCGTCATCGCGCGCGAGGTCACGCTGCCCTGGCGGCACGTCGATCTGTCCCAGACGGACGCGAGCTGGGCTGATTACCTGGCCCAGGAGCGCCGCCGGTTCCGGCCGGAGGCGCCGCCGCTGCTGCGGCTGCTGCTGGCCCGGGTCGGGCCCGGCCACCACCGGCTGGTCCTCTCCCACCAGCATCTTCTACTGGATGGCTGGTCGGTGCCGCCATTGATGCGTGAACTCGCCGACCTGTACGCCGGGAGCCGTCCGGCCGCGATACCGCCCTACCGGGATTACCTCGGGTGGCTCGCCCGCCAGGACGCAGACGCTTCGAGAACGGCCTGGGCGCAAGCGCTCGACGGGCTGGACGGGCCCACGCATCTGGTGCCCGCGGACCCGAACCGGGTGCCGGCCGTTCCGGAGACGATCACCACGCTGCTCACTCCCGGGCTCACCGAGGCCCTGACCGCGCTGGCCAGAAGGCACGGCGTCACCCTCAACACGCTCGTTCAGGGCGCTTGGGGTGTCGTGCTCTCCCGGTTCACCGGGCGTGACGACGTCGTGTTCGGCGCGACCGTGGCCGGGCGGCCGCCGGAGCTGCCGGGGGTGGAGGCAATGATCGGCCTGTTCATCAACACGGTTCCGGTCCGGGCCAGGATCCGGGAGCGTGAACCCCTCAGCGGGTTCCTCGCACGGGTTCAGAACGAGCAGTCCCTGCTCATCGAGCACCAGCATCTCGGCCTCGCCGACATTCAGCGGCAGGCCGGACTGGGTGAACTGTTCGACACGCTGATGGTCTTCGAGTCGTATCCAGACGCGGGGGGACCAGAGGACGGCCTGCGGCTGACCGTCCGCGATCACCAGGACTCGACGCACTACCCGTTCACCTGGGCGGTCGAGCCCGGGGAGCGGCTGTCACTGACCGCCGAGTACCGGCCCGATCTGTTCGACCGCGCCACGGCCGAGCGGATGGGCACCTCCATGGTGCGCGTCTTCGAGGCGATGATCGCCGACCCGGGGCAGTCGGTCGGGCGAATCGATATCCTCACCTCCGAGGACAGACGCACCATCCTGGAGACGTGGAACGACACCGCCATCCCTGGTCAAGCCAGCACGATTCCGGCCATCTTCGAGGCGCAGGTCGCGGCCACGCCGGACTCCGTCGCCGTCGTGGCAGGGACGACCAGGTGGACCTTCGCCGAACTCAACGAGCGGGCGAACCGGCTGGCCAGGCTGCTGGTGGCGCGCGGCGCGCGGCCGGAGCGGATCGTCGCGCTCTCGCTCCCGCGTAGCGCCGACTACATCCTCGCGATCCTGGCCGTCCTCAAATCGGGCGCCGCCTATCTTCCGGTCGACGCGGACCTCCCTGACGGCCGCATCCGGGACATGCTCGACGACGCCCGCCCATTGCTGGCACTCACCACCGCCGATACCCCGCTGCCGGAGGACGTGCCGCAGATCCGGATCGACGCAATCGACAGCTCCTCCAGCCAGCCAGCGAGTCCCCGCGAGACGGGAACGTCCATACCGAGGGACGATCTCACCGTTCCGATCGGTACCGCCGCCAGCGGGTCTGAGGGTTCCCGGGAGATGGGAACCATCGCTTCCAGGGAGGATCTCGCCGCTCCGATCGGTACCGCCGCCAGCGGGTCTGAGGGTTCCCGGGAGATGGGAACCATCGCTTCCAGGGAGGATCTCGCAGCTCCGATCGGTACCGCCGCCAGCGGGTCTGAGGGTTCCCGGGAGATGGGAACCATCGCTTCCAGGGATGATGTCGCCGCTCCGATCGATACCGGGCCAGGGGGTTCCCGGGAGGCGGAAATCACTGTTTCCGGAGACGATCTCGGCGTTGCGATCGACCCGAGGCATCCGGCGTACGTGATCTATACCTCGGGGTCGACCGGCAAGCCCAAGGGCGTGGTGATCAGCCATGGCGGTGTGGTCAACCTCTTCCGCAGCCATCGGCGGATGCTCCACGACGTCGCCAAGCGAAGCACCGGTCGGCGTCACCTGCGGGTCGGCCACGCCTGGTCGTTCTCCTTCGACGCGTCCTGGCAGCCGCAGCTCTGGCTCCTGGACGGCCACGCCCTCCACGTCATGGACGACGAAACCCGCAGAGACCCCGATCTGCTGGCCGCCGCCATCCGTGCCGAGGGAATCGACTTCATCGAGGTCACCCCGTCCTTCCTCGCCCAGATGGCCGAATCGGGGCTGATCCAGGACGGCGAATGCCCGCTCGCGATCGTCGGCGTCGGCGGCGAAGCCGTCCCCGACTCGCTCTGGTCGCAGCTGGCCGCTCTCCGCTCCACCGAGGCCGTCAACCTGTACGGCCCCACCGAGGCCACCGTGGACGCGCTGATCGCCCGCGTGTCCGACAGCGACCATCCCACCGTCGGCCGCCCGGTCGGCAACACCCGCGCGTACGTGCTGGACGCCGGACTCCGCCCCGTCCCGCCAGGCGTGACCGGCGAACTCTACCTCTCCGGCCCCGGCCTGGCCCGCGGCTATCTCGGCCGGCCCGACCTCACCGCTGAGCGTTTCACCGCCGACCCGTACGGGCCTCACGGCCACCGGATGTATCGCACCGGCGACCTGGCCCGCTGGAACGCGGACGGCCACCTCGAATACGGCGGCCGCGCCGACGACCAGCTCAAGATCCGCGGCTTCCGAATCGAACCGGCCGAGATCGAAGCAGTCCTCGACCGATCCGACTCGGTCACCCAAGCCGTGGTCATCGCCCGCGAAGACCACCCAGGCGTCCGCCATCTGGTCGCCTACGTGGTCCTCGCCGACGACACCACCCATCCCGCAGAACTAGGAGCGACAACCGCCACTCTTCAAACAGATGGTGAATCTCGCCACCCCGGTGCCGACAACGGCACCGGCATCCAGTCCGGTGCTCCGAGTGCGACCGACACTGCACGCCCGGCGCAAGACTGGACGGCGAGTGCCGCCGGTTCGGAGGAACACGGGGGGGCGAGCGCCACCGGTTCGGAGGAACACCGGGGGGCGAGCGCCACCGGTTCGGAGGAACACCGGGGGGCGAGTGTCGCCGATTCGGAGGAACACCCGGGGGCGAGTATCGCCGGTTCAGGGGAACACCGGGCGGTGACTGCCGCTGTTCGCTCGGCGGAGTTGCGGGCGATGACCGCTGCCGTCCTGCCGGACTACATGGTTCCGGCCGCGGTGGTGGTGCTGGATGCGCTCCCGCTGCTGCCCAACGGCAAACTTGACCGCAATGCCCTCCCCGCGCCCGACTTCACCATCGCGGGGCGCGCGCCCGAAGGGGAGACAGAACAGGCCTTGGCCGCGATCTTTGCTGAGGTTCTCGGCCTGCCCGGTATCGGCGCCGACGACGACTTCTTCGCCCAAGGCGGAGACAGCATCGTCGCCATGCGCCTGGTCAGCCGGGCCAGGTCGGCCGGCTTCCAGATCACCCCGCGAGAGGTGTTCCGTTATCGCTCGGTCGCTTCGCTGGCCACCGTCGCCACCCGTGAGCGGGAACACACCGTACCGCTCACGCCGATCATGCACGCCCTCCGCGAGCGAGGCGGTCCGATCGACGGCTACCACCAGTCCGCTCTCCTCCAAACCCCGCCTGATCTGGACGAACCGCGCCTGGTCGCCATCTTGCAGGCCCTCGCTGATCGCCACGACATGCTCCGAGCCCGCCTGGATCGCTCGGAGACCTGGACCCTCCGCATCCCCGAAACCACGGACGCGGCCACCTGGCTCACCCGGATCCCCTGCGAATCCGTAACCGCCGACATCATCGCCACACACGCGGAACAAGCCAGATCCACCCTGAATCCCGGTACAGGCGACATGGTCCGTGCCGTCTGGTTCGACGCGGGCCAAACCCAACCAGGACGCCTCCTCCTGCTCATCCATCACTTCGCGGTGGACGGCGTCTCCTGGCGCATCCTCCTCCCCGACCTGGTCGCGGCATGGGAGAACAAGACCTTGGAGCTGGTCGAGACCCCATTCCGCCTCTGGGCGCACCATCTCATCGACCGCGCCACCGACCCGACAACCGAAGACGAACTGCCTCTTTGGACATCAGTCCTATCCGGTCGTCCCGCCCTGCCGGGCGACTCGGCGGCTCCAGGCGATGAAGCTGCCTTCGGCGACGCGGATGCGCCCGGCAGCGCCCACCCATCCTCAGAACGACCAACCACAGAAGTCGTGGCCAGTAGCTCAATTGAGCCCGGCGAAAAGCACGTGTCAGACAGGGTAGGCGTGGCGAGCGAACCGGTTGAGGCCGGCATGTCTGGCCTGGCGGGTCGCCGTGACCTGTCATTGGATCCCTCTCTCGACGTCGCGGAGACCGCTCGTCATGTCTCCCTGACGCTGCCCACCCGCTGGACGGGACCGCTGCTCAGCAGGGTTCCCGCTGAACTCGGCGCGAGCGTCAACGATGTGCTGCTTGCCGCGCTCGCGCGGGCGGTCGCGGATTGGCGGGGCGGCCAGGACGTGCTCGTGGATTTGGAGACTCACGGCAGGACCGGGGACGCCGACCTCTCAAGAACCGTCGGATGGTTCACCAGCGTGGTGCCCGTCCGGCTGGATCCAGCACCCGGGCTCCCGCCCGACCAAGCGGTCGCCCGGATCAGGGACGGTCTCGCCGCGCTCCCGTCCGAAGGCATCGGGCATGGCTTGCTCCGCCACCTCAACCCCAAGACCGGACCCGAACTGGCCCGCCTGGCTCAGCCGTCGATCCAGTTCAACTACCTCGGCCGATTCGGGCTGCCCGAAGCGACCGACTGGTCCTGGGCACCCGAGCAGCTCGAACTCGGCGATCACCCCGACCTGCCGATGTCCCACGCCCTCACCCTCAACGCTCTCACCGAGGACCGGACGACCGGCCCGGAACTGACCGTCACCTGGACATACGCCTCCCGCCTCCTCTCCGAGCAGGCGGTCACCGACCTCGCACAATCCTGGTTCCGGGCACTCGAAGCCCTGGTGGACCATGTCGAAACGGAAGGAACCCCCGCATGAGCAGCAACCCCTTCGAGGACCCCGACGGCGTGTACACCGTCCTCGTCAACGACGAGGGCCAGCACAGCCTGTGGCCCGACTTCGTCGACGTCCCAGCCGGTTGGACCGTCGTCCACGGCCCGACCGGACGCCAGGACTGCCTGGACTACATCGAAACCAACTGGACCGACCTACGCCCCAAGAGCTTGATCGAGTCCTGAGACGCGGAAAGGGGCCGGGAGAGAATGCCCGGCCCCTTCGCGCGGGTCAACACCGTCGACTTGGGCGGATAGTCGCGGGACTTGGTCATGCCGGGGCCGGTGACCCGTCTCGCCACCTTTTGGCGGGGCGTGAAAGGCGACGGGAGGGGCAGAGCCAGGGAATCCGGTCGGTCGACGTGCAGGATCGCGTTCAGATGCCACGCAGCTCGTGCTGGGAAGGGCATCGATGTCCACGCCTTCGGGTGTACCGCCCGGTGTCTTGGGCGTACCGCCCAGGCTCTTGAGGCATTCGGCAGCCGTGAACTTCAGCCGATCCCGAAACGGACAGGGCCAGGTCATGAGACCTGGCCCTGTCGTGAGATCGCGTGTGGTCAAGCGAGGATCAGGAAGTAGGCTGCTCCACCTTGGTCGCCGGGTCTCCGTCCACCGCCGCCGCCAGCTGGGGCACCAGACGGTCGATCACGTACGGCAAGCTGAGCACGGTCACAAACGAGAACGCCACCCCGTAATCGCTGGACTCACCCACGAACACCTCCCGCCCTTCGGACACAACCGACATGTCGCCGTAAAGCTTGTCCTTATGAAGGGTCTCCACATCCTTCACCAGATCAGGCACCGTCCACACCGTCACCTTCTGGTCCAGCAGGTCGGCGCGCTCACGGCTGATGCTCGTCCCGAACGTGTTGCCGATCACCTCGTCCAGATCCGACGGCATCGAGAAGCCGAGCGAAGCCAGCGTCCGTGACCGCGCGTCCTGGCTGCCGTAGACGAAGAACCCCTCGTACGGGGTCGCCACCACGGCCGTCGCCCCCGTGAATTCGGGATGTTCCTGCTTGGCCGACGCGAACTTCGCATCCACCCCTTCGACCAGGGCCTTCGCCTCGGCGTCTTTGCCGAGCGCCTTGCCCGCCAGCAGAGTCTGCTCCTGCCACGGGATGCCGTAGTCGTTGAACTCCTTCGGCTGGGCGACGACCGGGGCGAACTTCGACAGCGTCTCGTACTGCTCCTTGGTGATCCCCGCGTACAGGGCCAGGATCAGGTCAGGCTTCAGAGCGGCGATCTTCTCGACCTGCGGCCCGGTGCCCGTGTCCGTCAGCAGGGTCGGCACGGGCGAACTGCCCAGCTTGTCCTTCGCCCACGGGCCGATCGCCCCGGGGAAGCCGCCGAACCAGTCGGTGGTCCCCACCGGGACCGTGCCCAGCGCCAGCACCGCGTCCTGGTCGGTCAGGCCGACCGTGAACACCCGGGTCGGGGCGGCCGGAATGGTCGTGCTGCCGTACTTGTGCTCGATCGTCACCGGGAAGACATTCGCCGGTGCCGACTCGGCGGGCGCGGACGCCGCGGGCGCGGACGCGGCCGGAGCCGCGGTCTCCTGCCCGGAACCGCACGCGGTGGCGAGGAACAGCAGGGCGGCGGCGACCACGGCTACGGGCCGACCACCCTTCAGGGAGCGAAACATGAGGGGTCCTTCGCAGGTTGGGATTCGTCAGTGATAGCGACGATCAGGTGAATCAGGAAGGTCAGAGGAACTGAGCGATTCGGGAGAGCGGGTGGCATCGGGGGATGTAGCGGTTCCTGGGGAATCAGCGGAGTTCGGGAAGTCTGGATCACTTGTGGTGCGGTGGCCTGTCCAGGTGTTCCAGAGGGCGGCGTAAGGGCCGTCCGTGGTGTGCAGGTCGTTGTGGTGGCCGGTTTGTACGATTCGGCCGTCGTCCATGACGACCACGCGGTCGGTGGTGGCGGCCTGGCTGAGGCGGTGGGCGACGATCAGCGCGGTCCGGCCCTCGATGGCTTGGTCGATGGCCTTTTCGAGGACGCGGGCTCCGGCGCTGCCCGCTTCGGCGGTGGCCTCGTCCAGCACCGCGATCGGCGGATCGGTGAGAATCAGGCGGGCCAGCGCGATCTGCTGGACCTGCGTGGCGGTGAGCCGGTGGCCGCCTTCGCCGACGATCGTGTCCAGGCCTTCGGGCAGCGTCTCCGCCCAGGTCAGCGCGTCCACCCGGGTGAGCGCCTCGCGCAACTCCGCGTCGGTCGCGCCGGGCCGGGCCAAGCGCAGGTCCGCGGCGAGGGATCCGGCGAACACGTGCACGTCCTGGGTGATCATCGCCACCCGCTCGCGCGCGCCGAACCGCACCGAACCGGTCACCGGGACGTGCACGCCCGCGATCAGCCGGGCCAGCGTGGTCTTGCCCGCGCCGCTCGCGCCGACCAGCGCCACCCGTTCCCCCCGCCCGATCGTGAGGTCGATGCCGTGCAGGACCGGCCGCCCCGGCTCGTACGCGTGACCCAGCCCCGCCACCGCGACCGCCTCCTCCGGCGTGGCCGTGGCTTCGGCCGTACGCTCCGGCGGTTCGGGCTGGTCGATGACACCCACTAGGCGGGCCAGGCTCGCGGCCGCGGACTGGGCGTCGTCGATCAGCACAAGGGCGGTGTTGACCGGGCCGAACAGGCCGTGGAAGTAGAGGGCGGCGGCGGTAGCCGTACCGATGGAGGTCATCCCCGAGCGGACCATGAGGAAGCCGGCGACCAGGACGGCGGCCAGGCCGATGTACTCGGCGACGTGCAGGCGGCTGTAGAAGCGCAGCACCAGCCAGACGCCGCGCATGGTCAGGTCGACCGCGCGCCTGGAGCGTTCGGTGACCCGCTCGACGTGCTCGTTCTCCATCCGGAAGGCCCGCACGGTCGCCGCGCCGCCGATGCTCTCCAGCAACTGCTGCTGCTGCGCGCCGCCCGCGATCCGCTGCCGCGCGTAGAGGGGTACGGCGTTGCGCACGTACCACCGCGCCGTGTGCGCCTGGAACGGCACCGCCAGCAGCGCGGCCAGCAGGAACCGCCAGTCCACCACGGCCAGCGCGACCATGGTGAGCACGATCACCAGCACCGACCTGGCCAGCTCCGGCAGCGCGGTCCGCATCGCCTCGGCGACCTGCGCGACGTCGCCGGTGACCCGGGCGGTGAGATCACCGGAACCGGCCTTCTCCACCTGCTCCAGCGGCAGCCGCAGCGCCCGCCCGACGAAACGTTCCCGCAGCCGGGCCAGCGCGGTCTCGCCGAGCCGGGCGATCAGCGACAGCCCGAGCCCGGTCGCGCCGCCCTGGACGACGGCGACGGCGACGAGCAGGATCACCGGAACGGTCAGCGAGTCGAGCGCGCTCCGCGACGCGACCAGGTCCACGATGTGGCCCAGCAGCGGCTGGGTGAGCAGCCCGATCGCGGTGGCCCCGATCATGACGGCGAAGCCGCCGATGGCGAGCCCTCGATGCGGCCGTAGCAGTTCGAGGACCGCCGCCCTGGTTCGCGCGGGGGTGGCCGTGGGCAGCAGTTCACGGTCCACGCCGGAATTCAAGTCGGTCATGCGAGCACCGCCCCGCGGTAGACCGCGTTCCGCCGTACCAGGTCGGCGTGCGGGGCCGCGTCGGCGACGCGGCCGGCGTCCAGGAGCACCACCCGGTCGGTGATCGCCAGCAGGGCGGGGCTGGTGGTGACCACGATCGTGGTACGGCCCTGCCGGATCTCCCGCAGTCCGCCCGCGATCCGCGCTTCGGTCACGGTGTCGACCGCCGTGGTCGGATCGTGCAGCACGAGGACCGCCCGGTCGGCGGCGAGCGCCCGGGCGAGCGCGACCCGCTGGCGTTGGCCGCCCGACAACGATCGCCCGCGCTCGATCACCGGCGCGTCCACGCCGAGCGGCAGGCCCCGCGCGACCTCGTCCACACCCGCGGCGACCAGGACACGTTCGAGCGCGCCGTCGCTGGCGGCCACATTGCTGCGCAGGGTTCCCTCGAACAGGTCGGCGTCATGCTCGGCGACGAGCACCTCCAGCCGGAGATCGGCGGGGTCCACGCCGGTGAGGGGCACGCCGTCGAGTTCGATCACTCCGGCGTCCGGGTCGGTCTGGCGTCCGAGGCAGCGCAGCAGCGTGGTGGCATGGGCTGGATCCGTGGCGACCACGCCAAGAATCTCGCCGGGGGAGACGTGCAGGTCGAGCGTCAACCCATCACAACGAACGCCACGCAAGCGCAGTTCACCGCGCACCGGATGGGGGAGCGCGCCAGGGGAAAGCGCGCCAGCTTCAGGAAGTCCCGCGCTATTTCCGGCGCGCGATTCAGCGCCTTCTCTGGGGGCGACGGCCGGGGGAGTGGTGAGCACGTCGGCGATCCGGGTCGCCGACGCGCGCCCCTGGGCGAGTTCGGCGTTGACCCAGGAGAAGACTTCGAGCGGACCGAGCAGGAACAAGGCGAGTCCGACCGCCGACACCAGCTGGCCCAGGCTGATGTCGCCCTGGAGGGCGAGCCGCCCGCCGATCAGCGCGACCACCGCGATGAAACCGCCGGTCAGCGCGAGAACCATCCCGTACTGCCAGGCCTCCGCACGCGCCGCCCGCAGGGTGGCCACCAGCGATTCCCGGCTGGTCCGCTGATACCGGGCGACGGCCGCCGACTCCGCGCCGATGCCTTTGAGCACCCGCAATCCGGTCACCAGATCGGCGGCGACGCCAGACGCGTGCGCGGCTCGTTCCTGTTCGGCGTCACTGCGGCGTTCCAAAGGTTTGCTCAGGAGATGTCCGGCCAGCAGCAGCAGGGGCGTACCCAAAAGCACCAGCAGGCCGAGCGGCAGCGAGATCCGCAGCAGCACCACCGCGCCCACCAGGACACCGAAAAGCGCGCCGATTCCCATGATCGCGGCCATGTTCACGGCTCCGACCCTTTTCGCGTCCTCGGTCGCGATCGTGGTCAACGCCCCAGGTAAGCGGCCTTGCTCGGCCCCGCCGCGCGGATCGAGCACCCGCCGCACGAGCTCCAGCCGGAGCTCATGGCCCGCCTGCTCGGCGGCGCGTTCTCCGGCCCGCGCGCCGTACCGAAAACTGAAGGAAAGACCGACATACACGGCGGCGAGCGCGGCGAGCCAGCCCAGGAGAGCGGTCAGATCACCCGAAGCGACGGCCTGGTCGATGACGACGCCGATGAGGACGGGAACCGCCACCTCACCGGCCTGATGGCCCGCCCCCAGCAGCGACCCCACGAGAACGTCGCGCCGCTGCCCGCGGACCGCACGCCACAGGACCTCCCGACCCCCACCCACCTAAAATCCTCCGGATCACCCGACTAATTTTAGGTAAGGCTACACTAACTAAGTCTCACCTAACCAGGGCATCCCTTCCCTGCGTTTATGGGCATGCTCACGCCTACTCCCCACCCGGAGCGATCGCCAGCGTACCTCCTCCGACCGGCTGAGATCTCCACATTCATTAGGAAACTTTCCTATTGACAGGGCCAGCCTAGGAGGAGTTATATCCGGGTTAATTTAAGAAGTGAACAACCGGGAGAGACGAACATGCCCCTTCAGCGCCCCCGATTAGCGCGAGTCCTGGCGGCCGGTGCCGTCGCGCTCGCCCTCGTCGCGACCGGTGTCACGCCCGCGTCGGCGGCGACCGGTCAGATCACCGGATACGGCGGCAAATGCGTGGACGTCGCCGCCGCCAACTCGGCCAACGGGACCCAGGTCCAGCTCTACACCTGCAACGGCACCGCCGCCCAATCCTGGACGACCGGCACCGACGGCACCATCCGTGCCCTCGGCAAGTGCCTGGACGTGAACGCCGCGAGCAGCGCCAACGGCACCAAGGTGCAGATCTGGGACTGCAACGGCACCGCCGCCCAGATCTGGACTCCGCAGGGCGACGGCACCCTCCGCGCGCTCGGCAAGTGCCTGGACGCCACCGGCCCGAGCTCGGCCGACGGCACCCCCCTCCAGATCTGGGACTGCTTCGCCAGCGCCAACCAGCGCTGGACGCTGCCCACCGGCACCAACCCGCCCCCGCCGCCCCCACCGGGCAAGATGCCGGGCGCGCCCTACCTCTACATGGGCTGGGGCAGCCCGCCCAACGCCGCGACGGTGATGAGCCAGACCGGCATCCGCTCCTTCACCATGGCGTTCATCCTGTCCGGCGGCGGCTGCGTGCCGCGCTGGGACGGCAGCAGGCCGCTGACCGGCGGCGTCGACCAGTCCACGATCAACTCCATCAAGGCGGCCGGCGGCAGCGTGCAGGTCTCCTTCGGCGGCTGGTCGGGCAACAAGCTCGGCCCCAACTGCGCCACCCCCGCCGCGTACGCCGGAGCCGTGCAGCAGGTCATCAACGCGGTCGGCCCGGCCGTGGTCGACTTCGACATCGAGAACACCGACGAGTTCTCCAACTACACCGTCCAGGACCGCATCCTCAACGGCCTGAAGATCGTCAAGCAGAACAACCCGAACGTGAAGATCGCGGTCACCTTCGGCACCGGCCTCAACGGCCCGACCGGCGACGGCATCCGGCTGATCAACCAGGCGCGGGCGCTGAACGTGCCGATCGACAACTACACGATCATGCCGTTCAACTTCGGCGGGCACGGCAATATGTACCAAGCCACCGTCAACGCCTCCGAGGGCCTGAAGAACGCGCTCAAGTCGGCGTGGGGCTGGACCGACGCGCAGGCGTACGCGCGGATGGGCATCTCCGGCATGAACGGCAGTTCCGACCAGGGCGAGATCACCACGACCGGGGTCTGGACTCAGATTCGGGACTGGGCCAACTCCCACGGGCTGACCCGGTTCGCGTACTGGTCGGTCAACCGGGACCGGCCGTGCTCCGGCGGTCTCAACGACACCTGTAGCGGCACCCCCCAGGCCAACTGGGACTTCACTCGCATCACGGCCGGCTTCTAAGGAGCCCGGATGTCCATCAGGAGCGCCCTGACCGCCCTGGTGCTGGTCGCGGGGTCGCTGGTCGGGCTGTCCAGCCCGGCTCAGGCGGCCCCGCCGACCGGTTTCACCACGGTGGTGAACCGGGGCAGCGGCAAGTGCGTCGACGCCCGCGCGGCGGCGTCCGCCAACGGGACCGCGGTCCAGCAGTACTCGTGCAACGGCTCGACCGCGCAGTCCTGGCAGTTCCAGGCCACCAGCGGCGGCTACTTCCGCGTCAACAGCGCGCTCAACGCCGCCCAGGTCTGGGACGTCACGAACGTCTCCGCCGCCGACAGCGCGCCCATCCAGCTCTGGGCGTACGGCGGGGGCAACAACCAGCAGTGGCAGGCGGTGGAGGAGCCGGGCGGCTCCTACCATTTCGTCAACCGGCTCAGCGGCAAATGCCTCGACGTGCCGGGCGCGGCCACGGGAGACAGCGTGCAGTTCCAGCAGTACACGTGCAACGGCACCGCCGCCCAGTCGTTCACCTTCGGCGGCGGCCCGCCCCCGCCGGGGCCCAACCCGGATCTCGGGCCGAACGTGAGCATCTTCGACCCGTCGATGCCCGCCTCGACCATCCAGAGCCGGTTGAACACCGTGTTCAGCCAGCAGCAGACCAACCAGTTCGGCGGCAACCGGTTCGCGCTGCTGTTCCGGCCGGGGTCGTACAACGTGGATGTGAACGTCGGGTTCTACACCCAGGTGCTCGGGCTGGGGTTGTCGCCGGACAATGTCACGATAAATGGGCCTGTGCATGCTGAGGCTGACTGGTTCCAGGGCAACGCCACGCAGAACTTCTGGCGTGGGGTGGAGAACATGTCGGTCAATCCGCCCGGCGGGAATGATCGGTGGGCGGTTTCGCAGGCGGCGCCGTACCGGCGGATGCATTTGCGCGGGAACCTGCAACTGGACGACGGCGGCTGGTCGAGCGGCGGCCTGTTCGCGGACACCAAGATCGACGGTCAGGTGCGGTCGGGGTCGCAGCAGCAGTGGCTGACGCGGAACACCGAGATGGGCAGCTGGACGGGTTCCAACTGGAACATGGTGTTCGTGGGCGCGACGAACGCTCCGAGCGGGAACTTCCCGAATCCGCCGTATACGCGGGTGGCCACCACGCCGGTGGTCCGGGAGAAGCCGTTCCTCTACATCGACCAGGCGGGCGCCTACCAGGTGTTCGTCCCGGCGTTGCGGACCAACTCGACTGGCACCAGCTGGAGCGGCGGGAACCCGGCGGGCAGCTCGCTGCCGATCAGCCAGTTCTTCGTCGTCAAGCCGGGGCACACGGCGGCCAACATCAACGCCGCGCTGGCCGCGGGCCAGGACCTGCTGGTCACCCCGGGCGTTTACCACCTCAATGACACGATCAGGGTGACCCGGGCCAACACCGTGGTGCTCGGGCTGGGTCTGGCCACGTTCATCCCCGACAACGGCGTCACCGCGATGACCGTCGCCGACGTGGACGGGGTCAAGGTCGCCGGAATCCTGTTCGACGCGGGCACGACCAACTCGCCGATGCTCATGCAGGTCGGACCGGCCGGATCCGCCGCCTCGCACGCGGCGAACCCGACCTCGCTGCACGACGTGTACTTCCGGGTCGGCGGCGCGGCGGTCGGCAAGGCCACCCAGAGCCTGGTCGTCAACAGCCACAACGTGATCGGCGACCACACCTGGATCTGGCGCGGCGACCACGGCAGCGGCATCGGATGGAACTCCAACACGGCCGCGAACGGGCTGACCGTGAACGGCAACGACGTCACGATGTACGGCCTGTTCGTCGAGCACTACCAGCAGTACCAGACGGTGTGGAACGGGAACGGCGGGCGGACGTACTTCTACCAGAACGAGATGCCGTACGACCCGCCGAACCAGGCGGCCTGGATGAACGGGAGCACGCAGGGCTACGCCGCCTACAAGGTGGCCAACACGGTCACCACGCACGAAGCGTGGGGTCTGGGGAGCTACTGCTACTTCAACGTCAATCCCGGCGTCATCGCGGCGCGCGCCTTCGAAGTGCCGAACACACCCGGCGTACGGTTCCACAACATGGTGACCGTGTCGCTCGGCGGGGTCGGGACGATCCGGAACATCATCAACACGACCGGTGGACCCTCGAATTCATCCACCAACGTCGCGAACCTGGTCAACTACCCCTGACCGGGGCTTGATCCCACCCTGCCCGCCACCCGGGAAACCCTCGGGCGGCGGGCAGGGTGCGCTCCACCCACCACCCCAGTTCGTCCCCATTTTTCACTGGACGATTCACCCGGAAACGCCCCTGTTAGGCATCGCGGCCGAAGGCGGCGAGCAGCCGGGTCTGCTGGTCGGCGTCGCCGGACACGCCCACGCGGGGCGCGATCAGCCCGGCGGCCCGGTAGGCGTCCTCCTCGTCGGTGAACCAGGACGCGCAGGCGGCCACCAGTTCCGGGTCGAGCCTCTCGTCGCCGCCGGTGGCTTTGGCCAGGTCCCAGCTGTGGACGAGGATGTCGGCGAACAGCTGTGTCGCGTACTCGGAGCCGGGGACGTCGCCGAAGGACAGGTGCACGGTGCGCTCCATCGCGCCCGGCTCGTGCACGGCCATGATGGCCTCCTCGGCGGACGCGTCGAAGGACTTGACCGGATCCGGGCCGAGCAGGTCGCCGGCGAAGGAGTCGCCCATGTCGGCGATGGTCTGCCCGGCCATCAGCGGGGCCGTCCACATGTTCTCGCCGGCGATGTGGTTGACGAGCATGCGCACGTTCCAGTCGGAGCAGGGCGTGCTGAGGCCCCACTGGTCCTCGCCGACGGCGTGAACACGCTCTCCGAAGCCTTCCATGGCACGCTGATGGAGTTCTGGAATATCCATGTTTGTCCCCTCCCCGGACGTTTCTCGGAAAACCTCGTGATTGCTACATACCTGGACAAACCTCCGGAAGATCCCCGCAGTGGGCTTCCGGCTCATCGTGGTGGTGGCTTTGCGGCTTTTGGGAAGCTTGGGGTTTGTGTGATCGCGGTACGTGGTTGTGGCCTGAGGGTTGGGTTCCTGCGCTTGCGCTCGCGCACTTTGAGTGCGAGGGTCGTCACTGCGAGTACAGGTAAACTCGTGGTCCGGGGTTGGTAATCCGGAGTTCAGACTGGGGGGTCGCAACGATGCAGGCATTCACGCTGCCCGACTTCTACGTGCCGTATCCGGCCAGGCTCAACACGCATGTGGAACGTTCCCGCGCGCACAGCATGGCCTGGGCCAAGGAGATGGGCATGCTGGACGCGCCCAAACCCGGGGGCGGGCTGGTCTGGGACGAGACCGCGCTGGCCAGGATGGACTACGCGCTCATGTGCGGCTACACCCATCCCGACTGCGACGGGCCCACCCTGGACCTGATCACCGACTGGTATGTGTGGGTGTTCTTCTTCGACGACCACTTCCTGGAGGAGTTCAAGCACTCCCGCGACCTGGAGGGGGCGCAGGCGTACCTCGATCGGCTGGAACTGTTCATGTCCGACTCGCCGCCGGAGGCGAACAATCCCGCCGAAGCCGGGCTGAAGGATCTGTGGGAGCGGACCGTCCCGGCCATGTCGGAGGGCTGGCGGCGGCGGTTCATCACCAGCACCCGCAACCTGATGGCCGAATCGATGTGGGAACTGGAGAACATCGACCGCGGGCGGATCGCCAACCCCATCGAGTATGTGCAGATGCGCCGCCGCGTCGGCGGTGCGCCTTGGTCCGCCAACTTGGTGGAGTACGTCTCCGCCGAGCTTCCCGACGCCCTCGCCGGAGAACGGCCGATCACCGTGCTGAGCGACACGTTCTCCGACGCCGTGCACCTGCGTAACGACCTGTTCTCCTACCAGCGTGAGGTCGAGGAGGAGGGGGAGAACTCCAACGCGGTGCTGGTGTTCGAACGGTTCTTCGGCGTGCCCACGCAGGAGGCGGCCGAGCTCGTCAACGATCTGCTCACCTCCCGGTTGCAGCAGTTCGAGAACACCGCGCTCACCGAGGTGCCCGGGTTGCTGGCCGGCCACGGTGCCCCGCCGCACGAGCAGGCCGCCGTCGCCGCGTATGTGAAGGGCCTACAGGACTGGCAGTCCGGCGGTCACGAGTGGCACGTGCGATCCAGCCGGTACATGAACGAGGGAGCGGTTCCCGAAGGGCTGCCGCTCGGCCCGAGCGGGCTGGGCACCGGAAGCCTGCGGCAGCTGGTTGCGACCGGGAAGCAGGGCCTGCGCGGTTGGGCGAAGCAGCACTCGCATGTGCCGTTCCAGCCGGTCGGGCACCTTCCGCTGCCCGGCTTCCACATGCCCTACCCGGTCAGGATGAGCCCGCATCTGGAGACGGCCCGCCGGCATGGGGTCGGGTGGGCTCGGGAGATGGGTTTCTTCGACTCGGTCCCCGGGGTGGAGATCGGCGGGCTGTGGGATGAGCGGCGCTTCCGCGGGTTCGATTTCGCGCACTGCGCCGCGATGATCAACGCGGGCGGGAACTCCGAACAGGTCGACCTGTCCGCCGACTGGCTGGCCTGGGGGACGTATGGCGACGACTTCTACCCGGCCGTGTTCGGAGCGAGCCGTGACCTGCTCGCGGCGCGGCTCTGCACTGAACGCCTGATCCAGTTCATGCCCCTCGACGATGACCAGCCCGTTCTGCTTCCCGGTAATCCGCTCGAACGTGGCCTCCATGATCTCTGGCGGCGTACGGCCGAGCCGATGACTCGCCAGGGTCGTCAGCTGTTCCGTGTCGGCGTGGAGAAGATGCTCGCGGCCTGGGAGTGGGAGCTGGCCAACCAGGCCCAGAACCGCATCCCCGATCCGATCGACTACGTCGAGATGCGCCGCAGCACCTTCGGCTCCGAGATGACCAGCGCCCTCGCCAGAATGAGCAGCATGGACGTGGTTCCGCAGCAGATCTATCAGCACCGGGTCCTCCGCGAGCTGGAGACTGCCGCTCTGGACTACGCCGCCTTCACCAACGACCTGTTCTCCTATCAGAAGGAGATCGAATACGAGGGGGAGGCGCACAACCTGGTCCTGGTCGTCGAGAAGTTCCTCGACGTGGATCGCCTCACCGCCCGCGACGTCGTGGCCGATCTGATGACCGCCCGGATGCGCCAGTTCGAGCACCTGGCCGACCACGAACTCCCCGCCCTGCTGGCCGCCCGCCCCGACCTGACACCCGAGGCCCAAACCGCCCTCACCCGGCAGGCCGACGATCTCAAGGAGTGGATGTCAGGCATCCTCGAATGGCACCTACGCTGCGCCCGCTACACCGAAGCCGAACTCAAACGAGTCCACGAGAACCCCGACCGCCGCGCCACCCCAGACCATCTCCCCACCGGATTGGGCACGTCGGCCCTACGCGCCCACCTCCCGGCAAGCGTGTCCAGGTGATTTCTCCCGAAGGGCATCGCCGGGGCCATGACCGTTGGGGGTCGTCGGGTCGCTCGCCGTTATAGCGAGTCTACGAGAAGCCCGACCGCCGCGCTCCAGACCATCTGCCCACCGGATTGGGCACGTCGGCTCTACGTGCCCATCTTCCGGCAAGCGTGTCCAGGTGATTTCTCCTGAAGGGCATCGCCGGGCCATGACCGTTGGAGGTCGCCGGGTCGCTCGCCGTTATTCGGCGCCGTTCACGCCGGTGATGGTGCTCGCCGTACCGGCGCCAAGAGGGCGGGTCGGCGTCCTTTGGTTGGTGGTTAGGGCCCGCAAAGAATTAACTTGCGTGCTCATCCAGGGTTCGTCGGCTGGGCGAGCCCGGGAGCTGAGCGCGACCGTGGAGGCGCTGCGCGACGACGAGACGACGCCGCCGGGTGGCCTCGACCACGTTGAGGTCAGTGGCTTGAGGATCTATGAGTTATTGCTCTGCGGGCCCTTAAAGTCAAGAGCTTGTCTGGCCGCCTCCGGGATGGCTTCCTGGAACTCAGGAGTCGGTGGCGTTCTCTTGGGTGTTCTCCGCGAGATTCGGTGATCAACTTTTGGTGCTGGCCGTGGGACGAGGGATGGTGGGCATAATTGCCCGTTATGCGTTGGATCATCTTTGACTTCGCCGGAGTAGTAGGGCGGCATCAGCCGCAGTCGGCTCGGGACGGCATGGTCGCCGTCGCCGGAGTCGAGTCCGACCGCTTCTGGGTGGCCTATTGGGAACATCGTGACCCCTACGACCGAGGGTTGATGACCGCGGGGGACTTCTGGTCGGCCGTGGAGAAGACCCTCGAAGCCGACTTCACCGCAGAGGCGACCGGTGAGCTGGTCCGGCTCGACATCACCAGTTGGCTGAATCCGGATATGGCGACCGTCGAGCTGATCGCTGATCTGAAGAGCCAGGGCTTGGGCGTGGCCCTGCTGTCCAACGCTCCCCACGAACTGGCCGACGCCCTCGACGACGTGCCCTGGATGGCCGACCTGGAGCACCGCTTCTTCAGCAGCAGGATGGCCATCTCCAAGCCCAGCCCGGAGATCTACACGGCCGTCCTGTCTGCCCTCGACGCCCGGCCCGCAGAGTGTGTCTTCATCGACGACCGCCCGCCCAACGTGACCGCTGCCGAGACGGTGGGAATGCACGCGCTCCTGTTCGCCGACGCCGATCGCCTGCGCGCCGATCTCGACGACCTCCTGCGCGGAATCTGACCGAGGAACACGATCCGGGCCGATCGCCGGAGAACCCGCGCGGGGAGAAGATTCGACCGGCGGGCACGTCCATATGCCAGGGCCCGCCGGGAGAAGGGCCGATCAGATGGTACGTCTATATGCCAGGGCCCGTCGGGAGAAGATCCGACCGGCTGGTACGTCCATATGTCAGGACAAACTATTGACTCCTTTCCGGAAATTGAACTAGAACTGGAAGCCCCGGACAAGGAGTTTCGTCATGCGTGTGGGATTGCTGGGTCTTGGCAGGATCGGTGCGTTTCATGCGGGAACGCTGGCCGGGCTCGTCGAAGACCTGGTCGTCCACGATGAGAACGGGGAACTGGCCGACCGTATTGCCATCGCGTTGAACGCGAGGACGGGAGATCCGTTCGACGCCGACGCGGTGGTGATCGCGACGCCTACCGGGTCGCACGCGGAGTTGCTGATCGAGGCGTGCGCCCGGGGGGTTCCGGCGTTCTGCGAGAAACCGGCCGCGCCGGATGTGCCAGAGACGTTGAAGGTCCGGGAGGCCGTGCAGCGCAGCGGTGTGCTGGTGCATATCGGGTTTCAGCGGCGCTTCGACGCCGGATATCAGGCGGCGCGGGAGGCGTTGCTCAAGGGGGAGCTGGGGCGGCTGGATCGGGTTCACATGATCACCGGGGATCCGGCTCCGCCTCCGGCCGCGTACATCGCGAAGTCTGGGGGGATATTCCGGGATTGTCATATCCATGACTTCGACGCTCTGCGCTGGGTCACCGGGCGTGAGGTCGAGACCGTCTACGCGACCGGGTCGAATCGGGGCGAGTCCTTCTTCGTAGAGTTCGGTGACGTCGATAACAGCGCGGCCGTGCTCACGCTGGACGACGGCACGCTCGCCACCCTGCAGGGTTCCCGGTACAACGGCGGCGGGTACGACGTCCGGATGGAACTCGCCGGAACGATCGCGACCCGAGCCGTCGGCCTTGACCCCCGAGTGCCGCTGACCAGCACCGAAGGGCTGCAACCGCCGGGGGATCCGTGGCCGGGATTCCAGAGCAGGTTCGAGGCCGCGTACCGGGCGGAGCTGATCGCCTTCCTGGCGGCGGTGCAGGAAACGGGGGAAAGCCCCTGCTCGGTGGATGACGCACTGGCCGCGCTGTACATCGCCGAAGCAGCCGATCTCTCCAGAAACCATGACCGCCCGGTCCGCCTGTCCGAGGTGGTCATATGAAGATCGCGGCCGCGCCGATTTCCTGGGGTGTTTGCGAGGTCCCCGGGTGGGGTCACCAGCTTGACCCCGATCGGGTGCTCGCCGAGATGCGCGCCCTTGGTCTCGCCGCCACCGAACTTGGCCCCGACGGCTTCCTATCACCCGATATCCTGAAAAATCACGATATGAGGGCTATTGGGGGGTTCGTCCCTGTGGTTTTGCATCAACCCGGGCATGACCCTCTCCCGGGGCTGAAGGATCTCATCGAGAGCTTCGCGGAGGAGACGGTCGTGGTCCTCGCCGCTGTCACCGGCGCGGACGGGTACGACACCAGACCCACCCTCGACGCCGATGGCTGGCGTACCTTGCTCGGCAACCTGGACCGGATCACCGCCGAACTCCCGCGCCAGGTCACCCTGCACCCGCACGTCGGCACGATGGTGGAAAACGCCGCCGAAGTCCGCCGCGTCCTCGACGGGTGCGGCATCAAACTCTGCCTCGACACCGGCCACCTCCTCATCGGCGGCACCGACCCCCTGGACCTGGCCCTCCGCGAACCCCACCGAATCGCCCACGCCCACCTCAAAGACGTGAACGCCACCCTCGCCGCCCAGGTCCAAACAGGCGCCCTCAGCTACACCGAAGCCGTAAAAATCGGGATATATCGCCCACTAGGCGAGGGCGACGTAGACATCGCCGGCATCATCGCCAGCCTCACCAAATCCTCCTACGACGGCTGGTACGTCATGGAACAGGACGTCATCCTCACCACCACCCCACCCCCAGGCGAAGGCCCAATCACCAACGTCCGCACCAGCCTCGACTACCTCCAAGCCCTGTCATGACCGACATATCCGCCATCACCCGGGTCGCTACGGACGCTCTCCAGCCTTGGGCACCGAGGCCGTCATCGTCCGCACAGCTTCCACTGCCTGCGGGCCCTGCCATGACCGACATATCCGCCATCGGCCGCGTTGGTGTGGACGCGCCTCCAGCCTTGCGCGCCGCAGCTGTCATCGTTCGCGTCGCTCGGCAGATGGAACCTGTCATGACCGATAAATCGGAAATCTTCCCGGTTCGCGGTGCAGGGTCGACCATCTGTGTCAGCCCGAATTCCCCGCGGAGCAGGCCGTGACCGAAGTGCTGACCATGGGTCGAGTCGGGGTGGACGTCTATCCACTTCAGGTGGGCGTTTCCCTGCGTCACGTCGAGACGTTCGGGAAATACCTGGGCGGAAGTCCCACCAATGTGGCCGTGGCCGCCGCGCGGCTGGGGCGGTCGAGTGCGGTGATCACCAGGACCGGCGCGGACCCGTTCGGCGAGTTCATCCACGACGCGCTTCGCGAATACGGCGTGGACGACCGGCACGTCACCCCGGTCGCCCACCTGCCGACCCCGGTGACCTTCTGCGAGATCCACCCGCCCGACCATTTCCCGCTCTACTTCTACCGATTCCCCAAAGCCCCCGACCTAGAGATCCACCCACACGAACTGGACCTCGCGGAGATCGCCTCGGCTGACCTGTTCTGGACCACCATGACCGGGTTGTCCCAGCAGCCATCCCTCGACGCGCACTATGCCGCCTGGAACGCCCGAGGTCGCCGAACCCACACCGTCCTCGACCTGGACTACCGCCCGATGTTCTGGAGCGGCCGCAAAGACGCCCAAGAACGGGTGAAGGACGCGCTCCGGCACGTGACCGTCGCCGTCGGCAATCTCGACGAGGTAGAGGTGGCGACCGGCACGCGGGAGCCGTACCAGGCGGGGGTGGCGCTGCTGGCGGCGGGGGTGACGCTCGCGGTGGTCAAGCAGGGCGGCGGTGGGGTGCTGGGGATGACCGCGGACGAGGTGGTCGAGGTGCCGCCGGTGCCGGTCGAGGTCGTCAACGGGCTGGGCGCGGGCGACGCGTTCGGCGGCGCGCTCTGCCATGGGCTTCTCTCGGGCTGGCCCCTGGCCAGAACCCTCCGGTACGCGAACGCGGCCGGATCCATCGTGGCCGGCCGGCTCGCGTGCGCTCCCGCCATGCCGACCGTCGCGGAAATCGAGCACGCCCTCGGAGAGGCCTCACATGCGTGATCAGGACTACCGCGACCTGCTGGAACTGCGCGCCTGGCAGCCCCAGCGGGTGGCGGAGGCGGCGTCCGCCCGGCGGCGGCGTCCGTTGCGAGCCACCGGGCGGCAGTTGCTGATCATCGCGGCCGACCATCCGGCGCGGGGGATGATCGGGGTCGGAGCACGTCCGACCGCGATGGCGAATCGGGTGGAACTGCTCGATCGGCTGGCGACCGCGCTGTCCCGGCCCGGCGTGGACGGAGTGCTCGGCACGCCCGATGTGCTGGAGGACCTGCTGCTGCTCGGGCTGCTGAACGACAAGATCGTCATTGGGTCGATGAACCGCGGCGGGCTGCAGGGCACCGCGTTCGAGTTCGATGACCGGTTCACGGCATATACGCCCCAGGCGATCGCGGGGATGGGTTTCGACGGCGGGAAGATGCTCTGCCGGATCGGGGTCGACGATCGGGCGACCGCCGACACGCTGGCCAACTGCGCGCAGGCGGTCACCGAACTGGCGGAACGCGGACTGATGGCGATGGTCGAGCCGTTCTGGTCCCAGCTGGTGGACGGCGTGGTGAAGCACGATCTATCGCCAGAAGGGATGATCCGGGCGATCTCCGTGGGCCAGGCACTCGGGGCCACCTCTGCGCGAACCTGGCTGAAAGTCCCGGTGGTGCCGCATATGGAGCAGATCATGACAGCCACCACCCTGCCGACGCTGCTGCTCGGCGGGGATCCCGTGCACGCGCCCGACGAGGTGTACGCGTCCTGGAGCAAGGCGTTGCGATTGCCGCAGGTACGCGGGCTCGTCGTCGGACGCGCCCTGCTCTACCCGCCCGATGACGACGTGACCGCCGCCGTCGACACGGCCGTGGGCCTGCTGGAGGAGACGTGACCTATATTCCGTTCGGTACGGCCGGCGCGGGCCCCTGGGCGGTGGAGATCACACCGGAATCCGCCGGTTGGACCTACTGCGGCCTGCGGATCGCCGACGGTCCCGTGGAGTTCGAGACCGGCGACCAGGAGATGCTGGTCCTTCCGCTTTCGGGGTCGTTCGACGTGGTCGCGGACGGGGTGAACATCTCGCTGCACGGTCGGGAGTCGGTGTTCGCCGCGGTGAGCGACTTCGTGTACCTGCCGATCGGGACCAGCGTCACGATCACCGGGCAGGGGCGGGTCGCGTTGCCGTCCGCGCGCGCGACCCGGCGTCTCCCGGTCCGGTACGGCCCCGCCGCGGACGTTCCCGTCGAAGTGCGCGGAGCGGGTCAGGCCAGCCGGCAGGTGAACAATTTCTGCGCGCCCGGCGCGTTCGACTGTGATCGGCTGGTGGCCGTGGAGGTGCTGACGCCGGAGGGCAACTGGTCGTCGTACCCGCCGCACAAACACGATGAGCTGTCCGAGTGCGAGGCGGTTCTGGAGGAGATCTACTACTTCGAGGGCGGGCCCGGGTATCAGCGGGTGTACGGCACGCATGAGGTGCTGGCCGAGGTTTCGTCCGGGGATGTGGTGCTTGTCCCGCATGGGTATCACGGGCCATCGATGGCCGCGCCCGGGTATGACCTGTATTACCTGAATGTGCTTGCCGGTCCCGCTGACGAGAGGTCCATGGCGTTCTGTGATGATCCGCGGCATGCGTGGATCCGGGCGTCGTGGGCCGATCAGGCGGTCGACCCGCGGGTACCGATGACGAAGGCGGCTCGATGAGACTCACCGTGGCGCAGGCGCTCCTGCGATTCCTGGCGAACCAGTGGTCCGAACGCGATGGCGTGGAACGTCGGCTGATCTCGGGCGTTTTCGGAATTTTCGGGCATGGGAATGTGGCGGGGATCGGGCAGGCGCTGGCTGAGCGGGGGGCGGGGATCGGCGACGCGTTGCCGTACTATCTGGCCAGGAACGAGCAGGCCATGGTGCACACGGCGGTGGGGTACGCGCGGACGTTGGATCGGCTGTCCACGTTCGCGTGCACGACGTCGATCGGGCCTGGGGCGACCAACCTGGTCACGGGCGCGGCGCTGGCGACGATCAATCGGATTCCCGTGCTGCTGCTGCCCGGCGATGTCTTCGCGACCAGGGTCGCCAATCCGGTGCTGCAGGAGCTGGAGGATCCACGGTCCTTTGACGTTAGCGTCAACGATGCGCTGCGGCCGGTTTCTCGGTTCTTCGATCGCATCAATCGGCCGGAGCAGCTGCCGTCGGCGCTGCTGGCGGCGATGCGGGTGCTCACCGATCCGGCCGAGACCGGCGCGGTCACGCTGGCGCTGCCGCAGGACGTGCAAGCCGAGGCGTGGGACTGGCCGGAGGAGCTGTTCGCCCGGCGTGTCTGGCATGTCGCCCGGCCCGTGCCGGAACCGGCCGCGCTGGAACGGGCCCGCACCCTGCTCAGGAGCTCGCGCCGCCCGCTCATCGTCGCCGGTGGCGGGGTCATCTACAGCGGCGCGTGCGCCGAACTCGCCGAATTCGCGGAGGAGTACGGCGTTCCGGTCGCCGAAACCCAGGCGGGCAAAGGGTCCCTGCGCCACGACCATCCGTGCAACGTCGGCGCGATCGGACACACCGGAACCGCCGTCGCCAACGCGCTCGCCCGCAAAGCCGACCTGGTCATCGGCATCGGCACCCGCTACAGCGACTTCACCACCGCCTCCCGTACGCTCTTCGGCCAGGCCAGGTTCCTGAACGTGAACGTGGCCGCCTTCGACGCCGCCAAACACGCGGGCACCATGCTGGTGGCGGACGCGCGTGAGGCGTTGCGGGTGCTTGGGCCGGATGGCTGGCGTGCCGGGTGGACGTTCGAGCGGCCGGAGCGCGCCGTGCTGGAAGGGTTCACGCAGGCCGTCGTGCTGGACGCGGTCAACGACGCGGTGGGGGAGGACGGCGTCGTCGTCAACGCGGCCGGATCGATGCCCGGCGACCTGCATCGGGCCTGGCGGGCGGCCGGGCCGCACTCCTATCACGTCGAGTACGGCTACTCGTGCATGGGCTACGAGATCGCGGGCGGTCTCGGGGTGAAGCTCGCCGCGCCGGAGCGCGAGGTGTTCGTGCTGGTGGGGGATGGGTCGTACCTGATGATGGCGCAGGAGATCGCCACCGCCGTGCAGGAAGGCGTCAAGCTCATCGTGGTGCTCGTCGACAACCATGGGTTCGCCTCGATCGGGGGGCTTTCGGAGGCGGTGGGGGCTCGGCGGCTTGGCACCGCGTATCGAGCTCGCGGGGCTTCTGGGGGGCTGGACGGGGAGTTGCTTCCGGTGGATCTCGCCGCGAACGCCGCCAGTCTGGGGGCGGACGTGTTGCGCGCCGGAGATCGCGCCGAGCTCGTTTCCGCGCTGGTCAAGGCGCGGGAGGCGATGCGGACTACCGTTGTGTACGTCCGGCCGGAGACCGGGTCCGGCGTTGGAGCGAGCGCGTGGTGGGATGTGCCGGTCGCCGAGGTCGCCGAGAATCCAGAGGCTCGCGAGGCCAGAGTCCGATACGAGGAGGCCAAGCGGGAGCAGCGGATCTATCTCTGAATCCAGGCTGTGGCCTCGGCCAGAGGGGGACGAAGCGGAGCAGCTGGACGTATCTGTGAATCTCGGCTTCGGCCCGAGGAGGCCACTCGCGAGCCGCTGGATTACCCCTGAATCCGGGCTTCGGCCTCGGCCCAGTCGCCGCCTTGCGGTTGGTAGTGCTTCAGGTCCTGGGTTGCCGCGACCAGTGCGCGCATCTCGGGCAGTCCGCCGATCTCGCCTGCCGCTCGTGCTTGCACGAGAACGTTGCCAAGTGCGGTGGCCTCGGTCGGACCCGCCACTACGGGCAGGCCGCATGCGTTCGCGGTCAGCTGGCACAACAACGTGTTCCGGCTTCCGCCGCCGACCAGGTGGATCACGTTCACCCGGTGCCCGGACAGCGCGATCGCCTGGCGTATGGCCATTCGGTGTCCGAGGGCCAGGCTTTCCAGGACGCATCTCACGAAGCCCGGCAGATCCCCGGGCGCTTCCTGGCCGGTACGGCGGCATTCCGCCGCGATCCGGGCAGGCATATCGCCCGGCGGGAGAAATATCGGCATATCGGGGTTGACGATCGCGGCGAACGGGCGGGCCTGGGCGGCTGCGGCGAGCAGGGGGCCGAGCTCTGGGTTACCCCACGTCCGCAACGACTCCTGCAGCAGCCACAATCCCATGACATTCCGCAGATATCGAACAGTCCCGTCAATCCCGGCTTCGTTCGTGAATCCGGCCTCCCGGCTTTCGTCCGTGAGGACGGGCGCAGGCAACTCCACCCCGGCCAGCGACCACGTGCCGCACGAAATATACGCAAAATCCGGATCTGTCGCAGGCACGGCGACCACAGCCGACGCGGTGTCATGCGAAGCCACCGCCGTCACTTTCCCCATCCAGCCGATCTCCTCGGCCACCTCTGCCCTCAGCCTGCCGGTCCAGCCGGTCTGCTCGGCCGTCAGTCTGCCGGTCCAACCGGTCGGCTGACCCACTTCGGCCCCTCGCATTTCGGCCCCGCTGGTGTGCTCGGCCGTCGGTCTGCCGGTCCAATTGGTCGGCTGTTCCGTTTCGGCCCACAGCTTTCCGGTCCAACTGGTCTGCTTGGCCGCATCGGTCCGCGCCCCGCCGATTCCGGTCTGTTCCGGCAAATCCCGGCCGAACTCTGCTGGGTTGCCGGGTAGCCGCAGAGGCGGAAAGAGCTTCGACGGCAGTCCGAGTCGGTCTATCAGTGGATATGCCCAGCTCTGGGTCCTGACGTCCAGCAGTCCGGTTGTGGACGCGTTGGTGAGTTCGGCGCCGATCTCACCTGTCAGCCAATAGCTCAGCAGATCCGGGATGAGGAGCATCGTCTCCGCGTCCTCCAACTGATCCGCCAGCAGCTGGTAGACCGTGTTGAACGGCAGGAACTGCAATCCGGATATGTCGTACATATCCGCTGATGTGATCTCGGCGAGTACCCGCTCTCGCACGCCGTTGGTCCGGGCGTCCCGATAGTGCACGGGGTTCCCGATCAAGGCTCCCCGGGCGTCGATCAGTCCGTAGTCGATGGCCCAAGAGTCGATTCCGATCGAAGCCGTTGGCCCGGCGGCGCGCAGGCCGTACAAGATTTCGCGGTAAAGGCCGAGGATGTCCCAGTGCAGCGTGCCGTGTACCCGCACCGGGCCGTTCGCGAATCTATGGATTTCGGTCAGGCTCAGGCCGTTGTCGAGATCGCCGGCCATCACCCGCCCGCTGGAGGCGCCCAGGTCGACCGCCGCGAACCTGCTCACCGGGTGGACTCCCGGATCACCAGCTCCGGCTGGAACATGATCTGCTGGTGAGCATGCGTGTCTGGATGATCGCATTCGTCCAGCAGGAGTTCGGTCGCCACCCGCCCCAGCTGATGCGTCGGCTGCCGGATCGAGGTCAGCGACACGGCCGACGCCGCCGCGAAATCGATGTCGTCGTACCCGATCAGCGCCACGTCGTCCGGCACCCGGATCCCCGCGTGCGTCAGCCCGCGCAACATGCCGAGCGCGAGTAAATCGTTCGCACAGAAGATCGCGTCCGGCAGGTCCCCCTCCGCGATCATCTTGGCCGCCGCCTGCTGACCCGCGCGGGGCGTCATCGCGGCCATCTCGATCACCCGCAGTTCCGCCCCGCCCAGGGCGCGCTCGGCTCCGGCCCGGCGGTCGATGCACTGGCGGATGGTGAGCGGGCCGGTGACGTACGCGATCGAGGTCGCGCCGCCGGAGCGCAGGTGGGTGACGGCGGTCGTGCCGCCGGCGATGTCGTTGACCGCGACCGAGCACTGGTCGGGGCGATGCGCGGGATGGTCGACCAGGACGACCATGATGCCGCGTTCGCGCAGCCGGTCCAGCCGGGTCGGATCCTCGTCCGACGGGGTGATCAGCACGCCGCGCACCCGCTGCTCGGCCAGCACGAGCAGGTTGCGCTCCTCCTTGGTCCGCGATCCCGCCGAATTGCTGAGAATCACCGCGTAACCGAGATCGCTGGCCACCTCCTCGACCCCCGCCGTGACGTCGGTGAAGAACGGGTTGCCGATGTCGATCACGGACAGGCCGATGGTCTTGCTGTGTCCGGCCCGCAGGGTCGCCGCGGAGCCGTGCCGGACGAATCCGAGTTCCCGCACCGCCGCTTCGACCTTCGCCCGGGTCGCCGCCGACACCTTCTCCGGCCGGTTGAGCACGTTCGAGACCGTGCCCGGCGACACGCCTGCGTGCTCGGCGACGTCCCTGATGCCCACGGGGCTATGCATAAGGCTTGATTAAAACGTAACAACGGTCCTGCAGGCAAGAACAGCCCCTGGTCGGCTGGGCCTGTCGCGAGAAATCGCACCTTAACCGGCTATTGACGGTCCGGAAACACTGACCTACTCTCCTCCACAACTTTGAAACGTTTTTCTAAGTCGGGAGGGGCTCATGGCCGACACGCCGCCGCCCGTGCTGGCGCTCCGAGGGGTGAGCAAGTCCTTCGGCGCGGTACGCGCGCTGCGTGAGGTCTCCCTGGCACTGCCCGCCGGAGAGGCGCACGCGCTCGCGGGCGAGAACGGCGCGGGCAAGTCCACCCTGGTGAAGATCCTCTCCGGCGTGCACCGGCCGGACGCGGGCCAGATCCTGCTGGACGGCGAGCCGGTCGAGTTCCACGGCCCCGCCGACGCGCAGGCCGCCGGGGTGGCGGTGATATACCAGGAGCCGACGCTCTTCCCCGACCTGTCGGTGGCCGAGAACATCTTCATGGGCCGCCAGCCGCGCGGCCGGCTCGGCAGGATCGACCGGCGGGCCATGCGTGCCCAGGCCGGGGCCCTGTTCGCCCGGCTCGGCGTGCCGCTCGACCCCGAGCAGCCCGCCCGCGGCCTGTCCATCGCCGACCAGCAGCTGGTCGAGATCGCCAAGGCGCTCTCCCGGGACGCCCGCGTGCTGATCATGGACGAGCCCACCGCCGCGCTGTCCGGCACCGAGGTCACCCGGCTCTTCGGCGTGGCCCGCTCGCTCCGCGACCAGGGCTGCGCGGTCCTGTTCATCTCGCACCGGCTCGACGAGATCTTCGACCTCTGCCAGCGGGTGACCACGCTCAGGGACGGCGGGTACGTCGCGGGCGACCTCATCGCCGACATCACCCCCGACGACCTGGTCCGGCGCATGGTCGGCCGGGACCTCGACGCATTGTTCCCCAAGCAGGACGCCGTCCCCGGCGAGGTGGCACTCCAGGTACGGCGGCTGACCCGCGAGGGCGTCTTCACCGACATCTCCTTCGAGGTCAGGCGCGGCGAGATCGTCGCCCTGGCCGGTCTGGTCGGCGCGGGCCGCAGCGAGGTCGCCCGCGCGGTCTTCGGCATCGACCGCTGGGACGCCGGTTCCGTCGAGATCGCCGGCCGCCGCCTGCGCCCTGGCAGCCCGACCGCCTCCATGGCCCTCGGCCTGGCCTTGGTCCCCGAAGATCGCCGCCAGCAGGGCCTGGTCATGGACCTGTCGATCGAGCGCAACATCGCCCTGCCAGGTCTCGCCGAAGTACGGCACGGCCCGCTGATCTCCCGGGCCGCGGAACGGCTGCGCGCCGCCGACTGGGCGCAGCGGCTCCAGCTCAGGCATCGGAGCCTCGCCGACGCGGTGGACGTGCTGTCCGGGGGCAACCAGCAGAAGGTCGTGCTGGCGAAGTGGCTGGCCAGGCGGCCGTCCGTGCTGATCGTGGACGAGCCGACGCGGGGGATCGACGTGGGCACGAAGGCGGAGGTGCACCGGTTGCTGTCCGAACTGGCCGTGGGCGGGATCGCGGTGCTGATGATCTCCTCCGAGCTCCCGGAGGTGCTCGGCATGGCCGACCGCGTCCTGGTCATGCACGAGGGCCGCCTGGTGTCGGAGATCCCTCGCGAATCCGCGACCGAGGAAACAGTCATGGCTGCCGCAACAGGAAGGGCTCCGTCATGACGGATATGTCGCCTACGGCGGTGGAGGCCTATCGAGGCTCGCCGGTCGGGGGCTCGGCCGTGAGGCGCCCGGATATGCGGGCGTCTTGGGTGTGGCCACCAGAGGTGCCGACGTCTGGAGCTCAGGTGTTTAGGGCGGCGTCCTTTGAGATGCGTGTGTCTTGGGTGGGGCCTTCTGAGGTGCTGGCGTCTGGGGCGCGGGTGTTTAGGGCGGCGTCCTTTGAGATGCGGGTGTCTTGGATGGGGCCTTCTGAAGCGTCGTTGTCTGGGGCGCGGGCGTTCTGGGTGGGGCCGTTTGAGATGCGGGCGTCTGGGACGCGGGCATACGGGGTGCCGAGTCGTGGATCGTGCGGTTTTGGAGGGGGAGGAGCGTGACCATTACCGCGAAACGGTCCGGGACCGTGCTCCGGAATGGCGGGCGCGGGCTGGTCGATCGGGTGGCCCGCGTTCGGGAGCTGGGCATCGTGATCGCCCTCGCTGTGCTGTTCGGCGTGACGGGGGCGGTCAACCCGCAGTTCCTGGGACTGGACAGCCTCCGCGACATCCTGCTCAACTCCTCCATCATCGCGATGCTGGCGGTCGGCCAGACACTCGTAGTGATCACCAGAAACGTGGATTTGTCGGTCAGTTCGGTGGTCGGGTTGTCCGCGTTCGGGGGCGCTCTGATCCTGGCCGAGAATCCTGGCCTGCCGATCGTGGTCGTCGTCGCCGGGTGCGTCCTGCTCGGCGCGGCCTGCGGCGCGATCAACGGCCTGCTCGTCGGCGCGGCCAAGGTTCCGGCCCTGGTCGCCACCCTCGGCACCTTGTACGCCTTCCGCGGCATCGACTACGCCTGGGCGGGCGGCCTCCAGGTCAACGCCGCCGACATGCCCGAATCATTCCTCTCGCTAGGCTCCGGATCGCTCCTCGGGTTTCCGCTGCTCGCACTGGTCGCGATCGTGGTGCTCCTGGCCGTCGGCTGGATGTTGCGCAACCTGCGCTCCGGCCGCGAACTGTACGCGATCGGATCCAACCCGGCGGCGGCCGTACTAGCCGGAATCCCGGTGCGAAAGCGCGTCATCACGGCCTTCGTCGCGAGCGGGGCACTGGCCGGACTCGCCGGAGCCATGTGGGCGGCCAGATTCGGCACCGTCGACGCCGGAGCCGCCACCGGCAAGGAACTCGACGTCATCGCCGCGGTCGTCGTCGGCGGCGTGGCCATCTTCGGCGGCAGCGGCACAGTGTACGGCGCTGCCCTCGGCGCCCTCCTCCTCACGGGAATCAGCAGCGCCCTGGCCGTACTCCGCGTCGACGCCCTAGCCCAAACCGCCATCAACGGCGCATTGATCATCGCGGCCATCGTCCTGGACCGCCTCCTCGCGCTCCGCGTCGCCGCCACTCTCCGCCGAAGGAGACATCGCGATGCCACCTGATCCCACAGACTCCACCGCCCCGGCCGACCTGGCCGACTCCGCGCCTCCCGCTCCCGGACATATGGCGATGCCCGCTGATCCCGCAGACTCGGCTGCCCTGACCGACCCCGCGTCTCCCTCTTCCGGACATGACGCGAGTCCCGTTGATTCCGCCGCTCCGGTTGACCTGGCCGCCTCGGCTCCTCCCGCCTCCGGGCATGCGGCGGTGCCCGCTGATCCCGCAGACTCGGCTGCCCCGGCTGATTCCGAGCTCCCCGCTGTTGCCATGGTCACCGGTTCTGGAGGCGGCGGGATCTCGGCCTCCTTTTCCCCGGCGGCCCTGTTCCACCGGTGGGAAGGCCTGATCCTTATCCTGCTTGTCGCGGTGACGACCTGGGCCTCGCTTGGCGTGGACGGCTTCGCCAACAGCTCGAACGTGTCTTTTCTCCTGCTGGACGTGACCGAGATCGCGCTGATGGCGCTGACCATGACATTGGTCATCGTCGCCGCTGAGATCGACCTGTCGGTGGCCTCCACGCTTGGCCTGTCGTGCGCGGTTCTGGGATGGCTGTGGAACGCCGGGCTCCCGATTGAGGCGATCATGCCGATCTGTCTGGTCGCGGGCGGGTTGTGCGGCGCGTTCAACGGATTCCTGGTGACCAGGCTCGGACTGCCGTCGCTGGCCGTCACGATCGGCACGTTCGCCCTCTATCGCGGCCTGGCCTACGTGATCCTCGGCGATCAGGCGGTAGCCGATCTCCCGCCCGCCTACACCAGCCTGGCCGGATCCACCCTGGGCCCGATCCCGGTTGCGACGCTGCTGGTCGCGGTGCTGGCCGTCCTATTCGTGGTGATCCTGCACTTCACCTCGCTCGGCCGGTCCATCGTCGCCCTCGGCTCCAACGAAGAGGCCGCGTTCTTCTCCGGAATCCGGGTCAAACGCATCCGATTCTGGCTGTTCGTCGCCTCCGGCGCGATGGCCGCCCTCGCCTCCCTGATCTTCACATTCCGGTACGCCTCCGCCCGGGCCGACAACGGCGCCGGCCTGGAGCTGGCCGTCATCGCGGCCGTCCTGCTCGGCGGGGTGTCGATCTTCGGAGGGCGCGGCACCCTCCCCGGCGTGCTGATGGCGGTGCTGCTGCTCGGCGTGGTGCGCAACGCGCTCATCCTCGCCGACGTCGCCAACGAAGTCCTCAATTTCGTGACGGGCCTGCTGCTCGTCGCGTCCGTGCTGGCGCCGAATCTCGGGGCGGTCTGGCGGCGGCGCACCTCACCACCACTCGAAGGGAAATCGGCACCATGACTACGCGAAACGTGTGGCGCCCCCTGGCGCTCGTAGCCGGTCTCGCCCTGCTGGCGACCGCCTGCGGCGGGACCACCAGGGACGATGTGGCCCAGCAGGCGTCCGCCTCGGCCGCCGCGCCCGCCTCCTCGGCGGCCGCCGACCCGAACGCCCCCATCAAACCCGGACTGAAGATCGCCTTCCTGCCCAAGCAGGTCAACAACCCGTACTTCACGATCGCCAACGGGGGCGGTATCGAAGCGGCCAAGGAGTTCGGCGGCGAAGGCAAGGAGGTCGGCCCGTCCGAGGCCAGCGCCTCCTCCCAGGTCTCCTACATCAACACCCTGATCCAGCAGAAACAGGACGCCATCGTCATCTCCGCCAACGACCCCAACGCCGTCGTACCCGCCCTCAAGCAGGCCAAGGACGCCGGGATCAAGGTCGTCAGCTACGACTCCGACACCGCGCCAGAAGGCCGCGACCTGTTCGTCAACCAGGCCAGCGCCGAAGACCTCGGCCGCACCGAAGTGCAGCTGCTGGCCGAGCAGATCGGCCACAAGGGCAAGATCGCCATCCTCTCGGCGACCCCGAACGCGACCAACCAGAACACCTGGATCGAGTTCATGAAGGACGAGCTGACCAAACCCGAATACAAGGACATGGAACTCGTCAAGGTCGCCTACGGCAACGACGAGGACCAGAAGTCCTTCACCGAGACCCAGGGCCTGCTCCGCGCCTACCCCGACCTGGCCGGCATCATCTCCCCGACCACCGTCGGCATCGCCGCCGCCGCGCGCTACCTGTCCGACTCCTCGTTCAAGGGCAAGGTCAAACTGACCGGCCTCGGCACCCCCAACCAGCTGCGCAAGTTCGTCAAGGACGGCACCATCGACGGCTTCGAACTGTGGAGCCCCGGTGACCTCGGCTACCTCGCGTCGTACGCCGCCGCCGCGCTCGCCTCCGGCCAGATCAGCGGCGCCGAAGGCGAGAAGTTCAAGGCCGGGAAGCTCGGCGAATACACCATCGGCGCGAAGGGCGAAATCCTGCTCGGCAAACCCACGGTGTTCACCAAGGACAACATCGACGACTTCGACTTCTGACGATTCCGATGGCCCACGCTCAGGCTCGTGAAAGGACCTCATGGAACGCGTCTGCTTCCTGCTGAAGGTGCGGCCTGAGCGGCTGGCCGAATACCGCGAACGCCACGCCGCCGTGTGGCCCGACATGCTCGACGCGCTCCGCGCGACCGGGTGGCGGAACTACTCCCTCTTCCTCCGCGACGACGGCCTGCTGGTCGGCTACCTGGAGACCGACGACTTCGCGCTGGCCCGCTCGGGGATGGCGGCGACGTCGGTCAACGCCCGCTGGCAGGCCGAGATGGCGCCGTACTTCGAAGCCCTCGACGGGCGGCCGGACGAGGACATGCGACCACTGACCGAGGTTTTCCACCTTGACTGAATCGGGGATGACTGTGGATATAAAGGCCCAGTTGAGAGCGCAGCACATCGAGACTCCTTCCTGGGCGTACGGGAATTCGGGCACCCGGTTCAAGGTGTTCGCCCAGCGTGGCGTGCCGCGCGATCCGTACGAGAAGATCGCCGACGCGGCGCAGGTGCACCTGTTCACCGGCGTCGCGCCCACGGTCGCCCTGCACATCCCGTGGGACCGCGTCGACGACTACGCCGACCTGGCCCGGCACGCCCGCGAGCTCGGCGTGGGCATCGGCGCGATCAACTCCAACGTCTTCCAGGACGACGACTACATGCTCGGCAGCGTCACCAACCCCGACGCCCGGGTTCGCCGCAAAGCCATCCAGCACTTGCTCGACTGCGTCGACATCATGGACGCCACCGGCTCCGACACGCTCAAACTCTGGTTCTCCGACGGCATCAACTACCCGGGCCAGGACGACATCCGCGCCCGCCAGGACCGCCTGGCCGAGGCCCTCACCGAGGTCTACGCCCGCCTCGGCCCGTCCCAGCGATTCCTGCTCGAATACAAATTCTTCGAACCCGCCTTCTACGCCACCGACGTCCCCGACTGGGGCACCGCCTATGCCCACTGCCTCCGTCTCGGCCCTCAAGCCCAGGTCGTCGTCGACACCGGCCACCACGCGCCCGGCACCAACATCGAGTTCATCGTCGCCTTCCTGCTCCGCGAGGGAAAACTCGGCGGCTTCGACTTCAACTCCCGCTTCTACGCCGACGACGACCTGATGGTCGGCGCCGCCGACCCCTTCCAGCTCTTCCGCATCATGTACGAGGTGATCCGCGGCGGCGGCTACACCTCCGGCATCGCTTTCATGCTCGACCAGTGCCACAACATCGAACCCAAGATCCCCGGCCAGATCCGCTCCGTCATGAACGTCCAGGAAGCCACCGCCAAAGCCCTCCTGGTCGACCGCGCCGCCCTCGCCAACGCCCAAACCGCCGGCGACGTCCTAGCCGCCAACGCCGTCCTGATGGACGCGTACAACACCGACGTCCGCCCCCTCCTGGCCGACCTCCGCCAGGAAATGTCCCTCGCCCCCGACCCCATGGCCGCCTATGCCGCGTCCGGCTACCCCGAGAAAATCGTCACAGAACGGGTTGGCGGCGCTCAGGCAGGCTGGGGTGCGTGACCATCTCGATCGGATGAGTGCGGCACCCTGGCAGGCTGGAGTGCCTGGGCTTCCCGGTCGGATGAGTGGGGTCGGCGCCACTCATCCGACCGGGATCCGGCACCACTGTGACCCCGCCCCCGTTCGGGTTGGAAGTCTCGACCGATGCCGTCCTCTCCCGGCGGGACCTACCGGACGAGCGGACGTTCGTTCCCGCCTGTCCAGGGTGATGTCGCTCGGTTCTCTATTTAATGATCAAGTAAGGAGACGGGATGAACCCCGCCGTTGAGGAACTGCTGAGCCGAGCCCATGAACTTGGGGCGGATCCCCGCAATACCAATTACGCGGGCGGGAACGCGTCCGCCAAGGGAATGGCGACCGATCCCGTCACCGGTGGTGAGGTCGACTTGATGTGGGTCAAAGGATCAGGTGGCGATCTTGGCACGCTAACGGAATCCGGGCTGGCCGTGTTGCGGCTTGATCGATTGCGGGCGCTAGTCGATGTGTTTCCTGGGGTCGAGCGTGAGGACGAGATGGTCGCCGCCTTCGACTTCTGCCGGCACGGTCTGGGTGGTGCGGCGCCGTCCATAGACACGGCGATGCACGGACTGGTGGACGCGCCTCACGTCGACCACCTGCATCCCGACGCGGGAATAGCCATCGCCACCGCCGCCGACGGTCCGGCCCTGACTCGGACGATCTTCGGCGACCGGGTGGCCTGGGTGCCGTGGCGGCGCCCAGGATTCCAGCTCGGCCTGGACATCGCCGCCATCCGCCGCGACAACCCGGACGCCATCGGCGTCATTCTCGGCGGCCACGGCATCACCGCCTGGGGCGACACCTCCGCCCAGTGCCAGCACAACTCTCTGGAGATCATCCAGACCGCGAGCGCATACCTCACCCAGCACGGCCGCCCAGAACCCTTCGGTCCCACGCTCTTCGACCCCCTCCCAGAAGCGACCAGACGCGAACGCGCGGCCGCCTTGTTTCCGCTGGTCAGAGGACTGGCCAGCACCGACGCCCCGATGGTAGGCCACCTCACCGACAATTCTGAGGTCCTCGACTTCCTGTCCCGGGCAGAACACCCCCGCCTGGCCGCCCTCGGCACCTCATGCCCCGACCACTTCCTCCGCACCAAGGTCGCCCCCCTGGTTCTGGACCTGCCCCCCGACGCCCCCCTCGACGAGGCGATCGCCCGCCTCCGCGAGCTGCACGCCGCCTACCGCGACGCGTACGCCGCCTACTACCAACGCCACGCCACCCCGGCCTCCCCGCCGATGCGTGGCGCCGACCCCGCCATCGTCCTGATCCCCGGCGTCGGCATGTTCTCCTTCGGCCGCGACAAACAGACCGCCCGCGTCGCCGGCGAGTTCTACGTCAACGCCATCAACGTCATGCGCGGCGCCGAATCCGTCTCCTCGTACGCCCCCATCGACGAATACGAGAAATTCCGCATCGAATACTGGGACCTCGAAGAGGCCAAACTCCGCCGTATGCCGCCACCCCGCCCCCTCGCCACCAGGGTCGCCTTCGTCACCGGTGGCGGCTCCGGCATCGGCGCCGCCACCGCCCGCCGCCTCTCCGCCGAGGGCGCCTGCGTCGTCATCGCCGACCGCGACCTCACCGCCGCCGAAAAAGTAGCGGCGGAACTGGGCGAATCCGCGATAGCCGTCCAGGTGGACGTCACCTCAGAGGAGGAGATCACCGGCGCCGTCCGCACCGCCGTCCTCGCCTTCGGCGGCATCGACCTGGTAGTCAACAACGCCGGCCTCTCCCTGTCCCGCTCCCTCCTCGACACCACCGCCGCCGACTGGGACCTCCAGCACCAGGTAATGCCCCGCGGCTCCTTCCTCGTCTCCCGCGAAACCGCCCGGGTCATGATCGCCCAAGCCATGGGCGGCGACATCATCTACATCTCCTCCAAGAACGCCGTCTTCGCCGGCCCCAACAACCTCGCGTACGGCGCCGCCAAAGCCGACCAGGCCCACCAGGTCCGCCTCCTCGCCGCCGAACTGGGAGAACACGCCATCCGCGTCAACGGCATCAACCCCGACGGCGTAGTCCGCGGCTCCGGCATCTTCGCCTCCGGTTGGGGCGCCAACCGCGCCGCCGTCTACGGCATCCCCGAAGACCGCCTGGGCGAGTACTACGCCCAGCGCACCCTCCTGAAGAAGGAAGTCCTCCCCGACCACATAGCCCAAGCCGTCTTCCTCCTCACCCAGCTGACCCACACCACCGGCCTCCACATCCCCGTGGACGCGGGAGTATCTGCGGCATTCCTCCGCTAGGCGGGTGCGCGCCGCCCATGAGGCCCGACCCGATTCCCCGGCGAGGCTGTCGTGCGGACGGCGCAGGTGCGGCCGGTGAGGGTGACAAGCAGGATCTGCGGGCCGGCTGGTATCTCATGACGGTGCGTCTCGCCGTGGACGCGGGAATGTCCGCAGCCTCCCACCAGCAATGCGATCTTGGGATCAGCGGATGTGTTCGGCACTCGCTTTGCTGCGTACTCAACGGTGATGCCAGCAGCTCACCGCATGAAGGAGGAATTGCGCTGGCGCGATCCCGCCTCCCAGGGGTGGTGAGATCGATATGTGAACTCCGTGGGGTGATGGGAAGCTGCTCGGACAGTTATCCACAGGTTGGATCCAGGTGGGTTGGCGGTCTCGTAGGGTAGGCGGGTGATTTCCCCCGAGGGCGTGGCCGTGGAAGACGTCGAGGCGTCGGATCCCACGGCGAGTGCCGCCACCCACGTGCTGCGGAAGATCTTCGGCTACGACTCCTTCCGGGAGGGACAACAGGAGATCATCGAGCATGTCGTAACCGGTGGGGACGCGCTCGTGCTGATGCCGACCGGTGGTGGAAAATCGCTCTGCTACCAGATTCCGGCGCTGGTCAGAGACGGCGTTGGAGTGGTGATCTCGCCCCTCATCGCGCTGATGCAGGATCAGGTCGACGCCCTGACGGCGCTTGGTGTGCGAGCGGGCTTCCTCAACTCCACGCAGGGGATCGACGAACGTCAGGCGGTCGAGGCGTGCTTCGTCGCGGGCGAGATCGACTTGCTGTATCTCGCGCCCGAGCGCCTGCGGGTGGACGCGACCCTGCGACTGCTGGAGCGGGGGAAGATCTCACTCTTCGCCATCGACGAGGCGCACTGTGTCGCCCAGTGGGGGCACGATTTCCGGCCGGATTATCTGGCTCTGTCCACGCTCCACGAGCGCTGGCCCAGCGTGCCCAGGGTCGCGCTGACCGCGACCGCCACCCCGGCCACACACGCGGAGATCGCCGCCCGCCTGAACCTGGAGAACGCCCGCCACTTCGTCGCGAGCTTCGACCGCCCCAACATCGAATACCGCATCTCCCCGAAGAACGAGCCTCGACGCCAGCTCCTCGACCTCCTGCGCAACGAGCACCCGGGCGACGCGGGCATCGTCTACTGCCTGTCCAGGGCCTCCGTCGACAAGATCGCCGAATTCCTGACCCAGAACAACATCCCCGCGTTGCCGTACCACGCGGGCCTGGACGCCCGGACCCGCGCCGCCAACCAAGCCCGCTTCCTGCGCGAAGACGGCCTCGTCATGGTGGCCACAATCGCCTTCGGCATGGGCATCGACAAGCCAGACGTCCGCTTCGTCGCCCACCTCGACCTGCCCAAATCCGTCGAAGGCTACTACCAGGAAACCGGCCGCGCCGGCCGCGACGGCCAGCCGTCCACCGCCTGGCTCGCCTACGGCCTCCAAGACGTCGTCCAGCAACGCCGCATGATCGAAACCTCCGAAGGCGACGACACCCACCGCCGCCGCCTAGGCACCCACCTCGACGCCATGCTCGCCCTCTGCGAAACGATCGACTGCCGCCGAGTCCGCCTCCTCGACTATTTCGGCCAGAAAAGCTCCCCCTGCGGAAACTGCGACACCTGCAAAACCCCGCCGGAATCCTGGGACGGCACCATCCCCGCCCAGAAACTCCTCTCCACTGTCCTCCGACTCCACCGCGAACGCCGCCAGAAATTCGGCGCCGGCCAAATAGTCGACATTCTCCTAGGCCGCAAAACCGACAAGGTCCTCCAGCACGACCACGCCTCCCTCACCGTCTTCGGCATCGGCACCGAACTCCGCGAATCCGAATGGCGCGGCGTGATCCGCCAACTCCTGGCCCAAGGCCTCCTCACCGTAGAAGGCGACTACGGCACCCTGATCCTCACCGACGCCAGCGCCGACGTCCTCCGCGGCAACCACCAGGTCCTCCTCCGCCGCGAACCCGAACGCAAACCCTCCCGCTCCTCCTCAAAGTCCGACCCAAAGACCCCCACCACCCGCCTCCAAGCCTCCGACCTCTCCGAAACCGCCCAAGCAATCTTCGAAAACCTCCGCACCTGGCGCGGCGCCACCGCAAAAGAACAAGGCCTCCCCGCCTACATCATCTTCCACGACGCCACCCTCCGCGAAATAGCCACCCGCACCCCCACCACCCTCACCGAACTAGGCCAAATAAGCGGCATCGGCGAAAACAAACTAGCCAAGTACGGCCAACAAGTCCTCGACGTCCTCCACCCCCCACAATCCGACCAAACCACCGAACTCGCAGAGTCGGACTAGAAACACCACTCGTTGCATGGCGTCGAGGATAGATTCCCCCGCGGCTACGCAGCCCGAAGAGCACAGGTTTCCTAAACCTGGTGTTGTGGGTTCGATTTCTACCGGGGGTATCCACCGAAAATGCCCGTGACCTGCACGAACGATGGTCACAGGCGCTTCTTCGCGTCCGGCGATCAACGGCTGTCAGCCGCTGCTTGCGGTTGATCCATCCCAATGCTTGCCCAACGATCACTCGTCTGACAGGGCCTCCGAGATACGCCGCCGCACTGCCGCGTCCTGTCCGACGATGCACTTGGCGCAGATCTGGCGTACGCACCAACACCAACGTCGCTTCTCCGCCGGGCCCGGGACCACACGACCAAGCCGAAGCGGCACCAGCACGTTAAGGCACCAGACGCCGCTTCGCACAGCTAGCGGACCTGTGCCCAGGCCGTACAAGATCGGCGGCCACAAGCACCTTACTAAAACGAGATACCACGGCATCGATGCGAGACCGGGCCGTGATTAAGCCCTGACCCATGCCACGGATTCGCGTGCCACCATGAAATAGCGTGAAGAGCGCGTCGTTCTAAGAAACGAACGATACGGGGAATTCTAGCGTCTACCACTCGCGAGAAGGAAGGACGTTTCGATGGTTAGCCTATTCCAGAGGAAATCACGGAATAACCCCGATGGCCTTACTGAGCCGACTCGATTGCCGCAGCGATGGGTCCTAATCTTCACTGTGGCTGTAGCCGCAGGCGTAGCGATCGGGCTTTCCACAGCAAATCTGGCGACGGGAGTGGGCGTCGGCACGGGCATCATGGCCCTTCTGCATTCGGTCATGGACTGACGCGCGTCCACGTAACAGCCAGACGCTTCGACTCCGGGGGTGATTGCCAAGGGTCGCGTGTCGAAGGTGGCTGCTTCGGTGCTGTGGGAAATGAGATCTTGAAATCGTGACCACGCGCTTCGTACCCATTGGGAATCGGCTGTGGTGGTCACGATGATGGCGGTTTTGGCAAGACGCGTGCATGTCTGGGCGGGGGCCGCGGTGACGGCCGCAGCGGTGACCGGTATGGGTATCTACCTCGCGACGGTGGGGCCTGGACAACGCCGACAAGCTGGCCAGCGTGATCGGGGCACTGGTCGGCCAGCCCGCCGGAACGCCCATTGCGGAGCGCATCCGAACGGGCTACGACGCCAGCGGTCGACCCGTCCGGGTTATGGTCTCCGTGCTTCCGGGCGACCGACACGTCATGGTGTACGAACTGGACGCCACGTGAGCGCGCCCGAGTTCTACGTCGACGACCTGTTCGCCGACGACCCCTTGACACGCCTCCGCACCTATCCCGGCCGAATCCCCCCGACGTCTGGCCTGTTCGCCGACGGCCAGTTCACCCGCCTCGACGTGGTCGATGGAGAGCCGGCCGAAGCGTGGGTGCTCGACACCGACCTCGGCCGCCTGGACGACCACCTCGACCAGCTCGGCGCTGCGCCGATGTCCGAGCGGTACCGCGTGATCGCGGTCAGCTTCAACGCCGCCCCTAGCCAACTCCACCGCAAGTTCGTCAACCACGCCGTTCGGCCAGTCACCCCCTTGACCCTGGCCGACGTCACAGGCATCGGCCCCGGCGTGCCAACTCACATCAATCGGAACGGCTATGTCCCCGCCGTCCCTATCGCCGTACCCGGTGAGACCTCACGCTTGTTCGTGCTGTGGCTCGACGAGCCACAGCACGAAATTCTCGACGCCACCGAACGCAACTACGACCGGCGGCTTCTCCCCTCGACGACTTCCCCGTGGTGCTGACCTCGGGTGTGCCGCTCCCGGCCTGTTTCGTGTACGTCGGCAAGCACGGCTACCTCAGCGACGAGAACGGCCAGGTCCCTGCCTACACCGGCAGGGGCTGTTTGCTGTTCCAACGCGGAGGGCGGGCGCCCTAGCTCGGCAAGCGCGGCGGCACGCTCCTGCGCCGC
>NZ_BLAE01000039.1:0-38929 GCF_009687865.1 Acrocarpospora macrocephala
GTCTTGAAGGTGTTGTGTCTTCGAGGCTGCGCGAACTGTTTGTGGCATTGGTTTTGCTCGTGTCCACTATGTGATTCTGAGACAACAAGCGGACACGCGTGCGTGCATGTGTGGTTTGGTTGTTTGTTTCATAGTGTTTCGGTGGTTTTAGCGGTGGGGAAACACCCGGTTACATTCCGAACCCGGAAGTTAAGCCCTCCAGCGCCGATGGTACTGCACCGGGGACGGTGTGGGAGAGTAGGACGCCGCCGGACAATCTTTATCGAAGGGCCCCAGCCGAATGGTTGGGGCCTTTCGTGTTTTCGGCCCAGGAATCACCCGAGGAAATCACCCGAGTTCCCTGTCAAGGAACAAAGAGGCGTTCCGTCGGAGCGTTCAAGACGTTCAGCATCATGCCCGAGAAGAACACCGTTCCCAGGCTGAGCACACGTTTACCCAACCCGCTCAAGAACGTCGGAGTGATCTCTTCCTCGTCGACGATCGGCCATTCGTTGGGGAGCGCCTTGGTGAAACTGAAGTGCGCGTCGGAGAGCCGTACAAATGTGACTGGATAGTCGGCGAGTTCGATGATGGCTCCCTCCACGTCCTTGTGGTCGGGCAGGCACAGGAGAACGTGGTCGATGGTGTCCCAGCGCTGGTGCGCCATCGTCAAAGCGGTGGCGATTCCCGCACGGCTGATGGCTGAGTCAATATAGACCTCCGTTTCGCTGTCCGGGACGACATGATGGGACAGTCGCCCAGGCAGTCGCACGGATTCGAGCACTCGCTGGAGATCCCCCGGAGCTGGGGATTCCCTGCCCAGGAGCGACACCATCGTGCTCGCCGCCGCGCAGCCGAGTTCGGCATTCCATCTGCCGTACGAGGGGGGCAGCAACTCCGCCGGAAGGGCACCTGCGTCGAGGACGTCGAGTTTCAGGTTCGCCTTTTGCCGGACGACCATCTCGATGGCTTCCCGCACCGAGGGCTGCTGGGGTAGCGACACGACCGCCTTGGTCTGACTGGACACGACGGAGGCCTTCTCCTGAGCGATTTCCACGGGCGTGTCGCCGAGCACGCCCACATGCTCGGCGAAGATCTCCGCGATCGCCACCACCAATGCGGGAAAGATCGATACCTCATCTGACCCGCCGCCCATTCCGGCTTCCAGCACGAGGTAATCGGCTTCGACCTGCTCCGCGAACAGCACACCGGCGATAGTGAACAGCCCCGCGGGGGCCAGATAGCCAGGGAGGCGGTCCCGCCCAGGCAACCGCTGGAGGCCGTGACCGATTCGATCCCCGAGTGAGGTGAGTTCCGCGGCGGAGATCGCGGCTCCGTCCAACCTGATCCGTTCCCGGTTGGACCGGAGGCCGGGACTGGTGACCGTGACAACGCGGGAGCCCGACGCGGCAAGGAAAGCGGACGCGTAGGTCGCCGCCGTGCCTTTTCCTTTCGAGCCGACCACCGTGAGAACGGGCATGCCGGCGCCAGAAAGGCCGATCAGGCGGAGCAGGTGTCGCGCTCGCTCCAGACTTCGACGCGAGGCGTCGGGACGCGACCGCCAGTCCGCGAAGAAGGCACTTTCAGAGCTCACCGCGCGAGTCTACGCGGTCCATCAGCCGCGACCTCCGGGTGCGCGACGTATCCGTAGGGGGCCGATGACCATCGATAACTGCTCGAGCGCCAAACAGAAGGAGCAGGTCGCCGAGGTGCTCGCCGTTATTCGGCGCCGTTTACGCGGCTGGTGCTTCTCGCCGCACCGGCGCCAAGTGCGGTAGCGCGCACCGGCGCGAAGTGCGGTAGCGGCATTGCTGTCTGTTGTTCTTCGCCGGGAGGCCGGGGAGACACGGCCGCAGGGGAGGCCGGTTGGGGCGGCATTAAACTGGCTCGGTGACAGCAGCGCAGGACATCCACGCAGTCGAGGCCGCGATCCGTGCGCGCGGTGTCGAATGGGACATCGACCCGACCCTGGATCGGATGGTGGGCCTGGTCGACCTTCTGGGCCAGCCGCAGGCGGCGTTTCCTGTGATCCACATCGCCGGCACCAACGGCAAGTCGAGCACGGCCAGGATGGTCGAGGCGCTGCTGCGGGAACGGAACCTCCGGGTCGGGCGCTATACCAGCCCCGAGTTCGCCTCCATGCGCGATCGCATCTGCGTGGACGGTGTCCCCCTGGACGAGGACCGGTTCGTCGAGCTGTTCCACGAACTGGAGCCTCACTTCGGGATCGTGGACCAGAAGTACGGGCGGTTGAGCTTCTTCGAAGTGCTCACGGCGATGGCCTTCGCCGCATTCGCCGATGCCCCCGTGGACGTGGCCGTCATCGAGACCGGCATGGGCGGCACGTGGGACGCGACCAATGTCGCGACCGGGGCGGTGGCCGTCATCACCGCCATCTCGCTGGACCACACCGACTACCTCGGTCCCGACGTCGAAACGATCGCGACGGAGAAGGCGGGCATCATCAAGCCGGGCGCCACGGCCGTGCTGGAGCAGCAGGTGATCAGCGCCGCCGAGGTGCTGATGCGGCGGTCGGCCGAGGTCGGGGCGACCGTGGCGCGCGAAGGGCTGGAATTCGGCGTGCTCCACCGCGAACTGGCCATGGGCGGCCAGCTCATCCACCTCAAGGGACTCAAGGGCTCCTACGAGGAGGTCTTCCTGCCCCTCTACGGAGCACATCAGGCAAGCAACGCCGTAACCGCGCTTGCGGCGGTGGAAGCCCTGACCGCAGGAGACGATCCGCTCGCCGACGACCTCGTACGGCAAGCCTTCGCCCAGGTGACCAGCCCAGGACGCCTGGAGGTGGTCCGCAGAGGCCCGACCGTCATCATCGACGCCGCGCACAACCCCGGCGGCATGGAGGCCTCGGCGGACGCGATCACCGAATCATTCGGCTTCACCCGGCTGATCGCCGTGGTGGCCGTCATGGCCGACAAGGACGTCGACACCATCCTCGAACTCCTGGAACCCATCGTCGAAGAGATCGTGATCTCCAAGAACTCCTCGCCCCGATCGATGGACCCCGAGGAGCTGGCGCAACGCGCGGAGAGCGTCTTCGGCCAGGATCGCGTCCATCTGGCCCCCCGCCTGGACGACGCGATCGACCTGGCGATCAGCCTCGCCGACCAGGGCGACGAGTTCGGCGCCGGGGTGCTCATCACCGGTTCCGTCGTCACCGCAGGCGACGCCAGGCTTCTGCTGAAGGTCGGGTGAACATGTTCGACGTCACCCCCGGCATGCGCCGGCTGGGCGCCACCGTCCTCGGCATGGAAGCGATCGTCGTCGCCCTGGCCACCCCGGTCGCGATCACCATCCAGAATGTGGAACCCCAGGTCGCGGCCACGATCGGCATCGGGATGGCGGTGCTCTGCGTGATCGTCGCGGGCCTGCTCAGATACCCGGCCGCCTTCATCGCGGGCAGCTTGCTGCAGATCCTGGCGATCGCGACAGGTTTCCTGGTCAGCACGATGTTCTTCCTTGGGGCAATCTTCGCGGCTCTATGGATAACAGCGATATTCGTCGCTCGCCGTGTCGAGGGCGCGACGAAGCGCTAAAGTCGGCCACCATGGCCGTCCCTCCAATTCAGCCGCTGCACCCTCCGCTGGACGTCGTCCGCGCGCCCGCGGTGGCCATCGTGGTCGACATCCTGGTGGCCCTTCTGATCGTGGCCACACTGCCGCTGGCGATCCTGGCGATTCCGAACACGATCTCCGTCGTCGCGGCGCTGCTGCCGCCCGACGTGTCGCAGATCGCGATGATGCGCGCCCATGGCCTGGCCCTGCCCGCCATGCTGCTCACGGTCCCGGCCGCCGCGCTGGCGGTGCGCCGATTCCGCGCCGCGCCCGTGCTGGTCGCCGGTCTGACCGTGCTGGCTCTGGCGGACGCCGCGGGTGGATTCGCGGACGGCCCGGTGACGGTGGGCGTGCTGCGGGTGCTGCACGGCATGGGTGCGGGCCTGCTGGTCCCGGCGACGCTGGTGGCGGCGATGGAGCGCCCGTCCCGGCGAATCCTGCTCCCGGTGTGGGCCGGCGCGCTGGCGGTGAGCCTGCTGGCCGCTCAGGCGCTGGCACTCTGGCCGCTCGACGCGGTCTCCTCCTGGCAGGTCACGCTCCAGCCGTACCCGTTGCTGACCGGAGTGGCGCTCGCGCTGGCCGCGGTCTTCCTGGTGCTGTGGTTGGTGAGCGACAAGAAGGGCACCGGTGGTCCGCGGCTGTCGTCGACCGAGCGGACGCGGCTGGTCATGGCGGCCGTGCCGTCGGCGGGGATCGCGCTGCTCGCGGTGGGGACGACGTTCGACTGGCCGCCGCTGATGGTGATCGCGGTCGCGTCGGTGGCCGTGGTCGCGATGCTAGGTCTGGGCTCGGTGGCGACCTTCGATGGTCCGGGTGGCCGGGTGCTGGCGTTCACCAATGTCGGCGTCGGGCTGGTGGTGCTGCCGACCGCCGCGCAGATGACGTATGTGGAGCTCGGTGGTCTGGGCGGGCCTGGGCTGACGGGCATGTGGGCGCCGTTCGGGGTGGCCGCCATCGTCGCCCTGCTGGCCGCGCACGCGGCGATGCGCGTGAACGAGGAGCTGGCGGCTCGGCTGGCCGCCGCCGGGCTGGTGACGGTGGTGGTCGGTCTGTGCGCGGTGCGGCTACTCGTGCCCACCATGGGCGGCTCTCTGCTGCTGGTCCCGTTCGTTCTGCTCGCGACCGGAGGGGCGGTCGCCATGGTGAGCGCGCTACGCCTGGCGGGGCAGGTGGCCGCCCTGTTCGGCCTGTCCCTGCTCTTCCCTGCGGTCCTGGCCGGGTTCCTGCTCGGCACCGGCATCCAGGTGACCCGGCTGCGCGCGGTCAGCGAGGCGGAGGACGCCACCCGTCAGGCCATGGTGGATGGGTTCGTGGGAGCTTTGCACCTGTGGGCGCTCATCGGTGGGTTCGTTCTCGTGCTGGTGCTGCTGCTCGCGTCCTTTCTGGCCCGCCGGTCCGCGCTGGCCGTACGGCCGGAGGAGCCGGCAGCGGGTGAGCCGGAGCCGCCGGTGGTTCCGGCGCCCACGCCCTCTCCGGAGGACAGGAGCGATGACGCGGGAGCCGACCGGTAAACTGCGGCTTGCGCGCGTGCGCGCCCCGAGTCTTCCTTCCGCGGCCGTCCCTGCGCACGCGGATCGCATCAAAGGAGAAACCCGTGTCCGAGCGTACGCTTGTCCTGATCAAGCCGGACGGTGTCCGTCGTGGCCTCGTCGGCGATGTCATCGGCCGCATCGAGCGTAAGGGCCTCAAGATCGTGGCGATGGAGCTGCGCACGCTGGACGCCGACACCGCCAAGGCGCACTACGCCGAGCACTCCGAGCGCCCGTTCTTCGGGGAGCTGGTGGAGTTCATCACCTCCGCGCCGCTGGTGGCCATGGTCGTCGAGGGCCCGCGCGCGGTCGAGGCGTTCCGGGCGCTGGCGGGCCTCACCGACCCGGTGAAGTCGGCTCCCGGCACGATCCGCGGCGACCACGCTCTGGAGATCGGCGAGAACGTCGTGCACGGTTCCGACTCGACCGAATCGTCCGCCCGGGAGATCAAGATCTTCTTCCCTGACCGTTTCTAGGCGCCTCACTCGCGAAAGCCCCGGGAAACCCGGGGCTTTTCGTGTTTCCGCAGGTAGATGTGGATAAACGTGAGAAATCTGAGGGTCAGCGTGCTCGGCCATGGGTACAACACGTTACGATTCGAATGCGATGCGTTATCACCTGCGGACCACCTGAAGGGAGGCCTCCTTCCCATGGGCAGCAAGCTTGCGTTTCTCGGCCGCGACATGGCTGTCGATCTCGGCACGGCCAACACGCTGGTCTATGTGCGCGGGCGTGGCATCGTGCTCAATGAGCCGTCGGTAGTGGCCATCAACACCACCTCGGGCAAGATCGTCGCCGTTGGCATCGAAGCCAAGCGCATGATCGGCCGTACGCCAGGAAACATCGTGGCGGTCCGCCCGCTGAAGGACGGCGTTATCGCCGACTTCGACGTCACTGAGCGCATGTTGCGCTATTTCATCCAACGGATTCACAAGCGCCGTCACTTCGCCAAACCACGCATCATCGTCGCCGTGCCCAGTGGGATCACCGGCGTCGAGCAGCGCGCGGTCAAGGAAGCCGGCTACCAGGCCGGCGCCCGCCGTGTCTACATCGTCGAGGAGCCGATGGCCGCGGCCATCGGGGCGGGCCTGCCGGTGCACGAGCCGACCGGCAACATGGTCGTGGACATCGGCGGCGGCACCACCGAGGTCGCGATCATCTCGATGGGCGGCATCGTGACCAGCCAGTCCATCCGGGTCGGCGGCGACGAACTCGATCATGCGATCATCGCGTACGCGAAGAAGGAACATTCGCTGATGCTCGGCGAGCGGACCGCGGAAGAGGTCAAGATCGCGATCGGCGCCGCGTGCGCGATGCCGGAGCAGTTCCACGCCGAGATCCGCGGCCGTGACCTGGTCAGCGGCCTGCCGAAGACGGTCGAGGTGTCCGCCGACGAGATCCGTGCCGCCATCGAGGAGCCGCTCAGCTCGATCGTCGACGCGGTCAAGTCGACCCTGGACAAGTGCCCGCCGGAGCTGTCCGGCGACCTGATGGACCGGGGCATCGCGCTGGCCGGCGGTGGCTCCCTGCTGCGGGGCATGGAGGAACGCCTGCGCGACGAGACCGGCATGCCGGTGCACCTGGTCGACAACGCGCTCGACTCGGTCGCGCTCGGCACCGGCCGGTGCGTGGAGGATTTCGACGCGCTCCAGCAGGTCCTGGTCCCCGAACCGAGGCACTGAGGCACGGCGATGAAGGACACTCGGCGGACGCGGGTCGTGGTGGGGTCGCTGCTGGCGACGGCGCTGCTGCTGATCACGCTCGACCACCGCAGCGGGGACAGCCCGGTGCTCGGGCCGATCCGGGGGGTCGCCGCCGGGGCGTTCGGGGCCGCGGAACGGGCCGCGGCCTCGGTCACCGAGCCCGTCGGCTCGTTCTTCCAGGCGCTGGCGGGCGCGTCGAGCGCGCAGCGGAAGATCGCGGAACTGTCCGCCGAGAACGGCAGGCTGCGCGGCGAGCTGACCGCGCAGCGGCTGGACCGGCAGCGGTCGGCCCAGCTGAACGGCATGCTCGGCCTGGCCGGCCGGGGCGGCTACCGGATTGTGCCGGCGCAGGTGATCGCGCGAAGGTCCGCGCCCGGGTTCGAGGACGCGGTGGAGATCGACGCGGGCGCCAGGGACGGCATCCGCGCCGAGATGACCGTGCTCAACGCGGACGGCCTGGTCGGCCGGGTGGTGCGGGCCGAGCAGCACACCGCGACCGTTGTGCTGTTGTCGGATCCGGCCTCCTCGGCGGGGGCGCGGCTGGAGGGCGGCAACGAGCTCGGCGTGGTCAACGGCCTGGGCCAGAACGGCAGCGCCGGGCGGTTCCTGCGGTTCCGGCTGCTGGACTCCTCCGCGCCGCTCACCGTCGGGCACCGCATCGTCAGTTTCGGGTCGATGCGGGACACGCCGTATGTGGCGGGGGTTCCGGTCGGGGTGATCGAGCGGGTGGAGGCGACCCCCGGCGAGCTCACCCGTACGGCGTATGCGCGGCCGTTCGCCGATCTGACCTCGCTGGACGTGGTCGGCGTGGTGGTGAAGGCGCCGACGCGGGCGCCGCGTGACTCGGTCCTGCCGGGCGGGCGGCCGGATCCGAAGCCGCTCAAACCCGTCCCGAGTGTCTGACATGGCGCGGAATCTGGGCACCGCCGCGCTGATCTTCGCCGCGCTCGTCGTGCAGATGACCGTGATCAACCGGATGGGTTTCTCGGTGACACCCGATCTGGTGCTGCTGGTGGTGATCGCGCTCGCCACGCTGCGCGGCGAGACCGCGGGCGCCGTCATCGGGTTCCTGGCCGGGCTCGCCGCCGACCTCACCCCGCCCACCGACCACGTCCTGGGGCAGTACGCGCTGGTGATGTGCCTGACCGGCTACCTGGCCGGGCGGTGGGCGGCCCGGGTGCCGCTGCTGTCGGTGGCCGCGTGCGCGGTGGGCGCGCCGGCGCTGGCGGTCGGGGTGGGGTCGCTGCTGGGCGATCCGGGCGTGGACTGGTCGACTTTCATGGCGATCTGGCCGGGCACGGCGGTGTGCAACCTGCTGGCGGCGCCGATCGTGGTCTGGGCGGTGCGCGGGCTGTTCCGGCCGGCCCGATCCAGGGACGTGCTGATCATGGGAAGGAGACGGCCGTGAACCGGATGCGGACCCGTTTCGTGGTGTTGCACGTGCTGGTGCTGTCGTTGCTGGCGGTCCTCTCCGTCCGGCTGTGGCAGGTCCAGGTGGTGCGCGGGCCGGAGTTCGTGGCGGTGGCGACCGAGACGCGGACCAGGGATGTGGTGGTGCCGGCCATCCGGGGGCAGATCCTGGATTCGGCCGGGCGGCCGCTGGTGCGCAACCGCACCGGTCTGGTCGTGTCCATCGATCGCACTCGCCTGGATCGAATGCCGGACGCGGGCGACGCGGTGCTGAAGAAGCTGGCGGCCGTGCTCGGGTCGACCCCGGAGTCGTTGCGCGAGCGGATCCGCTCGTGCGGGCCCGGGGTGGCGCGGCCGTGCTGGACGGGCTCGCGATACCAGCCGATTCCGGTGGACGACGCGGTGACGACCCGGGAGGCGCTGCAGATCCTGGAGCGCCAGGAGGACTTTCCCGGGGTGACGGCCGAGGTCCAGGCGGTGCGCGACTATCCGGGCAAGACGCACGCGGCGCAGGTGCTCGGGTATCTGCAGCCTGTGACGCAGCAGGAGCTGGAGCGCCGGCAAGGGCTCAAGGCCAGCTATTCGGGCGTCGACCTGGTCGGGCGGGACGGGCTCGAAGAGATCTACGACCAGGCGCTGCGCGGCAAGTCGGGCCTGCGCCGGGTCCAGGTGGACCGGATGGGCAAGGTCATCGGGGTCGAGCAGCAGGTCGCGCCGATCACCGGGGACACGCTGATCACCAGCATCGACGCGAAGGTGCAGGCCATCGTGGAGAAGGCGCTGGAAGGGGCGATGCAGCGGTCGCCGCAGGCGGACGGCGCGGCGGGGGTGGTGCTGGACGTGCGGACCGGGCGGGTGATCGCGATGGCCAGCATGCCCACCTACGACCCGTCGGTGTGGATCGGCGGGATCTCCGAGAACGAATACCAGCGGCTGCTATCGGACAAGTCCGGCCGTCCGCTGGTGTCCCGCGCGATCAAGGGCACGTTCGCGCCCGGCTCGACGTTCAAGGTCACGTCGGTGTCGGCGATGGTCAAGGACGGCTACCCGCTGAACGGCACCTACGACTGCCCGGGCGCGTTCATGGTCGGCAGCCGGCCGTTCCACAACTTCCGCGGGATCGGGCTCGGCCCGATGAACCTGCACACCGCGCTGGTGAAGTCGTGCGACACGATCTTCTACCGGGCGGCGTACGAGATGTGGCTGCGCGACGGCGGCATGAAGCCCAAGCCCAAGCCCAAGGACCCGATGGCGGCGATGTCCCGGGCGTACGGGTTCGGGAAGCTGACCGGGATCGACATTCCGGGGGAGTCGCCGGGGCGTATCCCGGACCGGTACTGGAAGAAGAACCTGTGGGCGGCCACCCGGGCGACCAACTGCATTCGCGCCAAGAAGGGGTATCCGGAGGTCAAGGACGGGAACAGGGCGGCGTTCCTGAAGCAGCTGGCGTACGAGAACTGCCTGGAGGGCTTCCAGTGGCGGGCGGGTGACGCGGCGAACTTCTCCATCGGCCAGGGTGACGTGCTGGTGACGCCGCTGCAGCTCGCCAACGCGTACGCGGCGCTGGTCGGGGACGGGAAGGTGCGCAGCCCGCGGATCGCCTGGGCGCTGGTCCGGCCGGACGGCACCAAGGTCAAGGAGATCGTGCCGCCGGTGATCGGCAAGCTGCCGATCGACGAGACCACCCGCGCCTACATCAAGAACGCGCTCAGCCAGGTGCCCTCCGACGGCACCGCGGCGGGGGCGTTCGGCGGCTGGCCGATGAACCTGGTCAGCATCGGCGGCAAGACCGGCACCGCCGAGGTGTACGGCAAAGCCGACACCGCCTGGTTCGCCTCGTTCGCCCCCACGACGAAACCCCGCTTCGTGGTCGTCGTCATGGTCTCCCAGGGCGGCATGGGCGGCTCGGCCGCCGCCCCGGCGGTCCGCGAGATCTACGAGGGCATGTTCGGTTTCGGCAAGGACCACGCGCCCGCCGCCCTCACCGAACCCGCCAAACGGTTGCCGGTGATCAAGCCCGACGGCACGGTGAACCGGTGATCCCCGCCACGGCGGTGCCCAGGCGCAGGTCGCTGGCCAGCCGCGCGGTCGGCGAGGGCTCCGCCGTGCGCCGGATGGACGGGGTGCTGCTGATGGCCGTGGGCGCGCTCTGCGTGCTCGGCACCCTGCTGGTCTGGTCCTCCACCAGGACCTGGATGTCGGTGGAGCCGACCGGCCTGGTCAAGAAGCACGTGCTCAACCTGGGCATCGGCGCCGTCCTGCTCAGCGCGGTGGCGATGGTGGAGCCGCACCGGCTGCGGGCGTACGCGCCGGTCGTCTACCTGATCGCCATGCTCGCGCTGATCCTGGTGGTGACCCCGGTGGGCACCACGGTGAACGGCTCGCACTCCTGGATCATGCTCGGCGGCGGCTTCGCCATGCAGCCGTCCGAGCTGGCCAAACCGGCGCTGGTGCTGCTGCTGGGCATGCTGCTGGCCGAACCGGCGGAGGGCACCGACCGGCCCAGGACGCTGGATCTCCTGCTCGCGCTGGCCGCGTCGGGGCTGACGATGGCGCTGGTCATGCTCCAGCCCGACCTGGGCACCACCATGGTGCTCTCGGTGATCACCGGCGGGGTGCTGATCTTCGCGGGGGTGCGGAAACGCTGGATCGGCGTGGTGGCGGGGGCCGCGGTGCTCGGGGCCGGTCTGGTGTGGTCGTTCGGGCTGCTCCAGCCGTACCAGGTGGCGCGGTTCACCGCGTTTCTCAACCCGGCCAGCGACCCGCGCGGGGTGGGCTACAACAGCACCCAGGCGCTGATCGCGATCGGCTCCGGCGAGGTCTTCGGCAAGGGCCTGTTCCACGGCGGCCAGACCACCGGCCGGTTCGTGCCGGAGCAGCACACCGACTTCATCTTCACCGTGGCGGGGGAGGAGTTCGGGTTCCTGGGCGCGCTCACCGTGATCGCGCTGCTCGGCGTGGTGCTGCTGCGCGGGCTGCGGATCGCCCGGTACTGCGAGGACCGGTTCAGCGCGCTGGTCGCGGCCGGCATCGTCTGCTGGTTCGCGTTCCAGATGTTCATTAACGTTGGGATGACAATCGGCATCATGCCGATTACGGGATTGCCCCTGCCTTTCGTCTCGTACGGCGGGACGGCCACGTTCGCCAACATGATCGGGATCGGGTTACTGCAGGCCATCCACATCAAGGAGCGAAGCTTCGCGGGGTGAGAGCCGCCCGCAGGATCCTGCGGAGCGCTCTCACTGGCGCGACTTTCGTCAAGCGAACAATCTGGGAACGTACCTTGAATGTGCGATGACGGATGAACTCAGGACGCCATCCCCGAAGATCCCCCGAAGACGGAGGAACGGTGACTCCGGACGACGAGGCGCAGGAGCGCGGGCGCGCTTTGGACCTGCTCCGAAAGGCATTTCCCGACTACCGGATCGTGTACGGCGGCGGCCGATGGGCGGCGGCGGCAGCCGGGAACCCGCCCACGGTGTGGTTCGCCCAGACGGCGAGCAGCCTGTGCGGGCAACTCTTCCTCGCCCAGCTGCGCAACGGCGGCACGGTGGGCCCGTTTCACGCGGAGAGCGACTCGCAGTGCGCACGGTGACCTTTTCGTAACGAGTGCCGGGCTAGCGTGGTATCGCCCCCTCTTGGAGAGTCAATGACCCATTCCGCCCGTGACCGTTCGGCCATTCAGTTCGCCGGCGCCATCCGGGACCGCACGCTCGCGGCCCTGGGCGAGGCGCCGTCGACCGCCGTCATCCATCAGATCGCCGAGGAGATCCACCTCAGCTCCCCCCAGACCTCCCGGTTGAAGTGCATGCGGCTGGCCAACGGCTGGACGGTGGAGGAGGCGATCGAGCGGTTCCACGACATGTGCGACCGTTCCCAGATCAAGCGCCGGGGCCTGTCCGAGCGCTCCTGGCGGGAGTGGGAGGCGGGCGCGCGGCCCGACCGCGAGTACACCGACCTGCTCTGCCGCCTGTTCGAGACCGGCCCGGTCCAGCTGGGCTTCGCCCGCGACTACACGCCGGAGGAGGCCCGCCGGGCCCAGGCGGGCGCGGGCGACCCGATCGCGGACGCCGCCGCCGAGGCCAGCGAGCACGCCGAGGAGGCCGAGACCAGCGAGCTCGGCTCCGGCGCGCTGGAACGCCTGCGCACCCAGGTGATCTGGGTGGGCCGCCGGTACGTGTGGGAGACGCCGCTGCCGCTCTTCGTCGAGATGCGCGCCCTCCAGGAGCAGACCAGGAAGGCGCTGGAACGCCGCATCCACCCGACCCAGGCGGGCGAGCTGTACTTCCTGACCGGCGCGCTCTGCGGCCTGATGGCCAACGCCAGCATGGACATGGGCCGCCGGGTGCCCGCCGACACGCTGGCCAGGGCCTCCTGGACGTACGGCCGGATCTCCGGGCATCCCTCGCTGATGGGCTGGGCCCGCGGCATGCAGGCCTCGGTCGCGCTGTGGGACCGCCGTTACGAGGACGCGGTCAGATACGCCGGCGACGCCCTCACCCACCTGTCCACCGGCAGCGGCGGGGCCAGGCTGCACATGCTCAGAGCCCGGGCCTGCGCGATGCTGGGCCGTTCCGCCGAAGCCAGGGACGAACTCCACCGAGCCTCGCAGGCCCGGGCGTCCGGCGGCCCCGACGAGCTGCACGACGAGATCGCCGGGGAGTTCGCCTTCCGGCCCGCCAAGGAGCACTACTACGCGGCCGTGACCCACCTGCACCTGGGCCAGGCGCCCCGCGCGATCGAGGAGGCCAGGGCCGCCATCGCGCTCTACTCCGCCGACGAGCGGGAGAACCGCTCCTACGGCTGCGAGGCGATGGCCCGCGCCCACCTGGCCATCGCCTACGTGCTGGAGGACGACCAGGAAGGCGCGGAACAGGCGGTCGCGCCGCTGCTGGAACTGCCGCCAGAACGCAGGATCGACAGCCTGGGCGCCACTTTGGCGGCCAGCAGATCGCTGGTGTCGGACCGGATGGCCCGCCAGATCGAGGGCTTCTGCTCGGTCGGCCTGGCGCAGACCCGTGACCTGAGTTTCGAAACCCCGGCCAGGGTGCTGAACACATGACCGCTCCCACCGTCGCCGGAGTTCCCGCGACGCTCGCGCAAGCCTGCCATGCCGCCGGTCTGGACCCGGCGGGCGCGCGCCTGCTGCGCAGCTTCGCCAACATCGTCTACCTGCTGCCCCGCGAGTCGGTGGTGGTACGGCTTTCCGACGCCAACGCCCTCGGCAAGTACGACCGCCTGGTCGTCTCGCTCAAGGTCACCCGCTGGCTGGTGGAGCAGGGCTTCCCGGCCACCATGCCGCTGGATGTCAAGCAGCCGCTGGCCGTCGACGGCGCGCTGGCCACGTTCTGGCACTACGAGGAGCACGCCGGGCCGCCCCCGGACCCGGCGCCGCTCGGCCTGATGCTCCGGCGGCTGCACGCGCTGCCGCCGGTGCCGTTCGACCTGCCGACCTTCGATCCTTTCGGCACGATCCGGCGGGCCATCGCGGCCAGCCGGGCCATCGACGAGGAGGAGCGCGAGTGGCTGACCGAACGGTGCTCGGCGCTCTCCGACGCCTACTACGAGCGGCTGGAGTTCGCTCTGCCGTACGGGCTGGTGCACGGTGACGCGCACCGGGGCAACCTGCTCCGTACACCTGAGGGACTGCTGCTGTGCGACTGGGATTCGGTGAGCGCCGGGCCTCGCGAGATCGACCTGGTGCCCACGCTGGTGGGGGCCAGGTTCGGGCTGACCGAGGCGGAACGGGACGGATTCGTCGAGGCGTACGGGTATGACGCCAGGAACTGGTCCGGGTATGGGGTGCTGCGCGACACCCGGGAACTGCAGACTCTGACGGCCGTGCTCAGGAACGCGCACCGGGATCCGGGGTCGCGGGCGGAGTTACGGTTCCGGCTCGCTTCGCTACGGGCCGGTGACGACCGTACCTGGCACGCCTTCTGAAGCGGATACCCTTGGGGCATGTCTGTCGAGTCCTTGTTCCCCCGCCTGGAACCGCTGCTGCCCAAAGTGCAGAAGCCGATCCAGTATGTGGGGGGTGAACTGAACTCGACCGTCAAGGACTGGGACGAGGCCACGGTCCGCTGGGCGCTGATGTATCCGGACGCCTATGAGGTGGGCCTGCCCAACCAGGGCGTGCAGATTCTGTACGAGATCCTCAACGAGCTCCCGGACACCATGGCCGAGCGCACCTACGCGGTGTGGCCCGACCTGGAGGCGCTGATGCGCGCCGAGGGCGTGCCCCAGTTCACCGTGGACGCGCACCGGCCGGTGCGCGCCTTCGACGTGCTCGGGGTGTCCTTCTCCACCGAACTCGGCTACACCAACCTGCTGACCGCGCTCGATCTGGCGGGGATCCCGCTGCACGCGGTCGATCGGACCGACGACGATCCGATCGTGCTGGCCGGTGGGCACGCCGCGTTCAACCCGGAGCCGATCGCCGACTTCCTCGACGCCGCCGTGCTCGGCGACGGCGAGCAGATCGCGATCGCCATCTCCGAGGTGATCCGCGAGTGGAAGAACGAGGGCGAGCCGGGCGGCCGGGACGGGGTGCTGCTGCGGCTTGCCGAGACCGGCGGCGTCTACGTGCCCAAGTTCTACGACGTGGAGTATCTGCCGGACGGCCGGATCAAGCGGGTCGTGCCCAACCGTCCCGGGGTTCCCTCGCGGGTGTTCAAGCACACCGTGATGGACCTGGACGAGTGGCCGTATCCGAAGAAGCCGCTGGTGCCGCTGGCCGAGACCGTGCACGAGCGGTTCAGCGTGGAGATCTTCCGCGGCTGCACCCGGGGCTGCCGGTTCTGCCAGGCGGGCATGATCACCCGCCCGGTCCGGGAGCGCTCGATCACGGTGATCGGCGACATGGTGGCCAACGGCATCAAGGAGTCCGGCTTCAACGAGGTCGGCCTGCTGTCGCTGTCCAGCGCCGACCACTCCGAGATCGCCGAGGTCGCCAAGGGCCTCGCCGACCGGTATGAGGGCACCAACACCTCGTTGTCGCTGCCGTCCACCCGGGTCGACGCGTTCAACATCGACCTGGCCAACGAGTTCTCCCGCAACGGCCGTCGCTCCGGCCTGACCTTCGCGCCCGAAGGCGGTTCCGAGCGCATGCGCAAGGTGATCAACAAGATGGTCACCGAGGAGGATCTGATCCGCACCGTCACCACCGCCTACACCCAGGGGTGGCGGCAGGTGAAGCTGTATTTCATGTGCGGCCTGCCCACCGAGGAGGACATCGACGTCCTCGGCATCGCCGACCTGGCCAAGAAGGTCATCAAGGCCGGTCGCGAGGCCACCGGTTCGCGGGACATCCGCTGCACGGTCTCCATCGGCGGTTTCGTGCCCAAGCCGCACACCCCGTTCCAGTGGGCCGCCCAGTGCGACCACGAGACGGTGGACCGGCGGCTCCGCGAACTCCGCAACAGCCTGCGCAACGACAAGCAGTACGGCAAGGCCATCGGATTCCGCTACCACGACGGCAAGCCGTCCATCGTGGAGGGCCTGCTCTCCCGGGGGGACCGGCGGGTCGGCGCGGTGATCAAAGCCGTGTGGGCGGACGGCGGGCGGTTCGACGGCTGGAGCGAACACTTCTCCTACGAACGCTGGATGAAGGCGTCCGCCGAGGTCGGGGTGGACGTGGACTGGTTCACCACCCGGGAGCGCGAGGAACACGAGGTGCTCCCGTGGGACCACCTCGACGCCGGGCTCGACCGGGAATGGCTCTGGCAGGACTGGCAGGACGCCGTCAACGACGTCGAGGTCGAGGACTGCCGCTGGACACCGTGTTACGACTGCGGCGTCTGCCCCACCATGGGCACCGAGATCCAGATCGGGCCCACGGGGCGGAAGTTGCTGCCGCTGACCGTCGTGTGAACGACGCGTGAGAGCGGCATATGCTGAGAGAAGAATTTCTGACTCGAAGAGTATCGATTCAATATCAATAACAGGGATAGACGAGACCGGAAGGACGACGGAGCACTGAAACCCGTTCCCGATGGGCCCCCGCCCGCGCCCGTGGTGCAGCGCCTTCGTGTGCGTTACGCCAAGCGTGGACGGTTGCGCTTCACCAGTCACCGCGACATCTCCCGCGCGCTCGAACGAGCGGTCCGGCGGGCCGGTATCCCGGTGGCGTACAGCGCGGGGTTCAGTCCACATCCGAAGATCTCTTACGCCGGAGCCGCCCCGACCGGGGTGGCGAGCGAGGCCGAATACCTGGAGATCGGGGTGAGCCGCGCGTGTGATCCGCTCCGGCTGCGCGCCGACCTGGACGCCTCGCTTCCGCCGGGCCTGGACGTGCTCGACGTGGTCGAGGCGCACGCGGGGAGCCTGGCCGACCGGCTGGAGGGGTCGATGTGGGAGGTGCGGCTGACCGGGGTGGACCCGGCCGAGGCCGCATCGGCGGTGACGGCGTTTCTGGCTGCCGCGCGTGTGGATGTGGAGCGCCTGACCAAGAAAGGCTTGCGTGCGTTCGACGCACGTCAGGCGGTCCAGACCCTCACCGTGGCAGAGAACGCGGATGGAACGGCAGGTCAGGAGCCGATTCAGTCGTGTGTCATACTTCGCATGGTCGTTCGGCACGAAACTCCTGCCGTCCGGCCCGATGACGTGCTCATGGGATTGCGTCTCGTGGCAGGCCTCGCGCCGCCGTCACCCCCCGCGGTGACCAGGCTGGCGCAGGGGCCGCTCGACGCGATAACCGGTGAGCCCGCCGACCCGCTCGAAGCCGACCGGGTTGGTGACCACCTATAGGACTTGCCGCCGCGGCCCCGTCAGGAGGCCAGGCGGACCGCGAGAGACGAATGCTCCCGCGCGGCGCGGAAACGCGCCCGGGAGCTGACGGGAGAGCGCCCGCATGCTCGACAACGAGCCCACTGTCGGCGATACGACAACAGAGACCACACAACTGAACACCGACGAGACCAAGACCGTGCGCCGTCGCGCCAGCCGCCCCGCCGGGCCTCCGCCCGAGCCGGACGACATCCCGACGGCTCCGGCGATCCAGGCCGCCGCCGCCCAGGCGCTGGCCAGCCCCGCCGTGGGTACGGCTGTCGCCGAGAAGCCCAAGCGCACGCGTACGAGCAGGCGTGCGGTGGCCGAACCGGCGGAATCGGCGGCGCCGGCCGAAACGACGGTATCTGCGGAGACGACGGCTGAGGTGGCCGAGGTCGCCGAGAAGCCGAAGCGTGTCACCCGCCGCCGGACGAAGGCCGCCGATGCGGCTGAGGTCGCTGAGACGTCCGAAGCGGTCGTGGCCGATGTGCCTGTCGCGGCGGAGAAGCCGGCCCGGCGGACCAGGACCCGCAAGAAGGCCGAGCCCGTCGAGGAGCCCGTGCCTGGAGTCGACGAGGCTGTCGTCGAGGCTGAGATCGACGCGGTCGTCGAATCGGCGGCCGAAGCCCCGGTGAAGCGTCGCCGTACCCGGAAGAAGGACGACGACGGAGATCATCGTGGGGAACGATCCAGCGCGATGAGCGCCGCCGAGGCCCAGGTGGCCGCCGCGATGCTGCTGGCCATGCCCGCCGAGGAGCCGCTGGACGACGAGCCCGCCGGGGAGGACCTGGACGAGGATCTGTCCCCGCAGGCGCGGGTCGTGGCCGACCCGTTCGGGCTGTCGGCCGCCCGGCAGGCCGATGTGCCGTCGGTGACCTTCCAGCCGCCCGCCGCCGTCTTCCAGCCGCTGTTCCAGGCCCCTGACCCGTTCGCGGCCAAGCAGGTTCCGGTGAAGCAGGCGCCGGTCAAGCCCGCCGTACCGGCCGAACCGGTGGAGGAGCCGGAGCCGGTGACCGCCGAGGCCGAGGAGGCCGAGGAGAGCGACGAGGAGGCCGGCGAGGACGGTTCCCGCCGCCGGCGTCGCCGCCGGGGCGGCCGTGGCCGCGGCAGGGCCCGCGAGAACGACGAGGCGGGCGAGGACGAGAGCGGCGAGGAGGAGTCCGCCGAGGAGGAGGACGCGCAGGCCGCGTCCGCCGAGGAGGAGGGCGAGACGACCGGTTCCCGGCGTCGCCGCAGGCGGCGCAGGCGGGGGACCGACGACGCCGAGCCGATCAGCGACGATCCGCCGAACACGGTGGTCCGGATCCGCGCGCCGCGCGCCGGGCGGACCGCCCTGTCCACCACCACCTCCGTGGACGAGGTGCAGGGCTTCCGCGGCTCCACCCGCCTGGAGGCGAAGAAGCAGCGCCGCCGCGAGGGCCGCGAGATGGGCCGCCGCCGCCCGCCGATCATCACCGAGTCGGAGTTCCTGGCCCGGCGCGAGGCCGTCGAGCGGGTCATGGTGGTCCGCAGGCACGGCGGCCGCACCCAGATCGCCGTGCTGGAGGACGGCGTGCTGGTCGAGCACTACGTGGACCGCGAGGCCAGCCAGTCCTACGTCGGGAACGTGTATCTGGGCAAGGTGCAGAACGTGCTGCCGTCGATGGAGGCGGCGTTCGTGGACATCGGCAAGGGCCGCAACGCGGTGCTGTACGCCGGTGAGGTGAACTTCGACACCGCCGGTCTGGAAGGGCAGCCGCGCCGGATCGAGGCCGCGCTCAAGTCGGGCCAGCCGGTGCTGGTGCAGGTCACCAAGGACCCGATGGGCCACAAGGGCGCCCGCCTGACCTCGCAGATCAGCCTGCCGGGCCGCTACCTCGTCTACGTCCCCGACGGTTCCATGACCGGCATCTCGCGCAAGCTCCCGGACAAGGAGCGCACCCGGCTCAAGCAGATCCTGCGCAAGGTGATGCCGGAGAACGCGGGCGTGATCGTGCGCACCGCCGCGGAGGGCGCGTCCGAGGACGAGCTGGCCCGGGATGTGGCGCGGCTGTCGGCGCAGTGGGAGGCGATCCAGCGCAAGGCCAAGTCGGCCAGCCCGCCGGAGCTGCTGTCCGGCGAGCCCGACCTGACCGTGCGCGTGGTCCGGGACGTGTTCAACGAGGACTTCGCCTCGCTGGTGGTCTCCGGCGAGGAGGTCTGGGCGGACGTGGAGGACTATGTCAGCCATGTCGCCCCGCACTTGGCCGAGCGGCTGTCCCGCTGGGACGAGCCCGGTGACGTGTTCGCCGCCTACCGGGTGGACGAGCAGATCTCCAAGGCGATGGAGCGCAAGGTCTGGCTGCCGTCCGGCGGCTCGCTGGTGATCGACAGGACCGAGGCGATGACCGTCGTCGACGTCAACACCGGCAAGTTCACCGGCCACGGCGGCAACCTGGAGGAGACCGTCACCAGGAACAACCTGGAGGCGGCCGAGGAGATCGTGCGCCAGCTCCGGCTGCGGGACGTCGGCGGCATCATTGTCATCGACTTCATCGACATGGTGCTGGAGAGCAACCGCGACCTGGTGCTGCGGCGGCTGCTGGAGTGCCTGGCCCGGGACCGGACCAAGCACCAGGTGGCCGAGGTCACCTCGCTCGGCCTGGTGCAGATGACCCGCAAGCGGGTCGGCCAGGGCCTGCTTGAGGCGTTCTCCACGCCCTGCGACTGCTGTCACGGCCGCGGCCTGATCGTCTCGACCGAGCCGGTCGAGGCCAAGCCGGAGCCGCGTGGCACGCAGGGCAAGATGGCCATCGAGAAGGCGGTCGCCGACAAGCTCGGCGACGGCTCGGCGGTCGCGGCCGACGACGGCCGGGACAGCGTGACCGACAGTTTCGACGAGGGACAGCCGCGAGGGAGGCGACGCTCCCGGCGGTCCAGATCGGCCGATTAAACAGACTTCCTAGCTCCGGTGTTCCGCCCGGTTCGACCTCGGTCCCGTTAATCCGGTACTCTAGTCAATCGGTGCGCCTGGTGGCGTGCCTGGCTTCGCGCGCTCCCCTGGTCCGCCGGCAAAACGTATCCAGCGATCGGGTGTCGGGGCGCAGCATCCAGTAGACAAGAAGGGTTTCCGCGGTGTACGCGATCGTTCGTTGCGGCGGCAGGCAGCAGAAGGTCTCCGTAGGAGACGTCATCGAAGTGGACACGGTCCCAGGTGAGATCGGTTCCACGTTTGCGCTGCCGGCGATTCTCGTCGTCAACGACGGCGATGTCACCACCGACCCGGCCGTGCTCGGCAAGTTCCAGGTGACCGCCGAGATTCTCGGCGAGACCAAGGGTCCCAAGATCCGCATCCTCAAGTACAAGAACAAGACCGGTTACAAGAAGCGCCAGGGGCACCGCCAGCGGTACACCCAGGTGAAGGTCACCGGCATCAACCCTGGGAAGTAGGGAGTCATGGCACACAAGAAGGGCGCCTCGTCCACCCGGAACGGCCGCGACTCCAACGCCCAGCGGCTCGGAGTCAAGCGTTTCGGCGGGCAGCTCGTGAACGCCGGTGAGATCATCATCCGGCAGCGCGGCACCCACCACCACCCGGGCGACAACGTCGGCCGCGGCGGCGACGACACGCTGTTCGCGCTGGTCGCGGGCCACGTGCAGTTCGGCCGCAAGCGCGGTCGCCGCGCAGTGAGCATCATCCCGGTGGCGGAGTAAATCCCGCAAAATTAACGAGAAGCCGGGGTCTGGACGATCCGGCGGTGAACGCCTAGGTCGGCGGCTGTCCAGCGGACGGGTTTCTCGTTGATACCGGAAGGCGAGGCGGGTCGGTGAGTCCGATCCGCCTCGTTTCGTTTCTTAGGGGAAGCAGGCTATGGCTGATTTCGTCGACAACGTCATCTTGCACATCAAGGCGGGTGACGGCGGCAACGGCTGCGCTTCCGTGCACCGGGAGAAGTTCAAGCCGCTGGGCGGCCCCGACGGGGGCAACGGCGGCCCGGGCGGCAACGTGATCCTGGAGGTGGACGCCAACACCTCGACGTTGCTGGAATACCACCACCGGCCGCACCGCAAGGCGGGCAACGGGAAGCAGGGCTCGGGTTCGAACCGGGACGGCGCGCGCGGCGAGGACGTGATCCTCCCGGTCCCCAACGGCACTGTGGTGAAAAACGCGGAAACGGGAGAGGTGCTGGTCGATCTGATCGGCGTCGGGACCCGGTACGTGGCCGCGCAGGGCGGTTTCGGGGGGCTCGGGAACGCGGCGCTGGCCACCTCCAAGCGCAAGGCGCCCGGATTCGCGCTGCTGGGCGAGGCCGGCGATGTCGCCGACATCACCCTGGAGCTGAAGACCGTCGCGGACGTCGCGCTGGTCGGCTTCCCGAACGCCGGCAAGTCCTCGCTGATCGCGGCGTTGTCGGCCGCCCGGCCGAAGATCGCGAACTATCCGTTCACGACGTTGATCCCGAACCTGGGCGTGGTCACGGCGGGCGAGGTCATCTACACGGTGGCCGACGTTCCGGGGCTTATCCCTGGCGCCTCCGAGGGCAAGGGGCTCGGCCACGAGTTCTTGCGGCACGTGGAGCGCTGCTCCACGATCGTGCACGTGCTGGACTGCGCGACCCTGGACCCCGGGCGTGATCCTGTCACTGACTTCGAGGTCATCGAGGCGGAGCTGGCGGCCTACGGCTCGCTGCAGGACCGGCCGCGCATGGTCGTGCTCAACAAGGTGGACGTGCCCGACGCGCGCGAGCTCGCCGATCTGGTCAAGCCGCTGCTGGCCGAGCGCGGGCTGCGGGTGTTCGAGATCTCCGCCGCGTCCCACGAAGGGCTCACCCCCTTGGCGTACGCGATGGGGGAGATGGTGGCGCGGGCCCGCGCCGAGAAGCCGGTGGAGGAACCCACCCGGCTGGTCATCCGGCCCAAGCAACTCGGCGAGACCGGGTTCACGCTGCGCCGGGTCAACGAGACCACCTTCCAGCTCACCGGCGAGAAGCCGGAACGCTGGATCCGGCAGACCGACTTCACCAACGACGAGGCCGTCGGCTACCTGGCGGACCGGCTGGAGCGGCTCGGCGTGGAGGAAGCGCTCATCGAGGCGGGCGCCGACGTGGGCGTGGAGGTCGTGATCGGCTCCATGGAGAACGGCTATATCTTCGACTGGCGGCCCTCCGAGGCCGCCCAGACCCGCATCGGTGGCCCCAGAGGCTCCGACAGCAGACTGTAAAGGAGTCTTGTGGCCAGGGAGAGGGTCCGCGACGCGGCTCGCATGGTGGTCAAGGTGGGGTCCTCCTCGCTGACCACCCCGCAGGGCATGATCGACGTCGACCGGGTGGACGCCCTGGTCGACGTGCTCGCCGCCCGCCGCCAGACGGGCACGCAGGTCGTCCTGGTCTCCTCCGGCGCGATCGCGGCCGGGCTCGGCCCGCTCGGCCTGCGGGCCAGGCCCAAGGACCTGGCCACCCAGCAGGCCGCCGCCTCGGTCGGCCAGGGCGTCCTGATCGCCCGCTACACCTCCTCCTTCGCGCGGTACGGCTTGCGCGTCGGCCAGGTCCTGCTCACCGCCGACGACATGATGCGCCGCTCGCACCACCGCAACGCCCAGCGCACCCTGGCCCGGCTGCTCGAACTCGGCATCGTGCCGGTGGTCAACGAGAACGACACGGTGGCCACCGACGAGATCAGGTTCGGCGACAACGACCGGCTCGCCGCCCTGGTCGCGCACCTGACCCACGCCGACGCCATGGTGCTGCTCTCCGACGTGGACGCGCTCTACGACGGCGACCCGCGCAAGGCCGGTTCGGCCAGGATCGCCGATGTGCGCGGCCCGGAGGACCTGGACGGGGTCGAACTGGGCAGCGGCGGCAGCGTCGGCACCGGCGGCATGGTCACCAAGGTGCAGGCCGCCAAGATCGCCACCGGTGCGGGCGTCCCGGTGGTGCTCACCGCCGCCGCGCACGCCGCGCAGGCGCTGGCCGGGGCGGACGTCGGCACCTACTTCCATCCGGGCGGGCGGCATCCGGGCACCCGCCTGCTCTGGCTGGCGCACGCCGCCACCGGCCGGGGGCGGCTGCACCTGGACACCGGCGCGGTGGCCGCCGTCGTCGAGCGCCGCATGTCGCTGCTGCCCGCCGGGGTGCTGAAGGTCGAGGGCGACTTCGCCGCCGGCGACCCGGTCGACCTGTACGGCCCGCACGGCCATCCGGTGGCCCGGGGCCTGGTCAACTTCGACGCCGCGGAGATCCCCGACCTGCTCGGCCGTTCCACCCGCGAGCTGGCCAGCGCGCTCGGCCCGGAATACGAGCGCGAGCTGATCCACCGCGACGACATCGTCATACTCGAGCCGCACGTCCCTTGACGGAGGTATTCCGCGATGAGTGAGTTTCTGAAGGTCGCCCACGCGGCGAAGGACGCCGCCCAGTTGCTGGCTCCGCTCCCGCGCGCCCCGAAGGACCGCGCCCTGCGCGCCATCGCGGACGCCCTGGTGGCCAGGGCCGATGAGATCGTCGTCGCGAATGCCGAGGATGTGGCCAAGGCGCGCGAGGGTGGCACCTCGGAGGCGATGATCGACCGGCTGCGGCTGGACGTGGCCCGGGTGGAGAAGATCGCGGGCGCGGTCCGCGAGGTGGCCGATCTGCCGGATCCGGTGGGTGAGGTGGTGCGCGGGAGCACCCTGCCCAACGGGCTCGAGCTGCGGCAGGTGCGGGTGCCGCTGGGCGTGATCGGGATCATCTACGAGGGCCGTCCGAACGTGACCGTGGACGCGGCGGCGCTCTGCCTGAAGAGCGGCAACGCGGTGCTGCTGCGAGGGTCCTCCAGCGCCTACGCGTCCAACACGGTCCTGGTGCGGATCATGCAGGAGGCGCTGGCGGAGACCGAGGTGCCCGCCGGGGCCGTGCAGCTGGTGCCCGGTCTGACCCGGGATTCGGTCAAGGAGCTGATGCGGGCGCGCGGCCTGGTGGACGTGCTCATCCCGCGCGGCGGGGCGTCCCTGATCAACAGCGTGGTGGAGGAGTCCACGGTTCCGGTGATCGAGACCGGCGTCGGGACCTGTCACGTCTACGTGGACGCCGACGCCGACCAGGAGATGGCGCTGTCGATCCTGGTCAACGCGAAGGCGCAGCGCCCGTCGGTCTGCAACGCGGCCGAGACCTTCCTCGTGCACGCCGCCATCGCCGAGGAGTTCGTGCCCAAGGCGCTGGCCGCGCTGAAGAGCGCGGGCGTCACCGTCCATGGAGACCCGGCCGTCGCCGCCTACAGCCCCGACGTGGTGCCGGCCACGGAAGACGACTTCTACGCCGAATACCTGTCCCTCGACATCGCCGCGGCCGTGGTCGCTTCCCTGGACGAGGCCGTCGCCCACATCCGCCTCTACGGCTCCGCGCACACCGACGCCATCATCACCCGCTCCCAGCCGGCCGCCCGCCGCTTCATCGCCCTGGTCGACTCCGCGGCGGTCGCCGTCAACGCCTCCACCCGCTTCACCGACGGCGGCGAGTTCGGCTTCGGCGCCGAAATCGGCATCTCCACCCAAAAGCTCCACTCCCGGGGCCCGATGGGCCTGCCCGAACTCACCTCCACCAAGTGGATCTACACGGGCGACGGCCACATCAGGACGTAGCCGAAGCAGCCACCGGAGCATTCGCGGGAAAGCCATGCCCGCCATGCTGCCAACGCCCACTGACAGAACAGCCGCCCAGCAGGCACTCACCGGCAGAAGGCTGGAGTCACTGGTCTTCGGCGTTTTTAGACCCCTGCCGCGACCAGCCTGCGGGAGCCCAGGCCCGCGTCGCGGGCGAGCAGGGCAGCGTCCACCCTGCTGGCCGCTTCCAGCTTCGTGAGGACGTTGCTGACGTGGTTGCGTACCGTCTTCGGGGCCAGGTGGAGGTCGCGGGCGATTTCGGCGTTGGAGCGGCCGTCGGCGAGGCGCTCCAGGACCTCGTGTTCGCGCTGGGTCAGGCCGGGAAAGGGGCTGTTCGGGGCTCTGGTGGTCATCCGGGTCAGCACGCTGGCGGCCAGTCCGCGGCCGAACACCATGTGGCCGAGCGCCACCGAGCGGACCGCGGCGGCGATCTCGCCGGGGTGGGTGCCCTTCAGCAGGTAGCCCTGGGCGCCCGCGCGCAGCGCCGTGACCAGGTCGGCCTCGCCGTCGGACTGGCCAAGCGCCAGCACCCGGACAGCCGGGCAGCGGCGCTGCAGGTATTCCAGCGCGTCCAGCATGCCCAGGTCGATGAGGACCACGTCGGGGTGCAGGCGGACGGCGAGCCGGAGCGCGTCGAGGGCGTCACTGGCGGTCCCCAGCACCGTGATGCCGGTCTCGCGCTCCAGCGCGAAACGCATTCCCTCCGCGTACAGCGGATGCTGGTCCGCCACGACAGCGGTGATGGTGCCGCTCATTTGTCCTCCAACCGACGACGCTCTGAGCACAGCGTGGCGCAGCGGTCTTGGGAACGACTTGGCGGTCACTAGCGCATCGGGGCGTGTCGCTCCCAGCGACGTTCTGTGGGGTCACCTTCACTTGTTGTTATGGATATTCTCATCGCGCTGGGCTTCGTGGCGGTGGTGCTGGTCGTGGCCGACCGGCTGTTGCTGCTGCTCGAGAGCCACGGCCATCTGAATTGGCGCAGGTCGGGCCGGAAGAAGCTGCCCGCGGAGCCGGGCGTCGGCCTGGAGCACCTGCTCGAAGAGCCGGTCAGGGAAGGCCGATGAGACGCGCCCTCTACGACATGGCGGCCCTGGTCGGCCGGCTCGCGCTCGGGGTCGTCTTCATCGCGCACGGGTGGGCCAAGTACAAGCGGGGTGTGGACGCGACCGCGCAGGGTTTCGCCGAATGGAACATCCCGGTGCCCCGCATCTCGGCCTGGTTCGCGATCGCCGCCGAGCTGGGCGGCGGGATCCTGCTCGTGCTGGGACTGCTGACCATGCTGGCGGGCGCCGCCCTGTTCGTGCTCATGGCGGGGGCCCTCATGTTCGTGCACGTCGGCCACGGCATCCTGCTGGCCAACGGCGGCTTCGAACTGGTGCTGGCGCTCGGCGCGGTCGCGCTGCTGCTGGCGGTGGCGGGACCGGGCCGGATCAGCCTCGACTACGTGCTCTTCGGGCGTCGCCGGGAAGCCAAATCCGTGCCATCTGTGGCGCAACCCGCCTGACACGGCGTGCCTCCCGCGAATTGTCGGGGGGGTCCACTAACGTGGGCCACCCTATGGGTGGACGTCTGGGGCGGGTCGGCCCGTACGCGCTGCTGGAGCGGCTGGGCCGCGGCGGCATGGGCGAGGTCTACCTCGCGGCCACCCGGCGCGGGGAGCAGGTGGCCCTGAAGATGCTCCGCGATCCGATCGAGGATGACGCGGAGGCCCGATTACGCCTCGACCGCGAGGTCCGTGCCCTGCGCCGGGTCGAGAGCCCCTACGTCGCCCAGGTTCTGGACGCCGACCTGTCCGGCGATCGGCCGTACCTGGTGATGGAGCACATCAAGGGGGAGACCCTGCTCGACGCGGTACGGCGTCGCGGCCCGCTGGCCCAGGCCGAGCTGGTCATGGTCGCCCAGGGGCTGGCCACGGCGCTGGCCATCATCCACGCCGCCGGGGTGGTGCACCGGGATCTCAAACCGGCCAACGTGCTGATCGGCGAGGAAGGCCCGGTCCTGATCGACTTCGGGATCGCCCAGGTGATGGACGCGACGCGGGTCACCAGGACCGGCACCTTCCTCGGCACCCCCGGTTACGCGGCGCCCGAGCTGTTCGCCGACGAGGTCGTGGGGGAGCCCGCCGACGTGCACGCCTGGGCGGCGACGGTGGCGTTCGCCGCGACCGGGCGTCCCACGTTCGGGCGGGGTACGGTCGAGTCGCAGATGTACGCGATCCTGCACGGCCAGGCCGATCTCAAGGGTGTTCCGGCGGCGCTGTTGCCGTTGGTCAGGGCGGCGCTCAACCGGGAGCCCGCCAAGCGCCCGACCGCCGCGCTGCTCGCCGACCGGCTGCACCGCCTGGCCCGGGCGATCGCCCCGGCCGAGCCGGATCACCCGCAGGCCGAGGAGCCCCCCGTGGAGGAGCCGCGGCGGGGTCTGCGCCTGTTCGGGGGGAAACCGAAGGACACCAAGAAGGTGTCAAGAGCACGCCAAGTCACGGTCGACGAGCCCCGGCAGCGCGGCGCGGAGGAGGGCGAACCGGCGGAGGACGATCGGAAGCCCGGGCGCAGCGATGATCTTAAGACGGGCCGGAAGTCGCCTTCGGCCGTGGAAGCGGGCCGGAAGTCCCCGGCAGTTGGTGAGGCGGGGCGGAAGTCCGCAGCAGTTGGTGAGGCCGGGCGGAAGTCCCCGGCAGTTGGTGAGGCGAGCCGGAAGTCTCCGGTGGTCGGGGAGGCCAGCCGAAAGGGCCCGGCGGTTGGGGAAGTGGCGCGGAAGTCCTCGCCTTCCGCGGAAGCGGGCCGAAAGCCCCCGGCGGTTGGTGAGGCGGGGCGGAAGTCCCCAGTAGCCGGGGACGCAGCCCGAAAGTCGTCAACTTCCGGGGAAACCGGCCGGAGTTCGTCCCCGGCTTCCGGGGAAAGGCGGAGAGCCTCGCGCGGTCAGGTGGCCGCGGAGGCGGAATCCGCGCTCGCCTCAGAGGCGGTCGTCGAAGCGGGATCAGGGATTCCCACCGGCAACGCGGCGCTCGCCTTGCTGGCCACCTTCGCCGTGCCGTGTGTGGTGATCTCGGTCGTGTACCCCGTGGCCACTTTCGCGATCACCGGGGCCTTCGTGGTGCTGGCCAGGGCGTTGTGGAGCGGTCACTGGCTGGTGCGCAAGCGGCGTTCCGCGAAGGTCCGCAGCGTGCTCCGGGTGCTGTCGTTCCCGCTGACCCTGGCCGGATCGCTGATCGCCGCCCTGGCCTGGCCGGGTATTCCCGCCGGGCTGGCCGCGTTCGCGGCGCTCTGGGCGACCGGGGGCGGCCGGCTGGCGCCCGACTGGTGGAATCAGCCGGTGCCGGTCACGGTCGCGGGGGTGGTGTTCGGCGTGGTGTGTGGCGCGATCATCGGCCGCGAGGTGGAACGCATCGGGGCCGAGTTGCCCGATCTTCGCAGGGAAGGACTCCGGGCGCTCGCCGTTCTGGGCGGATTTGTGGCCTTGTGTGCGGCCGCCGTACGGGCTATCGCGCTGTTTGTCTAGGAGGGAGCCCCGGAGGGCCCCCTCCTGTTAATTCTCGCGGCGGGCGAAGCGGTTGAAGATGCGCTCGCCCGCGTTCACCGCGCCCTCGGCGACGTCGCGGAGGACGCCGATGAAGGGGTCCTGGGACTGGGCCCACGACTCGCGGTAGGAGTTGGCGGCCGCCTTGACCTCCTCGGAGATCTTGGCGTTGGCGTCGTCCTCGCGGCGCGGGTAGTTTCCGGCCAGGATCGCGTCGTATTCGCCGCTCCGGCGCCAGCGGTCGAGCTCGGCCACCCGGGTGACCGCGAACGGGTGGGTGGTGCCGAGCAGGTTGAGGACCTTGAGCAGGCCGTCGCGGACGTCGCCGGCGGTGTCGTACTCCCTGGCCTGGTCCAGGAAGGCCTCGATGTTCATCTCGTGCAGGCGCGAGCCGCCCGCCAGCTTCATCAGGGCGCGGAGCGCGGCGTCGGGGTCCTGACCGGCGAGCAGGCCGCCACGGTCGGCGGACATCTCAGCCTTGCGCGCCCATTCCTCCAGGGCGGCCACGATCACCCGCAGGCCGATGTAGCCGAGCGGGATCCAGGCCACGCGGGTGGCGAGCTGGGTGAGGATCTGCAGCATCGTGCCGTAGACGGCGTGGCCGGAGAGGATGTGCGAGGTCTCGTGGCCGACGACGAAGCGGAGCTCCTCCTCGTCCATGAGGTCGAGCAGGCCGGTGGACACCACGATGAACGGCTCGTCGAAGCCGATCGCCATCGCGTAGGCCCGGGGGCTCTGCTGGACGTAGACCTCGGGGATGCGGTGCAGGTCGAGGATGTAGGCGCTGTCGCGGCCCATGTCGTAGAGCGCGCGGAACTGGGTTTCTGACGTGCGAACCGCCGAGGCCAGGAACATCAGGCGCAGGCGGCGCTCGCTGAACAGCCCGGACATGCGCTTCAACACCGAGTCGAACCCGGACAGCGAGCGCATCGCGACCAGGGCGGACCGGTCCGCGGGATGTTCGTAGGCGCGGGAGCTGATTCCGGGCAGCTGGACGCGGTTGCGATCGGGAGTGGTCATGCTGGGCATGCTACGTCGGTGTTTCCCGTGATGCGCATGAACCCGCTTTCAGGTCGGTCCCAGCCCGCGCGTTAGGGTCCGTCCTATGAGGAACGGGGCCGCCATCCGGCGGCTTGGCATCATGGGCGGCACCTTCGATCCGATCCATCACGGGCACCTGGTGGCGGCGAGCGAGGTCGCGCACCATTTCGAGCTGGACGAGGTGGTCTTCGTCCCGACCGGGCAGCCCTGGCAGAAGGCCGACAAGACGGTCTCCGCCGCTGAGGACCGGTATCTGATGACGGTCATCGCGACCGCCTCCAACCCGCGCTTCTCGGTCAGCCGGGTGGACATCGACCGGCCGGGGCCGACCTTCACCATCGACACGTTGCGCGACATTCTCGGCATCTACGGGCCGGAGGTGGAGCTCTACTTCATCACCGGCGCCGATGCGCTGGCCCAGATCCTGGGCTGGCGGGACGTCGAGGAGCTCTTCACGATCGCCCATTTCGTCGGCTGTACCCGCCCGGGCCACACCCTGCACGATCCCGGCCTGCCCGAAGGCATGATCAGCCTGATCGAGATCCCGGCGCTGGCCATCTCCTCCTCCGAGTGCCGCGACCGGGTCGAGGCGGGACAGCCGATCTGGTATCTCGTGCCCGACGGCATCGTCCAGTACATCGGCAAGCGCGGCCTCTACCGCCCCGGAACTGTCGGTGGCGGGAAGTAGGGTCATGCCTCGACCGGGTACGGCCATGCGGCTAATAGGCTTGAAGGGCCGCCATCCGGTGGGCACCCTGGGGAGAGGATTCGAACCTGCCCCATCCCTGTCAATGGAGGACAGAACCGCATCGTGACCGCATCCGAGAGATCAATCCAGCTGGTCCGGGTCGCCGCCGAGGCCGCGGCCGACAAACTGGCCGACGACATCATCGCCTACGACGTCAGCGACCGCCTCGTCATCACCGACGCGTTCGTCGTCTGCTCGGCCGCCAACGACCGTCAAGTCCGCGCCATCGTGGACGAGATCGAGGAGCGCCTGCGGGTGGACGCCGCGGCCAAGCCGGTCCGCCGCGAGGGCGAGCGGGAGGGCCGCTGGGTCCTCCTCGACTACATCGACATCGTCGTGCACGTGCAGCACGAGGAGGAGCGCACCTTCTACGGCCTTGAGCGCCTCTGGAAGGACTGCCCCGCCATCGCCCTGCCCGAGAGCGTGACCAAGGTCGCGGCCCAGCGCGCCCGCGGGGCGGTTGAGTGACCAGAAGGATCGTCTGCCTCCGGCACGGGCAGACCCGCTGGAACGTCGAGCACCGCTTTCAAGGCCACACCGACATCCCCCTGGACGAGGTCGGCGTGGCCCAGGCCGCGCGGGCGGCCTCGCTGCTGGCCGCCTTAAAACCCACGATGATCGTCTCCTCGGATCTGCAGCGCGCCCACCAGACCGCGCTCCCGCTGGCCCGGCTCACCGGCCTGACCGTCACTGTCGACAAGGAGCTCAGGGAGCGCGGTGGCGGCGACTGGGAGGGTCTCACCCGGGAGGAGATCCGCGCGGGCTGGCCCGCGGAGTTCAAGAGCTGGCGGGCGCCCAACGGGGAATCGGTCACCGACGTGGCCCACCGGGTCAACGTCGCGGTCCGCCGCTGGGCGGCGAGCCTGGCGGAGGACGGCCTCCTGGTGGTCGCCTCGCATGGCGCGGCCATCCGCCTGGGCATCGCTGCCCTGCTGGACCTCCCGGAGCCGCTGTGGCCCATTCTGGGCGGCTTGGGGAACTGTTCCTGGTCCATCCTGGAGGAGTCTTCCCGGGGCTGGCGGCTGACCGAGCACAACGCCGGCACCCTGCCGACTCCGGTCAGCAGCGACGACATCCAGGCGTGATCGCCCGTTTCTTGGGTCGCTAAATGCGGATTTGGTGTGGGGCGCTTTGGCGTCCGCCGGAAAACCGGTTGAAGTGCATGCTTACGCTGGTAGGGGTCCCGTGCTTCCCCCAGCCGTGAGGAGTTGCCTGCCTGACGATGTCTGCAGACGGCGAACGATCTGGTCCTCAGTCAGTCTCTAACTCGCTTTGGCGGTTGAAGTCCTACCTTCGGCCGTACGTTGGCATCACGATTGTGGTGTGGGTCGCCGCGGTCGTGGGGATCGCGGCCGGGATCGTCGTCCCGCTGGTGAGCGCGAAGGTCATCGACGACGCGGTCGTTCATCGTGATCTGGGAGCCTTGGTCGGTCTTGGCCTGCTGGCGCTGGCGCTCGGGGTCATCGAGGCGTTCCTGACGTTCCTGCGGCGCTGGTGCCAGGGGTCGGTGGTCTTCGGGGTGGAGACCGCGATCCGCAACGATCTCTACGCCCACCTGCAGCGGCTGCCGATGAGCTTCCACGACGAGTGGCAGTCGGGGCAGCTGCTCTCCCGGGCCACGACCGACTTATCCACGATCCGCAGGTTCTTCGGCTTCGGCGCGCTGTTCCTGGTCATGAACATCCTCCAGCTGATCACGGTCACCATCCTGCTGCTGCACATGTTCTGGCCGCTCGGCCTGCTGGTCGCCGGGTCGGCGCTGCCGATCGTGTACGTCTCGATCAAGTTCGAGCGCCGCTACATGGTGGTCTCCCGGCAGGTTCAGGACGAGCAGGGCGATCTCGCCACGACCGTGGAGGAGTCGGCACTCGGGATCCGTACCATCAAGGCGTTCGGCCGGGGCCGCCACGTCTTCGACGGCTACGACGAGGTGGCCGTGAAGGTGCATCGCACGTCGATGACCAAGGTGCGGCTGGCCTCGCGGTTCTTCACCTTCCTCGAGGTGATCCCCAACGTCACGCTCGGCCTGGTGCTGCTGCTCGGGGCGACCGCGGTCGGCGGGGGCGCGCTGACCGTGGGCACGCTGGTGGCGTTCACCACGTTCGTCCTGCAGCTGGTCTGGCCGGTGGCGTCGCTCGGCTACATCCTGGCCATGGCGCAGGAGGCGATGACCTCGGCCGACCGGGTGATGGAGGTGCTCGACACCCCGCCCTCGATCGTCGGGGGCGCCGCGGTGATCGACCGGCCGCGCGGGCATCTGCGGTTCGAAGGGGTGGAGTTCCGGTTTCCCGGCGCCGCGGAACCCGTGCTGCGGGACGTCTCCCTCGACGTACGGCCCGGGGAGACGGTGGCGATCGTCGGGGCCACCGGCTCCGGCAAGACCACGCTCACCGCGCTGGTGCCCCGGCTGGTCGACGTCACCGCGGGGCGGGTCACGATTGACGGGCAGGACGTGCGGGATCTCACGCTGCCCGCGTTGCGGTCGGTGGTCGCGACCGCGTTCGAGGAGCCGACGCTGTTCTCGATGAGCGTGCGGGAGAACATCACGCTGGGGCACGGCGACGCCGACGACGCCGAGGTCCGGGCCGCGCTGGAGATCGCCCAGGCCACTTTCGCGTACGAGCTGCCCTGGGGTCTGGACACCAGGATCGGCGAGCAGGGCATGTCGCTGTCCGGCGGGCAGCGGCAGCGGCTCGCGCTGGCCCGCGCGGTGCTCGGGCGGCCCAAGATCCTGGTGCTGGACGACACGCTGTCGGCGCTCGACGTGGAGACCGAGGCCCTGGTCGAGGAGGCGCTGCGGCGGGTGCTGGCCGACGCGACCGGTCTGGTGGTCGCGCATCGGGCCTCGACCGTGCTGCTGGCCGATCGGGTGGCGATGTTGCGGGACGGGACGATCGCGCACGTCGGCACCCATCACGAGTTGCTCGGCGGAGTGCCGGAATATCGCGCGTTGCTGGCCGCGGAGGAGGTGCTGCGATGACGGTCCGGGAGTGGCGCGGGGTCGCCGCCGAGAATCAGGACGACATGCCGGAGCGGATCTCGCTGCTGCTGCGTGATCGGTCCCGGCGGCTGCTGGGTGATCTGATGCGGCCGCATCGCCGGGCCATCGCCGGGATGATCGCGGTCATCGTGCTGTCGAACGCCGCCGGGCTGGCCATTCCGTACCTGGTGAAGGTGGGTATCGACGACGGTATCCCGCCGATGGTGCGCGGCGAGGGTCCGCGCACGCTGATCGTGATCGTGGCGGCGATTCTGGGGGCGGCGCTCGCGCAGGCGCTGACCCGGCAGGCGTTTCTTCGCACCTCCGGCCGGATCGGGCAGGACATCCTGCTGGAGTTGCGGCGGCGGGTGTTCGTGCACTTCCAGCGGCTGTCGTTGTCGTTTCACGAGAAATACACCTCCGGGCGGGTGATCTCGCGGCTGACCTCGGACGTGGAGGCGATCGCCGAGCTGCTCGCGGCCGGGTTCGACGGCCTGGTGACGGCGGTGCTCACGCTGGTCGGGACCGCGGTCGTGCTGATGGTCCTGGATGTGCAGCTGGGTCTGGTCGCGCTCGCGCCGTTGCCGGTGTTGCTGCTGATGACGCGGTGGTTCCGGCGCGCCTCCAGCGTCGCGTACCGGCGGACTCGGGAGACGGTCGCGCTGGTCATCGTGCATTTCGTCGAGTCGATGACCGGGATCAGGGCGGCTCAGACGTTCCGTCGCGAGCCGCGCAATCAGGAGATCTTCGAGGAGCTCAACGAGGACTATCGGGCCGCCAACCATCGCAGCATGCAGCTGGTCGCGATCTTCATGCCGGGGATCAAGCTGATCGGCAACGTGACGATCGCGCTAGTTCTGGTGTACGGCGGGTGGCTGGCCTTCCACGGCGAGGTCACGGCCGGGGTGATGGCGGCCTTCCTGCTGTACCTGCGGCAGTTCTATGAGCCGATGCAGGAGATTTCGCAGTTCTATAACGCGTTGCAGTCGGCGGGGGCGGCGCTGGAGAAGCTGTCCGGGGTGCTGGAGGAGCCGCCGGAGGTCGCCGAGCCTGCGCAGCCGATCCCGCTGACCGCCGCCCGGGGCGCGGTGCGTTTTGACGGGGTACGGTTCGCTTACCAGGCGGATATTCCCGTACTGCATCGCCTGGATCTGGATATTCCGGCTGGCCAGACGATTGCCGTGGTCGGGGCGACCGGGGCGGGGAAGACCACCTTGGCGAAGTTGATCTCCCGTTTCTACGATCCGGTCGCGGGCCGGGTGCTGCTGGACGACGTGGATCTGCGCGATCTTGACGAGGCGACGTTGCGTCAGGCGGTTGTCATGGTCACGCAGGAGAACTTCCTGTTCAGCGGGACGGTGGCGGACAACATCCGGTTCGGGCGGCCGGGAGCGCCGATGAGTGATGTGATCGCCGCGACTACGGCGATCGGGGCGCATGATTTCGTGTTGAGCCTGCCTGGGGGGTACGACGCCGAAGTGGGCAAACGCGGGGGGCGCATGTCGGCGGGGCAGCGGCAGTTGGTCGCGTTCGCGCGGGCCTTTCTCGCCGATCCGGCGGTGCTGATCCTTGACGAAGCCACGTCCAGTCTCGACGTGCCGAGTGAGCGGCTGGTGCAGCGGGCGTTGCGGACCATCCTGGCCGGTCGGACGGCGCTGATCATCGCGCACCGGCTCTCCACGGTGGAGATCGCCGATCGGGTTCTGGTCATCGATGACGGGCGGGTGGTCGAGGACGGACCGCCCGATCAGCTGATCTCGGCGGCGGGGCGGTTCGCGGGGTTGCACAACGCGTGGTTGGACAGCCTTTCGTCTTAGCTCTGGCGTGCTGAGTTTTGGCCCAGTTCTGCCGGGTGAACGCGAACTTAGCCTCTACGCCAGAGCTGATGCCCTCCCGGAAGACCAAATCCCCAAATTTTCGTAAATCCGAAATATCGTGTTCATGTACGTGGAGGATGTTGGCGTTTCACGTGGTGCTGCAGGTGGGGAAGCAGACCGAGGTCGGGGAGCTCGGGGGCGGCGTCCAGATGGGGCTGAATCCCGCGCGAGAGGTTTGGTGTTGGACGGCTCAACTGCCCGTTTCCTTCGATAGATAGCCCCCACTCCTTTGAGTCGTGGGAAGTGGGAAATGTTTCGTTTGTCGGTTGAGGGAATTTGGGCGCTGTTATACCGGGACAAGTGGGTAAGTCCCCTTCATGACTCACAAGGTGGCACTAGGCGTCGAAGAGGAGTTCCACGTCGTCGATCTCGTGAGCCGGAGGCTGACCCCACAGGCTCACGTGGTGCTGGACGGGCTACCCAAGGCCGGATTCTCCGCCGAACTGCAGCGGGCCGTGGTGGAGAGCAACAGCGAGCCCACCACCGACCTGGCCACGCTCCGCGCCGACCTGGTCGATCTCCGGCGTCGCCTCATCGCGTCCGCCGAACCCCACGGGCTGGGCATCGCCAGCGCCGGGACCTCACCCTTGCACGGGCCCAGTGGTTTCGTGATCACCGCGGACGATCGGTACCAGTATCTGCACGACACCTATCAGTTCATCGCCAGGGAACAGCTCATTTGCGGGGCCCAGGTCCATGTGGACATCGACGATCGCGATCTGGCGGTCATGGTGGCGCAGCGGGTCGAGCCCTGGCTGCCCGCGCTGCTCGCGTTGAGCGCCAGCTCGCCGTACTGGTTCGAGGCCGACAGCGGGTATGCGAGCAGTCGCGCGGTGGCCTGGCAGCGGTGGCCGACGGCCGGCATGGTCGGGCCGTTCGCCGGGGCCGCCGAGTATGACCAGGCAGTCGCCGACCTGGTCACCTCGGGGGTCATCGACGACGCGGGCATGGTCTACTTCGATATCCGCCTGTCCGCGCACGTGCCGACCATGGAGTTGCGGATCTGCGACGCCTGCCCGCTGGTCGACGACGTCATCCTGCTCGCGGGCCTGTTCCGGGCCCTGGTCATCAGGGAGACGGCCGCGATCCAGGCGGGTTCGCCGCCGCGGGGCGACATCCGTCCTACTTTGCTCCGCGCGGGGCACTGGCGCGCGGCTCGTTCCGGGCTGGAAGGCGACTTGATCTCTCCCGTGGACGGCAAACCGGTGCCCGCGCCCGGCCTGATCGAGTGGCTGCTGGAAGATCTCCGCCCGACGCTGGAACAACTCGACGACTGGCCGACCATCGCGGGCCTCGCCGCCGACGCCCTGGCCCGCGGCAGCTCAGCCGCCCGCCAACGCGCCGCCTTCAACAAACGAGGCCAACTCAGCGACGTGGTCGACCTCCTCCTCAAGGAAACCGCCGGAGGCTGATCATCCTCAGCGTCTTGGAGTCCCCTCGGCCGGGTCTCCGGATCGGTTTTCGCTCGTGGTCTCCGCGCGGTCTCCTCCAGGTGGAGGAGGTTTCTGTCGGGGGTGGAGTTTACGCTTCGTGGCGTGGCGTGGATCGAGCGCATCTTCGAGCCGGACTACATCCTGGTCCGGCTGGCGATTCTGCTCGCCGCACTGGTGGGCGATCTGCTCTGGATCGTGCCGGGAGTGGGCGCGCGTGACTGGGTGCTCGCGCTCGTCGCGCTGGTGCTCAGCGCGGTCTGCCGCTGGTCGCAGCTGTGGGCTCTGCTCATCCAGTCGGGCCTGCTCCTGCTCGCCGATGGGTACGGCTTCGCGGCTGCGCCCGTGCTCAAGGTGCTGGCCTGCGTGCTGCTGTTCGAGCTCGCCGTACGGGGGCGGGGGCGGCAGGTCGCGGCCGGGGCGGTCGTGCTCGGGGTGGTCGTCTGCTTCAACCTGCTCGACAAGCTTCCCGCCACCATCGGCGCGGCCGGATTCCGCATGGTCATCGTGGTCGGCGTGCCGCTGCTCCTAGGCGGGTATGTCCGGCTCGCCCGTGATGCCGCCCGGCGCGAACGAGACAGCGCCGCCGAACGCATCGCCGCCGCCCGCGCCGCCGAACGCACCGCCATCGCCAGAGAACTGCACGATCTGGTCGCCCACCACGTCTCCTCCATGGTTTTGCGCGTCGGCGTCGCCCGGCACGTGCTGTCCGCCGGAACCGATCCCCGCATCACCGAGGTCCTCGACGACCTGCACACCTCCAGCACCGCCGCCCTCGCCGACCTCCGCAAACTCATCGGCGTCCTCCGCGACCCCGCCCCCTTCCCCACCACCGCGTTCGTCGACCCCGGCGGCCTCCCCGACGCCCTCGCCGTCGTCATCGACCGAGCCAGAGCCACCGGCCTCCACGTGAAGGCCACCATCGACCCCTCCGCCACCCACCTGGACCCACTCCGCGGGATCACGGTCCTCCGCCTCACCCAGGAAGCCCTCGCCAACACAATCCGCCACGCCGGCCCCTCAGCCCAGGTAGCCCTCAACCTCACCCTGGATGCGGACAACTCGGTCCACATCCGAATCGAGGACGAAGGCCGCCCTTCACAGGAAAACCCCGAACCACCCACCGCCCGTGGAGCCGGATCACACGAAGGCCACGGATTGATCGGAATGCGCGAGCGAGTCGACCTCCTGGGCGGCGCGCTCTCCGTCGGCCCAGTAGGAAAAGGCTGGCGCCTCAGCGCCGTCTTACCCGCCGAACAAAAGAACTCCCGGGAAAGACGGGAGGCCAGAGTGTGATGTGGAGTCCTACGGGCTGGGCCACCGCCTCAGTGCCGCGCTGGATACGGAACGAAGGATTCCGCTGGGAGGTGGGAGGCCAGGGCACGATCTGGAGTCTTGTGCGAACGGCTTGCGTTTTAGAAGGCCTAACAGTCCGCCTGTCCCTAGTGAGAATCGGACGCAAGACCGGGTATCGGTGGCGGGCGGAGAACGGCGGGCTTCCTCGGGCGCGGCTTGCTGAGACCGCGCGTTCGAGCCGGTTCCTGTCGTTGTTGGAACGGCAGCGGATCTCGGTAACGCCACATAGGCGTGAAAATCGGGGCAGGGCACCTACCGCTACTGGAGCTTCTGCCGGGCGACAACCTGGGGTCGCCATTCTCTGGTCAGAATGCCGGTGCTGCTCCTGGCGCCGGTGTCGCGAGAACCACCACCCTCGTGAACGGCGCCGGATAACGGCGAGCGACCCGGCGACCTGCCGCTTCTGTTGGGCGCTTCTCGCGTCGTGTCGCTGGGCTAACCAGGGGATTTCAGAGGGCGGAGGCCAGAGTGAACTGTGGGGATGGGTTGGTGACTTGGAATGGGGTGTGTGGTGGAGGAGATGGGAGGTTGAGGGGTGATTCGGGTTCTGCTTGTGGATGATCAGCATTTGGTGCGGATGGGGTTGCGGATGTTGTTTGATTCCGCGCCGGATATCGAGGTGGTGGGGGAGGCGGCGAACGGGTCCGATGCGGTGCGGCTCGTGGATGACACCGTGCCTGATGTGGTGCTCATGGATTTGCGGATGCCGGGCTTGGACGGCGTGGCCGCGACCAAGCGGATCATGTCGGCGAGGCCGTCCACGCGAATTCTCGCGCTCACCACATTCGACGACGACGATCATCTCTACCCGGTGCTCTCCGCCGGAGCCTGCGGCTTCCTCGTCAAGGACACCGCCCCCGCCGACCTCCTGGACGCCGTCCGCCGCGCCGCCGAAGGCGATCACGCCTTCAGCCCCAACGCCCTCGCCCGCCTCGTCGATCAGGCCCTGACCACCCGATCAACCACCTCTCCACCCCCGCTCCCCTTGACCCGCCGAGAACACGAAATCCTCGCCCTGATTGGCGAAGGCCTCTCCAACCCCGAAATAGCCGACCGCCTCAAGGTCGGCGTCACCACCGTCAAAACCCACGTCTCCAGCGTCATGATCAAAACCGGCTGCCCCAACCGCATCCGCCTGGCCATCCTCGCATCCCAACACAACCTGACCTGACCGAGACCTCGACCTCGCGCGCTCGTCACCGACGGTCATGCAGGCCGAACGTTGAGGGTCGATGGTGGTACCGGATCGAGCCATGCAGGCTTGGAGTACCAGGCGGTCGGTTCTGATGATCACCGGTCTGGAGGGACAACTCCTCAGCGCCGTGGTGAGGGCAGCCTGACGGTTGCGGGCGGTGGCTGGAGGGTCGTGGTTGGGTCGGGTCTTGGGGGATGACCGGGAGTGGGGGCGGGGTGGGTGGGGGG
>NZ_BLAE01000039.1:39574-40959 GCF_009687865.1 Acrocarpospora macrocephala
GGGTGGGTGGGGGGTAGCCTTCTGGCCATGTCTCCTAGGGATGGTTGGCGGTGACCGGGGCCTACTCGGGGTGGGTTATCGGTGGGGCGTTGGTTTTGGCGTTGGGGTGTCTTGTCGCGGCTGTGCGTGATCGTCGTATGGGGATTGGGCTGCTGGTGGGGCTCGCGGTGCTAGAGATCGCTCTGGTCGTTCAGGCGGTGATGGCGTTTGCTCAGGTGGAGAAGGTGGCTGAGCGGGCGACTTTCATTGGCTATCTGGTGGGGACGCTGGTCATTCCGCTGGCGGCGTTGTGGTGGGGGAAGGTGGAGCGTACTCGCTGGGGGCCTGGTGTTATCGCGGTTGGGGCGTTCACGGTCGCGGTTATGACCGGGCGGCTGCTTCAGATTTGGAACGGCGCCGCATGAATCGGGTTGGCGGGTCCGATGGGGCAAATCGCCATGCTGAGGGTGACACCAAGGTGCCAGCGCTGGGTGGTGGCCCTGGGCGGGTGTTGGTTGCGGTTTATGCGGTCTTCGCCGTAGCCGCCACATCCCGGGCAGCGGTGCAGATCGCGACCCGATTCGCCGAGGCGCCGCTCGCGTACCTGCTGTCGGCGTTCGCGGCGCTCGTGTACATCGTGCTGACTGTCGCGCTGGCGAGAGGGCACCGGCGGCTTGCGTTTCTTGCCTGCGGGATCGAACTGGCAGGCGTGCTGATCGTCGGAACACTCAGCGTCCTGGATCCGGAGGCGTTCCCGCACGCCACCGTATGGTCGGGATACGGCAGCGGTTACCTGTTCATCCCCCTCGTATTGCCGGTCATCGGACTCGCCTGGTTGCTGAGGCATCGAACCCAGCGCACCTGAACTTCCATAGATCTGCCGCACCGTACCCGTACCCGTGGCCGGGTCCAGTGGAGGCGTCATCCTCGGCATGGGCTTGTGCTCGCCCTGCGTCCACGGTCAGTGGGCGGCTGGGAGGGGTGCGGCGGAGGGTCTCCATCGTCGCGCCTCGGGCACGACCGCCCGAGCACGACCGCCTGGGCACGACCGCCTGGGCACGACCGCCTGGGCACGACCGCCTGGGCACGACCGCCCGAGCGTGGCCATTCGGATGCAGGCTGCCCGAGCACAGACCGCCCGGGCCTGGCCATCCGGGTACAGGCTGCCTGGGCACGGCTATCCGGGCATGTTCGCTCGGACATGGGGCCATCTGATCCGGTCTCGAAGGGCGGTGAGGCTCTTGCCTGGGGCTGCGGGGGCGAGGAGTGGACTACTCGGGTGGTCTTTGGTGTTTTCTCCCATTGTGGGTGGGGTGGGTGGTGTGGTGGACTCATCCGATGATTTGGTGAGTGGAGGTTTTTGGTGAGTGGGGTTGGGCGGGGGCGGTGGGTGGCCTGGCTGGTTG
>NZ_BLAE01000039.1:41220-106874 GCF_009687865.1 Acrocarpospora macrocephala
GGTGGGTGGCCTGGCTGGTTGTGGTGGGGGTGGTGCTGGCCGCGCTCAATCTGAGGGCCGCGGTTACGAGTACGGGGGCCGTGCTGCACGAGATCAGTGCGGGGCTGGAGATGTCGGGGGCGCTGTCGGGGTTGCTCACGACGTTGCCGGTGGTGTGTTTCGCGGTGTTCGGGGCGGGGACGCCGTGGCTGGCCAGGCGGGCGGGGGAGCAGCGGCTGCTGGTGGTGGCGCTGGGGCTGATCGGGGCGGGGCTGCTAGCGCGGGCGGTGGTGGGGTCGGCGTGGCTGTTCCTGGCTTTCAGCGTGGTGGCGCTGGCGGGGATCGCGCTGGGGAACGTTCTCATCCCGACGCTGATCAAGCGGCACTTTTCCGCAAGGATCGGCGTCATGATGACCGTCTACGCCACCTCGCTCGGCGTGGGGACGATGCTCGGGGCGGCGCTCACCCTGCCGATCGAGCGGGCGGCCGGCGGGAACTGGCGGGTGGCGCTCGGAGTCTGGGCGTCGATGGCGTTGATCGCGGCGGTGCCGTGGCTCGCCGTCCTCCGCGACAACCCGAAGCAGGACCAAGAGGGCACGTACGCGGGGCCGCGCACGCTGGTCCGCAGCCGGTTGGCCTGGGCGATAGCCGGATATTTCGGGAGTCAGGGTCTCCTCGCCTACGTGCTGTTCGGCTGGCTCCTCCAGGTGCTCCTGGACGGCGGCTACACCGAGGGTCAGGCGGGCTTGGTCCTCGGCGTGTTCACCGCGCTCTCCATCCCGAGCTCGCTCGTGGTTCCGGCCCTGACCGCGCGGATGAGAAACGTCCGCAAACTCGTGGTCCTGTTCTGCACCCTGTACGCCGTGGGCTTCGCCGGACTGCTCACCGGCCACGCGCTCTGGGGATCGGCGATCGTGGTCGGGATCGCGATGGGCGGATTCCCGATGGCGCTGGCGCTGCTCCCGCTGCGCACCCGCACCGCCGAGGGCACAGCCGCGCTGTCCGGGTTCGCGCAGAGCGTCGGATATCTCATCGCCGGGGTCGGCCCCCTCATGATCGGCCTGCTCTACGACGCCACCGGCGGCTGGACGTGGCCGTTCACCGTGCTGTTCGTCGTGGTTGCGGCCCAGCTGGCCACCGGCTGGTACGCGGGCGCCGACCGGGTCCTCGAAGACGAGATCCAGGCGCATGCCGTACCAGACGAAACCGGCGAAGAGCCGGAGACCCCGCAGGGGCACATCGGCCGGTCTCAGACAAAGGTGGCCACCCGAGGCGACCTGACCTCGCCTCGGGCGACCACAGATCAAGAGTAGGCCATCTCGCCTCAAACCGGTGAAGCGCCCCACCCAGCACCAGGTAAAAGCTCGGTCATGAGTTGAAGCTGTTAGCGCTATCAGTCGGTTTGGTCAAGGCGTACACCCCATAACGATCCGGTTTCAGCTGTGGGATCGTGGGTTCTTCGTGATAGGTAGTACCGAGGTATTGACAGAGGCAGTGTTATCGCAAACACTCGGAAATCTCCCCGCAACACAGCTACGACGGAGCACAAGGACGGATCGCGGCCGATGATATCGAGCAACCCGACGGCTGACCCCCCGGCCGACCGCCCCAGGGCGGCGGTCATGGAGGATGTCGCCGGGCTCGCCGGAGTGTCGGCGATGACCGTCTCCCGGGTGCTCAACGCGCCGGAGAAGGTGCGGCCGGAAACCAGGGCCCGCGTGCTCGCGGCCGTCCAGGAACTCGGCTACCGCCCCAACTTCGCCGCCCGCTCCCTCGTCACCGGCCGGTCCGGCGTGCTCGGCGTGGTCAGCTTCGACACCACGCTGTACGGCCCGGCCTCCACCCTCTACGGCATCGAGCGCGCCGCCAGGCAGCACGACTACCTGGTGAGCATCGCCAGCCTGCAGGCACTCACCCGCCGATCCATCGCCGAGGGCGTCGAACGCCTGCGCTCCCAGTCGGTGGACGGCGTCATCGTCATCGCCCCGCACGAGTCGGCCGCCGAGGGCCTGCGGCACCTGCCGAAGGACCTGCCGGTGGTGGACGTGGGCGGCGGCGAGGGCGTCCCCGTCCCGGTGGCCGCCGTCGACCAGCAGTCCGGGGCCGCGCGCGCCACCCGGCACCTGCTCAGTCTCGGACATCAGACGGTGTGGCACCTGTCCGGGCCCGCCAACTGGATCGACGCCAACGGCCGCGTGCGCGGCTGGCGGTCGGTGCTGGAGGCGGAGGGCCGCGCGATCCCGGAGCCGCTGGCCGGCGACTGGAGCGCGCAGTCCGGTTACGAGCACGGGCGGCGGCTGGCCCGCGACCCCGAGGTCACGGCCGTGTTCGCCGCCAACGACCCGATGGCGCTCGGCCTGCTGCGCGCGCTGCGCGAAGCGGGCAAACGAGTGCCGGAAGACGTCAGCATCGTCGGGTTCGACGACGTTCCGGAGGCCGCGTACTACTGGCCGCCGCTGACCACGGTCAGGCAGAACTTCGGCGAGGTCGGCGGGCAGGCCCTGCAACTTCTCCTCGATCGCATCGCGGGGGTCGAGGAGGACGTCCGGCGGATGGTCGAGCCCGAGCTCGTCGTCCGCGAGTCCACCGCGCAACGCCGATAAGCCGACACGAACGACAGCAAGACCGGCGGTTTCGCCGGAGCACTCTGACCACGTTTGGAGCAGGAAGGCCTCTTGGGTTCTCTGAGGTCTGCAATGTTAACGCAATCACGAACTATCGCTAGGTTGGGAAATGATCGAACTCCGGCAGGAACTGGCTGACCTGCACCGGTTACTCGTGACCGCCGGTCTTGTGGTCTGGACGGCGGGCAACGTGTCCGCCCGGGTCCCCGGGGCCGACCTTCTGCTGATCAAACCGAGTGGCGTGCCGTACGAGGAGCTGACGGCCGAGTCGATGGTGTTGTGCGATCTGGAGGGGAAACCCGTACAGGACGGGTTGAAGCCCTCCAGCGATGTGTTCGCGCACGCGTACGTGTACCGGCAACGTCCGGATGTGTCCGGAGTCGTGCACACCCATTCCACGTACGCGACCGCCTGGGCCGCGCGCGGGGAGGCGATTCCGTGCGTGCTGACGGCGATGGCGGACGAGTTCGGCGGGGAGATCCCGGTCGGCCCGTTCGCGCTGATCGGCGGTGACGACATCGGGCGGGGCATCGTGGCGACGCTGGAGGGTCACCGTTCGCCCGCCGTACTGATGCGCAGCCACGGGGTCTTCACCATCGGCGGCACCCCGCGCGAGGCCGTCAAGGCCGCCGTGATGTGCGAGGACGTCGCCAGAACCGTGCACATCGCCCGCCAGCTCGGCACCCCCGAGGAGATCGCGCCGGCCGACGTCGACCGGCTGTACGACCGCTACCAGAACGTCTACGGGCAGGGAGTCCGATGAAGCACGTGTGGTTCCTCACCGGAAGCCAGGGATTGTACGGCGAGGACACCCTGGCCCAGGTCGCCGACCAATCCCGGCGCATCGCCGAGACCTTGGACGGCTCCGGCCTCCCGGTCCGCGTCGTCTGGCAGCCCGTGCTCACCGACGCCGGCGCCATCCGGCGGATCTGCCTGGACGCCAACGCCGCCGACGACTGCGTCGGGGTGATCGCCTGGATGCACACCTTCTCGCCCGCCAAGATGTGGATCGCCGGCCTCGACGCGCTCCGCACCCCGCTGCTGCACCTGCACACCCAGGCCAACGTCGCCCTGCCCTGGCACTCCATCGACATGGACTTCATGAACCTGAACCAGGCCGCGCACGGCGACCGCGAGTTCGGCTACGTGCAGTCCCGCCTCGGCGTGCCCCGCAAGACGATCGCCGGGCACGTCACTGACCCGGCCGTGGTCGCCGGCACGGCCGCCTGGGCGCGGGCCGCGCTCGGCCTGGCCGAGATGCGCTCGCTCCGGCTGGCCCGCTTCGGCGACAACATGCGCGACGTCGCCGTGACCGAGGGCGACAAGGTCGAGGCGCAGCTGCGGTTCGGCGTCTCGGTCAACACCTACGGCGTGAACGACCTGGTCGCGGCCGTGGACGCGGTGGCCGACGCCGAGGTGACGACGCTGGTCAAGGAGTACGCCGACAGTTACCAGGTGGCGCCCGCGCTGCTGGGAGAGCGCCTGGACTCGCTGCGCTACGCGGCCAGGATCGAGCTCGGCCTGCGCGGCTTCCTCACCGACGGCGGCTTCGGCGCGTTCACCAGCAACTTCGAGGACCTCGGCGGCCTGCGCCAGCTGCCGGGCCTGGCCGTGCAGCGGCTGATGGCCGACGGGTACGGCTTCGGCGGCGAGGGCGACTGGAAGACCGCCCTGCTGGTCCGCACCCTGAAGACGATGGCGGCAGGCCTCCCGGGCGGAACCTCGTTCATGGAGGACTACACCTACCACCTCGAACCAGGACAGGAACGCGTGCTGGGCGCGCACATGCTGGAGGTCTGCCCGAGCATCGCCTCCGCCGTACCGTCCTGCGAGATTCACCCGCTCAGCATCGGCGGCCGGGAAGACCCGGTGCGGCTCGTCTTCGACGCGGCGCCTGGGGACGCCGTCGTGGTCGGTCTGGCCGACATGGGGGACCGGTTCCGGCTGGTCGCCAACCGGGTTGAGCTGGTCGCGCCCACCGAGCCGCTGCCGAAGCTGCCGGTGGCCCGCGCGGTGTGGAAGCCGCTGCCGGACTTCCGTACCGCCACGGAGGCCTGGCTGATGGCGGGCGGGCCGCACCACACCGCGCTGTCGGCGGCGATCGGCCCCGAGGAGCTGACCGACCTCGCCGACATGGCGGGGACCGAGCTGCTGCTCATCGACGAGACAACCACGACCAGGCAGTTCACCAAAGAGCTCCGGTGGAACCAGGCGTACTACCGGCTGGCCCAGGGCCTCTGACACCCCCCAAGGAGATAGTCATGTTGAAGAAGCTGTCGGCGGCGCTGGCCGCCGGACTGCTGGCCTCCGTCCTCGCCGCCTGCGGCGGTGGCGGCGAGGACACCGCGTCCGGCGGGGAAGCCGGATCGGGCAAGATCGTCCTCGGCTTCTCCCAGGTCGGCTCGGAGAGCGGCTGGCGCGCCGCCAACACCAAGTCGGTCAAGGATTCGGCGGCCACGGCCGGGATCGACCTGAAGTTCTCCGACGCTCAGCAGAAGCAGGAGAACCAGATCGCCTCCATCCGCTCCTACATCCAGCAGAAGGTCGACGTGATCGCCTTCTCGCCGGTGGTCGTCACCGGCTGGGACGCGGTGCTCAAGGAGGCCCAGGCCGCCAAGATCCCGGTCATCCTGACCGACCGCGCGGTCGACTCCGACGCCTCCCTCTACGCCACCTTCATCGGCTCCGACTTCGTCAAGGAGGGCGAGGAGGTCGGTAAGTGGGCACTTGAGGAGTTCAAGTCCGCGACAGGCCCGGTCAACATCGTGCAGCTGGAGGGCACGGTCGGCTCGGCGCCCGCGATCGACCGCAAGAAGGGCTTCGAGGCCACGATCGCGTCGAACCCCAACCTCAAGGTCATCGCCTCGCAGAGCGGCGACTTCACCCGGGCCAAGGGCAAGGAGGTCATGCAGGCGCTGCTGCAGGCCAACCCGAAGATCGACCTGCTCTTCGCGCACAACGACGACATGGGCCTGGGCGCCATCGAGGCGATCAAGGCCGCCGGCCTCAAGCCGGGCACCGACATCAAGATCGCCACGATTGACGCGGTCAAGGACGGCATGACCGCGCTGGCCGCCAACGAGATCAACTTCATCGCCGAGTGCAGCCCTCTCCTGGGCGAGCAGCTGATGGAGCTCACCAAGAAGGCCGCCGCCGGGGAGCCCCTGGAGAAGCGCATCGTCACCAAGGAGACCACCTTCACCCCGCAGCAGGCCGCCGAGGTCCTGTCCACCCGCCAGTACTGACCCCTGTGCCGGGCGGCTTCGCGCCGCCCGGCCCCTAAGGAGGGCCCGCCGTGTTGCGAATGACGGGCATCACGAAAGACTTTCCGGGGGTACGGGCGCTGAACGGCGTCGACTTCCGGCTGCTCCCCGGCGAGGTGCACGCGCTGATGGGGGAGAACGGGGCCGGCAAGTCCACGCTCATCAAGGTGCTCACCGGGGTCCACTCCGCCGACTCCGGTGAGGTACGCCTGGACGGCGCGCCGCTCACGATCGGCAGCCCCAAGCAGGCCCAGGCGGCCGGGATCAGCACCGTCTACCAGGAGGTCAACCTCTGCCCCAACCTCACGGTGGCCGAGAACGTGTTCATCGGGCGGGAGCCGTACCGGCTGGGCCGGATCCGCTGGAAGGAGACCCGGCGCCGGGCCGCGGAACTGCTGGCCCGCTTCCAGCTGGACATCGATCCGGCCGCGCCGCTGGCGTCCTATTCACTGGCGGTACAGCAGCTGGTGGCCATCGTCCGGGCGGTGGACATCTCGGCAAAGGTGCTCGTCCTGGACGAACCCACCTCCAGCCTGGACCGCGACGAGGTGGAACGGCTGTTCACGGTCATGCGCCGGCTGCGGGACGACGGGGTGGCCGTGCTGTTCGTCTCGCATTTTCTCGACCAGGTGTTCGATATATCGGATAGGATGACGGTGCTGCGCAACGGGCGGCTGGTCGGAGAGTTCGAGACGCGGGCGCTGAGCCGGGTAGAGCTGGTCGGGCACATGACGGGGCGGGTGCTGCGCACGCTGGAGGAGCTGCACGCGCCGCGGGAGGACGTGCGGGAGGCGATCGCCAGCCGGGAGCCGGTGCTGGCGGCGCGCGGGCTGGGGCGCAAGGGCGGGATCGCGCCGTTCGATCTGGATGTGCATCCGGGGGAGGTGGTGGGTTTCGCCGGGCTGCTGGGGTCCGGGCGGACCGAGGCGGCGAGGTTGATGTTCGGGGCCGACGGGGCCGACAGCGGGACGGTGCGGGTCGGCGGGTCGGCTTCGGCGCTGCGCACCCCCGGTGCGGCCATCGGGCGCGGCGTGGCGTTCTGCCCCGAGGATCGCAAGACCGAGGGGCTGATCGAGGAACTGACCGTGGGGGAGAACATCGTGCTGGCGCTGCAGGCCGCTCGGGGCTGGCTGCGGCCGCTGTCCCCCGCGCGCCGCGCCGAACTGGTCGGGAAGTACATCACGGCGCTCAGCATCAGTCCGGCGGATCCCGATATTCCGGCTCGCAACCTCAGCGGGGGCAATCAGCAGAAGGTCCTGCTCGCCCGGTGGCTGATCACGCAGCCGCGGCTGCTCATCCTCGACGAGCCCACCCGGGGGGTCGACGTCGGAGCCAAGGCCGAGATCCAGAAGCTGGTCGTCTCGCTCGCCGGTGACGGCATGGGCGTGGTGTTCATCTCCGCCGAACTGGAGGAGGTCCTGCGCATCAGCCACAAAATCGAGGTGCTCCGGGATCGCGCCGTAATCGCGGAGATCGCCAACGAGGCCGACGTCACTCCCGAACGGCTGCTGGAGATCATCGCCAACGGAGTCGCGTCATGACCGCCATCACCAAGCACCGCCTGTTCTGGCCGGCCGCGATCCTCGCCGTCATGCTGCTGGCCAACCTGATCTTCACGCCGACCTTCTTCCGGATCGAACTGAAGAACGGCCACCTGTACGGGAGCCTCATCGACATCCTCCTGTACGGCGCCCCGCTGATCCTCATCGCCCTCGGCATGACCATGGTCATCGCCACCGGGGGCATCGACCTGTCGGTCGGCGCGACCGTGGCGATCTCCGGCGCCCTCGCCTGCTCGATCATCGCCGACCAGCCGGATCAGGAGGCGGTCGGCGGGGTGCTGACCGCGGTCGCCCTCGCCCTCGGCCTGTCCCTGGTCCTCGGCTTGTGGAACGGATTACTCGTCGCCCGCGTCGGCATCCAGCCCATCATCGCCACCTTGATCCTCATGGTCGCCGGCCGCGGGGTGGCCCAGCTGATCACCGACGGCCAGATCATCACCATCAACAGCGCCCCCTACGAGCTGATCGGCGGCGACTACCTGTTCGGCTTCCCCTTCGCCGTTCTCATCGCCGTCGTGGTCTTCACCGGAACAGCCGTCCTGACCCGGAGGACCGCCCTCGGACTGCTGCTGGAGGCCGTCGGAGGCAATGCGGAGGCGTCGCGTCTGGTGGGCATCCGGGCTCGGCGGTTGCTGGTGCTCGCGTACGTTTTCAGCGCGTTCTGTGCCGGGATCGCGGGGTTGATGATCAGCTCGAACATTCGTGCGGCCGACGGCAACAACGCGGGCCTGTGGATCGAGCTGGACGCCATCCTCGCGGTGGTCATCGGGGGGACCTCCCTGATGGGAGGCCGCTTCTCGCTCGCCGGGACGGTCCTCGGGGCCTTGATCATCCAGACCCTGTCGACCACGATCTACACCACCGGGGTTCCGCCTCAGGTGACGCTGGTGTTCAAGGCGGTGGTGGTGACAGCGGTGTGTCTGATCCAGTCTCCCGCGTTCCGGGCGAAGGCGTTCCGACGCCGGCGACCATCCGCTCCCGCTCCGGCTGAAGCGGAGGTGCCGGCATGAAACGGAGTCCCAGGGAAACCGGGCACATCCAGGGACGAGACGAGGCCATGGTGGCGAGCGAACAGGAAGTCCTGGCGATGGATGCCCGCGAGGAACGGAGCGTCCGGGGGCGTGGGAGGCTCACCGCCATCCTTGAAGCCCGCCTGCGGCGGGAGTATCTGCCGGTCCTGGTGACCTTGGCGTTGTTCGTGGTGCTCTTCGGGACAGGTTCGGCGATCTATCCGGCCTTCGGATCGGGTCAGGTCATCATCGATCTGTTCATCGACAACGGCTTCCTGCTGGTCGCCGCGATCGGGATGACGTTCGTCCTCCTCACCGGGGGCATCGATCTCTCGGTGGGCGCGGTGATCGCGTTGTCGGCGATGTTGTCGGCTTCGCTGGTCGAGCACGTGGGCTTGGCGACCATTCCGATCGTGCTGGCAGTTGGCGCCACGCTCGGCTTCCTGATGGGTTACGTGATCCATCACTTCGAGATCCAGCCCTTCATCGCCACGCTGGCCGGAATGTTCCTCGCCCGAGGCCTCTGCTTCGTCATCAGCATCGACCAGATCTCGATCAAACATCCCCTCTTCGCCGAGTGGCCCCATATCCCCATCCAGCTCCCCGGGGACATGTTCGTGAAGCCGACCGTCTTCGTGGCGCTCGCTGTCCTGGGGCTCGCCTTCTGGACCCTGCACTACACCAGATTCGGCCGCGGGATCTACGCCATCGGCGGCAACGAACAGTCCGCCCTCCTGATGGGCCTCCCCGTCGCGCGCACCAAGATCGGCGCCTATGTGGTGAGTGGCACCTGCTCCGCGCTGGCGGGCATGCTCTTCGCCACGTACACGCTGTCCGGGACCGGTGTGCACGCGGTCGGCATGGAACTCGACGCGATCGCCGCCGTGGTCATCGGCGGCACCCTGCTGACCGGCGGCTCCGGCTACGTTCTCGGCACCCTGCTGGGTGTGCTCCTGCTCGGTTCCATCCAGACGCTGATCCGTTTCGAGGGCACCCTCAGCTCCTGGTGGATCAAGATCGTAACCGGAGCCCTGCTGTTCGTCTTCATCGTCCTGCAGCGGGCGATCTCCTCGAAGCGATCCCCGGACGGCTGACCGAGGCCACCGCCTGCTCGGCGGCGGCGAGCGCGCTGCGCATCGACACCTCACCGAGCAGGCCGGGGGCGGCGACACTGTCCCCGGCCAGCCAGACCCCGTCCCCCCGCTCGATGGCCGGCCGATCCCGCCAGCTCAGTCCCGGCAAGTCGAGCGCTCCCGTACGCCCGTTCGCGAGCGCCTCGCGCCGCCAGGTGACCCGATCCCGCCAGCCCGGCAGACCGAGATCGGCCACCCGTTCCAGCCGTGCCAGCGTGTCGGCTTTCGACTCGCCGGGCCGCATCGGCATCTGCATTTGGACGAGGCTCTCCCCGTCTGGCGCCACCGACGGATCGGGAGACGAGTAGCGCTCAAGGAAGCCGCCTTCGTCCAGGTCGGACAGGAGGAACAGGTCGCGCGGGTCCTGCCGTACCCCGAGATCGAGAAGGACGGCGCGGCCGCTCTCCCAGCGCAGTGATTCGTCGGCGAGTAACCGGCGAGCGGCGTCGAGCGAGGTGGCGACGATGGTGGGTCCCGCCGGGAGGGTGTCCGCGTGGGTTCCGGTCTCGATGCGTACGCCAAGGTCGCGCGCGTGTGCCGCCATCCGGTCGATGACCCGGCCCCAGCCGCCGACGACGTACCTCGGCGCCGGGAACTGGAGCGCGAAGGCGCGCGTGAACCGCTCCCACACGAATGCCGCCGACAGCCGTCCCGGATCCGCTTCATAGGTGGCGACTCCGAGCGCTCCGGCCACCGCGTCGGTGGCGTCGGCGCCCAGCCGCCTGACCCCCCAGGAGCGGAAGTCCTCATCCACGGGCGCGACCAGCCCGCGCTTGATGATCGCCGCGAGCAGCGGCCGCGGAATTCGCGCCTTCAGCTTGCCCCGATGCCGGACCCGCGCCTTCCGTCCCTCTTTGAGCCCCAGCCGCCGGTACGGCTGCACGAGCCCGCGCCGCGCCAGCCACCGGAACGGCTCCCCATCCGAGTAGAAGACGTGCGTCCCGTCATTGGCGATGTACGGCGCCGCGGACGACCGTGCCCGCCCGCCGAGCGTGTGGTGCCCCTCGTACAGGACGACCCGCGCGCCCTCTTCGGCACAGGCGATGGCTGCCGTCAGCCCGGCGAGCCCGCCTCCGATTACTGTGATTTCATCCATGCACCCCTGGACGCGGGTCATCCTCGAAACGTGACATCAGCCCATCCAGTGACGTGGTCGGAACCGCGATCCACCCTTCCGTACGGGCCGCCTCGGCCTGCCCGGGCGACGGCGCCGTGACCAACCCCAGCGCGGCGGCCCGCGCGGTGAGCGCCGCGACGACGGCGTCAGCGGCGTCATCCGATGCCCGGCAGACTCCCTCAAACGCCCCCAGGTCCAGCCAAGGCGCGGCCCGCCCCAGCCCATCGACCAGCCGGTTCAGCTCACCCAGATTCGCGGCCCGCTTGTAACCCTTGAACGGCAACCCCCACCGTTTGAGCGACGCGGCCGGATACACCTCGACCACCACCCCGCCTCCGCGCCGGTCGACGACCTGGCCACGCCGCGCCAGCTCCGCCATCACCCCGGCACACCGCATGGCGACATATCCGATACGGTCGGCCGCCACGCTCAACGGCCGCTGCCCCGTCAGCTCCCGCACCACCAGATCGGTGACCCGATTCGCCAGATCCCTGCGCCACAGCCGCCCGACACCCTCCAACGGCAAGGCGACCTCCCCGCCCCGATGCGCGACCAGGAAATCCACGAATCGATCCGGCCACCCGAGCGGACAGTCGACCCCCGCCTTCCCCGCGGCCAGGATCGCCTCAACCACGAGCCCGTCATCCGCCCGAGTCTCCACCCTGGTGACCCGCGCCCGATTCTCGGACCACTCGACCCAGGCGACCGCCGTATCGACCGCCTCGGCCGCCAGATCAATCCCAACCGTGATCACACATGCGCCATCTTCTCGGGATTGGCCATCAGATAGATGGTCTCGATCATCCCATCGGCGACCAGCAACGACACCACCGTGAGGACCCTGCCCTCCACCGCAACCACGAGCGCCGGCGCACCGTTCACATTCGAGATCTCCATCTCGTACGAAACCCCCTCCGGCAGCCCCGCGTGCGCCGGGAACGACGCGATCCCCGCCTCCGAAGTGACCGCGACCAGGAACCGCGCCACCCGATCGGCCCCCACCAGGACCCGCCGAGGCGCCCGAGCCTTGCCCCCACTGTCCGTCACCAAGGTCACATCCTTGGCCAGCAGCTCCATCAACCCGCGCAGATCCCCACCCGCGCACGCCCCGATGAACCGCTCGGTGACCTCCCGCCGCTCCCGCCGATCCACATCGAACCGCGGCCGCCGCTCCCGCACATGCTCCCGCGCCCGCCGTGCCAGCTGCCGCACTGCGGGCTCCGCCCGCCCGATCACCTCCCCGACCTCCGCATGCGAGAACCCGAAGACCTCCCGCAACACGAACACCGCCCGCTCCAGCGGCGACAAGGTCTCCAGCACCACCAGCATCGCCAGCTCCACACTCTCCGCCAGCTCGGCCCGCTCCGCGAGTTCCGGCCCCGTGCTCACCGGCTCGGGCAGCCAATCCCCCACATACGACTCCCGCCGCACCTTCAACCGCCGCAACCGATCAATAGCCAGATTCGTCGTCACCCGCACCAAAAACGCCCGCGCGTTCTCCACCTCCCCCTCCGCCACCTCAGCCCACCGCACCCACGCCTCCTGCACGATGTCCTCCGCATCGGCGGCACTCCCCAGAATCCGGTACGCCACCCCGACCAGGATCTCCCGATGCTCCAGAAACGTCTCCACCCGCATCACCTCCAGACGCACCACGCCACCCCAACGTGACATCCCTACGGTTACCCCTTAACCCGCGAGGTCCGATACACTCACACACACCGCAAGGGGCTATAGCGCAGCTGGTAGCGCACCTCCATGGCATGGAGGGGGTCTGGGGTTCGAATCCCCATAGCTCCACTCGGAGTCGGAGGCCTATGGTCGCGAGCTTTGCTCGCTCCCGTGGGCCTCCTCGTCGTTACACGGGGGGACGACCCCCCGAGCCCCCCGGGGCGAAGGGGCTTTCGCCCCCTCGCGCTCCCCCTGGGCGCTTCGCGCCCGGCGTCGCTGTGCTCCTTGCGAAGGGCTTCGCCCCTCGCGCTCCCCCCCGGGGTCGCTTCGCGTCTGGCGTTGCTGTGCTCCCTGCGAGGGGCTTCGCCCCTCGCGCTCCCCCCCGGGGTCGCTTCGCGTCTGGCGTTGCTGTGCTCCTTGCGAAGGGCTTCGCCCCTCGGGCTCCCTGGAAGTCTTGGCCGATGTGATGAGTTTGAAGCGGTACAGGTTAGGCATCCGTCGAATGGCAGGTCAGCGGCATCGTGGCTGTGTTTTGACGTGGTGCGGGGTCTCTTGTGCGTACTTTTTCATGGAACATTGGGGGTGGGAACGGCGATCATTTGGTGTGCTTCTGAGTAATCGTGCCGTCTTCGCCAGTTCTGACCTTGACGAGGTTCGCGGTGAGGTTGCCAAGGTGTTCTGTCCGCACCGGCTGGATCTGGCCGGGGATGCGGATCTGTTGTCGGCTCGGTTTAACTCCGTTCAGCTTGGTTCGGTTCGCGTCAGTTACCTCGACTATGGGGCTGACGTGCATATCGAACCAGGGGACCTCGATACGTTTTTCCTGGTCATGATCCCGCTTGCTGGACGTAGCTTGATCCGCGCCGGTGACAAGGAGATCGTCTCTACTCCGTTGCTGGCTGCGCTGCCCTCGCCGACCCGGTACCTCGATATGCGCTGGGCCGCTGGGTGTCCTCAGTTGGTGGTCAAGTTCGAGCGCACCTTTATTGAGCGGTCGTTGGAGCAGATGCTTGGCGAGCAGCTCAATGGTCCGGTTGTCTTCGATCTTGGCATGGATCTGACGATGGGGTGGACGCGGTCGTGGCGGGATATGGCCGATCTGCTCGTTAGGGAGGCCGAACGCGATGATGGGCTGACCGGGCATCCGCTGGCCATCGCGCATCTGGAGAATGCCCTGATTACCCTGCTGCTGACTATGCAGCCGTCCAACTATCTGGAGCGGCTGAGGGCGCCTAGGCCGGCGGCGGTGCCGAAGGTTGTGCGCCGGGCGGTGGAGTTCATTGAAGGGCACGCGCATCTTCCGCTCACTACCTCCGATATCGCTGGTGCCGTTGCGGTCAGTAGCCGGTCTCTACAGGAGGGTTTCCGGGCGCATTTTGGGCTGAGCCCGACGGCCTACCTCAGGCAGGTACGGCTGGCGCGGGTGCATGACGAGCTCAAGGCGGCCGATCCCGCTAGGGCCACGGTGACCACGGTGGCCGGCCGGTGGGGGTTTCTGCATCAGGGACGGTTTGCCGCCCTGTACCGCGAGAGGTACGGGTTGCCGCCGTCGGAGACGTTGCGTAGGGGTTCGGCGTCAGGTGGATGAGATCCGCGCTGAGCGGATAGCTCGGGCGGATGCGCCGGTCGTACCGTTCTTGTCAGGCGCCGATTGAAACCTCCACTCCTGACACCGAAGGGGCACATCACCATGCGCGAAATCCTTATCGTCGGCGCCGGTCAGGCTGGCCTCCATCTGGCCATCGGCCTGCTCCAGCAGGGCTACGACGTCACCGTGATCTCCAACCGGACCCCCGAGGCGATCCGCGATGGCCGGGTGATGTCCGGCCAGGCCATGTTCGGTACCGCGCAGGCTCATGAGCGTGAGCTCGGCCTGGACTGGTGGGCCGATGTGTGCCCGCCCATCGAGGGCATCGCGCTTACGGTTCCGAGCCCGGAGGGTGGCAAAGCACTTGACTGGGCGGCGCGGTTGGACGTTCCGGCTCGCTCGGTCGACCAGCGGCTGAAGATGCCGGCCTGGCTGGGCGAGTTCGAACGGCTGGGCGGAAAGCTGGTCCTGCACGACGCCACCCCGGAGGACCTGGAGAGCTATGCCGCCCGGTATGACCTGGTCCTCGTCGCTGCGGGGAAGGGAGAGATCGCCTCGCTCTTCGAGCGGGACCCCGCACGCTCGCCGTACACCGCTCCGCAGCGCGCGTTGGCGGTCACCTACGTCAACGGTCTCGCCCCCCGCCCCGATCACTCGGCGGTGTGCTTCAATCTGCTCCCCGGGGTGGGCGAGTACTTCGTCTTCCCCGCGCTCACGCACACCGGGCCCTGCGAGATCATGGTGTTCGAGGGTGTGCCAGGCGGTCCCATGGACTGCTGGGGCGACGTGCGCGGTCCCGCCGAGCATCTGGCGCGCAGTCGCCAGATCCTGGAAACCTTCTTTCCGTGGGAGGCCGAGCGCTGCGCCGGGATCGAGCTCACCGACGCCAACGCGGTCCTGACCGGCCGCTTCGCCCCCACGGTTCGCCGTCCTGTCGCCGTTCTGCCCTCCGGCGCACCGGTGCTCGGCGTCGCCGACGTCGTGGTGCTCAACGACCCGATCACCGGGCAGGGCAGCAACAACGCCGCCAAGTGCGCCGCCACCTACCTGCGGGCCATCGTGGAACGGGGCGCGCAGCCGTTCGACGCGGACTGGATGCGGCGGACCTTCGACCTCTTCTGGACGCAGGCCCAGCACGTCACGAACTGGACCAACGCCCTGCTGGCGCCGGCCCAACCCCACCACCTGGCGCTCCTGGGCGCCGCCGGACAACATCCGGAGATCGCCTCCCGATTCGTCAACGGCTTCGACGACCCGGCCGACTACGCCGACTGGTTCATGGACGCCGGCCGAGCCGAGGCATACCTGAGCAGGGTCGCGGCATGAGATCACTCCGTGAGGCCTTCGGGCAGTTCGCGACCGGGGTGGCGGTGATCACGACGGCGACCGACGACGGGGAGCGGGCCGGCGTGACCGTCAACTCCTTCACCTCGGTCTCGCTCGATCCGCCGCTGGTGCTCTGGTGCCTGTCGAACCGGGCGCCCAGCGCGCCGCTCTTCCTGCGGGCCGGGCGGTTCGCCGTCAACGTCCTCGCCGCCGACCAGGACCACCTGTCCAGGCGCTTCGCCACGCCCTCGACCGACAAGTTCGCCGGGGTGGAACTGCTCGGCGCTCCGCTGCCGATACTCGCCGGCACGCTGGCCAGTTTCGTCTGCCGTACGGAGCGGGTCCACGACGGCGGCGACCACCACATCTTCGTCGGGGCGGTGGAGGGCTACCAGCGGGCCGAAGGGGAGCCGCTCGTCTTCCACTCCGGCCGCTACCGGGAGTTCTGGCCCGAGCTGACCACCGCGGCGGGGGCCGCGTAGCCAGCCGACCCGTGGGCCGCTGACCTGCGCGTCTCCGCATCATTGAACCGCGTACGACCGGGAATGGAACCACCACCGGACCTGCGCCGCGCCGCAGGCGAGGCGGGAACAAGCGGGGGGAAGCGATGAAGGGGTACGACGTCGAGGGGCCGGCACTGGAACTCGGGGCGCTGGTGGGCGAGGACGGCACCGCCGATCCGGCGGAGCAGATCAGGATCGCCCTGGGCATGCTGAACCGGCACGGACTGGTGGCCGGGGCCACGGGAACGGGGAAGACCAAGACTCTCCAGCTCATGGCGGAGCAGCTTTCGGCCCAGGGCGTTCCGGTCTTCCTCGCCGACATCAAGGGCGATCTGTCGGGGCTCGCCTCTCCGGGCACGCCCTCCGAGCGCGTCACCGGGCGTGCCGCCGAGGTGGGGCAGGCGTGGCATCCCGTGGCCTGTCCCGCGGAGTTCCTCTCCCTGGGCGGTCTGGGGTCCGGCGTGCCGATACGCGCCACCATGACCGCCTTCGGGCCGACCCTGCTCGCCAAGGTCCTCGGGCTCAACGAGACGCAGGAGTCGTCGCTCGGGCTGATCTTCTACTTCGCCGACAAGAACGGACTGCCCCTGCTGGACTTCAAGGACCTGATCGCGGTCATCCGCTATCTGACCACCACTCCGGAGGCGTTGAGCGGGATCGGCGGGCTGTCGGCGGCGACGGCGGGAGTCATCCTCCGCGCCCTGACCAACTTCGAGGCGCAGGGGGTGGAGGCGTTCTTCGGCGAGCCGGAGTTCGACGTGCACGACCTGCTCCGGGTGACGCAGGACGGCCAGGGGATGGTCTCCATCCTCGAGCTGCCCGCCGTGCAGGACCGGCCGCAGCTCTTCTCCACCTTCCTGATGTGGCTGCTCGCCGATCTCTTCGAGGTGCTGCCCGAGGTGGGCGATGTCGACAAGCCGAAGCTGGTGTTCTTCTTCGACGAGGCGCATCTGCTGTTCGACGGCGCGTCCAAGGCGTTCCTGCAGTCGATCACCCAAACCGTACGGCTGATCCGGTCGAAGGGCGTGGGCGTGTTCTTCGTCACCCAGACGCCGAAGGACGTGCCGGCCGACGTGCTGGCCCAGCTCGGCGCGCGCGTGCAGCACGCCCTGCGCGCCTTCACCCCCCAGGACGCCAAGGCGCTCAAGGCCACCGTGTCGACCTTCCCCGAGTCCTCCTACGACCTGGAGCGGCTGCTCACCGAACTCGGCATCGGCGAGGCCGTGGTCACGGTCCTGTCGGAGACGGGCGCGCCGACCCCCGTGGCCTGGACGCGCCTGCGCGCCCCGCAGACGCTCATGGCGCCGTCGAGCCCCGACGTGATCCAGGGCATCATTGCCGCCTCCCCGCTGCGGCAGAAGTACGGCACGGTGGTCGACCGCCAGTCGGCCTATGAGATCCTCTCGGCGAGGCTGGCCGCACAGCAGCAGGCCGAGGCTCCCGAAGCTCCGCGCGAGGCGGAGCGCCCCAGGGAGCAGCCGAGGCAGTCCGTGCTGGAGGGAGTGCTGGAGTCCAAGGAGTTCCGCTCTATGGTGCGATCGGCGGCGTCCACCCTCGGCCGGGAGATCACCAGATCCATCTTCGGCACCGCCCGCCGCAGGCGCCGCTGAGCAGCGCACGCGGAGCGCGCTTTCCGGTTGGAAATACCTCACTACTCGATCCGTCAGCGGTCGGTGTCGTGCCCGAGGCCGCCAGGCAGCGGACGCGGTCAGCCGCGTGGTCGCACGCGATAAACCTGGCGACGTCGGTGGTCATCCCCGCGATGATGGCCGACGTGGAGGAGGTCGAGGTCGTCGTCGCCCATCACGAGCGCGCGACCTTGCGCGTCGGTGACGTGTTCTTGAAGATCGACGCTGATCAGACGCGCACCGACGTCGAGGTCGAGGCGATGGCGATGGCGATGGCGCCGATCCCGACTCCGGAGGTCCTGTGGCGGAAGCCGCCCGTGCTCGCGCTCGCCGCCCTCCCAGGGACGGCACTCGGCCGCCTCGGCGAGCCGTCGATCGCGTCGTCGGCGGCGTGGGCCGCGGCGGGTGCCGCCGCACGGATGCTGCACGACGCGCCGCTGCCGCCATGGCCCGGCCGGAGCCTCGACGAGTTGGCCTCGCACCTCGACGGCGAATGCGAGTGGCTCGTCACGAATGGCGTCCTTCCCACCGACGTGGTCACGCGCAACCGCCGGGTTGCCGAGGCTGCGCTCCGGCCGTGGACACCGGTGTTCACGCACGGCGATCTGCAGCTCACCCACGTGTTCGTCGACGTTGACGAGATCACCGGCGTGCTCGACTGGTCCGAGGCGTGCCAGGGCGATGCCCTGTTCGATCTCGCCACCTTGACGCTCGGACACGAGGAGCACCTGGGCGACGTCGTCGCCGGCTACGGCACCGACGTCGACCTCGACGTGATCCGCGCGTGGTGGTCGTTGCGAAGCCTGCTGGCGATCCGCTGGCTGGCCAAGCACGGCTTCGACCCATCCTCGCCAGGCTGCGAGATCGACGTACTGAGATCCCAGCTGTGAGGCTGCAGGCCGCCGACAAATCGGACATGCTTCCTGAGCGGCTCAGGGCCGAAGTTGACGTCGCGTCGCCCGGGTACTGAGCGGATCCGGCGCCGGACAACGTATGCGCCGTTTGCGCAGCAGATCGCTGCCACTGTGGCCGAATGGCTGCCTGGGTATGCCGAGCAGATCGACGGCGGCTCCTTCGAGGCCGGGGTGTCGGCCCTGGAGACCGACGCCCGGGCGATGGCCCACCTGATCGAGGAGAGCGAGGCGGTGGGTGTCAACGCCGAACTGCCGAAGTTGATCAGGGCGATGGCCGACCGCTCGATCGCAGCCGGACACGGTGGGGAGCAGTATCCCGTGCTGATCAAAGAATTCAGCAAACCCCGCAACGCGTGTCCCTATCTCCGATCTATGTTTCGGAGGTGCGGCGGTAGCGGCGGTGTGGAGAGCGGGGTGGGGCGGTGGCCTCGACCTTGCCGGAGGCGATGAGGGCATCCAAGGTTCGGATGGTGGCGATCTGATTGATGCCCGTCGCTTTCTGGATCTCGCGTCGGGAGAGCGCGGCGGAACCGAGAGCGTTCAGGATGGCGGCTTCTCGATCAGACGGGTCAGGAGATGTTGGACCGTCCGGCTGCCATGGCAGTTGTTCATTGGTCGGGGCCAGGACGTATCGCGCGTGTCGTCGTTCACCGATTCGTACGGCGAGACCGCGGGTCACCAGATCGGTCAGTTCAGTGGTTGCCCGGCGGGCGTCCAATCCGAAGTTGCGCATGCTCTGATTAGTGATCGCGCCTCCCTCGTGCATCTGTGCCAGTGCCATGTGCTGAGTTGCGCTGAGGCCGACGATGCCAAGGCTGTCGATCCACCGCATGTTCCCCGGGGTGAGGAGCGCGTGACGTGGAAGGACGACCTTGAATCTGTTGATGCGGTTGTGGAATTCGGGCAACGCTGAGCCCGTTATGCGGAGTTCTCTCAGCATGGTGGGGATGCCGCTGGCGCGATTCTCACAGACCGTGCGATCGCTCTCGGGCATGCGGACGTCTTGAAGGAGCTTGACGAGGACCGGATTCCGGGTCGAGGAGACTCCTTCTCCGCCGAGGTCGTCCTCGGTCACCGCGCCGAAGAGCCCGCCGGGATTCGCTACGGTGAGGCGATCCGCATAGAGAATGATCTGCACGGGTGTCCCTCGGGAATAGGGAGAGTAGTCCCGGTGGATGAGGGCGTTGACGATGACCTCGCGGAGCGCTTCCACCGGATAGTCGTACACGTCACGTCGGCCGGTGCCTTCGACGAATGACCGGACCGAGGTATTGCGCAGCACGGCGGCGACGGCCTCGTCGACGATGGAGGGGATCGGACCATCGAACGTGCGATTGTCGAGAAATCGCGGACCCTGCGGAGTCACGTCCTCGGCAGTGAGCCCTGGGTACACGACGAAAGTGGCATTCAGTTGAGGATAGAACTGCTGCGGGTAGGAGCCCAGGGCCAGCATGCCCCCCAGAGTTGGCACATGATCGGCGGTAATGACGTTGAGCCTGCGGAGGACGGTGAGATCGTCGAGGTCGGAGAACGCTCGTCGTTGCCGCTGGCGGACTCTCCTTAGGAGCGACTCGACGGCTAGGTCATCGAGATCCGCGAGGACGGCGCCGGGCACGGGATCGCGGTCGTCGTCAGGTTGGCCTCGGTTGGTGTGCAGCAGATGGATCTCGAAGTCGGTGAGCCGGCGGTCCCCATCCCCACCGCGGGTGAACGATCCGTTGTACTCACCACGAGCTTTCACGAAGCATGGTTTGAAGCGTGGGTCGAGTTCGGCCACTTCGGCGACGACGACCGTCCCGTGATCGAGCTCCACGATGTCGATCTCTGCTCGCACCGGTGGTTCTAGATCGTCCGCACACGCTGTGGCGAGGGCGTCCCTGATGCGGATGGGGTCGAATCCATCCGCCAAGCCGAAGTTGGTGCCTTCGTCTAGGCCAAGAATGATGGTGCCGCCGCGATCATTGCTGAAGGCGCTGAGCGTGTCCCTTACGCTCTTGGGGAAGCCGCCCGCGGCTGCCTTGGCCTCGACATCCGTCAGATCTGTGGATCGCGCTCGGAGAAGCGCGACCAGCGCTCGCAGAACATCGGCATCCATCTCATCCGCCCAGTGATAAAGTCTTTTGCTTAAGACTTTATCACTCGAGAGGTGCATCGTGGCTGGGTCTCCGTAGCCGCCATTGACGGTCCGGGTGTTGCCGAATAATGTTCGGTCACCTTGGGTTGGAGGGGCGCGATGGCTTCGGTTGGGGCGGCGCGGCAGGCTTGGCGGCGGTTGGAGCCCTTGCACGCGATGGTTTACTTCGTGCCGGAGGCGGTGGAGCGGTATCGGGCCCTTGGGGTGGCTGATCCGCAGGTGGGGTATTTCGCGTCGCGGGTTGCGGCGATGGGGGCTGTACCGGCCGAGGTGGTTATAGCTACATTTTTCAACTTTTGTCCGGATCTGGTGCGGCGGGGGATTCCGGGGGTGTGGGAGGTTGTCGCGCCGGGGGAGTTGGTGGAGGCGCGGCTGGAGGCGGCGGGGGCGGCGTTGCGGCGGGTCGGGTTTCATGAGTTTCCCGAGTTGGCGGAGACGGTGAGGTTGGCGAGCCGGGCGGCGGAGGAGGCGTGCGCGCATGTGCGGGGGCGGGCCTTGTTCGGGGCGCATGCGGCGTTGCCGTGGCCGGAGGATCCGTTGTCGCGGTTGTGGCACGCGCAGACGTTGCTCCGGGAGTATCGGGGGGACGGGCATATCGCGGTGCTCGTGAGTGAAGGGCTCAGCGGGCTGGAGGCGCTGATCCTCTATGCCGCCAGCACGCCCAAGATGGTGCCGCTGCTCAAGGGGACGCGTGGGTGGTCGGACGAGGACTGGGCGGCGGGGGAAGAGGATCTTCGTGCCAAGGGGCTGCTCGGGGAGGGGCTCACGCTGACGGAGCGGGGGCAGGTGTTCCGGCAGGGGATCGAGGATCGGACCGATGTGCTGGCGTTTCCGGCGTATGCCGTACTGGATGATGAGGAATGTGAGCGGCTGGCCGAGCTGGCGCGGGTGTTCGGGCGGGCCGTCGTGGGGGCGGGGCTGCTGAACATCGGGTAGCCACAAGTTGGTGCCACAAGCTGGGCTGTCCCGGAAAATGGTGGGAAAGTAGTGCGGGGCAGGAAGGTCTGCCTTGACACCGAACTTGACTGTCCAATTCCGGCAAGTTACCGGTAATCGTGCACGTCGCGCCCCGGAAACGTTGAATTTACGCCGATATATCTTGACTTGTGTACGATGTGCCCCTATCTAAGAGTGGGCAGACGACGGCTGATCACAATGGCGGCATAGATGACAACTGAATCCGAGTCGGGAAGCTCCCGCGAGGAGTACCGCGCGCTGCAGGCTGAGGCCTTCAATCGCATCGGTTCCCGCTACGACGACGCGTTTCCGCACAAGGAAGGGCAGATCGCCGCCGGTGAGTGGCTGATCAAACAGCTTCAGCCGGGGGCCCGCGTCCTGGACGTCGGCTGCGGCACGGGCGCCCCGACGGCGCAGCAGTTCGCCGAGGCGGGCTGCGAGGTGGTCGGCATCGACATCTCGCCCGTCATGCTCGACATCGCCCGCAAGAACGTCCCCGAGGGCACTTTCCTCGAACGCGACATCACCGATCTGGACGACTCGCTCGGCCGGTTCGACGCGGTGGTCGCGTTCTTCGTGCTGCTCATGCTGCCGCGCGAGGAGATCGCGCGCGCGCTCAAGAAGATCCACGACGTGCTCGCGCCGGGCGGCGTGCTCGCGCTCAGCATGGTCGAGATCGACCTCGACGACGTGCCCTTCCAGTTCCTCGGGGCCCCGGTCCGGGTGACCGGCTACCTGCGGGACGACCTGCGCGCCGTCATCGAGGAGGCCGGGTTCACGGTGGTGCTGGAGACCGACATCTCCTACGCCCCCGCCACCACCCAGGCGCCGCCGGAGATCCAGCTGTTCCTCAACTGCCGCCGCAACCAATTCTGAGCCGAGTGAAACCCGTGTCGTGGGACGGGGAAGCTCTGAGTGAGGCCATGCGGGCGATCGGGGACAGTCTCGGTCCCGAGCAGGCCACCCGGTTGTTGTGCGAGGCCGTCGTACCGCGGATGGCCGACTCCGCCGCCGTCTACCTGGACGGCGGCGCGCTGCACCGGATCGACCCGCGCGGGCGGCTGCCCGCGCGGTGGGCCGAGGACGACGACCAGATCAAACCGGCCCTGACGGCCGACGGCATGCTGGTGGTGCCCCTTCGCGCGTACGGCAAGGCGATCGGCTGCGCCGTACTCGCGCGGGAACGTGAACGGACCCCGTTCGACGACGCGGACGTGCAGGTGGCGGGGCAGCTCGGAGTGCCCGCGGCATTGACGATCTTCCATGGCCGGCTGCACCGGCAGCAGCTGGAGACGGTCGAGACGTTGCAGCGGGGGATACGCCCGGGCCGCCCGCCGGAGTTACCCGGGCTGGAGATCGCCTTCCGCTACCATCCCGCCGCCGCCCGGGTGGGGGGCGACTGGTTCGACGTGATCCCGCTGCCGGGCAGCCGGGTCGCGCTGGTGGTGGGCGACGTCATGGGCCACGGGCTGGACGCCGCCGCGATCATGGGGCAGCTGCGGACCGCCGTGCAGACGCTGGCCTCGCTCGATCTGCCCGCCGAGCAGGTGCTGCACTCGCTGGACGAGATGGCGCAGCGGCTGGCCGCGCAGACCATCACCACCTGCGTCTACTGCGTGTACGACCCGGTGCTGCGGCGCTGCACGATCGCCAGCGCCGGGCATCTCCCGCCGATCCTGGTCGCCTCGGACGGCAAGGCCGAGGTGCTCGCGCCGCCGAGTTGCGCGCCGATCGGGCTGGGGCGCACCTCCTTCGAGACGATGGAGATCGCCGCCCAGGATGACAGCATGCTGGTGCTCTACACCGACGGGCTGGTGGAGGAGCGCGGCGAGGACATCCTGGTGGGGGTGGAGCGGCTGCGCCGCCGCCTGTCGGAGGGCGAGCCGATCGAGGCGCTGGCCGACAGTCTGATCCCGGACGGGCACGGCGACGACGTCACGCTGCTGGCGATCAAGTTCAAGGGCATTCCCAGCCAGGATGTGGCGCAGTGGATGCTGGAGCCGCAGGTGACCACGCCGGGCCGGGTGCGCGGGCTGGTCAGCCGGACGCTGGAGAGCTGGGGGCTTGACCGTCTGGTGCCGTCCGCGCAGCTGCTCGCCTCCGAGCTCGTCACCAACGCGGTGCGCACCACGCCGCGGCCGATCACGGTGCGGCTGCTGCGGACCGATGTGCTGCTGTGTGAAGTGAGTGATGACGATCACCGGATGCCGGTGCTCCGCGAGCCGGGCGGGCTGGACGAGGACGGCCGGGGGCTCTACCTGGTCAGCCAGCTGGCGGCGCGGTGGGGGACCAGCCGGGTGGCGGGCGGGAAGACCGTCTGGTTTGCGCTGGCGATCTAGTCGCGGAAGCTGTCGAGGCCGCGGAGCAGCATCTCCAGGCCGAATTCGAAGCGTTTGTCGCCGTCGCCGCGCATCATCGCGTCCACGTTGCCGGTGAGGCTGGGGAATCGATCGGCGGGCAGTTGGCTCAGGTAGGTCCGCACCTGGCCGAAGAACTGGTCGGCCCAGCTGTCTAGTTCGAGGCCGCTGGCGCGTTGTTTGGCCAGGAACAGGGAGCTTTCGTAGGCGTCGGCGGTGACGTACAGGTAGAGCCGGTCGAGTCCCCAGGTGGCCACTTGGGGGGGCAGGCCGCCCGCGAGCATGATCGAGAGGAAGGCTTCGGAGACGCGGGCGGCGTTGGGGCCGACCGGGATGCTGGCGAGCGCGAGGCGGCCGACGTCGGCGTGTGAGCCGAGCACCCGGTACATGTGCCAGCAGAGCTCCTTGAGCTGGTCGCGCCAGCGGGCCGGGTCGGCGATGGGGACCTCGATCTCGCCGACCACCTCGTCGAAGATCAGCTCTAGGAGTTCCTCCTTGTTGGCCACATGGGCGTACAGGGAGGCGGGTCCGGTGCCGAGTTCCTGGGCGACGCGGCGCATGCTGAGCGCTTCGAGGCCTTCCTCGTCGAGGATGCGCAGGCCCGTACGGACGATGAGGTCCTGGCTGAGCTGCTGGCGCGCGATCTTTCTCGGGGTACGCCACGGCGGCGTCGGCACGTCCATGCGAGCACCGTATCCGTTTCGAACACCGTTCCCCTAACGAACACTGTTTGACACGAACACTGTTCGCCCTTATAACGGAACGAACAGTGTTCGTTCAACGAATGGAGTTCGTCATGTATCGATGGCGCTGGGCCGCGCTGTTCGTCATCCTCGCGGCCGAGGTCATGGACGTGCTCGACGCGCTGGTGACCACCATCGCGGCCCCGTCGATCCGGGCCGACCTGGGCGGCGGCGCGAGCCTGATGCAGTGGCTGGGCGCCGGATACGCCCTGGCCATGGCGGTCGGCCTGATCACCGGGGGCCGCCTCGGCGACTTGTACGGCCGCAGGCGCATGTTCCTCATCGGCGCGCTGGGCTTCACCGCGGCCTCGGTGTTGTGCGGCCTGGCGCAGTCGCCGGAGATGCTGGTGGGCTCGCGCGTGCTGCAGGGCTTGTTCGGCGCGGTGCTCATCCCGCAGGGCCTCGGGCTGATCAAGGAGATGTTCCCGCCCAAGGAGATGGCCACCGCGATGGGGGCGTTCGGCCCGGTCATCGCGCTGGGCTCGGTCGGCGGGCCGGTGCTGGCGGGCTGGCTGGTGGACGCCGACTTCTTCGGCACCGGCTGGCGCATGATCTTCCTGATCAACCTGCCGCTCGGCCTGGCCGCGTTCTCCGCCGCGCTGGTGTTCCTGCCGGAATCGCGTTCCGCGCACGCGTCCCGGCTTGACGTGACGGGGATGGGGTTGGTGACGGCAGCCTCGTTCCTGCTGATTTATCCGCTCATTCAGGGTCGCGAGCTGGATTGGCCGCTGTGGACGTTCGCCTCGATGGCCGCCTCGGCCCTGGTGTTCACCGTGTTCGCCCGGCATCAGCTCGGCAAGCAGCGCGCCGGGCGCGACCCGCTGGTGGTGCCCGAGCTGTTCCGCAAGCGCGCCTTCACCAGCGGGCTGGTCGCGGGGCTGCTGTTCTTCGCCGGGATGATCGGGTTCTCGCTGGTGTGGAGCGTCTACACGCAGGCCGCGCTCGGCTACACGCCGCTGCAGGCCGGTCTGGCCGCGCTGCCGATGGCGGTCGGCACGATCGTCGGCTTCGCGATCGGCGGGGCGGGGCTGGCCGCCAAACTGGGGCGTACGGCGGTGCAGCTCGGCGCCCTGGTCATGGGGGTCGGCATCGTCGTTGCCGGATTTATCGTGACTTCGGCGGGTGCGGGGATCACCGCCTGGCAGTTCGGGCCGCCGCTGTTCGCGGCCGGGATCGGGCTCGGGCTGTTCATGATGCCGTTCTTCGACATCGTGCTGGCCGGGGTTGAGGAGCATGAGACCGGTTCGGCGTCCGGCACGCTCACCGCTGTGCAACAGCTGGGCGGCGCGTTCGGGACCGCGTTACTGGGGACGGTGTTCTTCGGCCGGTTCGACGGGACCGCGAGCGCGGTTCTGATCACGGTGGGGGTGGCCGGGGCGTTGATGGCCGTGACGTTGGTGGTGGCGTTTCTTATGCCACGTAAGGCCGTACATGTGTCGTGAAGAGCGCCGTGATGAAACGGGCGAGACCGACCCTCTTACGGAAGAGCTCGGCCAGTTCGGGGGTCGGCTCCTCGCCCAGATGTTCCAGCGGAAGCGCGGTCCACAGACCGCGCGCGACCAGCGCGCCGACGTATCCAAGGCGCACGTCGGCGCCGAACGCCTCGGTGTACGCGGAGAGGATCGTGTCATGAATTGCGGGCAGATCCTCAGGTTCGGTGACGCCGTCATGGGACTGGCCGACCAGCAGCTGCCCGAGATCGAATCCGATACCGCACGGAACGCCCCAGCTCCAGTCGATCGCCACGAACTCGGCCGATCCGTCCACGGGAACCAGCAGGTTGGCGGGGCTGGCGTCACCGTGAACGCGCGTGTACGGCAGAAGGTCGACCACCCGGAGAATGTCAGGCAACAGATCCGCGATGGCCAGAATGTCCGAACGCAGGGGATCGTCGGGACCCGGAAGCAGCGGATGCCGCCAGGTGGCCGGATCAGCCAGCGCCGGAAGGAAAAGGTTGGCTATGGCCCCCCGGTGCAGCGCGTGCAGCCCGAGGTTCGCGGACGCGGTTGCCGGCCGGCTCGCCGCCAGTTCGCCGAGCAACCGGCCCGCCGTCCGGTACCGGTCCAGGTCCCACGGTTTGGTACAGGCCTCGACGTCCTCCATCCAGGCCACCAGCCGGTCATCGCCCAGATCGTCCAGCCGGTAGAGCCGAGGCATCCGCAGACCTTTCGGCAGCGGCTCGTCCGCCAGATAGGCGTCCACATCCACACGCCACGGAAAGGTCGCCACGAACTCCGCCCTAAGGTGCTCCGGCACCGTCTCCAGCCCCGCCCAGTGCTTGACGGACTGGATGGACTTCACCACGAACGACCACGAACGCCCGGTCGTGGTCGTGCCGCGCACGCGGGAGAGCCCCACGGTCGACAACATGCCGGTCGGGTGGTGGATGGGTTCGACCCGCTGCTCGGCGATGACCGCCGCCGGATCGCCCAACCTGGAACGCACGAGTTCGGTGATGTCCATGACCTGATCCTGCTGGGCGAGGCAATCGGCTCGCATGAGTAGGGTCTACTTAAATATGCTCGGCAAGTGCCCAGCTCGTGGCCCTTCGCGGGGCGATCGGCGCCGCTCGCGGCGTTAAAGTCGGCCTCGCAGGGGATTGTCGTGGCCGGTCCCGCCGGAGCGGGCAAGAGCCGCCTAGTATCCCAGGCCGTCGAAGAACTGGACGGAGTCGCCTGGGTGCGAGCCACCGCGTCGGCCGCCGAGATCCCGCTCGGCGCCTTCGCCCACCTGCTGCCGCCCACCCCGCCCGCCGGGAACCCGCTGAGCTGGGCGGCATCGGCGATCGACGCGGCCACCCTGGTCGTGGACGACGCGCACCTGCTCGACCCCGTGTCGGCCGCGCTCGTACACCGGCTGGTCCTGGACGGCCGCGTCAGGGTCCTGGCCACGATCCGCACGGGTGCGGCCGCGCCGGACGCGGTGGTCGCCCTCTGGAAGGACGACCTGGTGCCCCGGCTCGACCTGGAGCCGCTCTCCCTGGCCGAGACCGAAGACGTCTTAGCCGCCGCCCTCGGCGGCCAGATCGAGACCGCCACCCTCGCCCGGTTCTGGGAATCCAGCCAGGGCAACCCGCTCTACCTGCGCGAACTCGTGCTCTCCGGGGTGCTGCGCGACGTCGGCGGGCTCTGGCTCTGGCACGGCTCGCTGACCCTGACCAGCACCCTGCGCGAAACGATCGCGGCCCGCATCGGCGACCTGACCGCCGAGGAACGCGAGATCGTCGAACTCCTCGCCTACGGCGAACCGCTCGGCCTGGACTCCCCGGTCCTGGAACGGCTGGAGACCCGGCAGCTCATCACCGTGCAGCCGGACGGCAGGCGCCTCCAGGTCCGGCTCGCGCATCCCCTCTACGGGGAGGTCATCCGGGAGTCGTGCGGCACGCTCCGCACCCGCGCCCTGCTCCGGCGGCTGGCCGACATGATCGAGTCGACCGGCGGGCGGCGCCGCGAAGACGTGCTCCGGGTCGCCGTCTGGCGGCTCGACAGCGGCGCCCCCGGCGACCCCGCCCTGCTCGCCCGCGCCGCCGAGCAGGCCAGGGCGGTCCGCGACCTGGTCCTCGCCGAGCGGCTGGCCAGAGCCGCCATCGAAGCGGGCGGCGGAACCGCGGTGCGGCTCGGACTCGGCACCATCCTCAGCTACCAGGACCGCTACGCCGAGGCCGAAGAGGTGTTCGCCGCGGTGGAGTCCGGCCTGACCGGAGACCGCCGGGTCGACTGCGCCACCACGCGCGCGCTCAACCTGCTGTGGGGACTGGGCCGGCTGGACCAGGCGCTCCAGGTGCTGGACGCGGCCGACGACGGGCAGATCAGCGTCGACGGACGGCAGGGGCTCGGCTTCGTCGCCGGAGCCGTCACCGTGTTCGGCGGGGACCTGGACGCCGCCACCGCCCGCCTGGACGCCACCGAACGGCTCGGGCCGCTCAGCCCGCGCGGAGTGCGCGCCGGAGGCGTCACCCGGGCGGTCGTGCTGGCCTCCGCCGGCCGGGCCACGGACTGCCGGAACTGGATCGAGAACCTGATGGCCACGCTCGGACCGGACGCCGACCTCTACCCGAGCATGACCAGCTCGCTGATCGAGGCCCAGATCAGGATCGCGCTGTCGACCGGCGACCTGCCGGAGGCCCTGCGCCTCGCCGACCACGCCCGCGGCCAGGACGACTGGGTCAGGTCCAGCGCCCAGTTCGGTGCCTACCGCGCCACCGCGCTCCGGCTGGGCGGCCAGGTCAGAGCCGCCCTGGCCGCCGCCGCCGAAGCGGTCGCGCTGCTGCCCCGGAGGAGCGTCGTGGCCGGAGGCTGCCTGGGCGAGCTGGCCCACGCGCAGGCGCTGCTCGGCGACGTGGCCGCGGCCGAAGCCACCCTGGCCCGAGCGGAGGAGCAGGCCGTACCCGTCGGACCCGCCACCGACGTCCCGCTCCAGCTCGCCCGCGTCTGGACGCTCGCCGCCAGAGGCGACATCACCGGCGCGGCCGAGACCGCCCTGTCCGTCGCCGCCAGCCCCTACCCCACCTTCGCCATGATCGGCCTGCACGACCTCGTCCGCCTCGGCCACCCTTCGGCCGCCGCCCGCCTCACCGAACTCGCCGTCGAGGGCCCCCTCCACGCCCTGCTCGTACGGCATGCGACCGCCGCCACCCCCGGCGACCTGGACGAGGTCTCCCTCGGCTTCGAAACCTTCGGCATGCCCCTGCACGCGGCCGAGGCATCCGCCCAGGCGGCCCTGGCCTACCGGGACGCGGGCCTGCTCCGGCGCGCCCGGTCGGCCGAGACGCGCGCCTGGACGCTGACCCGGCGCTGCCAGGGCGCGCGTACCCTCGCCCTGCTCGACCTGGAGGTTCCCGGGCTGACCCCGCGCCAGCGCGAGGTGGCCGTGCTGGCCGCGCGTGGCCTCACCAACCGGGAGATCGCCGAACGGCTGGTGCTGTCCATCAGGACCGTGGCCAACACCCTGTACGCGGTCTACGAGCGCACCGGCGTCAACGATCGCGCCGCGCTGGCCGAATTGCTGGACGCGCGCCGGGAGTAACGCCGGGAATACGGTTTGCCGTCGCTTGAGTGACGAGCCCGGCGTGCTCCCTCAGGGCGTCGTCGTACGGGAAGAGCACCATTCCTATGGAGGCGACCCATGAGAGCACGACCGTACGTCCTCGTTCTCGCGATCTCCGCTCTGCTGCTGCTTGCCGCGTGCGGGGGCAGCAGCGATTCCCCGTCGCCCAATCCCGTGCAGCGGCCGCAGGATCCGCTGGCCGGTGCCGCCCAGGAGCAGCCCGCGCAGCGGGACACGCTCGGGCAGCAGGTGTCCACGTTCGCGCTCGATGTGGATACGGCTTCGTATGGGTATGCCCGCCGTACGATCCTGGAAGGGCGGTTACCGGAGCCTGGGCAGGTTCGGGTGGAGGAGTTCGTCAACGCGTTCGCGCAGGACTATCCGCAGCCCGCGGACAACGGCTTCGCCGTACACGCCGACGGGGCGCGGCTGCCCGGCGAGCAGGCGCTGATCCGGTTCGGGCTGCAGACCCGCGCGACCGACAGCAGCGCGCGGCGGCCCGCCAACCTCACCTTCGTCGTCGACGTCTCCGGCTCGATGGCCGAGCCTGGGCGGCTCGACCTGGTCCGCGACTCCCTGCACACCCTTGTCGACCAGCTCATGCCCGGCGACCAGGTCGCGATCGTGCCGTTCAGCGACAGCGCCCGCATGCTCATCCCGATGACCCCCGTCTCGGCGAGCTCCGGCCTGCACGCCGCCATCGACCAGCTCGTCGTCGAGGGCTCGACCAACCTGGAAGACGGCCTGATCACCGGCTACCAGGAGGCCTCCCGCGCGTTCCGCTCCGTCGCCACCAACCGGGTCATCCTGCTCTCCGACGGCCTCGCCAACACCGGCTCCACCTCCTGGCAGACCATCCTGGACCGGGTCGCGGAACACGCCGCCAAGCAGATCACCCTGCTCTCCGTCGGCGTCGGCCGCGAGTACGGCGACGACCTGATGGAACAGCTGGCCGACAACGGCGACGGCGCCGCCATCTACGTCAGCTCCCTCGACCAGGCCCGCAAGGCCTTCGTCGAACAACTCCCCGCCACCCTCGACCTGCGCGCCCGCGACGCCAAAGCCCAGGTCGTCTTCAACCCCGGCGTCGTCGAGTCCTACCAGCTGCTCGGCTACGAGAACCGCTCCCTGGCCCCCGAGGAGTTCCGCGACGACTCCCGCGACGGCGGCGAGATAGGCCCCGGCCACTCCGTCACCGCGCTCTACCGTGTGCACCTGCGCCCCGACGCCACCGGCCAGCTCGCCACCGCCACCGTCCGCTGGCAGGACCCCGACACCCGCCGCCCCGCCGAAACCACCCGCTCCATCGAAACCTCCGCCCTAGCCGCCGACCTCTGGACCGCCACCTCCCCCCGCTTCCAGATCGACGTCCTCGCCGCCTCCTTCGCCGAATACCTCCGCACCCGCGAGCCCTTCCCCGGCGTCACCCTCGACGACCTCACCTCCCGCCCCACCCGCCTGGCCACCACCACAGAAGACCCCGCCGTCACCGAACTCGCCGACCTGATCACCCGCACGCGCGCCCTCGGTTAACGGTTACAACCTCCTGTCCGATGTCCTATACACTTACGTGGTCCGCAACGGGAAACCGCTCCGGACCACGCAAGGGGCTATAGCGCAGCTGGTAGCGCACCTCCATGGCATGGAGGGGGTCTGGGGTTCGAATCCCCATAGCTCCACTCGGAGACGGAGGCCTGTGGTCGCGAGCTTTGCTCGCTCCCGCAGGTCTCCTCGTCGTTACACGGGGGGACGACCCCCCGAGCCCCCCGGTGTGGGGGGCACAGCCCCTCACGCCCCCTGAGGTTGCTAGCGCGGTTGCCGTGGTTGAGTAAGCGGTCATTAGGTCTACGCGAGTCCAAGCCCTTGTCCGGAAATTCGGATGGGGGTTTGCCGTTTTTCAGGCAGACGTCTTTGTGGGCGTTTGATGGGATCAGTTGGTGTGGAGCAGTAGGGCTAACGTGATCGGCCTTGCGCTCTGTGGGGAGCGCAAGGCCGGTCACGAGGGGCTTTCATGGGCAGGTTGCGGCCAAGGTGCTGATTACGTCGTCGATGTCGTAGAAGACGTTGCGGCCGCGTCGGTCGCGGCGCCATTGGTGGACCTTGGCGAGCCAGTAGACGGTGCCGGAGGGGAGGTTCCAGTTGGCCGCCACGTCTTCGGCGGTCAGTCCGGGAGTCGTCACGGGGGCGTCCTGCCGTAGGTGTTGGCGTAGCGTGTGCCACTGGTTCGGTGACCAGGTGTGGTCCTGATCGGCGTCACATACGATCAACAAGGGTGTGGCGGGGTCTCGCTCGCGGATCAGGCCGGTGAGCGCGCCGGTGCAGGTTCGCTCGACACAGCAGCCGAGCTGGATCCGGCGGGCGGGCTTGGAGCGGGCCCGGCGGGCCGCGGCCACCAGTGCGCCCAGTTCGTCGGTCAGGTCGCGTGCGGTGGTGTGGGCGGCGAGCCAGTTCAGGTGGCGGCCGAGGAACGCGGAGAGTGCGGGCACTGTCCTGAGCGGCACCTCGACGGAGAGTTCGTCGACGACCAGTTCGGCCCATGCGGCCAGGACGGCGCTGATTTGGGTCCGTGTTTCGACGGCACGCTCGTTGAGCTGGATTCCGCCGCCGCTCGGACCTCGTTTCGGTTCCGTGACGCCGCGGGTGTTCCCGTTGCCGGTGAGGTTGTTCTCAAGCTCGGCATGGAGATCGGGCAGCGTTGCCAGCTGGCTGGCGAGCCGGTCTCGACACCCCCGGCACAGGACCAGACTCGGGACTGCCAGTCTGGGCGTCTCATCGCGCCGGCACCATGATGAGACGCATAACCGCGTGGTGGTCTCGCCTCGTGGACGAGACCATTCCGCGTCGTGTCCGGCCGCTTTGTGGGCGGCCGGTCGTGAATTGGTTCGCAGGCCGGTGACGGACGAATAGCTGGATCTCATGACCGATTCCTTCGAGGCTGAATGGCTGCGTCAGGGCGAGCGTCAGACGATTACTGCCAGCCCATTGAGTCGGTCGAATCGGTAGTCGAACTGGGGCTCGGGGCGTCGTCGGCCAGCTGGACAGAAGCCGACTGGGAGGTATTGGCTGCTACTGCCGAGAATCCGAGAATGGCGAAGGCGACGAATGCGGTGGTGCTCAGAATATTCGCGGTGCGGGTCATGACAGACTCCTGGTCTGTATGAAGAGCGCGAACTCTAGGAGCCTCCACGTGGAGAGCCAGGTTCCGAGATTCTCAGTTGCCCTTACCGGCCGCTTATTCGGTCCGGTGATTCATACTGTGTACGCCGCCAGGCTGAATGTCTCCGATTCTTGGTGTCGTGAGTATGCAATGGCGTGTACCAGACAGGGGCCTGAAACAGCCATCCCGGGCACGCGGGGCATAGGTGCAGGTCAGGACGGCAATCCGCGCCCGGGGGGAGCGATGGCGTGAAGTCGCCATTCACGACAGAGGTGTTGACGTGACAAAATGTCCCGGGGTTATGCCGGATGCGAGGGGGCGACATGGCTGATCCGCTCGGCCTCGACGACATCGCGGCACGCGTCTACCGCACGATGCTCACGCTTCCTCAGGTAACGGTCGACGAACTCTCCGATCAGCTCGATCTGGAGAACAAGCAGGTGGAGGTGGCACTCGACCGGCTCACCGAGCTCTCGCTGGTCCGGCCGTCCTATGAGGAGGACGGGAGCCTGCGGCCCATCAGCCCGGAAGTGGGCTTCGAGGAGTTTCTCGCCAAGCAGCAGGAGGCGTTGAACTCTCAGCAGCAGCGGCTGGACGAGTCCCGGGTCGCCGTCGCCAAGCTCATCGCCGAGAGCGCCCACCACCGTCGCCACCACGACGCCGATGTGGAACGGCTCGAGGGCATCGACGCCATCCGCGATCGGCTGGCCGAGTTCACCCGAGGGGTGGAGCACGAGGTGTCGGCCCTGGCTCCGGATGGACCGCAAACCGAGGCGAACATCGAGGCCGCCCGTCCGCTCGACGAGGAGCTGCTCGCTCGCGGCGTCCACCTGCGCACGCTGTACCTCGATAGCATCCGGAACCACCCGGTGACCGCGACATACGCGCAATGGCTCGTTGACCAGGGAGGATTGGTGAGAACCGCCCCCTCGCTGCCGGTCCGCATGATTCTCGTCGACCGGATAGCCGCCATCGTTCCGATCGACGAGGAGAACAGCGGACAGGCCGCCATCGTGCTGCACAACTCAGGCGTGCTCGCCGCCCTGTGCGCGCTCTTCGATCACACCTGGCGGGAGGCGACCCCGCTCGGCGGGTCCGACGTCCAGGACAACGAGGGCCTGTCCAAGCAGGAGCGCGAGGTCCTGCGCCTGCTCGCCCTCGGGCTGACCGATCAGGCGGTGGCCAAACGGCTCGGCGTCTCCGTGCGGACCAGCAGCCGCATCACCGCCCTGCTGATGGAGCGGCTGGACGCCCGAAGCCGCTTCCAGGCGGGGGTTCGGGCCAGCGAACTCGGCTGGCTGAAAGAGCTGGACCGCCAGTAAGTCCATTTCGGCGGGGGTTGACAAACAGCTCATTCGCCAAGAAGATAACTATCAGTTTGGTGAACTGTCTCCAGCAGTTGCCGGCGACAGAAATTCCTGAGGCCGTGTCTCCACAGACGCGGCCTTTCGCATGTGCCGGATCGGGCGGCGCGGTGTGTTCGACGGCGACAGCCGTACCGGACCCGCGGTCCCCCGTCGCGGCCACCTTTTCCCGCTGTTCGCGCATATCGGCCGACAGCGCCATTCACGCTGGACCAGGCCTGTCATGTCGCACGCCCGGTGACCTGGCGACAACACCACCAGGGAGTTTCGCCATGATGAACCGTGTCACGAAGGAATTCCTCGAGGAATGCGTGGGCGCCGACGATCGGTTGCGTACCGTTGTCAATCGCGTGTCCCTCCCGGACGCTTATGCCAAAACCTACGGAAAGGCGCTTCTCCCCAGGCCCGTGTTCGTCGAAGACACCGAGATCCGGGGTTTCGCCGACGATCTGACCCAGCTTTTCGACATTCTCGCGTCCCTACCTCAGCGGCTGTTCGACGGTGACCTGCGGCGCTACGCGGCCAGCTTGGGCATCGGCGAGGAACTGGCCACGATCATGCTCCGCGGCGCGACGGGTCACGTTCCCGTGCACGGGCGGGCCGACGCCTACCACGACGGGACAGCCTTCAAGCTGCTGGAGTTCAACATCGGCAGTGAGCTGGGCGGCATGGACGCCGCGGCGATGAACTGCGCGTTCCTGCAGGTCCCGGCGTTTCACCGGTTCGCCGAGCGGCACGGCCTCACCTACGTGGACACCGCGGAACGCGTCGCGAGGGTGCTGCGCGAGGCCGCCCGGCCGGTGACCGGCGACCGCACGCCGGTCGTCGCCCTGCTGGAGGCCACGGGCGGCCTGGCCGAGGCCGAGCACCTCTTCCCCGCGATCGCGAACTCGATGAATGCCCATGACATCGACATGCGGCTCGGCGAGGTGCATCAGGTACGCACCAAGGAGGGGAAGCTCACGCTCAACGGCACGCCGATCGACCTGGTCCTGCGGTTCTTCTCATCGGACCAGATCCTCACCGGCTCAGGCGGCGTCGAGGTGCTCGACCCGATTCTGCGGGCCCACGCCGACGGTAAGACAGTCCTGTTCACGACGCTCGAAGCGGCCATGTCCGCGAGCAAGTCGGCACTGGCCCTGCTCTCCGACAACCGGCTGCACTCGTTCTACTCCGCGAGCGAACTCGACGTGATCGACAGGGTCGTCCCGTGGACGCGGCTGCTGGTCGACGGCCCGCTCCACAAGCGGATCGAGGGCGTTCACCTGCTGGACTACTGCTGCCTGAACCAGGAGCAGCTCATCCTCAAACCCGGTGTGGGCTATGGCGGCGTCGGCGCGCTCATCGGCGGCGAAGCCACGAGCGCCGAATGGCGCGCAGCGCTGTCCGCGGCCGTCGGACGGGGCTACGTCGTGCAGCAGATCGTGACCGCGGCACCTGAGCCGGTGTGCGATCCGCGAACCGGTCGCATCGAGGACTGGTCCGCCAACTGGGGAGTCTTCATCACCGACGAAGGCTACGCCGGGTCGTTCGTCCGCGCCCTGAAAGCCGAGGACGGCGCGGTCATTTCCTACTCGAACAAGGGCACCCGAGGCGCTCCGGTCTTCTCCTACACAGAAGGACGCTCGACCGCCCTCCCTCATGAACGGAAGAGCTGATTCCCATGCTGCAGGCATGTCAGACGATGAGGCGGGAGCCGAGATTGCGGCCGCACATCGTCATCATCAACCGTTGGCGCGAGCGGTATGCCGACTACGCCGGCTACCTCGACCACAGGGTTAACCGAGTCAGCTATATCACCACCGAAGTAGGGCTCGCCTCGGTGCCGCAGGCAGCGAACGACGTGCTCCTCGTCGCGGCGACCGACGACCTCGAATCGGTCCGCCGCCGCCTGCGCGAACTCGTCAGCCGGTACGGCAAGCCGGACGCGATCATCGCCCTGAAGGAGGACGATCTCCTGGTCGCGGCCGCCCTGCGGGCCGAATGGGACTGCCCGGGCCAGCGGGCCGAGGAGCTGATCGGATTCCGCGACAAGTACGTGATGAGCCGCCTGATCGCGCGGGCCGGGCTCCCCGTTCCGGCGTTCGGCCTGGCCGCCGACGCGCAGCAGGTCGCCGACTTCGCCGCGGTGCACGGCTGGCCCGTGATCGTCAAACCCCGATGCGGCTCCTCCAGCGAAGGTGTGGTGCAGGCGAGCGAGCCGGCGGATCTCGTCGGTGTGTCGTTCGAAGAGCCGCTGCTGGTGCAGGAGTACAACCCGAACCCGATCTACCACGTCGACGGGGTGTTCACCGCTCCCGGCCTGGTCCAATGCCGGGCCTCGCGTTACGTCAACACCTGCCTGGGCTTCCGGAGCGGCAGTTTCCTCGGCTCGGTGGAAGAGGACGACCCCGTCGTCAACAGCGTCATCGCGGCCGCCGCCGAGAAGTACATGAGCGCCCTGACCAACCGGCCAACGGCCTTCCACCTGGAAGTCTTCGTCGACTCCGCCGGGCCGTCCTGCGTGTTCCTCGAAGTCGGCGCGCGGGTGGGCGGCGCGGAGATCCCGTTCGTCTGGCGTGAGGTGCACGGCTACGACCTCATGGAGGCGGCCTTCCGGATCCAGCTCGGCCTGCCGGTCGCCGAAGGCCCGCCGACCCCCGCGCGAGGCGGAGTCGGCGGCTGGCTGCTCATCCCCACGCCCCTCACGCGCCCGTGCCGTATCACGGAGGCCACCTCGATGGTCGGCCGCCGGCCTGGCCCGTACGCCGAAGCCCTGCTGCGCCCCGGCGAGGTGCTCCCGCTGGCCGACGCGTACTACGAGCACGTGGGCGGACGGTTCCGGTTCTGCGAATCCTCGAGTCACGCGGTGGAACAGGCCATCGTCGCCACCGCCGCCGCGTTCCGGGTCGCCGCCGAACCGATCGAGCTGGTGACCTCAGGGTGACCGCTACGGAAGGAAAGACCGAAGTGGCAAAGGACTATTCCACCCCGATTCTGTCCGGCGACGGGGGAAGTGACTACGCCCGATACATGCGCACCGACACGCTCCTGTCCCTGCAGCGTCGCCCGGAGGAGATGGTGCATCGGGACGAGCTGCTCTTCCAGACCGTCCATCAATCCACCGAGCTGTGGCTCAAGCACGCCTGCTTCGAGGTGGCCGAGGCCACCCGGCAGATCCGCGCCGGCGTTCCGGAGACGGCCGAGATCCTGCTGGCCAGGGCCGCCCTCGGCGTAGAGCTGGTGACCGGCCAGCTGGAGATGATCCGGTATCTCGGCCCCTGGGACTTCCAGCTGATCCGCACGGTGCTCGGCCACGGATCCGGCTTCGAGTCGCCCGGCTGGCGCGACGTCCAGCGGCGCAGCCAGGAACTGGGTCCCGCCTTCGAGGCCCTCCTCGGCGAACGGCAGGTCGACCTGGCCGACCTGTACCGCGGCAGTCCCGGCCATCCCCTCTACCGCCTGGCCGAAGCCATGATCGAGTGGGATGAGCGGATCGCGCTGTGGCGGGTTCGGCACTACAAGGTCGCCACCAGGATCATCGGCCATGAGGTGGTCGGCACCAAGGGCACGCCCGTCGACGTGCTCACGAAGCTCATCAGCCACAAGTTCTTCCCGGAGCTGTGGCGGGTGCGTACGGAGCTGACGCGGACCGGCCCGATGGCCGACCCCGCGCCGGCGGCCGCGTGCTGAACGCCCGAACGCGAGGTCTGGACTCCGCCACCTTCCGCACCCGCTTTCCGATGCTGGAGCGGATCGTTCACCTGGCCAGTTGCAGCCTGGGCGCCCGGTCGACGGACCTGGACGCGGCGCTGGAGCGGATGCTCGGGGCGATGTCCAGGCAGGGGGCGCCGTGGCCGGAATTCGAGGGGCAGCTGAACCAGGCGCGGCAGGGCTTCGCCGCCCTCGTCCGAGCTCGAACGGATGAGATCGCCGTAGTCCCCAGCGCCACAGTCGGCGCCTACCAGGTCGCCTCAACGCTCGCCTGGCCGGACCGGCCGAAGATCGTCACGGTCGAATCGGAGTTCCCCTCGCTGGCCCACGTCTGGCTGGCCCAGCGCGCCCGCGGAGCCGAGGTCACATTCGTTCCCAAAGCGGGCGCGGTGGCGGACTACCTGGCGGCCATCGACGAACGCACCGGGCTGGTCTCGATTCCCATGATCGGCTATCGCGACGCGGCACGCCTCGCGGTCGCGGAAGTGGCTCAGGCGGCGCACGCCGTCGGCGCGCGCGTCTTCGTCGACGCCTATCAGGCCGCCGGAGTCGAGCCCCTGGACGTCGGCCTGCTGGAATGCGACTACCTGGTCGCGGGCACGATGAAGTACCTCCTGGGCCTGCCCGGTGTGGCGTTCCTCTACGTCAAGGCGGGATCGACCGGTCACAGCCCGCCGCAACTCACCGGCTGGTTCGGGCGGGTCGATCCGTTCGCCATGGACCCACGGCGCGTCGACTTCCCGGACACGGCGCGGCGATTCGAGACAGGCACGCCCGCCGTGCCCGCGCTCTACGCGGCCAACGCCGGACTCGCGCTGATCGACGAGCTGGATCTCGACGCGGTGCGGCGGCACATCGCCGCACTGGTCGCGCACACCGACGACCGGCTGACCCACTCCGGCGAGCGGTTGCTGAGGCCCGCGGACCTGTCGGCCCGCGGTGCCCACGTCGCCGTCCTCGACCCCGATCCGGCGGCGCTGACCAGCTGGCTCGCCAACCGGCAGATCATGGTCAGCCGGCGCAACGACGTGGTCCGCCTGGCGTTCCACCACTACAACAACGCCGACGACGCCGACGCGGCGTGCGAGGCCATCCGGCAATACCGCCGCACCTCCTGATCGATCTTTCCAAACTGAGTAGTAGAGGTCATGTTTCCGTGCCTGAAATCACCAGCGTCATTTCCGCTTCCACGACCACCGAATTCCCCTATGACACGGTGCTGGACGAGTTCCACAGAGTGGGCAAGCACTGCGTGTCGCACGACATCCTCACCGCTCTGGACAAGGTACGCGCGACCCTGCCGGGCGGGTCCGGGTCCCCGGCCCAGATCGGGCTGCTGACCAGATTCCTCGACATCGCCCTCGACAAGTACGACGACCGCTACGACTATCCGACCTACGTGGCGCTGAGCCTGCTCCCGCTGCCCGGAGCGGAGAATCCACCACCGCGCGGCGCTTCCGCCGAGGGGCAGCGTGACCGCCTGGTCGTCCAGCTCGTGGGCGACGCCCTCCGATTCGAACTGGCCGTGGCCGACGGCCGTACCGACCTGCTGCCGCAGCTGCGGCCGGAGGCCAGGACCGTCGAAAAGCGCTGCCGTCTGGCGCTGCGAGCGATCCGGCCCGCACTGGGCCGGATCGGCCTGGCCGCCGACGTGGCCGGTGGTGGTGACCAGCTCGATCCGGTCACCGAGGCCCGCGGGATCTGCGCGGCCATCGAGGCCGACCTCTCCCCAACCGAGCGGCGCACGTTGCGACTGAGCATGCTGCCGGTCTGGGTGGTCCATGACGAGTACCTGTTCATCCGGGTGCTCCAGTCGTTCGAGACGACGTACGCGCTGATCGCGGTGCAGCTCCTGGCGGCGACCGCGGCGCTGTCCGACGGCGACTCCGCCGGCGCGATACGCCGGCTCGCCGTCGCCGGGGCGGCGCTGAGCGAGTCGGCCCCGCTGTTCTCCCTGCTGGCGACCATGCAGGTGGCGGCGTTCCACACCTTCCGCGCGTACACCGAGGGCGCCAGCGCCATCCAGTCGCGGAACTACAAGATCGTCGAATCGTTGTGCCGGAAGCCCGACAGGCCGCGCCTCGACTCCGCGGCCTACCATTCGGTGCCCGAGGTCCGGGCTCGAGTCCTCGCCGGTCAGGCCACCTTCGACGAGGCCGTCGAGGTGGCGGTGGCGGACGGCCGCCTCGGCGCGGACGGCCGCGCCGAGCTGGAACTGGCGATGCACGGCTTCGCCACGGCCCTGCTCCAGTGGCGGCAGACCCACTACAGCCTCGCCGTGCGGATGCTCGGGGAACGTTCCGGCACCGGCTACACCGAGGGCACGCCCTACCTGCGGGAAGGACGGAAAATCCCGGTCTTCTGCGCCTTCGCCCCGCCACCTGAGGATGGTCGATGACCACTACCCATGCCCCCGTGGGCATCGTCGGAGCGGGCCCGGTCGGCCTGGTCGCCGCCCTGCGCCTGGCCTCGTTCGGGATCCGGAGCGTCGTTCTGGAGGCGCGGCCGGAGCTGTTCAAACAGGGCTCCAAGGCGTGCCTGATCCAGGGCGACGTCCTCGAAGTACTGGACAAGGTCGGCTGCGCGGACCAGGTCGCCGCCGAGGGAGTCACCTGGCACGTCGCCCGCACCTACATCCGGGGCAAGCAGATTCGCGAGACCGTCTACCCGCCGAGGCTCGGCTTCGGTCCGTTCGTCAACATCTCGCAGTACCGCGTCGAGCAGATTCTGCTCGCCCGGCTGCTGACCGAGCCGCTGTGCGAGGTCCGCTGGGCCCACCGGGTCAGCGACCTCACCCAGGACGCCGACGGGGTGACGGTCCAGGCCGTCACCCCCGAGGGGACCCGCGAGCTGCGGTTCGCGCACCTCATGGCGTGCGACGGGATACACAGCGAGCTCAGAGCCATGGCCGGGGTGAACTGGACCGGCTACAGCCACAGCGACCGGTTCCTCATCACCGACATCAGGGCGGCGCTCCCGCTCGCCCAGGAACGTCACTTCCACTACGACCCGCCGTTCAACCCCGGCCGCCAGCTCGTGATCCACCCCCAGCCGGACAGCGTCTGGCGCATCGACTGGCAGCTCCCTCCCGACGCCGACATCGAGGCCGAGCGGCGGACCGGACAGCTCGACCAGCGGATCCGGGCCGTCATCGGCGACATCCCCTACGAGATCGACTGGTTGAGCACCTACCGCTTCCACCAGCGGGTGGCCGACCGCCTGCGCGTCGGCCGGATCCTCTTCGCCGGGGACGCGGCACACGCGCTTCCGCCGTACGGCTCCCGCGGCATGAACAGCGGGATCCAGGACGCGGACAACGCCGCGTGGAAGCTCGCGCTGGTGGCGGCGGGCGCGGCGGGGGAGACCCTGCTGGACACCTACCACCAGGAGCGGCACGCCGCGGCCAACGAGAACCTCAGGGTCACCGAGGCCACGATCCAGTTCATGGTGCCGCCGTCCCGGCTTCGCCGCTGGATCCGCAACGCCATTCTGCGGCTGGCGGCTCCGGTCAAGTCGATGCGCGGCCACGTGAACAGTGGCCGGATGGCCGAGCCGTACGTCTACCGGGACTCGCCCATCGTGGACAACAGTCCGCTGGCGGGCGTGTTCGCGCCGGACGGGCTGGTGGTCGTCGCCGGCCGGCCGACCCGGCTCCGGCGGCTCTTCGGCGCGGAGTTCGTCGGACTCTACGTCGGCGCCGACCCGGCGCAGGCGGCGCGGTTCGTCGCCGACGCGCGGCGGGACGACTCGGAGATCCCCGCCCGCCTCGTGCTCGTCCTGCCGCCGGGAACACCGGCAGGGGAGCTGTCCCACCTGGCCACGGTCGCCCACGACACCGAGCCAGGACTGCGGGCCGCCTACGGCGGCGGCCAGGCCACCTGGTACCTCGTGCGACCGGACGGTCACATCGCGGGCGCCTACGGGCCGGAGCGGGCCGCCGACTTCGCCGAAATCCTGCGGCGCGGCGCCGGGTCGGCAGCCCAGCCCGAGCTGGTCCCCATTCCCGCCAAGGAGGCGTCATGACGCAAGCGGCACCGCGATATGCCTGGCTCAACGGAAAGATCGTTCCCTGGGACGACTGCGTGCTGCACGGCCGTACCCAGGGGGCCTTCTGGGGGGCCAACGTTTTCGAGGGGATCCGGGCCTACCGGTGTTCCCAAGATCGGCAGCTCCACGTGTTCCGGCTCGACGACCACTTGGCCCGGCTCGGCCGCTCCATGAAGTCGGTCCGCATGGACATCGCCTACTCCGTGGCGGAGCTCCACGAAGCCTGTCTCGAACTGGTCCGGGCCAACGAGTTCCAGGAAGAGGTCCACCTGTGCGTCGTGGCCTACTTCGGGATGGGCCGAAACTTCGACCCGCTGTCCCACACCGGCGAGACAGGGGTGCACATCACCGCGGTCCCCATGCCGAGGTCAGAGGGCTACCGCACCGGCGTGGCCGCGTGCGTGTCGTCGTGGCGCCGGATCAGTGACGACACGATGCCGCCGCGGATCAAAGCGGGGGCCAACTACCAGAACAGCCGCCTCGCGCACCAGGAGGCCGTCCGGAACGGCTTCGACACCACGCTCATCCTCAACCAGTGGGGCCGCATAGCCGAGGCCCCGGGCGCCAACGTGATCATGGTCAGGGACCGGAAGCTGGTCACCCCACCGGGCACCAGCGGCGTTCTCGAGGGCATCACCCTCGACTCGGTCCTGCGGCTCGCCCAGGACGAGGTGGGACTGACCATCGAGAAGCGCGACATCGACCGGACCGAGGCGTACGTCGCCGACGAGCTGTTCCTCTGCGGCACCCTCGCGGAGATCCTCCCGGTCGTCACGCTCGACCGGCTGGTGATCGGGACGGGCGTCCCTGGCCCGATCACCCGGCACCTGCAGCACCTCTACGAGCGGGCGGTCCGGGCCGCCGGCGTCGACTACCGCGACTGGGTGACCACGATCAGCGTGCGGCCGCAGATCGCCGTGGCCGGCACATGAGCGTTCACCCGCCGGTGCTGCCCGGCCTCGTCGCCGGGCTCCGCACGGGAGCGGTGCGGGTCATCGACCTCACCGCTCCCCTGTCGGAGGACACCCCGGTCATCAGCCTGCCGCCGGACCGGGGACAGCCCTGGCCGTTCGAACGGCGGCTGATCAGCAAGTACGACGCCGGCGGGCCGACGGTGTACTGGAACAACATCCGCCTGTCCGAGCACACCGGAACCCACTTCGACGCCCCGGTGCACTGGCTGCCCGGAAAGGATCTCGACGATGTCTCCCAGGTCCCCGCGGCGCGACTCGTGGCCCCCGCCGCGGTCCTCGACTTCTCCGCCGAGGCCACCGCCGACCCGGACTTCCTGCTCCGGCGCGAACACGTCGAGGCCTGGCAGGCCCGGCACGGCCCGCTCCCCGAACACGGGTGGCTGCTGTACCGGACCGGCTGGGACGCCCGGCTGGCGAACCCGGACAGGTTCCTCAACGACGGACACACCCCCGGGGTGGATCCGAAGTGCGCGCGCTGGCTCGCCGAGGAGACGAGCGTGCTGGGCATCGGCGCGGAAACGGTGGGCACCGACGCGGGCCAGGCGGCGACCTTCGCCGACCAGCCGTACCCGTGCCACTGGTATTTCCAGGGCGCTGGCAAGTACGGCCTGACCCAGCTGAGGAATCTGGCGCTGCTCCCACCGCAGGGCGCCGTCGTGATCGCCGGGCCGTTGCCGATAGTCGGCGGATCCGGCAGCCCCGCCAGAGTGCTCGCACTCGTCGAACAGTCAGCTTGAGAGGAGCTCCACATGGACACCACAGCTGGGCTACGGACGGCTTCGTTCCGCGCCATCGTGGTGAGCACGGGAACGTCCACCGCGGGAATCGTGCTGAACACCGTCGCGGTGCTGAGCTACGCCTACGGCATCACCCGGCAGGCGATCCCGCTGGGCATCGTGATCATGGCGGGGCTGCTGCCGATGGCCGTGGTCATGCCGTTCGTCGGCGGCTGGCTGCGGGCCGGAACCGAACGGCGCACCGTCCTGGTCGCCGTGCTGGCGCAGGCCGTCGGCGCGGCCGTGATGGCAGGGCTGGCGTCGACGACGCTGCTCCCCGCGATGTACGCGATGGTCGCCGTCATGGGGGTCCTGGCCATCGTGACCCGGGTGGCGTTGTTGTGCCTGCTGCCGCAGACCGTGCCCGCCGAACTCCTGACCGGCGCCAACCTGCGATTCCAGGTGGCGTCCCAGATCGGCGCGGCGGCGGGCTCGGCGGCGCTGGTGGTCTTCGGTGAGACGGCGCCCTGGGTGCTGTTCACCGTCAACGTGATCACCTTCCTGATCCAGGCGGCCATCCTGCAGCGCGCCCTGCCGAAGGCGTCCGGCGCGCTGCCGGCGCGCGACCCGGCGCAACTCGACCCCGCCGCCCCGCTGCCGAACTGGCGGCGCGTGCTGCTGCTGGTCCTGCTACCGGCGGGCTTCTGCGCGATGAGCCTGCTCAACCTGGTCATCCCGTTGATCGCCCTGGACCGGCTGCAGGACGGCCAGCGCGCCCTGGGAGCCGCCGGAGTCGTCTTCCCGGCCGTCGCCATCGCCGCGGGGATCCTGCTGCGCCGCAGGGCGCGGCTGCACATGGGGGCCACGGTGGCCATACTCGCCGCCGGGTTCGCCGTGCTGGCTCTGGCCGACCGCATGGCGCTGCTTCTGGTCGGCGTCGGCGTCATCGGCGCGGGAGTCGTGCTGAGCAACTCCTCGACCCAGGTGTGGGCCCAGTCGGTCGCGTCCCGGGAGGTGCTGCACCGCTGGCAGTCCTGGGCCGTCGCCTTCGGGGGAGCGCTGACCACGCTGGCGGTCCTCGGTGTGAGCTACGGCTACGCCGCGGGTCACCAGGTGATTTCCCTGAGCGTCGTCGCGGCGGTCTTCGTGTTGATGACCGTGTTCGCGACGGTGGAGGAAAGGAGACGGCATGGAACTGACCGAAGTACACGGCATGCGGTTCGCGTTGGCTGACCTCGACGAGGCCGTGCGAACAGCGTGGTCCCCCTACCGCGACCGCGTGGACGTGGTGCGGGTGGAGAACCCGGCGAGCGAGCGCTGGCCCGAGCTACGCGCCGCGGGTTTCGTGCCCAAACCGATGTGGGTGATGTGGGTCGCCGATCCACTCGGCAGCGAGGACGAGTACCTCGCGGGCCTTGCCACCCAGGAGCGGTCCAACATCCGCAGGGCGAAGCGCAAGCTGGACGCCAACGGGCTGAAGGTCTCCATCCGCGATATCGACCCGGCGCTGTACGACGTGTTCCTGCGGCTCTACGAGGACCGTATTGCCGAGATGCGCCACGGCTGGGCGGTCGCCACCGAGCAGCGCGAGCTGATCCTCTCCGATGCGGCCAACCACTTCGCGGTGTGCGTACACCAGGACGCCGAGCTGGTCGGATGCTGCGTCGCGCGGCTGGATAAGGACAAGGACATGGTGCGCATCCGGTTCTCCGCGGTCGACGTCCCCGGCCGCGAGGCAAGCCTGGCCCGGGCCTTCTTCATGGCCGTCATCCAGGTGGCGCGCGAGATCGGGCACGGCTCGGTCAGCCTTGGCTCGGATCCCAACCTCTACGGGCACATCGCCAAGCCCGGGCTGCTCGGATTCAAGAGCCGCCTCGGATTCGGGGCGCACCCCTCGCACCACCTGGACCCCCTGATCGGCAACGACCAGGCGGACCTGGTGCTGGGGCTGAGCCGGCTGGGCGACCCCGCCATCGTGCTCGGCTACGCCGACGAGGTCCCGACCGATCGCCTCCGGCTCGAGGCGTTCAGCGAGGTCGAGGACATCGACCTGCGCGAGTACCGGGCGAAATTCCTGCACGGAGAACACACCCACGTACTCCCTTCCTACGTCTCGACCTCGCTGTGAGCACCGCGACCCCCACCCTGTGCGAGCGGCCGGTGGACACCTGGCGCGGGATGCCCGCCGCCCAGCAGCCGCAGTGGCCGGAAAGCAGGGCGTTGTCGGCGGCCACGGGAGACCTCAGGAGGTCGCCGCCCCTGGTGATCGCCTCCGAGTGTGACCTGCTCAGGCAGCGCCTGGCCGCGGTCGCCCGGGGCGAGGCGTTCCTGCTGCAGGGCGGCGACTGCGCGGAGACCTTCGACACGGTGACGACGGCCACGATCCGCACCAAGCTCACGATCCTGCTGCAGATGGCGGTGGTGCTCACCTACGCCGCCTCGATGCCCGTGGTCAAGGTGGGCCGGATCGCCGGGCAGTACGCCAAGCCCCGGTCCAAGCCGACCGAGACCCGGTCCGGGATCACCTTGCCCGCCTATCGGGGGGACGGAGTCAACGGCCTCCCCTTCACCGCCCTGGCGCGGACGCCCGACCCGCGACGGCTGGTGCGGATGTACCAGGCGTCGGCGATCACGCTCAACCTGCTCAGGGCGCTCACCACGGGCGGCTACGCCGACCTGCACAAGGTGCACGCCTGGAACCAGGACTTCGTCGCCGCCTCGCCGGCCGGCAAGCGCTACGAGACGCTGGCCGGGGAGATCGACCGGGCGCTGGCCTTCATGAACGCCTGCGGAGTGGACCCGCGCGAGTTGCACCGAGTGGAGTTCTTCACCAGCCACGAGGGACTGGTCCTCGACTACGAGGCGGCGCTGACCCGCGTCGACTCCTGGACCGGCCTGCCGTACGCCACGTCCGGCCATCTGCTGTGGATCGGCGAGCGCACCCGGGACCTGGACGGGGCCCACGTGGAGTACTTCTCCCGGATCCGCAACCCGATCGCGGTCAAGCTTGGGCCGACCGTCACGGCGGACACCGCGCTGGCTCTGATCGACAAGCTGGATCCGGCCCGGGAGCCCGGCCGCCTCACCTTCATCATCCGTATGGGCGCCGACCTGGTCCGCGAGAAGCTGCCCGATCTGGTACGGCGGGTCACCGACTCGGGGGCGCTGATCACCTGGGTGTGCGATCCGATGCACGCGAACACCTTCGCGGCGCCGTCCGGTCACAAGACCCGCCGCCTCGGCGCGGTGCTCGACGAGGTCAGGGGGTTCTTCGAGGTGCACAGAGCGCTCGGCACGCACCCCGGCGGCATCCATGTCGAGCTGACCGGCGACGACGTGACCGAGTGCGTCGGCGGGAGCACCGAAATCGCCTTCGACGATCTCGGCTCCCGGTACGAGTCGGCCTGCGACCCCCGGCTCAACCGCAGCCAGTCACTCGACCTGGCCTTCCTGGTCGCCGAGATGCTCCGGGAGAGGTGAAGAAGATGAAACGGATACTGATCGTGAAGCGCCGCGGGCGGCAGGAACGGCGCCAGCACGACCTGCGCACCCCGTCCGGGAGGGTGCTCCCTTACTAAGCGGCCCGGACCATGGGAACGATCTCCCGCGCCAGCCGCTCTGCCTGCCCCACCGGGTCCGGCCCGACCGTCATGAAGTTCATGGCGGTGAAGCCGAGCTTGCAGAAGGTGAGCAGCCGCTCCACCACTTCGTCCGCGGCGCCCGACACGACGTCCGGATCGGGGTCGGGAGCCCCGCCCACCTGGATCGAGATGTTGAGGGCGCAGGTGACCTGGCCGGGGTCGCGGCCCGCCGCCTCCGCCGCCGACAGGACCCGGTCGCGCATCTGCGCGATCTGGTCCGGCGGTGCGAAGCCCAGCGACGGGATCCACCCGTCGGCCAGCCGCCCGGTCAGGGCCAGGGCCCGGTTGCCGAACGTGCCCAGCCAGATCGGGATGTGGTGCTCCGGCTTCGGCTCCAGGTCGGCTTCCTCAGTGCGGTGAATACGGCCCTCGTAGCTGAAGCGCTGTTGCGACCACAGGCCGCGGGTGACGAGGATCGCCTCCTCCAGCCCGTCGATCTTGTCTCGTGGCGAAGACGGCACTCTCAGTCCGAAGGCGCGGAACTCGTCATCCGAGTAACCCCCGCCCAGCCCGAGGATCAACCTGCCACCCGACAGCCGGTCGAGCGACTCGGCCATCTTCGCCACCATCGCGGGTGGCCGGTACGGAACACCGAGCACACGGGTGGCGACGCGAATGCGCGAGGTCGCCGCCGCGATCCACGACAACATCGTCCATGTCTCGAATGTTGGATTGGGACCACAGGGGTGGTCGGAAGCCGAGACGAAGTCGAAACCCAACTCCTCGGCCCTTCTGGAATCGGCCACTGGGTCGGCGCCGGGCGCCGCCGAGGTCGAGACGTTGAGCCCGAATTGCAATGCATTCATGCCCTTGTCCTTCCATGCGTTGCCGCCTTGCCATCATGTCAGGTCATCCCGACGTCCGACACTAATGATCATTTCGATCGAGGAGACAACCGTGAACACCCGCAGTCTCGCAAGGGCGCAGGCCCTGCTCCGCAAGCACGTCGAGGACCCGGCGCGCCCGGCCGAGTTCAACCTGCTCGGCCGTGACTGGGAGCTGATGGACGGAGTGTTCGCGCCGACCTACACGCCGGTGACCGAGCTGTTCACCACCTGGATTCCGTATCCCAGCGGCGGGACGTTCCTCGAGATGGGCTGCGGCGCCGGGGTGACGGCCGTGGTCGCGGCGCAGTCGGGCTGTCCGCGCGTGACCGCCCTCGACATCTGCGCGGCGGCCGTGGAGAACACCCGGCGCAACGCCGCACGCCATGGGGTCGGCGACCGTCTGCGCGTGCTGCGCAGTGACATGTTCGACGCGCTCGGGCCGGAAGAACGTTTTGACATGATCTTCTGGAACTCCAACTTCGTGGAGGCTCCCGAGGGTTTCGTGAACGAGACCGAACTTCACCACGCCCTCTTCGATCCGCAGTACCAGGCCCATCGCAGGTTCCTGGAACAGGCCCCGCGCCATCTGACCGAAGACGGCCGCCTGCTCCTTGGTTTCTCAGATCTGGGCAGTTCCTCCCTACTGCGGAGCATGTGCGACGAGGCCCACCTGTCGGTCACCCTGCTGCGCGCGGAGAAGCGCACTCTCGAAGAGACGATCGAGTTCCAGTTACTGGAACTCCGGGCAAGACGTCACGGGCGGTGGGTCATGACGCGGTAGGTGATGGCCAGGCCGACTACGCACCAGGCTGTCAGTATCGCGAACGGTGCTGTCGAGACTCCGGTTGCCGGGATCTGTAGCGTTTCGCGGATTGCCTGGGCCATGGAGGCGAACGGTAGCCAGTCGTGGGTTTCGGCGAGCCAGTGGGGGAGGCGGTCGGCTGGGAAGTTGATCGGGGCGAACATCAGGGCCACGAAGAAGATGAGTTGGCTTATCGCGCCCGCGACTTCTGGTTTGGCCGCGTAGGCGACCGCGTAGCCGATGGCCACCGAGCAGATCGCGACCAGGAGCATGGCCGGTGCGGCCAGCCAGCTGATGCGCAGGTCGAGGTCGAAGCGCAGGACCGCGACGCCCAGGGCCGCGGCCAGGCCGGGCAGGGCCAGGGCCACCCAGACGGTGGCGTCGGCGGCGAGCATGGCCAACCGGGGCACCGGCATGGAGCGCTGGTAGTCGAAGATGCCGGTGAGCTTGGCCTGGGCCACCAGTTGCGGCGCTGCCACCATGCCGACGGTGATCAGTCCGAGGGTGAGGGCCCCGGTGGACAGGTAGAAGCCGGTGGTCTGGTCGGCGTCCGGGAGCAGGAACGAGAAGCCGATTACCACGCCGACGCTGAGTAGGGTCTGCAGTACCAACAGCAGGGGCAGCATGCCACGCAGCCGCAGCAGGTTCCACCGCAACAGGAGTCCGTAGCTACGCAACGCGTGCCCCCTCCTCCGCACCGGCAGGATCAGGACCGACGAGTCCGATGTAGACCTCCTCGATGCTGACGGGCGTGACCGCGAACTCCTCCACCCGGCCCTGGCCGCGTTCCCGCTGCGCCCAGGTGAGCGCTTCGCTGGCCGCGGCCGCGTCGATGGGCACGACCACCCGCCGCCCGGTGCGTACGGCCGCCCCGGCGCCGGTGACCTCCGCCGCCAGCTGTAACGCGGTCTCGTCGTCCACGGCGACCAGTTCCAGCCGCAACCGGTCGGCATAATCGTGGCGCAGTTGTGCCGGGGTTCCCTCGGCCACTAACCGGCCATGGTGGAGCACAGCGAGGCGGGTCACGCCCCGTTCGGCCTCGACCACGTTGTGGGTCACCACCAGGACCGCGGACCCGTCGGCGGCCAGTGCGGCGATCTGTTCCCAGAGCAGGCGGCGGCGTACAGGGTCGACGTCGTTGGTGGGCTCGTCGAGCATCACGATCCGGCCCGGTTCCGCGGCGGCCATGCAGAAGGCGGTCAGCCGCCGTACGCCGCCGGAGAGCTTCTGCCCGGGTTCGTCGGCCCAGGCCCCGAGGTCGAGCGCGTCGAGCAGCGCGCCGGTGCGCTCGCGGGCCCGGCGGCGGCCGGCGCCGCGGATCCTGGCCATGGTGTCGATCGCCTGCCGTGGCGTCACGCCGTCGAGCGGGGCGTGTGCCTGCGGCTGCAGCGAGCAGGATCGGCGGGCCAGCGCGGGATCGGCCACCGCGTCGGCGCCGTCGATGTGGATGGTGCCCGAGGTCGGCTTGACCAGCCCGGTCACCTGGTTGAGCAGCGTGGTCTTGCCGGCGCCGTTGTGGCCGAACAGGCCGAGCACCTGGCCCTCGTCGACGCTGAGGTCGATGCCGTCGTTGGCGCGGACGCCGCGCCGGTAGTCCTTGGTCAGCTGGTGGATGCGAAGTAGCACGTGCCGCTCCCGTCAGTGGGTACGGTCGGCCAGCGCGTCCTTCACCGCCTTGCTGGCCCGGAACACGCCGACGATCTTGATGGATTGGATGGTCTGCCGGGCGAGCTCCGGAGACACGTCAGAAGCGATGGACAGCAGGCCGGTGAGCGCGATGTTCAGCCGCTCGCCGGCCTCCGCGTGCCACTCCAGCTCCGCCCGGTCGTAGGAGATGACGCCGATCGCCAGCTCGCGCCGGCTCATGCTGGTGCGCACCTCGTCGTCATGGCGGTTGAGCTGGTTGCGGATGGCGGTGCGGATGAAGTCGGTGCGATTGGAGTAGAAACCCTCCTCCACCAGAAGGTCGACCTTGCCCAGGTCGACGACGTTCATGTTGATCGTGATCTTTTCCGCCTCAGGCATGCCTGGATGGTACCGGTCGAGTATTTCCGTACCATCCGGGCACCATCCATGTGGATGGTAGATGGATGGTGCCAAGACGGTCAACCACACCCGCGGATCTCGTGGTTGACGGTGGCTGGGCGTTACCATAAAGTTTCGGCACGGTAGCGAAATATTTCGGTATCACTTTCGGCTTGCCGGGTTCCTGGTGGGGCTCGGTTAGCGAGACCTGCGCTCCCAAGGTCACTGGTACGCCCCTCGGGTCGAAAGGATGTTCCCATGAGGTTGAGGCGCCTCGTCTTAGGCAGCGCTGTCGCGGTGGTGCTGGCGGGCACGTTGAATGTGGTTCCGGTTTCGGCGGGAAGCACCCCGCAGGAGCCGTCCGGGCAGAGCCTGCGCGCGCTGGGTGCGCGGCACGGCCTCTACATCGGGACGGCGGTGGACATGGCGGCGCTGGACGACGCCAACGAGCCGCAGTACCGGCAGCTGGTCGCGTCAGAGTTCAACACGGTCACCGCCGAGAACGTCATGAAGTGGGAGAGCCTGGAGCCCACCCGGGGGAACTACAACTGGGGACCGGCGGACAAGCTCGTCGAGTTCGCCAAGAAGAACAACCAGAAGGTGCGGGGGCACGTGCTGGTCTGGCAGAACCAGTTGCCGGCCTGGCTGACCGAAGGCGTCGCCAACGGGACGATCACCACGGCGCAGCTGCGCGACCTGCTGCGCAAGCACATCACCACGGTGGTCAAGCGGTACAAGGGCAAGATCTGGCAGTGGGACGTGGTCAACGAGGCCGCGAGCGACCCCTGGGACAGCCCCGCGGAGATCCACCTGAAGGGGTTCTGGGCGCAGCATCTGGGCGCGGGCTACATCGCGGACGCGTTCCGGTGGGCGCGGGCGGCCGACCCGAGCGCGCTGCTGTTCTACAACGACTACAACCTTGAGGCGTTCGGCGACAAGGGACTGTCGGACAAGACGTACTACGTCTACAAGATGGTCAAGCAGCTGCGGCAGAGCGGCGTCCCGATCGACGGGGTCGGCAGCCAGGGGCACCTCGGCACGCAGTACGGCAACTACGACGCCTTCCAGGTGAAGGAGGCGCTGGACGCCTTCTCGGACCTGGGGCTGGCGACGGCGTTCACCGAGGTGGACGTGCGCAGCCAGATGACGGCGGGCGTGCAGGCCGGGGACTCCAACGAGATCAACCCCAGGCTGCAGGCGTCGGCCGCCAACTTCAGCGTGCTGATGCAGGCGTGCCTGGCCAACCGGCACTGCCTGTCGTACACGGTGTGGGGATTCACCGACAAGCACTCGTGGGTGCCGGGCTGGTTCACCAACCCGCCGGAGGGTCTGGCCACGCTGTATGACGAGAACTACCAGCCGAAGCGGGCGTACAACTCGATCAAGGCGGATCTGATCTTCTCGGGGCCGCCGTACGTGCAGCCGAGGATTCCGCAGAATCCGAAGCGATAGCTCAGCAAGGGACCGTGACACCGATGTGTCACGGTCCTTTGCCATGTCTCAGGAGGTCAGCGCCTCGGTGAGGGAGGCGTGGACGGGGATGTAGCCGGTCAGGCCGACGAGTTCCATGACCTTCCTGGGGGAGGGGCGCGGGGAGCAGACGGCGACCGTGCCCTGGTTCGCGCGGGCGTGGTGGTAGGCGTCAAGGAAGACCCTGATGCCCGCGCTGTCCATGAATGTCATGCCCGCCAGGTCGAACAGCAGGTGGGATGAGATGCGCTGGGCGATCTCCACCTGCTCCTGGAGCACGCCGATCGTGGTGGCGTCCACGTCGCCGAGGACGGTGATCACCACGTATGGGTCGTGCCGGTCTGTGAGCACCTGCAGGCTTGGCATCAACATCCCTTCGCCGTCGTAGTACAACGATGCCCGCAATTCGGCCCGGTGTCGCTCAGGTGGCGCCTGCCGTGTCGCGAAATGTCTGGCGGTAGCTGAGGGGTGCGACGCCGACGGCCGCGTGCAGGTGCTGGCGGAGCGAGACGGCGGTGCCGAAACCGGAGCGGCGGGCGACCACGTCGACCGGGAGGTCGGTGGTTTCCAGCAGGTGGCGGGCGTGCTCGACCCGCTGGCGGGTGAGCCAGCGGGCGGGGCTGAGGCCGGTTTCCTCGCGGAACCTGCGGGTGAAGGTGCGCACGCTCATCCGGGCGTGGCCGGCCAGGGCGGCGAGGTCGAGCGGTTCGTGCAGGCGGGTGAGCGTCCAGGCCCGGGTGGCGGCGGTGGACAGGCCGCCGGCCTCGGGCAGCGGGCGTTCGATGAACTGGGCCTGGCCGCCCTCCCGGAACGGCGGGGTCACGCAGCGCCGGGCCGCATGGTTAGCGATCTGGCTGCCGTGGTCCTGGCGGATCACGTGCAGGCACAGGTCGATTCCGGCCGCGCTGCCCGCCGAGGTGAGGATGTCCCCGTCGTCGATGAACAGGACGTCGGGGTCGAGGCGTACCTGCGGGAAGAACGTGCGGAAGCGGTCGGTGTGCCGCCAGTGGGTGGTGGCCGGGCGGCCGTCGAGCAGGCCCGCCGCGGCCAGGACGAACGCGCCGGTGCAGATCGACATGACCCGGGCGTATCGGGCCGCCCGCCGCAAGGCCGAGGCGAGGTCGTCGGGAATGGTGCCGTTGTCCCAGGCGGATCCGCCGTGGATGCCGGGAACGATCACCGTGTCGGCGGAGTCCAGGACGGACAGATCGTGATCCGGCAGCACCTGGTACCCGGCCTCGCAGGGGACGGGCAGCCCCCCTCGCGTACAGGTCACGACCTCGTAGAGATGCCGCCCGGCCGAGCCCGCCGACCGGAACACCTGCCCGGGAATGCCCAGATCCAGCGGAGCGAAGTGCTCCATCGCCACCACGACCACCCGATGCGGCTTGTACGCCATGGCCGGATTCTTTCACATATTGGCTATCAGGCCACTCGTCAGCCGATATTTCGTGACGAGAAGATGGACGCCATGACGATAACCGGCAATCAGGACGAAACGGAGGGTCCGCTAGTCGGGCCGAAAAAACGCGGGTTAAAGGTACATCGGGCCTGGATCGTCGCCGCCGTCGCCCTGGTGGCGATCATCGGCGCCGCCGGGTTCCGCGCCACACCCGGCGTCTTCATCAGCCCGCTGGAACGCGAATTCGGCTGGTCCCGCGCCACGATCGGCTTCGCCGTCTCGGTCAACCTCATGTTCTTCGGCCTGACCGCCCCCTTCGCCGCCGCCCTGATGGACCGTTTCGGCATGCGCCGCGTGGTCACCATGGCCCTGACCCTGGTCGCCCTCGGCAGCGGCGTCACCGTCTTCATGACCCAGAGCTGGCAACTCGTGCTCTGCTGGGGCGTCCTGGTCGGCCTGGGCACCGGCTCGATGGCCCTCGTCTTCGCCGCCACCCTGGCCGACCGCTGGTTCGTCCGCCACCGCGGCCTGGTCATCGGCGTGCTCACCGCCGGCGGCGCGACCGGCCAGCTCATCTTCCTGCCCGTGCTGGCCGTCCTGGTGGAATCCTCCGGCTGGCGCGCCGCCGCGCTCACCGTGACCGCCTCCGCGCTGGCCGTCGTCCCGCTGATCTGGTTCCTGCTCCGCGACCGGCCGCAGGAGCTCGGGCTCAGGCCGTACGGCGCGACGCAGGACACGCCGGCGACCGTCCCGAGCGGGGGCGCGGCCGCCCGAGCGGTCAGGGTGCTGCGGGACGCGGCGAAGACGCGCCCGTTCTGGTATCTGGCGGGTGGGTTCGCCATCTGCGGCGCCAGCACGAACGGCCTGGTCGGCACCCACTTCATCCCGGCCGCGCACGATCACGGCATGGCCGAGACGACCGCCGCCGGACTGCTCGCCGTGGTCGGGATCTTCGACATCGTCGGGACCATCCTGTCCGGCTGGCTCAGCGACCGCATGGATCCGCGCATCCTGCTCGGCGTCTACTACGCGCTGCGCGGCGCCTCGCTGCTGGTCCTGCCGCAGCTGTTCGCGGAGACCGCCCAGCCGAGCATGCTGGTCTTCATCATCTTCTACGGCCTGGACTGGGTGGCCACCGTGCCGCCGACCGCCGCGCTCTGCCGCAGGATCTACGGCGCGGACGGCGGCGTGGTCTTCGGCTGGGTCTTCGCCTCCCACCAGATCGGCGCCGCCTTCGCGGCCACCCTCGCGGGCCTCACCCGCGACCACCTCGGCCACTACGACCTGGCCTGGTACGGCGCCGGCGCCCTCTGCGCCCTCGCCGCGATCATGTCCTTGCTGATCGCCCGCGATCGTGCGGCATCCTTGACCTCGTGACCCAACGAGTGCTCCCCCTGGTGGTGCGGATCGAGCGTGCCACCCCGCCCGAGCGCGTCGACGCGCTGGAAGCCGCCGCCCGGGGCGTGCTGGCCCTGCTGGACGAGCCGGGCGAGTGGGCGGAAGCCGTACAGGAGTGGGAGCGGATCGGGATTCGCAAGGTGGTGCGGCGGGCCAGGGGCGCGGAGTGGCGGCGGGTGCTGGAGCTGCCGGGGCTCACGGCGACGGCGGGCACGGCCGAGGTGCGGGTGCATCCGCCGATCCCGCTGGACGGGTGGCCGAAGGAACTGTCCCGGCTGCAGGTGTCAGGGACGGATCTGGAGGATCACCACCCGCTGGGCGCCGCCGGGGATGTGGTGTTGTGGGTGAATCCCGGGCTGGACATGTCGGCGGGCAAGGCGATGGCGCAATGCGGGCACGCCGCGCAACTCGCCTGGTGGGGGACGGGACCCGAGGAGCGGGAAACGTGGCGTTCCGAGGGGTTCGCGCTGGATGTGCGGACGGCCGCACCGGACGACTGGCGGAAGCTCATGGAGAGCGGCCTGCCCGCGGTCAGGGACGCGGGCTTCACGGAGATCGAACCCGGCAGCGTCACCGTGATCGCGGACACACCCTGGCTCCGGCGGGGTGGTTTCCGGCCGGAGGGCTGGGGACCGCTGCGTCACACCTGAACGATGTCCGCGTAGACGCCGTCGAGGGTCAGGCGGTCCGGCGCCGGGGTGTCGTACACGATCAGCAGGCGACCGTCCGGGAGCAGGGCGAGACCTTCGGGGCGGTCCGCGCCTGGAACCATGGGCAGCTCGGTGACCAGCGTCGGCGGGTTGGCGAAGTCGCCGTTGGGCCGCCAGCGCAGCACCCGGAACGCGCCGTCCAGGGTCATCGTCGGCCCGGCCAGGATGAGCAGGTCATCCCCGATCGGGCAGAGATCCCGGATGCCGAGACCGTCCAGATCGACGAAGTGGGTCTGGTAATCGCCGTCCAGGCGGAGCCGGTGCGGATCGTGCGGATTCGTCTCGGGCCTGATCTCCAGGATGACCGCCCAGCCGCGGAGCACGGGACCGCGTAATCCGACCAGCACGCGGGATCCGATGACCGCGATGCCCTCGATGTCGAATCCGTTGTCCTTGCCGGGCAGGTGCAGGAACGGGCCGAGATGGTCGTCGTCATCGAGCATGTCCGCGAGGTTCCGGCCGGGACCGGACAGGATGGCCGCCGTTCTGCGGCCGTCCTTGCGGACCGGGACCGGAAGTCCGTCGCGTTCGACGAGCGGGAGCCGTACCAGGATGAAACGGTTCTCCTCCCGCAGCACCGTCGCCAGCCGCTTGCGGGCCTTTTCGCCAGTCTGACCTGGTTTGACGCGTTTGCGCTTGAGGCTGTGCGAGCCGACCGCCCACAGCCAGCCGTCGGCGCGGCCCAGGCCCTCGATGTCGGCTTCCTCGTCCGGACCGGCCGGCAGCTCGACGAATTCGGACAGCCGAAACGAATGATGATCTTGGTAGGCGCCGTCCCGCCACGTGAGGCGTTCGACGGCTGAGGACTCGTCTCCGGCCACCCAGAGGCAGCGGCCGTCCTGGCGAACGGCCGACAGATCGTGATGGATACCGGTACCTGCGGTGAAGCGGAGTTCGACGCGCACGCCACCATTATCGGACCAATTATCGGGTACGGACCTGTTCCCGAAGTGTGATGGTGATCGCACCCGAAAATACCCGGAGTTCGCGTACGCTCCCGTTCGTGTCACCTGGGGACTATGGGACTAAGGCGGTTCCGACGTACGTCGCGGCTGAGGCCGAGACCACACCGCTACCGAAGATCACGATCCCGGAGCTTCCACCGCCGCCACCGTCGGGCAAAGGCCTTGGTGACCTGCCGATGCGGTTGGTCTACCGGACTGTCGCGGGCGCCGTGGTCGTCGGGCTCGTGGCCGTGCTCGTCGCCGCCGTGGTGGCGACCAGGGAGGAGCCCGGCACGCTCCCGGCCGCCGCGGCCCCCTCGCCGACGCCCACGTTCGCGCCGCCGTCCCCCACCCCCTCGTCCGGGGGCGCGGTCGTCGCATCCGCGGCGCCCAGCCCGTCGGCGAGTTCGGCGCTGACCATCGCCCAGGAAGATCCCCGGGTGCCCGCGTTGCCCGCTGCCGACACCAAGCTGGCCGCCCTCGCGGGGCGTTCCGCGCCCGTCCGGGGTTCCCTCAAGGACGAACGATCCGGGGTCGCCGTGCCCCGGTTCAGCAAGGAATGGAGTCTGGCCAAGGCGTCGCCGTTCGCCTCCCGCCAGCTGCTCGGCAAGATCAAGGGCATGGCCTACCGGGGCATGCTGGTCTCCTGCCCAGTGCCGATCGAGGTGCAGGACAGCCTGCGCGACACCGCGTTCCTGGCCGCCCGCTGGACCCTCAACCACCACCCCGCCGGCGCGACGCTGGAGTGGACCGCCTCCCAGCCGATCTCCGTGGACGACCGGAACGGCTGGCTGCTCGGCTACGAGGTCAACTACACCGTGAAGGGCGACAAGCGCCGCTCGATGGCCGCGCTCGCGCTGCTGGACGTGCCGGAGAGCAAGCCCGCGCTGGTGTTCATCACGGTGCCCGACGCCCAGAAGAAGCGCTGGCGCGACATCAACACCGTAATGTCCAAGATTAAGGTGCTTTAGAGAGCTCTGAGCTGGGGAGATATAGCGCCATCTGGATAATCGGGGGGTTTTCCAATGGCGAATTTGATCGCTATCGCGTACGACGACGTCTCCACCGCCGTGGACGTCCGGGACAAGGTCCAGCAGCTCCAGAAAGAGCGGCTGATCGAGCTCCGGGACATGGCGATCGTCGAACGCACCATGAACGGCAAAATCAAGATGAAGCAGATGGTGGGCACCACCGGCGCGGGGGCGGCCGGGGGAGCGCTCTGGGGCGGGCTCATCGGGCTCATCTTCTTCATGCCGTTCCTCGGCATGGCCGTCGGCGCGGCCACCGGCGCCGCGATCGGCGCGATGAGCGACGTGGGGGTCGACGACAAGTTCATGAAAGACCTGGCCGAAGGCCTCAAGCCGGGCGCGGCGGCGCTCTTCCTGCTCATCGACAAGAGCACGCCCGACAAGGTCATCCCGCAGCTCGCGCCGTACGGCGGGCGGATCATCCACACCTCGCTCAGCAAGGACCAGGAGGACCAGCTCAAGCACGCCGTGGCCGCGGCGCGCGGCTGAGCCCCGTCGTCGACGGGCGGGGGGAGACCCGTGGCCGACCAGCCGCAGGAGCGCAGGGAACCGGACAAGCCCGCGGGCGAGGACGAGCCCAAGCCCTGGCGCGCCGAGGGTCTCCCCCCGGGCAAACCGCAAGGCCCGAAGATCAACTGGTTCCGGTTCGCGCTGACCTTGCTGATCACGTACGCGCTGTTCTTCGTGGTCTCCTCGTTCTATGACGGGGAAGCGGTGGAGACGATCTCGTACACGCAGTTCCTGAAGCAGGTCGAGGCCGGGAACGTCAAGGACATCTACGCGACCGGATACTCGATCCAGGGCGACCTGAAGGCGCAGGCCAAGGATCCCGACGGCAACAAGATGTACACCAAGTTCTCGACGGAGATGCCGGTCTTCGCCAACCAAGACCAGATATTTCAGCTTTTGACCAGCCAGAACGTGACGGTGAAGGCGGAGCCGCTCAGCGACTCGCGCGGGACGTTCTGGAATCTCGTGCTGTCGCTGCTGCCGGTCCTGCTGCTGGCCGGGGTGTGGATGTGGCTGCTGCGCCGGGGCACCTCCATGATGGGCGGCGGCGGCCTCAGCGCGCTGGGCAGATCCCGGGCGGCCCACCCGATCGCGACCGACAAGGTCAGGGTCACGTTCGCGGACGTGGCCGGGATCGACGAGGTCGAGAACGAGCTCATCGAGATCGTGGACTACCTCAAGGAGCCCTCCAAATACCGCAAACTCGGTGCGAAGCTCCCCAAAGGCGTGCTGCTCACCGGGCTGCCGGGCACCGGCAAGACGCTGCTGGCGCGAGCCGTCGCGGGCGAGGCGAGCGTGCCGTTCTTCTCGGCCAGCGCCTCCGAGTTCATCGAGATGATCGTCGGCGTCGGCGCGTCCCGGGTCCGCGAGCTGTTCACCGAGGCCCGCAAGGTCGCGCCGTCGATCGTGTTCATCGACGAGATCGACGCCATCGGGCGGACCAGGGGCGCGGGCGCGCTCGGCGGGCACGACGAGCGCGAGCAGACCCTGAACCAGATCCTCACCGAGATGGACGGGTTCACCGCCGGGGAGGGCGTGATCGTCATCGGGGCCACCAACCGCCCCGAGATCCTCGATCCGGCGCTGTTGCGGCCCGGGCGGTTCGACCGGAACATCGTGGTCTCCCCGCCGGACGCGGCGGGCCGTACCGCGATTCTCAAGGTGCACACCCGGGGCGTCCCGCTCGGCGCCGACGTCGACCTGGCCAGGCTCGCCAAGAGCACCCCCGGCATGACCGGCGCCGACCTGGCCAACCTGGTCAACGAGGCCGCCCTGCTCGCCGCCAAGCGCGGCAACGTCCAGGTCCACTCCGCCGACCTCGCCGACGCGCTGGAAAAACTCCAGCTCGGTACGGCTCGCGCCATCGTGATGCCCGAAGACGAACGAATCCGCACGGCCTTCCACGAAGCGGGCCACGCCCTGCTGGGCATGCTCCAGCCGGGCGCCGACCCCGTACGGAAGATCTCGATCATCCCACGCGGCCGGGCGCTCGGCGTGACCCTGTCCACGCCGGACAACGACCGGTACGCCTACGACGAGAACTACCTGCGCGGCCGGATCGTCGGCGCGCTCGGCGGGATGGCCGCCGAGCAGGTCGTCTTCGGGCTGGTCACCACCGGGGCGGAGAACGACCTGGAGCAGGTCACCGCGATCGCCCGGGGCATGGTGGGCCGGTGGGGGATGTCGCCCAAGATCGGCCCGTTGAACATCCTGCCGCAGGACGACCAGCCCCAGGCGGCCGCGGCGACGCTGGCCGAGGTGGACGGGGAGACCCGCAGGATCGTCGAGGAATGCTACGAAATCGCGCAGCAGGTCATTCGGGATAACCGCGACAAACTCGACAACATCGTGAGTGCGCTGCTGGAGCGGGAAACCTTGGACGAGGCCGAGGCGTACGAGGCGGCGGGCATTCCCCCGCGGATCGACATCCAGCGTGGCAGGTAGGTGTCAGCGTGGGGCGTACGAGCGTCCCTGGCTGGTCGCCACCGCGTAGCGGGTGCCGTGCTCGTCGGCGAGGGTTCCGGTGGTGACGACCAGGGACGGGCCGAGGAGGGCGTCGGTGGTGACGTGCAGCCAGCCGTCCGGCGGGGTGGCGGCCCAGGTGACGCACAGGTCGAGGGAGACCATGTGCAGGTCGGTGAGGGTGGTCGCGCGGTAGGCGGCGTCCAGGAGGTGGGCGTCGAAGAGGATCACGTCGAGGAGCTGGCGGGGGAGCGGCTCCAGGTGACGCTCGAAGGGGCGGGCCCAGAGCTCCACGTGCGGCGGGCCGTGCTGGAAGGTGGCGTACGAGGTGGGGTAGTCGATGCCGCGTTCGTCGATGTGGCGGAGGAAGGGCGCGTCCGGCCAGGACCATTCGAGGGTGGGGCAGTCGTCCCAGGATCGTTGGGGTGGTGTGGAGCGCGGGTGGGTCGCGGACGGGAACAGGTCGGGGCGGGTGAACCAGGCCTGGACCGAGGCCAGTGGTTCCCCGCCCTGGTGCGCGGTCACGCGGCGGGCGGCCATCGAGCCGCCGGCGCGCAGCCGCTCGATGTCGAAGAGCAGGGCGCCCGGGCGTACCTGGCCGGTGAAGACGACGTGCAGCGCGCTCAGAACCTGGCCGTCCAAGCCGTCGGCGGCGGCCAGGGCGGCGAGTGAGGCCGTCCAGCCGCCGAACACGACACCCCGGAAGTTGATGTCACCGTCCACGTCGGCGCGGAGGGACTCGCCTTCGTGGGTGAGCTTGACCGGGCCGAAGACGGTGTCCCACACGATCGCCATGCGTCTTATTATCCGGGATTGCGCCACAGCCGGCGGGTGGCGAGCACGGCGATCAGCAGGCCGAGTGTGGTGAGCGCGCCGCCTTCGCCGACGAACCATGGTGAATTCTCGGTGGGGGCGGTCATCGCGCCCGCTACGAAGTAGAGGGCGGCGTTGAGGGTCGCGTGCAGGATGAGCACCGGCCAGATGCTCTTCGTCCGCACGCGGAGCCAGACCAGCGGGAAGGCGATCGTCACCGACTGTACGGCGAAGCAGGGGATGGCGTAGAAGATCGGGATGCCCTGGTCGATCGCGCCGGGGACGAACAGCATCATCGGCACGTGAAACGACGCCCAGCAGAGGCCGACGATGAGGGCGGTGGCGTCGGTGCTCCTGGTCTGGGCGAGCCGGGTGGTCAGGAAGGAGCTCCAGCCGATCTGCTCGCCGAGGGCCAGGATCACGTAGGGGACGATGCCGGGGAGCAGGCCGAGCACGACCGCCACTGCGGGGTGCAAACCGGTGGAGTCGGTCACGTTTCCGGGCGCGAAGCGGGCCAGGCCGGTGACCCAGGCGGAGCCGTAGCCGAGTGCGATGCCGACGACGGGGACGATCCAGGCGATGCCGAGCGTGCGCCACGGCACCCTGCGGAAGCCCCAGTCGAACCCGCGCAAACCGCGCCCTCCGGCGAGCCAGGCGGCCAGAGCGGCCAGCGTGGGGGCGAACGCCTGGCTGTAGACGGCGAGTTGCGCGCCGATGGGGGCCTCGCTGACGCGGTTGAGATCAAGGCCTTGTGAGATCGCGTACGCCAAGGCGGGCAGCACCAGCACGAGCAGCACGACGGCGAACATGGTCAGCTGCTTGCGAACCAGGGTGAGCGAATAGGTGGTATCCATGGCCGGAGTCCATCGGTGGACTGGTCCCATTCGCCTGATCGGCGGGTCCCCTCCGAGTCCCGATCGATCTGGAGAGATTATGGCGTCGGGGCGATCCTAAAAGGTCCCCTGGTGAGGTCTTGCCTGTGGCGTGTTGCGTGTTCACGGGGATGGCAGGGGGCGGAGCCCGAGGGTAGACGACGGGCTGGGTGGGTGGGAGAACCACCGTGCCGCGACTGTCGTTTCGCGAGGGCATCCACGGAGATGTCGGGGTCGGGCGGAGCCCGAGGGAAAACAGAAGGCTGGGTGGGTGGGACCACCACGCCGTGGCTGTCGTTTCGTCTGGCGACCACGGCGATGGCGGGGCCGGGCGGAGCCCGGGGGAAACAAAGGGAGGGTGGGTGGGACCAACCGGCTGCCCGTCGCTTCGAGGGCTGTTCCCATCGGCGTCACCCCTGGCCGTTTCACCAGGTCCCGGGTGAGCCAGGACTCTAGGCCCATTTCGTCCGTGTCATGAAATGTTCGATGATGTCCTAATGCGTAGTACCGCTTCCCGGTGGCCGTGGGCGATCCCGGTCCTGTGCTCGCTCGGGATTGTCGGGGGCGTCGTGTTGAGTGTGAGCGTGCCCGAGGCAGACCTGACCTACCTCGCGCTCGACGCGGTCGTCGGCTTGACGTATCCGCTGATCGGAGCGCTGATCCTGGCGCGCCTGCCGCGGCATCCGGTGGGCTGGCTGTTCTGCGTCGGGGGCGCGGGCGTGACACTCCAGGCGCTTTTCGGGGGTTACGCGGCCTATGGCGACGGGCTCGGCTGGCCGGGTGCGGATCTGGCGGCGTGGTCGTTGAACTGGGTGTTCTTCACCGGCTTCGGCCCGTTGTTGCTGCTTCCCCTGCTGCTCCCGGACGGGCGCCTCCCGTCGCCGCGCTGGCGGCCGGTCCTGCGCGCGCTGATCGCCGGGATGGCGGTGCTCCAGCTCATCCTGGTCTTCCGGGACCGCATCTGGGTCTGGGGTCACGAAGAGCCCAACCCGATCGGTTTCGTGCCCACCCCGCAGGCCGCGATCGCCTTCGCCGTCGTGATGGTCGCCCTCGGCCTGGCGGGAGCCGCCGCCCTCGCCGTCCGGTTCCGGGGCACCGAGCCCAACGGCGAGCAGCGACGGCAGTTGGTTCCCGTGTTCGCGGCCGCCGCCGCCATCACCGCCGCCGTGCTGGCGGACACCTTCCTCCCGTACCATCCGCCGATCGGCGTGTGGCTGCTGGGTTTCACCCTGCCTCTACTCCCGGCCGCCACGGCGATCTCGATCTTCCGCTACCGCCTGTTCGACCTGGAGATCCTGATCCGCAGGACGGTGGTCTCCGTCCTGGTCACCGGCGTGCTGCTGGCGATCTACCTGGCCGTGGTCGGCACCGCCCACGAGCTGCTGCGCCTCAACGGCGGCGCCCTGGAACCCCTGATCGGCACCGCCGTGGTGGCGATCGCCTTCGCCCCCGTGCGGGACGCCGTCCAGCGCGCCGTCGGCAGGCTGCTGTTCGGCAACCGCGGCGACCCCGCCACCGCCCTGTCCCGCCTCGGCCACCAGCTGGAGGCCTCCGCGGACCCCACCCGCCTGCTCGACGGCGCCGCCGACACCGTGGCCCGCACCCTCCGCCTCCCCGCCGTCGCCGTCCTGGCCGCCGACGGCACCCCCCTGTCCGTCGTGGGGGAGATCCCTTCCGACGGCGTACGGCTCGCGCTGCACGCCAGCGGCCGACGTGAAGGCGAGTTGCGCGCGGCTCCGAGATCACCGGGGGAGGCGCTGTCCCGGGCCGACCTGGCCGTCCTCGACGACCTGGCCCGCCACCTCGCGCTGGCCGTCGCCGCCGTCCGGCTCACCCGCGAGGTCCAGACCTCGCGGGAACGCCTGGTGATCGCCCGCGAGGAGGAGCGCCGCAGGCTCCGCCGGGACCTGCACGACGGTCTCGGCCCCGGGCTCGCCGCGATCGGCGTGCGGCTGGACCTGATCGAGGCCAAGGCGCCGGTGGCGCTGCGCGAGCCGCTGGCCGACGTCCGGGAACTGACCCACGGGCTGGTCGGCGACGTCCGCCGGATCGTGCACGATCTGCGCCCGCCCGCACTGGACGAGCTGGGCCTCGGCGGCGCGCTGGAGGATCTGGCGCTGGACGCGGACAGCGGTCCCGTGGTCACGGTGTCGATGCCGGGGCCGCTGCCGGTGTTGCCCGCCGCGGTGGAGGTCGCCGCGTACCGGATCGTTCAGGAGGCGCTGGCCAACGCGCTCCGGCACGCCGAAGCGGCGAAGGTGGAGATCTCGGCCGCGGCCCGCGAGGGCCGGCTGCTCCTGGAGGTTCGCGACGACGGCCGCGGCCTGCCGGAACCCCTGGTGGAGGGTGTCGGCTCGGGCAGCATGCGGGAGCGCGCCGCCGAGCTGGGCGGCGTGCTGGAACGGCGGTCCGCGCCGGGCGGCGGGACCACGGTCGCGGCGGTGCTGCCGCTGTGAACGAGGAGGAACCGATGACGGAGTCCCCGGTCAGGGTGCTGCTGGTGGACGACCACCCGCTGTTCCGGCACGGCCTGCGGGCCCTGCTCGAACAGGTCGGCGGCGCGGAAGTCGTCGGCGAGGCGGGCGACGGCGAGGAAGCCATCGAGATGGCGCTCGCGAGCAACCCCGACGTGGTCGTGATGGACCTCGTCATGCCCGGCACCTCCGGCTTGGAGGCCACCCGCAGGCTCATCGACCGGAGCCCCGACCTGGGCATCCTGGTGCTCACCATGAGCGAGGACGACGCCTCCGTGTTCGCCGCGCTCCGCGCCGGGGCGCGCGGCTACGTGCTCAAGGGCACCGGCGGCGCCGACTTCATCGCCGCCGTCCGGGCGGTGGCCCGCGGCGAGGCGGTGTACGGCGCCGCCGTGGCCCGCCGCATCCGCCGCTTCCTGGCCACCGGACCCGGCAGCGGCCCGTTCCCGGAACTCACCCAGCGCGAACGCGAGATCCTCGACCTGCTGGCCTCCGGCAAGTCCAACGCCGACATCGCCAGAATCCTGTTCCTCAGCCTGAAAACCGTGAAGAACCACCTCACCAACGTGTTCGCCAAACTCCAGGTGGCCGACCGCGCCCAGGCCGTGGTCCGGGCGCGACAGGCCGGCCTCGGAGAGTGATTTGAGGCTTTTAGGAAGTTATGCGTAATTAGTCCGGGGAAGGGCCTCGCGGAGACGACGTTCATACGGGGGGTTACCGTGAGCCAGTCGATGCAGGACGACCTGTTCTCCCAGCTGGGACCCAAGGGCATTCAGCAGATCGCGGTCATGATCGGGACCGACACCGAATCCGCGAAGGGCGCTGTCCAGGCTTCGCTCGGCACCATCGTGGGCGGCATGGCCCACCAGACCGAACACGCGCGCGGCGCGCAATCCCTGCGCTCCGCCCTGGACCAGCACACCGACAGCGACCCCTTCACCAACGTCACCGCCCTCGCCGACGCCAACGACGGCCAGAAGATCCTCAGCCACGTCCTCGGCGACCAGGGCACGGAACAGGCGGCTCAGGGCATCTCCCAGTTCATGGGCATCAACCCCAGGACCGTCTCCAAGGTGCTGACGATGGTCGCGCCCATGGTCATGTCCATGCTCGCCAAGCGCCTCAACCGGGGCATGGACATGGGCACCATGTCCCAGGACCTCGACCAGGAACGCAAGCAGATGAGCGGCACCGGCCTCGGCGAACTCCTGGGCAACCTCCTCAACGCCATCTTCGGCGACCAGGACTCCCCCCGCCCCCAACCCCAGTC